>CAWGIW010000010.1:0-100339 GCA_963822825.1 uncultured Actinomycetes bacterium | reverse complement strand
GTCGTTGTCCACGTAGACGACCCGCGACTCCGGCGCCACGCGCTGGGCGATCTCATGGGTGTTGCTCGCCGTCGGCAAGCCAGTCCCAACGTCCAGAAACTGCCTGATGCCCGCCTCGGTGGCCAGGTGGTGAACGGCCGCGGCCAGGAAGGCGCGGCCAGCCCGGGCGACCAGCCCCATGACGGGCATGACCTCCAGGACCTTCTCCGCCGCCACCCGGTCGGCGGCAAAGTTGTCCTTGCCGCCGAGCAGGTAGTCCCAGATTCGGGCCGGATGCGCGACGCTCGCGTCGAAGTCATGCGGCCCTTCGTGCCGGCCGGAAACGACGTTGCCAGGCCGCTCGCCTTCCTCGGCCACTCCTCCCCCTTCGCGCACTTTCCCTAACTGCCCTGCTGTTGGCGGCCAGGCTATGCGCGCACGGTCCAGCGCGGGTTTCGGCGATATCCGCGCGATACCAGCCCACGTCGGGTGGTACCGCTGCGGCCGGCCGCCTCGGTGCGCTCTCGGGCTCCGGGGAGATCTCAGGGTCTGAGGAGATCGAGTGTGTTGGTGCCGTCGTTGACGAAGAGCAGGCCCTGGCCGTCAGCCGGGGTGGTCACGCCGAAGAGGTCACCGGCTCCGCGCGGGACGAGAGTTACGGTCGCCACCTGGCGGCCATCCGGGGTGACTTCAACGGCCAGGCCGTTGTTGCCGTTGACGGCGATCAGGTCGCCGTTGGGGGCCAAGGTGAGGCCGAGCGGCCCGCTGAGCGATCCGCCGCTGGTCAGGAGCCTCGTTCGCAACGAGGGCGGCGATGTTCTCGTTACCGCGTCGGGGATCGCGGAGATGCTGCTGTCGGTCGTGGACGCGACGTACAGCGTCCCGGTCGGCCCCAGGGCGAGCCCGGTCGGGCCCTGGATGAGCGCTGACTTGTTCTGCCGCCACAGGAATCCGCTGCCGACGACGGTCACGCTCGTCATCCGGGGCGGAGCGCCAGCAGCCAGGGTGACGTCGATGCGCACCACGGTGCACAGCCCCGCCGGAGGCGGTACGGCGCCGCCACCGGCCGACCGGGAGAGCACGTTCGAGACGAACAGCGCCGCGTGACCAGATCGCGCCTGCATGGTCATGTCCCATGGCCCGTTGATGTCCTGATTGACCCAGGTCTCCACCGGCGTCCCGTGGCTGTCGAGCACGATGAGGCAGCCGACGGGGTTCACGGCGGGCAGGGCGCCCCCCTTGGCCGTGGGCAGGCTGCCGACGACCACCCAGCCACCGGGCAGCACCTCCAGTCCCGTGGTCAGGCCGACCCCGCCCGGGCAGCGATCCGAGGCTGGAAGCGTGCCAAGGCGCGCGAATGGTCGCACCGCGCCACCCGGGGTGATCTCAACGATGGTGGTACCGGTCCCCTGCACGTTGGCCTTGCTGTTGAAGTTGCTCACCAGAGTGTCGCCCCGGATCAGCCCACCTGTCGTCTCCGGCACGACAGCGAGCCCGTAGGGGTTGACGTCGCCATTGGCAGGCACGGTGGTAGAAATCTGCTTAACGTTATGGAACCGCGGCAGGTATGGACGCTGCCCGGCGCGGTTGGCGGCTGATGCCGATGCGGCCGGGTGGGCGGCTGATGCCGACGCAGCGCGGTTGGCGGCTGATGTTGCTGAACTCCCGGCAGCGGGATGCACGCCTGACGAGCAGGCGGCCGCCCCGAGCAAGACCGCCGCTATCCCCAGCGACGCCCCGCGCCGACGCATGGCGCTCAGCTTGACCCATGTTTGCCGCACATGACCGATTTGACTACTTTCAGTTTTGACTTCCATACTTTAAGTCACGAACATCGGCCGGTACCGGTTCACGTTGCGCTGGCCGTAGTCGTGCTTTGGCGCGCCACTGGAGGCCTGAGGACTTACTGGACGCAGAACTCATTGCCCTCTGGATCGGACATCACGACGTGCTCGGTCCCTGGCTCCTTGACCTCCTGAAGTACCGTCGCGCCCAGTTCGCACAGCCGGGCGACCTCGGCGCGCCGGTTCTCTGCCCCAGCGTGCAGATCCAGGTGCAGTCGGTTCTTGACTGTCTTGGGCTCTGGGACCTGCTGGAAAAGAAGCCGTCGGCCCAGCCCTGTGCCGGTGATCTCCTGGACTGGGTCGTCGGGATGCCGGATGGCCTGCAAGCCTCGAAACGCGGCCCGCCCGGACACCGTCGTGATCATGCTCTGGTCGATGTGCCCGGCGGCCAGCAACTGCTCAACGAGCACGCTGTTGTCCTCGGCCGTATAGCCGAGGGCGGCGGACCAGAATGCGGCTTGGGCGTGCGGGTCGGCGCAGTCGATGACGATCTTCCAGGAAAGGGTCATGGCCCCCATTGTGGTGAGGATTCCTGTCACCAGGCGTCAGGTTGGCCGAGGCCCTCGGCTCCCGGAAATGAGAGTGGGGACGGCGACGGCCGCACCCCAGCACCAGCGTCGCCGCGTCCCAGCACCAGCGTCGCCGGCTCCCACGGTTACCGGGAAACCAGATCGGGCAGATGCTTGGGGACAAACCCAGCATTAGCCAACGAGGAGCGTGTTATGGGTCAAGCATTCACCGGGAGTTCCCGATGACACAGCAACGCGATCCCATAAGCGCGCCGTTCGACACGGCCGGTGTGACCCGCGGCCGGGATGGCATCAAGCGGTACGACAGGCTGCCGGCCAACCTCGTGCACATGCTGCGCGACACGGTCGAGCAGCACCCGGAGCAGGAAGCGGTGGTCCAGACCGGCGGCGGTCCGCGGCTGACCTACCGCGAGTTGTGGGATCGCGCGGCCCGGGTGGCGGGCGGGTTCTCGGCGGCCGGGGTGAAACGCGGGGACCGGGTGGCCCTCCGGCTCGGCAACGGCGCTGACTGGGTGGCGGCCTTCTTCGGCACGGTCCTGGCGGGCGGCGTGGTCGTGCCAGTCAACACCCGGCTCACCGAGGACGAGGTCAGCTACGTCGTGTCAGACAGCGGCGCCGCGTACGTCGTCACACCGGGCGAGCCGCTGCCGGACGGTGACCCGCTCGCCGTCGACGACATGGGACCTGACGATCCGGCGGCGATCTTCTACACCAGCGGCACGACCGGCTTCCCCAAGGGCGCGGTTACCACGCACGCGAACTTCCTGTCGAACTGCGAGAACTGCTGGCGGATCAGGAAAGGAGCCGGCGAGGACCCGCCGCGGACCCTGATCTCGGTGCCGCTCTTCCACGTGACCGGCTGCAACAGCCAACTGCTGGTCGCGGTGTACCGGGCGGGCACCAGCGTGATAATGCCGCAATTCGAGCCCGGGGCGTTCCTCCAGGCCATCGAGACCGAGCGGATCAACGTGCTGACCTCTGTGCCCGCGATCTACTGGGTGGCGATCAACCAGCCGCGGTTCGCCGCGATCGACGTTTCGGCCGTGCAGCACCTGTCCTATGGCGGCGCGCCGATCGCACCCGAACTCGTCGGACGGGTCATGAAGGCGTTTCCGGCGGCACGGGTCGGCAACGGCTTCGGCCTCACGGAGACCTCCAGCGTCGCCACCTACCTGCCGCACGAGTACGCCGCCGAGCACGCGGACTCCGTGGGTTTCCCGGTACCTGTGTGCGATGTGCGAATCGAGGCTCCGGTCAGCGAGGATGTCGGCGAATTGCTCGTCCGCGGGCCCAACGTCGTCCCTGGCTACTGGAACAAGCCCGAGGCGACCGCCGCGACCTTCGCCGGTGGGTGGCTGCACACCGGCGACCTGGCCCGCATCGACTCCGAGGGGCTGGTCTACATCGTCAACCGGGCCAAGGACATGATCAACCGCGGTGGCGAGAACGTGTACTGCGTCGAGGTCGAGAACGCCCTGGCCGGAGCGCCTGGAGTCTACGACGCGGCCGTGGTCGGCGTACCCGACGAGATGATGGGCGAGAAGGTCGGCGCGGTGCTCGTGCCCGTGCCCGGCACCACGATCGACGTCGGGGAGGTACTGGCCTACCTTGGCGAGCGGATCGCCGATTTCAAGGTTCCCCAGTTCGTCGTCGTCCGGCCCGATGCCCTGCCCCGCAACCCGGGTGGGAAGCTGCTCAAACGGCGGATACGCAACGAAACCCAGTGGGGTTCCGCCGTACGTTAAGCCGGGCCGTAACGCTGATCGCTAGGCCTCATCGCTGGGCAGGCCGAGTGAGGCGCGGGCGAAGTCGGCCGCGATGCGGTGCCACAGGCGCGCCCCACGAAGCCCGGCCTGGTCAAAGCCGGGCAGGGGATGATCACCGCCGGGCAGATCGCCGCGGAGCACGGGGTGATCGCCGCGCAGGAGGGCGTGATTGCCGTTCGGCACCTCGACGGCCTCCACCTGCGTGATGGCACGAGCGCGGTCCAGGTAGGCCCAGGTCTCGCCGGGACTGGTGACGGTGTCCGCGCTGCCATGGACCAGGAGCACCCGCCGTCCAGCGAGCTGAGCTACCGGCTCCCCGGGCGGCAACCAGGGCGCCAGCCCAGCGACCGCCGACACCAGTGGATGCCCGGCCACCCGCAGTGCGGCGCGGGCCCCCATCGAATGCCCGACCAGCACCACGGGGACAGGCCCGAACCGGCCGGAAAGGTCATCGAGCAACTCGCTGAGATCACCGACCGGCGAGGCTTCCGCGCCGTTCCAGCCGCGCAGCCGGAGCCGTGGCCGGCAGACCACGACCCCGCTTCCGCGCAGTGCGTGCCGGATGGCCCGGGCGACCGGGACCATCCGGAGCACGGGGAGTTGCACCGCTGTGGTCGGCGCTTTACTGAGTGACTGGCCGCCGTGCACCACTACCACGACCCCGCGAGCGCTTGCGGCACCGGCGCGGCCGGCGGCACGCAACAGCGTCTCGCGGCTCATTGTTCACTCAGGGTACTTTGCGGTGCAGTATTGAGGCCCACCGCCTCAGCGCCGGGTCCAGTGAGAGAAAGCTGCGCGCAGGATGAGCCAGGTACCGACCGTCCGAGGCCCCGTCAACAGCGCCGGGCTGGGGCCGACCTACATGCACGAGCACATCTTTACCCTGACCGCCGACGTCCAGCAGAACTACCCCGACGAGTGGGGAAGCGAGGAGGCGCGCGTGGCCGACGCGGTCGGCAAGCTGCGAGCGCTCGCCGCGCAGGGCATCCGGACCATCGTCAACCCCACCGTGGTCGGCCTGGGCCGCTTCATCCCCCGGATCCAGCAGGTCGCCGAGCGTCTGCCTGAGCTCAACATCATCGTCGCGACCGGCCTTTACACCTACGACAGCGTCCCGTTCTTTTTCCACCACCGCGGCCCGGCGCTCGACGAGGCGCTCGGGGCCGAGGTGCCCGACCCGATGGTGGACATGTTCGTCAGGGACATCACGGAGGGGATTGCGGGCACCGGCGTCCGGGCGGCCATGTTGAAATGCGCCATAGACCGCAACGGAATGACTTCAGGGGTCGAGCGTGTGATGCGCGCCGTCGCGAAGGCTCATCACCGGACCGGCGTGCCCATCACCGTGCATACCCATCCCGGGTCCCGGACCGGGCATGAGGTCAGGCGGGTGCTGTGCGACGAGGAAGGCGTGGAGCCCGGGCGCGTGCTGCTCGGGCACAGCGGCGATACCACCGACTGTGACCATCTGGCCGAGCTGGCCGACATCGGCTTCGTCCTCGGCATGGACCGGTTCGGAATCAACCTGGCGACGACGTTCGAGGCGCGAGCGGACACGCTCGTGGAAATGTGCCGCCGCGGCTACGCCGACCGCATGGTGCTGTCGCAGGACGCGTCCTGCTACATCGACTGGATCGACCCGGCGGTCCTGCCGTTCCTGCCGCAATGGCACTACCTGCACATCGGCGAAGAAGTGCTGCCCTACGTCCGTGACCGCGGCGTGACCGAGGAACAGATCAACACCATGCTGGTCAACGGCCCGCGCCGCTTCTTCAAGGCCGGCTCGTGACCGGCGGCGAGCTGGCCGGGGTGGTCTTCCCCACCTCACCCGACGGGCGCAGGAGCACGTCGGCTCTGGGCGCAGGCGTGGTGGCCGACGCGTTGCGCCCGGTCAACCCGGCCGGCGCGCTCGGCGCAGAGCACGAGGCGAAATGGCGCACCGGCTACCTGACGCACTTCCGCCGGCTCGTCGAAGCGGGTTTGCCGTCGAAGGACGCCGCGGTGTCGGTCGCCCGCGACGGGCTGGACTCGCTGCACCGGCGGATGCGCGTCGTGCTCGCGGGAGGGGCGGAGACCGGGCTCGACGCGCTGCGGTCGGCGCCTTCGCAGCGGTCCGTCGCCGCGGTGACGGTGCCGGGCGGCGGCCAGGCCGAGACGGAGCTTTACGTGCCCTACCGCGGCCAGCGGCTGGCCGGCGACGCCCTGCTGCGCAGGCTGGATGCGTGGGTGGCCGACGGCGTCATCGAGCCGTCCTGCGCGGACGCGGTCAGCGCGGTGGCCGCGCATCCGGAGTGGCTCCCGCTGCCCGGCCGCACGGCCGTCGTGCTCGGCGCCGGCGCCGAAGTGGGCCCGCTGCCCGCGCTGCTGGGCTGGGGTGCCCGGGTGATCGGCGTCGACCTGCCCCGCCCGCCGGTCTGGGAGCGCGTCCTGGACACGGCGCGGCGCAGCGGGGGCACCCTCCTCATTCCCGTCGCTCAGCAGGCGGCGGGCCCCACTGGAGCGAGCGCCAGTGGGGCCAGCAAGAGCGAAGCGAGCGACGGGGTCCTCGCGCAGCGCGCCGGCCTCGACCTGACCGGGGACGTTCCGGCCGCCGCGGACTGGCTCGCCACCGTTGACGGCCCGCTGGTGCTGGGCAACTACGTCTACGCGGACGGCGCGGCCAACGTGCGCGTCTCGGCCGCCGTCGATGCGCTCACGGTGCGCCTGCTGGCCGGGCGTGACGATGTCGCGCTCGCGTTCCTCGCCACGCCGACCGACGTGTTCGCGGTCCCGGCGGACGCGGTGGCGCATTCCGTCCACGCATACGAGACCCGGTCGCGAGCGGGCAAGCTGGCCAGCCCGCCGCTGCGGGCGCTGTCCGGCGGGCGTCTGCTCCGCCGTGCCTACCCGCCCGGCGCTGATCCCGGTATCAACGACAGCCTGGTCGCGCAGCAAGGTCCCAACTACGCCCTGGCCAAGCGGGTGCAGCGGTGGCGCGCCACCGTTGCCCGAGACGGCGGAGCGACGGTGTCGATGAACGTCGCCCCGCCGACCCGCACCCGGTCGGTGATGCAGAACCGGGTACTGGCGGCGGCCTACGCAGGCGCGCACCGGTTCGGCGTCGAGGTTTTCGAGCCGGCCACCACCAGGGTGCTGATGGCCGCGCTGCTGGTCCATGACCTGAACACCGGCGGTGGCAGCGCGCACGCCCACCCCTGGCAGGACGAGGCATACGCGGCCGCGCATGGCGGCCTGTGGCGCATCGCCTACGTTCCGCGCAGCGCGCTCGCGCTCGGCGCTCTGCTCGGCTTCGCCGCCGGCGGAACGCGACCCGATACGCGGCGCTGACCGGCTCGGCAGCAGCGCGCATCGTCACTTTCTGTTAGCACCTATGCCAGCTCAGCTATCAGCCAGGCTGCGAGCCCAGCCACGGCTCACAACGTAGGCGGACTACGCCATAACGGCGCGCGGTGCGCCCTCACGGGCGGTGTCGGCGCACACTTTCTCATCCTTTTTCTGCCTCTCAGTAATCAATTGATTACTCACGGTAGAAAACCTGAGCCTCGCCCGCAAAGTTCATCACTTTGAGTGAGGTCAACTCCCTCAAACCAACCAGAAGGTTAATCACGCTCCCTCCTAGCCTGTGGATAGACGCAAAGAGCAGCGATTTAAATCGCAGCCGGAGCGCCGGTCGGGTCGGTAATCACATGAGCGGCACGACTAATTAACAGCCGCGCATGAGACACAGTCGAGATCGCACGACAGTGCTCGCAAACCACAGAAAGAGGAGACCATTCGCATGACCACTGTCGCGCTGATCCCTGCCCACAATGAGGAAAAATCCATAGCTCAGACCGTAAAGGCGCTGCAAGAGCAGTCCTTCATGGCTGACCGGATCATCGTCGTTGCGGACAACTGCACGGACGGCACGGTGCGGGCGGCTGAGGAGGCTGGCGCCGAGGTCTACGAGAGCCAGGACAACACCGAGATGAAGGCCGGAGCGCTCAACCAGGCCCTGGCCCTCGTCCTTCCCGGGATGGCCGACACCGACCTCGTCACCTGCGTCGATGCCGACACGCTGGTGGACCACAACTACCTCAGCGAGGCCGCGCGGAGGTTCGGGCTCGATCCGGGCCTGGGCGGGGTCAGCGGTACCTACCAGGGCCGGACGGGAGGACGCTTCGTCGGGTGGTGCCAGCGCAATGAGTTCTCGCGCTGGGGCTTCGACAACCGGAACCAGCGTGGCAAGACCGTCATCCTCTCCGGAGCGGCCAGCGTGTTCACAGTCGGTGCCCTGCGCCGGGTGATCGCGGCTCGGGCCGAGAAGACCAAGGGCCGCGGCCGGCTCAAGGGTGAGGGCGTGTACAACACCGGGACCATCACCGAGGACTTCGAGCTGAGCATGGCTCTGCTTCATACCGGCAGCCGGATCAGGAACATGCTGAACGTCAGGATTGATACGGCCATCAAGCCGACCTGGCGGGAACTGCACACTCAGCGGCTGCGCTGGGACCGGGGGATCAACGAGTCACTGCTCATGTATGGGATCACCAAGTACACCCACGTGGTGTGGCGCAGGCGGGTGCTCTATTCCATATACGTGCCCGTGTCGTTCATGTGCCTGGCCCTGGTTGGGTTCAGGCTCGTGACCGGGCTCGGGTACCAGCCGAACCTATTCTGGATCGGCATAGCGGCGATCATGATGTTCCAGAAAGCCGCCACGATCGTGCGGACGCGCGGAATCTGGAATGCCATAGGGGCTTTCCTGCTGCTGAGCGAACTGCCCTACGATACGTTCCTGCAAGCGACCTTCGTCAGGTCACTCGCGGACGGCATTACAAATCGAAACAAGAAATGGAGATGAATTAGCATGTACGGAAAAATCGCAGTGGGCACGCTTCCCACCACCGGGCTCATTCTCGGGGGAGGAAGCTTTGCCCTGATCATCGGCGCGCTGGCTCTGATCGCCGCTGGCACCGCGCTCCTGCGGCTCAGCCCGCGGTTCCACCGCCAGAGCAAGTAGGCCGCCTCCCCCCTGCCGTGGAGAAGTCCATGGCAGGGGGTGACTGTTCGGGCACATAACGTGAGGTAAAGTAAGACATGAGGCTTTCTAAGAGGATCGCGGTGGCGGCAGTACCGGCCACGGTCGCCGCTGCGCTGGCGCTGAGTGCGTGCGGTACCGGCGGCACAGCGGCCACGGCGG
This sequence comes from uncultured Actinomycetes bacterium, assembly GCA_963822825.1. Lineage (GTDB taxonomy): Bacteria > Actinomycetota > Actinomycetes > Streptosporangiales > Streptosporangiaceae > JAWWPY01. The sequence goes on along the minus strand of CAWGIW010000010.1, from coordinate 91,038 downwards.
CTGCGGCGGCGGCCATCGCCAAGCAGCCCGTTCACGCTCTGGATAACAGCGGTTCCGCCGGGAACGTGACGTTTACGTTCGATGACGGGCCTGGCCTCTTTGACCAGGCTCTGCTGACCGAGCTTGGCCGACTTCACTTGCACGCGGTGTTCTTTGTGTTCGGTAATAAGGTGGCGGCCAACCCCAGAATAATTCACGAATACCTGGCGGCCGGCGATCTGGTCGAGAACCATACCTGGGACCACAAGTCATTTACTGGCTTCTCCACACACTCAAGGCCACTGACCTACCCCGAGATCACCCAGGAACTGGCCCAGACTCAGCGAGCCATCGTGGCGGCGGGCGCGCCCACGCCGACGCTGTACCGTCCGCCGTATGGCGATATCAACGGATATGAGAACAACCTGGCCGCGGCCATGGGACTCCGGATAGTGATGCCGTACGAGTCCAACCCCCACCAGGCCCCGCGCATCGTGGACAGCATGGACTGGATCGGCCTATCGGCCGCGCAGGTCGTCACGGCGGTCACGCGTGGGTGGGTCAGCCAGGGCGTTCATTTTCCCGGAATCACCGGCGGGTCGATTGCAGCCTTCCACGACAGCGCTCCCGGCTCGTGCGTTGACCCGGCCCCGGCGGATGTCCCGCTCTGTGGTGACGTAGTTCAGATGATGAAGGCACTCCCCGGCATCGTGGACTACATGAACGCGCACAACCTCGGCGTTACCGTCAACGTCCCGTCCAACGCGACCGGCAATATCGTCCCGAACGTGCCGGTCAAGCAATGATCGGGGTAAGGCGGGCGGCCCAGATCATGGTGGCCCTGGGACTGGTCGTCGCCGCCGGTACCGCGACCGCGTACGGCTACCGGGCGTGGGACCCGTTCGCAGGCGCCCGGCAGCACGAGGCCCAGGTCGCCCTGGCCAAGTCTTGGGGCAGGCCGGCCGTCCTGCCGGTCACGGCCGCCACCCAGCCAGCTACCCCGGCGCTCTGCGTAGTCCCAAAGTCGGACATACCGGTCGGCCAGGTCTTCGCGACCATCCAGATCCCGGCGTTCGGCCCGACCTGGAAGTTCACCGTCATTCAGGGGACGACGCTGACCCAGCTCGCGACCGGCCCGGGCCATATCATCGGCACCGCGCTGCCCAGCCAGGCGGGTGACGCCGGGATAGCCGCCCACGACGTGACGGCTGGCAATCCTTTCCTTCACCTCGCCAACCTGCGGACGGGCGACACGGTCGTCGTCACGACCAAGGAATGTGTGACGACTTACCGCGTGTACCGCGAGCCCTACCGAGTTCTCTACACCGACGTCAGCGTGCTCAACCCGGTCGGGAACTCCCGCACCCTGACCCTCGTCACCTGCTGGCCCACCGAGGTTCTGTACTTCGTGACCCACCGTACGATCGTCCAGGCCGCGGAAATCAGCAGCGTCAGGAGATAGCGGTCGCGTCCGGGCGGGCCCCGGCCGGCGGCAGGCGTCGGCCGGGATCATTCCACGCCGAGTACCGTCGCTACGCGTTCTCAAGCCCGCGGCCGAGTTCCCAGTCGGTGACCGCGGAAAGGCCGGCTTCTCGCTCCCGCTCCCCGAGCGTGGTCAGGTGCCGGTGGATGGCCGGGCCGAACGCCCGCGCCGCCACCTCGCTGGCGGAAAACGCCGCGACGGCTTCCGTGAGATCGGCAGGCAAGCTGGCCGCCTGGGCCTGTGCATAGGCATCCCCGGAGACCGGCGCCGGGGGGTCCAGTCCGCGCTCCACCCCAGCCAGGCCCGCGGCGATGATCGACGAGAAGCTGTGATAAGGGTTCGCGTCGGCACCCGGCACCCGGAACTCGAAGCGGCAGGCCTCGCCCCGGCCCACGACGCGAACCATGCAGCTGCGATTGTCCCAGCCCCACGTCGCGTTCGAGGGCGCGAATGACCCAGGGCGTAGCCGCCGGTACGAGTTCGCGTAGGGAGCATGCAAGAGGGTGAGCTCGGGCGTGTAGGCGAGCAGCCCGGCGAGGAACGAGCGGCCAAACGGCGAGATGTCATCGACACCGAACGCCGGCTCGCCGTCCCGGTGGTACAGGCACAGATGCACGTGACAGCTGGAGCCCGGGGCATCACCGGAGATCTTCGCCATGAACGTGACCGCCTGCCCGCGACGGTGGGCGATGGCTTTGACCGAATGCTTGTAGTAGACATGGCTGTCCGCCATGCGCAGCGGGGCCGCGTGCCGGAGGTTTATTTCGTGCTGGCCCTCCCCGCCCTCCCCCTGCGTCGCGTCGAGGGGAATGTTCATGGCGGCCATCGCGCGGCGCACATCGCCGACGAAGTCCTCGTCGTACCCGGCGATCAGGAGATCGTTGTCCGCATGCGCGTGATACGACGGCTGCGGAAAACGGGCATTTCGCTTGCGCGTCTCCGCGAATGATTCCCGGAAGAGGTAAAACTCGAGTTCGGACGCGAACGTCGCGGTGAGGCCGGCGCTCTCGAGACGCTCGATCTGCCGCTGAAGGATGGCCCGTGGCGCCTGCTCGACGGGATGGCCCGCCGCATCCTGGGCATCGCTGATGACGATGGCCGTGCCAGGTTCCCACGGGACCGCGCACAGGGTCTCCACACGGGGGCGCAACAACCCGTTGGGATAGCCACGGTGGGTGCCGGTGACCTCGAAGCCCTCCTGCGGGCGGTTCTCGATTCCCGTCACCAGATGGAAATTCGGCATCGGCAGACCCACGCCGAGAATCGCCGGCCACTGGTGCGCGGGAAGACGCTTGCCGATCAGCCGGCCGGCGTTATCCGGAACGCACACCGCGACGATCTCGGTGCCCTCCGGTAGCTCCGGATTAGTTTCCATCACGATCCCGACAGCTCGCCGCCATCGACGACGATCGCGGTCCCGGTCACGTAGCTCGCCATCGCCGAGGCGAGGAAGACGCACACGGACGCGACCTCTTCTGGTTCGGCGAAGCGTCCCAGGGGGATCCCGGCGAGATAACGGGCCCGGGTGTCCTCAACGTCCTCGCCCTGAGCAGAAGCGACCTGCGCCATCGCGGCCTCGCTCATCGGGGTCCTGACGTTGCCGGGGCAGACCGCGTTGACTCTTATGCGGCGCGCGGCGAGTTCTTGGGCCAGGCTTTCGACGAGCCTGAGCACCCCCGCCTTGGCCGCCGCGTAAGCACTCCACCGCGCGCCGCCCCGAAGCCCGGCCTGGGAGGAGATCATGGTGATCGATCCACCCTCCGGGAGCAGCCGGGCCGCGCCCCGCCCGACGAGGAAGCTGGAAACGAGGTTGGCGTCCAGTGCCCGGCGCAGCGACTCTACCTCCAGGTCGGCAACGCGGCCGATGGAAAGAGCCCCGGCCGCGTGGACCACGTCAGTGACAGGTCCTTGGCGGCGGGCCGCGTCGGCGAAGGCGCCATCGACGGCGGTCTCCTCGGTCACGTCAAAGGAGGCGACGCCGCCGCCCACGAGCAGGTCGACACCGGAAGCCGCCGCGCCGGCCAGGGCGAAGGCCGTCATCACCGCCCGGCCGATGGCCCCGCCGGCCCCGGTCACCAGGACGTGCCGGCCACCGAGGAGCCGCCCCGCGCCGAACTGCCCCGTGCCAAACTGCTCAGCGCCCAGGTCGCTCGACAAGCTCCACCACCACATCATCTGGCGCAACCACGTAGATGGACCTGAAGCCCCGCCAATCCCCCCGGGGAATCGTCACCGGCGCCGGGCTGACGGTGCGGTAGCCCGCCTGCTGGATCCGCACAATGAGGCCATCGAGATCCTCGGCCTCCAGGCACAGGTGCGTGCGGCCCGGGTCATTCACCGTTCCGGTCACCGGGGTTCCCGGCGGGTTCAGGTACCTGAAGAGCTCCACCAGGCCCCCGCCCGCGATCTTAAGCTCCGCCCATTCGATTTTCGTGCCCTGGAGGCCGACGACCCGATCCAGGTGCTCGTACTCCACGACCCCGCGCCCGATCAGTTCCAGGCCGAGTGAACCTTGCCAGAAGCCGAGAGCACGATCCAGGTCCGCTACCGTGGCGCTGAAGTGATTGAAGGCTAGGACTCTGATCATGGCCGTCAGGAACGGGTAAGCATCCGGGCGGCGTCCGCGATCGAGCCGGCCGAGGGCACCACGGCCTCCTCCAGCCCGCGCGCGGCCGGAACCGGTACATCGACACCGTGCCGAGCCACGCGAGGCGCCCGCGGGCCCAGTCCTTCGGCGACCGTGGCGATCACTTCGGCGGTCACGCCGTAGTGCGTGTAGTCGTCGTTGACGACCAGCATTCCTGGGGCCCGTCCTACCTCCTTGACCAGGCCAGGGCGATCCAGCGGGACGAGCGTTCTGAGATCCACGACGCCCGCGGAGATCCCTTCACCGGTGAGCCGGCTGGCCGCCCTGAGGGCTTCCTGGACGAGATACCCCACCGCCACGATCGTTATGTCGGAGCCGTCGCGCAGGCGACGGAGCCGCCCGAACGGGCGCGGCTTGACTTGTCCACCGGCCGCCGCGGCGTCGTTGAACGGGAACTCGCCCACGCGGTGCTTGTACAGCAGCTTGTGTTCAAGGAACACCACCGGGCTATCATCCCGGATCGCCGATACCAGGAGACCCTGCAGGTCCCCGTGAGATCCGGGATAGACCACCTTCAGGCCGGGGATGTGCGCGAAGGTCGCCGAGAGAACCTGCGAATGCTGGGCGGCCGAGCCGATGCAGCCGACCGCCGCGCGCAGGACCAGGGGCAGCCGCACCCGGCCACCCGACATGAAATGGTTCTTGGCCATCTGGTTCAGGATCTGGTCGAAGCAGACCCCGATGAAGTCCACGAACATGATCTCCACGACGGGCCGCAGGCCGGCCTGGGCCGCCCCCACGGCCATACCGAGAAAAGCCGTCTCGGACACGGGCGTGTCGAACACGCGCGCGTCCCCGAAGCGCCGCCGAAGGCCGCGCGTCGCCCCGAAGACCCCGCCAAGGCCGGCGACGTCTTCGCCGAACAGCACGACCGAGGGGTCGCGGGCCATCTCCTGGCCGAGGACCTCCGCGACCAGATGCGAGCCGTTGCGCGCGTCCGCACCCTGAGCCGCCGGCGAGCTCGCAGCCGTCGGCGCACCCTGGGTGGCCGGGGCACCCTCATTCGGCATACACACCGGTCCGTGCGTCGCGCGGCCGCGGCGCGGGATACTGCCTGGCCGCGCTGAACCAGTCCTCGACGGCGCCGGCCGCCCGGGCGGCGGCTCGCTCCAAGACAGCGGGCTGGACACCGGACCGCTCGGCGCGGTCCCGCAGGATCAGCACCGGATCCCGCGATCGGGCGGCCTCCTCCTTCTCCCCGGCCGGGCGATAGAGGTCCAAGTCTCCCTCGTAATGACCCCGGAACCGGTACGCCCGCGCGACCACGAGAGACGGCTGCCCCGGCCGGGCCCGTTCGAACGCACCGCGCAGCGCCTCGTTGACCGCGGCGACGTCGGTCCCGTCGCAGGGGAATCCGGGAATGCCGAGGGCCTCTCCACGCTGAGCCAGTTCGCCCGCGGTTGACTCCCCTCGCCGCACCGAGATGCTGTAGCCGTTGTCCTCGCAGAGGAAGACCACCGGCAGCCGGCGGACCATGGCCAGGTTCATCGACTCGAACACGGCGCCCTGATTCATCGCGCCGTCCCCGGTGACCGCGACCGTCACGCCCCCGGCCCCGTCCAGCACCTGCTTGAGTGCGTAGCCGAGGGCCAGCGGGGCACCGGCGCCGACGATGCCGGTGCACATGAAACGGGCCGCCGGATCGAACAGGTGCATGTGGCCGCCCTTCCCGTGGTTCAGCCCGTCGCGCTCCAAGATCTCCGCCAGCATCGGGACGGGATCGACGCCGAGCGCCAAGGCGTGCAGGTGCGGGCGGTGGGTGGACACGACGGCGTCGCCGGACCGCAGATGCAGGCCGAGGGCGGCGGCGATGGCCTCCTGGCCGATACCGAGGTGCATCTCCCCGTGGATCTCGCCCGAGGCGACGGCGGCGGCGATCGCCTCCTCGAACTTCCGGTACCGCAGAAGCGTCTCGTACAGGCTGGCCAGGTCGGCCCTGGTCATCGGGTGGCCGAGGGGTCGTAGGCCTCGACCGGCCGGTCGAAGTAGTTGGTCTGGCGCCGCGCCCTCGCGACGAACAGCAGGACCACTCCGATCGCCAGCATGACGTAGAGGATTTTCATGATCGTGCCGCCCCAGCCGCCGAGACCGGGAACCGACTTCCACGCGACCCACAGCAGGAACAGTGCGGATATCCCGGGCACCACCATCAGCTCGAGGAATCCGCCTACGCTCCGGACCGCGAGCTTGCGGTAGTACACGGCCATGCCGATCCCGGTGGCCGCGTAGAACAAGGCGAACATGAGGCCCACCGAACTGACCACATTGGTGAACGCTCCCTGGACAGACGAGGTGCCGAGCAGGTAGATCCACAGCACGATCAGCGCGAGCCCGGCGAACAGCAGCGTCGCGATGGCCGGCGTCTTATGGACCGGATGGGTCTTGCCCAGGCTCCTGGGCAGCGTGCCGTCCCCGCCCATGGCGAAGGCGATCCGCGAGCCCGAGACGAGCGCGGTCTGCGTCGCCCCGACCACCGACAGCAGCACCGCCAGGATCATGACCTTGTCCCAGGGCGACCCGGCGACCTGCTTCACGATGTAGAACAGCGCGTCGGCTCCGTTCGCCTCAAGCGCCTTGCGTGGCACCGCGCCCTGGAAGGCGAACGTGAAGAACGCGTACATGAAGGTCAGGGTGGCCACGGAGATAAGCACCGCCCGGCCGGGGTTCACCCTGGAGCGCTCGGTCTCCTCGTTGACGTATACCGAGGTATCCCAGCCGCTGAACATGTACACGGCGATCAGGATGCCGCCCACCAGGCCGCTCGTGCCGCCGATGCCATGCCAGGAGAACCACTGCCAGCTGAAGTGCGCGGCCCCGGGGTGGTGGCCGAACACCGCGACCAGCGCCACTATGGCGAAGATGGTGAGCGACAGGTACTCGATGGTCGCGAGGACCCACTGAAAGCGCACCGTCACCTGGATCCCGATGTAGGCGATCACGGTAACGATCACGAGCCAGATGGACGCCGACAGCGCCGTCGCGAAGTTCGAGTGAGCCAGGCTCGGCCGGATCACGGCCAGCACGTACGGCCCGATCGGCAGGACATCGGAGATCGTGCCGAGAAAATACCCGAGCAGCATGATCCAGCCGACCATGAAGCCGAGGTAAGGGGTGATGGCCCGGCCGATCCAGGTGTAGGACGCGCCGCAGTTGACCCGCCATTGATTGAGGCGCCGGTAGGCCAGCGCGATCCCGAACATCGGCAGCCCGCACACGATCACGGCGACGGGCCCGCCATAGTTCATGACGCCGACGATCGCGGCCAGGGTGAGAGCGATGGACGCCGCAGGCCCAGACGACGCCAGCCCCACCACGATCGCGTCCTTCAGCCCGATGGCATTGGCCCGCAGTCCCCCGCCGCCGTCCCGTGCGCGGTCCATCCCGTGCGCAGGTGCCTGGTCCATCCGCTCACTCATGAGAAACCCCCCGCGGCGGGCCTTAAAAGGACCATCATGTGATCCTTAGGAACCGGGTGTCAAGGCACCGTGGTCCACGACGCGGTGGATTCACGACGCCATGCGCCCAGGACACCGCGGGTTCAGGACACCGCGGGTTCAGGACATCGCGGGTTCAGGACATCGCGGGTTCAGGACACCGCGGGTTCAGGACATCGCGGGTTCAGGACACCGCGGGTTCAGGACACCGCGGGTTCAGGACACCGTGTCGAGCAGCGCTGAGATGCTCCGGGCCGTGTGCCCGACGTGGCTCGCCATGGCGCGCCGGGCGGCCTGGGCATTCTGGGCCTCGATGGCACGCAGGACCTCCTGGTGCTCGCGCAGGCTCTTCCCCTGCCAGAGCGGGGTCTCCGGCAGGACAAGGATCGCGTCCGTAATCGCCAGCCGCACCCGCTCCACGACGTCCCGCAGAAAGCGATTCCGGGAGGCTTCGACGATCATCAGGTGGAATTGGGCATCAAGGTTCGTGAACTCACGGTCGTCGCTTGTGCCGCGGGCCCTGCTCAGCAGTTCGCGCACGGCAGTGAGATCTTCTTCGGTGCGCTGGCCAGCGGCCAGGGCCGCCGCCGCCGGCTCAACTTCCAGCCGGCAGGCCATGGCCTCGGCGATGACGGTACGGTCGCGGCGGATCCGCGCGATGAGACGCTGTTTCCCGCCCGCGCTGCGCGGAGCGCCGATCACGAAGGTGCCGCCTCCTCGACCCCGCCTCGCCGCGACAAGACCCTCAGACTCCAGGAGATTGAGGGCCTGCTGCACCGTGAACCTGCTCACGCCGAATGACTGGAGCAGGTCCCGCTCGGGTGGCAGCTTCTCGCCGACCTGGATCAGCCCGAGCGTGATCTGGCGGCGCAACTGCTCGGCGACATACTCGTGCGCGCGGTGCTGTTCGACCCGGGCGAACCTCGGCCGGGTAGTCGCTGAGCCTGGCGCCGGCGGCTTGTGCCGCAGCGTTTCGGGCCTGGTCACAGGGTGATCCTCGCATATGACGCGGCCGGGTCACTTCATCCGGTCGAGGATCTCGCGGACGAGATCCATGGGCGTATGGGGGTGCAGGAACGCGAACCTGGCCACCGTCTCTCCCTCCCACGCCGAAGGCGGGATGAAGGCCACCTGATCGTCCAGCAACCGGTCGGCCCACCGCGTGTACCGGTCGGCGTCCCAGCCGCGGCGGCGGAAGAGCACCACGGACAGATCGGGCTCGCGGATCAGTTCCAGGTAGTCGCGGGCCCTTATCTCCGCGGCGGTGTCCCGGGCCAGCCGGATGCCGGCCTCGATCGCCTCGGTGTAGGCGCGCACGCCGTGCACGGCCAGCGAGAACCACAACGGCAGCCCACGAGCCCGCCTGGTCAGGTGGTAGGCGTAGTCGGTCGGGTTCCATTCGGCGGAATCGCCGTGGATCACATCGAGGTACGAGGCGTCCTGCTTGTGCACTGACCGGGCGAGTGACGGGTCGCGGTAGATCAGCGCGGCACAGTCGTAGGGGGCGAACAACCATTTGTGCGGGTCCACGACGAACGAGTCGGCCTGCTCGACGCCGTCGAACAGCGGCCGGACGCTCGGCGCGAACAGCCCCGCCCCGCCGTACGCCCCGTCCACGTGGAACCAGACACCGAGCTCGCGCGCCACCTCGGCCACCCCGGCCAGGTCGTCGACGATGCCCGCGTTGGTCGTGCCCGACGTCGCCACCACCGCGGCCAGCGACGACGGGTCACCGTCGTCCTCGATAGCGGCCCGGAGGGCGGCCCCGGTGACCCGGTGCTCCTCGGCGGCCACGGTCAGCGCGTCCATCTCCAGGATCCGCAGCGTATTGACGACCGACGAATGGGCATCCGCGCCGACGGCGACCCGCCAGCGACGGCCGGCGGCCGCCTTCCCCGCGCCGCGCTTGGCCATCTCCCTGGCCACGACCAGCGCCGACAGGTTCGCGGCCGAACCGCCGGAGACGAAGCATCCGCCCGCGGTGTCGGGGAGCCCAGCGCGGTCGGCGATCAGCCGCAGCACCTGGTTTTCGGCCTGGATGGCCCCCGCGGCCTCCAGCCAGGAGATGCCCTGGATCGACGCGCAGGAGACCAGCATGTCGAACAGCAGCGACGCCTTGGTCGGGGCGGCCGGGATGAAGCCGAGGAAGCGCGGGCTGTCCGCGGAGATCACCGCCGGGGCCATGACCGTCGTGTACACGCCCAGGACCTGGTCGGAACTATGGGGATCGTCGGCCAGCAGGCCCGCGAGCGCGGCGTCGAGAGCCGCCGCGTCCCGCGGCCTCCCGTCCAGCGGGACCGGGTCCAGCCGGAGCCGGTTCTCCGCGTAGGCCAGTAGGGACCTGATCATCTGCTCGGTTACCGCGTCCACGCGATGCATGGCCGGAACGTAGAGCTAACCAGGCCGACGCGCAATAACCCACGGGCGAGCATCGGCGTGTCCCCGCCGCGCGTGGTCCGGCGGTTCGGCTGTCGTTACGTTGGGGCAGTGAATGTTTCTAGTGAGGCGGACGGCGATGTTCCCGCGGGTATTCATCCGCTCGACCCGCTGACCGCCGAGGAAATCCGGCAGGTCACGTCCATCCTCCGGGCTGAGCTGGCGGCCGGCCCACGGTGGCGGTTCGCCTCGATCGAACTCAGGGAACCCGCCAAGGAGGCGTTCCAGCGCGGGCCGGCCGGAGCGCCTGTCCCCCGTGAGGCACTCGCGATCTGCTGGAATCGCGACGACGGGCAGGCGTATCGAGGGGTCGTGTCGCTGACCGGCGCCGCCGTCACCGCCTGGGAGCCGCTGCCCGGCCAGCAGCCGAACATGACGCTGGACGAGTGGCACGAGTGTGACGAGATGCTGCGCAGCCACCCGGAACTGGCCGCCGCGCTTGCCCGGCGCGGGATCACCGATCTCCACCGCGTGCTCACCGACCTCTGGGCCTACGGCGCCGCGCTGGTCCCCCCGCGCTACCGCGGCCTGCGGCTGGGCTGGTCAGACGTGTGGTACCGGGGCAGCGACAGCGGGAACCCGTACGCGCATCACGTCAGCGGGCTGCACCCCATCGTGGACCTCAACCGGATGACCCTGCTCGAGCTCGAGGACGATCTCGACCTCACCGCCGCCGCCGACCCGCCCAGCGTCATGGGCGAATACCGGCCCGGGCTCATCCCGATGCCCCTGCGGGAGGTGAAGCCGCTGGACATCAGCCAGCCCGAAGGTGCCTCGTTCACTCTCGACGGCCGCTTGCTGACCTGGCAGAATTGGCAGCTGCGGCTCGGCTTCAACTACCGGGAGGGCCTGGTTCTGCATACGGTCGGGTTCCGCGACGCGGGCCGTCTGCGGCCGGTCGCGCACCGGCTCTCGTTCGCCGAGATGGTCGTGCCCTACCGGGATCCGACCACCGACCACTACCGGCGCACGGCTTTCGACATCGGCGAGTGGGGACTGGGCTTCATGACTACGTCGCTCGAACGTGGCTGCGACTGCCTCGGCGAGATCACCTACCTCGACGCGGTGGTGCACGACGCGGCCGGGGAGCCGCGCACCATCCCCCGCGCCATCTGCATCCATGAGGAGGACAACGGCGTCCTGTGGAAGCACGTGGATCCGGTGTCCGGCACCGAAGTCCGGCGCGCCCGCCGGCTCGTCGTGTCGTTCCACGTCACCGTGGCCAACTACGAGTACCTCGTGTACTGGCGGTTCTACCAGGACGGCAACATCGAATGCGAGGTGCGGGCCACCGGGATCATGGTGACCTCGGGCTTCGCCGAAGGGCACCAGCCGCCCTACGGCACCCTCGTGGACGAGCGGACCTACGCGCCTTTCCACCAGCACTTCATCGTGGCCCGCCTGGATCTGGATGTGGACGGGCCAGCCAACACGGTCTGCGCGGTGGAGTCCCAGGGATTGCCTGCCACCGACGATGACCCTTACGGGCTGGGCCTGGTGATCCGTGAGACACCACTGCGCACCGAGGCGGAGGGCAAGCAGGATTACGACTGGCCGGCCCAGCGGGCCTGGAAGATCATTAACTTCAACGAAAGGAACGGGCTGGGTACCCCCGTCGGGTACAAACTGGTCCCCGGCGGGTCCTTCCCGTCGCTGCTGGACTCTTCGTCGCCGGTCCTGCGCCGGGCCCGGGCGATCGAGCACACCCTCTGGGTCACGCCGTACCGCCCGGACGAACGCTGGCCCTGCGGCGAGTTCCCGACGCTCAGCGGCGAGGACTCCGGGCTTCCGGTCTGGACCGCGCAGAACCGCCCGATCGAGAACACCGACGTGGTGCTGTGGTACGTGTTCGGCATCCATCACATCACCCGCCCGGAGGACTGGCCGATCATGCCGGTGGACACGGTCTCGTTCTGGCTCAAGCCCTTCGGGTTCTTCGACCGCAACCCCGCGCTGGACGTCCCGCCGAGCGGCCACGCCTAGCCCGGGGGAGTTCGACTTCAGGTAGCAGGCTTCCGCTGGTGTGGAAAGGAAGAGCCGGATGACGCCATTAGGCGACGATTTCCCCGACATCGACACCACCATCGCGAGCGCTGCGCGCATGTACGATTACGCGCTCGGCGGTGGCAGTGGCCTGCCCACGCAGCAGAACGTCCATCAGGTGGCCCAGAGCCTCGACCCCGCCGTACGGGTTGCCTACATCGACAACGACCCGGTCGTGCTGGGTCATCAGAAGGTTAGTGCGCTGCTCGCGGCGGATAAGAGTACCGCGTTCCGCATGGAGGATGCTCGTGATGTTGACCGCATCCCGGGATCTTAAAGCCTTCGAGTACGGCGGCGTCGGGCGCAAGCCGTGAGTCTCCGGAGCGGGGAACTACATGGTTCCCAACGCGGGAAGTGACGCCGTCTTGGTCAAGGTCTATGGCCAGACCCGGGCACGGGGCCGGTTTGCCGGTAGCTATTCACCAAGGGTGATCGAGCGGGCAGTGCCAGGGTCTGCCGTTCGCCAGTAGCTGACCTGGCCGTGGCCCGGCGGCTGAGCGCGGAATAGGCGTTACGGTCAACAGGTGAGTGGTCCGGTGGCGCGTTACGACGAGATCGCCGATTTCTATGAACAGAGATCCGGCAAGAGCGTCCGCGATCCGGCTACCGCGGTCCTGCTGGACCTGGCTGGGGACGTCAGCGGGTTGCAGCTGCTGGAGGTTGCCTGTGGGCCAGGCCGGGTGGCGCGAGAACTGGCTCGCCGCGGCGCCGCGCTGACCGGGCTGGACATCTCCGCGGCACTGCTGGCCAGGGCGCGGGCCTATGAGGAGGCAGAACCGCTAGGCATCCGCTACCTGCACGCGGACGTGACCGCCAGCGGTGTGCTGGAAGGCCAGGTGTTTGACGGCGTGGTGTGTAACTACGGGCTGTCCGACATCGATGACCTCGACGGCCTGCTGGCCAATGTCGCCCGGTTGCTGCGTCCGGCTGGCTGGTTCGTGTTTTCCCTGCTGCATCCCTGCTTTCCTGGCTGGGACAGTGATGCGCCCAGTAGCTGGCCGCCCGATCGGGGTTACTACCAGGAGGGATGGTGGCTGGCCAGCAATACCGGGTACCGCGGCCGGGTCGGCTCCAGCCACCGGATGATCTCGACCTACCTCAACGCCCTGACCGGGCACGGGCTGGCGCTGGACCGGGCTGTCGAACCGCGCCCCGGCCCGGAGATGGGAGAGCGGCGCCCGCCGGGCGCTGTGCCCGTGCCGTTCTATCTCGCCGCCCGCTGCCTGCGGCGGTAGCCGCGGGCAGTCCGGCCGGAAATGTCACGCTGAACATCGGCGAAGGTCATACGGGGTTCTCGGTCAGGCCGATCCGGCCGGCCGCATCCACCGGGCGTGACATCGAGTGCTCATGACGGGTGACGGGCAGCAGTGCGCCGCCGGGTGACACGCCGGAACGGGGTTGTTGAGCCGGATAAGCAGCAAACGCCGCCGCGCGTCACATCACGCCGCTGACGCTTGGTGAATAGCTACCTTTGCCAGGCCTCCTCGTCGGCATTAATCTCCTGCGCTAACAGTTACTGCATAGCCGGTGATCTATCAGGACTGTTCATGGTCCGGATGTTTGGCTGGCTGGTATTCCGGCCGCAAACTCGCCCAGATGCGCGATCTCATTCCCGCACATGATCAAGGCAAGCCTTGCTAGCTTTTCCGTCGTGGACGAGCTCTGCGATGACCTGCTGTTGCTGGCGGCGGGTCCCGATCAGCAGCTCAGCGTTCTCGCGAAACTGCGGCTTGCCTCTACCCGGGCCGGGCGGGTGCCGCCGCGCGGAAACGGCTGCGGGAGGCCGCCCAGCGCGACCCGGCGGCGGCCACCGTGACCCAGGCTGTCACTGGTGCCATCGCCGCGGCCTCTATCGTCTGGCCCGGCACGGCCGGCGCCGTTGGCAGTCTCCTTCTGACCCTGTTCGAGCAGCACTCGCTGAGCATTCACAATTTCCAGGCCGCGGGCCTCATCGAGACGTTTATCGGGTGGTTCATCGGCGCCGTTGCCGCGTGCCTAGTCCTGCGGTGGCTCAGACTCCATGTGCCTGGTCGGCCGTTCCGCACCGGAACTCGTTCATAAGATCTCCAATGTGGGACCGTGCCAGCCGGGCACGGTTTTCCAGGACCGAAAGTGCCTCGCCGCGCCTAGCGGCAATTCGTGTACGGAGGGCCGCAGTTCTTGTAAACATGGCCGACGCCGAAGGCGGCCAAAAGGAAGACGACCCCCGCCACCGCGAGCGCCAACCCGATGACCGTGGCGATCACCTGCATCCTTACCCGGTCTTCCAGCGGCTGCCGCGGCAGTGACTTCCACGGCGGGACGCGGCCGAGCAGCCATTCCGTCCATGTCGTCGATTCGATCGCTCGCCGGGCGTTCCAGGCGGCCAGGCCACGGAAGCCACGGAAGTTGGACGCCAAAAGGCCGCCGATCAGGAGCAACGCGATGCCGATCAGCAGGACCTGGCCTATCGGAGCCTCATGCACCGGACCTCCGACCCTCGCTAGGCCGCAGAGCGGCACGGCAAGTACCACCCGGCCAGGACTCACGTCCTGCCAGTACTCACGTCGAACTGGGAACATGGTAGCTCGCGGCGTCCTGAAGACCTTGATGCGAGAGCACCGCTCTCCTGGCTTCATCGTCGGGCAAGACGGCAGACTACGGTCTCGTCACTGTTGATCATGAGCTACCAGGTGGCAAAGGCCCTTACCTGTTCGATGTCGCATCGATGGGCCGGAGAGGGCTGCGCTTTCGCCGGAGCGCGACCAGGGTGGCCAGGCAGACGGCGGCGAGCAGGCCGTAAGGCACGAGGTCCGATGTGGCCTGGGACAGGGACCCGCCCCCGGCCGCTCCGGCCGCCTGGCCGCCTGCCCACGCCAGGTTGCCTAGCCCGAAGGCCAGCCCCTGGTTCAGCTGCCGACTCAGCGCGCCCGCGCTCAGCAGCGCCGTGGCGGGCGCGAAGAGCGTACCGTAGCTGGGCATGCCCACGATCAGAAGGGCTATCAGCCACGGCGCTGGCTCCAGTATCGGCGCCAGCAGGCTGACCGCGACCGCCGCGCACAGCGCGAGGCTGATCGGTACGAGGGCCCCGCGCCGGTCCGATAGCCGCCCGGCCAGCGGCGAGAGGCTCGCCTCGATCGCCGCGGAGGCCAGGAAGGTAGCCCCGATGACCAGCGTGGTGGCACCGAGGCGGCTGAGCCGCAGCGGCGCGAGCACATCCACGACCCCGAAGGCCAGGCCCGCGAGCATCGTCAGCCACATGCCGGTCGCGACCCGGCGCTCACGCAAGGCGGGCCACGCCGCCCGGAGGCCCCGCCCCTCCTCGTCCGGGGCCGCCCGCCGCGGGCTCGGCACGAGGAAAGCCACGACCATGAGGCCGGTCCCGGCGACGGCGGCGGCGGCGAACGCGGGCCCGGTCCCGACCTGACCGGCAACCGCCCCGACCACGGGGCCGAAGAGCGCCCCGCCTACCGCCGCGCCCAGGGCGGTGCCCAGCAGTTCGCCGCGCCGTTCCGGCGGTGCGGCCGTCGCCAGCCAGGCCAGGCCCGCCGACCAGGTGCACGCCCCGGCCAGGCCCTGGACGAAGCGAGCGGTGTCAAGGAGGCCAGCGCCGGAAGCCCAGCCGAAGACGAACGTTGAGACGCTCATCAGGGCCAGCCCGAGGAGGACCACCCGCCGGTCCCCGAGCCGCGCGGTCAGCAACCCTCCCGGCAGCGCGCCGGCCAGGGTGCCGAGGGGGTAGGCGGCGACCAGGAGACCGGCCCCTGATTTCGACAGCCCGGCCAGATGCGTGTAATGCGGCAGCAGCGGGGTCAGCGCGGTGAAGAACATCGTGTCCACGAGGACAAGGGCGCATACGAAGCTGAGCAGCCCGCGGACCGGACGGCTCAGCCGGGCCCGGGTACTGGTCATGCCTGCCTCATCCGGTGAACCTCGTGTGTCTCACGGTCTCGCCGCCGGCTGCCCGCTTCGGGTGCTCCCGCCCATGATGCGCCGCCCGGCCCTGAAAAGATCAAGCGGGTTTTGAGAACATGGCTGTCCACGGAGCGTGGGGGCTGGCCTCCGTCAGACTGGCGAACGGAGCCACCACGGTGCCTGAGACCTGGGCACTCCGGAGCATCCGGGTCCGGGCCCGGGTCCGCTACCCGGCTGTGGCCGGCTGGACGATGATGGTCAGGTCGGCGGTCTGCTCGGCGAGCACCGCGCCGTTCTGCTCGAACTCCACGGTGACCTGGAGCTGGTTAGCGGTGCAGGAGGCGGGCACCAGGTAGCCGACGCCGGAGCGGAACGCCCCGTGCGGGGCGAAGGTGACCGGCTGGGGCAACGGGTCGATGGCCGGGCAGCCGGGCGGGATGCCGCCGGCCGGGGCGGTGAAGCGGCCCAGCCAGACAGCGGTCGTCTGCTGGCTGGCGCCCGTGCAGTTGCGGGCGGCCAGGTTCGGGGTGGCCATCTGGCCGGGAGTGACCGCGGAAGGAGTGAAGGCCAGCCGCGTGATCTGGATGATGCCGGTACACCGCGCAGGCGGGTGGCTGGGGGGCCCGCTGGCCGCCGCGCCGCTGGCCGGAGCGGCCGCCAGCGCCGCGGGAACGAGAATCATGGCGGCGAATCTGCGGAACATGGGCTCCTCCTGCTCATGGTTCGCCTCAGTGTCCACAACGCCGCCGCGGCCGGCAACCGAGCCGCGGCCCGTCGCACGATGACCAGGTCGGCCGCATCGGCGTGACCTGTATATTTCACGCCGCGTCCGTCCCTGGCGCTAGCGTGGAGAGTTACTGACTCCGGAGGAGCCCGCATGACTCAGCAGGACCAGGCAGACATCGGCGTGACCGGGCTGGCGGTGATGGGCCGCAACCTGGCGCGGAACCTCGCCCGGCACGGGCACGTCGTCTCGCTGCACAACCGCTCGCCCGAGCGAACCCACAGGCTGGTCGAGCAGCACGGCGACGAGGGCACGTTCCTGCCGGGCGAGTCGATGAAGGACTTCGTCGCCAGCCTCGCGCGGCCGCGGGCGATCATCGTGATGGTCAAGGCGGGCGAGCCCACTGACGCCGTGATCGACGAGCTGAGGCCGCTGCTGGACGAGGGCGACATCGTCGTCGACTGCGGCAACGCGCACTTCACCGACACCAGACGGCGCGAGGCCGCGCTGCGCGAGGACGGGTTGCACTTCGTCGGCTGCGGTGTGTCCGGTGGCGAGGAGGGGGCGCTCAACGGGCCGAGCATCATGCCCGGCGGCTCCCCGGAGTCCTACGCGAAACTCGGTCCGATCTTCGAGTCGATCGCCGCGCAGGTCGACGGCACGCCGTGCTGCACGCATGTCGGGCCGGACGGCGCTGGCCACTTCGTCAAAATGGTGCATAACGGCATCGAGTATGCCGACATGCAGCTCATCGCCGAGGCTTACGACCTGTTGCGGGCCGGCCTCGGCGCGGCCCCCGGCGAGATCAGCGAGATCTTCCGCACCTGGAACGAGGGCGACCTGGACTCCTACCTCATCCAGATCACCGCTGAGGTGCTCGCGCACACCGACGCCGTGACCGGCCAGCCCTTCGTGGATATCGTGCTCGATCAGGCCGAGCAGAAGGGCACCGGCCGCTGGACCGTGCAAAGCGCGCTCGACCTTGGCATCCCGATCACCGGCATCGCCGAGGCGACGTTCGCGCGCGCCCTCTCCGGTCACGCGGACCAGCGCGAGGCGGCCAGAGCGGCCTTCGGCAGCGACGTGACCTCGATCGGCGTCACCGACCCCGGCGCGTTCACCGAGGACGTCCGCCGCGCGCTGTACGCGTCGAAGGTGGTCGCCTACGCGCAAGGCTTCGATCACATCGCCGCGGGCAGCGCGGAGTACGGCTGGGACATCGACCGCGGCGCGATGGCCACGATCTGGCGCGGCGGGTGCATCATCCGGGCCCGCTTCCTCGACCGGATCCGCGAGGCCTACGACGAGGACCCGGCGCTGCCCAGCCTGCTGGTCGCGCCGTACTTCGCCGGGGCGGTGCGCGACGGGGTGGACAGCTGGCGGCGGGTGGTGGCGCAGGCGGCCAGAGCGGGCATCCCGACGCCCGCGTTCTCATCGTCACTCGCCTACTACGACGGGCTGCGCCGGGAGCGGCTGCCCGCCGCCCTGATCCAGGGCCTGCGCGACTACTTCGGCGCACACACGTACCACCGCGTCGATTCCGAGGGCACCTTCCACACCGAGTGGGCCGGCGACCAGCAGGAACATCCGGCCTGAGCGAGCGACCACAGCCAAGCTCATTCGTCACAGCTCTTCAAACCGGGACGGCGCCGATGTCCGCACCTGAGATCACCCGGGCCGAGACCCAGCAGCGTGCCCGGCTGCTGCGGGTCGGCTCCTACGAGGTCACGCTGGACCTGACCCGGGGCGCCGAGGTCTTCGGCTCTACCAGCGTGATCCGGTTCAGCTGCGAGCGGCCCGGCGCCGCCACGTATGCCGACCTGATCGCGGAGCGGGTGCATGAGATCACCCTGAACGGCGTGCCGATCGATCCGGCCCGGGCGTTCACGGATGGGCGCGTCGCGCTCACGGATCTGGCCGCGAGCAACGAGCTGACCGTGGTGGCCGACTGCCGTTTTGTCAACGATGGCACGGGGCTGCACCGGACGGTCGACGCCGCCGACGGCAAGGTCTACACGTATACGAAGTTCGAGCCGGCCTACGCCCGCCGGGTCTACGCGAACTTCGAGCAGCCCGACCTGAAGGCGGCGTTCACGTTCCACGTCACGGCGCCCGCGCACTGGACCGTGCTGTCGAACCAGCCGGGCGGCGAGCCCGAGCCTGCCGGCGACGGCCGCGCGGTGTGGCATTTCCCGCCCACCCCGCCGATCCCGACCTACCTGACCGCGGTCGTGGCCGGTGAGTACCATGTCGCGGAGGCTTCGCACACCACCGCGCGGGGCCAGGTCATCCCGCTCGGCCTGGCCTGCCGGGCCTCGCTCGCCGACCATCTCGACGCCGGGGAGGTCTCCCTGATCACCCGGCAGGGCTTCGATTTCTTTACCAACCTGTTCCAGGGCGACTACCCGTTCGCCAAGTACGACCAGGTGTTCGTGCCCGAGTACAGCTCCGGCGCCACCGAGAACGTCGGCTGCGTGGTCATCACCGACCAGTTGCTGTTCCGCTCCCGGGTCACCGAGGCGCAGCGTGAACTGCGGGCCATGGTCATCCTGCATGAGATGGCGCACATGTGGTTCGGCGACCTGGTCACCATGAAGTGGTGGGACGACTTGTGGCTGAACGAGTCGTTCGCCGAGTTCTGCGGAACGCTCGCCAGCGCCGAGGCCACGCGGTTCACCGACGCCTGGACCACGTTCTCGAGCGGCCGCAAGACGTGGGGCTACATGCAGGACCAGCTCCCTTCCACGCATCCGGTCGCGGCGGACGTGCCCACGCTGAGCCAGGCGGTGGCGAACTTCGACGGGATCAGCTACGCGAAAGGCGCCTCGGTACTCCAGCAGCTGGTCGCCTACCTGGGCCGGGACAGGTTCCTGGCCGGCATCCGGGACTATTTCGCCAGGCACGCATGGGGCAACGCGACGCTCGCTGACCTGCTGGCCGCGCTCCAGGCTCACTCGGAGGTGAGCCTCGCGGCCTGGTCCAAGGCGTGGCTGGAGACCGCGGGCGCCAACACGCTGCGCCCAGATTTCGGGGTGGACGAGAGCGGGGCTTTCACATCGTTCGCGGTGCTGCAGGACGCCACGCCCGAGCACCCGACGCTGCGACGGCACCACATCGCGGTCGGCCTGTACCACCGGGCCGCCGGAGAACTGGCCCGCACGCACCACGAGGAGATCAGCATTGAGGGCGCGCGCACCGAGGTGCCGCGGCTGGCCGGCGCCGCGCAGCCCGACTTGATCGTGCTCAATGACGGTGATCTTGACTATGCGATCGTCCGCTTTGACCCGCGGTCGCTGGCCACGCTGACCGCCTCGGTCGGCGAGCTCACCGACCCGCTCGCCCGCACGGTCTGCTGGAGCGCGGCCATCGACATGGCGCGGCAGGCCGAGCTGCCGCTGCCCACGTTCGCGGCCATGGTGGCCCACGGCATGAGCCGCGAATCCTCGGTCTCGGTGCTGCAGAACCTGCATTCGGTGACCGACCAGATGATGACGCAGGCCGGGGACCCGCAGTGGGTGCCCGAGGGCAAGACGGAACTCGCCGCCGCCGGAATCCGGCTGCTGCGTTCCGCCCCGCCGGGTGGTGACCACCAGCTCGCGTGGGCGCAGCTGCTCGGCCGGACCGCCACCGCGCCGGAGCAGCTCGACCTGCTCGCCGGGCTGCTCGCGGGCCGCACCGAGATTCCCGGCCTGGCGGTGGACACCGAACTGCGCTGGGCCTGGCTGCACCGCCTGGCCACGGCCGGGCGGGCCGCGACACCGAGATCGACGCCGAGCTGCGGCGGGACCCCACCGACGCCGGCCTGCGGCACGCCACCGCCTGCCGGGCCGCGATACCGGACGCGGCGCACAAGGCGGCCGCCTGGCGGCTGCTCACCGAGACCGACGATCTCGGGGTCCTGGGCATCGGCGAAACCGCCCGGGGCTTCATCCAGCCGGAGCACGCCAGCTTGCTCGCGCCGTACGTGGAGCGGTATTTCGAGGTCCTGCCGGCCATCTGGGCATCGCGCGGCGAGCACCTCCGCGTGCTGCTCAGTCACGTGCTGTTCCCTTACCCGGCCGCCGCGCCGGAGCTGATCGCACGGATCGATGCCTTCCTCGCTCACGAGAACCGTGATCCCGGCCTCATGCGGATCATGATCGAGCGGCGCGACATCGTGACCCGCGCCCTGCGATCCCGTGCCTTGTATCTGCCCGGGGCCGGCGCGCTCTGAATGAGTGGGAGGGAAGCCCTCCCGGCCGCCGGCAGCCGGCGGCACCGTAGATCCGCAAGGGGGCATATCCACATGCCAAACTTCAACGACGCCGAGATCACCCGCCTGTACGTCGCCCAGACCGCCGCTCCATTCGTGAAAGACGACGCGCCGAATGCTCCGGCCGGCGGAGCGTTCGACGTAACCATGGAGATGGCGGCCGGCGGCGCCGTCGCCGGACCGTACACGCTGGTGACCACTTGCGCCGACCTGTCGGCGTTCGCACCCGGCCCGGCCGTCCTGACTCCCGGGCCTCAGATCAACGGCCCCGGGAACTTCCAGCAAGGTAACTGGGTGAAGGCCGGCCCGGAGTACTGGACGTTCAGCGTGTCCGTCACCATTCCGCTCCCGGCGGGCGCCGGCGCGGGCCACGTCTACCAGTACACGGCGGCGCTGACCAACCCTGATGGCCAGGTCGTCTCCATCGTGCAGAGCGATCCGTTCGTCCTGCTGTAACCCGCTTCCTGGAGGGGATACGGGCCCCGGGGCGCTGGACGCGCCCCGGGGCCCGCAGCATGCCATCGCGGCCTTAGGTGTGGGCGCGCCGTTTGGGGGAAGCTGCAACAGAGAACTGGCTCCGATCAGTTAACTGGAGGTGGCTTTCCGTGACCATCGGCGGCAGCATCGCCCTCATCGTGGTCGGCGCGATCCTACGATTCGCCATCACGTTCTCGACCAGCGCCGTAAACCTGCAGCTCGTCGGCGTAATCCTGATGATCGCCGGCGTCGTCGGGCTGGTCATTTCGCTCACGTTCCTAGCGCGGCGCCGCAGGACCGTGGTCACCAGGACCGCGGCACCGGCCGACGTGTACGAAACGCGCCGCTACGACGAGCCCCCGGTCTGACCGGCCGCGCGCACAGCGTTTCACGATGATCCCCGCGGGTGGCCACGGGTCCCGGCGGTGCGGCAGGGTGACCTGCGAGCATAGGTTCGCAGCACCCGCCCACCGCCGAGGAGAACCATGGTCGTCCCGCTCTACGGCCGCATTATCGCGGCCGCTGTCGGCGTCCTGCTGATTGGTTTCGCCGGCGCCAGCGTCATCGGGACGCTGATGGTGCCGCGGGCGGCCGGTGGCCGACTGACGCCCTGGGTGGACTGGCTCGTGAACGCCGCGTTCCGGATGCTCATTGCGAGGATCCGCAGCTACAGGCGCCGCGACCGGGTGCTCGCCAGCCAAGCCGCAGTGCTGCTGGTCTGCCAGCTGATCGCGTGGCTGGGGGTTTTCTACGTGGGGTTTTCGCTGCTGATCTGGCCGTTCGCCCCCAGTGGGCTGACCCGGGCGTTCGACACGGCCGGCCCAGCGCTCTGGTCGGACAGCGCCTCGGCGGTCCACGGGGCGAGCGGGATGGCGATCCAGTACTGCGCCGCGGTGACCGGCATCGTCACCATCACCCTGCAGATCGCCTATCTGCCGACCCTGTACGCGGCGTTCAACCGCCGGGAGACCGAGGTGGCCCTGCTGAACGCCCGCGCCGGTGTCCCGTCCTGGGGCCCGGAACTGCTGGCCAGGACGCATTACGCCCTCGGCTCCGGGATGTCCACGATCGATACGCTGCCCGATCTCTACCGGCAGTGGGAGCGCTGGGCGGCCGATGTCGCGGAAAGCCACACGACGTACCTGCCGCTGGTCAGGTTCCGCTCGCCGAGGCCGCTGTCGTCCTGGGTCACCGCGCTGCTCGCGGTCCTGGACTCCGCCGCGCTGTACCTCGCGCTGTCGCCGAGGGCCGCACCGTCCGTCGCGGCCCGGCTGTGCCTGCGTGGCGGTTTCCGGTGCTTCATCGAGGTCGCGCACGGGATGGGCCTCAAGGTTATTGATACGCCCGACCCGAGCAAGGGCATCAGCGTCAGCTACGACGACTTCCTGGAGGCCGTCGCCCGGATGAAGTCAGTGAATTTCCCGATCGAGCGCGAGCCTGCCGACGCGTGGCCCGACTTCGTGGGCTGGCGGGTCAACTATGAGGAAGCCGCTTACGCCATTGCCTACGCCCTGGACGCGGTCCCCGCGCTCTGGTCGGGTCCGCGCCGTCATCCGACCGCGCCTATAGCGCCGCTGCGGCCGCCGCCGGGCCGGGCTGCCCAAGGACCAGCCAGCCAAGGACCAGCCGCCCAAGGACCAGCCAGCCCACGACCAGCCAGCCCACGACCAGCCAGCCAACGACCAGCCAGCCGAGGACCAGCCAGGACGGGCCAAGTAACTCCCCGCTGCCGGCATGCGGCCGGGGCGGACCGGCATCCCGGATCCGCCCCGCCGCGCCCGCTGCTACGGCCTCACTTGCGCGATGAGCTGGCGTTCGTCGAGCCACTGTGGGTCGCGCCGGAGTTCGCCGCGCCGGAGTTCGGCGAGCCGGCCTTCCTGGCCGAGCCGGCCTTTCCGGCGACCAGCGGCGCGGTCGCGCGGAACACGTCCTCGGCGAACTTCCGCTGGCTGGCCAGCAGTTGCTCGGCGAAGTCATAGGCGCTGGCCACGAGCTCCTCGGGCTTCGGCATGTTCTCTGGCGGCGGCGGGACCACCGACGGGAGTGACGGCGAGATGGACTGAACAGCGTCGGCCCAGGTCTTGATCGCCTCCAGGGTCACTTCCTGGCTCTTGCGGATCGTGTCCAGGATCTGGCCTTGCAGCTCCCGGCCGGCGGTGCGGGTGTCAGCCATTGTCTTCCTCCTATGCTAGCTTCTCTGCTAACTATACTAAGCAGATCGCATACTTTGTCAAGCATTGGCTACGGGCATCACCCCCGGAGGTACTCGCCGGGCGCATCGCCCAGTGGCCGATAACGGCCGCTGCCCATGGCCGGCGGTGCGCCAGCCGGGCCGGCCCGCTCGGCGGACCAGCTCGCCCAGTCTTCCCACCAGGACCCGCTTACCTTCGCAGCCGCCGCGCGCCACTGCCCGGGGGTCGGCGGGGAGTCCTCGGCCACCTCGTAGCTGGCCTTGGGGCCAGGCGGGTTGACGATTCCCGCGATGTGGCCACCGGAGCTCAGCACGTAGCGGACGGAGCCGCCGAGCAGGTGGGTGGTCTGGTACGACGCTTCCCACGGCACGATGTGGTCGTTGATGGCCGCCACGGCGTAGCTGTCGCTCTTGATGTCGGACAGCGCCAGCTGCTGTCCACCCAGCTTCATCTCGCCGCGCGCCAGCTCGTTGCGGAGGTAGAGCGACCGCAGATAGAACGAGTGCATCGCCGCAGGCAACCGGGTGCTGTCGGCGTTCCAGGCGAGAATGTCGAACGCGGGCGGGCTCTGGCCCATCAGCCAGTTCGACACCACGTAGCTGAAGATGAGGTCGTTGGCCCGCAGAATGTCGAACGTGGTCGCCATCTGGGGTCCGTCGAGCAGGCCGCGCGCCTTCATCCGGCGTTCGAGGCGGGCCACGGTTTTCTCGTCCGTGAACGCGCCGAGCACGCCCGGCTGGCTGTAGTCGAGGAGCGTGTTGAGCAGCGTAAGCGAGCCGACGCGGTCATCGCCCGTGCGGGCCAGGTAGGCGGCGAGCATAGCGGTCAGCGCGCCGCCCAGGCACAGCCCGACAATGTCGATCTTGTCTGCGCCAGTGATCTCGCTGATCACATCGAGTGCCGTGCGCGGCCCGCTGATCAGGTAGTCCTCCAGCGAGACGTCGCGCATCGCGGGCCCTGGGTTGCGGTACGAAATCGCGAACACGGTGCGCCCATGCTGGATCGCCCACTCAATGAAGCTGCGCCCCGGGGCCAGGTCCATGATGTAGTACTTGTTGATCCACGGCGGGCTGGCCAGCAGTGGGATCGCGTGCACGGTGTCGGTCTGCGGGGCGTACTGGATGAGCTCCATGAGCTCGTTGCGGAAAATTACCTGGCCCGAGGTGGCCGCCATGTTCTTGCCGAGCTCAAACGGCCGCCGGTCGACCTGCTGGGGGCGACCCCGGTTGTGGGCCAGGTCGCCGGCGAAGTTCCGGGCCCCGCGGACCAGGCTCGCGCCTGCCGTGTCGAACGCCCGTTTCACCGCGGCGGGGTTGGTGACCAGCAGGTTCGTTGGTGACAGCGCGTCGAACAGGACCCCGGCCGCTAGGCGGGCCTTCCCGTCAGCCGCCGGGTCACCAGCGCCGGCCGCGAGAATCTCCTCGCCGTACCGGCGGGCCGCCAGGTACCCCTGACGGAGAGCGAAAAACGCCGGGTTGCCCTCCCACGCCGGGTCGGCGAACCGGCGGTCCTTCGGGTCGGTGGGCAGGGGCGGATCCGCGGGCCGGCCCAGCCAGCGGGCCAGCGCCACCGGGCCGGTCCGTGCGAGGCTCGTCCCGAGACGGTAGGTCGCGCCGGCCACGGCGTCCGGGCGCCGCACGGCCCGGCCCAGCACGGTGCGCAGCGAGCCGGCGAAGGCCGCCGGGTCCACCCGCGCGACCAGGGCCGCCTCGGGGCCCAGCGCGGCCGCCGCCTGCTCCCAGCTGGGCCAGGCATATTCCTGTGCGTGCACCCGGTACCTCCGTAGTGGTCGCTCGCCCGTGGCCGGTCGCCTCGGGCTAGGTCGATAGCGGGCCTAGAGCCGTTCGAAGATCGCGGCGATACCCTGGCCGCCGCCGATGCACATGGTCGTGAGGGCGTACCTGCCATCGGTCCGGCGCAGTTCGTAGAGCGCCTTGATCGCGAGGATCGTGCCGGTGGCACCGATCGGATGGCCCAGCGACACGCCGCTGCCGTTCGGGTTGGTCCGCTCCGGCGGCAGGCCCAGTTCGCGGATGACGGCCAGCGCCTGCGCGGCAAAGGCCTCGTTCACCTCGAAGACGTCGATGTCATCAAGCTTGAGCCCAGCCCGCTCAAGTACCTTCCGCACGGCGGGCACCGGGCCAATGCCCATGACCCGCGGCTCGACCCCGGCATGACTGTAGGCGACCAGCCGCCCGAGCGGGGACAGACCATGGGCCTGGGCGAACGCCTCATTGGCCAGAACCACGGCCGCCGCGGCATCGTTGATGCCGGCGGCGTTACCGGCCGTGACGGTGCCGTCTTTGGCGAACGCAGGCCGAAGTCGGGCCAGGTCATCGGCGGTCACACCGTCCCGGACGTGCTCGTCCCGGTCGAACGCGACCGTGCCCTCCTTGCTCGGCACCTCGACCGGCGTTATCTGGTCCGCGAAGTATCCCGACTTCGCGGCGGCCGCCGCGCGGCGGTGGCTCTGCGCCGCCAGCGCGTCCTGGTCGGCCCGGGACACCCCGAAGTCGTCGGCGACATTCTCGGCCGTGACACCCATGTGGCAGGCGTCGAACGGATCGGTCAGCGCGCCAACGGTCGCGTCGATCGTGACGCCGTCACCCATCCGCTGGCCCCAGCGCAGTCCGGGGACCCAGTACGGGCCACGGCTCATCGACTCCGCGCCGCCCGCGACCGCCGCCTCGGTGTCGCCCAGCTTGATGGCCTGGGCGGCGGAGACGATCGCCTGCAGGCCGCTGCCGCACAGCCGGTTCAGCGTGAACGCTGGCGTCTCGACGGGCAGCCCGCCGTTGATGGCCGCGACCCGGCCCAAGTACATGTCGCGGATTTCGGTGTGGATGACATGGCCGAAAACCGCATGGCCGACCTCGGCCGGCTGAATGCCGGCCCGGCGTACCGCTTCCCGGACGACGGTCGCCGCGAGGTCACACGGCGGGACGTCTTTGAGACCGCCGCCATACTTGCCGATCGCGGTCCGGGTCCCGGACAGGACCAGTACGTCGCGGGGTTCGCTCCTCATGGTTACTCCCTCACATGTCAAGTCCGCCGTTGACGGCCCATAGCTGCCCGGTGATGTAGGCCGAGTCGTCCGCGGCCAGGAAGCAGACCACCCGGGCGATCTCGTCGGGCCGGCCGAGCCGTCCCACCGGGATCTGGCCACGGACCCGGTCCAGCGCCTTGTCTGGCATTCCGGTCAGCATTTCGGTGGCGATGAAGCCAGGTGTCACCGCGTTCACAGTGATCCCGATTCCTTCGCCCGGTGACCGCTCGGCCCGGCCGAGCTGGAAAATCGCCTCCCGGGCCAGCGACTTCGTCAGCCCGAACAGGCCCGACTTGGATGCCGCGTAGTTGGCCTGGCCGATGTTGCCGGTCTCGCCGATGACCGAGGACACGTTGACGATCCGGCCGGTGCCACGCTCGATCATGTGATCGAGCGCAGCCTGCGCGATGAAGAACGCCCCGGACAGGTTGACGCCGATCACCTTGTGCCAGTCGTCGTCGCTCATCTTGGCGGCGGTCTTGTCGATCGCGATACCGGCGTTGTTGACCAGGATGTCGAGCCCGCCATGCTGGTCGATGACCTCCGTGACGACGTTGCGGCAATCGTCGGGGACGCCGATATTGCCCTCGTGCACGGTGATCTTCTGGCCCGCGTAGTCCGCGCTCATGCTGGCGGCGAATTTCTCGGCCCGTTCCTGGTGATGCCAGTAGCCGGCCGCGATGGACGCGCCCTGATCGGCCAGCGCGCGGCAGGCGGCGGCGCCGATACCGCCGGTGCCGCCGGTGACCAGCGCCACGCGGCCCTGGACCATGCCTTCCGGTGGGCGTCGTTGCTCGGCAGAAGTCATTGTTTCGCTCCCAACAGGTGATGTGGTTACTGCTGATCGTCGTTGGCCGCCGCTTTCTGCAGGGCGTCGGTCACGGACGGGTCGCGCAGGGTCGTCACGTCGCCCAGTTCGCGGCCATCCGCTATGTCGCGCAGCAGCCGGCGCATGATCTTGCCGGATCTGGTCTTGGGGAGGTCGTCCGCCCAGATGACCCGGCGCGGCCGGGCGAACTTCCCGATCCGGGTGCCGACGTGGTCGCGCAGTTCCCCCGCCAGTTCGGGTCCAGCGTCCGCGCCGCCGACCAGGGTCACGTAGGCGACGACGGCGGCGCCGGTCGTCTCGTCGGTCACCGCGATGACCGCCGCCTCGGCGACGGCCGCGTGCCCGACCAGGGCCGACTCGATCTCGGCCGTGGACAGCCGGTGACCGGAGACGTTGATGACGTCGTCGATGCGGCCGGTGATCCAGAAGTAGCCATCGTCGTCCCGGCGGGCGCCGTCCCCCACGAAGTAGGTACGCGGCCCGAAGCGGGAGAAATAGGTCTCCACGTACCGGTCGGGGTCGTTGAACAGCGTGCGCAGCATGCTCGGCCACGGCTGGGTCAGGACGAGCACGCCGCTGCCTTCGGTGACCTCATGGCCGTCCTGGTCGAGCAGCGTTGCGGACACGCCGGGCAGCGGGAGGGTCGCCGAGCCGGGCTTGGCGGTGGTGATGCCAGGCAGCGGGGAGATCATGATGGCGCCGGTCTCGGTCTGCCACCACGTGTTGACGACCGGGCAGCGCTCGCCGCCGATCACCACGTAGTACCACAGCCACGCCTTCGGGTTGATTGGCTCGCCAACGCTGCCGAGCAGCCGGAGTGACGACAGATCATGGCGGGCCGGGTATTCCGCGCCCCACTTCATGCAGGCCCGGATGGCCGTGGGCGCCGTGTAGAAGATCGTCACGCCGTAGCGTTCGATGATCTCCCACCACACATCCTTGTCCGGGTAGTCGGGCGCACCCTCGAACATCACCGAGGTACAGCCGTTCGCCATCGGGCCGTACACGATGTAGGAGTGGCCGGTGATCCAGCCGACATCGGCGGAGCACCAGAAGACATCACGCTCGGGATCGAGGTCGAAGACCATGGCCGAGGTCGTGGCCACTCCCGTGAGGTACCCGCCCGTGGTGTGCACGATCCCCTTGGGCTTGGCCGTGGACCCGGACGAGTACAGCAGGAAGAGCGGGTGCTCCGCTTCCATCGGCTCGGCCGGGCATTCTGGCTCCGCCTCCGCGATCAGCTCGTGGTA
This sequence comes from uncultured Actinomycetes bacterium, assembly GCA_963822825.1. Classification (GTDB taxonomy): domain Bacteria; phylum Actinomycetota; class Actinomycetes; order Streptosporangiales; family Streptosporangiaceae; genus JAWWPY01. The sequence goes on along the minus strand of CAWGIW010000010.1, from coordinate 62,352 downwards.
CCAGCGGTCACGGCCGTCCTGCATGTCGCACGGGGTGCCGGTTGACCTGACCACGATGACCGTTTCGAGGGTGTCCAGGCCAGAAATCACCTCGTCCACGGCCTGCTTGATCGGTGCGGTCTTGCCCTTGCGCCGCGCGCCGTCCGTGGTGATCAGCGCTTTCGCATTGGATACCTCGAGCCTGTCCCCCACGGCGGACGGCGAGAAGCCGCCGAACACCACGTTGTGCGGGGCGCCGATGCGCGCACAGGCCAGCATCGCCACGACGACCTCGGGAATCATCGGCAGGTAGATGCCGACCACGTCCCCTTTGCGGACGCCGCGGGCCTTGAGGCCATTGGCGAGGCGCTGCACGTCGGCGAGGATCTCGGCGTAGGTCAGCTCGCGCTGCTCGCCCTCCTCCCCATGCCAGTGGAAGGCGACCCGGTCTCCGTGGCCCGCCTCGACGTGACGGTCGAGGCAGTTGAACGAGGCATTCAGCGTGCCGTCGGCGAACCACGAGTAGAAGGGCGGGTTGGTGTCATCCAGGACCGCGGTGAACGGCGTCTGCCAGTGCAGCCGCTGCCGCGCCTGCTCAGCCCACCAGGCCGGGGCGTCCGCAGCCTGCTCGTAGACGGTGGGATCGGTGACCCGCGCGTGCTCCACGAAGTGCGCGGGGGGAGAGAATTCGTTGGCCTCCTGCAGTTCGTTGACGCGAGCCTCAAGCTGCTCGACTCGATCGCGGCGGGAAGCTGACGTTCCAGACATGACTGGCTCCTCCTCAGAGACGGAGGACACAGATCACTGACCAGACGCTTGACGCTCGGCCGCAACGCCGCGGTCGCAACTGCCCACCGTCCCGGGCGTAATTGACGCAGCTGCGCCAGTCGGACGGTTTCAGGTATCTCCCTGCCCGACCGGATGCGTTGAAACATCTTCCGGCCAGAAATCTCGGGGCGCGCCCCCCGCCGACCGCGCCGACCTGGTGCGTCAGCCGCCGAGACCGCGCGCCTGCGGTGTCGGTGCCCCGGCGCTCAGCGCACCCGTTGCCTATCCGAGGTACACGGCTGAGGCCGATGCGCGGCCGCGGCCGCAGCCGTGCGGACCGGGCAGCCCGATCCCGTCCGCCGCCTCGGTGTCCCTCAGGCAGGTGTTCCAGTTCCAGGCGTATCCGTTGTTGCCGACGGTGAAGGTGAAGGTGATGGTCACGCCGAGCTCGGTCGCGGAGATGCGTTGTGACCTGGTGACGTGGGGGTGGCCGGCGCCCAACAGGAGCACCGCCGGCGGCGGGGGCTGATTCTTCGACGCCAGCGTCACGCCGAAATAGGCGTGCCACTGCTTCGCGATCTCGGTGCTCAGGGCCGCGGCCGGGACGGGAACTCGCACGTGGAACGTCTCATGGCAGACCGGCCGGGCGCACGTCTGGCCGTCTCCGGATGTCCCGGACAGGGTGACATAGATGGTCCTGGTCGCCGACTGTCCCAGCGGAGCCGTAGCCGTGCTGCTCGAGAAGAGCTCGACCCGGTAGCGCGTGGCCAGGACCGGGGTCACCGTGAACGCGTAGGTGGCCGCGCCGCCGGCTGGACGCAGAATGACCGAGCTGACCGGCGCGGGCGCGCGCTTGAAGGGGAACTGCTGCGCGTATAGTTCGGCGACCTCGCCACTGGTCACGCCGGTGATCTCACCGCGGACCCGGGCGCTCGCGACCTTGCCTCCCTGGTACACGACCCAGACGTCGCCGGTCACCGGCGGGAAGGTTGACTGCACTGTGATCGGGAAGCTGGCCGGCCCGTGACCGGCGGCACTGGTCAGGATGGCCGCGGTGCCCAGGCCGACGGCGACCAGAACTGCGCTGAGGCCGGCCAGGGCGCGGGGGCGGTACCGCCCCCGCGCCCTGGCCTTGTTGTCACCGGTATCCCGGCCGGAGCGGCCAGGATCGGTCGCGGTGGCCAGAGCGCTGGGGGTGTCCGCCTCGCCGGTCGGCACATCCGCCTCGCCGGTCGGGCTGTCCGCTAAGCCAGCTGCCACGCTGCGCTCAGGCGCGACGTCTCCGGCGGCTGGCCGGACCCGGGCGGCGAGCCGGGTCGCGGGGTGATCAGCCGCCGCGACAACGCCGACACCGAAATCGTAGGGCGCCAAGCCGAACGCGGCGCGCAGCGCGTCGGCGAAGTCGCGGCAGCTGGGGTAGCGGTCAGCGGGGGCCTTGGCCAGCGCCCGCGCGAACACCCGGTCCACCGCGGGCGGCAGATCCGGCCGCCGCGCCGCCAGCGGCGGCGGCGGCTCCGACAGCTGCGCATACATCACCGCCATCGCCTCATCCCGGCGGAACGGCGGCACCCCGGCCAGCAACTCGAACGCCGCGCACGCCAGCGCGTACTGATCCGCCCGCCCATCCACCGGCCTGCCCTCGATCTGCTCCGGCGAAATGTAATCCACCGTCCCCAGGAACTGCCCCGCCCCCGTCAGCCCCGACGTTGACAACGCCCCCTTGCTCAGCCCGAAATCCGACAGATACACATGATCAGGCCGCCCCGCCCGCGTATCCACCAGCATGTTCGCCGGCTTCACATCCCGGTGCACCAGCCCCGCCCCATGCGCCGCATCCAGCGCCGACGCCACCGGCGAAATCACCGCCACCGCCCGCGCCGCGGTCAGCGGCCCCTCACGCCGCATCACCCCCCGCACATCACCGCCCCCCACAAACCGCATCGCAATAAACAGCACCCCATCAGCCTCACCAGCCTCAAACACCGGCACAATATGCGGATCATCCACCGCCGCCGCCGCCCGCGACTCCCGGATAAACCGCTGCCGGAACGCCTCATCCGCCGCCAGCGCCGGCGTAAGGATCTTCAGCGCCACCAGCCGCCCCAGCCGCTCATCCCGCGCCCGGAACACCACCGCCATCCCACCCGCACCGACCTGCTCCTCCAGCCGGTACCCAGCCACCCGCGAGCCCGGCCCGGAAACCGGCCATGCCCTCAGTCAGCCAGTCAGCATCGCCCGGCCCGTCACCGCTCACCACGCCTCCCCGCCCGCTTTGCGCCCCGCCCGCTTTGCGCCCCGCCCGCTTTGCGCCCCGCCCGCGTGCGCCCCGCCCGGTTGCGCCGCGCCTGCGCCTGCCCCGCCTGCACCTGCCGCTGTGCCCCATCGCTCGCGCCCCGCCCGATGCCCCCACCGTGCGCCCGCGGGCCCCGACGCGAACTCCGGTCTGCGCCGGGACCAGGAAGGATGGCTGTCGCGAGGGAGTTCTCAGTATCGGATCTGACCCGGCCGGCCGCAACCCAGACCGGACGCCCGGCCGCCATCCGGCGTGACGCCTGGCATTAGGGTGCAGAAGGTGACACTGCTCCGGGTGGCCGTCGGCCCTCTACCCCGCGAATCCGCATGCCGTGCTATCCGCGACGGCGGTGGCGAGCCGACCAGTGTCGATGAGGCGGCTAACGCGCTGGTCTGGCTGGATTCCGGCGACCTCGACGGGCTCCGGAGCGCGCTCGCCACCGCGAGCTCGGCCCGCTGGGTTCAGCTGCCCATGGCGGGCGTGGAACGGGTGGCCGCCGCCGGGGCACTCGATCCGGCGCGGACCTGGACCTCGGCGAAGGGGGCCTTTGCCGAGCCGGTCGCCGAGCACGCTCTGGCCCTCGCTCTGGCCGGGCTGCGTTTGCTACGCCGACGCATCAGCGCCCGGTCGTGGGGAGAGCCTGCCGGGCAGAGCCTGTACGACGAGCCGGTCGCGATCCTGGGCGGCGGCGGCATCACCGCCCGCCTGCTCGAGTTGCTCGCCCCGTTCCGGGTCACCGCCACCGTGGTCCGGCGCAGCGCCGATCCGATCCCCGGGGCGGCCCGAACGCTGCCACCGGGCCGTCTGCACGGGGCACTCGCCGGCGCCCAGGTCGTCTTCCTGGCCCTGGCCCTCACGCCCGACACCGAGCGGATCATTGGATCTGCCGAGCTGGCCGTGATGCGACCGGACTCCTGGCTGGTCAACGTCGCCCGTGGCCGTCACGTCGATACCGGTGCGCTGGTGGCCGCGCTGCGGGACGGTGCCATCGGCGGGGCCGCTCTCGACGTCACCGATCCGGAGCCGCTGCCCGACGGGCACCCGCTCTGGGCGCTGGAGAACTGCATCATCACGCCGCACACGGCCGACACCCCGGAAATGGTCGACCGGCTGCTGGCCCAGCGCATTCACGACAACGTGAGCCGATTCGCCGCTGGTGCGCCGCTGATCGGGCTCGTCGACCCAGCGGCCGGCTGACTGAGATCTCCATGGTCACGAGCGTCGGGACGGCAGGCTGGAGCTATGACCACTGGGAGCCGGCCCTGTACCCGCCCGGTCTGCCCGCCCGGAGCAGGCTCGCCCACTACACCCGAGCCTTCCCGACTGTCGAGCTCAACAGCAGCTTTTACCGCTGGCCCCGGCCTGCGGTCTTCCGGGCCTGGCAGCGCCGGCTGCCTGACGGCTTCCGGCTGTCGGTCAAGGCCCCGCGCGGCCTCACGCACGGCCAGCGGCTGTACGCACCCGAGGCGTGGGTGGAGCGGATCGCGGCCTGCTGGCACGAGCTTGGCGACAAACGTGCCGTCCTGCTGGTCCAGCTCGCGCCCGCCCACGCCCGCGACGACGCCCGGCTGGCCTACTTCCTGCGCGCACTTCCGCGGTGGATGCGGGTCGCCGTGGAGTTCCGCCATCCCAGCTGGCATCACGAGGATGTCTTCGCTCTCCTGGAGTCGCACGGCGCCGCCTACTGCGTCATGAGCGGCGCTCACCTGCCCTGCATTCTGCGGACGACCGCGGCCTTCGCCTACGTCCGGCTGCACGGCCCGGATCACGACTACCTGTATGCGGGCTGCTACAGCGACGACGACCTGTCGTGGTGGGCCCACCGGATACGGGAATGGGAGTGGGCGGGCAGCGATGTCTTCGTGTACTTCAACAACGACGGTGACGCCAACGCCGTCCGCAACGCGGGCACGCTGCGCAGCATCCTCGGCCAGTAGGCGCCAGCTCCGCGGTGAACCGGCCCGCCGATGTGCGTATCTATCTGGCCGACGTCCGGAGCCATTGACATAGTTATCGCGTCACAATGCATAGCTCTTCAAGGCGCGGGTAATGCAGGGGGCACCCCCATGAGAGGCAGGCGCCCGGGATGCCATCGATATCGTCACAGTCCACGCGGATGTCCAGCAGTGCCCGGCGCGCATCGCACAGCCCAGCGGCGCGGGCGATGGCCCGGACCGGTCTGACCGCTCGTGGTGTCATCTACATACTCATTGGGTGGGTCGCGATCCTCGTTGCCCTCGGCAAGAGCTCGGGCCAGGCCGACCAGCAGGGCGCTCTGCAACTGCTCGTCGGTAAGCCCTACGGCCTGATCTCGCTGTGGCTTCTCGCCATCGGGTTCGCGGGTTATGCGGTCTGGCGGCTCAGCGAAGCCGCGTTCGGCGTCCCCGGCGAGGGCAACGGTGCTGGCCCCCGGCTGAAGTCGCTGGGACGGGCGCTGGTGTACGCCAGCTTCGCCTATCTGACGATCAAGGTGATCGCGGGCACCCAAGGCAGTCAGACCGGGCAGCAGCAGGACGCGACCGCCTCCGTGATGCGCCACACGGGCGGCCGGCTGCTGGTCGGCATCGTCGGCCTGATCATCGTGTTCGCTGGTCTGGCGCTCGTCGTCGAGGGTGTCCGCCACAAGTTCATGAAACACCTGGAGACCTCGCGGATGAGCCTGCGGACCCGCCACACCGTCGAGCGGCTCGGGACGGTCGGGACGGTCGCTCGGGGCGTGGTGTTCGCGCTGGCCGGCGTCCTGGTCATTGACGCGGCCGTGACGTACCAGCCGTCCAAGGCAGGCGGCCTGGACAAGGCCCTGCTCACACTGCGTGACCAGCCTTTGGGCAAGTTCCTGCTGATACTGGCCGCGCTGGGGCTGATCGCCTTCGGCGTGTATGGCCTGTGCGAGGCCCGGTGGCGCAGGGTCTGACCTGGGCGTGTCCCCTAAGGAGCCAGTCCCCTAAGGAGCCACGAGCGCGTCGGTGAGCGGATCGATGCCCGCGAGATTGCGGGCCAGGTCAGCGCTCAGATGGTGCCGGGCGGCGAGAGCGGCAGGAGAGTAGAAGGAGACCCTGGCCTGCTCGCCGTCGGCCCATACCAGCACTTTGAGCGGCAGGTCCAAGGCGGCCAGCGGAGCAGCGGCCATGACGGGGGTCCCTGCGACCGGGCTGCCGAAGATCACCAGCGTGGTGTCACGCAACTGGAGCCCGGCTCCGCGGGCCTCGGCGGCCTGATCTATCACCGCGAAGAGCTCCATCCCCTTGGCGTGAATCATCTCGGTCAGACGCATAACGGTGTCGGCCACCGACCGGGGGCTGAGCTTGGTCACGATGTCCGTCTCGTTCGAGGGATCGGCGGCTGCCATCGTTGATCTCCTTGCCGCGAACTCACCGGGACCGTCGGATCCTGACATTATCCACGCGGTCGGCCGGGTGGCCCCAGGATCCACGCCGAATCCTCGCTCGACGTACCGCGACCGCTGACGGCGCGGCGTTAGGCTCGGAGCCGATGACGAACCGGGCCCGCCGGGCTGCGCCGGGCAAGCGCAGGTCGTTCTGGAGAGAACTGCCAGTCCTGATCGTATTCGCGCTCGTGCTGGCGCTGATCGCGAAGACATACGTGCTCCAGGCGTTCTTCATACCGACGTCATCGATGGAGAACACGCTCGATATCGGCGACAAAATCCTGGTCAATAAAGTCGTCTATCATTTCCGCGGCGTCCACCGGGGCGACATCGTGGTCTTCAGCGGCGCCGGCTCGTGGGATCCTCCGTCGGCCGCCTCGCCCGATCCGCTGGTCCGGCTCTGGCACGCGGTCATCGGGCTGTTCGGCGTTGACCTGCCCGACAATGACCTGGTCAAGCGGGTCATCGGGCTGCCTGGAGACCGGGTGGCCTGCTGTGATGCCGATGGTCTTGTCACGGTCAACGGCGTCCCCCTGCACGAGTCGTCCTACCTGTATCCCGCGAACAAGCCATCGGCGATACAGTTCCGCGTCACCGTGCCCGCCGGCCACCTGTGGGTGATGGGAGATCACCGACTGGTGTCCGACGATTCCCGCCTGCATCGAACCGATCCAGGTGGGGGAGCCATCCCGGAAAGCGCGGTAATCGGGCGGGTAGTGATGATCGTATGGCCGCCGAGCCGGTGGCGGATCCTGCCCATCCCGGCGACGTTCGAGCAGGCGGGGGCGTTTCCAGTGGTCCGTGCTGGGAAGGGAGTTCTCACCGCCGGGTGATGGGAAGTGAATGCGATGAAGATCGAGCTCACGCTGTGTTTGCCCAGGGACGCCGCCACCGCGCACCTCACCCGTCAGGTCCTTGACGCCTCTCTCAAAGTCCTCGGCGTGACCTCTGATACCCGGGCTGATATCACGCTGTCGCTCAGCGAGGCGTGCGCGAACGTGATCCAGCACGCGGATGATAGCGACGAGTACGAAGTCCGCGCCCAGGTGTGCGGCGACCGGTGCAGTATCGAGGTAATCGATACCGGGCGCGGCTTCGACGCGGCGGCCCTCCGGGAAATGACAGGTACTTCAGACGCAGAGCATGGCCGCGGGCTTCAGATTATCCGCGCGCTTACTGAGAATCTGCAGATCGAGGATCTGCACCGGCACGGAGCGATGGTCCATTTCGAGAAATCGCTAGATTGGCGACCAGATTCGCAGGTTTCGCTTTTGGCTCTGGACGCCGGGTCCTGAAACTGCCGCCTGCCGGGCCTGGCCGCTGGTGGGCATGGCTCCCCGGCCACCGGGCCGCATCCCGCGGCGCGGCGCGCGACGCTCTTCGTGAGCGCCGCTCCCCCGCCCGCCTGGCCGCGCGCCGCAGCAGGCTCTATGCATGCGTGAGGCCTGCTTCCTCTTGGCCGCGCGCCGCAAGCAGGCCGTCGCCATGCGTGAAGCCTGCTCTCTCCAAGGCGGCCTGCCGATCGCTGGCCGACCGCGCCTGCTCGGCGCCAGCGCGCTAACCTGGCCGCCGGGACGGGACGCCCTCCCGTGCCCCGGTTCGCGCGCCACGGGCCTCCTGGGAGAGGTCGGACAGCCATAGCGGACCGGCCCGTCCGCAACGTGCCGTCTGCGGCCATGCCGCAGGTCATGCACGCGGATGCGGCGCAGGCAGGCCTGGTCGGCCTCGCCCGGGAGCAAACCGCCCGCTACCGCATCGCGTGGCGCCCTGCTATCTTCACGGCTGAAGGCCCGGTCGGCGTCTATCCAGCCCGGGGCCGCTGGGAAAGCCAGATCGTCCACTAGCGAACGTGTGTTCTAGTCGAACAAGCTTCACAGCCAGCTCGTACATGTGTTCTAATTGGCTGCATGCAACGTTTCCTAGGCCGACGGATCACCGTCCGATGTTCCGCCGTCGATGCGAGGCCGGCGCTGGGCGCATCCGGGCTCCAGCGCGCCGCGCCGACCGACTGTCGGCTGACCTGGAATAGGCCGCGGCCCCCCGATCCACCCCGGCCGCTCCGGCCGCCGGATCCCGAGACCTGGCGGGCGTCCGCGCGGTCGGGACCCCCTTGGCGGCTGCCCGCGCGGCGTGCCATGAGCTACCCGTAGATCAGATGCCTCGCAGGCAAGCTTCATGTCGGCCATAAAACTGGCTATGCCTGGTACAGGCCGCACGCTAGAGGTGAGAAATGAGAGCAAATTTCGAACATAATGGCCACCTAGAGAGCCAGCGACTCGCTGACTTGCAGAATAAGACCGCCGAACTGGAGCGGGAGCTTTCTGACGCGCGACTGTCGCTCGAACGCGAGCTTGCACAGTTCGCCTACGGCCGGGAAGCGTGGCCTGGCGAGACCGAGGAAATAGACCATTACGCGGCGGACGGCGCGGATCCCGAGTGGGATGTTGACAGCATCTCAGCTCGCCACCGTTCACCGGAATCTTCACACGATCATTACAGCGCTGATTCCGGGCCGCACGCGCACTCCACCGGGGGGCGCACTGAGGTCCTCGTCAACCATGGCCGGCGGAGTGCGCATTACCGCCGCCTCTCACGCGGACGCAAAGTAGCGATCGGAACGGCTGTCATAGCAATCGTTGTCACCGCCTTGGCCATACTGCTGTCCAGCGGAGGGGCCTCGTGGCCGTCTAGTGTGGCGACAGTCCAAAGCGAAGCGGACAAGGCGTGCCAGAATCCCGACGTGAAATCTGAGCCTGGTCAGATCAACTTTGCTTGCGCAAAGGACACGCGTCAAATCCTCTGGGTGTTCGCTCTGCTGACGAGTGCCGATAATCCGAACTTCATCGATGGCAAGACGGGCCGACTCGGGCTAGAGCCTATTACCCCAACGCAAGGCGGCGAAGTGGCTTGGTCCCTGAACCTGCACTACCCATACAGCCCGTTCAACCCGACCGACAGCCTTGAGGTAGCGGCGCGGGCCATCAACAACATCATCGGTGGGGCGACCTTGGTCGGTACTGATGGCAACGTGGTCGTCCAGTCCGGACTCGAAAGCGACCCCGCCAACTGCGTCCGATATACCGGATCCGCCGCGATCAGCGCGCGCAAGGGCTTTCCGGATCTTTGCGCCGAACCCGTGTCCACGCCGGCCGGGCAGGCTGCCCTCGTGGCCGATGTCTACCGGAAGTGGATTGTCGGTGCCGCGCCCCAGGCCGCTCAGGATGCCACCGTGCTGTTCGAGAACGCCAACAACCCCGGTGACCCAGGAGTCCAGGCCATCCTCAAGCACCTGCCAATCTCAAAGCTCTCGGCCTAGATCATCCACCCAGGTTTGTATCTGCCCCGGTCCAGAGACGCCAGCGCGATCAGGAAGGAGGTGAGCCATGCCAACCCTTAGCAAGCCTTGGTGGCAGCAGGTGACCGCGCTTGTGAGCCTCAGCGCAGGCGGAGCGATAACAGGCCTCTCCTTCGTGCCGAGAGCGGCCGCTGATATGAAGTCACCATCGAGCGTGCCGATTCACTTGCTGGCCCTCAAGCAGTCAGCCCAGCCCGCGCCAGCGGACGATGCGACGCTGCGCTCGGCCGTCGTCAACGTGGCTAATTACTACCTCCGGATGGCTGCGGGCAAGACACCGGCCGAAGTAGAAGCCATCATCTGGCAGCACGACAGCGTCGATGGCGTTGACCATGGCGCTTCGTGCGCAGCCTTCGCCAGCTTGACGCTGGAGTTGGCGGCCCAGGTCGTTGGCCAGCAGAGCTGGGTCACTGGCGGGACTTCTTACCCATGGCCGCTGCATACGTGGGCCGACGTCCGGGTTGACCCGAATCCGGCCTCGCCCGGAATTACCTCGGTCCTGCAGGATGCCCAGACACATGATCGCTGGCACCCGCTGGGCGACGGTTATGAACCACTGCCCGGCGACTGGGTACTGTTCAACGGCCACGTCGAGGTCGTCACGCACTATGCCGGGGGGGTGCTGTACACAGTCGGTGGCGATTCTCTGCCGGATTTTTCTGTCAACGCTCACGAATATCCTGATCCGCTTGGCACCCAGGGCGTCATCGGATTCGTCAATAACGGTGAACTCGCCGTTACCGCCAGCCCGGCGCCGCGCGGCCAGGCGCCGCGCAGCCCCGCGCCGGGGGCGGGCGATCGCGTGGTGCCGGGCCAGGTGCCACCCCAACGGCCGCCCCAGGTCGAGCAGGCGCTGACGGCTATCCCCGGGGCACCCGCAGCGGCCTCCGGCGAGCTGCCACCTGCGCAGCCACCAGGCGGCGCCGCCATCCCCGGAATGCCGGTAGCGGAGCCCACGGCCAGTGCCAGCCCGGGCGCGAGCCCTAGCCCTAGCCCGAGCCGGGGCCCCAGTCGCAGCGCAAGCCTCGGCCCGAACCCGAGTCCCAGCCTCCGCCCCAGCGCCAGTACCAGCCCGAGCCCCACCGTCAGTGCCAGCACCAGCCCGAGCCCCACGAGTGCCAGTACCAGCCCGAGCGCCCGTCCCAGCCTCCGCCCCACCGTCAGTGCCAGCCCGAGCGCCAGCGCGCGTCCGAGCCTCCACCCCAGCGCCAGTGCCAGCCCGAGCGCCAGCCTCCGCCGCAGCGGCAGTGCCGCCGCGAGCGCGAGCGCCAGCGAGGCTGGGCAGCGGGTCGGGCGGCCAGCCCGGCAGGCGTCAGGCGTCATCCCGGCGCAAGATCAGGGTGCCCCTGGCCAGGCAGTAGTTGCGGGCGTGCCCGGCCCAGGCTTCGCCGCCGCCGCCGGCGACGCCCCAGACGGCCGAGCCGGGAGCGGCAGCCATCCCTGGACTGCCCGTGACCCCGGAGCGCCTGCGGCCAGCCCGACCGCATCACCGGGCCCCAAGCAAGCATTCGTCGCGAACATCGCGCCCGCCGCGATGGCCGCGCAGCAGAAGTACGGCGTCCCGGCGTCGGTGACCATTGCCCAGGCCATCGAGGAGTCTGGCTGGGGTCAAAGCAGCCTGGCCACGAAGGATCACAATCTGTTCGGGATCAAAGGCAGCGGGCCGGCGGGCAGCGATCCGCTCGCGACCGAGGAATACGAGAACGGCCAGTCAGTGACGCGCATCGCCCTGTTTCGCGTATACCACGATGTGACCGAGAGCATCGACGACCACGGCAAGCTCCTGGCCACCAGCGGGTACTACACCCAAGCCATGGCTGACCGGCAGAATCCGAATGCGTTCGCGGCCGCCCTCACGGGGGTTTACGCCACGGATCCCAACTACGGCGCCAAGCTCATCAACATCATGCAGCGGTACAACTTGTACCGCTACGACACTCCTGCCCCGGCCGCGTCCTCCCCAGCAACGGCGGACGGCGCATCCACGGCACGCGTCGCTCCTACTCCCCCGCTGGGTACGTCGCGGCCTGCGCCTTCACCCACGGCAACGCCTGGGCCGGCCACGATGTCCGGCGCGTACCAGTCGCTGCCCAAACCAGCGCCGTCAATCCGGACGGTATCCGCCAGGCGGGTACCGACGCCGGTCAGCAGGCAGACGCGGAGGAACGCGGCCAGTCTTGCTCCGGGCAGCAGGGGCCTGTACAAGCAGCGCATTCCTCCATCCGTGCGGAACGCCTTTACGACGATGGCCAAGGTCAGGCTCGTCCGTGCCGAGCCGCTCTACCGGGACGTGGCCAGCCATAGTGGTATCCGCTGGGAACTGCTGGCCGCGTGCGACTGGATGCAGTGCGCGGCTCAGCCACGCTACTCACCCGTGCATGGCGAGAAGCTAGGCACCGTGAATCCAGACGGCACGATTTATCGGACGAAGTCAGAAGCGCTGGAACAATGCGCCGATGACCTGGTGGAGCTGGCCTGGGCCGTTTACGGGATCGACCTGACCGCGCGAGACAATCATTCCGTCCGCGACCTGGCTAACGTCTTCGCGGCGTTCCGGTGGGGCGGGCTGCTCAAGCTGCATCACACATCGGCAATGGAATTCCCATATTCCGTCGCAGGCCTAACCGACGAGCACGTTAACATGCGTTGGCCCAAGATAGACGAGCCAAATACGCCCGATAAGCCAGGAAAACGATTTCGCATGCCCTTTGGGGCCCTGCCCATAGTTTTGGGCCTCGATTACGAGGCCACTGTCTAATTTCCCAGGCGAAGCATAGAAGAAGGTGGACGGCGTGGTTCGTTTCTTGCTCTTTCTGTTGGGCACGCTCACCGCGAGCAGGCCTGCGCGGCCGGCGGCCGCCTGGTACCCGGCCGACGAATCGCGGGCCCGGGAAGAGGCAGGCGCCCTGCGCGTGGGCTCCGAGCGCATTCCGGACCGCGTCGCCGGGTCAGAGCAGCCCAGAGCGCCGGGACGGTGGGAAGTTCCGGCGGCCGCCATTGCCGATCGCGAGCCGCCGACTGGACCGGTGGTGTACGTCAGCCCGCGCCGGCGCCGTATCCCGCCGTGGGTCAAGTGGGCCGTTGCCGTGGGCGTGGTTGGCCTGATATTCCGCAGGGCAATTGCCTCCATGGTCCTGATCGCGCTTTCTGCGGCCCTGCACGTGGTGGGCATCAATGTCCATCTGCCGAGTCTCCGCTTCGGGTGGCCGTGGCAGGTGATTAGCTCGGGCGACACTACCAATACCGATCTGGGCCCGTGGGTCCTGCAGAAGATCGAGGGAATCTCCAAGCCAGCCCTTGGCCGGGCGAACTTCAGCTTCTTCTTCACCCACAAGATCACCAAGAATATCGGTCCGTGGCCGTGCTGGTACGCCAGCACCTTCTACGCGGTGGGTTACGCGTCCGCCACCGTTGACCTCAATCCGGGCCCGGCGTGGTGGACGCCTTCTTCTGGCCACTACCGGTTGCAGGTCCTCAGCCAGCCCCGGGCGGGCGATCCTGGCCATGTCACGGTCGCAATGGTCCTTCCCAAGCCGCAACTTCCGCAGTCAGCTGACGACATTACGATCGACAATATCCCGTCAAAGCCGGTTGACACACAGCATAGCTGGACGTATCCCGGATTGGCCTGCGGCATGGTGCTGCGGCCGCAGTTCCCTGAGTCGGTGCTCTATTCGCAGGCTCAGCATATTGCCTTCTACAAGTCGGTGCACGCGCCGCAGGTTACCCGCCCGCTCATCAGCACCGCCGAGACCGAAGCAGTGCAGACCATTAGAGGCAACTTCATTCAGCCGACCTTGAACGCCTTCGGCTATACGCTAGATAGCTTTACCATTCGGTGGGCCTCCGGCGGAAGCTGAGCCGGCCGGGCCATCCGGCGCCGCTCGACCCAGGCGGCGCGACAAGAAAGTGCTACTACTGCTTGACGAAGCGAGACGCTTGTGTAGAACATGGACTCGTGGCTGCATCGAGGGTTGGATTCCAGGTCGAGCCGGGCCGCTACCGGCACTGGAAACTCACCGTGCTCGGCAGCGTGGCGACGCTGGCGATGGACGTTGACGAGCACGCGGGCCTGCGGGACGGTTACGAGCTGAAGCTGAACTCGTATGACCTGGGCGTGGACGTCGAGCTGTACGACGCGGTCCAGCGGCTGCGGTTCGAGCACCCTGATGTCCGCACGGTCGTGCTGACGAGCGGCAAGGAAAAGGTCTTTTCCGCTGGTGCGAACATCAGGATGCTGGCGGCGTCGGCACACTCGTGGAAGGTGAATTTCTGCAAGTTCACCAATGAAACGCGTAACGGCATGGAAGACGCGACGGCCAACTCCGGGCAGACGTACCTGGCCGCGCTGAACGGCACCGCGTCGGGCGGCGGGTACGAGCTGGCCCTGGCGTGCGAGCACATCATGCTGGTCGACGACCGTTCGTCGGCGGTATCGCTGCCGGAACTGCCGTTGCTGGCGGTGCTGCCTGGTACCGGCGGGCTGACCCGGCTGGTTGACAAGCGCCGTGTCCGCCGCGATCTGGCTGACTATTTCGCCACCAAGTCTGAGGGGCTGGGCGGGGCGCAGGCGGTCGCCTGGAAGCTGGTCGATGAGGTGGTCCCCCGGCCGCGGTGGGACGAGGTCGTCGCCGAGCGCGCCGCTGAGTTCGCGGCCCGCTCACGCCGCCCGTCCGGCGCGCCGGGCATCGCCTTGACCCCGCTGGCCAAGCAGCGCGATGACGACCGGATCGGCTACCCCCATGTGACCGCGGACCTGAACCGGGCGGCCGGCACGGCGACGATAACCATCAACGGCCCGCGGCGGGACGCGCCGTCGGAGGTGACGGCCGTCCACGAGCTGGGCGCCGAGTTCTGGACGCTCGCGGTGACCCGCGAACTCGACGACCTGATCCTCGACCTGCGCACCAACGAGACCGAGGTCGGCACCTGGGTGATCAAGACGGCCGGCGACCCGGAGCGGGTCCTCGCCCATGATCAGCTGCTGGCCGACAACACCGGTGACTGGCTCGCCAACGAGATAGTGCACTACCTCAAGCGGACCCTGAAGCGGCTGGACGTGACCAGCCGCAGCCTGATCGCGCTGATCGAGCCGGGCAGCTGCTTCGCCGGGTCGCTGTTCGAGCTGGCCCTGGCGGCCGACCGCTCGTACATGCTGCTCGGGGTGAGAGAGGATATCGACCCGGACGCGGCGCCCGCGGCGATCACGCTCAGCGAGATGAACCTGGGCCTGCTGCCGATGGGCAACGGGCTGTCCCGGGCGCAGACCCGGTTCCTCGATGACGACGCGGCGGTGGCGGCCCTGCGCGACCGGGCCGGAAAGCCGATGGAGGCCGACGCCGCAGCTCAGCTCGGCCTGGTCACTTTCGCGCCCGACGACATCGACTGGGATGAGGAAGTGCGGATCGCGGTTGAGGAACGGGCCAGCTTCAGCCCCGACGCGCTCACCGGGCTGGAGGCGAATTGCCGCTTCGCCGGGCCGGAGACGATGGAGACCAAAATCTTCGGGCGGCTGACGGCCTGGCAGAACTGGATCTTCAACCGGCCCAACGCGTCGGGCCCGGACGGCGCGCTGCGCAAGTTCGGCACTGGGCAGCGTGCCCGTTTCGACCGGAAGCGAGTCTGAGCAGTGACATCCGCGGCTGATTACACCGAGAAGATCCCCAACAACGTGGACCTGCGCGAGGACCGGCGGCTGCAGCGCGCCCTCGAATCGTGGCAGCCCAACTTCATGAACTGGTGGGACGCGATCGGGCCCGACCCTGCCGACCGAGGACGTGTACCTGCGGACCGCCGTCAACGTCGGCCGGGAAGGGTGGGCGCACTTCGGGCACGTGGCCATGCGCGACTACCGCTGGGGGATCTTCCTCGCCGAGCGCGACCGTGACCGGCGCATCGCCTTCGGCGAGCACAAAGGCGAGCCAGCCTGGCAGAAGGTGCCCGGTGAGTACCGCGCCGACCTGCAGCGGCTGATCGTCATCCAGGGCGACACCGAGCCTGCGTCGGTGGAACAGCAGCGCAACCTGGGCGCGACCGCGCCAAGCCTGTACGACCTGCGCAACCTGTTCCAGGTGAACGTCGAGGAGGGGCGGCACCTGTGGGCGATGGTGTACCTGCTGCATGCCTACTTCGGCCGCGAGGGCCGCGCCGAGGCCGAGGAACTGCTGCACCGCAGCTCGGGCAGCGCGGACGCGCCGCGCATCCTGGGCGCGTTCAACGAGGAGACCCCGGACTGGCTGTCGTTCTTCATGTTCACCTACTTCACCGACCGCGACGGCAAGTACCAGCTCGGGACCCTCAAGGAGTCCGGCTTCGATCCGCTGTCGCGTACAGCTGAGTTCATGCTCAAGGAAGAAGCGCACCACATGTTCGTCGGGACGACCGGTATCGACCGAATTGTCGAGCGCACCGCGCAGCTGATGATTTCCCGCGACACCGATGAGGTCGGCGCGTGCGGCGGCATCCCGCTGGACGTGATCCAGAAATACCTGAACTTCCAGTACTCGGTGTCGCTGGACCTGTTCGGCGGCGAGACGTTGACCAACGTGGCGAACTACTTCACCGCCGGGCTCAAGGGCCGCTGGTCGGAGGAACGGCGCCGCGACGACCATCAGCTCACCAGTGAGTCGATCATGGTGGATGCCCTGGGCGAGGACGGCGAGATCGGGCAGGCGGAAGTGGCCGCCCTGGTCGGCCTGAACACCGACCTCCGCCGGGAGTACATCGCCGACTGCCAGACCGGTCTCACCCGCTGGAACCGCATCCTCGCCGATGCCGGCCTGGAGCATCGGCTGAAGCTGCCGCACGTCGCCTTCAACCGCAAGGTCGGGGTGTTCGCCGGCATCGAGACCACGCCGGACGGCCAGCCCGTCCCGGCCGCGGAATGGGAGCGCCGCCAGGGCGAGTGGCTGCCCACCGATGTCGACAAGGCCTACGTCCGGTCGCTGATGCACCCGGTCTACGAACGTGGCAAGATCGCAGCCTGGATCGCTCCGCCCCGCAACGGAATCAACGGAAAACCGTTCGACTACGACTATGTCCACCTTGGCTGAACGCGGTACATGACCATGGGCGAGATGTTCAATGCGTGCGAGTACCTGCTGGACCGGCGGGTCGCCGCGGGAGACGGCGACCGCATCGCGCTGACCGGCCGGGCCGGTGAGCTGACCTACGCGCAGCTGCTCGATCGTGTGCAGCGCACCGCCGTGGCGCTCGCCGGGACTGGGCTGCAGCCCGAGCAGCGGCTGGTCATGTTCATGGCCGACTCGCCCGAGTTCGCTACCGTCTACCTGGCGGCGATGCGCATGGGCGCTGTCCCGGTGCCCGTGTCGACGATGCTGCATGCCGACGGGCTGGCCGAACTGCTGCGCGATTCCCGCGCCCGGCTGCTGGCGATCACGCCGGAGTTCGCGGCCACCGCGGCCCGCGCCGTCACCGCCGCGCCGGAACTGAGCGGCGTGCTCGCCCCGGCCGACGCGGCGCCCAGCCTGGCAGGCGCCCAGCCTGCGCTCAGCGTGCCCGTGCATGACCTGGCCGCGCTGGCGGCGGCCGCATCACCGGACGAGGCGGTCTACCCGAGCACCGCGGACTCACCGGCGTTCTGGCTCTACACGTCGGGCACCACCGGCGAGGCCAAGGCCGCGATGCACCGCCACGGCTCGGTGCGGGTCGTGTGCGAAACCTACGGCACCCAGGTACTCGGCATCCGCCGCCACGACCGCTGCCTGTCGGCGGCGAAGGCCTTCTTCGCCTACGGCCTGGGCAACTCGTTGCTGTTCCCGCTGTCGGTCGGTGCTTCGGCGGTGCTGGAAGCGGCGCCCGCGAAACCCGATCAGATCATCGCGCGGGCCGCGCAGTTCGGTGCGACGCTGTTCTTCGCGGGGCCGACGTTCTTCGCCAACATGCTCCGGGCCGACCTGCCCGCCGATGCCCTGGCCGGGGTCCGGCTGGCGGCGTCCGCGGGCGAGGCCCTGCCGGCCGCGCTGTACTCGCGGTGGACGGGCCGGTTCGGCATCGACATCCTGGACGGCATCGGCATGACCGAGCTGCTGCACATCTTCCTGTCCAACCGCGAGGGGCAGGTGCGGCCG
This sequence comes from uncultured Actinomycetes bacterium, assembly GCA_963822825.1. GTDB lineage: Bacteria > Actinomycetota > Actinomycetes > Streptosporangiales > Streptosporangiaceae > JAWWPY01. Next base: position 44,479 of record CAWGIW010000010.1, on the reverse strand, counting down.
GGCACGACCGGAGTTGCGGTTCCCGGCTACGACCTGCGGATCCTCGACGAAGCCGGCCGCGAGACCCCGGCCGGTACCCCAGGAACGCTGTACGTCAGCGGCGCCTCCGCGGCCACCGGCTACTGGTCCCGCTACGACGCGTCCCGGCAAGTCTTCCAGGGCGAGTGGCTGCGAACCGGCGATACCTACGTCCTGGACTCCGGCGGCTATTACACCTGCCTCGGCCGCACCAGCGACATGCTGAAGGCCAGTGGCATGTGGGTCGCGCCCGCCGAGGTGGAGGCGAGGCTGCTCGCCCACGGCGCTGTCGCCCAGGCGGTCGTCGTGGCCGGGAGCGACGCCGACGGGCTGGAGAAGCCGGTCGCTTACGTGGTCCTCCAGGCCGGCGTCGGCGCTACCGAGACCGAGCTCGTCGACTTCTGCCGCGACGGCCTGCCCGCGTACAAGCGGCCGCGGCGCGTCGTGTTCGTCGACGGCTACCCCACCACCGCCACGGGCAAGATCCGCCGGGTCGAGCTGCGCACGATGGCCACCGCCGTGCTGGCCGAGAAGGAGGCCGCCGCGCCGTGACGCCGCTCGATGTCACATCGACGGACGCGGGCGCCGTGCTGGGCGCCAGGGCGCCCACGGCCGACGGGACGGCACCCACGCCGATGCTGTCGCGGCTGCACGCGGCGGGCGCGCCGAGCGCGCGGGGGTTGCTGCTCACCCTGCTCGGCGTGTTTGTGCTGCCCGGCGATGGCACCGCCTGGACCTCGGCGGTGATCGTCGCGTTCGCCCGGCTCGGCGTGGAGGAAAAGGCGACCCGGCAAGCCCTCATGCGCACGGCGGCGGCGGGCTGGCTGCGAGCTGAGAAGGTGGGCCGACGGACCCGCTGGCACCTGACCGAGGCCGGACGGCGGCTGCTCACCGACGGCGCCGAGCGCATCTATTCCTTCACCGGAGCCGCCGAGGACTGGGACGGGCGCTGGCTGCTCGTCGCGGCCCGCATCCCGGACAGTGGCCGCCGCGCCCGGCATGTCGTGCGCACCCGGCTGAGCTGGGCAGGTTTCGGCTCCCTCGGCCCTGGCCTGTGGATCAGCACGCATCCAGAACGGGAAGCCGAAGTGACCCGGGTGCTGCACGAGGCCGGCATCGCCGGTGATGCCCATCTGTTCGTCGCGACCCGATCCGGCCTGGCCCCGGTACCGGCCATGGTGAGCGCGGCCTGGGACCTGGCCGCCATCGAGCGGGAGTACCAGCAGCTCATCGAGGAGTTCAGCGGCCGCGAACGGGGGGATGCCCAGGCCCGGCTGGTCGAGTTGGTGCACGCCTGGCGCCGGCTGGTGGCCATCGATCCCGCCCTGCCCCGGGAGTTGCTGCCGGCCCGCTGGATCGGCCTGGAGGCGGCCAGCTTGTTCTCCGAGCTATACGAACGCTGGGGCAGCGAGGCCCGAATTGAATGGAAACGCCTCAACGATTGTGGCTGACGGCTGCTGCCTATGGCCGCTCGGCGGTCTATGGCGGGCCGCGACCGATCTAGGGAGACACGGGTGCACGAAGCGGCCGGGGTGCGAGTCCGCCCACTCACCGAGCGGGATATGGATGACGCGGACCGAATCTTCCGGGTGGCGTTCGGCACCTTCCTTGGCGTTCCCGATCCGGGCAGATTCGGCGGCGACGCCGACCTGGTCCGGACCCGGAGGCGGGCGGATCCTGGCGCCGCGCTGGCCGCCGAGCTTGATGGCCGCCTGGCCGGGTCGAATTTCGCCACCAACTGGGGCAGCGTGGGCTTCTTCGGCCCGCTGACCGTGGCGCCGGAGTACTGGGATCGGGGTATCGCTCAGCACCTGCTCGACTCGACGATGGAACTCTTCGCCGCCTGGGAAACGCGCCACGTTGGGCTGTTCACGTTCGCGCACAGCGCCAAGCACGTGGGCCTGTACCAGAAGTACGGCTTCTGGCCGCGCTTTCTCACCGCCATCATGTCGAGACCGGTGGACCCGGGCGGCCACGCACCATCGACCAGGATGTCCGAGGCGGGCGACAAGGATCTGCCGGGCATCATGAAGACGGTCGGTGAGCTCACCGACGCCGTCTATCCCGGACTCGACCTCAGCCGGGAGATCGCCGCGGTGCGAGCCCAGCAGCTCGGGGACACCGTCCTGATCGACGACGGCGCGGGACTGCAGGCCGTGGCCGTCTGCCACGTCGGCCCGGGTACCGAAGCCGGCGGCGGCGCCTGTTTTATCAAGTTCGGCGCGGTGCGGCCGGGGCCGGCCGCGGAGCGCCTGTTCGGCCTGCTCATCGACGCGTGCCAGGCGCTGGCGGCCGATCGCGGCGCGTCGGTCCTCATCGCTGGGGCCAACGCCGGCCGCGACCGCGCCTGGAAGCTGCTGGCCGACCGGGGTTTCCGCCGCGACTTCCAAGGCGTCGCGATGCACCGTCCCAACGAGGCCGGGTACAGCACGAGCGGCTCGTACGTCATCGACGACTGGCGATAGGCCCCGGCTGACCTTGACCATCGCGGCGCTCTGAACAAGGATGCGATCCGGGATGAGTCTGCGCATCGCGGTGGTAGGCGGGGGAATCGGGGGCCTGGCCACGGCTGGGTTCCTGTACCAGGCGGGTCTGGGCGCGACGGTCTACGAGCAGGCCGCCCGGATAGCCGAGGTCGGTGCCGGCTTGGTGGTGACGCCCAACGCCGTGCGGCTGCTGCGTAGGCTGGGCCATTTCCAGCGGTTCCAGGATCTGGCGGTGCCGCTGGAGATCGGCTGGGAGTTCCGCCGCTGGCAGGACGGCCGCGTGCTCTTCTCCCAGCGGCTCGGCGCCGAGTGTGAGCGGCTGTACGGCGAACAGTGCTACGTCGCCCATCGGGCTGATCTGCTCGACGCCCTCCGGGCGACGGTCCCTGGGCCGGGCCCGCGGCTGGGGGCACGCTGCGTCACGGTCCGCCGCCGCCCCGATCACGCGGAGCTGGTCTTCGCCGACGGGTTCGACCGCGACCGCGGACGTCGTGATTGGTGCCGACGGCATGCACTCGGTGGTGTGCGAGGCGGTGACGACGACCCAGCCGCCCCGGTTCTCCGGGGCGTGCGCCTACCGTTGCCTGGTCCCGGCGGACCGGGCGCCCCGGTTCGCCCGGCGGCCGGTCCAGACGCTCTGGCTCGGGCCGGATCATCATCTCGTGCACTACCCGATCGCGGCCGGGCGTTATGTCAACATCGTGGCGTTCGCCCCGGCGCACGACTGGCGGGTCGAATCGTGGACCGCCGAGGGCAGCGTCGAGGACCTGCGGGCCGAGTTCGAAGGCTGGGATCCGCAGCTCACGGGCCTGCTGGAGGCAGCGCAGCAGACCGGCCGGTGGGCTCTGCTTGATCGCGACCCGCTCCCCCGCTGGACGAACGGGCCGATCGCGCTGGCCGGAGACGCCGCGCACCCGATGTTCCCGTTCCTCGCCCAGGGCGCCGCCCAGGCCATCGAGGACGCGGTCGTCCTGGCCGGCTGCCTGGCGGCGAACCCATCTGATCCCCCGGCCGCGCTGACCCGCTACGAGTCACTCCGCAAACCCCGGGCCACCCGCGTCCAGAAGCTCAGCCACGCACGGGAGCACAGCAACCACCTGTGGGATGGCCCGGAGCAGCGGGCCCGGGATGCCTCCTGGGCGCAGGAGAACCCACTCGCGCATAACGCCTGGATCTACGGGCACGACGCCGAGCGGACTCTCACCCGCGGCCGGTAGCGGCTGGCCTGCCCGATAGACTCCAGGCCGCCGGCTCGCACTCCAGTGGAGGATAATGCACGAAGTGGCAGGCGAAGAGATGCCGGAGCCAACTCACGCCGTGGGCGCCGCAGCACTGGCGGCCGGGTGGTCGCACCGGCACCGCGACGTATCCGGCGGGTGGCTGCGGCCCACGGTGTTCGGGGCGGTGGACGGGCTGGTGACGAACGCCTCGCTGATCGCCGGGATCGGCGGGGGCGGGGTATCGACACACGCGATCATCCTCACCGGCGCGGCCGCCCTGGTGGCCGGGGCGTTCTCGATGGGCACCGGGGAATACGTGTCCGTGACCAACCAGAATGAGCTGGTACACGCCGAAGTCGCGGTCGAGCGCCGGATGCACGCCCGGTTCCCCGCCGCCGAGCAGGCCGAGCTCGCCGACACGTTCCGCGGCTACGGCGCCGACCCGGACACCGCCGCCCGGATGGCGGCCGCGGTCTCCCAGGACCCGGACACGGCCTTGCGCGTGCATACCCGCGAGGAACTCGGCGTCAACCCGTATGAGCTGCCGTCCGCCGTGCTGGCCGGCGCGTTGTCCCTGCTCGCGTTCTCCTTCGGGGCGCTGGTGCCGCTGCTGCCCTACCTGGCTGGCCTGCCCTCACTGGCCGCCGCCCTGGGTATCACCGCGGTGGCGCTCGTGGTCGGCGGGACAGTGGTGGGCCGGCTCACCGGCCGCCCAGCGCTGCATTCGGGCCTGCGCCAGCTCGCCCTCGGCGGGGTCGCCATCGGCGTGACGTTCGCCGTCGGCAGCCTCATCGGCGGCCACATCACGTAGAGCGTGCTCAGCAGGCCGCCCCGGCGTGGCGGGATCGCGCGGCACGATAATGGTGGTTATGCCACACCGGCAGCATGACCGCGAAGGCCAGGACGTCGATTCGGGCGTCGCCGAGCTTGTTGGTGACCCTGACCGGCCCCGGGCCTGGACGCTGCTGGTTGACGGGACCCCCCAGTCACACGTTGATCTCGATGATCCGTGGTATCTGGAGTTCGAGTACATGCGCCGGCTCGGGCACTTGGTCGACCTGGCCGCCCCGGCCTGGGAGCCGCTGCGCGTGCTGCATCTCGGGGCGGGAGGCCTGACCCTGGCGCGGTACGTGGCCGCGACCCGGCCTGGGTCCGGCCAGGTGGCGGTCGAGTCGGACGCCGCGCTGGCCGACCTCGTCCGGCGGCGGCTGCCCTTCGGTCAGCCCCGGCGCCGGGCGAGCGGGACCCGGGGCGGCCAGACCCGGGCCAGCGGGGTGCGCATCCGGGTCGGCGACGCCCGTGCCGTTCTCGAGCAGGTGCCGCCCGGATCCTTTGATGTGGTGGTGGCGGATCTGTTCGCTGGGGCGTGTACTCCGGCCCATCTGACGTCGGTCGAGTTCGCCGGCGCCGTGGCCCGTGCGCTCAGCCCGCGGGGAATATACGCCGCCAACGTCGGCGATGGCCCTCCGCTGGCGCACGCACGCGCACGGGTGGCGACGGCGTGCTCGGTCTTCCCGCACGCCTGCCTGATCGCTGACGCGGCGGTGCTGCGCGGACGCCGGTTCGGCAACCTGGTGCTGGCCGCCGCGGGCCAGGGCCTTCCCGTGGAAGGGCTGGCCCGGCGCGCGGCGGGTGACCCGTTCCCCGGGCGGCTGATCCATGGCGGCGAGCTTGACCGGTTCGCCGCGGGAGCGAAACCGATCACCGACGCGCGGGCCGAGCCCTCGCTCGCCCCTCCGCCGGACATCTTCGCGGTCAGCAGGCGGCCTGGCCGGTAACGTCAGTTGCCGCCGGGCCGCAGGTAGCGTGGCCGCCTACCGACGAGTTATCAACAGCTTGCTGCTCCGCACGAGCGAATGGGTGCGAGCCGGCGCCGGCGCAAGGACGTTGACTTCAGAGGCGCCGCTCACCAGACCAGCGCATTGGTAGACCTGCTGACGAACCGTTCACCCGGGAGGCCGCGCGTCATGGTCGCCTTCGTCCGCCTCGGGGCTCCGGCGGCCGGTTGATCGGCTCTCGAGCTCGCGCTCTATGGTGGCGACCAAATCCGGGTACGCACTCAGGCCCCACAGGACCTCCAGCGGCACTCCGAGCTGACGGCTTGCCTCCGCCACCACGGACTGGGTCATTCCGAGAGCCTTCGCCACCACCTCGTCGCGCTTGTAGGTCGGCGGCAGGTCATCAAGCTGGAGCTCGGCTGGCCGGTGGAATGTTCCGTCCGGTCTGGGAAGCCATGCACTGCTCGTCGCGGCCAGGCCGATCACCGATCTGATGTTCTCTCGGCTGGAGTCCATGAACTCCTGGCGAACCGACTTCTCGACGACTCCGGCAATGAGGTGCCGGTTCGCGGCGAGCAAGAAATTCCAGACGTACTCGGACCGGGCGTGGTCCGGGTGGCTGAGCGCGAAATCCAGGCCGTCTATCTCCGCTTCAGGGTCGAACCCACCGAGGCCCCGTTCGTGCCGGGCGAATTCGTCGGCGACGACCACATACCCGAGCTGATCCGCGTCTCGTGCGCGGAGCTCCACGTTCTCTCGGACACCCATGCCGCGGAGCTGAGGGAACCACGGCCCGTAGGCATCGTCGGCGAACCAGGCGTCAGGGTTCCCGTCAAAGTAGATCTCCAGGTATTTCGTCCTCTGGTACAGGATGGTGGGCGCCATAAGGCGCCGCTCACCCGTCGCGGCGTTCTCCCCGACGAGGAAGGCAGTGTGCTGGAGCTGCTCAAGGAGCTCTTGCCGCCTGCCCGCGGCCGCCTCGGCCAGCGCACGGACGACGCATTCAAGATCAGCGTCGTGCTGCGCCGCGTCCAGATCCGCGATGTCCATGCCGCTGTACCGGGGAAGGATGCCATCCAGGACCTCGGCCACCACGTCGGGCTCAGTGAACCTGAGCGCTTCCAGAAACTGCCGGGCCGCGGGGAAGCCGGCGATGGCGCGCCGGACCGTCGGGAGGCTCGTTTCAGCCGGGCCTGGGAGATACGCGGCCGGATGGTCCCCGGAGTCAAATGGCGCTACGTGGCGGCCGTCTTCGAGCCGGATGATCGGCTGTGTTCTGGCCGGGCCGGGCTGTTCACCCGGGAATCCCGGCGGCCGCCACAGATCGGGAGCGCGATAGATGAATTCGTAGAAGCGCCTGATCCACTCATCTGACTGCACCACGAGAAACTCGCGGGTGGCTCTCGCGACGACAGCCTCCGGCGTGACCTCATCAATGCCTATCTCTTCCCGGAGGTACCGCCACAGAAGGGGCGTCCGGCTTTCCGTGATGGACTCATCCGCGAAGGCGAAGGGCAGGCCGGCTCCGTAGAGCACGCCGAGCTGATCCGGGGGGAAAAGCTCATGAAGTCCGGCGCCGCGGGCCAGCTTCAGCTGCCCAGCGGCGCCGTAGCCGCCTCCGGCGACGGGAATGAGCTCCTCCTGGGCCACAGCCGTGCGCACCGCGTCGAACAAGGGGCGGAACATGGTGCCGGGCTGGAATCGCGCGGCGTCGATCGGCAGCATCTCCAGGACGTTGACCGTCAGGAGCTTGTCATCCCGGAGCTCCTGGAGCACATCGGCGAGCAGCGCGGCGGTCGCGCCCACCAGGGCCTGGTTCGATGCATCGTGGTCAGGGACATTGTCGCGGGCTGGCGTGGTCCGGTAGGGACCCTGGATCAAGAAGCCGAGGAAGGTCTCCTTCTGGGTCGGGAAGAACACGACCAGCGGGGAGTCATCACATTTGACGAGCCGGCGTTCCTCGTGGGCGGCGCCCACCCGGAAGGCGATCTCGACCCGGCGACCCGAATGGCCGAGATCCTCGAGCTGACGGTCCCAGACGAGCCACTCCTCCGGCCCGCGGCCACGCCCTGTCGTCAGGGTGATGTGACGGCTTGATCTGGTGCGGCTGGCCGCCACGCGCTCAAGGACCGAACCAGCGATGTGAACCCCGCCGATACGCACACGCTGGATGTGCCTGAGGAACAGCAGGGTACCGGGCTCGACCTTGCTCAGGGCTGAGGAGATCTCCTGGACGGCGACGGCCGCGGGGAGGGTGTCATGATCGAAAGGGAAGACGAAGAGAGTCCCCGGTACGGGCTCATCCGGCGGATCGGCGCGAAACGGCCGGACGTACTTCTCGATCCCGAAATGCTCGTCCGAACTGTAGACGAGCGGCGTCTTGGTGTAGGCGTACACCGATTTGAAACCGATGCCGAACTGGCCGATCTTCGTGAGATCGGCGGACTTCCCGCTCTGGCCGACCCCGCAGACGCCGCGGACGTCGGCTTCCGTGAAGGGCCGGCCATCGTGCGTCACCTCCAGGCGATCTTCAAACAGCTCGAAGGCCAGCTCAGTCGCGCCGGCATCCTCGGCGTTCTGGATCAGCTCGAAGATGAAGTGGGTGCGCTCGCTGTAAAGCTGCCCGAGCAGATCCAGCACCGCCGTGTCCCAGCCGTAGCGGGCGATGTTCTCGTCGCGGATCTTCTCGTAGTCAGCTGGCACCGATGACCTCCACATGTCCCTGCCGCCGCCTCATGCACGTCAAGTCCGCTTCCTCGGCGACAGGGCTCAGGTACTGGGGCGCAAGTCACTGGCTGAAGTTTGCAAATCACATGATGGCCTAGCCGCCCGCCTGCCGCACGTCCTAGACGTCGGCCACCGGCTGACGCAGCCCGGCGCGCCGCAGCGGACTGAGTTGACCGCGTCGTATGCCCTCGACGAGCGCATCGATCTCCTGATCGAAGCTCACGCCCGTCAGGACGAAGGCGTTGCGATCGCACAACAGCCGAAGGCCCGGGGGCAGAGCATCGGCACCGGCATGGTCGCTCCCTCCACGAGAACTGGAATCACTGCCACCTCCGGACGAGCCAGAGCCGCCTCCACCTCTCGCCGAACCCAGTCTCTCAGGATCCTCCAACCGCCGCACGCCCGGATGCCGGGTCGCGGGCCGTGCAGCCAGTATGGGCCCATTATCACGAGCATCGCACTGCACCCGAGTATCGCCTCCTGTATCTCCCGGGCCACTTCTGTCCAGGACTGATAGCAGTCTCGTCCATGAAGACGCTCGATTCACCGAACCGTTCCGTTAGCGCTGACCGAAGGCTTCGGGCGACAAAGCTGCTCTGGTCCCGTCGGTAGGACACGAAGAAGGCGTGCTGTGATGGGCGTAGGAAATCCTTCAGAAGCCTCTCGAGTGACAGACGCCTCCTCCGCTCGACCAGGTCTCCACCGCGATAACCCCGCACGTAGCGATAACCATGCCGGCGAGCGGCTCGGGCACCGGCAACAGGACACCGTGGACGAAGGCGAGCTCGACCCCGGCAAGAAATACTGCAATGAGCACGATCGCGACAGGACGACGAACAGCGAACCGGCACCAGGCTCAGCAGCACGGGCGCTACCGGAGAGCAGGACGATCACCACCACGCTCAGGAGTGGTCCGCCGACCGGAGCGGGAAACCCCCGCAGCGCCGTCTCGATCGAGTTGGCCTGCACCTCCACGCCTGCCATCGGTCTGGAAGACGCCGACGTGACGAAGACGTCTTTGGCGATCGGCGCGGTGACGCCCACGAGGACCACCTTGCCGGCGAACGCCGAGGTGCGATCCGGCCGCCGAGCACGTCCGCCATGGAATAGGTCCTGTACGTCCCCGGAGGCCCGGCGTAGTCGATCCACGCATGGTTATGACTGCGCCGCTGGTATCGGCCGGCCGCGCACCATCTCCGCTGCTCGTATCGCGAACGTCTCGAGATGGACCTGGGCGTACATCAGCTTCCTCAGTACTCCATCGCTGTCGGTGTCGACGGCGCCGCTGGCCGGGACGACGCCGGCGGGGTCCTGCACTCCGACCACCCGCGGCACCGTCGCCCCGGCGTCTGAGACGGACACCAGCACCGGCCCGTCACGAGCGAAGGCGGCGAGCAGGGCCCGGTCCTGTTGCGGGTCCGCGCTGGTGCCGATGAACTGCAGATCCAAGCCGATCAGCGCCGGGTTCCCCCGGTGCAGAACGTCGAGCAGGCGGGCGTAGTACGACCGCGGTATGGGAAGTTGCGAGTCGAGACGCTGCAACGTGGCGTTGTCCACCGCGACGATGACGATGCTCGGCGGGGGCCGCCCTGGAGCAGTGATGGCGAAGCTCCTGTCGATGGCCGCGTCCTGAAGGGGCTGGAGCAGCCGGAGACTGTAGATGGCGCCGGCGATCAGGGCGGCGCCGACGGCGACGGCCATGAGGAGCCGTCGGCGCGTGACCTCAGCCGTAGAACGCGACGTACGCACCTGTCCCGCCTGTGCAGACGTACGGCGAGTCGCCATTGCACTGCAGTACGTAGGATTGGCCCGTCACTGGGCTGATCGCCGTCACCTGAGAGCCTGGCGACGCCAGGTATGTCTTCTCGACGTTCTCCGCGAACGGACAACTCGTGTGGGCGCCCGCGAACACCGTACCTCCGCAACTGGGCCGTGGTGCCGGGGGGAAGTGACGGCGGATCGTTCGACGTCAAGGTGAAGCTTCCTGATTCGGCGTTGCTCGTGTTCAGCACTATGCCGTAGTCGAGGAGGTCGACGAGCACCGTGGCCCCGATACCTGGGCTCGACGCCAGCTGCCGGCCGAGGCCGGTGAGGGTCAGCCTCACGTCGCTCGTAGCTGCGGCCGGCACCACGAAGTCCGAAGCGGCGAGGCCGCCCCCCCGACCCGTCTGGTCGTGGGCCCGGGGGAGCACAAGACAGCTGGCAGGCACACGAGAAATGCACCGTGGCACGCCTCCGCCACATTGCAGGTCAATCTCACATCGGCCTCGCCCTTTGTGGCGGTGGCACCACTGCTCTCCAGGGACACGCACCCTCGAGGCGGACATGGCCGGCATCCGGTCGTGGGGCACGGATATCCCGGGGGCGTGTTTCCCGCCGGATTTCCGGCTTGTTGGCAGTAGACCCCACACCCCGGGGCGCCCGCGGGAGCGGCCGTTCCCCGGGCGGCCGCACTGGCCGATCCCTGGGCGGGCGCACTGGCCGACGGCCGCGGCGCGGAACTGGATAACGTGGTCGGTGTCGAATTCGGCCCCGGCGAATGCCCGCACGCCGCGAGCAGGCCAGTGCACACGATCACGAGAATGATCTTCCTTGCCACGGTGGACCCCCCTTGCCACGGTGACTTCTTTTGCTGCGATACCCAGGCAAGCAACCACCAAACGCCACCGACGACGGCCCAAACCCGGTCAGGGCCCGGGTGCCCGGGGTGGCTTCGCTCGACCCGGCCGAGGGGTGGCGGTGCACGGTTAGCCCGACGGTGACCAGCAGCGGGGCGGGGGCGCCCGCCGTCACCGCGATCACCCCGAACGCGACCTGGCCACCAGTGCCTCCTCCTCCCGCCACGCTGCCGCGACACCCAGTGGTACCGTCGGCGGCATACGGCCGGACCGGGAAGGGCAACGATGACCGCTCCGCTGCAAGTGATCGCCCTGAGCTTTAGTCGCGACGCCGATTCCGAGGATCGAATCCTGGCCGAGGTCGACCGCCTCCGCGGCCGGGGAGTCCTCCGCCTGCTCGACATGCTCTTCGTGGCCAAAAGCCAGGACGGCACGATCGAGCGCCTGACCATCGGGGATGACGAGGACTTCGGCTCGCTCCTGGCGACGGTCGTTCCCGTTTCGAACGGCGCTCCGCTCAAGTCGGCGCCAGGTGACAGCACAGCGGCCTTTGACCCGGCTGATGCGTGGGCTCTGGCCGATTCTCTTAGAGCCTGCTTGAAAACCGGGCATAAGCGGCTGCCAGCCGCAAGGCATCACGTCGCCTCGGTCTGAAGCATCTCAGCAACGGGTCGCCGGATGCTGATCCGGGCCGGGACGCTGGTGAGCGCCGCCACCACGAGCACGGTTCCGAGCACCGCGGCGGCCAGCCAGAGTACTGGCGGCAGGCCACTCAGGCCATGAGCCGCGACTTTGAACAGGCCGATGCCGAGTGGTAGGCCGAGGATCGCGCCGGGCAGCGCGGGGATGACCTGCGCCATGACCAACCCGGCTCGGACTTGCTGCGGTGTTGCACCCAGCGCCAGCGTCACTGCGGAGGCGCGTCTGGCATCGAGGACCGTCGCCAGAGCGGTGAAGATGGCAGTAAGGGCCGCCAGGGTGACCAGCGAGATGGTGATGGCGGTCAGCACCTGCTCCGCTCGGGGAATGTCCGGATTGATCAGCCCGCCCGGCCCCCCGAGGTGAGAGAGCTTCTTTTCTACGGCCGCATGGATGGCGAGCGCGGCCACGAGACCCATCACGGCAACGGCGATGCTCGCCGCGCTGAGGATGGCGCGCCGTGGCCGGCGGGCGACGAGGCGCAGCCCGAACAGCGCCGACACGGGCAGCTTCCGTGACAGCCGCACGAGCGAACCGCGCCGCCTCGGCAGGCGAGGCGCGTCGGCAAGAGCGCTGACCGTGCTCATCCGCGCCGCACGGATCGCCGGAACGAGCGTTGATGCGAGCGCCACGGCGAGGGCGACACCAACGGCGACGACGACCATGACAATGGTGAGCGCCGGCGTTCCCGGAGTGCCGACGAGTTCGGCCTCGGGGTTGGAGAGGAGCGGTGCCGCCAGCCAACCGGCGAACAGGCCGACGACGGCCGCGACGAGCGCCAGGAAGAGGTTCTCGACAAGGAAGGTCGCGGCGACAATGTCCGGCGTGCCGCCGACGGCCTTCAAGAGTCCGACCCGCCGGGTGCCTTCCGCCAGGCGGCCACCGACGAGGACGGCCACGGTCGCAAGTGCGAGTAGGCCGAGCAGCACGGTGCCGGTGAAGAGGAAGGCCTGGTCGGTGCGGAGGAAGGCTGCCTCCCCGTAGGCGATCACGGTCCATGGGGTGAGGAACGGCGCTGTGGCGTTGGCGGGGGCGAAGTTCTTGGCGCCATAGGCGTTATCGAACGCCGCGATTGCGCGTGGCGACGCGTCGGACAGCTTGAGGTTCGAGATGTATGACAGCGGGTCCGCCTTGGTGGCCAGGCCGCGCGCCGCCGCTTCGGTGGCCCAGATCAGGCTCGTGCCCACGTAGCCCCCGAACGCCGCTGTGACCGCGATTCCGACCACCTTGAGGGGGTGGCCGTTGAGCGTGATCGTCTGGCCGGGACGCAGGTTCGCCGCCTGGGCAAAGGACCGCTCGATCACCACACCGCCGGGTCGGATCCACGTCCCGTCCGTCACTTTGGGCTGGTCAACCGCGGCCACGCCAGGCTCACGCCCTTCGACCTGCACTGAGGTAACGATGTCCGTGCTGCGCATGACGGGACCCACCGGGCCGGTGCCGCCCACAATCGGGTAGGGGCCGCTGTGGGCCTCTACCCCCTTGGCGTGGTTCAGCGCCACGAGCGCGGCGAGGTCCGCCGGCGACGTCACGCCGGTGTAGGGGTCATTTGCGCTTTGGGCCACGACGTCGGGCCCCTTCGTCGCCGCCATGGTCTGCTGGTAGGGGTTGCTGATCACGCCGTTCAGCGCGAAGGCCAGGCTGAGCACGGCCGTGGCCGCGGCAATGGCGACCACCAAGAGCACTGCCTGGGCGAAGTGGTGCCGGATGTCTTGCCGGGCGAGACGAAAGAGCAGCAGGGCGCGGCCCTTCACTCCGCCCGCGCGGCGCGCACGCCGCGGCTGGTTCATGACGTTCTCCTTCGACCTCACCCGAGCTGCTCCCACTCCGCGAAGGTGCCGAGGTGCCCTCGTGAACCGCCCGTCAGCCGCGTCTCGTCAACAAACGCTCCGTCGCGCATCGAGATCAGCCGGTCCGCTGCTGTGGCGATCCGCTCGTCGTGGGTGACGATCATCAAGGTCAGACCCTGGGCGTGCAAGTCCCCCAGCAGCGAAAGCACGTCGAACGCCGAAGCGCTGTCCAGGTTGCCGGTCGGCTCGTCCGCCAGCACGATTTCCGGATCGTTCACGAGTGCCCGCGCGATCGCGACGCGCTGGCGCTGCCCCCCGGACAGCATCGAGGGAAGGTGCCGGGCGCGATCGGCCAGGCCGACCTGTTCGAGGAGTGCGGTGGCGCGCGCACGAGCCTCGTTCGGCGAATAACCCGCCAGGAGCGCGGGCAGCTCGACGTTCTCCTGCGCGGTGAGCTCGTCCATCAGCTGAAACGTCTGGAAGACAAAGCCGATCTCATCGCGGCGCAAGTACGCGAGGGCGCGTTCGGAGAGCTCGTCAACGCATCGCCCCGCGACCGACAGCTCGCCGGCGCTGGGACGATCGAGCCCGCCGATCAGGTGGAGCAGCGTCGATTTGCCGCAGCCGCTCGGGCCCATCACCGCCACGGCCTCGCCGTGATTGACGTCGAGGTCGACCGCATCGAGCGCGCGCACCAGGCCCTCGCCGCTGCCGTAGTCCTTTCGCAAGCCCCTGGCGTGCACGAGCACGGCGGGCGAGTCGTTCATCTCGGGGTACTCCGTTTCGTCCAGGCGATCTCACAGGCTCGCAACCAGCGCAGGTCGGCTTGCAGCCGAAGCACGATGCCTTCCAGGAGCAGCGCCGCGTCGGAATCCTTTTCCTCTGCCATCACCGCGCGCCCCACTTCTCGCAGGCGGCGCAGCAGGTCGCGACGCTGCGCGTCGATGAGGTTGACCGGGTCGGCGAGCCCGCCCTGCGCGGCGGCGATGAGCTTCATGTGGAACTCGGCGAGGTCGGGCCGCGGCCAGCTCAGGTCCGACATCCATTCCCTCACCCGCTCCTGGCCAGCGGGAGTGAGGCAGTACACCTTGCGATCGGACCGCTGGGCCGGCGCCTGCAGGCGCTCGACAAAGCCGCCCTTCTCCAGCCGGGTGAGCGTGACGTACACCTGGGCTTCGCTGATCCCCTCGGCTACCGGGCCGAGCGCCCGGGCCAGACGAGCCCGCAGCTCATACCCGTGGGACGGCTCCTTCGCCAGCATCGCTAGCACGACTTCCTGCTGCACGCGTCCACCTCCCCTAACAGTTAAGTACCCTAAACCGTTAAGGATATTGCGTCAAGGCCGGCGTTAGAGCCTGCTTGAAACTCAGGCAGCATCTGACTGAGCTGGTGCTGAGGTGCTGGCAGCGTTGCGGGCGAGGCGGCGCGTCATGACGATGATCATCGACCAGTAGACGTAGGTCTCGTGGTGGGCGGGCAGGCGTTCATAGTCCCGGACGGTCCTGCGGTGCCGGGTGATCCAGGCCAGCGTCCGCTCGACCACCCAGCGGCGGGGCAGGACCTGGAAGGTGTGCAGGTCATCGGGCCGTCTGACGATCTGCAGCGTGAGCTTCGGCCTGAGCCTGGTCCTGGCCCAGATGACGAGCTTGCCGGCATAGCCGCCGTCGGCCCAGGCGAGCTTGACCCGGGGAAAGGCCTTGCGCAGGTTCCACAGCAGCGGCTTCGCCGCGTCGCGGTCCTGGACCGACGCCGCGGTGATGAGCACGGTCAGCAGCAGCCCGATCGTGTCCACCGCGATGTGCCGCTTGCGGCCGTTGACCTTCTTCCCTGCGTCGTATCCGCGGCTGGTCCGGCAAGCTTCCTCCGCGGCCCGGACCGACTGAGAGTCGATGATCGCCGCCGTCGGCGCGGGCTTGCGCCCGGCCAGCAGCCTTACCTGCTCACGCAGCTGGCCGTGCAACGTCTCAGTGGACCCGTCGGCCTGCCATTTCGCGGCCCACCAGTACACGGTCCAGGCGGGCGGGAAGTCCGCGGGCAGTGCCCGCCACACCGGTCCGTTGTGCGTCAGGTAGCGGATGCCGTCAACGATGTCACGCATGCAGTAGCCGGACGGGCGGCCGCCCTTGCCCGCCAGCCAGGCCGGAGGCGGCAGTAGCGGCTCGCAGACCATCCACTCCCGCTCGTCCATGTCTGATGGGTAGCAGCGGGCGCGGGTGCTGCGGCTTTCCCCGCCCGGGCAGCACCGGCAGGCGACCGGCACGGCCGGCTGGCCAGCAGCGGGGTGGACAGTAGCAGGCGGGATACGACACAACGACACGCAGGCTCCTGGCATCGGGCTGGATTCGACACCCAAGCGATTACCGGGAGCCTGGTGTCACAGTCCCGGCACGCCGCGCCTGCCACCAGAAGATCACGGAAACGCTACAGCTCACGGCCTTTGCCCGGTTTTCAAGCAGACTCTTAACTTGTTCTTTAACCTGTGCGTTTGCGCCGTGCCCTGAGCGTGAGTTCCCTCTTCGTCGTCTTTCCCAGGTCGTGGCGGGGGGCCGGATGGCGGTTCTTGGATCCTGGCGGGCGTCCCGGGCCGGGCTTGCCGGGTTTCGGCGCACCGGCCAGGCGAGGCATGGTCGCGTGGATGTTCCGGAACCCGCGGCGGACCCGGGCCGGGGTGAGCCGCCCGGGCTGGGCAGGCCGTTCCCAGGGCAGGCGCAGGTCCGCAGCGAGCGGCCGGGCGAGGCGCAGCTGGGCGTGGACGGTGATGATGATCCAGGTCCAGCGGTCGGCGGTGGCTGGCCCGCGGATCTTCGGTGCCGTCCACCCGAGGACCTGCTTGAACAGCCGGAAGGTGTGTTCAAGATCGAAACGGCGCAAGAACGCCTGCCAGCACCGGTCCACGTCACGGGGCAGTGCCCCGGTCCGGGACCACCACAGCCACACGGGCTTGGGGTCCCGGTCGCCGGGCAGGTGATCCACCGTCAGCCTGATCAGGGTTCCCTCGATGACCGGCAGCGGACCGTCGTGATCGAGCCAGGCAGCGCGGTGGGTGAGCCGGGGATGCACCCGGTCCCAGGCAGCAGTCACGGCCGTCCCGTAGCGGGAGGTTACCGTGCTCGTGGTGACCGGCAGGGCCGGCCACGTCGCCGGGTCAGCGAGCGCCAGTTCGCGGCCATGCTTGCGGGGCCGGCCGTTCGTGCCGGGCTGGCGCGGTGGCGCCGGCAGCTGCATCACCCGGTCTGAGCGCAGCCGCCCGAGCAGTTCCACGGGAAGGTCAGCGAGCAGGTAGGAGAGCCGGGTGACGTCGTAGCCGGCGTCGAAGACGACCAGGACCGGCTGGTCATCCTGCCGCCAGTGCCCGGCCTCGATCAGCCGGGTGACGACCTCGCGGACCTGCGCGGCGGTCACCGCGGTCTCGTCATCGTCAGGGCCGAGGCGCACCGCGTCCAGCACAGCGGTCCAGGAGGTCCGGCCCGGCTCCAGCGCTGCGATCACCGAGTATGGCCACCCCGGGATCATCTGCGCCTGCCCTTTCCCCCGGCCATAGACGTGGCAGAACAGGCGCTCCGGGCTGGTCGCCGCGCCGGGCCGCAGCCAGTTGCTCACGTCGGCCGCCAGCATCAGCCCGCCGCCCGTCTGCTGCCCGCGGTAACGGCAGGCCCGCGAGCGACCGCCGCAACCGGGTGATATCAATCCGCCCGTGGTTCACCGCGTCATACAGCGCGCCGTGACCGCGGGCGTGTTCCGGGGCCAGCGACAGCCCCGCGAGGGTCCTGACCGGCCCATCCGCGCACAGCACCGCATCGGCCAGTTCGCACAGCTCATCGGCACGGGCAGTCAGGCACGCATGGAAATCCCGCCGGAACCGCGACAGCACGGCAAGTGGCCCGGCACCAGCATCCTCTGGCAAGCTGTCCATCACGGCCTTCGTTAGTGATCATTGTCCTTTGGCGAGAACAAATGATCACGCGGAGGCCGCACTCACGCGTAGCGACACGCCGGGACCACCCGGCACAAGATCCGCGAAACGCCCAGATCCCAGCCGTGGAGGTTAAAGAACAAGCTTAAGCCCGGGACCGCTCTGGCCTTCCTGCTGGTCGAGCACCACTGGGCCGAACCGCTTTTTGACGCAATCGCCGGGACCGGCGGCACGCTGATCGGCGAGGGCTTCCTGACCTCCGAGACGGGGCTGGTGGTGGGGGCTGAGGTCGCCGCCATGGAAGAGGCTTCTCAGGTGATCGCCCAGGCCCAGGCCGCTGAGGCCGACGCCTTGCTCGCGGCGATGGCGGCCGGAGCCGAGGCGGCCCGGGCAGTGGCCGATTCGGAGCGGATCCAGGCGGCCGCGGCCGCTGACGCCGTCCGGGCGCTGATCACTGCCGGGCTGGTGGAGGCGGCCGCCGCCCACGAGGCGGTCATGGCGCTGACCACAGCCGGGCTCATCGTGGCCGCCGCCGACCAGGCCGCCGCTGAATCCATCGCCACCGTGGCCATCTCCGACGAGGTGGCCGCCGCGTCCCTGGACGAATCCCTCGCCACCATCGCCGCCGCCGACGAGGTGGCCGCCGAAGCGGCCAGCGAAGCCGAAGCACGCGTCAGGGCGGCGTCGATCACCATGGCCGAGGCCCAGGTTCTCCGGTACCTCCCCCAGCCCCTCCCCTTCTCCGTCATCGCCGACAAGCTGGGCATCTCCCGGTCGGCAGCCAAGGAGCGAGCGCTGCGTCTGTATAAGAGACTCGGCGTCCACAGCCGGGACGAGGCGGTCAGCCGGGCCCGCTCCCTCGGCCTCATCCGCGGCTAGCTGTTGATCGCGCAGGCTCACGGAGGAGAGCGGCGCCCGTCCATCACGGCGAGCGCGGCCCTCATGACGGGCCGGCCGGGGGGAAGCCCAGCGCCGCCAGCAGACCTGGGCACATAGGTCTGCTGGCGGACGACGGGCGGAGCGGAACCTTACGGGAAACTGACCACGTTACTTGGCGTGGTGTTGGACGGTGTGACCGCTCCGGTGCTGTTGATGACGTGGGTGATCGTGCCCACTCCGCCCAGGGAGACGGTGAGCAGGTCGTGCCACGCCACCCCCGCGGTAGAGGGTGACTCGAATGCGTTGAACGAATTGACGGCCGGGTTGACGTTGAAGTAGCAGTAGCTGCCGAGGCCCCACCCGCCGAACGAGGTGACGTTGCTGGCCACCGCGATGGCGGGATAGCCGTTCTGCGTGCCGTTCATCCAGGCCGCCTGGTTGGGCGGGTCGTACGGCATCTCGTTCTGGAAGAAGATTATCTTTCCGTTCTGGCCGTTCCAGGCCACCTCGGTCTTCTGGTAATGCTCGACGAACAGGCCGGTCGCCTCGACGTTGTTGCCGTTGACGATCATGCCGTTGTCGGCGGTGTTGGTGGTCCAGCCGACCGTGCCGCCGTTGCCGTGGTCGGCGCGCCAGGCCCAGACGTCATCGACGATCGTGTCATTGGCGTTCACAACCAGGCTGGCCGTGGCCTTGCCGGCGATGTCACCACCGATCCGGAAGAACACGTCCTGCACGGAGATCGGGTCGCTGGCGTGACTGGCCGACGAGCCGGCCGCGCCGACCGTGAGGAGCGCCGCGGAGTTGGTCGTGCCGGCGTCGAACAGCAGGCCCTTGATCCGGACGCCGTTGACGTCCGAGACCTGCATGGTGTTGACGCCGTTCTGCGGGATCAGCGTCGGGAACCCGATGCCCAGAATGGTGGTGTCAGCGTGCGTGACGTTGAGCGTCTGGTTCAGGGTGTAGACGCCGGGGGTGAAGAGCAGGTTGCAGCCCTCGGACAGCGCGGTGTTGATGGTGGCCGCGCTCATCGACGGGTCGGCCACGAAGAACTGGCTCATCGGCACTGAGGTGCCCGGGGTCGAACCGCTGTTCCAGCTGGGGCCGGATGCGTTGGTCCGCAGCGACGGCTCGAACATGTGGTAGTTACCGCTGGAGTCGATAAAGAGGTACGGCACGTCCCGGGACACCGGGGTGGTGGCCAGCGTGGTCATCGGCGGGGTGGGGAAGCTCTGCGCCGGGGCGCCGTTCACGCCCGAGAACACCATGTTCCACACCGAGCCACTCCAGCTGCCGAAGTTGCTGTCCCGTGAGTACCACTGCTGCTGCGACACCGAGGACGCCTGGCCGGAGACCTTGGTATCGGCGATATAGCCGCCGCTCGCGTAGCCGTAGCTGGCCGGGTACAGCTCCAGCCCACCGTGGACGTCCATCCGGCGGAACGGTCCCGCCTGGGCCACGGCCCAGCGGTCCGACCCGGCGGACGGGTTGATCGCCATGTTCTCGGCCGACCGCCAGAAGTTCTGGGTGGCGTTGCCCGTACCGTCGAACGAGTCGACGGTGACGTCGCCGTTGATGGTGACGTCGTCCGGGTTCTGGCCCAGCCCCGCGATCGAGGTGTAGTAGCCGATGTTGGCCTCAGCGCTGTAGGTACCTGGCTTGAACAGCAGGGCGTAGCGCTGCGTGCCGAACTGGTTGAGCTTCTGCGTGTTGAACACGGAGTTCAGCGTGTTCTGGATGGTCGTGGCGGACATGCTGGGGTCGAAGATGTCGACGTTCGGGCCGAAGTTCGGGGTGTTCGACTGGGCCGGGCAGCCGCCGCCGCTGGCACTCACAGCCCAGCTGAACGAGGCGGACCCGGTCGCTCCGGTGCTGTCCTTGACGGTCACCGTCGCAGACGACGTAGCCGCCGTCGTGGGAGTCCCGGTGATCAGGCCGGTCGAGGAGTTGATGGACAGCCCGGCGGGCAGGCCGGTGGCGCTGTAGGTCAGGGTCTGGCCGGACGCCGAGTCACTGGCGCTGATCTGCAGGCTGACCGCGGTGCCGACGGTGGAAGCCTGGCTCCCCGGGTTGGTGACCGTGACGGTGTTACCGCCGCCGCCACCGCTGGTGGTCGTGTAGATGCCGAACTCCCACAGGGAGTAGCCGTACTGGGTGGCCCGCGCGGTGCCGTACATGCGGACGTACCGGCCGGCGCCCGAGACGTTGAGGGTCTGGATGCCGCCCGTGCCGGTGGTGGTGGAGTAGATCGAGGTCCAGTTTGTCCCGTCGGGTGAGGTCTGGATCTGGAACGCCGTGGCGTACGCGGTTTCCCAGTTCAACGTGACCTGGCAGATCGTCTGGCTGGATCCGAGGTCGACTTGCAGCCACTGCGGATCGGAGAACGCGCTCGACCAGCGGGTGGCGGTGTTGCCGTCGAAGGCCGCCGACGCCGGAGTGCCGCTGTTCTGGATCGACGAGGCGGTGGCCGGCTGGTTGAGGGCGGCGTTCGCCGTGCCGCAGGTGCTGCCGCCCGTGGTCCCGTAGACCTGGAACTCCCACAGCGAGTAGCCGTACGGGGTGGCCCGCGCCGTCCCGTACATGCGGACGTACCGGCCGGTGCCGGTCACGTTGAGGGTCTGGATGCCGCCAGTGCCCGTGGTCGTGGAGTAGATCGTGGTCCAGTTCACGGCGTCGGGTGAGGTCTGGATCTGGAACGCCGTGGCGTACGCGGCTTCCCAGTTCAGCACGACCTGGGTGATGGAAGCGCTGGCCCCGAGATCGACCTGCAGCCACTGCGGGTCCGAGAACGCGCTCGACCAGCGGGTACCCGTATTGCCGTCGACCGCGTTCGACGCTGGGAACGAGGTGTTCTCCATCGACGACGCGGTCGCCGGCTTGCCCTGCGACAGCAATGTCAACGCGGCGGTCGCCCGGCTGGCCGGTCCCGCCGCCAAGGCCAGGGCGGCCAGCAACGCCACCACCACTCCGACGATCGAGATCCGCCGGCCCGCAAACGACCGGCGCCCATGCATGACACCCGAACCCATGAGCCACCCCTGCCTGTGAAAAGCCGTTCCTTGGAAAAGCTTGCCCCAGACTTGATACAAGCCTTATTTCACAACGTAACTTAACCCTGCGGAAACTGCTGGTCAAGAGACAGATTGCGGCCTCCGGCCAGATCGTCCGCATCCCCGCGCCGAGCCGGAGTGCGGCGGCGGGCCAGGCCAGGCCTTTGTAAGATTCTTGTTATAAGATCTGCAGGCAGGGGGCCCATGCTGGAGCGAAAACGATCGACCGTCCGCGATCTGCGCCGGGACAATCGGTCAGTACTGCTGTCAGCGCTCTACTTCGATCAGCCGCGCAGCCGCCACGATCTGAGCGAAGCTACCGGGCTCAGCCCCGCGTCAGTCAGCAACGTCGTTCGCG
Organism: uncultured Actinomycetes bacterium; assembly: GCA_963822825.1. GTDB lineage: Bacteria > Actinomycetota > Actinomycetes > Streptosporangiales > Streptosporangiaceae > JAWWPY01. The sequence goes on along the minus strand of CAWGIW010000010.1, from coordinate 22,943 downwards.
AGCTGATCGATGAGGGAATCGTGGCCGAAGCCGGCTCCGTGGACTCGGATGGCGGGCGCCCGCGCATCCTCCTCCAGGTGAACCCCGACTACGGCTACGTCATCGGGGTGGACGTCGGCGAGACCCGTGTCCAGGTCGAGCTGTTCGATCTGATGATGGCCGAGCGCGCCAAAGCCGACTACCCGCTTGATCCCAGAGAGCATGGCCCCGACGTGATCGTCGCGGCGATACTGTCCGGGCTGGACGCGGTCATGGCCAGCGCGGGCGTCAAGTCCTCAGCGGTCCTCGGGGTGGGTGTCGGGGTCTCAGGCATCGTCGAGCATGGGCCCGAGGTGCTCGTGCATGGGCAGACCTTCGGCTGGGAATCGGTCCCGCTGGAACGGCTGCTCCGGTCGGGCACCAGCCTGCCGTTGCATATCGACAACGGGGCCAAGACGATGGGCCAGGCCGAGCTCTGGTTCGGCGCGGGCCAGGGCGCCCAGCACGCCGTGGTCTGCCTGATCGGCTCGGGCGTCGGGGCCAGCATCATCATCAACGGGAACACCCACCGAGGCTCTACTTCCAGCGCCGCCGAATGGGGCCACACCACCATCGTGGTGGGAGGGCGAGCCTGCCGGTGCGGATCGCGCGGATGCCTCGAGGCCTACGTCGGCGCCGAGGCGATCCTGGATCGATACGGCCATTCGCGGCCAGGTGACGATGAGGAATCCGCCCTCGCTGCTCTCATCGACGCGGCGGCCAGCTCGGCCGTGGCGGAGCAGCTCCTAGATGAGACCGCTCTGTACCTCGGCGTTGGCATTGCTGACCTGATCAACCTGATCAACCCGGAGCGGATCATTCTTGGCGGATGGGCCGGGCTCCTGCTCGGGGAGCGGATGCTCCCGGCTATCCGCGAGGCCGCACGGCAGCACTCGCTGAGCCATCCCTTCGCCCAGACTTCGATAGAACTCGGCCGCCTGGGCCCCGACGCCGTCGGGCTCGGCGCCGCCACGCTCCCCATCGAACATTTCCTCAACGAGACCCCGCCGGCCCGGGTCAGGCACCACGCGGCCAGCTGACATCGCTCGAAACCGGGGCTATGCGGTCGCCACCAGCCGGCGTGTCACCCGATCGTGCGCGAGGGGGGCGGGAGCGCAGTACTCGTGCTTGTAGTACAGGAGCGCCTGGCCGACGTCGGTGTCGGCGTCCTCCACCGCGCCGATCACGACGGTGTGGTCGCCACCCGGCACCAGCGCCCGCCGGGCGCAGCGGAGCCTGGCCACCGTCCCGGGGATCAACGGCAAACCGTGTGAGCTCTCGTACGGACGGCAGAAGCTATGGTCTCCCGGGCGAGCGAACCAGTTCGCGACGTCGCGCTGATCGTCACGCAGCACATGGATCAGGAATCGCGTCGCTGTGGTGAGTACCTCGTGTGATGCGCCGCCGCGCTCCAGGCAGAACATCACCAGCGGTGGCGTTACCGAGAGCAGACAGACTGTTCCCACTGTGACGCCCCAGGGTTCGCCCCGGGCATCGAGCGTAGTGACGACCGACACGGCGGTTGGCACCTGCGCGCCGGTGCGGCGGATGGTCACGGGATCTACGGTCATAGCCAGCTCCGGCTGCTCTGGTGTGGCCAGGCTGGCCTGTCGCCGGTCAACGTGGCCCGCTCATGTGGTCATCTCTGCGAGTTGTGCGCGCGCGTCGTCGCCATAAGGGCTCTCGCCCAGTGCGACGAGCGCCTTGAGATCCTCGCTGGCGTGGGCGCGATCACCGAGGGCCAGGTGGCAGAGGGCTCGCTGATAGAGCAGGTCGGGATCTTCCCCCAGGGCTGCCATGGCGTGGGTGAGATCGGCAACGGCAAGCTCGTGCTCGGCTGACCCGGCCGCCAGCATGGCGCGATGCACACGCGGCGGCGCAAAGTCCGGGTCGGACCGGACGGCCTGGTCGAGGCGTTCACGGGCGCGCACCGCATCCGCGCTGTCAAGCGCTATGAGACCGGCCAGCGTGAACAGGGCAGCGCTATCCTCATGCAGGCCCAGGGCTTCATCCACCTCTGCCGCTGCCCTCTCGACGTCACCGGTCTCCATAAGCAGTTCGATCAGGCTGATCCGGGCGTCAAGATGATCGGGGTCCATCTCGACCACGTATCCGAAATCAGCGATCGCCCCAGCGAGGTCGCCAAGGGCGGCCCGGACGTCGCCGAGGTTGTAGTAAACCTCGGGAAACGGCGGGCTGAGCAGGCGGGCGCGCTCGTAGTCGGCCAAGGCGGCATCATCGTCTCCCTGCCTGCGCAAGACATTTCCCCGGTCGATAAAGTACTCGGCATGATTGGGGTCGATGGCCACGAGTTTCCCGAACTCCTCCAGGCATTCGTTCACTCTCCCGAGCGCGCTAAGAACCCGGGCCCGGTTGTGCAGCAGTTGCGAGCGGTGGACAAGGAACTTGCCCGCGGGCAGTTCTTCGTCGAGCCGTTGTATGCCGTTGGTGACCAGGTCCAAGGCCAGTTCTGGATTTCCCCTGTGCATCTCCACGAGCGCGAGACCGTTGTGCTGGAATACGCTGAAGAAGGCGCGAAGCTGTGGATCGGGCTCCGCCGTGGCCAGGGCAATCGCGTTGTTGCAGAAGACCTTGGCCAGGTTGTGGTTCTTGCTTTGCGGCGCATACCAGCGTGTGTACAGCATCGCCAGGTTGTAGCTGGTTGACATGTGCACCCGGGGCAAGGCATAGCGCTCCCGCAGGCCGAGGTACATGCGCTCGGCGTCGGCGGGCCGCCCGAGGGCCACGAGAGCCCCGGCTGCCTTGGCCGTGAACTGGCAGTATTCCTGCTGCTGGGTCTCGGGATCAGCGATGGCGCGCCCTCGTTCGCCAAGATCGAGCAGGGCCGGGTAGAAGCCCGTCGCGAGGCAGTACTCGAGGGCGGAAAGCAGGGCGCGGCAGCCGGCTCCCCGGCGGTCGGTGCCGTGCTCGCGATGGTAGGGCAGGGCGCCCAGGCGGACGCTCCAGCCGCCACGGGCTTCGAGCTCGTCTGCCCGCTCATCATGGAGAGACGCGCGCAGCGCCGGTGCGCTGCGCTCGTAGGCGGCGCATTCCCACGGATCGTCACTGGTCCCATCGGATGCGATGAAGGCCCTCGTCAACTCGTCTTGGTCACCGGTCGCCGGCGGTGCCGGTGACTCGTCGGCCTCGGCGGGCCGGGCGTGGCGCCTCAGAGCTTCGGCCAGTGCGCCGTCCAGGGCGCAGCCCACCGCGGTTCCAACCATGAGGTGGATCTTTCCTGGATCGACCCGGCGTAGTGCCAGCGCGAGGAATTCCTGCTCGGTGGGGTCGGCGTGGTGCACGTCATCAAAGAAGAGGGCGAGCGGCTGGGCTGCGTGACGCTGCCCGTAGGCGATGAGAAAGTTCACCACGCCGTGTGAAACGCACCGGGCCAGAGCCTCACCGAAGAAGCGGGTTCGCTCCTCGTGCGGTGTGGAGGAAGTCAGGCTGGCCAGGGGGGACCCAATGAGGGCGGACAGATCGGGCGCCGCGTAGAGAAGGGAGACGCGATGCTCATCGACCACGCCCGGCCAGCGAGCGTACGCATCGCCGACCAGTACCTCGAGGGCGGCGCTCACGCCGGAGTAGGTGCCGCGCAGGCGGCGGTGGCAACTGACCGACACCGCTGGTCCGCTTATCGAGTCGGCGGCCCTGGCCCGGTTGGCGGAATGGGCGCCGACGATCCAGGTATGACGAGCTGGTGCATTCACGGGTGATTCTCCTCGTTGCGCGTGTGCTCGCGGCTGACGCGGCGGTGGCGCCGGTCACGAACGATCAGCAGGGCGACGATGATGAACTGGGAACTGGCGAATACCAGTGACACCGCGCTGTCCCAGAAATGCAGCCCGGTGGCACCGGTGCGCAGCCCGTCGGCCATGCGGGCCGCGAATCCGACCGTGACCGGCGCGAGGGCAAGCACCGCGAAACAGATCATGACCAGCAGACCGGCCACATGCAGCGGCGCGTACCAGCGAGCCACCTGTCTGTCCCGGGCGGTCCAGGCAGACTCGTCGACGACGGCCGAGTGGCGGCGCAGCAGGCGCCTGACCTGGTTACGCAGCAAGGTGCGGGTCGCTTCATGCAGATCGTGACAGCCCAGCGCGGTGGCGAACACGTAGTACACGTCAGTCCGCAGGAACAGGTAGAACTGCCAGGCCAGCCGGATCAATGTGGTGAAGGCCAGCGCCAGCGCGAGACGGGCCACCCAGGAACCTATGGCGCCGCCGTGGCCCGTGAGACCGGCGAAGCTGACCAGAGCGCAGTAGAGCATGACGTCAGCGATCATCCCCGCGAGGAACGGTAGATAGCGGCGGCGGGGTGGCAGGCCGAGCAATCCGTTCAGGGTCGTTTCGTAGACGACGTAGTACATGCGCCTGCTCACCCGCAGGCGGCTGGGCAGCCCCAGCCTGCGGCCCGCGAGCATGTGAAAAGACTCATGGAAAAGGACTCCAGGGATCTGGCCGAAAAAGAGGACGATCTGAACCAGAACCAGTGAGGGGGTGAAGAAGATCTGCGCGGGCCGGGGACGCACGGCGGGAACACGATAGGCAACGATCGCACAGAGCCCAAGGAGCGCGGCATAGATGAGCCAGGCCACGGGCGAGAACACAGCCTTTCCGAGCCACTGCAATCGGGGGCCACGGTCCGCATCGATCTCTCTTTCCTCTGCGGACCGCAAGAATCGCATTTCGGCCAGGTTCGATATGAAATCAGCAATGTCGATGGGCTCTCCGTACGTCTTCTCGTACCATCCAGCGGCCTGGGTCGGCGGCAGGCCATCCATGAGCCGCCGCAGCAGCTTGGCGCCATCGGCGGGAAACACCGCGTACGACTCGATGTCTGGGCGCCCCACGAGCACATCGTTGCGTTCAGGCACCAGGGTCAGGGTGTGGAAATCGAGCCTCAAATCCAGCACGTGCCCTCCACGGAAGTCTTCTGATTCGAGCAGGTGATGTGCCTGCGCCTGGCGGCTGGCCGGCCCAGGCACATCACCACTGGCCCTCGTTCGGGCGCTAGAACACGAAATGGTTGTAGCAACCACAAAGGCTGGTCAGGCGGACCGGCCCGGCCTTGCGGATCTTGATCTGCTTCATGTCGTAACCTCCTCGTCGATATCGACCGGACAGTGATATTCCTGTCGGGGCGCGGATGGTTGAGTCCCGCTCCGTAATGACAGAGCAGCAAGACCCTGGCCTGATACACACCGTGTCGGAGAAGTAACCGAACGCAGTCAGGTCGGCCGGTCTGGACGCGGCCCGGCGGCTTCGCGTCCCACCGGACCGCGCTGCCTGATCCCCCGCCGCCGCACCAGCAATTGCTACGGTGGTTAGCAGAGGGCTGGCTCGGGCGGGAAGGCAGGCCAATGGCAGATGCGTGGTACAAAGGCATCGTTCCCAGCCGCGACAAACCCACCGAATTCGACACAAAGGTCGCTAATCCGGCACGGGTCTACGATTACTGGTTAGGCGGGAAGGACAACTTCGCCGCCGACCGGGAGCTGGCCCTGGAAGCGATCGCGGCCAACCCCGGGATCCTCGCTGAGGTACACACGAACCGCGCCTTCCTCGGCCGGGCGGTGCGTCATCTGGCGGCAACGGCAAGGATAAGCCAGTTCCTCGACATCGGCACCGGCATGCCCACGGCAGACAACACCCATGAAGTCGCGCAGCAGATTGCGCCCGAGTGCCGCGTCGTCTACGTGGACAACGACCCGGTCGTGCTCACGCATGCGCGCGCCCTGCTGACCAGCGCGCCGGATGGGACGACCTCCTACCTGGAGACGGACTTGCGCGACGTTCGAACGCGCTTGTCGAACAGGCGAAACAGACGCTGGACTTCACCCAGCCCATTGCGATCATGCTCCTGATGATCCTGCATATGATCCCAGACGCCGACGACCCGTATCGCATCGTGGCCCGGCTCGTTGAAGCAGTGCCGCCCGGCAGTTACCTGGCCATCTCGCACCCGGCCAGCGACGTAAGCGCCCAGCTGATGGCCGACATGGCCGACCGGCTTAGTCGGCCGGGCCCGGCGATGACGGCGCGCTCCTATGCCGGGGTGTCGCGCTTCTTCACCGGCCTGGAACTGCTCGAACCCGGAGTCGTGGCACTGGCCGACTGGCGGCCTGGTCCCGGGGATGTCAGACCCGCCGTTGCCCCCGGCTGGTGCGGCGTCGCCCGAAAGGCCTGACCTGACCGCGTCAGGCCTGATCAAGTTCCCCATTTACGAATCCGTTTACCAACGCACAGAAGCCCCGCGGATCATCCCCGGGCCCGCGGCGCCGGCGGGTAGCCGATGATCGGGCGTCGTCGAACGCCATCAGCCTCGCTCGAGGCATGTGCAGACGCAAACCCTGTTGCCATCCGGGTCCGCGAGAACGGTGAATGACGGCGCCTCCGAGTCATCGACGACGGACCCGCCTCTCGCAACGGCTGCCCTGATCCGCTCCTCCGCCACCTCGGCGGCCAGCCACAGGTCGAAATGCCAGCGCTGGCGAGGGGCTTCGTGCTCGTCGGTGCCCTGGAACCACAGACCCGGGACCCGGCCGGTCGGGTCGAAGACCGAGTCGTAGATCTTGTTTTCGGGGCTGCCGGTGAGCAAGACCGACCAGAACGGGGCGACGGCGTTCTCGTCCGCGGTATCGAGAGCGATCTCGAGCTGGGTCACGGCGGTGGGCTCAGGCGTGAGCCCTTTCTGCCGTGCGATCTCACTGATCGTCTGTGCCATGTCGATGTCCTTCTGGGTGACCCACAAGCCGTCCTCGTGGGTGCACAGCGAGACATCGACTACCCCGTAGGTCATCTTGAGGTCGGGGTGGTGGCTGGCGGCCTCAGCCGCCTCCGCGACAGCAGCGACGAATGCCGCGCCTGCGTTGAAGTCCGTGATCCGGTAGCGCGCGTGCAGGGCCTGGGCGAGTTTGCGCCAGTCGTCGAGCCTTGCGTCGAGGATCTCCTGCGTGCCGAGCTTGTTCACACTTCCACCATGGCACGCGGCACTGACAGATGGGCCACGGGTGGTCGATCCCGGCCATCTGCGATGGGAGACTCGTGCCGCCTCAATCTGGAATAGGCCGCGAGGCTCAGCCGGCGGGTGCGTTACCGCCGTCGGATGCGTATTTGCCGCGGGGTGTGCACTCGCTGTCTTGCTGCCCTGAGCTGTCGTGCTGCCCTGAGCTGTCGTGCTGCCCTGAGCTGTCTTGCTGCCCTGCTCGTCAGAGCCATGACGTATTCAGGCTGAACCGTCCTGTTGGGCTGAGCCGTCCTGGGCGAGCAGTCGGCAGACGGGCTCGGGGGGGACCAAGGCTGGTCGGTGTCACGGACGGACGCAGGTACTCCTCGCCGGCGGGCCAGCGGGCCACGTGCTGGGCGTTGCTCCCGGCGTCATGCCCGATATAAGCGACCTCGTTAATGTCCACGGCAAACAGGGCGAACTCGCCAGGGACGGGCCACCAGCCAAGGTGGGCGCCGGCGACAGCAGCATAACGTCGCTGTACATCATGAGCAGTCTCCATCCGGACGGTACCGCGCATCATGATCTCTGCCTGAGGTGCTGGATTGGTGACGATGCTGTGCAGCAGGACCCGCGGGTCGCGGTACAGGTCGCGCGCCTTGGCCGAGGCGGGCATCATCGACAGCCACAAGTCGCCGTCCATGATCAAAGGCTCGACGCCGCTTATCCGCGCCGAACCGTCACGCCGGGTCGTGCCTAAACGGTTAGTTCAGAGAAGCTGCGTCAGATGCCCCGTCCTCCGCATCGACCCGGGCCAGCGGTCACGCCTGACCGACATCCGCGACAACCTCACCGCCCGCATCGCCGAGGCCGAGCGCGAGGGCTGGCTCGGAGAGGCCGAGGGCCTGCGCGTCAGCCTCGCCGCCGCCCGGGACAAGCTCGCCCAGCTCGACGACCGGACCCGCCGGGCCGCCACCGTCAGCCTCGGCATCCCCGCCTACCGCGACATCGCCGCCCGCACCGCCACCCTGCCCGGAAACCTCCCATGATGCCGCCCGGCATCACGGCCGCCGCCCTGCGCAACCAGGCCGAGCGAATCGCGGTCGCAGTGAAAGGGAGAAGGACGGGACCCCTGTGAAAGCCGGCCAGGGCAGAATTGCCCGATTCTTCCTGGATGGATTCTGCGCATGCTGCTGTCTGCTGACCGGTTCCGGCTGCGGCGATCGTGGGGGTGGTGCGAAGTATTTGCTTCTCCATCTGGTGGAGGATGCAGACTGGCGCCCGTGGACGATGACGGCCTTCTGCTTTCCATCGGTGAGCTGGCCCGGCGCTCGGGGCTGCCGGTGCGCACGATCCGGTTCTGGTCCGATACCGGCGTGCTGCCCCCGGCGGAGCGTACCGACGGCGGCCGGCGGTTGTATGACGCGGCGTGCGTGGCCCGGCTGGAGCTGATCGTCACGCTGCGCGAGCTGGGGCTTGGCCTGCCGGAGGTACGCCGCGTACTGGCGGGCCAGGCGAGCGTGGCCGAGGTCGCCGCCGTCCACCTGGAGGCGCTGGATGCGCAGATCCGCACCCTGCGGCTGCGCCGCGGGGTGCTCGCCGCCGTGATCAAGCGGGCGGCCGACGGAAAGGAGATGGCCATGATGAACGCGCTGGCCCGGCTGTCAGCAGCCGAGCGCAGGCAGATCATCGATGACTTCACGGACGAGGTGTTCGCGGGCCTGGATCCCAGCCCGGCCCGTTCCGCGCGCTGGGCTGCCGGTCCTGACCTGCCCGACGACCCCTCCCCGGAGCAGGTCGAGGCGTGGATCGAGCTAGCCGGCCTCGCCAGCGACCCGGACTTCCGGCAGCGGATCCGGAAGGTCGTCACTGAGGTCGGCATCGCGGCCCAGGCCGGCCGCTGGCTGCTTGATGTCGGCCAGGCGCAGGAGGCAGCCGGGGACGCCCTGCGGCGCGGGGTCCCGCCTGATTCTGCCGAGGGCGCCCGGGTGCTGGAGGCCATCCTCGCCGGGACGGCAGGCAGCCAGCAGCGCGGCACGCTGCTGGCCCAGCTGGAGGCCGGCACCGATCCGCGGGTCGAACGGTACTGGCAGCTGACCGCCGTCATCACCGGCAGGAAGCCGTTCTCGTCGCAGGCACCCCTGAAGTGGCTGGCGGCGGCGCTGCGCGCCCAGCATGAGCAGGGACGGTGAGGCCGGTGATCCAGGTTCGCCAGCTGACCAAGCGCTACGGCGCGACGGTCGCCGTCGATCAGCTCAGCTTCGATGTCCGGCCCGGCGTGGTGACCGGCTTCCTGGGGCCGAACGGGTCGGGGAAGTCCACCACGATGCGGCTGATCCTCGGGCTGGACAGAGCGGATGCGGGGCAGGCCCGGGTTGGCGGGCGGCCCTACCGCGACCTGCGGTGGCCGCTGCGCGAGGTCGGGTCGATGCTGGAGGCCAGGTCATTCCACCCGGGCCGGCCCGCCCGCGCCCATCTGGCCGCGCTGGCCGCTAGCAATGCGATCCCGCGGGCCCGGGTTGACGAGGTGCTGGGCATGGTAGGGCTGGAGAGCGCCGCGCGCAGGCGGGCGGGAAGCTTCTCGCTGGGCATGGCGCAGCGGCTGGGCATCGCTGCGGCGCTGCTCGGCGACCCGGGCGTGCTGCTGCTGGACGAGCCGGTTAACGGCCTGGACCCGGAGGGGATTCGGTGGATCCGCGGCCTGCTGCGCTCACTGGCCGCCGAGGGCCGGACGGTGCTGGTCTCCAGCCACCTGATCAGCGAGATGTCAGTGATGGCCGGCCGCCTGGTGGTGATCGGCCGGGGGCGGCTGCTCGGCGACGGGTCGGCCGAGGAGCTTTCCGCCGGTGCGTCCTCCCTCGAAGAAGCGTTCTTTGCGCTCACCGGCGACAGCGCCGAGTACCGGGCGGGCTGGAAGTGAGCGCGCGCGGGGAAGCCCGGATGGGGCACTACCGGTTCTGGCATGTAGCCGGCATGGAATGGATCAAGCTGCGCAGCGTGCGCTCGGCATGGTGGACCATCGCGCTTGCGGTCGCCGCTGCGGCGGGGATCGCGGTCCAGGCCCGCTCCGGCGTCACGAGCACGGCTGATGTGACAAGAAGCGCCCTGTCGGGCGGGACGCTTGCCGGCGTGCTGCTGGTCAGCGTCCTGGGCGTGCTGACGATGACCAGCGAGTACACCTCCGGGATGATCCGCTCCACGCTGGCCGCCGCCCCGCGGCGGCCGCTGGTGCTGGCCGCCAAGGCCGCGGTGTTCGGCGCGGTGGCACTGGTCGCCGGCGAGGTGGCGGCGTTCGCGTCATTTACCGCGGGCGGCCTGGCCCTGAAACAGGGTGTCGCGGCACCCGCGCTGAGCCAGCCGGGCGTGCTCCGTGCCGTGGCCCTCACGGGCGCCAGTTACTGCCTGATCGGCCTGCTCGGCCTGGGACTTGGAACGATCACCCGGAATACGACGTCGGGCATCGTCGTGCTGGTCGCCGGCGTGTACGTGGCGGCCCAGCTTGCCGGGAAGCTCGTGAACCTCGCCAGGTACGCTCCGCTGAATATCGTGCAGAATTCGCTGGCCGTGCCCCGGCAGGTATGCACCAGCGGTCCGGTTCCGTGCCCGCTGTCGGCCTGGGCCGGCATGAGCGTCCTCGCCGCCTACGCCGCCGCCGCGCTGCTCATCGGCGGCTGCATCCTCGCCCGGCGTGACGCATGACCCGCGGCCGCCTGCGGTCACCGACATCCGGCAGGACATGGCCGGGCCTGTATCGCGGGTGGACCAGAGACTGCTGCGCCGTGATCAGCGACGCGTTATGGCACCCGGCAGGTCCCAGGCCGGGCAGGTTGAGGTTCGATGTCTGTACCGCGCCGACGGGGCGCCTCCTGGTGATGGGCGCTGGCTGACATGTACGCCGAGGCCGCGGAAACCGCCGGGCTCCCGACTACGATCTTGCGTCAAGTTGACTGAGGCGGCGAGCGGTTGTGTCAAGTTGACCGAGGCTGTGCCACCGCGACTGAGGCGGGACACGAGAGGGAAGCGCCAGAAGAAGCTGCATAACGGGATAAACACATAGGAAGTGGCCTAGTTCAGAGAAGCGAGCGTCGCGCCACTCCTCGTACTCGCCTAGACATTGTCACGCCGGGGGCCAGCAACGGCGCGATTCCCCGGTAGCGAGGCCGGCGCGAGCGAAAGAGGCGGAAACGGGGCAGGCGGCTATGGCGCCAGGCCAGCAGTGCAATCAAATCCGCGAGGTAAGAATCAGGCCGTGATACGCCGCTCGAGCCTCGATCTGGCTAAGTCGAAATGTGCACACCGCAGAAGGATCGTGTAAGGCCGGGTGGCCCGGGGGCGCGATTCCCCGGGCTACCCGACCTAAGCAGGAGTCTGATCGGCCCGCCATGCTGTGACGTGTCCTAGATGTCAGCGCAGAGCAGTGGCCGGAAGTCGATGGTCGGCTGACCGTTCTGCAGAATCGTGTTGCTATCTCCCTGGTGGATGTTGAGGTACCAGCCGCTGGCCGGTATCGGGGCGGTCACGCCCGAGATCATCCTGGTCTCATCGACGATGTTGCCTTGGCTGTTGGCGACGAGGTCCATCATCATGTACTGCACTGCGCCCTGGCTGGCGCAGCTTCCGAGGTGGATGTGAGCGGCGTGATTCCCGGGGGTCAGGCCGCTCGCATTCACGGTGACGGTCAGTGTCTGGGCACCGGGGTCGTAGGCGATGGTGGCCTGCCCATCGGGGGTTCCGAGGCTGGCGCCGGCCGGGCTGACCTCGACCGGCTCGAGCGTGAAGGTCTGGCCGCCGACGTCCCCGCTCAGCACGGCGGTCTCGGCGATGGGCTCGTTCGAGACATCGTCGCCCTGGGTGCCGTTGAGGATCACCAGGCGGCTCCCGTCTGGGATGCTGCCCGTGGAGGTGCTGTCCAGGGTCACGTCACCCTGCCCGGCGGCGCTGGCGGTCAGCATGCCCAACTGGGCCAGCGGCCCAGAGCCGTTGGGCCCCAGGAGCTCCACGGTGTGGGATGAGCCGGGCGTGAGCCCGAACGTGGACAGCTGAACGGTCAGCTGGCTCATGCCGTCCTGGCCGAAGCTCGCGGTGCCGGCCGGCATCGGCTTGAGGTCCAGGGGCAGAACCGTCGGGGTGGCCGAGACGCTCGGGGAGGCCGAGACGCTCGGGGACGCCGAGACGCTCGGGGACGCCGAGACGGTCGGAGTGGCCGAGACGGTCGGAGTGGCCGAGGCGCCCGGGGTGGCTAGGAACCCGTCGGTGTTGCCGGCGGTGTCGGTGTAGAAGCCGACGAGGTCCCCGCGGTTGTTGACGCCGTTGATGGTCGTGGTGCCCACGCCATTGGGGTCGTCCACGGTGCTGAACCCGCGGGATGGCGTCCAGGTGAACCCGTGCATGACCGCGGAGTTGCCGGTGCCCACCGTGTAGGTGCCGACGACCTCTCCGTCGCCGTTGATGCCCAGAGCCATGGTGGAGGCGGCGCCGGGGGCAGCCAGGTCGGTGAAGTGGCGGCCGTCCTTGACGAACCCGTCGCTCCCCCCGGCGGCCGTCGTGTAGAAGCCGGCGATGTCGCCTGAGTCGTTGATCGCCGTGGCGGTCAGGCTCGGGCCACCGGTCCCGGCCGGCGAGCCCAGCACGCGCACCCCGGTGAACCTGCGGGTGTGGGTGTTGTAGGTGTACCCACGGTTGTTGCCCTGGGCGTTGGTGTAGAAGCCGACCGCGACGCCTTGGTCGTTGATGCCGAGCAACTGGTCAACCGGCGGCGTGGCGTTGTCGTTCGTCGGGAAGTTGACCTCGTGGAATCGTCCGCCGACGTCGTAGAAGCCGAAGTTGTCGTTCATCATGTTCTGGTTGTTCTGGTCAGAGAAGAACCCGACCGTGGTTCCTTGGTTGTTCAGCCCGGTGACTTGCGTCTGGACGGAGCCGGGGTAGTTCTCGCCGACGTAGTTGGCCTGGCCGTACCTCGGCTGGAGCAGGTAACCCTGGTTCGGGTGGCCAGCCGCGCCGGAGCCGAAGTAGCCAGCGATCAGGCCGTGATCATTGATCCCCAGCAGCTGGTTGAACGTCGGGTCGTTGTTGTTGTTAAGCGTCGTGAAGCTGTAAGCGGTCGGGCCGCCGCTGTTAATCTTGCTGCCGTTGCTACTCAAGCTGGCGCCAACCAAGGGCACAAGGGCCAGTGCCCCTGCGGCCAGTGCCCCTGACGCCGCGACCGCTACGCCAACGCGCAGCGTGATGCGCCGCGATATGCTGCGCGGAGCACGGGGCCGCGGACCGTTGGCTGCGGCCGCCCCCCTGGTGCGATCGGCAAAGTTCATTGTCGGTCCTCTCTGAGTTTTCGAGCAGAGCCATGGGCGAAGGCCCGGCCGGCTCAATCGACCTGATGGGCCGGGCCCCCTGTGGGCTGCTGATATCCACACTTTCGCCGGGACGGCCGCGTGGGCGCGAGGAGGCAGACAGGTGTTCTCGGCGCGGGGGCAGGCATGAACCCGGTCGAAGGTGCCCGCCTCCCCGGTGCTGATGTCCGGGCTCAGTCCGGGCGGGCGCGAACCTGGCACCCGAACGCGCAGTAGGCCACCGGACCTGGGAGGACTTCCTCGCCGAGCGAGTACTCAACAAAGCCTGAACGGCAGGGTGTTCGTCGGCGATTCACACGGTGCGGGCCTAGACGCGGCTGCTGCCCCCTGATCTGCGATGACTTCGACCACGTGAGCCCGCGTCGGCCGGTTAATGAGACGGCGTGGCCTCGCGCGGAGCAAACGGAAAGCGCTCCGTCCATCGCCGGCTGCCGTCGAAGCCGATGAGGAGCGCTTCATAGTTTTCGAGTGGCTCGATGAAGGCCAGGCCGACCTCTCCCGCCACTACCATGGCGGTGGCCAGCGCGTCGGCAAGCCCGAGGTCAGGGCCGGTCACGCTGGCGGAGGCGGCCCGCGCAGAAGGGCGCCCCGAGTGAGGGTCGATCAAGTGGTTGCCTCGCTCGTAGCTGCCCGAGGTGGCGATCGCCCTGGTGAGTTCGACGATCTCAGCGAGACGGCCAGGTGAGAGGGGATCGGCGATGCCGATCCGGAAGGGCTTGCCGTTTCCCAGGCCGCCGAAACTAGCGATGTCACCGGCCGCGTTCACGACCGCGCCGACGATGCACTGCGCGGAGAAGGCAGCGAGCGCGTTCTGCGCCGCCCAGCCCTTCACGTATCCGGTCGGGTCGATCCCGCCGGGCATGGCCCATGGGTCGAACCATCCGCTGGAGAGCTCGCGCGCGTTCGCGCAACGCTCAAGGACCTCGGCTACCTCCGCGGGGGCCTGCGCGCCGGTGAACTCCCCCGAGCGCAGCCGGCTGATCGGGCTGTGCGGCTGCCATGTACTGAAGACCTCGTCCGCGTGATGGAGAATGGCCCGCGCTCGGTCAAGCTGCCCACGGAGTTCAGCGACCTCGGCGTCCGCCACGCTCGCGGCGGTGTAGACATCAATGGTCACGACGGTGCCCATCACGTTCTCGAGGTGGTGGATCGGACGATCGGGCGGATCCGGCGAGCCAGCCGCGGTTCCCGCTCTGGCCGTCACTTCAGGCCGAGAGTGTGCAAGGCTGACTGGAGCGACTGAATGAAACCAGCGCTGGTGTAGCTCGCGCCCGAAACACCCTGGATATTGGCGCTCTGTGCCTGCATGACCTCTTGCTCTAGCATCGGGATGGACTGCTGATCGATGGACTGGGAGCGAGGATTACCACCGTCGTCAATCGAAGCGATCCCGACCTTGAGGATCTTGCTTCCGGACACCGTGACCTTGACCGACAGGACGCCCCAGCTGTAGTTGACCCCAGGTCCGACCGCTGTCCGCGCCGTGCCCGCCTGCTGGCCCGCCGCGCCCGGATTGGGCGAAGCGCCCGCCGGGGAGCTGCTCTGAGCCTGCGGTGTTCCTCCCGGGCGGCCGCTGGCCGCAGGCCCCGGGGTTGTGGCTGTGCCACCCAGAGTTGAGAGTTTCAAGGGGTCGGCTTGGTATGAAACACAAGCACGCCAACGAGGCCGGGCCACGGTCCCGCAGATAACGACCGGTGCCCGTCTCATCGGTCTGAGCGTTCGAGAGTACACATGTGATCTTCGTTCCTCCGCGACCTAGAATCCGAACGCTTCCTGGTGGATCTGGTCCTTCGCCACCCCGAGCCGCGAGGCAGCGGCGACAATTTCCGAGCTGAACCCGCCGGGCCCACAGACGTAGACATCACGCGCGGCGATGTCGGGAACGATGCGCCGCAGCGCACGGGCGTTGAATCGGACCTTGTGCCGCGGGCCGACGATCTCATGGAGGCGGCCGCCGTGCTGCTTCACAAAGGCAGCGACCTCGTCGCGGTGGACCAGGTCATCGGCGGTCGATGCGCGGACCACGACCACCACGTCCGTCCAGGCCGGCAGATCCTCTAGCAGCGCGCGCAGCGGGGGATGCCCACTCCGGCGCCTATCAGCGCGACGCCTTCGCGGGAGCGCGCGTGGTGGGTGAACGCCCCGTAGGGTCCCTCGATGGCGACGCTGGTGCCTGGCTGGAGGTGAGCTATCGCGCGGCTCTGATCGCCGAGCCCTTTGATGGTCACCCGCACGTAGGGCGGGCGCGGCAGTGCCGACAGCGAGTACGGGTGAGCCTGCCACCACAGGTCCCGCGTGAGGAAGCGCCAGAGGAAGAACTGGCCACCGGACACCGCGAGCTGGTCGAGCTGGCGTCCCGAGCAGATCACCGACACCACCCCAGGTGCCTCGTCGCGGATCTCGACCACCCGAAGCTGGTGGCGCAGGCTCCGCCGGATCGGCTGCACGACCCGGAACACGATGACCATCCCCGCGGTGGCCGCCCAGATCACGATCCACAGAGCGCGGACCACCGGGTGGCCGATGAAGGAGACGCCGGTGACGATCTGGTGGGCGAACGCGAGCGCGAGCGCGAGGTAAAAGTACAGGTGAATGACCCACTAGGTCTCGTACCGCAGCCGCCGCCGGACAATCCGGTAGGAGGTGAACCCGGCCAGCACGAGCAGGCCGAACCCGACGACAGCGGCGAGCATGTCCGGGTAGGACCACACCAGCACCCATAGCTCGTGCAGCGCCCCAGACTTCGCCGCCTGTGCGTAGCCAAGCGTGATCGCGGCGGCGTGGGTGGCTATGAGGCCGAGCGCCCACGGGCTGACCCGCCGGTGCCAGCGGACGAGCTGATCCTGGCCAACCGAGCGTTCCAGCCACGGCAGCCGTGCGACCAGCATCACCATGATCAGCATTAGGTATGTGCCCGTGAAACCGGTGAACCGGCCTGCGGCGATTAGCAACCCGCCAGGCGCGGCCAGTGAGCCGCGGGACTCGCCGGTTATGACCGCGGCAAGAACCGCGCCGAAGCCGAGACCGGCCAGCGCGGCGCACGCGTCCACAATTCTGGGACGAGGCGGGGGCGCTGGCCGCTGCTGGCGCGGCTGCGCCCCGTTCGGGGACGGCACCCGACGCGCCTGCCTGATCGGCGCACCGGGCATCATGCTGCTACGGTCACTCACCAGGCTGAAAGCAACCTGAATGCCGCCCAGGTGCCGCCTCTCAGCGAAGCCTAGCGGGCCGCGACCATCTGGTCATGGGGCCCGCGACGCCTGGGCTCAGCGCCGCTCATGTACTGCCGTATCGGTCTGCCGGCACAGTGCCCCGAACCACAGCGCGTCCACCTCCTGCTCGCCGGCCCGGCACAGATGCCCCGGCGAACAGGTGACGATCCGCTGTGCCCACACCGGCCCGGGCCCCGTGCGCGGCCTGCGCACATACGAGTGCAGAGTGGCAGACGCCCCGTGTGGCGCCCCATCGCGCACCAGTTCGGCCAGCGATGCAGCCGGCACCGGAGTATTAGCGTGCAGCAGCAGCGCGGCAAACCGCACCCGCAGCCGCGAGGCCGGCACCGGTACGTGCACGCCCGCGTCGCCGGCCACGATCAGCGGCCCTGGAACTCCGGGCCTGACCGCACCCTCCCCAGCGACCTGCCGTGCAACGGGATGCCACCGGGATGCCCCCGAGATTGCACACCCCGTCCCTAGCCTAGGTCCAATCGTCGGCGAACCCAGCGCACGCAGACGCCGGCGGCCGCGCCTTCGGGTGCGGGCAACACCACCACGTCCGCTTGGTCAAGGCGTTTCGGCGCCGGCAGAAGGAGACGTAAACATGAAACAAAGAAGCAGGCTCATGGGCCGCCGCATTGGCGCTGCGGCCGCGTTGGCCACGGTCACCACCTTTGGAGGCATGGCACTGGCGCCGGCTGCGTTCGCCGACTCGACCGTCGCATCCGCAACCACGCACAGCGCAACCCCCAGCGCAGTGACTGCTCCAGCAACCGCCATTCAGTGTTTTAACTGGCTCGTATTTTATGATTATAAGGTGACCGTTCCCAGGGGCATCGCCTGCGAAGTAGCGGCACGCGCCTTCCCGACCCATGAAATAGCATATCTTGCTTGCGTCCTCGCCATGCACGTTACGGGTGTAACTGCCCCTGTAGCGGAGATAGTCTGTGGCATTGCGAGTGTCCCAGGATGAGGTGTCCAGCTCTCAAATAGTGAGGTGTCCAGCTCTCAGATAACAGCCCGGGGAATCTCACCCCGGGCTGTTATCTGACCTCCGTACCGGATTGTTTCAGAGCGCTCCGTAGATGACTCGGCCAGTTCTCGCTGAGAGCCCGTGCCACCATGGCCGCATGCGCCAGCGTCCCCTAACGCTGGCCGGTGCTTAGCCGTCTTGCGTCCTGGTCTGTGGTGAGCCACTGCCGATATCGTCAGCGAGCTGGCGTGCCTGGCCGCTCTTGGCCCAGGCCGGGGACAGCAAGATTGTCTCTGTCCGGGCCAGCCTGCCTGTCAAGGACACGTTCCGGGGCGTGGTGGCTGCGCGGGCACAGGCTTGATGGCCTCCGCACCGGAGTCCAGGTCGTCGTTAAGGAGACAGGCGGTGGCCATGTTGACCCGCACGCCGTTGAGCTGGGACAGCGGACGCCGGGGGCCCGGCATACTGGTCAGCTCCGAGAGCCTGCCTGGCCTGCCGTGGCCGTGGCTGGAAGTTCCGCCGGTCCCGCCGGGTGCTGGTCGTCAGCACGCTGAACCGCGGCATAGCGGGGCCTGCACGGCGGCGGTGCCTGGATTGCGGCGGTTCCGGGCATGCCGGGTGAGCCGGTGGTGAAGCAAGCCGAATGCCGACTGGCGGGCGAGGCGGGGCAGGTGCGGGCCGCGCGGCGGTTCGTCGCCGAACTCCTCGGCGGCGACTGGCCAGATGTCGATGAGGCCGTGCTGCTGACCAGCGAACTGGCGGCGAACGCGGTGCTGCACAGCGCGTCAGGACGGCCAGGCGGCAAGTTCACAGTGCGCGCTGGGGTCCGGCCCCGCGATTTCCTGTGGGTGGAGGTCGAAGACGAAGGCGGCCCGTGGACGGAACCCGCCGGTGACGGTGAGCGTGGGCGTGGCCTGGGGATCGTGAACGCGATCGCTGATGAGTGGGGCAAGGACGGCAGCCCCATGACCGGCTGGATCGTGTGGGCGCGCGTGGACTTACCCCCGAAATGAGCGACGCCCCTGACTGCGGGGCTGCCGCGACCGGCGAGAAAGGCGTTCATATCTCGCTTAACCTTTTGAGCCGTAAAACTGGATTGCCGGAGGCTCAGATTCTTGAATTCTCAAAGCTGTTCGACCGCTGAACTTCACAACAGTTATGCGCGACCCTATTAATACACCACATGCGGGAGAACTAGCTCCTGACGACAAAAGACTTGCTGATTTCCTTCTGGCCTTCGCGTACACCTTTGTCCAAAGAAGGAACTCGCGTTGCTTATACGGCTATATGGTGCACCTCGGAGCACTTTTGCGAAGACCACGGATTGCAAATACTTGTAAACCTTGACTTCCATAGGTTGTCGAGCAGCACAAGCAGTCCAGTTACCGTCAAAGAGGAACTGCATTAGGTCTAAGCCCCCGCCCAAATTTCAAAGTCAGTGGCACCGGGGGTTTATGTCCTCACTCCCGGAGGCGCGCCCAGCGCATGACCGTCCCCGCGTTGACCGAGGCCCCGTAGGCACGCTTCAGGAGACATCAGATCCGGCCGTATGCCGACGCGAGGAGCGACGGCGGCAGCCTCGCCGTGCCACAGATTGGCGGATGGGGCTCAGCATCGGATGCGTGCAGACGGCTATCGGTGCAGGACCATCAGCTTGGGAATCCGACCGATCCATGCCGCTAGGACCGTTGACCAGCCAGGTCACGCGACCGGGGGTGTCCGTGATTGACCGCTCGTTACCCTGGCTAATTGCACGATAATTGCACGGCGAGCTTGCCCCGGCCGAGGCGGTTCCGGCTGCTCCGTGCCCTGCTCCTCCCCCGTCCTCTTCATAACTGCCCGCACTTGGCCGTGGCCGCCGTGTCCAGGCTCGCGAAGCGACCCGCGTCAGCGGGCTTGGACTTGACTCGGCGGACTCGGCCAAGATCATCGAGCAGCGAGGAGGACGGGGATCTGACAGGCAAGGCGACCTACTTTGGGTGCGGCTGTCAAGGCACCCTCGTTTCCGGAGGCCGCTCAGAGCGCGGGCGTGTCCAGGCAGGATGGGCATCGGGTCGGCGATACGCTCCAGAGGATGGCGGCCTCATGCTCGCTGCCGTAGTAGAAGGAGGTGGTGCCAGTGCCAGCTATGACACTGTCATTGCGCTCCCGACGCCGCGACTAGCGCGGAGTCACTAAACGCGCGAGGAGGGGTCATAGGACCGCGGTCAACTCGTGGCAGATCCTGGTGAATCGCGAAAATCCTGGCGCCGTACGGGGCGACGGGTAGCTCCCCGTGGGCAACCGAGGGGCGTCGCTGCAAGCAGCACGGCGGCGAGGAGATCTCCAGAGGGAACATTGAGGAGATCGAGCCCAAGCTATGGGTTCGTGACCGCGTGGGAAGCACTCCACCAAGTGCGGCCCGCGCGGTCATATCTTCCCGGTAGGCGCGTCAGCCTCGTTGGCGCTTTTGCTTCCCCGTACCCCAGCCGCGATCACCTGCTTGCAAAGATCGCGGAGCTGGCCGCCTGATATGGCCGCCGCAGGTAAGTGCCGACGTGGCGTATCCGTGAGCGACCGTGAATCACCGCCAATCACCGTCCGATCGGGCACGCAACGGGCACGTCATCTGCGGCCCCGTGCGACGGTTGATGTTCTCGTCGCCCTGGTGCTCGTGGTCTTCCGGTATTTGCGCGAACGCGCACTCCCTTGGGGGTTCATCCTCTCGCCGTCGGCCACCCTCCGGGGAGCGGCCTGTCCTGGCCGACGGCGCGAGGATGCCCCCCACCTCAGCCAGACACTGACGGTAGCTGTTCTTGGCTTCCCGGTCCATCCTTGAGCCTGAGGCCCCGCCGGAGACAGCAAGGAGTCGCACCATCAGCATCCCGGCCGCGCTCGCGATATCTTTCCGGGGGTGACTGGAGCAGATACGCCCGAGTGGGCTGTGATCGCCGACAGCGCGGCTCGCCTTCTGCGCACCGCACAGGCGCTGACCGACGACGACCTGCACGAAGCATCGGCGCTGCCGGGCTGGACCCGGGCGCATGTACTCACCCATGTCGCGCAGGGCGCCGACTCGCGCACTAGGCTGCTGCGGGCTGCCCAGGCTGGCCGCATCGGCCAGCAGTACCCGTCCGAGCAAGCCCGCGCCGAAGCCATCGACGCTGGTACCCGCCGACCGGCGGGAGTTATCCGCGCCGACCTGGAGCGTGCCATCCAGGAGTGCCTGACCGCAATCCGGGAGCACCCAAGCCAGCTGTGGGACGCTCCTGCGATCCTCCTGGCAGGAGGCAGCCGACCAGTCCGCGATGTTCTTCCCGGGCTGCGCCGGGAACTGGAATACCATCACGTGGACCTCGCCGCTGGCTACCAGCCCGCCGACTGGCCCGACGATTTCGTCGCCACGGAGCTGTCCGGGGTGACCGCCCTGATGGACCGCCGCGACGATGCGCCGCCCATGACTCTCGCCGGTCATGGCATGCTGCACATCGGCACCAGCCCGCCTGTCGATGTCACCGGGCCGCCCGCCGCGATGCTGGCCTGGCTGTCCGGTCGCGGCGACGGTAGCGGCCTGAACCCGGCCAGCCCGGGCCTGCCGACGATTCCGCCACTGGGGTAGCCCGCCCTGCTGCACCGCGCCGCCCGGCCTGCAGACGAAGGGCCGGGGAGAGCAGCGCTTCGCGTCCGTGCCGGATGAGCCCTATTAGTCAAGCAGTGAGCTGCGGTATCGGGTCGGCGCGCGCTCGGCCGGGCCTGCCAAGGCGGAGGCCGAGCGCTGGCGCCGACCCGCGGCGCGCAGCGCGCCGCCTTGATCTAGTACGGCGCGATTCGGCAACGGATGCGGCTCGTTCGTGTCCTCCGTCGGGTGATGCGCGACACTCGTCCGCCAGCTGATGTGCGACAGTCCAAGCGCGGATCGAGGAGTGGATGTCAGCAATGACGAGGGTTCGATCGGAAGCGGGTGATGATGAGACAACCAACACTGTTCCTGACTGTGGGACTTCCATGCACCGGGAAGACCACTGCTGCCCGGCACATCGAGATCGAGCAGAAAGCACTTCGTCTCACGAAGGACGAATGGGTGAAGGCTCTCTACGGGCACGAGAATCCGCCATCGGCTACGGACGTGATCGAAGGACGGCTCATCCAGATTGGGCTGCGCGCCCTCGAGCTCGGCAACAACGTCGTGATCGACTACGGCCTGTGGGGCCGGGACGAGCGCTCCGCTCTACGGCAGGCAGCAGCCGACCTAGGCGCGATGGTGGAGATGCGTTACTTCGAACTCACCCCAGCCGAGCAGCGGAGACGACTTGATCAGCGCCAAGCCGAAGCGCCGCACACGACGTGGCCTATGTCCGACGAGGAGCTCGCCGGGTGGGCTGCCAGCATCGACATCCCAACCCCAGGCGAACTCGACGGCAGTGAACCCATTGATGACCCACCGGCTGGATTCGCGACATGGGACGAGTGGCGCACACACCGCTGGCCGCCGTCGCTCTCCTGACGCCTGCTCCTCGCAGCGCTGCCACGACCACTCGCCGGCGTGAGATCCGTGCGTTGCACCCCGTCATGTGATCGGCAGGCTTCAGGCCTGTCGCACATCAGCTGGCGGACATGTGTTGCGGATCAGTTGTCGGATCACAATGCGGCTCGGAGCCCAAGACGGTCGTCAACACGCACCGCATGCTGCACCGGGCCTGGGAGGACTTCGCGGCCTGGGGGTGGGCGAAACGGAATTTCGTCAATGACGCGCATCCGCCCCGCGTCCCGCGCAAGGGCCGCAAGGTCTGGAACGTTGCCCAGCTCCAGACGTTCCTGCAACGCACCCGATCGGACCGGTTCTTCGCACTGGGGGTACTCGAAGCCACCTCGGGCATGCGGCGGTGCGAGCTGGCGGGCGCTCGCCGCGATCTGCTCGACCTGGCCGCCGGAACGCTCACCATCGACACCACCCGCGTCGTGGTGGATGGCAAGGTGATCGAGTCGGACGGCAAGACCGAGAACGCGCAGCACGTCCTGGCGCTCGACCCGTTCACCCTGGCCGCACTCCGGGTGCACGGCGAACTGCTCGACCAGGAGCGGCGCGAGTTCGGGCCGGACTACCACGATCACGGGGTGCTGTTCTGCTGGGAGAACGGCAAGCCTCCGCATCCCGACACGATCACGCGCCGGTTCAAGCGACTGGCGGCGGCGGCCGGGCTGCCAGAGATCGACCTTCACGACATGCGCCACAGCTACGCGACGGCTGGCCGGGATGCGAAGATCGACTGGAAGGCGCTGAGCCAGTGCATCGGCCACGCGGACGTAGCTTTCACCATGAAGCAGTACGTGCAGACCGATCTGAAAGCAGACCGCCAGGTCGGTAATACCCTCGCCGACCTGATCATCGGCGGCCTGCTCATCACAGATCTGGTTGACGACAGCGCGGAAGCCGACGACCAGGGCAACGAGTCGGCATGAGCA
>CAWGIW010000009.1:0-29256 GCA_963822825.1 uncultured Actinomycetes bacterium | reverse complement strand
TGCAGTTCGCGTATTCGGCCCAGCGCGCGGCCGCGAAGGTCGAGGTGTTCTGCTTCGGCACCCGCCTCACCCGGGTCACCCGGGCGCTGGATCACCGCCGGCCGGACGATGCCCTGGAGCGCGCCGCCTCGACGGTGTTCGACTGGGAGGGCGGGACCAGGATCGGTGACTCGCTGGACGCCTTCGTCAGGGACTGGGGGCGCCGGGGCCTGTGCCGCGGCGGAATCGTGGTGATCTGCTCCGACGGCCTGGACCGCGGTGATCCGGCCGTCCTGGCCATGGCGATGGAACGGCTGGGCCGGCTCAGCTACCGGGTGGTGTGGATGAACCCGCATAAGGGCGATAATCAGAACTTCCGGCCGAGCACGCTGGGGATGATGGTGGCCGCTCCGCATATCGACCTGACGCTGTCCGGTCACGATCTGAGCAGCCTGGAAGAACTCGCGACGCTGCTGCCGAAGCTGAGTTAGGGGTGTCCCATGAGGTGGAGCGTGGGGATGCAGGCCGAGGTGGAAAACGTGCTGTCGCGTGAGGAGATAGTCGAGCTGGCCGATGCGGTCGCCGCGAGCGGTGGCATCGCCACCGGGATCGGCACGAACCGGTACGGCGCTCAGCTCGTCGTCCAGGCCGAAAGTCGTGAACAGGCGGTCGAGAAGGCTACCGAGGAGTTCGCACGGGCGGCGGCGCGAGCGGGACTCCCGCCGGGCCCCATCACGGCGGCCGAGGCCATCAGCGAGGACGAGGACTTCGGCGGATGATCCGGCTCGGCTCGCTGGCCGGCTACCCGTTCGAGGGCCCGCGCGTGCTTGGCGGCTGGACCCCGCCGCCGGTGGCGGCGGTCTACGCGATCCTGTACAAGCCCGAGCCGGACACCAGGCCGGACCGGTACGCGGTCATCTACGTGGATCACTCCGAAGATCTCTCAACGGAAAGATTTCCCTTCCAGCATCCCCGAGCGCACTGCTGGGTCCGGCGCGCTGGCTCCCGCTGGAAGGTCTATATCGCGACGTTCGAGGTGCCCGGCGGGCTGCGGTCACACCGGGAGATGATCGCTCACGAACTCACGGCGGTCTACCACCCACGCTGCAACGCCCAGCAATACGACCAGTCGTGGAAGGACGAATGGATCGGCGAGTACGCGGCCCCCACCACCGGCCCGCTCACCAAACGCGGCCCAGAGGAGCCCGGACCGCGCTAGGGCTTTGTCCCGAGGTCCCGCCTGCTCACCCCCAAGGAGAGGGGGCTACACCCCTATAAGGGCGCGACGCCGCTGCTCCTTGTACGGGCGGTAGTCCGCACCGTCCCACCAGGCCCGGCGGCCGATCCCATCGGCAAGCCAGCCCATGAGCGCAAACGCTGCCGGCCGGGGATCATCGCCCTTGAGGACCACCGCCGGGAAGGGACCGGCGCACAGGACCACGCCGCCGGCGCCTTCGACAGTCCACCGGTATGAGAGGGCACCGGACATCATGGCCCCGGGCGTCATCGGGCCGATGAGAAATGCCGCCATGCCGGGGCTACTACAGGAAGATGAAACCAGCTTGGATCGAGACCACAGGAGGTCGAAGTGTCTGCATCAGTGCTCTACATGTCGATGTCCCTCGACGGGTACATCGCGGGTCCGAACGACGAACCGGGCAACCCCGGCGGCGACGGCTTCATGCGGCTGCACGAGTGGTTCGTCACTCCGGACGGGGAGTTCGTCCGGCCGTCCGGGCCGGCCGGGCAATTGATCGACGAGATGAACGCGACCGGCGCGGTGCTGGCGGGTCGGCGGACCGTGGAGCAGGTCGATCACTGGGGCGGTGATCATCACGGTGTCCCGATCTTCGTGCCCAGTCACCGGCCGCCCGGCCCGTCGGTCGCGAACTATCCGTTGGTGACGTACGTGACCGACGGGATCGCCAGCGCGATGGCGCAGGCGAAGGCCGCCGCCGGGGACCGGGACGTGCTGGTGCATGGCGCGTACACGGCGCAACGGGCGCTCGAGGCCGGGGTGCTGGACGAGCTGCAGATCCACCAGATCCCGGTGCTGTTCGGTGGTGGCCGTCGGCTGTTCGAGGTGTTGCCGTCGCGCGTCGAGTTGGAGATCGTCCGGGTGATCGACACGCCGGAGGCCACGCACATCCGCTACCGCGTCCGTCGCTGAGCTTGCCCTGGCAACGGCACCCGTGCGCTATTGGTGTCGTTGGGACGGCACCGGTGCGGCATTGGTGTCGTTCGGGCGGCGTGGCGCTACCCGCGCGGGGTGAAGCCGACGGCGTCGTGCAGGCGGGACCGGCGGCGGCCGGAGGCTGGGCGTGCGGGCTCGGGCTGCGCGGGCCGGTCGGGTGGAGGGGCGACCCCGGCGACGATCTCCTCGGCCATCCCGTACAGCAGGGGCAGCGCCCCGGCTACCACGCCGCCGGTCCGGTTGATGTGCTCCACTCCAGGCCCGATGAGCTTGGCGTGACCCACGATGGTCCGGACGATCTCCCCACACTCCTCGAGATTCCCGGCGATCCGGGTGAGCAGCGTGCCGACCCAGAAGAGATAGAACGCCAGGCCGGCGATCAGCAGGACGACGTCCACGACGGTCAAGACGACCAAGGTGGTCATGATGCCTTCACCTTTCCGAGCACTCGGCCGAGGAACAGGTGGTGCTCGAGGCCTTCGGCCAGGACCGCCTCCATACCGTCGGCGACCTGCGGGATGAGCGTCGTGTCGGCGGTGTTCGCGGCCGCGGCCTTGAGCGTGTCCCGCACCGCGACGACCCGGCGGTCAATGATCTTCACGAAGTAGATGAGCAGGCTCAGCAGGGCCGCGACGGCGAGTACCACAACGAAGCCGAGGACGATGGCCCACACCCACAGGGTGTGCTCGGTGGAGGACATAGCCAAGGTATGCATCGCTAGCCTCCCAGCCGGGCGCGGCCGCGCTGCAGTCCGGCGATGATGATCGTGGCGTGCTCGATGGTGGTGCGCAGGGCCGCGAGCGGCGCAGTGTTATGCACCGCCTCGGTCAGTGCGTCATTGATCTTGGGCGCTTCCTGGCCGATCGACCGGGCCAGCACCAGGATCGGCACCACCAGGGCGACGACCACCAGGACGATCACGATCCCGATCGTGTAGCCGACCACCCAGCCAGTAGTGCTGGTTCCGGCGGCGAGAACATGTGGTTCCATCAGTGGCTCCTTCGCCAGTCAGACCGTTTCACAGAAGTCCCGTACCGGCTTCAGGCTCGCGTTGACCGAGGTCAGTCGTTCGGGCACCGTGCTGGTCAGGTTCGCGACGGCACCGACCCCTCCGGTGGTGGCCACGAGCGTCGCGCGGATGGCCTTGAGGTGGAAGATGACCCGCAACAGGCCCACGGCGGTAATCGCGATAATCAGCGCAGCGATGATCAATGTCACCCAGGCTGCTGCAGGCATGATCTTTCTCCTTCTTCTCAGCCGAGAAGCTTGGCGACGGAGCCCGCGTACCGGACCGCGCCGACAGCGACTGCGTCGATGGTCATATCGGTCTGGGCCAGCGCCTCGGGAACGCCGGTGAGTTCCCCGATGAGGGCGACACCCCCGCTGAGGATCTCGTTGGTAGCCCCGCGGATGCGCTCCACCGCCGCGAGCACGCGGTTGAGCAGGAAGATGACGACGGGCAGCACCACGAGCAGCAGGACGGCGTTGCCGATCCACCACAAGACCATGTTCGTTCTCCTCAGCTCGCGGCCTGGTAGGGGGCGAAGAAACGCCGGAAGACCCGGCGCAGCGCCATGAGAGCGGCCCGCAGGCCGAGGGTGAAGCCTTTCGCCGGGCTGGCGGCGGCCGCGGCGATCTGCTCCGGTGACTCGCCGCGCTCGATCCGCTCGATCCGATCCTGCATGGTCGTCGAGAAGTCACGCATCAGCACGGCCGTCACATCGGAGATCATTCCCCGGCCGTATTGTGCGGCGGCCCCCGAGAGCTGCAGATCCTGGGTCACGGCGACTTTGGTGCCGCGCCCGGAGCGGACCAGCGTGGCGGTGACGATCATGCTGGCCTGGCCCCGGCCCTTCTCGTCCGCACCGCTGGCGTGGACCACGATGCGCTTCCCGGCGTCATCGCGCTCGGTGATGTCAGCGGTACCCGCGAAGCTCAGCCGGACCGGGCCCATCCGGACCGCCACCCGGCCCTTGTACTTTTCGTCACCGAGGTCGTCGGTCAGCTCGGCGCCCGGCAGGCAGGCTGCGACCTGCGGGATGTTGTCGAAGAACTGCCACACCTTCTCGACCGGCTCCGCCACCTCGAAGTCGTTCTTGATCAGCATCGCGTCTCTTTCTTCACGTAGGCCGCGGGATCCTTCTCGAATTCCCGGCGGCAGCCGGCGCAGCAGAAGTAGTAGGTGACGCCCTCGTGCTCCAGCGGGTGACCGGAGGAGTCCGCGGTCACCGTCATCCCGCAGACCGGGTCCACGGCCTCGCCCGGTTCCGCGCGCTGATCCGCGGACCGCGGCGAGCCGGCCGAGGCCGTGCTTCCAGCCCCCCTCTTAGCCCCCCTTCCACCCCCCAGGGCTCCGGAAGCGCGCAACTGGACCAGTTCGGCCAGGATCGCGACGGCTATCTCCCGGTGCGACGTACGGCCGAGGTCGAGGCCGGCCGGAACCCGGACCCGGTCGAGCTGGTCTTGGGGCACGCCCCGGTCGGCCAGGTAGCCGAGCACCGACGCACCGCGCCGGCTCGATCCCACCAGGCCGAGATAGGCGGGCCGGACCGCCACTGCCTGCTCGACCACCTCTTCGTCGCCGTGGCCCTGGGTGGCCACCACGACCATCGAGCGCTCGTCCGCGTTCGCGGCGGAGAAGTCCGGGCCGTCGATCAGCGCGGCGCGCCAGCCGAGCGCCTGGGCGAGATCGGCGAGCGTGTTTGCCATCGGGGAGCGGCCCACCACCACCAGGTACGGGGTCGGCAGCACCGGCTCGATGTAGACCTCCAGCGCGCCCTCGCTCTGGCAGGAGATAGGCACCGCTGTCATCCCGTCCGGCAGAGCCGCGCCAAACTGCTCGGCCGTGCCCAGCAGCAGCAGACGGGAGACCCCTTCGGCGATCACCTGCCGGGCCTCGCGGATGACCACGGGCTCCGCGCACGCCCCGCCGATCCAGCCGTGCAGTTCTCCCGATTCCGTGATGATGGCACGGGAACCCTGCTGGCCAGAGGATGGTCCCTGCCGCCAGACCACGGTGGCGAGCGCGAACGGCTGCCCGCTCCGGGTCAGCTCGGCGGCCTGCTCCAGGACACCCCAGCCTTCCATGGAGGACCTCCCGTCAGTCATCGTCTGAGCGCACGGGGGGCGCGCCGGACACGTCGTGGCGGTAGGTGAGGGCCTCCCAGACCCGGTCGGGCAGCAGGGGCATGTCGATGTTGCGGACGCCGGTGTCTTTGACCGCGTCCATCACCGCGTTGACGAATGCCGCCGGGCCGCCGACCGCCGCGCACTCGCCGACGCCCTTGGCGCCGATCGGGTGGTGCGGGCACGGGGTCATCACCTCGCCGTGCAGCTCGAAGCCCGGAGTCTCCCATGAGGTCGGCAGCAGGTAGTCCATGTAGTTCGAGCCCACGCAGTTGCCTTCGGCGTCGAACGTGATGAACTGCATGTTGGCCATCGCGTACGCCTCGGTCAGCCCGCCCATGATCTGTCCCTCGACGATCATCGGGTTGATCCGGACACCGCAGTCGTCCACCGCCACCATGTTCAGCACGTCCCAGACCCCGGTCTCGGGGTCGACCTCGACGGTCACGATGTAGCACGCGAACGGCCAGGTGAGGTTGGGCGGGTCGTAGTACGCGTTGTTCTCCAGGCCCGGCTCCATGCCATCCGGCATGTTGCTGTACGCGGCCATCGCACATTCCTGGATGGTCACGCCGCGGTCGGGCGCACTGCGCACGTAGAACCGGCCCAGCTCCCATTCGACGTCCTCTTCGGACACCTCGAGCAGGTGCGCGGCGAGCTTGCGAGCCTTGGCGCGGATCTTGCGGGACACCATGGCGATCGCGGCCCCCGCGACGGGCGTGCTGCGCGACGCATAGGTGCCCATGCCGAACGGAGCGGTGTCGGTGTCACCCTCCTCGACGGTCACGTCCTCGGCCGGGATGCCGAGCTCGTGCGCCACGATCTGGGCCCAGGTCGTCTCGTGCCCCTGGCCCTGGCCCCGCGCGCCGGTCCGGAGGAGTGCCTTGCCGGTCATGTGAACCCGCAGCTCAGCCGAGTCGAACATCTTGATGCCGAGAATGTCGTACTCGCGGCTGTTTCCCGCGCCCAGCGGCTCGCTCATCGTGGAGATGCCGATGCCGAGCAGCCTGCCGCTGCGCTTGGCCTCCTCCTTCTGCCGCAGGAAATCCTGGTAGCCGACCGCTTCCAGGCCAACCTCCAGGCATTTCCCGTACTGGCCCGAGTCGAGCAGGAAGCCGAATGGGGTGCGGAAGGGGAACTGGTCGTCCTGCACGAAGTTGATCCGCCGGAACTCGGCCTGGTCCATGCCCAGGTCGTTGGCGGCGGCGTGCATCATCCGCTCCTGGAAGAACATGGCCTCGGTGACCCGGAACGAGCACCGGTACGCCACGCCGCCGGGGGCCTTGTTGGTATACATGCCCCGGGCCGTGAGGTGCCCGACCGGCACGTCGTAGCAGCCGAACGTGGAGTGCAGCAGGCCGATCTTGAACTTGCTCGGCTGCGCGTCGGAGAAGAAGGCGCCGTGGTCGGCGTCGGTGTGCATGCGGACAGCGAGGATCTTGCCATCGCTGCGCAGGGCCAGCTCGCCGTCCAGGTACACGTCGCGTGCGAACCCGGTGGAGATCAGGTTGCCGGACTTGTCCTCGATCCACTTCACCGGCCGCTCCAGCAGGATCGAGGCCAGGATGGAGCAGACGTAGCCGGGATAGACCGGGACCTTGTTGCCGAACCCGCCGCCGATGTCCGGGGAGATGATCCGGATCATGTGCTCGGGCAGCTCGGCCACCAGGGCGACCGCGGCCCGGATGATGTGCGGTGCCTGCGTGGTCATGTACACCGTGAGCTTCGAGGTCGAGCGGTTGAAGTCCGCGATCGACCCGCAGCACTCGATCGGCGAAGGGTGCGAGCGCGGGTAGTGCAGCCGCAGCTTCGAGACCACGTCGGCCCGCTCGAACGCGCGATCGGTGCCGTCGGCGTCGCCCACTTCCCAGTCGTAGATAACGTTGTCGGCCTGGTTTTCCTTGTCGTCGCGGATGATCGGTGCCCCGTCGGCGACGGCCTGCACCGGGTTGACGATCACCGGCAGCTGCTCGTACTCGACGTCGATCGCCTCGCACGCGTCCTTCGCGATGTACGGGTCGTCCGCGATCACACAGGCCACTTCCTGGCCCTGGAACCGCACCTTGTCGGTGGCCAGGACGGCCTGGGTGTCGTAGGACAGCGTCGGCATCCACGCCAGGTTGCGGGTGGCCATCATCTCGCCGGTGAGGACGAGGCGGACGCCCGGTATCTCCCAGGCCCGGCTAGGGTCGATCGACTTGATGCGCGCGTGCGCCACCGGGCTGCGCAGGATCTCCATGTGCAGCATGCCGGGCAGCACGATGTCGTCGGTGTAGTTCCCCTTGCCCCGGATGAAGCGGTTGTCCTCAACGCGCTTGCGGCTGGCGCCCAGCCCGCCGATCTTGATCTCGTCCAGTGCCTGCGACACGTCGTACCTCTTTGTCTTCGTCAGCTAGGGCCCGTGGTGGCTGGTGCTGTCGTTAGTCAGGGGACTGTGACCGGAGCTTCTCGGCGGCCCACAGCACCGACTTCACAATGTTCTGGTAACCCGTGCAGCGGCAGAGGTTGCCGGACAGCGCCCAGCGCACGTCCTCCTCGGTCGGGTCGGGGTTCTCGTCGAGGAGGGCCTTGGCCGCCATCATCATCCCCGGTGTGCAGAATCCGCATTGCAGCCCGTGCTCCTCCTTGAAACCCTCCTGGAGCGGGTGCAGTTCGCTGGCGGTGGCCAGGCCCTCGACTGTGGTGACCGCGTGCCCGTCGGCCTGCACGGCGAGCATGGTGCAGGATTTCACCGCCCGGCCGTCGACGAGCACCGTGCACGCGCCGCAGTTCGTGGTGTCGCAGCCGGTGTGCGTGCCGGTCAGCCGGAATCCCTGGCGGAGCAGGTGGGCCAGCAGCAGGCGCGGTTCCACCTCGGCCACCTTCTTCTCGCCGTTGACCGTGAACGTGACCCGGCGGACGGGAACGTCGCTGGGGACGTCGTTGCTGCGGTCCTCATAGAGGGTCGTCATGTCAGGCCGCCCTTTCCGCGGATTCACCGACGCGGCTCAGGATGCGCACGACGAAGGTGCGCACGATGTGCCGCTTGAACTCCGCGCTGCCGCGATGATCAGTCTTGGGCCGGGCGGCCTCCGCCGCGAGCCCGGCGGCCTCCTCGATGGTCTGTGTGGTCAGTGGCTTCCCGGCCAGCGCCTGCTCGGCCGCGGTGGCCTCGATGGTGGATCCGCCGACGCCGGTCAGCGCGATCCCCGCCCTGGTCACAAGTCCGCCGGAAGTCTCAATCGCCACCGCCACCCCCGCGGTGGCGAAGTCGCCGACGCGGCGCTCCAGCTTGAGGTAGCCACCCGCCGGCACGCCCTTCGGCGCCGGGATGACCGCTTCCACCGCGATCTCGTCGTAGGCCAGCACATTCTGGAAGGGGCCGGTGACGAATTCCGCGATCGGTATGGTGCGCCTGCCGCCGGGTCCTTGCGCGACGACAAAGCCGCCGAGCGCCGTCACGACCGAGGCCCAGTCGCCCTGCGGATCGGCATGACACAGCGAGCCGACCAGCGTGCCGCGGTTGCGGACGATGGGATCGGCGATCAGGGGGGCGGCCGCGGCCATGGTCGGCTGCTTGCTCGTGAGCAGGGCCGAGCGTTCCAGATCAACATGGCGGCACAGCGCGCCGACGCGAATCATCCCGTCGGGATCCGCGCGGTGATAGTCAAGGCCAGGAAGGTTGTTGATGTTGACGATCAGTTCCGGCGACGCGAAGCGGAGCTTCATCAACGGGACCAGGCTCTGGCCGCCCGCCAGCACCTTCGCTTCTTCACCGCCCGCCCGCAGCAGATCGATCGCCTCGGCCAGGGAATGCGGTGCCTCGTACCGGAACCGAGACGGATACATAACGATCCTCCAGTGTCCTGTCCGGACATCAGTGTCCTGGACGCCGAATCTCAGCTCAGCGTTCGCCCGTGTGATCAGATTCAGTGTGGTCAGACTCGGGGCCGAGCAACTCCGGCTCGGGCCCGGTCGGCTCGGGCTGGGGCCGTTCCGGCGCCCCTTCCGGATCGGCCACCGCCACGGGCAGGGAGTCCTCTTCGGGATCCGGCCGCGGCTCCTGGTGCGGCGGCCATGGCCCTGGCACCGGCTGGCCGGCGATCTTGAGATAGTCCATCAGCTGGGGCCAGGCCCACACGGTCGGGCTCTTGCCCGTCTTCGGCGAGTGCTCGACCAGTTCGTACAGGCGCGGATTACCCCGGCTATGCCCGCTGGACTCGATCCGCATGGCGTACGCTCCTGCAGTTGGACGGCCCATGGGGGCACAATCACCTGTGACGTGAGACACATGATCCGCTGGGGCCGCTTCCCCGGCAACAGGCGAATAAGCTTGTGCTTAAGTCGGCGCCGCGGCGCCTGGCGCCCAGGGGCTAGGTGGCGGCTCAGCTCCAGATCGTGACGTACACGGGGGGGCGGAACCGCGACGGCGCCACCCCGGTCGCTGGTGAGCGCATCAGGTGCATGGCCTCGGGGGTGCTGAGGAAGCGGCGGAGCGAACTGGCGGCCGTGCTCCGTTGCTGGCGCTCCAGGAGGGTGGCATGCCAGCAGCCCTCCAGCGACGAACCGGGCAGGTCGACGAGGGATAGCTCGCCCCGGCGCAACTGCTGGGTAACCAGGTGCTCGACGGCTGGCGCCACCCCGGCCCCATCGGCCGCCGCCGCCCAGGCCGCGGTCTGGTTGGGGAACACCCCGATCCTGTTGTCAGGTATCCGCAGCTTGGCCAGCAGCCGGCCGGTGTCGCTGCCCGGGTCGGTGCCGGACGGATCCACGAGCCACCGCCACTGGCGGGCATTGCCGGGCAGCCGGGACTGCCCGGCCGCGACCACGACGAGCCGGTACCGGAAGATCGGCTCGCTGACCACCGGGAGCGCCGGATCGCGGGCCACGCTGGGGCCGATGGCCACATCCGCCAGCCGGTTCGCGACCAGCACCGCCATCTCGTCGGTCACCGCGACCCCGGCGGACACCTCGATGGCGCCGGAGAAGCGCCGAGTGAACGCCTCCGTCAGCGGGCTGACCACGAATTCGGCGAGCGTCGATGTGGCCACCACCCGCAGCTGTTCCGGAGCCCCCCGCGCGGCCCGGACCGCGGCATGAGCCTCGGCGCCGAGCACGACGATCTGCGACGCGGTGGCCAGCAGCCTGGAGCCACCCGCGGTCAGCGTCATGCCCGCGGGCCCGCGGCTGACCAGCTGGTCGCCCAGGTGCTGCCGGAGCGCCGTCAGCGCCTGCGACACGGCGGGCTCGCTGACGCCGAGCGCATTGGCGGCGGCCGTTACCGAGCCGAGGCGGGCGACCAAAACGAAGGCGTTGAGCTGGGTAAGCGTCATAACGGTTCCTAATTTACGCGCAGCGCCGTGTCGTTTGCCGCGTGAGCAGGGGCAACATGCCACTCCCGGCTCCTGCCGCCGTCGCCGGGGCCTTCATCCGCTCGTAAACTCATCACGCGTGCCGTGTCCGAGGGAGGGCGCATGCAGGTTCCGGCATACGTCGAGTATGAGAAGGCGACCAGCGTCGAGCACGCGCTTGCCCTCCTGACCAGATTCGGTCCCGATGCCCGCATCCTGGCCGGGGGGCACAGCCTGATCCCCATGATGAAGCTCCGGCTCGCGCAGCCGGAGACCCTGGTCGAACATCAACGGGCTCAGTGAGCTCTCCTTTATCAAGGTGACCGAAGGCGAGTTGCGGATCGGCGCGCTGACCAGGCACGCGCAACTGCTTGACTCGCCCGAGGCGGGCGAGCATTTCGCCATCCTGCATGACGCCGAGAAGGTCATCGCCGATCCCATCGTGCGGAACTGGGGTACCGTCGGCGGTTCGCTCTGCCAGGCTGACCCGTCCGAGGATCTGTCCGCGGCGTTCGCGGCCCTGAAGGCGAGCATGGTCATCCGGGGCCCCGACGGCAGCCGGACGGTGCCCGCCCGGGACTTCCACACCGGGCCCTACGAGACCGTGGTGGCCCCCGGCGAGCTGCTGACCGAGATCAAGATCGCGATCAGGCCGGGCGGTGGGAGCGCCTATGAGAAGGTCGGGCGCCGGGTCGGCGACTGGCCGGTCGGTGCGGCCGGAGCAGCCATCTGGCTGGCCGGCGACACGATCGCGGAGGCCGGGGTCGGCCTGACCGCCGTCGGGGCGCAGCATTTCGCCGCGGCCGAGGCGGAGGAGTTCCTGCGGGGCGCGCCGGCCAGCGAGGCGAGCTTCGCCCGGGCGGGCGAGATCGCGGCCGAGCACTGCCGTCCGCACCCCGACCAGCGCGGGCCGGTCGGCTACAAGCGGCATCTCGCCCGGGAACTCACCACCCGGGCGCTGCGCCGGGCCCTGCTGCGTGCCCGTCAGCAGCCCACCTCCGGTCAGAACGCTGGCGCGCGGGGCGCAAGCGGGCGGGGCGCAAGCGGGCGGGGCGCGAGCGGGCGGGGCGCGAGCGGGCGGGACGCAAGCGGGCGGGACGCAAGCGGGCGGGGCGCCTGACATGCAGATAACCGTGACCGTCAACGGTGCCGAGTACTCCCGCGAGGTGGAGCCGAGACTGCTGCTGATTCATTTCCTGCGGGATGAGCTGAAGCTGACCGGGTCACACTGGGGCTGCGACACGTCGAACTGCGGGGCCTGCGTGGTGTGGCTGGACGAGACCCCGGTGAAGTCCTGCACGGTGCTCTCGGCCATGGCGGACGGGCACCGGGTGCTCACCGTCGAGGGCCTGGAACAACGCGGCGTGCTCGACCCGGTCCAGCAGGGCTTCGCGGAGTGCCACGGACTGCAGTGCGGGTTCTGCACGCCGGGCATGCTGATGACCTCCCGGTGGCTGCTGGACCAGAATCCGGACCCGTCGGCAGCGGAGATCCGCGAGGCGCTGTCCGGGCAGATCTGCCGGTGCACCGGCTACGAGAACATCGTGCGGTCCGTTCTGTGGGCCAGCAAGCACGAGAGGAGTGCCTGATGACGGGGGCCTACGGGCCGCTGCGGCGCAAGGAGGACGCCCGCTTTGTCCGGGGCCAGGGCACGTTCGTGGATGACATCCAGTTGCCGGGGATGCTGCACGGCGCGATCCTGCGCAGCCCGCTGGCGCACGCGAGGATCGTCTCGATCGACACCACGGCGGCCGAGAGTCATCCCAAGGTCAGTGCCGTCATCACCGGCCAGATGCTGGAGGAACGCAGGCTCGCCTGGATGCCGACCCTGTCACGCGACATCCAGGCCGTCCTGGCCACCGACAAAGTGCGGTTCCAGGGCCAGGAGGTCGCCTTCGTCGTCGCCGAGGACAGGTACTCGGCGCGCGACGCGCTCGAACTCATCAGCGTCGAGTATGAACCGCTCCCGGTGGTGATCGACGCCACGAAGGCACTGGACCCCGGCGCCCCGGTGATCCGGGATGACCTGGAAGGCAAGCAGGACAACCACATCTTCGACTGGGCCGCCGGAGACCAGGCGGCGACCGACGCGGTCTTCGCCACCGCGGATGTCGTGGTCACGCAGGACATGCTCTACCCCCGCTCCCATCCTGCTCCGCTGGAGACCTGCGGCACGGTGGCCGACATGGACCGGGTCAGCGGCAAGCTGACCGTCTGGTCCACCACGCAGGCGCCACACGCCCACCGGACCCTGTACGCGATGATCGCCGACCTGCCCGAGCACAAGATCCGGATTGTCTCCCCGGACCTCGGCGGCGGTTTCGGCAACAAGGTCCCCATATACCCGGGGTACATCTGCGCCGTCGTGGGTTCCATCGTGACCGGCCGGCCGGTCAAGTGGGTCGAGGATCGGTCGGAGAACCTGATGTCCACCTCGTTCGCGCGGGATTACCACATGCACGGTGAGATCGCCGCCACGAAGGATGGCCGGATCCTGGGCCTGCGGGCCAAGGTGCTCGCCGATCATGGCGCGTTCAACGGCTCCGCCCAGCCCTCGAAGTTCCCCGCCGGGTTCTTCCACATCTTCACCGGGTCCTACGACCTGGAGGCCGCGCACTGCGAGGTGACCGGCGTGTACACGAACAAGGCCCCCGGCGGCGTCGCCTACGCCTGCTCGTTCCGGGTGACGGAGGCGGTCTACCTGGTCGAGCGCATCGTGGACGTGCTCGCCCTGGAACTGGGGATGGACCCCGCCGAGTTGCGGTTGAAGAACTTGCTCCGCCCTGAGCAGTTTCCGTACACCACGCCGACGGGCTGGGAGTACGACTCCGGTGACTACGCGCGCACGCTGCGGGTGGCCATGGACATCGCCGGGTACGCTGACCTGCGGCGTGAGCAGGTGGAGAAGCGGGAACGCGGCGAGTACATGGGCATCGGGCTCAGCTTCTTCACCGAGGGGGTCGGCGCCGGCCCGCGCCAGCACATGGACATTCTCGGCCTGGGCATGGCCGATGGGGCCGACCTGCGGGTGTACCCGACGGGCAAGGCCGTCCTCGCGATTTCGGTGCAGACCCAGGGTCAGGGGCACGAAACCACGTTCGCCCAGATCGTCGCCCACGAACTGGGCATCTCGCCGGACGATGTCGAGGTCGTGCATGGCGATACCGACCGGACCCCGTTCGGCCTGGGCACCTACGGTTCCCGGTCCACGCCGGTGTCGGGGGCGGCGGCCGCGATGGTGGCCCGCAAGGTCCGGGAGCGCGCCCGGATCGTGGCGGCGGCCATGCTCGAGGCCTCCGCCGACGACCTGGAATGGGAGGACGGCACGTGGCACGTCCGTGGCGACCCCGAGCAGGGCCGGACCATCGCGGAGATCGCCATGGCCGCGCACTCTTCGCTGGAGCTCCCCGAGGGGGTCGAAGGACATCTCGACGCGGAAACCGTCTACAACCCGCCGAATCTCACCCACCCCTACGGGGCCTACATCTGCGTGACCGACGTGGATCCGGGCACCGGGCAGGTCTCGGTGCGCCGGTTCATCGCGGTGGACGACTGCGGCGTACGGATCAACCCGATGATCGTGGAGGGCCAGGTGCACGGCGGGCTCGCCGATGGTGTCGGCATGGCCCTGATGCAGGCGATCGTGTTTGACTCCGACGGCAACTGCCTGGGCGGCTCGTTCATGGATTACCTGCTGCCCACGTCGGTGGAGTGCCCATCCTGGGAGCTCGGCGAGACCGTGACCCCCTGCCCGCATCACCCGATCGGGGCCAAGGGGGTCGGCGAGTCGGCCACGGTAGGCTCACCTCCGGCCGTCGTCAACGCGGTCATGGACGCGCTCAGGCCGTTTGGAGTCAGGCACGCCGACATGCCGCTGACCCCGGCCAACGTGTGGTGCGCGATCCAGGGCCACCCGTTGCGGACCGACCTGGCGATCACTTGACAGGGGCTAACACAGGATGAACGACGTCGCGCAGCGGCTGCCAGATGTGGGCGCGCTCCTTGGCGCCCTCGACGCGGCCGATTACCTGGCCGACGAGCCACTCGGCACGGCCCTGTTCCTGGCGGCCCGGATGGCGCAGCCGATCCTGCTCGAAGGTGAGCCCGGGGTGGGCAAGACCGAAGCGGCCAAGGCCCTGGCGGGCGCCCTAGATACGCCGCTGATCCGGCTTCAGTGCTACGAGGGTCTCACCGCGGCCGAGGCCCTCTATGAGTGGAACTACCCTCGCCAGCTGCTGGCGATCCGGCTGGCCGAATCGAGGGGTGAGACCCTGCGGGACGCCGACCTGTTCAGCGAGGAATACCTGCTGGCCCGCCCGCTGCTGGCCGCGCTCGACCATCCCGGCCCGCGTCCGGCGGTGCTGCTGATCGATGAAGTGGACCGAGGGGACGACGAGTTCGAGGCGTTCCTGTTCGAACTGCTCGCCGAGGCCGCTGTCACCATCCCTGAACTGGGCACCCGGCGGGCCGCGTTCCCGCCCGTGGTGGTGCTGACGTCCAACCGCACCCGTGACCTGCACGATGCCCTGAAGCGGCGCTGCCTTTATCACTGGATCGAGTACCCCGAGGTGGAGCGGGTTGCGGCGATCATCAGGTGCCGGGTGCCGGGCGCGGCCGACTCGCTCGCCGGTCAGGTCGCGCGGGGCGTGGCCCGGCTGCGCGGCCTGGACCTGGCCAAGCCGCCGGGGGTCGCGGAGGCGATCAGCTGGGCCGGAGCGCTTGGGGTGCTCGGCACGGACCGGCTTGACGAGGCGTCCGCGGCCCGGACGGTGGGCGCCGTGATCAAGTACGAGGAAGACCTCCAAGTGGTCCGCGCGGCGGGATTCGGCGCCGGCGACGATGACTGACGATCTGGCCATCACCGCGGCGCGGTTCGGCGCGGCGCTGCGCGACGCCGGCGTGCCCGCCGACCCGGGCCGGTGCGAGCGTTTCGCGCGCGCCGTGACGGTGGCCCGGCCGGCTACGCGGCGCGAGCTGTACCTGTGCGCGCTGGCGACACTGGTGTCCGGGCAATCGCAGATCGCGACGTTCGAGCGCGTGTTCAGCGCGATGTTCGGCCGCCCAGCCGGCCCGGCGGTGCCACGGGAAGATCAGCAGGCTCTTCCGTTGCGGAAGGAAAGCCTGGCGCCGATACCGGGAGACGTTCTCATCGCGGCGGCCCGCGCGGCCAAGGAGCACGAAGGACAGCTGGCCGGCAGTCAGTCGTCCCCGCCGGCGGTCGCCGCGGGGACGGGCGCCAGTCCGGTGCCGGCCGGGGAGCAGGACGGTGCGGAGCCGGATGCCGGGGTGGTGGCCGTCCGCCCGGTACTGGCCGCCGCGGCAGAACGCCTGGCGGGCAAGGATTTCGCCGAGCTGACACCGGCCGAATTGCTGATGCTGGCCGGTCTCATGCGCAAGCTCACGCTCGCCGTGCCACTCCGCCGGTCCCGCCGCCACCACCCCACCCCGCACGGCAAGCGCACCGATCTGCGGGCCACCCTGCGGCAGGCGCGGCGCACCGGGGGCGACCCGTACCGACTGGCCCGGCGGGCACCGTCCCGGCAGCCCCGGCGGCTGGTCGTGCTGTGCGACATTTCCGGATCCATGGAGCCGTACGCGCGGGCCATGCTGCAGTTGCTGTACTGCGCGGCGGGCGGGGCGCGTGCGGAGGTATTCACCTTCGCCACCCGGCTGACCCGGCTCACCACGACGCTCTCGCATACCCGGCCGGAACTGGCCCTTCAGCGGGCCGGCCAGACAGCGCCCGACTGGCTGGGCGGGACCCGCATCGGCGCGTCGATCAAGGAATTCAACGACACCCGCGGCCGGGCCGGGCTGGCCCGCGGCGCGGTCGTGGTCATCATCTCCGACGGGTGGGACACCGGCGATCCGGCGGTGCTACGCAGCGAGATGGAGCGGCTCTCCCGGGTGGCCCACCGCATCGTGTGGGTCAATCCGCGGACCAAGAGCGAGCGGTACCAGCCGCTGGCCGGGGGCATGGCCGCGGCCTGGCCCTACTGCGACGCCGTGGTCAGCGCGCACACCGTGCACGCGCTCGACGAACTCACCGCCGCCCTGGCCCACCCCGCCCGGCACCGGCCCGCCTCCCGGAGCGCCTTCCGCCGCTGACGTCGTGCCGCGCGTCGATCCGGGAGGAAGGGACCCGGCGCGGAGGTCCTGGGAAGCGCTGGGGCTGGTGCTGGTGGGCGTCCCACGGCTCCCACGGCCCGCGGGCGTGTTCCTGGGTTCCGCCGGTCGCGGTGCGTGGCGCGGCCTGCTGCGGGCGGGCTGAGAGAATGAGATTCCGTGGGGTGGTGACCCGGGCGTGCCGACCTGGCCGCCGTCCCATCCACCGGTCCGGCAGGAAGAGGACTCCCACGGGCACCGCGATCCCGAACGCGGCCCGCAGCACGCCCAGCTCGTGCAGCGTGAACGGATACAGCACCTCGGTGAAACGGGCCGCGTAGAGCAGCGCCGCCGCGGCCGCCGTCGTCCAGGGGAGCCGCCACCGGGTGACCAGCAGGTCGAAGATGACCGTGCCGAGCACCGCACCAGAGGTGTAGTAGGCGTACACACCGGGATCCAGCAGGATCCTCGCCGTCACGGCGAGCAGGATGACGGCCGGCCAGCGGCCGCGCCGTACGGCCACGCATCCTACGGCCACGCCGAGCGCGAGCTGAGCCAGCCGGTCCCACGACGGCGTCCCGGCGGAGTTGACCCCGATCGCGCGGAGCGCGGACGAGTAGTCGTTGGGAATTGTGAAACGCGCCGCCGTCAGACTGTGCGGATCGGCGACCAGGAACGGCAGCCAGGCCACGGACACGCCGGCCCCGAAGGCCCCGAAGGCGGCCAGCCGGTCCTTGCGCGGGAGGGCCAGCAAGAGGGGCACGAACGCGGCGGCCCACGGCTTGGAGTCAACGGCGGCCGCCAGCGCCACCCCGGCCCAGACCGGATGGCGCCGGCTCACCGCGTGCACGGCGGTCACCGCCAGGCTGAGGGCCATCACGTCGTCGAGATGCCCGAAATGAGTGGTGAGCTCGGTCCAAACCGGCAGGAAGACCAGCCCGGCCACCAGCAGCCTGCCCCTCCGGCCACGCTCGGGCCCAGGCAGCAGGCGCCAGACGGCGGCCAGCAATGGCACACCGGTGGCCGACATCGCGACGATCGCGATCACCTGGGCGGTACCTGAGCCGAGGACCTGGAGCATGGCCGAGAGGCCGAGCGCGAGCGGCCCGATCTGCAGCACAGGATGTGTGGCGTACAGGTGGAGCCCGCCGGCCGGACCACCCGAAACAAGCAGACGGCCACCCTCGGCGAAGAAATGCCAGGACTGACCGGCGCCGTGGGCTTGAAGAGCGGCCGATAGGGCGGACCAGGGCGCCAGCAGCCACCACGGCCACGGCACTCGCCGCAGGGCAGAGGGGAGGGAGTCGGCCCACTGCCGCGGGCCCGTCCATTCCCGGGTGCCCGCGCCGGCCGCGCTCCTCACCTGGCGGGCCAGGCCGGCCGTTTCCCAGGCGTTGGCAGTAGCACGGCCAGACGCCCCAGCGAAAATCACTGGGTCAGCATAACGGACGAATATCGAAAGGCGCCCGGAAAAGATGATTCCTTTGGCCGAGGCGTTTCCGGGCTTCTTTCCGTACCGAGGACGAGCGTCGGCGCAGCGGTCTGACCAGGCACGATGGCATTATTACGGAATCCTTATGCTATATCGGATGATCGATATAGCTAGCTGGCGTTATGTTAACATCGGGTCACTATAATGCGGACTCGATTGCATTTGAGATAACCAGCAATAGCTTGAATGTGCGGCTTTGGGAAGCCGGGTAGCGCCTGGTACGTGCTCCAGGATGGTACCCGGCAGTTCTCTGGACCCATCACGGGAGGGACTCGGCCGAAGTGGGGCACCTGACCGCTGGGGGTCAACCGCGATGAGCTTTTCTCTGATCGAACCCGAACCCTACGAGGCGTCTGACCCGGAGTTCTGGGGAGACGGCGACAACGGCGCCCGCGGTAGGCGTCCTCCCCCGGGCCCTTCGCGACGTCCGGCCCTTGCGCGACGTCCGGATCCTTCACCCATGCGACGTCCGGCCCTTGCGCGACGTCCGGGTCCTCCACCCGCGCGACGTCCGAGCCTCAGGCACATGACCGCCCGGCAGCGGGCGGCCGGGCTGCTCGTGCTGGCCGCCTGCCTCGGCGGTGTCGCCCTCTACGTCGGGGTGCTCGCGGCCATGAACGGCCCTTCGTTCACGGGCGCAGTGACGAGCAACGGTCTGGTCAACCTCAACTTCGCCCGGGCCGGGCAGGTCGCCGAGATCTCTGTGCACGCGGGCCAGAACGTCAGGAGCGGGCAGGTGCTCGCCACCGAGGCCGCCGCCGCGGCGCTGGCTGCCGTGGCCGAGGACGAGGCGGTGATCCAGGCCGATCAGGCGACGCTGGCCCAGCTCGACCAGTCCCAGTCCTCCGGGCCGGGCACGATGGGCTTCGCCCTTGGCCAAGCGAAGCTGGCGAAGGATAAGGCGCAGCTCGCCGTCGATCAGGCCGCGGTGGTCGGGATGCGGATCGTGGCGCCGGTGAGCGGGACGGTGATCGCCGTCAACGGGCAGGCCGGCGAGACGGTCACCGCCGTGGGCATCCAGGACTACGCGGTTCAGTCTCAGGGATCAGCGGCGTCGCCGTCCGCCACCGCCCAGGGATCTCAGATCAGCGTGACGTCGGCCGTGCCAGTGCCCGTGATCATGTTGCGCACGTCGAGAAACTGGCAGGTCGAGACCACGATCCCGGAGAACTCGATGTCGGCCGTGAAGCCCGGGGCCCCTGTGACCGTGGCCGTGCCGGCCGCTCACCTCAGTGGCGTCCCCGGCCGGGTCGAGGGGATGCTGCCCAGCCCGGTGCGTACCGCACAAGGCGTGGACTACCAGGTACTGGTCATGGTCCTCGGCGATCAGCCGGATCCGCCGCTCAGCGGCATGGCCGCCGACATCCGGCTGGCTTCCTGACCGGGAAATCCCTTGCGTGGGTCCCGGCCGGCCGGGTTACTGTCGGCCCGGGGCTGGGCTGCGCAGAGGGAGGCGAATGTGGGTCACGTCGAGGTGGCGCACCTGAATCATGCCCGGCCAGACGGGCGGGTGCTCCTCAGCGACGTCTCTTTCCGGGTCAGCGAGGGCGCAGTGGCGGCTCTGGTCGGGCCCAATGGCGCGGGCAAGACCACCCTGATCCGGCTCATCGCCGGTGACGTGGTGCCACAGTCGGGCACCGTCACCCACAGCGGCGGCCTGGGAGTCATGCGTCAGTTTGTCGGGGGGATCCGGGGGGCCGCTCCCCCG
Source organism: uncultured Actinomycetes bacterium (assembly GCA_963822825.1). Taxonomy (GTDB): domain Bacteria; phylum Actinomycetota; class Actinomycetes; order Streptosporangiales; family Streptosporangiaceae; genus JAWWPY01. The sequence goes on along the minus strand of CAWGIW010000009.1, from coordinate 9,322 downwards.
GGCCAGCAGAGCATCGGGAGCATTGGCGATGAGTCGCTGGTCCGCGATCTGCTCGTCTCCGTCGCCCCGCCTCGGGTGCGGGAGGCCGCGGCGCGGCTGGACGCGGCCGAACTGGTGATGATGGAGCGGGACGACGAGCCTGCCCAGTTGCGGTATGCCGGTGCCTTGGCTGAATGGGGGGACGCGGGCGGTTACGAAACCGAGGTGCTCTGGGACGCATGCTGTGTGGCGGCGCTCGGCGTCGGTTACGAGCAGTGCCGCTGGCGTCACGTGCGGACGTTGTCCGGCGGTGAGCGCAAACGCCTTGTCCTGGAGGCATTGCTGCGGGGGCCGGACGAGGTACTGCTGCTAGATGAGCCGGACAACTACCTGGATGTCCCGGGCAAGCTCTGGCTGGAACAGCAGTTGAGCGGCACGCCCAAAACAGTTCTCATGGTCAGCCACGATCGGGAACTGCTCGCGAACAGCGCGCAGCGCATCATCACCGTGGAGGACGGCACCGTCTGGGTGCATGGTGGCGGCTTCGCCGGCTACGCCGAGGTCCGCCGGACCCGGAATGACCGACTGGACGAACTGCGCCGCCGCTGGGACGAGGAGCACGAGAAGCTCAAGCAGTTGGTCCGCATGTACCGGCAGAAGGCGTCCTACAACGCAGCCATGGCCTCGCGCCTGCAGGCCGCCGAGACCCGGCTGCGCCGGTTCGAGGAGGCCGGGCCGCCGGAACTGTCACCCAGGGATCAGGACATCCGCATGCGGCTGCGCGGCGGCCGGACCGGCAAGCGCGCCGTGATCTGCGAGCGCCTGGAACTGACCGGGCTGATGCAGCCTTTCGATCTTGAGGTCTGGTATGGCGAGCGGGTCGCCGTGCTCGGCTCCAACGGCTCAGGCAAGTCGTTCTTCCTGCGGCTGCTGGCCGGCGAGGACGTGCCGTACGACGGTGTGGCCCGGCTGGGGGCACGGGTCGTCCCCGGCTTGTTCGCACAGACCCATGCCCGCCCCGACCTGGCCGGCCGGTGCCCCGAAGAAATCCTCATGACCGAGCACGCCATGGCGGAGGCCATGGCGGCGCTCTCCCGGTACGAACTAGCGCAGTGCGGACGACAATCGTTTAGCTCAATGTCCGGAGGCCAGCAGGCCCGGCTGCAAATATTGCTGCTCGAACTGGCCGGCTGCACGCTGCTCTTGCTCGACGAGCCCACCGACAACCTCGACCTGGCGAGCGCCCAGGCGCTCCAGGAGGGTCTCGAGTCCTATCAGGGCACGGTACTGGCGGTCACCCACGACCGCTGGTTCGCCCGATCGTTCGATCGGTTCGTGGTGTTCGGGGCGGCCGGAACCGTCTACGAGGCCGACGGCCCGGTGTGGGACGAGACTCGCGTGGCCCGGCCCCGCTGAGGAGTGCGCTGCTAGGCTGCATGGAACGCAGGGAGCCTGCCAGCCCCGTCCCGGGCCGGCTCCGCGGGTAACCGACGTGAAGGGGTCCGCATCGTGAAGAAGTTGCTTCTGCTAGCCCTGGCCGGGCTTGGCGCGTTCGCTGTCTGGAGAAAGGTCCAGGCCGATCGCGCCGAGCTTGACTTGTGGACTGAGGCGACCACCAGCGACGACTGACGCCCGCAGGCAGATCCTGTGGGCGGCAAAGACCGGGGCGACCAGGCGAGCGGCGTTCCGCCGGTGGCGGTGGTGTGCTGCGGCCTTATCGGGATCATCGCGGATGACGGCGGCATCGTGGAGCGGGCGTTTACGGAGGCGTTCGCCACCCAGGGCATAGTTCCGGGGACTGCGGCGTACGCGCGGGGCATGGTCCGGGTGCACCAGTCCAAGGGGCAATCGGCCGTTGATGTGTTCCGCGGCCTGTTTCCAGACGCACCCGGCCGCGCGGAAGCCGCCTCGCTGGCCTTTGACCGGTCCTTCCGCTCATCCGTCGATCGGTCCGGCCTGGCGCCGATGGCCGGCGCCGAACTGGCGATCAGCGAGATCCGGGCGAGCGGAACGAGCATTTGCCTGATCACCGGCCTGTCGCAGAGCCTCGCGGGCCTGGTCCTCGACACACTCGGCTGGTGGCGGCGCATAGACCTCGTGCTGAGCCCGGAGGACGTACCGCGGGGATACCCGTGGCCTGACCCGATGCTGACCGCGATGCTCCGCATCGGCGTGACGGACGTTCGTGAAACGGCGTTCGCCGGCGGGACGAGAGCGGCATCCTGTCCGGTAAGCGATCCGGGGCCAGCATCGTCGCGGGAATCCTGACCGGTGGGCACACCGCCGAGCGGTTGCGCGCGGCGGGTGCCACTCACCTGCTGGACACCATCGCCGGGTTGCCGCCTCTGCTCGTCGGCCAGGGTGGATCAGCACGGCCGTCGTCGCCTGCCCCCGCATCCGGCTCGACGGCAGCGCTGCCCTGACCTTTACTGGGCGGTCGGCACTCGGCGGTCAGCTACGGGGAGTTCGGGCACGCCGCAAGACCCGTGGCAGCGCGGGTAGGCTGGCGGTCTGATCGCACGGTTACCGGGCTGCTTGCTGCCGGTGCGTGCGCTGGGGCTATAGCTCAGCTGGAAGAGCACCTGCTTTGCAAGCAGGGGGTCGGGGTTCGAGTCCCCTTAGCTCCACCAGGCAAAACGTCTCGATCGTGATCTTGGTTCGGGGTACTCGTGCCATTAATGTGCCATTAGCCCGTCCTGGCGAGCACTCCGGCCGTCCCGTCGTCGTCATCATTGGGGCCTTGCTTGGCTGGCTTCTTGGCGCCCTCGATGCGCTTGTCGAGTGCGTCGGCGATCACCTGGTCCGCCTCGGCCGTCGCGTGCTGGTAGATCATTGCCGCGCGTGCGCTGTCGTGTCCCATGCGCGCCTTGAGATCTGCGAGGCTCGTGCCGGGCGCGGCCAGCATGTTTCCTGTGTGCCTCAGATCGTGGAAATGCACGCCGGGTACGCCGAGCTTGGCGACGGCCTGCGCCCAGCCCGAACCTCGGCGGAAGTTGCCCCGGCGCAGCACGCCGCCACGAGCTCCGGCGAAGACGAGCGCTGTGTCCTCCGCGCCGACGTAGGCGTCGAAGTGCTCGCGCAGTGCCGGGATGATCGCTTTGGGGATGCCGACTGTTCGTATACCGGCGCGGGACTTCGGCGGCCCGATGGCAAGCTGGCTGGCTGTCTCAACGTACTGACGGCGGATGCTGACCGACCGCGCCTCCAGGTCGATGTCGCTGCGGCGAAGGGCGATGGCCTCGCCCCAGCGGAGGCTGGCGAAGGTGACGAGCAGGACCAGCGCCCGGTACCGGCGATCCTTCATCCGGTCGGCCAGATCGAACACCTGGGCCACGGTGAGCACCGGCCGTTCCTCCGGCTTCTCATCTCCTCCGCCGCGTATTCGGCACGGGTTACGCGGGATGATCCGATCTTCGGTCGCGGTCATAAGCACGGCACGCAAGAGACGGTAAGCCTTGGCCGTCGCCGAGACGGAGACGCCGTTGCCGAGCAGCGTGGCCCGCCACTCGCGGATCATCTCCGGCGAGATCTTTCCTGATGGGCACCCGGCCGAGGTGCGGCCCGATGTGCTTCGCCAGGAGCCAGGCGTACAGCTCGACCGTCCGCGGTCGAAGGTTCGGACGCTGCGTGATCCACTTCTCCGCGTACACCTGGAGCGTGATCTTGCTCCGCTGAGGATCGGTCCATTCCCCCGACATCATCTGTCCCTCGACGAGCGACAGAGCTTTGTCCGCTGATGTCTTGTTCTCGTAAGTGTCGGCGCCGGTCCGCAACCGGCCGTCCGGTCCCGGGTACCGGATCTGATACCGGCCAGACGGCAGCTTGCGGATACTGCCGAAACGTCGGTGCCCGTCCTTGTTCGCCATCACGCGACTCCTCATCTTGCGCCACACATCGGCGGCCGTCATCGGGTGGGGTTCGGCCTGACTCGATGAATTCGGCCAGCGCTGACTCGCTGATCCGGACATGGCGGCCGATCTTTACGAACTCGATCCGGCGCTCCGCGATCAGGCGGCGGACGAAGCGAGCCGAAGTACTCATGCGCTCGGCCGCCGCCTCGACGGTCAGCAGCCGATCCGCGCTGTTGGGTGGCTGGCCATCACGCGGCCCTCCCCGCTGCCGGAAGATCCGGCGGACCCAGCCCGGCCGCTTTGCGTCTGGCCTCGTCGAGTGCCTGTTTCCAGGTGATGCGGTCGGCGACGACGTGCAGCAGCCGCCGGGCGGGCGGCATGTGGTCGGGGTCGGACGGGGGTGACGGGTTCCCAGGCGTACCGGGCCGGGTCGGTTGCCGGAATGCCCGAGCGTTTCCATCAGCCAGTCCTTGCGGTCGGCCCGGTGGTCGGCGAGGGTCTTGCCCGACCATTTGCGGGAGACCAGGACACGGCGGCCCGCGTAGCCGAGGTGCTCGCGGCGATGGGCCTTGCCCTTGCAAGCGCCGGGCCGCATGCCCGGCCGGGAGTTCTTGGGCTGGACGCCGTAGCGCAGCCAGTTCGCGCAGGCCGGCGAGCACGGCTCGTACCGGAGCGCGTCGGCGAGCCGCTCGGCGTGGGCGCGCTGGGCGTCGGTGTCGGCCTGGTGGCAGTCGGCGACGTGCTTGGTCAGGTATTTGACCAGGTAGCCGATGCATCGGGCCGCGTCCTTCGACCCGGCGAGCACGCCCTGGGCGTCGAATCGCGGCACCGAACCGGGCGACGTGCAGCGGCTCGTCCTCCGGGCCGATGGCGTCGAGCGCGTCGTCCCAGGTGGGCAGGACTTCCCCGGTCGCAGGGTCGAGGTAGTTCCCGGATGTGCTCGTCCCAGACGGGCAGGTGATCGCCGTCGAAGCGGACGGTGGTGGTGTCTGGCCACCACACCTGGTGGTAGGTGGCGGCGAGCACCTGGCGCAGCTCGGCTCGGGCCAGGGTGCCGCGCAGGGCGATATGGATATGCGGGGCGAGCCGCCGTTGTGGCTCGACGGCGGCGAAGTACTGCACGTCGCGGCCGACGAAGCCGGCGCAGGTTCTGCATGAACCGGTCGAACAGGGCGGCGAAGTGCAGCGCGTCCCGGGCCGCCCGGCGGTAGTCGTAGCCGTCGGGATCGGCGGGTGTGCCGTCGCTGTTGACCCGGCCGTAGCTGGGGCAGGTCAGGGTGACGAACAGGGACGGCCGGAAGGTCTTGCCGTCCGGTGCGGTGTAGGTCTTGCCGACCGTCCGCGGGTCGATCTTCCGCCGGGGCAGGTCCGGCGCATCCTGGCGGCGCCGGGTAGACCGGTGGCGGCGAGCAGGCCGGGCGGGCAGCACGTTGCCGCGCATCCCCGCGCCGGTGATTTCCTCGTCCAGCTCGCGGATCACCGCGTCCAGGTCGGCGGTGTCCTGCCCGGCCGGCTCGGCGTGGTCCCGCTCGGCCTGGACGTCCGGCGCGCTGCTCGATCCACCAGCGCTGCATGCTCGGTCGGCTCGTCCGGCTCGGTGACCGGCTCGTGATCGAGGTGCCAGCCTTCCCGGCACTGCGCGGCCCGCAGTGTCTTGGCCCGCTCGGCGCACGGCGGGCAGACCGAGGCGAGGGTGTGCCCGCACGGGATGAGCACCTGGTCAACCTGACCGGTGGTGATGTCGGTGCGGCGGAGCTGCACCGGCCGGATGCATGCCGCCGTGCTCGGCGGCCAGGTCTGCGGACGACATCGCGGGCCAGCGGCATCGCGCAGCCGCTCGGCCCGTGTCGGTCTTGGTACTGGTCCCCGTTTGGGTCACCAGTCACCTCCGGTTGGGTCTCCCGCCGGTCGGGCGGTCACCGCACAGGCGGCACTCCCAGCGGATCGGGCGAGCCGTCATCGAGCAAGGTCAGGTCCGCGCCGCAGGTCGGGCACGGCTCATCCGTGCGCCAGGCGGTCGTGATGTTCACGCGGCCTCACCGCCCGCCCAGCGCAGGCAGCGAGACGCGTTCGCGGTGGTCATGGCGCGGATGTCGTCATCGGAGACGAACGCGGCGCGGACCCGCACCGGGTCAGGAGCTGGTCTCCAGCCGGACGTACCCGACCCCCGCGCCGACCTCGGGGTGAGGATATCTCGTCGCACAGCGCGCCCCGGTCACGGGCGCCGTCGCCGAGCACCATGTCCACCTGCGCGGGCTCATCGAGCCGCAGCGCGATCTTGTCGGGGAACAGGTTGCGGATGTTCAGCACTTCCTTACGCGGATCCTGCAGCGCGGCGACCACGCAGTAGCCGACCGCCCGGCCTTGGGTTGTGAGGGTGGCCAGCGCGGCGAGGATGCGGTCTTTGAGCTTGCGGTCGGCCTGGTAGGCGGTCAGGAACGCGATCTCATCCACCAGGACCACGACGAACGGGAACTCCGCGGTCGGGGTGTGGTCGCGTTGCTTGCCCGCGAACCGCGCGCGCGCGGGCCTGCATGTCGGTCACGGCGTGCTTCGAGCAGGTCGGCGATGCCGGCGGGGTCGGCGGCGTACCGGCCGTGCCGCTCGAACAGGGCGCGGCCGAAGGCCAGCTCCATCAGCTTCGGGTCACACGCCCACACCTGGACCAGCCCGGCCGCCAGCAGCGGCAGCATGGCCCGCACCAGGCCCCACAGGTAGGAGCCTTTTCCGGCGCCGGTGGCGCCCGCGATCAGCAGATGAGTCCCGTGCAGCCGGACCAGGAACAGCGACCCGTCCTCGCACCGGCCCACCGGCAGCGCTTTCAGGTCCGTTGCCGGTATCGGCAGCGCGGTCATCGGCTCGGCCAGCGCGTCACGGCGGACCAGCTCCAGGAGCACCGCGCCGGGATGGCTGGTGCGGACCCGGCACAGCATGCGCCCGGAACCCGTGCGCCAGGCCCTCGGCCTGGTCGGCGAAATCGGCCGGGCTCTGCCCGGACACCAGCCGCACCAGCAGCCGGTCGGTGCAGCCGGCCTGCCTCGACCTTGACGAGCAGCGGGAGCACGGTGCGGCCCCGGTAGGTCGGGGCGAGCCCGGCGACGGTGAGCACGGCGTGCCAGTGCCGCCGGTAGTACCACCACCGCCACCGGCACCACACCGGCACGCGACGAACCGGGCGAACCAGTCTGGCCGCCAAATCCGCAGCCCCACCAGCGCGGCCACCAGGACGGCCGCCAGGCCGATCAGGCCAGGCCAGCCAGGTTCAGCCAGACGAGCAGCACCAGCCCAGCCACCACATCGAGCAGCGGGTGACGGATCACGAACCACGTCACCCGCCACAGCAGGCGCAGGAGCTGGACGAGCCAGATCACGGGCTCCGGGGTCCGGTAGACCGGGGAGCGCCACACCGGGGGCGCGAACGGGTCGGGGTTGTCGACCTGGGCGAGCTGCTCGCCCGTCACGTTACGGCGCATTAGATCAAGACCTCTCTAAGGTTTGCTGACCTGGGAGACACCGGGGCGGCAGGAATTGCAGTTCCTGCCGCCCCACCCTGCGGATCACGCCGCAGCAGGACCGCCAGCAGCCTCGCTGGCACCGGCCTCGCTGCCAGCAGCCAGCCGCTCAACCTCGGCGGCATAGGCAGCGGCCTTGTCGGCCACCCTGCGCGCGATCCGCGCATCGGCAGCCGTGATGCCCTGCGGCTGCGGGCAGATGTTCACCGACGCCTCGCCGACCGAGATGTTCAGGTGCGGCTTGTCCTTGCTCGCGCCGCACACCTCGATCCACGCGCCGCCGTCGAGGTAGAGCGACATCCCGACTGTCGCTGGCTTCCCGGGATGGACGGAGATCGTCGTGTAGGTGTAGCCCTCACTCATGCCGCCACCTCCTTCGCATCCGCCCCGCCACGGCCCGTACGACCCGAGGCACGGACCCCCGCCGCCTTCAGCGAGTAGGCCAGCCGCCCGGCCTGGTTCACATACGGCGTGACCGTCAGCCCGGTGAACTCCACCGGGACGAACGGCATGCCCGGATGGGCGGGCGGCAGGACCGGCTGATCGCCAGCCGCGACCTTGACCTTCACCGTCTTGTCCCGCGCGGCCGGGTCACCGTCGATGACCTCCACCACCCACACCGGCTGACCGGTCGCCTGTCCTTCGCCTGCACGAACCGGTCAGGGCTCGACGCGTCGAAATCCCGCATCGGCTCGAACCCCCCGGCCGCGAACGCCCCGTGCGTGAACACGTTGCCGAACTCCACCGGGATCGGACCCTGTAGCGCCACCTGATACCTCCAGTTGTTACAGGATCAAAGATCCTGCCAACCTGTCCTTACAGGTTGTATTACGAAGGTAAGGCGTAAGTCCTGTCATGTCAAGTAGAAATACGGCGATATCCTGTCAGGACCAGAGACGTCTAGGCGAGGGGGTAGACGTCCTTCAGCTCGTGCCGGTCGCCGGGTAGCACACCGTCTACGAGCTGCCGCGCGGCGCCATTCGCATCATGGCCAGTGACCAGCAGGTTCAGCACCGGAGACCCCATGGGAATCTTCAAGATGTCGGCCTCGTCGGCACTGGCGGGCCGGGCAATGATCCGCTCGACCGCGTGATCGAGCCGCACGCCCTTGCGCTGCTGTAGATGTCGGCGCAGGCCCTCGTCCAGCGGTTCAGGCGAGGCGAGTTGCGTACCGGTCACCAGGGCGAGCGGGAACCACGCCGAGGCAAGCTCGATCGGCTCACCACTGTCGCTGAGCAAGTACTGACGCAGGAATGCCTTGGAGCCCACAGGCAGGTCAAGCAGCGTGGAGACACGCATAGGGGCCACCACGATGCCCGCCTGGAGCAGTTCGGCCGATACGTCAGACTCGGCTCGTTCCAGCATCTGCTTGCCATGCTGGCCCGGTTCGGCGTTCCCGGCCGGGACGCGCCCCCGCACGAAGGAACCCCGCGCGGCCTGGGTGTCGATCCATCCCTCTTGCCGCAGGATGCGGAGGGCCTCGATCACGGTCGGCCGGGAGACCCCGAACTCACGGACGAGATCGTGCTGTGATGGCAGCAGCTCGCCCGGCCGATAGGTGCCGTCCTCGATGCGCGAGCGCAGCGCACGCACCACGCGCTCGTACTTGCGCGGCGCGTCGTCTGGCGCATCTGGCATGACAGCCGTCCTCATCGGTAATAACTGACCTGTCAAGAAGGCTAGCGCGCTGACAGCACGATGTCACGCGATGCCGAAAGGTCCCCGCTGATCCACGGGTGTGCCGCGGTGTCCCACCACGTTCAGCGAGCGGCATCGGTCACTGCATCTTGCTCCGAGTTCCGACGACCAATCGTGCCGCCGCGCCGACCGCATCGGCAGCGGGCCAGACGACCAGTGCACCGTCCTCCCGCCATCGCAGCACCTGGCCATCAGACCAGACCGTGAGATCGGCGGATATGGACAAGACACCAATCGACCGGTACGCACGCACATACAGCCCGCCGCCGGCGCCGAGCCACC
>CAWGIW010000008.1:0-397213 GCA_963822825.1 uncultured Actinomycetes bacterium | reverse complement strand
GTGTCGTCCCAACGGCACCGGTGCGCCATGGGTGTCGTTGGGCCCGGCGGGAGCCCGTCCCCAGGAGGTCAGGCGGAGAACGTTACTACGCTAAGTATTTGAACAACTGCAAATTGAAGTCGCCGGTGCGCCGCGTCCTTGGTGCGCGCGGCCTGGTGCGCTGCGGCCTGGGTGCGCGATGATCAGGGTCAGGCAGCCCGGCTATCGTGGCTGCATGCCGGATCGTAAAGAGATCCTGGAGGTCGCGGGCATCACGGTCGCGGTCTCGAACCCGGACAAGGTGTATTTCCCTCGTACCGGGCACACCAAGCTCGACCTCGTCCGGTACTACCTGAGTGTCGCCGACGGCGCGCTGCGCGGCATCGCGGGGCGGCCGATGATCCTGAAGCGGTTCGTGCACGGCGCGGACGGCGAGGCCTTCTTCCAGAAGCGGGCACCCGAGCGGCGCCCGGACTGGATCGAGACGGTCGAGCTCAGCTTCCCGTCTGGACGCACCGCGGACGAGGTCGTCGTCCGCAACGCGGCCCAGCTGACCTGGGTGGTGAATCTCGGCTGCGTGGACCTCAACCCGCATCCGGTGCGGGCCGAAGACGTCGATCACCCGGACGAGCTACGCGTTGACCTGGACCCGGTGCCCGGCGTCGGCTGGCCCCAAATCCTGCAGGTCGCCCTGGTGGCGAGGGAGGTGCTCAACGACTTCGGCCTCACGGCCTGGCCGAAGACCTCCGGTTCCCGGGGCTTTCACATCTACGCCCGCATCGAGCCGCGCTGGAGCTTCACCGACGTCCGCCGCGCCGCCGTCGCGCTGGCCCGCGAGGTCGAGCGCCGCGCGCCGGACGCGGCTACGGCCCGCTGGTGGAAGGAGGAGAGGCACGGGGTCTTCGTCAACTTCAACCAGAACGCGAAGGACCGGACCGTAGCCTCCGCCTACTCTGTCCGTCCCACCCCCGATGCCCGGGTCTCGACCCCCCTGACCTGGCCGGAAGTGTCGGACTGCCAGCCGGGGGCGTTCACCATCGACACGGTCCCGGCCCGGTTCGCCGCCCTCGGGGACCCGTGGGAAGGGATCGATGAGGCGGCCGGGTCGCTGGAGCCGCTGCTCGTGCTGGCGGCGCAGGACGAGGCGGCCGGGATGCCTGACGCGCCGTGGCCGCCGCACTTCGACAAGCAGGCGGGCGAGCCGCCCCGGGTTCAGCCTTCGAAACGGCGGTCCGCCGCCCCGGCGGCCTCCCACCCGGCGGACCCCGACGCGGCTGTGCCCCAGCCGGCGCCGGGCCAGGCGAGCGGGCCGACCGGGCGCCGCAAGAGCACCATGCCGCTCATCGAGGTGGCCCGGGCGGCCACCCAGCCCGAGGCCATGGCCGGGCTTGACCGGTGGAAAGAGCGGCACCCCGAGGTGTGGCCGCGCCTGCAGCCGGCCGATGTGCTGGTGGACTCGATGCGCGGGCGCAGTTCCACCTGGACCCGGATCCGGCTCAACCTGCGCAACGTGCCCGAGGCGCAGCGCCCGCCGCAGGAGGCGCTGGAAATCGACTACGACCCGTGGGCGGGCGGCGGGCCGCCAGGCCCACGGGGGGCGGGCTGAGGCGTCCGCCGGTACCCGGTCCTCGCCCGCGGGTACTCGCCTGCGACACCGCGGTCGGGGCGGCCCGCCGGTTCACCTCAGCCCGGCAGGTGGAGTTGGTGGGCGGTGGCGGGACCGACATGGGGGCCTGCATCGTCGCCGCGGCGACCTCCGACCCCGTCCCGCGGTCACCGTGGTCCTGACCGACGGGTTCACGCCGTGGCCGGACGAGCCTCCCCGGGGGATCCGGGTCGTGGTCGGGCTGCTCGGCGACGCGGCGCCGGAGGCACCCGCCTGGGCCCGGACAGTCCGGATACCGTCCGCGCCGCGGTGACCGGTGCGCCCTTGGCGGCCGCCGGGGCGGCCGGGGTGGCGGGCGGGGTCAGCGCGGTGAGGAGGCCGGTTACCGCCAGCGCGGCCGCGAGCATGCCGCACTCCAGCTTCGTCACCAGCGCGGGCCCCGCGCCGGCGGCCGGGAGATGCCGCAGCCATATCCGGCCGGCGACGGCCAGGATCGCGACGGCCGCGACGATCGCGGCCTTGACCAGGACGACAATTCCGTACGCCGTCGTCAGCAGCGACCCCAGCGGGACCAGCACCAGGGCGGAGACGACCCCGGTGGCCACCACGAGCGCGAAGAGCCACACGGCAGCGTTGCCGTACAGCCGGACCAGGCCCCTCATGGCCGATGGGTCCGACCGCCAGGCGATCGCGGCCCGGAGCACGTACAGCAGCATCCCCGCCCACAGCGCCGCCGGCAGCAGATGCGCATAGGTGAGCAGGGCGCCCCCCACCGGGACGATGCCTTCCGGATGGGCGCGCACTCCCTCCGCCGCGATTACCGCGAGCAACGGCAGCACGCTCAAGCCCGCCAGCCGCAGCCGCAGCAGCGCCGCAGCGGCCGCGAACGCGGCGATCTCGGTAATCGCGATCACGCCGGGCGTGCCGGATGTCAGGCGGTGCATCAGCGGGTGCGTCAGGCCGGCCGCCAGGCTCCCGCCACCGGCCGCGACAACGGCTAGGCCGACTGCCGCGACCAGGCCCAGCAGCGACGACCGCAGCGCCCACGGCGACGGCAGCGGGCCGGGAGCGGCCCCCTTGTACTGCCTGGACAGGCCGCGGCCGGCCAGCCCGCCGAGGGCGCCGGACAACCCGGCGAACAACAGCCAGCGCAAGATGGCCACGACCCAGACGCTGACTTCAGCCACGGTCAGGTATGTTACGGGGCCGGTGGCACGAACCTCGCGCTGCCCGTGCCGAACAGGTAGTGATCGGCGATGTGGTTCAGCACCCGGCGCGCCTGCCGGAACCGGTCGGCCACTTCGCTGACCACGTCGAGCCGGGCCGTGCGCAGCGGCGCCAGGTGGCAGGCCGCGCGGTACCACCGCGCGCCAACGTACTCCAGCAGCTCAATCGCGGGCGCCTCCGCCAGCCGCTCGTGCTGGCCAGCTGGCGCCTGGGCCGCGCGGAGCAGGGCGGCCGCGCCGACCGGCGCGAACGCGCCGGTCGCCGCGTAGTCGGGAAAGACGCCGGCCAGGAACAGGGAGACGTCGCCGAGCCTCCGGTAAACGCCAGGACGGTCCGCCTCAGGGACCGCGTCGAGCATCCCGGCCAGCCGGACCGGGTCGAGTTCGCTGAACCGGCGCGTCCGCGGCCTGCCGCCGCCCCTGACCCGGTACCGGCCGCTGGCCACGCGGGTGAAGGACGCGAGCAGTTCCGCGAGGAACAGGCGGCGGGCGGCCGAGCCGAGGAAGTCCCTGAGATCGGGGACATCGAACAGCGGCACCCGCTGGCGCATGCCGGCCCGCTCCGCGACGTGATCCAGCGATGCCAGTTCGGCCGCCGCCCGGTGCACCGCCACGGCGAACGTCAGGAACGGCGACGCGGGGATCGAGTGCCCGCCGCCGGCCTCGAAGTCATCCGCGGAGCCGAAGACAGCCTCGCACACACGGGGGTCGCCCAGCACGTCGACGAGGGCCTCCGGGTCACCGTGCAGCCAGGAGGCATCCTCCCGGGCCCCCACCGCCGAGGCCAGCAACCTCAGGTCAGCGTCCGTGAGGTGGCTCGCATACTCGCTGCCAACGAGCGCACCGTCCATCCCATAACATTACGCCGTCACCCTGAGGAGGGATCGGATGCGCTTCGCGATCAAGACGCGGCCAGAGCACACGACGTGGGCCGAGATCCGTGATGTCTGGCTGGCGGCGGACGAGATCGCTGTCTTCGAGTCGGCGTGGAACTGGGATCACTTCTACCCGCTCACCGGCGATCTCACCGGGCCGAACCTGGAGGGCTGGACGATGCTCGCCGCGCTGGCCCAGGCCACCAGCCGGATCCGGCTCGGCTGCCAGGTGACCGGCATGATCTACCGCCATCCCGCGGTCCTGGCCAACATGGCGGCGATGGTTGACATCATCTCCGGCGGCCGCCTCGAGCTCGGGCTGGGGGCGGGCTGGAACGCCTACGAATGCGATGCGTACGGCATCGAACTGCCGCCCCTTCGCGAGCGTTTCGACCGCTTCGACGAGGGCGTAGAAGCCATCGTCCGGCTGCTCACGCAGGAAACGACGACGTTCCCGGGCCGGTTCGTCCAGCTCAAAGAGGCCCGCTGTGAGCCCAAGCCGATCCAGCGGCCGCATCCTCCGGTCACCATCGGCGGCCGCGGCCGCACCCGCACGCTGCGGACCGCCGCGCAATGGGCGCAGCAGTGGAACGTGATCACCGACAGCGTGGACGACTGGCTCAGCCTCAAGGAGACACTGTCGGAGCACTGCGAGAAGATCGGCCGCGACCCGGCCGAGATCACGTGCTCGGTCAACGTCCGGGTTGAGTCCGCCGACGGCGTGCTGGCGGCGGCCGAGCTGGCCGCTGCCTACGACGCCGCCGGCGTGGACCTGGCCATCATGAACCTTCCGCACCGGGCCGACCCAGGCATGCTCGGTCCCCTGGCCGACGCGCTGACGTCCCTGGACTGAGCCGGGAGGCCGATGCACACGGCGTATGCCTGGTCAGCGCGGCGGCGGCACCGTCCGCGTTTCCGGCTCGTGCCGGGAGAACGTACGGCCGGCCAGCGCCGCGCACAGCAGGGACACCGGCACCTCAATGCAGGCCGCCATCGCGAGCGCGGTCAGTTCCGCGAAGCCGGGCGCGGCCGTGGTCACGTCGAACCACGCGTCAACGAGTATGAGCGTGGCCGTGACCGCGGCGGTCAGGCAGCATCGGTCGTCCCGCCGGACCAGCAGCAGGCCGGTGCTGAACAGGCCGATCCCCTCCATGGCGTCCAGGCCGACCCATGCCGTGGACCAGTGCACGGCGCGGGTGCTGGCCGGGAGCTGGGTAGCGAGCACGGCCAGCCAGGGGATCATCCCGAGGCCGACCGCAATCAGCGCCCGTCCCAGCCATAGCAATCTGGCCTCTCGTCCGGCCCGGCGTGCTCGACGGGCGCCAGGCTCGCGGGCCGCGTCAGCCGGGGCACCGGGCGCGGCCCGGCGGCCGCCCGGCCCCGCGCCTGCGTCGTCACCACGGGAAGCCCGTCCCAATCCGGCGCCGCTCGCAGGTACCGCGGTGGCTGACCGTTACGCTGCCAAACCGGCCCGCCGCGACGGCGAGCCAGCACCACCCGCCGACCTCGATCACCTCGGCCAGTTCGGCCCGGCCGCGCAGGCGGCCCCGGATGAAGGTCACCGTGAGGGGGGCCCCGTCTGCGGGCAGCTGGCCCCAGGCCAAAGCGCAATCCGGCCCGCGGCAGACAGCGCGGCGTGCGCCGCGCAGAATCTGCGGCGCCAGCGGCGTGGCGACGATCAGGCCGACGAGGTCTCCCGCCTCATAGATCTCCAGCGCTGGCCGTGCGCCCGGGCCGCGGGCGGCCCGGACCGACCACGGTGTGCAGGGCAGCAGCGCCGCGCCTTCCAGTGCTGCGCCAGGGCGCTCGCAGCGTCCCCGCATCAGGGTGGTCACCATGGACTCGTTCCTTCCTTCCGTGCCTGGCTCAGCAAGCACAGTGAGCAGCCTGCTGCACCGTGACCTTCACGGTCAGTAGCGAGCGGGTCCGACTTGGGGGTGGTGCCAGCTGCACCTCCAGGCCGGATGTCTGCCGGATGGTGCCACGCCGCGGCGCCAAATACGGTTGGCCTATGGATCCCACCGCGGCTCGGCGGCACTCGCTCGCCGTGCGGCTGGTAACCTCCGTCTGGCCGGCGCGCGGGTGGCGGCACACCAGGTTCGTCGCGGCCGGCATCGCGGTGCAGCTATCTGCGCTCGCGCTCCTGGCGGCGCCGTGGGTGGCCTTCGCCTTCCCGGTGGGGTTCGTGCCCGAGACGTTCACGCAGGTGATGCTCGCGATCGTGGTCCCGGTCGCAGTGCTGCTCATCGCGCTGCCGACGCTGAGCGCGGCGCAGCGGCACCGGCTCCGGGCCATGCTCGGGCTGGACATCTCGCGGCCGCCGGTGACCGGTCGGCGGCTCACCTGGGGAGGCCTCGCGGCGTGGGCCCGCTCGGAGGCGACTTGGCGGCAGCTTGGCTACCACGTCGTGGTGGCACCGATGCTGGCGGCCGGCGGGCTGCTGACCGTCGGCCTGTGGGCGGCCGGCGTGGCGCTACCCGTGGCGGGCGCCTTGGCCAAGGCGTTTCCGTGGTCCAGCTCGATGGCCGCAGGCGGCGGCAAGCCCCTGCACCCCGCCCTGATCGTGATCGGCTTCGTGCTGCTACTGGCGGCCCCCCGGGTCGCCGGGGGCGTCGCCCGGCTGGACATCCGGGCGGCCACGGCGCTGCTGGGTCCCAGCCGGGCGAAGGAACTGGAGCAGCGGGTTGAAACGCTGGCTGAAAGCCGCTCGGGCGTGGTGGACGCGGCCGACGCGGAGCGCCGCCGCATCGAGCGGGACCTGCACGATGGTGCCCAGCAGCGTCTGGTATCGCTGGCCATGAACCTCGGCCTGGCCCGGGAAAGCCTGCTTGATCTGCCCGATGCGGCGCGGCAGGTGATTACCGAGGCGCACGAGGAGGCCAAGGAGGCCCTGACCGAGCTGCGGACCCTGGTCCGCGGCCTGCACCCGGCCATCCTGGACGACCGCGGCCTGGACGCGGCGCTGTCCGGCATCGCCGCCCGGGCCCCGGTTCCGGTCCGCCTGCGCGTGGACGTGCCCGGGCGCGCCTCGCCGACCGTGGAAGCGGTCGCCTACTTCGTGGTCTCCGAGGCGCTGGCCAACATCGCCAAGCACGCCAGGGCGTCCCGGGCCGAGATCGATGTATGGCGCCACGGTGACGTGCTGCGGGTGAGCGTCACCGACCACGGGACGGGGGGCGCGGACCCGTCCCGCGGAACCGGCCTGGCCGGGCTGGCGCAGCGGGTGCGCTCGGTTGATGGCACCATGTCGGTCAGCAGCCCGGCTGGCGGCCCGACTGTCGTCGTCGCGGAGCTGCCGTGCGCGTCGTGATCGCCGAGGACTCGGTCCTGCTGCAAGCGGGTCTGGCCCGGCTGCTCGGCGCCTCCGGGATCGAGGTCGCCGCCACGGTCGGTGACGCCGAGAGCCTGCTGGCCGCGGTCGCTGAGCACGAACCGGACGCGGTGATCGCGGACGTGCGGATGCCGCCCACCTACACCGACGAGGGCATCCGGGCTGCCTTGGTCATTCGCCGCCAATGGCCCCAGGTCGCGGTCCTGGTGCTCTCTCAGTACGTCGAGGAGCGGTACGCCGCCGACCTGCTGTCGGCCAACACCAGCTGCGTCGGTTACCTGCTGAAGGACCGGGTGGCCGACGTCGCTGAGTTCATCGACGCGCTGCGCCGGGTCGCCGGCGGTGGCACGGCCCTGGATCCGGAGGTGGTCGCGCAGCTGCTGCTGCGCCGCGACAGCGACCCGCTGGACCGGCTGACCCCCCGGGAGCGCGACGTGCTGGCGCTCATGGCCGAGGGCCGCAACAACGCCGCCATCGCCGAGACGCTCGTGGTCAGCGACAGCGCGGTCGCCAAGCACATCAATGCCATTTTCGCCAAGCTCGACCTGGCCCCCGGCGAGGGCGACCGCCGGGTGCTGGCGGTGCTGCGCTTCCTGGGTACGGATTGAGGGGGCCGAGGATGACCGGACCCGACCGCCCGCGCGGCCGCCGCTGGCCCTGGGACGCTCTCGCCCTCGTCACCGCCCTGGTGGTGATCATGCCACCCGCCACGCTCGCTTACTATCGGCTCGCGATCCATACCGAGATCACCAGCTCCACGTACCAGCGTCCGATCGCGGCGCTGGAGGTCAGCGGCGGCGGCGGATTCACGGTCGCCGCGGGGCCGCCCGGGCGCATCCGGGTCCTCCGCAGGCTCAGCTGGGCAGGCAGCACGGCGCCCGTCGTCCGCCAGGCGTGGGACGGCCAGACGCTGAAGATCAGCGTCGGCTGCGGCAGGCCCGCCGCGCGCGGGCTCCATGTGTACGTGCAGTGGCCGACCTGCGGGATCCAGGTTGACGTGCAGGTGCCCAGGGAGGTGGCGGTGCGTGCGGCGGTGGGGCCCGGCGCCATCACGGTACGGCAAGTGACCGGTGGTCTTCGTCTCCAGGCGACCTCGGGGAGCGTGACCATGGAGGGCGTGCGCGGCCAGGTCTGGGCGCAGGCCACGTCGGGGGCCATCACCGGGACCGCCCTCGTTTCGCCGCAGGTCCAGGCCAGCGTCGTCTCAGGCCTCATCGGCCTCCAGTTCGCGGGGGCTCCAGAACGGGTCAGCGCCGCCGCAGGCTCCGGCTCGGTGTTGGTCGGGGTGCCCCACGGCGACAGTTACCGCGTGGGTGGCACGGCCGGTTCCGGCCGCCGGACCGTCGCGCGCGGGCTGGCCGGCCATGCCACCAGCCGGGAAATCAACGTTACGGTCGGCTCCGGGTCAGCCGCCATCGGCTATCGCGATCCGGGCTGAACATGAGGCTAAGGCGTAAAGGGTCGATCGCTGGCGAATCGTTCACAGAAGCGGGGCGTGGTAGTCGCGGATTGATGCGCTTCAACGTTTCATCATCTCGCGGGCCGGGTTGCGAGCGCCCCGGCGGTCAGGATCGCTGGAAGGCCAGCAGGAACTCGAGCAGGCCGTGATTCTGGGTGGTGACGAAACCTGAGAAGCTCGGATTCGGGATTTCCCAGTTCGCGAACGCGATCGGGATCGACCCGGAGATCTTGATCCCGGTCGAGGTGCGCTCGGCCGTCAGCGGGAACGTCACCGGCCGGGTGTGACCATGCAGGGTGAGCTGGCCGGTCGCGCTGTAGGTCTTGATCACTCCGGCGGCAGGCAGCGGCGCCAGCTGGATCGGGCTGGTCAGCGTGAACGTGCCCGTCGGGTACGAGGAGACATCCATGATCCGGCCATCGAACTGCACGTCCCGCTGGCTCTGGTCGCTCTTGATCGTGGACATCTGGACCGTGAAGGTACCCGCGGTCACGCTCGTACCGCTGATCGTCAGGTGACCGGTGACGGACTTGGTGCGGCCCACCGCGGTCTGGCTCTGCCCGGCCAGCACTTCCTTGACCCGGTACCCCACCTGAGAACCGCTCGTGATCGCCCAGGTGCCAGCGACCGGCACGGCAGTGGTGGTCTGGCTGACCCCGGAACCTGACGGACTCGCGCTGCTCTTGAGGCTGAGTGGCGCCGGCGCTGGGCCCTCTATGAAGTGGATGAAGACGTAGGTCCCGCCCACGACCAGGACAACGACCGCCACCACGCCGCTGATAATCCACCGCAGCCAATGCCGCGACCTTTGCGACGACATGAGAGGCACACTCCTCTTCCTGACAATCTTCCTGACAAAGCGGCCAGGCTTGGAATCTGGCCGCCGCTGACGAGCCGAGCATGTCGGAATGAGAATCCTCTCGCACCCTGCTTACTCGCTTGAGGTTCTTTCTGGAGAGCCTCTGAACAACCCTTGAGGACGGCCTCTGAATGAGGCCGGCACCCGCCATGGCCGACGACCTGCACACTCGCGCGTCAGGCCGG
Organism: uncultured Actinomycetes bacterium; assembly: GCA_963822825.1. Lineage (GTDB taxonomy): Bacteria > Actinomycetota > Actinomycetes > Streptosporangiales > Streptosporangiaceae > JAWWPY01. Next base: position 387,693 of record CAWGIW010000008.1, on the reverse strand, counting down.
CCGGCAAGCCCGCCGAATGCGACAAATGACGTGCGCACCGCGGCGGCGCGGGAGTAGGACTATGCACCATGCCAGACCTGGTGGCGCCCACTTCCCGTGTCCGGGCCTCGTTCATCGACGCCATGGACGAATTCCGGGCCGAGGGCCGCGGCGCACCAGAAGACAACAGCATGGTCGGCCGTGAGATTAGCGTCTACGGCCTGGGATGGACCGACCCGGAGCTTTTCGAGGAGTATGTCCGGCACGTGCGCGACCAGGCGCGGGAGGACTCGCCCCGGCCCGACGGTGTCGTCCCCTCGACCACTTTGTGGTGGACCGACGGCGACGAGTATCTCGGACGAATCGCCATCCGGCACCGGCTCACCCAGCACCTGCTGGACTTTGGCGGCCACATCGGCTACGACGTCAGGCCGTCCGCGCGGCGACGCGGGCACGCCACCTCCATGCTCGCGCGGGCTCTCCCGGTCGTGGCCACACTGGGCATCAACCCGGCGCTGATCACCTGCGACGAGGACAACGTCGCCTCGCGGAAGGTGATCGAGGCGAACGGCGGCCAGTTCGACGACCAGCGGGCCATCAAGCTGCGCTTCTGGGTCCCGACGTCCTGACGCGCGGGGTCAGCGGACCTGTGGCAGCACCTCGGCCGCGATCAGCTCCAAGTGGTCCAGGTCGTGCAGATCGAGAATCTGCAGGTACATCCGCTCGATGCCCACGTCGGCGAAACGCCCGATCTTGTCCACCACCTCGGCGGGAGTTCCGGCCAGCGTGGTAGCCCGAAGATCGGCCACGTCGCGGCCGATCGCCGCGGCCCGCCGGGTCAGCTCCGCGGTGTCCCGTCCGCAGCAGACGAGGTGCGCCGCCGAGTACACCAGCGAGCCGGCGTCGCGGCCCGCCGCCCGGCAGGCCTCCCGGACGCGGTCGCAGGCGGCCGCGGTCTGCGTGGTGTCCTCGAACGCGACGTTGTACTCGTCGGCGTACTTCGCGGCGAGCCGCGGCGTGCGCCGTGGCCCTTTGCCGCCGACCAGGATGGGCGGGCGGGGCCGCTGAGCAGGCTTGGGCAGGGCCGGCGAGTCGGTCAGCGTGTAGTACGAGCCCGCGAACGAGAACGTCTTGCCCTGGGGGGTCGTCCACAGGCCGGTGAGGATGGCCAGCTGTTCCTCGAAGCGATCGAAACGCTCCCGGACTTCGGGGAACGGGATGCCATACGCCGCGTGTTCCTCCGCGAACCAGCCGGCTCCCAGCCCAAGCTCGATCCGGCCGCGGCTCATGTCATCGACCTGCGCCACCGAGATCGCCAGTGGCCCTGGATAACGGAACGTGGCCGGGCTCATCAGCGTGCCCAGCCGGATCCGGGACGTCTCGCGGGCCAGGCCGGCCAGCGTCACCCAGGCGTCCGTCGGCCCGGGCAGCCCGCTGACGTCGCCCATCTTGAGGTAGTGATCGGACCGGAAGAACGCGTCGAAGCCCAGCTTCTCGGTGGCCCGCGCGACCGCGAGCAGCCTGCCGTAGTCGGCGCCCTGCTGCGGTTCAGTGAAGATCCTTAGTTGCATACGTCTCATCCTGGCGCATGGTCATCCTGGCGCACGGTCATCCGGAAAGCACGGTCATCCGGAAAGCACAGGCACCTGGACCCACTCCGGGAGCGAGCCCCTGGCGGCGCCAGGGAACCCGCGGAAGCGGCCCGGGTTCCGCCGGACCTCGCCACCCTAGGTGCCGTCTGGGCCGGGGGTTAGGGTCAACGCAAAGAGCCGTTTGACGCCTTTATAAGGAGCGACGATGACGTCTCAGGCTGTGGAAATTCCCGGCTACATCGCAGGCACGTGGGACCTCGATCCCGTCCATTCCCATATTGGCTTCGTGGCCCGGCACATGATGGTGAGCAAGGTCCGCGGGCGCTTCACGTCCTTCCAGGCGCAGGTCGTCACCGCGGACAATCCGCTCGACTCATCCGCCACCGCCACCATCGACCTGTCCTCCGTGGACACCGGCAACGAGGCGCGCGACGGCGACCTCAGGTCAGCGAACTTCTTCGACGTGGCCACCCACCCGCAGATGACCTATCGTTCGACCGGCATCCGCCCGGACGGCGGGGAGTTCATCGTCGACGGTGAGCTGACCATCCGGGGGGTGACCCGCCCTGTCTCGCTGACGGTCGAGGTGAATGGGTTCAGCCCGGATCCCTATGGCGGCACCCGGGCCGGCTTCTCGGCCCGCGGGGAGATCAACCGGACCGACTTCGGGATCAGTTCCAACGCGCCGATACCTGGCGGCGTCATGGTCAGCGAGAAGATCCAGGTCGAGGTCGAGGCCGAGGCGGTCCTGCGGCAGGCCGAGCAGGCGGCCGGATAGCCGCCCCGTCACCCGGGCAGCAGGGTGGCCACGCATTCCACGTGGTGCGTCATGGGGAAGGCGTCGAAGGCACGCAGCGCGTCAAGCTGCCAGCCATGCTGCGCGAACACCGCGAGATCGCGGGCCAGCGTCGCCGGGTCGCACGACACGTAGGCGACCCGGCGCAGGCCCCCTGACGGGGTGGCGGCGGCAGGCCGCGCCAGGAGGTGCTCGATGACTGGGCGCGCGGCTCCCGCCCGGGGCGGGTCGAGGACGGCCAGGCCGGCTTCTGGCCAGCCTGCGCGGGCGAGCACCTCGGCGGCATCGCCGCGGTAGACACGGGCCCACGGGGTGCCGCGCAGGTTGTACTTGGCGTCGCGGACCGCCGCGGCGTCGGTTTCCACGCAGGCCACGGCGCCAGCCGGGCCGACTGCGGCCGCGAGCACACCGGCGAACAGCCCCGCACCGCAGTACAGGTCGAGCGCCACGTCGCCCGGCTCCGGGCGCAGCGCGTCCAGTACGGCACCGGCCAGTGCGTCCGCGGCGCCCGGGTGCACCTGCCAGAAGGCGCCCGCACTGACCCGCCACGTCCGCCCGGCTGCCGTCTGCCTCAGGGAGCCGTGACCGCGCAACGGGGTGAGCCCGGCCGCCGCTGCCGGCCGAGAGGACCGAGTCTGCTCCCCGCGCCAGCCATGACGATACGAAACGATTCGCGCCACGTTCCTGCCGCGGGGCCGCCGGGGCCGCGGCTGGGCGGCTCGCCGGACGGCGGCGCGGCGGACGGGCCGTCGGCCCATCCGCGGCGGCGACCGCGCGGGGCGCCGGGCGGCGCCCGGTCGCGGGCGAGATGATCAGGGCCCGCTCGGCTGACCCGGGAGCGGTCACGACCTCGACCGACCTGGCGCCTTCCCATCGCTGGCGGGTCACGCCCGCCTGCTGCACGAGAGGGTGCGCGATGGGGCAGTCGCCGACGTCCACCAGCTCGTGGGAGCGGTGCTTGCGCAGCCCGGCGCGGCCGTCGGGCCGCACCGCGAAGCGGACTCTGGTCCGCCAGCGCAGGCCCCCGTCGTCGCCGGGCAGCGGCTCGACCGTCACGTCGCGCTCAATACCGGCGATGCGCCGCAGCTGCTGGCGGATCACGGCTGCCTTGAGACGGCGCTGCGCGTCGAGGCTGGCGTGCTGCCAGTCGCAGCCACCGCAGCCATCCGGTCGCGCGTGCGGGCAGCCGGGTTCGACGCGGTCCGCGGAGGCCACCAGGACCCGCACCGCGTCCGCCCGGGCGAACCGGGCGGTGGTGTCGGTGATCCTGGCCAGCACCCGCTCGCCCGGCAGCGCGTGCCTGACGAAGACCACCCGCCCGCTGCTTTCGGCGGTGTCGCCGGGTTCCCGGGCCACACACCAGCCGCCGTGCGCGACCTCCCCGACCACCAGGTCGAGGAGATCCTGCGCACTTCCAACCACAGGATTCACGCAGTTCTCCTTACCGGGCGGCGCGGGCTTACCGGCATCACGGGCGGGCCGGGGTGCGGGGCCCGGAGCGCATACGAGCCGGATGCGAAGCGAAGGGCCGCGTATCCCGGCTCGCCCGCCCCCCTTAGTATGCTGGCCGGCCGTCTCACCATGCACCCAGGGGGAATACCGTGGGCGGGCACCACACTGACAGAGAGGCCGCCGTGCACATCGTGATCATGGGCTGCGGGCGAGTCGGATCCACACTCGCGCACATCCTTGAGGACCAGGGCCATTCCGTCGCGATCATCGACCAGGACCGGGATGCGTTCCGCAAACTGCGTTCCTCGTTCAAGGGCCGGAAGATATGCGGTGTCGGTTTCGACCAGAACGTCCTGATGCAGGCCGGGATCGAGGAAGCGGACGCGTTCGCCGCGGTCAGCAGCGGCGACAACTCGAACGTGATCGCCGCCCGGGTCGCCCGTGAGTCGTTCGGTGTGCGCCGGGTCGCGGCCCGGATCTACGATCCCCGGCGCGCCGAGGTGTATCAGCGGCTGGGCATCCCGACCGTAGCGACCGTCCGGTGGACCGCCGACCAGATGCTGCGCAGGCTCCTGCCGGAAGGCACGGAACCCCTGTGGCGTGATCCGACGGGCGCGGTGGTGCTGGCCGAGGTCGCGTACTCCGGGGACTGGGTCGGCGAGAAGACCAGTGCGCTGGAGGAAGCGGCGCGAGCCCGGATCGCCTTCCTGGCCAGGCTCGGCGAGGCCGTGCTGCCCGGCCCGGGGACCGTGCTGCAGGAGGGTGACGTGCTGCACGTGATCGCCCTGGAAGCTGATCTGGAACGGATCGAGGCGGTGTTCGCCTCGCGCGCGCCCGGCGGCCGGCCAGCGGGAAAGAGAGGCGCCTGATGCGTGTCGCGATCGCCGGGGCAGGCGCGGTCGGCCGCTCCATCGCCACCGAGCTGCTTGAAAACGGTCATGAAGTGCTGCTTATCGACAAGAACCCCAAGTCCATCACCGTGGACAGCGTGCCGCGTGCCGAGTGGCTCCTCGCTGACGCGTGCGAGATCAGCTCACTCGACGATGCTGGCCTCGAACGCTGCAACGTCGTGATCGCGGCGACCGGCGACGACAAGGCCAACCTCGTGGTCTCGCTGCTCGCCAAGACCGAGTACGGGGTGCCCCGGGTGGTGGCCCGCATCAACCACCCGAACAACGAATGGCTCTTCAACGAGTCCTGGGGGGTGGACGTGGCGGTCTCCACGCCCCGGCTGCTCTCGGCCCTGGTCGAGGAGGCGGTCAGCGTCGGCGACCTGGTCAGGCTCATGACGTTCCGGCAGAGCGAGGCAACTCTGGTCGAACTGACCATGCCCGACGGTGCGCCGCTCGTGGGGGAGCGGATCGGGGACATCGACTGGCCCGCTGACACGGCTCTGGTCGCCATCCTCAGGGATGGCCGGGTCATCGTGCCGCAGCGCGACGACCCGCTGGAGACCGGCGACGAACTGCTATTCGTCACCAGCGAAGACGTCGAGGACCAGCTCGCCAGGCTGCTCGGCGGGCACGAGCACCCGAGCCACCGGGATTCGTGAAGGCGCTCAGGGGCGGTGCGGCGCCGGACGGCGGCGTATCACGGTGATCGCGGATCACGGTGATCAGCGCGTCTCGGTGATCTCTGGGCCGCGTTCGAACGGGTTCGGGAGGGATCGGGCGCCTTCCGCTTCGGCCATTTGCTCCTCCATGGCCTGCCTGGCCTGCTCGGGCAGCTGGATTCCGAGCAGGTCCCGGGGGGGCGCCGGATGCTCCCCGCGAACCACGACGATGCCCGCGAAGACGTCCTCCAAGGGCTCGGCGGCCGACCGGTGGTGTGCCGCCGGGCCAGTGATGACCCCGCGCAGGAACCAGCGGGGCCCGTTGACACCGAGAAAGCGGATCGGCTGCAACCCCCCGGCCTGCCCCTCCTGGCCGGCCTCCGTCGCCCTGACCCGGGCCCGAAGCTCGACGCCGAACCGGCCGTCGGCCTCGTCAGTCGAACCACCGGCCTCGGCGACCGCGGCGGCGATCTCGCGCCGCACGTCATCCCAGAGGCCGCCGGTCTTCGGGGCGGCGAACGCTTGGAGCTGAAGCGAGCTGTCCCCGCGCAGCACGGTGATCAGCGGCCCCTGATCCTCCGCGAGGTTCAGCTGGATCTCGAATCCCTCGCTCACCGGCACCTGGAGGCTGCCGAAGTCGATCCGTTCATGCGGCGGGAACTCCTCCTCCGCATCCCACGGGCCCGACACGCCCGGGCCAACCAGCACGGGTTCCGGGCCGGCCAGCCCGCCCTCCGGGTCGGCCAGCACCGCTTCCTCGATGGTCAGCAAGGACTCCTCGTCGGCCTGCCGGCCTCCCCGTCGTCCAGCAAAAGCTCCTGCTCGGCGAAGTCCTGCTGCTCACCAGCACCATCCGCCTGCGATCCGAGTTGATCCGCACGCTCACGGCGACGTTGACGGAACACCGCTCCCCTCCCTGCTTTCTCGCTGGCGGCCATCGCCGCTGGCGACCGCGGCGTGTCCCCCGGTTGACCCGAAGCCGCCGTCACCCCTCGATGACCCTGGCAGCACGTTGACCTCGTGAAAGACCGGGCAGGCCACACGCTGGATGACAAGCTGGGCGATCCGGTCGCCACGCTGGAACCTGATTGACTCGGCGGTGTCGGTGTTGAGCAGGGTCACCCTGATCTCGCCACGGTACCCCGCATCCACGGTTCCCGGCGCATTCACGATCGTCACCCCGTGCCGCGCAGCCAGCCCCGACCGAGGATGCACGAACGCGGCGTACCCGTCGGGCAGCGCGATCGCCATCCCGGTGGGCACCACGGCACGCTGGCCCGGAGCGAGTTCCACGTTGACAGCGGTGACAAGATCCGCACCCGCGTCACCCGGGTGCGCGCGAACCGGCAGTGGCAGGTCCGGGTCCAGGCGCCTGATGAGCACGGGGACCTCGTCGGTGACGGGATTCACGGGCGGCATGGGCCGCCGCCCGGGTATCGATGCTGGTTCACCCACGTGACCTTACCGGCCCCCCGTGACTACTGGCGCTCCGGCGCTGCGCCGGAATGGGCACTACCCAGCGACTCGGCCGCATCCGGCGGGTCCCCGCCGCGGCCCCGCAGGTAGGGCCAGGCACGGACAAGCGCCGCGGAGGTGGGAACCGCCACCACCGCGCCCGGGATGCCGGCCACCACGCCGCCGACGGCCAGCACCAGGATGATGGCCAGCGGATGCAGGCGCACCATGCGGCCGACCACCACCGGCTGGAGCAAGTGGCTCTCCAGCTGGTTTTCCAGGATGAACACGACGACCAGCACCACCGCGGCGATCCACCCCTTCGTGCCCAGGGTGACCGCCACCGCCAGCGCCCCCGCCACCAGGATGCCGACGAGGGGCACGAACGCCGCCAGGAACACGAGGATGACCAGCGGCACCAGCAGCGGGATACCGAGCACCCACAGGGCGACCCGATGACCACGGCGTGGATCGCCGCAACGGTGATCGTTCCCCGGACGTAGCACACCAGCGCCTGCCAGGCGGCGAAGCCGGCCCGGTCCACGCGCTCCCGCCCCTCCGAGCCGAAGAAGCTCATCAGCCATGACCAGATCCGGTCGCCGTCCTTGAGGAAGAAGAACGTGACGAACAGCATCAGGACCGTGCCGGCCAGGATCTCCAGGGCTATCTTGCCGCCGGTCACCACGGTGCCCGCGACGGCCGACTGGTGCTGTTTGAGGAAGGCCAGGACCTGGTTGGAGAGGGCGTTAGGCCGGCCTGCCGGAGGTGAAGCGGCGGCCCGGCCAGCCACGACTGCAGTTCATGCACGGAATGCTTCAGCTCGGTGACCAGCGTCGGGTAGTCGGCCGAGGTGCGGGTCGCGGCCAGGAAACCCACACCGGCCAGCACCGCGATAGCGGCCAGCAACGTGCACCAGGTCGCGGCGAGGTTAGGCAGCCCGAGCCGACGCAGCCGCGCCAGCAGCGGCTGCAGCAGCGCGGTGAGCAGCAAGGCCGCGACACAGGGCAGGACCACCAGGCGCAGCACGCTGGCCACCCGGAAGGCCAGGTAGATGACGAGGACGAGGAGCAGAAGGCGCCACGACCAGCCCGCCGCCCGCTGCAGCCAAGCGGGCACCTGAGTACTCGCCGCCGGTGTCGTGGCCGGCGTCGGCGCGCCGATCCGGCCCGGCGGCGTCGCCCGCCGCACTGGGTCCCGGCTCATAGTGCCGCCTGGAACACCCGCCCGGCTCAGTGCGCCGCGGGTGCCGCGCCACATCCGTCGCCCAGTCATGTCCTCACGTAACCAACTACCGTGGACCCCATGCGTGTCTACCACGAACGGCTGCGCGTTCCGGCCACCTGGTGGCTGCTGGGGCTGCTCAGCGCCATCATGCTCGGCACCGGATTCATCGCCGGCTTCAGCTGGCAGCTCGCGCTCGTTGTTATGTGGTGCTTGGTGGGACCTGGTCGGCGGCGCTGCTGCTCTGGGGCCGGGCCAGCGTCGATGTCCGCGACGGCGAACTGCGGGCCGGCCGGCCGCGCTGCCGCTGGCCACGGTCGGCGAGGTGGCCGTGTCTGGATGCGACGCAGACCAGTGCCATGCGTGGCCCGCGGGCGGATCCGGCGGCGCTTCCTGCTGGCCCGGCCGTACCTGCCGCGTTCGGTCTACATCGAGGTCACCGACCGGGCGCAGGGCAGGCCGTACTGGCTGGTCGGCACCAGACGGCCGGACGAGCTGGCCGCGGCGATCGAGGCGTGCCGCGGCGCCGCCCGCACCGATGGCACGCCCGTGGGATGATCGCCCGTGGGACGGACAAGGGCGCGGGCACCGGCAGCCAGCGGACGCGCATCAGGAGGATCGCATGTCAGACAAGCGCGGGGACGGCGCCAGCAAGGCCATCGGTGCCGCGGCGGCGTTCGCGGCGGCGTTCGCCGCACGCAAGGTCATCACCTTCGGCTGGAAGCGCCTCACCGGCAAGGAACCGCCCAGCGACCCGCAGGACCCGCTGGTGGGAACCGGGGAGGCACTGGGCTACGCCATCGTGATGGGCGTGGTCATGGGGGCGGCCCGGGTGCTCGCCATCCGGGCGGCCACCGGCCGGATGCGGCACGCTCCCGCCGAGCCCACGGAGTGACGCACCACCCGGCCTGACGGGTCACCCGGCCTGACGGCGAGACCATCGTTGTAGCAGGTGGGGATGCCCGCGCGGTCGGTGCGTGCCAGACTCTGTGCCGTGTCTGAACACGATCGCTCCCGGCTTTCCTTCAAGTTCGGTTATGCCCTGCGGCATCCCGGGCGGGTCCTGCCCTACGCGCGGCGGCGCAGCCGCGACGCCTGGATCGGCATGAAGGCCGGCGACCACGTCAGTTATTACCGGGCCGTGATGAAGTCGGACACGGCGCGCAGCCGCGAGGGTGCGGTCGGCAGCAAGACCCACGAGTCGTGGCTTGAGATTGGCCAGATGCAGTTCGACTACCTGGTCAAGCATGGGCTGCAGCCAGGTGACCGGATGCTGGAGATCGGCTGCGGCAACCTGCGCGCCGGGCGGCTGTTCATCGACTACCTGGACGCCGGGAACTACTACGGCATCGACATCTCGCCGGACATCCTGGTCGCGGCGCAGGCCACCATCGAGGAGTTCGGCCTGCAGGCCAAGCTCCCGCACCTGACCGTCGTCCGGGACCTGAAGCTGGAGTTCCTGCCGTCTGACCAGTTCACCGTCGTGCACGCGCACAGCGTCTTCTCCCATTCGCCTATCGAGGTGATCGACGAGTGCCTGGCCCACGTCGGCCGGGTGATGAGGCCCGACGGGGTCTTCGACTTCACCTTCGACCGGACCGAGGGCGCGGAGCACCAGGTGCTGCGCGAGGACTTCTACTACCGCACGGGGACCCTGATCGCTCTCGCCGGGAAGCACGGCCTCGACGCGGAGTTCATGGACGACTGGGAGGAACTCCCGCACCGGCAGTCCAAGATACGGGTGACGCGCCGGTCCTGACCCGCATGGGGGACGGGAGCTACTCCGGCGGGTCTGGTGCCTCCGGACGGCTGGCCAGCCGGTGCTGCAGCGGCGCGGCGGCGAACTCCGGCAGCAGGGCGGTTCCATCCCTCACAGTCGGTAGGGTGCCACAAGCGATGTCATGGGGCAGTCCGGACATCGCCCAAAGATCCGGCGGTGAACGCGGCGGCCACGACGGAAGTGACAGCTAATGGCAGCCTCATGGAACAGCGTGGAGATCGCCACGCTGGCTGTGTCGGCGCTGACGCCGCTGACGGTCGCGGGGCTCGGCTACTTCGTCGCGCGGGTCAGCCGGCGGCTGGAGCAGGTCCGGTGGGCCAACCAGACCGTCGTGACCCGCCGCCTGGAGATCTTCAACGAGGTCGCACCCGCGCTCAACCAGTTGCTGTGCTTTGCCACGTTCGTCGGCCGCTGGAAAGAGATCAAGCCGCAAGACGCCATCGGCGTGAAGCGGACACTGGACGAGACGATGTACTCCAACCGGGTGCTGTTCTCCGACTCGCTGTTCACTGCCTACCAAGAGTTCATAGCCAGCCTGTTCGCCATGTACGCCACCGCCGACGGCGATGCCCACCTGCGGGCGCCGATCGTCAGCAAGTGGGGGGACCGGCGCAACATGAACTGGTGGCAGGACTCAATGACCAGCCTGTTCAGCGCCGACAAGCAGGCCGACCTTGATCAGATACAGGCCGCCTACGACCAGCTGGCGCGGCGATTCCGGGCCGACCTCTACGTCACCCATGAGGCGCGGCCGATCCTCGCCGTCGAGCCCTTATCGCCTGGCCCTCCCCCGCACTCGCCGGGATGAGAAGATACATCTCGATACCGGCGAGGAGGGCAGCCATGCAGCCATCGAGGCGCGACGCAGAACCACAGTCCCCCGGGCAGGCCGCAGTTCCCGAGATCCGGGCTTCGGATCTGGAACGTGACGAGGCGACACACCGGCTGCAGGCCGCGTTCGCCGACGGCCGCCTCGACGACGCGGAGTTCGACGAGCGTATGCGGGCGGCGCTCACCGCGCGCACCCGCACGCAATTGGACCAACTGCTCACCGACCTCCCCGATTCGGCCAGCCCCGCGGGCCGGTCGGTGGCGCCGGTGACGGGCCGTCCGCCGGGCCGTTTGGCCATCACGTTCAAGAGCTCGATCCGCCGGGCCGGCCGGTGGCGGGTACCCGAGCACTACACGGCCATGATCTACAAGGGCACCGGCTGGCTGGACCTGCGCGCGGCCGAGCTGACCGCGCCGGAGACCACGATCGTCGCGTACGCCTACAAGTCGCGGGTGGACATCCTGGTGCCGCCAGGAGTCCGGGTCGAGGTGGGCGGCTTCGGCGCCAGCACCGGCGGGGAGGACGACGCGGTGCTGCCGCCAGACGCCCCGGTCGTGCATGTGCGCGGGTACGCCTACAAAGGCACCGTCGAGGTCCGCAGCAGGCCACCGGAACGCTGAACGCTAGGCAACATCCAGCCGACAGCATCCAGCCATCGCGCAGACCGGCCGCGGGCCAGTCCGATGGGCGTCAGGTGGCGGAGCCTGCGGCAGCGCCGGTGGCGCGGTCACCCCAGCGGGCCTGCGCACCCTCCAGGTCGAGCGGCGCGATCATGTCGCCCTGCTGGAGCTCGGCCGCCCAGTCCTCGGCCGGGACCCGCCACATCACCTCGAACTCGATGCCGCTCGGATCCCGTGCGTACAGCGACTTGGACACCCGGTGGTCGCTGGCGCCCACCAGCGCGCCACGCGCGGCGAGCCGGCGGCGGGTCTCGTCGAGGTCGGCGAGCGTGCCCACTTCCCAGGCGAGGTGATAGAGCCCTACCCGCGGACCGGGCGGCTGCGGGGATCCGCCAACATCGAAGAGGCCCAGGTCATGATCGTTGGCGGAGCCGGGCGCCCGCAGGAACGCCGCCCGGCCGGGAATCTCGGTGCGGATCTCGAAGCCGAGCGCCCCGGTATAGAAGTCAACGGCGCTGGCCAGGTCGTGGACGTAGAGCACTGCGTGGTTGAGGCGGCGAACGGACATGGCGACCTTCCCGGCTTGACGTTCTGCTATAGGGAATGCGCCGCGGGCCGACCTGATTCCCGCAGTTCGGGTACGGCCGCGCCCATCCCAACGCCCTCCATGATCACGAAGGATCCGGGCTCTATAGGGCGTTGCGCCAAAGGGGAACGCCTGACGGCCCGGCCGGCCGGGCTGGTGATCGAGTGGACAGCCCAGCTATTACCACTCACCCGGCAGCCCACACCCACCAGGCTAGCGGCAACCAGACCACCGCCGCGCCGCGGGCAAACCCGCCACGGGCGCACCCGCGTGGCCCGCAGCCGTGGAACAACACCGGCACGGCAGGGCGGCCCTCCCGCCCGCCCCCGGCCGGGCGGCCCCTGCCCGCCCCTGAGGTCGATGGAAGGCGCCAAGCAGGTTTCGGTGCCCATGGCGCTCGGACGGCAGGATCGCTACGGCGAGGCGCTTGGCCATAGCCTGCAGGCCCTCAGCCTCTACCAGGCGGCCGGCCACCGGGCCGGGCAGGCCGACACGCTCAACCGGGTGGGCTGGCGCCACTGCATGCTGGGCAATTATGAGCAGGCTCTTGCCTACTGCCAGCAGTCCCTCGACCTATGCCGTGAACTCGGCGGCCGGTACACCGAAGCCGCGGCACTGGACAGCCTCGGCTACGCTTGCGGCAACCTGGGCCAGTACGCCCAAGCCGTCACGTGTTTCCGGCAGGCCCTCGACCTGCTCAGGGAGCTCGGCGACCGGTACTTCGAGGCCGAGACGCTCACGCACCTCGGCGACACTCACCAGGCCGCCGACTGCCCGCAGGCGGCTGCCAGTGCCTGGCGGCAGGCCCTCGCCATCCTCGACGACCTCCACCACCCCGACGCCGACCGGGTCCGTGCCAAACTCCGCGACATCCAGCCATTAGCGTGACCGGGGCCGGCGATGATCCGGCCGGTTCCGGCGGCGTCAGCGATCTGGGTGAAGCCTTCGTGATCATGGGACGGCCCGCCCGCCGCAGGTGCCGGGCCAGCTGTTGCTGGAGTCCACGGGTGACCAGAGGCTGTCCAGGTTCACCACGATGCCTTCCTGGCTGCTGCGGGCGATGATCACCACGGCTTCCTGCTCGCCTGGGTTCTCTTCCCGGTGCGGCGCGTAAGGCGGGACGAAGACGTAGTCACCGGGCTCGGTGTCCAGCCGGACCTCCCGGTCCCCATCGGCGAAGACGAAGGCCGGGTGCCCGGAGAGCACGTAGATCGCGGTCTCGGCCTCGCCGTGGTGGTGATCACCGGAACTGGTGGCGGGGGCCACGTGCGTCTGGCCCATCCACACCTTGGCGCAGCCCACAGTCTGGCCGGAGATCGCCTCCATCCGCGTCATGCCGCTGGTCTGCCTGGTGTCGCCGGTGACGTCGGCGGCGCGGATACGGACCAGCGGCCGGTGCCAGAGATCGTGGGCCATGCCTGTGACGTTACCGGCGCCCGGCTCAGACCGGAATCCCGGTACTTCGCGGCGGCGGCCCCGTGTACAGGGCACGCGGCCGCAGTGGCGTGCGCCGGGCGTACTCTTCCAGGGCGTGGGCCAGCCAGCCCGCCGTGCGGGACACCGCGAAGACCGCCTCCCCCGCACCGGTTATCATCCCGGCCACGCTCGCCAGGACGGCCAGGGCGAAGTCGATGTTCGGCTCGGGCAGGGAGCGGGTGCGGACCTCGGCCAGAACGGCGTCGGCCACCGCCAGCCGGGCTGACGCCGGGGCGGCCTTCCTGACCAGGGCGAGCAGGAGCACGGCCCTCGGGTCGCCGGAGTCGTAGACAAAATGACCGAACCCGGGGATGCGCTCACCGCGGCGGAGCAGTTCGCCCACGACCCGCGGGGCGTCGGCCGGCCTGCGGGCGGCGGCGAGCATCGATTCGGCGGCCAGCGACGCGCCGCCGTGCAGCGCACCACCCAGCGCGCCGAGCCCGGTGGCGACCACGGCGTAGGGGTCGGCCCGGACCGACGCGGCGACCCGGGCGGCGAGCGTCGACGCGGCCAGTTCGTGGTCGGCGAGCAGCACCAGCGCGGCGCGCAGCGCGTCCAGCAGGCGAGGCGGCGGCTTGCGCGGGCAGAGCCTGGGCCAGAGCCGGGCGGCCACGGAGTCATCGGCCGACGGCATCCCGTCCGGCGGACGGGCCAGCGGGAGGCAGTCCACCATGCCCGCGATGATGCTGCGGGCCGCGCCGGCCACGGCCGGCGGGTCGAGGTGCAGCCGGAGCGGATCGGCCGCGGCCAGGGCGGGGACGATCACCTGCAGGCGCTCCAGCGGCAGCGTGCCCGCGGGCAGAGCGGACTGGGCGGCCGTGCCCGCGGCCACGGCCTCGGCCGTGGCCTGCCACCGCCCACCCGGCCCGGCGGGCGTGAAGGAGCCGGTCCAGAGCAGGGCCGCGACGTCCTCGAAGCTCCGCGTGACGGCCAGCTGTGCGGCGTCCAGGCCACGGAATCGAAGATGGTTCCCGGCGATCTCCGTCAGGCCGGATTCGATGACGAACTCCCCGAGGCCGGGCTCACGGCGCGGCCGTCCCCGCCGCGACAGCGCCTCGACCTCCCCCGGGTCGAAGAGGCTGCCGCGGCCGCCCGCCACGTGGCGGCGTCTCAGCACCCCCCGGCTGACGTAGGAGTACAGGGTGGCCGGCTTGACGCCGAGGCGCTCGGCCGCCTCGGCGGCGCCGATCCAGTCCGCCACGTCCCACCTCTCCCCTAGAGCACTGGTTCTACCTAGAGCACTATTTCCTGCCTGCGGCACTGGCCTGCCCGCGGGCACCTACACGCGCCGACCTGCCCACGCCCGCCGCCCTGCCGACGGACGCTGACCTCACGACAGGTGCCCACCACACGTTGATTTTAATCGATGTTGACCCTAATACAGCTCAAGGGTCAACATATCTGTACCAAGCGCCAGCGCCGACGTGGCGCTGCCGCACGACCCAGCGCCGGAGGCCCGCGTGCCCGCGATTCACTTCCTTGACGTGACCAACCGCGACGGGGTGCAGACGGCCCGGACCGGCCTGTCGAAGTTCGGCAAGACAATGATCAACTTCTATCTCGGCCAGCTGGGCGTGGCCCAGTCGGAGATCGGCTTTCCGTTCCTCTTCCACGAGGTGCCCTACATCCGGGCGAATGTGGCGCTGGCCGAGGCGGGCGCGTTCGGCGCGCTCCGGCTGTCCGGCTGGTGCCGGGCGGTGCCCGGGGACGTGCAGCGGGCGGTGCCGCTGGGGCTGCGCCACTACAACCTGTCCATCTCCACCTCGGACCAGATGATCTCCCACAAGTTCCGCGGCAAGCTCGATCGCGGATCGGTGATCTCGGAGATGCTGGCCGCGGTGTCGGCCGCCCAGGCCGGTGGCGCGGAGACCATCGGCGTCAACGCCGAGGATGGTTCCCGTACCGACGACGGGTTCCTGCTCGAATTCGCGACGGCGGCCCGGGACGCCGGGGCCGACCGCGTCCGGTATTGCGACACCATCGGCGGCGACACGCCCGAGCGGATCCGCGAGCGGTTCGCGAAGCTGGCCACTGCGGTCCGTATCCCGATCGAGACGCATTGCCACAACGACCTCGGCATGGCGGTCGCGAACTCGGTGTCCGGGGCCCTCGGAGACCTCGATGCGGGGCAGGATGCCTGGGTCAACACGTGCATCAACGGGATCGGGGAACGTGCGGGCAACGCCGACCTGCTGTCCTGCCTGCTGGCTTTCCGCCACGGGTTCGGGGTGGCGGGCCGCGCCGAGATCGGCGACCCGGTGGACCTCTCCTGGGCCCGGCGGTTCGCCCTGTGGGCCAGTTACGCGTTCGGCCAGCCGCTCCCGCAGGGCCAGCCCGGCGTGGGCCGCAACGCGTTCTCGCATGAGTCCGGAATCCACGCCGACGGCGCGCTCAAGGACCGGCACAACTACGAACTCTACGACGACGACACCCTCGGGCCGTTCCCGGCCGACTGGCACACCCGGCCCGGCCGCGTGGTGCTGACCGGCGAGTATGGCGGCAAGGCCGGGTTCCGGCACGTCATGGATGGGCTTGGCATCGACGTCACGGACGAGGATCTGGTATTCGAGCTGGTCCAGTTGTGCGCGGCGGCCACCGGCAAGCCGCTGACCGACGACGAGCTGCGGCTGATCGGCGGCTACCCGGCCGAGCTAGCGCTGCTCTACCCAGGACTGCTCAGCTGACCATCCGGGCCGGTTCACCCGTCGCAGGCATGCCGTCAGCGCATCTGACGGAGATAACCCGGCCCAGTCAGCCGATCTGCCCACGGCCGCGTATCCGGCCGATACGGCGACGCTGCGACGGGTCGAGCATGAGATAACCCCCCACCGGGACGGCGATCGCCGCGGCGATGATCACCAGGCTGACCCACCAGGGCAGGACCCACAGCAAAATAATTCCTAGAGCCACTCCGGCGATGGCGAACTTCATCCGACCTGACAACGGTGCCTCCTTGGGCGGCGAGGATGTGACTCCCCGGCTGGTCTGCCAGCCAACTGCATCACATCCTTGCCTGATAGAGGCAACGCCGCGCGCCCGTAAAGTAGTTCCGGCCGCGCCGGTCACCTGCAAGTCGCGGCGGCCGGGAACGCGCCCAGGACGGTCGCGCGCGGGGCCTGCCGCCGGCCAGGATGGTCGCGTGACCTGGAGCATCGCATGACACTATCGCTGCCCATCGACCCGGACGCCAACGAACTGCTGTCCCGCAGCCCGCTCGCGCTGCTGATCGCCATGCTGCTCGACCAGCAAGTGCCGCTGGAGAAGGCCTTCACCAGCCCCCGCGACCTGGTCCGGCGGCTTGGCCACGAGCCCACCGCCGCTGAGCTGGCTGACTACGACCCGGACGCGCTCGCGGCCGTGTTCAGCGAGAGGCCGGCGCTGCACCGTTACCCCAAGGCCATGGCAGGCCGGACGCAGGCTCTGGCCCAGCTGATCGTCGAGCGCTACGACGGCGATGCGGCGCGGGTCTGGACGGGCGCGGCGACCGGCCAGGAACTGCTCGCGCGGATCGGCGAGCTGCCCGGGTTCGGCCCGGCCAAGGCGCAGATCTTCGCGGCGCTGCTCGGCAAGCAGTTCGGGGTGCGGCCGGACGGCTGGCGCGAGGCGGCCGGCCATTTCGGCCAGGAGGGCTCCCGTCGCTCGGTGGCCGACATCGTCGACGGCGACTCGCTGGCCCAGGTCCGGGCGCACAAGCAGCAGATGAAGGCGGCCGCCAAGGCCCGGACCGCGCCGTAACGGTTTCCGTAACTCCCCCGGTCTACCGTCACAACCGGACAAGGCCACACAGAGGGGGAACCAATGACTGACATAACTGAGCGTGCGACGGCGAAACCCGGGGCGCGGGTGCTCACCGGCTGGCGGCACAAGGTCGACACCGTCTACGTGTACCTGTCGGCGCTGTTCGTGGCCGGGGTGCTGGCGCAGGTGTTCCTGGCCGGAGTGGGGGTGTTCGGGATCAACGCCCCGAAGGTGGCCAACGCGAGCAGCTTCGATCCGCACCGCGCCTGGGGCTTCATCCTGATGCTGATCTCGCTCGTGCTGCTCATCCTGGCCCTCGTCGCGTGGCAGTCGGCGCGCACGGCGATATCCGCGTTCGTGCTCGCGCTGCTGACGGTGATCGCCCAGAACGTCCTCGCCGCCCTGGGCGACAGCAACAAGTGGGTCGGCGGGCTGCACGCCCTCGACGGCATCCTGATCCTCCTGCTCTCGCTCTGGATCGCCGTCCTGGGACGGCGGCGGCTCACCACGCGGCCAAGACCGTGAGGACCGACGGGCCGGGACCGGGCCGCGCGCTGCACCGGCCACCGCGCTAATCTCGGCTTCGTGAATGACCGCGCCATCCCCCAGGCCGCCGCCGCGCATGTGCACGTGCTGCACGAGGGCTACGTCCGGGAGGTCGCCGGGGGCGACCGGGTGGGCAGCACCGTCACGCTCATCCTGGATGGCGCGCACCTCATCGTGGTCGATCCCGGGATGGTGGAGCGCCGCGACGTGCTGCTCGATGCGCTGGCCGCCCAGGGGCACGCTCCGCAAGATGTGACCGATGTGGTGTTCAGTCACCATCACCCCGACCACACTGTCAACGCCGCGCTATTCGGCGCGGCGCGGATTCACGACCACTGGGCCACATACGACGGTGACCTGTGGATCGGCCGAGAGGCCGGGGATTTCGAGCTGAGCCCCTCGGTCCGGCTGATCGCCACGCCGGGGCACAGCAACGAAGACATCACCACGCTGGCCGCCACCCCGGACGGCGTCTACGCGTGCACCCACGCCTGGTGGGGGCCTGACGGTCCGGCCGAGGATCCGCTCGCCGCCGACCAGCGGGCGCTGAGCGCCAGCCGGCAGCGGATCCTGGACATCGCGTCGGTGATCGTGCCCGGGCACGGCCCGGCGTTCCGGCCGGACGGCCGGACGCCCCGGTAACTCAGCCGCCGTCGCGGCCGCTCACACGGCGTCACCCTTGAGGGAGAACGCCCCCAGGCGGCGGATCGCGAAGGCGAGCGTGGCCACGGTCACCACCGCGCCCATCACGATCGCTGTCGTGAGGCCGAGGTGCGCGTTGAGGCTGGCGCTGTTCGCGATGGAGTTCGCCACCCCGAGGGAGTACTGCTCCACCGACAGGATCCGCGCGCCGCTGGCGAAGTTGCCCAGCACCGCTTCCCAGACCAGCAGGTAGAGCAGCCCGACCGCGATCGCTCGCGTGGTGAGAACGGAGATCATGATGAAGACCGCGTTGTAGATCACCGAGCCGGCCAGCGCGCCGACGAACAGGCCAACGGCGAGCTTGGTGGCACCTCCGGTCGCGATCAGCCCCGCGACCAGCTCGGGCAGGGCCACGAAGATCATGGTGAGGACCGCCGCCACCAGGAACTTGCTCATGATCACCGTGGACCGGCGCACGGGCGTCGCGAGCAGGTGAATGATGCTGCCGTCGTCGATCTCCGCCCCGAGGACACTGGTGCCGATGATCAGCGCGGTCAGCGGGAGCACCACCGAGAAGCCGAAGTCGCCCAGGATATGGCTCGGCCACTCGGTGTTCGGCGGGTGCGCGAGCTTCAGCACCACGGTGACCAGCAGCAGGATCAGTGGCGGGATGGCGAACAGGAATACCCGCTTACGGCCCATCGTCGCGCGCAGCGTGATCGACGCGACGACCCTGCCCTGCACACCGAACATCACAATCGTCTCTTTCCTGGGTTCTGGGCGGACAGCGGGCCGGGCCCGTCAGGAGTCCACGAGGTAGGCGAAGACGCTCTCCAGCGATTCGTCCTCGGGCAGCAGCTCGCGCAGCCGGATGCCCTCGTCCCGGGTGAGGGAGGCGAGTTCCCGACTGAAGGCGCCGTAGTCGGACGCCCTGACCTGCAGCCCCCGGCCGGTCACCTCCACCCCGCTGACCGCGGGACGGCCGATCAGCGTGGCGCCCAGCCGGCGGTCGTCCGAGCTGCGGACCAGGAAGACGTGCGGACGGCTCGTCATCAGCCGCCTGATCGCCCGGAAGTCGCCGGACGCCGCGAGCCGGCCGGCCACGATCACCTGGATCGTGCCGGACAGCCGCTCCACCTCCTCCAGGATGTGCGAGCTGAACAAGATGGTGCGCCCCTCGGCGCCCAGCCGTTCGAGCAGGTCCATCATGTGCAGGCGCTGCCGCGGGTCCATCCCGTTGAACGGCTCGTCCAGCAGGATCGTCTCCGGATCGTGGACCAGGGCGGCGGCCACCTTGATCCGCTGGCGCATGCCCTTGGAGTAGGTCGAGATCCTCCGGTCCTGCGCGCCGGCCATCTCCACGACCGCGATCGCGAGCCGCGCCGCGGCGTCGGGGTCGGGCAGCTTGTGCAACCTGGCGGTGGCGCGGACGAACTCCTCGCCGGTGAGGAAGGCATAGACGGAATCCCGCTCCGGAACCAGGCCGAGAACCCGGTAGATGTCCGGGTTCCGCCAGCTCGGCGCCCCGCCGACGGTCAGCTCGCCCCGGGATGGGGCGAGGAACCCGGCTATCAGGTGCAGCAGGGTGGATTTCCCGGCGCCGTTGGGCCCGAGCAGGCCGGTGACACCCTGGCCGATGGTCATCGTTATGTCGTTGATCGCGACGACGTTGCCATACCACCGCGAAACGTTGCGCAGCTCGATGTCGCTCACGCCACACCCGCCTTCCGGTAGCGGACCGCCAGCCCGCCCACGGCCAGGCCGAGCAGGACCAGGAGCAGGACTCCATACAACGGGCCGAAGCTGCCCGGTGGCGGTATCGGGCCCGGCGAGGTGCCGCCGAGCCACTGCCGCACGCCGTCCAGCACGGTGAACGGGCTGGCCAGGCCGGATAGCCGCGCCCCGGTGGTGGCTACCTGCCCGCCCCGGAAGGGGTGGCCCTGGCCCGTGCTGACCGAGTACAGCAGCCCGGCGAGTATCCAGGTGAGGAAGAAGAAGATCGCGATCGTGCCCGTCGAATAGGCGCGCCTACCGCTCAGCGAGGCGAGGAAGAGCCCGATGCTGGCCAGCAGCACGGCCCACATGAAGCCGACCAGCAGGCCGGGGATGAGTGCCTTGGTCTCATGCCAGATAGCTGAACCGCCGTGCGCCTGGGTGATCGTGCCCAGGTAGAGGAAGAGCAGCGGGATCTCGATCATGGCCAGGCAGGCCAGGATGAACGCGGCGAGCTTGGCGAGCGGGTAGTCCAGGCGGCGCAGCGGCCGGGAGAAGTACAGCGGCAGGACGTGGCTGCGCAGGTCGCGGGAGACGAGCTCGGGCGCCTGGGCGGCGATAAAGATGATCATTACCAGGACCCGCAGCTGGAAAATGTACGTGTCGTAGTTGATCGATCGCGGCGAGCCATTGGCCACCGACACCGCGTTCGCCACCGCGGGCAGGCAGAGGATGGCGAAGGTGATGACCGGCACGATCTTAGCCTTGACACCGCGGCCGATGCCGAAAGCCGACCGCAGGCTGTGCCAGCACAGGGCCCGGATGATCGCCGGGCGGCCCAGCCGCGGGCCCTCGTAGTGCTGGTAGCCGATGTCGTGGATGACACCACTGCGGCGGCTGGCCGGCGCGGTGCTGCTGTCAGCCGGCACGGTGCGCCTCCTCGTCGTTGTCGGTGAAGAGCTCTGAAACGTGACGCCTGCGCTGTTCCAGGCGGTTCAGCGGCAGGCCGAGATCCGCGATCGCGTCGCGGACCGTGTCGTAGGTGGCGTCTGTCTCGATCTGGACGAGCAGCGCCCGCTCGTCCTGCTCCGGCCGCAGCCCCCGCGCGGCGAGTTCGGCCTGCAGTTCCGCGGTGCCCTCGTTGACCTCGATCACCAGCACTTGGCTCACCTGGGTGAAGCTGGTCATCGTGTCGGCGCGCAGCAGCCGCCCTCCGTCGATGGCCACCAGATGGTCGCAGATCTGCTCGATCTCCCCCAGCAGGTGCGAGGACACCACGATGGAGATGCCGAACTCGGTGCCGATCCTGCTGACCAGGTCGAGCATGGATGCCCGCCCGGCCGGGTCGAGGCCGATGGTCGGCTCGTCGAGCAGCAGCAGCTTCGGGTCCCCGGCCAGGGCCTGGGCCAGTTTCACCCGCTGCTTCATGCCGGTGGAGTACGTGCCGATCTGCCGGTACCGCTCCTCGTACAGGCCGACATGGCGCAGCGACTCGGCCGCGCGCTCCTTGGCCACGGTCGGCGGCAGCCCCGACATGCGGCCGAGATGGGTGACGAACTCGGTCGCGGTGACATCGGGCGGCAGGCAGTCGTGTTCCGGCATGTAGCCGGTCAGCATCCTGATCCGCTCCGGGTTCGTGGCGCAGTCGAGGCCGAGCACGGCGGCCCGCCCGCTGGTCACCGGCAGCAGGCCGAGGAGGATCTTGATGAGCGTGGACTTGCCGGCCCCGTTCGCCCCGACCAGCCCGGTGATGCCGGGACCGACGGTCACCGTGAGGCTGTCGAGCGCGGTCACCCCGGCCGGATACCGCTTGGTGAGCGCCGTCGTCTCGATGACGGCCCCCGCGGAGCCCGCCGCTCCGGGGGCCGGCCCGGAACGCAACGGTAGTTGAGCGGTCACGGTGCCTCGGCCTCGCCTTCCTGGTGGCGTCCCACGGACCGGTCCGCCCGATGTCGTTTCCCGCCGAACCGGCGCGCTCGCCGGTCCGGACCGGCGGCGGCCGCCATGGCAGTGTGCGATCCCAGAATGTCGGCCAGCCGGGGCGCCGTCATCATCCCGGAGGATTGCTTTCGGTTCCCGCTTGAGGGGCATATGGCCGTCGCCGGGGTCTATTGTCCACCCGGGATCCTACGACTCAGGGACGACGCACGCACGGACCCAGAGGGTTACCGTGAGCAGGTGAGCGTAGAGTCTCCCCCCGCGCCCGCGGCTCGCCGCGCGCGGCAGACCGGCCCCCGCCAGCCGCCGCCCGCCCTCGCGCGCCCATTGACCAGGCGGCTGCGGCCGGGATTCTGGGTCGCGCTGGACTACGGGGCCGCCTTCCTGCTCGCGGTGATCGTGTTCGGGATCATGTTCAAGAGCACTCATCACTACCGGCTCCCGGTCAGCGCGTGGTACGCGCGGGACTGGCTCGCCCCACTGCTGGCGGTCTGCCTGGCCGTGCCCGTGGCGCTCAGGCGCCGCAGCCCGCTTCGCGCGCTGGCCGTGATCCTGACCGCCTGCCTGGTGACCCTCGTGTTCGGCGGCGTGATCACTCTTGGCCCGTTGCTGCCCCTGGCGGCCGTGCTTTACCTGGTGGCGGCGACCTGCCAGCGCGCCATCGCCGTATCCGGACTCGGCGCCTCCCTCGCCGTGCTCGCGGTGCAGGGGCTGCTCCTGCACCTCAACGGGCAAGGCGCGGGCAACGCGGCCGCCGCCAGCCTGGTGATGATCACATGCTGGACCGCCGGCTACGCGGTGCAGCAGCGCCGGGCCTACGGGGCCAACCTGCGGGAGCAGGTCGCTACCACGGCGGTCACCCAGGAGCGGCTGCGCATCGCCCGGGAGCTGCACGACGTGGTGGCGCACAGCATGACCGTGGTGGCGGTCCAGGCCGGCTTCGGCGAGTACGTGTTCGACAGCCAGCCGGGCGAGGCCCGCGCCGCACTGGGCGCCATCCAGACGGTGAGCCGTGAGGCCCTGAGCGACATGCAGCAGCTCCTGGGCGTCCTGCGCCAAGCCGCCGAGCGGGACGGTGGCGATACCGGCCGGCGAGGCTGGCGTGCCCAGCATGGCCCGGATGGCCCGGCCGGTTCCGTGGCCCCCGCGGGCGGCGCGGCTGGAGGCCGGGAGGACCGGGCCCCCATCGCCCCGCTTGCGCCCGCACCGGGACTGGCCGACTTGGACCGGCTGGTGGCGAGGATCGCCGGGGCCGGCCTTCAGGTGGCGGTCGAGCGGACCGGCCGGGTGCGGGACATCCCGGGCGGGATCGACCTCTCGGCGTACCGCATCGTGCAGGAGGCACTGACCAACGTGGTCAAGCATTCCCGGGCGGCCACCTGCCAGGTCGTCATCGGTTACGGCGCCAGCGACCTGTCGGTCGAGATCGCCGACCCGGGGCGCGGCGCCGGCGAGGCGGCCCGGGCCACCGGCAGCCGCGACATCGCCCCGCTGAGCACGACGCGAGCTGGCCATGGCCTCGTCGGCATGCGGGAACGCGTGAGCCTGTGCGGGGGTGAGTTCAGCGCGGCGCCGCTGCCCGGCCAGGGATTCAAGGTGGCCGCGCGCCTCCCGCTCGCCGCCGGGACGCCGTGACGCTTCGCGTGCTCGTCGCCGACGACCAGGCGCTGGTCCGCGCCGGGTTCCGCGGCATCGTCGCGGCCACGCCAGGATTCTCCGTCGTGGGCGAGGCCGGCACCGGCCGTGAGGCCGTCGAGCAGGCCCGCCGGACCCGGCCCGATGTCGTCCTCATGGACGTCCGGATGCCGGTCATGGACGGCATCGAGGCCACCCGCCGGATCACCGGATCGGCCGCGACCGCCGACGTCCGCGTGCTCATCCTGACCACCTTCGACCTGGATGAGTACGTCTACTCAGCGCTGCGCGCCGGGGCGAGCGGCTTCCTGCTCAAGAGCACGCTGCCGGGCGAACTGCTGAACGCCATCCGGGTCGTGGCCGCTGGGGACGCGCTGCTCGCCCCGAGCGTCACCCGGCGGCTGGTCGAGGAGTTCGCCCGCACACCCCGGGCGGCCGCGGCCGCCCGGCCCGGCCAGCCCGACCTGCACGCCGTCACCGCGCGAGAGCGGGAGGTCCTGGCTCTGATCGCAAGCGGCCTGTCCAACACCGAGATCGCTACGCAGCTTGGCATCAGCCCGGCCACCACGAAGACGCATGTGGGCCACCTGCTGGCCAAGCTCGACGCCCGCGACCGGGTCCACCTGGTCATCCTCGCCTACCAGGCCGGCATCGCCACGGCCGGATGACGCGCATTGGCCCGCCGGATAACGCCTGGCCCGCCGGCCCCCGCGCGGTTATGCTCCGCTGGTGCGTTTCTTCCACGTCGATGCGTTCACCGACGTCACGTTCGGCGGCAATCCCGCGGCCGTTTGCCTGCTGGACGGCCCCGTGGACCCGTCGTGGATGCGGCAGGTCGCCGCGGAGGTGAACCTGCCCATGACGGCCTTCGTGCAGCGGCGGGAAGGTGGCTACGCGGTGCGCTGGTTCACGCCCTCCGCCACCGAGGTCATGCTCTGCGGGCACGCCACGCTGGCCAGCGCGCACGTGCTCATCGAGGCGGGCCTGGCCGGGCGGGACGGGGCGATCCGCTTCGACTCGGCGAGTGGTCCGCTCGTGGCCCGCCGCGACGGGGACATGATCACGCTGGACTTCCCGGCCCGGCCTGCCGTCGCGGCGCCGGTCCCGCCTGGCTTGCTCGCCGCGCTCGGTGTCACCAAGCCGGCCTGGACGGGGCGCGCGCCGGAGGACTTCCTCGTCGTCACCGGCAGCGAGGATGAGGTCACCAAGCTTGAACCGGACCTGGCCGCCCTGGCCGCGGTCAGCACCCACGGGGTGATAGTGACCGCCCTCGCCACCCGGGCCGGTGCGGACTTCGTGTCCCGGTTCTTCGCGCCCGCGATCGGCGTCCCCGAGGACCCGGTGACCGGGTCGGCGCACTGCACGCTCGCCCAGTACTGGGGTGAGCGCCTGGAGCGGCCGGCCCTCACCGGTTACCAGGCCTCGGCGCGGGGCGGTACGGTCCGGGTGCACTGGAACGGCGACCGCGTCACGCTGGCCGGCCAGGCCGTCACCGTGCTCTCCGGCACGCTGGCCGCGGCCGCCTCCTACCTTCCCGCTCATGAATGAGCCAGGCAACGGCCGGTGGGCGCATCAGGACTACTGTGACGCGGTCGAAGCTGAGATAGCACTGTTCGCACGCGTGATCGAAGACGTCGATCCGGCCACGCCGGTCCCAAGCTGCCCGGGATGGACGATGGCCGGTCTCATCAAGCATCACGGCAGCTCACATCGCCGGGTCGAGTATGTCGTCCGGCAACGTTCGCAGGAGGCCGTCTGGTCGAAGGACTGCCGGGCCGACCTGCCCGATGATCCCGCCCGCTACGGCGCATGGTTCGCTGCTGGCGCGGGCGAGCTGGTGACGACGCTGCGGGCCGCCGACCCCGATACACCGCTGTGGACCAACGGCGCCGACCAGCATGCCCGCTACTGGGTGCGCCGCATCCTCGGCGAGGCCGTCGTGCACCGCGCCGACGCCGAACTGGCCCTCGCCCGCGTGCCCGCGATCCGGGCCCGCGTCGCAGCCGAGTGCATCGACGAGTTCCTCACCAACGTCCCCGGCTTCCCCTGGGTTGCCGAGCGGCTGCGTGGGCTCGGCCGTGACGGCCAGACCCTTCATTTCCACGCCACCGATCATGATGGCGAATGGATGCTCACCCTCCGCCGTCCGGGTTTCACCTGGGTGCGCGGCCACGGCCCGGCGACCGTCACAGCCGAGGGAGCCACCGGCGACCTGCTGCTTGTCATCTACGGTCGCCTCCCCGCGGCCGGTGACCGCTTCGCGGTCACCGGCGATGATCAACTGCTGACGGACTGGCTGGCCAAGTGCACGCTCTAGCCGCCGTTTCACTCATCGATCTGGCGGCCGCCGCACCGCCGCCGTCCCAACGACACCAATGCCGCACTGCCGTCCCAACGACCCCAATGGCGCACCGGTGCCGTTGGGGGATGTCAGCTCATCGACGCCCGGAGATCGAGAACGCGATCGCACCGCTCGGCGACCTCCGGGTCGTGCGTGGCCACCACCAGGCTGCCGCCGTCGGCGGCCACGTCGAATATCCGGGCCAGCACAACGGCGCGCGCGGCCGGGTCAAGCTCGGCGGTGGGCTCATCGGCGATCAGCAGCCGGGGCTCGAGCGCGAGCGCGCGGGCCACGGCCACGCGTTGCTGCTGGCCTCCGGACAGCTCCTCGACCAGCTGGTCGGCGTGAGACTCGAGTCCCACCTGCGCCAGCGCGCCGCGGGCCGCCACCGGGGCATCGCGCGTCGCATGGCCCGCGGCGCGCAGCGCGACCTCGACGTTCTCGGCCGCGGTCAGGAGTGACACGAGGCCGTAGCCCTGGAGCACGACGGCGACGCCGCTGGCGGGGCGGGCGAACCCGGTGAGCAGCGCTCCGTCGATATGCACCTCACCGGCGGTGGGGGCGGTCAGCCCCGAGATGAGCGCCAGCAGGCTGGATTTGCCCGAGCCGGACGGCCCGGTCACGGCGAGGCTCTCCCCCGGCTGCACCGTGACGTCAATGTCCGAGAGGATCAGCTGGCCATCCCGGACGTACCGGAGGCCACGCGCCTTGAGCATGTCAGCCCCGCTCCACGTCCACGCGGCGCAGTTGCACGCCGTCAGCGGTCAGGGTCGCCTTGGCCAGTGACCCGGGTGGCAGGACGCCCTCCAGCGCCTCGGCGGGCAGCTGGACGGAGCCGTCACGGGAGACGACCAGGTAGTCCTCCCCGGCATGTCCCTCGGCCCCGACCCGGCCGTCCCGGATCGTCACGGTGCGCCCGAGCGCACTGCCGACGGCCGGGTCGTGGGTCACCACGACCACGGTGGTGCCCAGGTCCTCGTTGGCCGCACGGATGAGATCGACGACGGCGGCGGCGGACCCGTGGTCGAGCTGGCTGGTCGGCTCGTCCGCGAGCAGCAGCCGTGGTCCGTTGGCCAGGGCCACGGCGACCGCGAGCCGCTGCTGCTCACCGCCGGACAGCCGCCCGGCGGGCCGGCGGGCCACCCGGGCCAGGCCGACCGCGTCCAGCAGGTCGGCGGCCCGGCGGCGCTTGGCGGCCTGGGACCGGCGGGTCGGCGCCTGGGCGAACAGCACGTTGCCCACCGCGGTCTCGTTGTGCAGCAGGTTGCGCCCGGGGTTCTGCATCACTACGCCGACGTCGCGGAGCCGCATCTCGGCCGCCCCCCTAGCGGTCAGGTCGCTGAGGCGGCGGCCGCAGACCTCGACGACACCCGCGGTGGGCCGCAGCATGCCCGCGAACAGCCACAGCAGCGTGGACTTGCCGGCGCCCGACGGGCCGAGCAGGGCCATGGTCTCCGCCTCGGCGACCACCAGGTCGACGCCGCGCAGCGCGGTGATCTCCTGGCCGGGAGCGCCGTAGACCTGGACCAGGCCCTCGCACCGCACCATCGCCCCGGACCGGCCTGGCGCCTCCGGCGTCGTTGCCCCGGTCATGCCGGTGATTCCCGTAGCTGGTCGAGGCTGACCCCGCGGATCAGCAGGACGCTGGCCGTCACCGCGGCGATGATCAGCAGCCCGGCCGCCGCCCCGAGCAGCAATGCCAGCGGGCCCGCGGGCAGAACGTACGACAGCGGGGGCGCGGCCGGCTGGCTGATGAATTCGGGAACGTCGCGCAGCACCAGGACCGCGGCCGTCAGCCCCGCGGCGACGCCGACGACGCTGCCGAGCCCCAGCACCAGGGCCAGTTCGGTGAGCACCGCCCCGCGCAGGGTGCGCTGCGGCACCCCCGACGCGGAGAGCGCGGCGTACTCGTAGCGGCGCCGGCGGGCGGACAGGTACAGGCCGAGGATCGCTGCGCCGGCCGCCAGCAGCGCCGCCGCCGCCGCGTCGGCCAGGAAGAGCACGCTGGCCAGGGCGGGCCCCTGCCGGGCGAACATCGCGGTGATGGCCGCGGCGCTGCGGACGGACAGCACGCGCGCGCCGGCCGCTCTCAGCCGGGGCTCGATGATGCCCTGGGCCCCAGCCGCCAGCCAGACCTCCTGGTTAACCTGCGGGAAATTCTCCCCCGCGGCCAGCTCGGCGTAGCGGCGATCCACGATCACCCCGGCCTGCGGTGCGCCGGGCACGGCCGTCGCGGCGGCGATCACCCGCAGGCCGAGCGGACCGCCGTCGAGCCCGGCACCGGAGACGAGGCGCTGCCCCGGGCCGAGCATCGCGCCGGAGACCACCGCGGGCAGCGGATACGGCCGGTTCACCGACTCCAGGATCGCGTCCTGCTGCACCCGCGCCTTGAATTGCCATTCCAGCCCGGCCGCGACCGCACGCAGGCGGTCCGGCGGGTTGTCCGAGTGCCCGGGACGCCACCGGGCCGCGTCGGACAGCACCCCGCCCGGGCCCACCCGCGTCCATCCGCCGGGGCCGTGCACCTCGAGCCGGGTGATGGTGACCGCGCCGGTCACCGGGATCTGCCGGTCGAAGGCGATCGGCGGATTCAGCTCGAGATCGCGCAGCACGCAGGGACAGCCGACGAGCTGGCCGGTCAGGGTGACCGTGCCGTGCGCGGGCAGCGTTCCGAGGCTGACCGGGGACGCACCGGTCGTGACGTCCGCGGCCAGCGCGGAGCCGGCCGGCGACAGGGCTTGGACATCGATCCTGACCCGCATGGCATCACCGGCCAGGATGACCGGGGCCGGGGCGCGGGGAGCGAGCTGGCGGGCCAGGGCGGCCAGCGGCTGGCTGGCGAAGCTGGGCGGCCAGCTCGCGACCCGCGCGAACCGCTGCGGGTCCACGGCCAGCGTCGTCAGCCCGGAGGTGCCGCTGGACAGGCTGGTGAAGTGGTCCACGGCGGCGGCCATCCGCCCGCCTGGATCCGCCGTGGCCACGATCGCGCCGAGGTCCCGGCCGGGCGGGACGCTGACCGTGAGCACCGTCGGCGCCCCGACCTGGGTGGTCGCCACGAGCTGTTCGTTGTCGCGGCCGACGGACCAGGCGGCCACGGCGAAGGCGGCGAGGGCGAAGGCAGTCGCGAGCACGATCGTGGTCCGCACCCCGCCCGGCCTCCGGGCCAGGTGACGCAAGGCGAGGTAGAGCCCGAGGCCGCCGCGGCGGCCGGTCCGCGCGAAGGCGGCCCGGCAGGCGAGCGGCAGCAGCCGCGAGGCCACGACGGCGACCGCGAGCCCGAGCAGCCCGGGAACGAGCAGCCCGAGCCCGCCACGGCGGGCCGAGCCGATCTGGCCGCTGGCCGCCAGGTCGAGCAGCCCCGCGGCCGCGCCGACCGCGAGGACCGCGTCGATGACCCAGCCGCGCTCGGTGGCCCGCCGGCCCGACCGCCGCCACTCGTCCAGGGCTGGCCGGCGCAGCGTCCGGCGCGCGGCCACCGCCACGGCCGCGAGGCCGCCAGCGGTCACGGCCCCGGCCGCCGCCCACGCCAGCGGGGGCAGCACGACGGCGGTGCCCGGGCGCAGCAGGACATGGCCGAGCGCGGCTGTCGCGCCCCACCCGGCCAGGATGCCGACCGGCAGCGCGAGCACCAGGAGCGCGACCGGCTCGGACATCCCGAACGCCACGGTCCGCCATCCGCCCTGGCCGCGCAGCTTGGCCAGGGCCACCTCAGGACCGCGGGCCTCGATGGCGTCGGTGACCGCGAGGAACAGGAGCAGCAGGCACAGGACCAGCAGCTGCGCCGTGATCAGCACGACCGGCACGGCCACGGACCGCCAGCTGGACTCGACCGTGTTCAGCGTGGCCGGGATGGCGGTGCTGACCAGCACCTGCTGGTCCGTCAGCACCGTGCTGGTACTGAAGGAGGTCATCGCCGACTCCAACTGCGGGACCTCGTCCCCGGTGAGCCGCGCCCCGCGCAGCATGTCGTCCACCACGGCCGTACCCTGCTGGGCGGGCGGCCCTTGCTCCAGAGTGGCGCGGGGGGTGAACATCCCGTCGACGCCGTTGTTGCGCGAGAGCAGGAGGGTGCTGGCCGAGAAGTAGACGGAGCCGCGGCCGAACCAGTACCCGAGGTTCTGGTTCGGCAAGCCAGTAGGTCCCACTGATCGTGAAGGCGTTCCAGCCGGCGAAGGTCAGCCGCTGGCCGATGTGCCAGCCGGCCTGGGCGGCCAGCCGGCTGCTGACGATGACCTGGTCCCTGGAGCGGGGGCAGGCACCGCGGATACGGAGCTGCCCGCACACCCCGCTCCGCCAGACCAGCGGGATCGACGCCTGGAACTCCGGGAACGGCAGGGATGTCTCGACCGAGTCGATGGGCGGTGCGAACAGCCCACGTCCGGAGAGGCTCCCGAGGCCTTGGTCAAGCTGGCTTTGCAGCTGCGGGGCGAGCTGGCCGAGCAGGCCGGGCACCGCGCCGGTCTCGTTGGCCTCGTAGCCGCTTCCGATGAAGGATGTGGTGGCGATCGTGTCATGCAGGATCGAAGTCCGGGCCGCCTGGTAGTAGGTGGGCCCGGTGGCCGCGGCCGCGGTGGCCACCAGCGCTACCGCCAGGATCAGCACCGTCGTGCCACCGCGTTGCGCCATGCCTCGCAGGACCGCGGCCGGCCGCATCATCGGCCGCCTGAAGCCGGCAGCCAGGCAATGGGGAGACCAGGGCCGCGCACCAGCGCTGACACGTGGCCGCCCGCGGCGCCCGCTATCGCCCAGTCCGAACCGTCGGAGGCGCAGAGGATCGACGTCCCGTCCGGCGACCAGACACAGGTGCTGTAGCGGCCGGCGCGGCCGGCCGGGAGCTCGCTGGCCACGGCTGGCCTGCCGATCGTCCAGACGCTCAGCTGGGGAGCCTCGCCGCCGGGGGCGTCAGTCAGGTAGGCCAGCGACGTGCCGGACGGCGACCAGTCCGGGGCGCCCTGGGTGCCAAGCGGGGTAACGACGTGGCCCAGCAGCAGGCCGGCCCGGCTGAGGACCACGACGCCGGTGACGGAGCCCCCCTCGGGCCGGACCGCCACGGCGACCTCGGCTCCCGACGGGCTGGGCCAGGGCACCAGCGCCGCCGGGAGGTTGCGGGCGTATCCGAGATCGCTGTTGAGCGCGCCCGCCGTGGCCAGCACCACGTCCGGCCGGCCCGCGTCCCGCAGCACGACCCCAGAATCGGAGCCGGCCGGGACCGATGTGGCGGACGGCGCCGGCGGGGCCGCCACGGACACGAACACCCCGGGTGCCTGCGGGTCGCCTGCCACCTGGTCGCCGACGCCCAGCGAGACCGCCCGGCCGGTGGCGAGCGAGACCACGGAGATGGGGTTGCTGGACGACTGCGTCGGGTCGCCGAAGTCCAGCAGCATGACCAAGGCCCGCTCGTGATCCGTGAAGGGATCAGGCCACGCGCTGGCGGCCTGGCTGGTGAGCGGCACGTCGGTGTGGTCGATGGCCAGCGCGGGACCGGGCCCGACGGTGAGCACCTGGCCGTTGACGAGGGCCAGGTAACGGCCGTCCGGCGCGGCCGAGACCGTCGCTCCCACATTCGCCATGGCCCGGGTCACGTGCCCGCCGTCGGGGTCGGCCAGGACCAGACCGCCAGCCGTGGTGAGGGCGGCGATTCGGCCGGGAAGACCGGCCAGCCGGACGGAGTTCCCGGCCGCCGCCGGCCCCGCCGCAACCCGGGAGAAGGGCCGGAGCGCCGCCGCCGCCACGACCGCGGCGGCCAGCGCGAGCACGGCCGCGGGAATCATCAGCCGCCGCCACCACGGGCGGGGCGGCGGCTCCGGGTCGAGCGCGGGAAATGGCCGCCGCTGGGCCGCCGCCCGCTCGAAACTCGCCACGCCGTCACCATAGGCGGCGGCGATCACGGCGGAATAAAGGTTCACCGCGCAATGACGTGACGCGGCATCCCTGAGGCGCGGGCCGGGGGGTCACCGGCCGACCGCGTAGCCCTGCATGCCCCGGGCGTTCGCCGCCGCGTACAGAAATCCCCCGTCGCGGCGCGACGGCGCTGACCCGGCCCAGCGACCACGGCGGCCGGACCGTCACCTCGTGCCCCCGGCCGCGCAGCGCCGCGATCACCTCCGATCCGGCCCGCTCCTCCACGTCCACGGCCCGCGGCCAGGACTCGCGTGGGTAGAACGACGACGGGAAATGGCTGGTGTGGAACGCGGGCGCGTCGATCGCCTCCTGCAGGTTCATCCCGAACGCCACGTGGTTGAGGAAGAAAGCGAGCGTCCACTGGTCCTGCTGGTCCCCGCCCGGGGTGCCGAAGGCCAGATACGGCTCGCCGTCGCGCAGGACCAGGCTGGGCGACAGCGTGGTCCGCGGCCGCTGGCCGGGCGCGAGGGTGTTGGGCAGCCCCGGGGTGAGGGTGAACATCTGCGCCCGGGTGCCCAGGCAGAACCCGAGACCCGGGATGACCGGCGAGCTCTGCAGCCAGCCGCCGCTGGGCGTCGCGGTCACCACGTTGCCGAACCGGTCCGCGATATCGAGGTGGCAGGTGTCGCCCGGGCTGCGCGGAGACGCGGGCGGGCGGGACGCGGCGGCCGGGAGCAGGCGGGCGGGGCGCGCCGGTACCGGCCCCGGTGTCCGCGATGGTTGGCTCGCCTGAGCCAGCCCCCCGGGGCAGCACGATCTCCCCGGTCGCGTACCCAGGCAGCCGGGGAGCCAGGCCCTCCGGCGCGCCCGGGACAAGCTCCCCGACGCTTGCGCGCCGATCAGGGCCGCCGCTTCGTCGCGTAATCTTCCGACAGCAGGGCGGC
Source organism: uncultured Actinomycetes bacterium (assembly GCA_963822825.1). Taxonomy (GTDB): domain Bacteria; phylum Actinomycetota; class Actinomycetes; order Streptosporangiales; family Streptosporangiaceae; genus JAWWPY01. Next base: position 355,014 of record CAWGIW010000008.1, on the reverse strand, counting down.
GAGCGGCACGTTGCCGAACCGGGGATCCCCGTACCAGGCCTCACGGTCAGCGAAGGCCAGCTTGGCGCACTCCACCACGGTGTGGATGAACTCCGTGCTCCCCGGCTCCATGGCGTCGACGCCGAGCCCGCGGAGCAGGGCCAGCTGCTGGAGGAATACCGGGCCCTGGCCCCACGGCCCCGTCTTGCATACGGTCAGCCCCGCGTAGTCGAGGGTGACCGGCGCCTCGGCCGATGCCCGCCAGCCGGCCAGGTCGCGCCCCGGCGAGCAGCGCCCGGTGCCGCTCACCGGTGAGATCCATGACCTCGGCCCGCTCGGTGTAGGCGCCGATGGCCTCGGCCACGAACCCCTCGTAGAAGGCGCGCCGGGCCGCCTCGATCTGGCCGTCCCTGGTCGCCCCCCGCGGCCTCGGCCTCGTCAAGGATGCGCTGGTAGACGCCGGCAAGGACAGGATTTCCGAAACGGGAACCAGGCGCGGGCACCCCGTCAGCGAGATAGATCTCCGCCGACGTCGGCCAGTGGTCACGGAACAATGCGGCCACGGAGGCGATGCCGGCGCTGGCGCCGGGCAGCATCGGGTAGCCATCCCGGCGTAGCCGATCGCGTACTTCATCACGTCGCGGAGGCCAAGCCGGCCGTAGCGCTCCAGCAGCAGCATCCAGGTCCCGAAGGCGGCCGGCACGCAGGCCGCGAGCAGCCCGTCGCCGGGGACCAGGTCAAGGCCGAGCGCGCGGAACGCGGCCAGGGTGGCGCCCCGCGGCGCCGGCCCCTGGCCGTCGAGCACGAAGACCTGGGCCTGCGCGGCGTCGTAGCCGATCACCGGGACCTCACCGCCGGGCCCGTTCAGATGCGGCTCGACGACCTGAAGCACCAGGCCGGCGGCGACGGCGGCGTCGAACGCGGTGCCACCCTTCTCCAGCACGGCCAGCCCGGTGGCCGAGGCGAGCCAGTGCGTGGACGCCACCATGCCGAAGGTGCCCGCCAGCTGCGGCCGGGTGGTGAACGACGTTCCCTGGGGCATCATGCGCTCTCCTCAGATGAAACGACACGCAGCACGCACGCGATTACCGGTAGTAGCAACCAGGACGGCGGCGCGAGCGTCTAAGAGTCGTAGAACCAGCATGAGTCCCACGGCCGGGACCACCGCCACGATAAGGGGCATGTCCATGACACCATCGGCCCACACGGCCCGGCGGGCTTTCGCCGCGGCAGCTCTCCTGTGCAGCGCCGCGCTGGTCGCCGCCTGCGGATCTGTTCAGAGCACCTCCAACGGGCAGGTGACTTCGAAGTCCGTCAAGGGCCAGTCTGCCCCGGTCGTGTCCCCGGCGGTCAGCGCCACCAGCCCGGACGGCTCCCGCCACGCCGACCAGCACGGCCGCATCCACGTGCGGCACAGCCGACCTCAAGGTGACGATCGACAGCAGCAGCGGCGGCGCCGCGGCCGGGAGCGTCTACTATCCGCTCGAACTTCACCAATGTCTCCAGCAGTTCCTGCGTCCTCGACGGCTACCCGGGTGCCTCGTTCGTGACCAGCCCATCCGGCAGCCAGATCGGCAGCCCGGCCAGCAGGAACCCGGCCGTGCCCCCGGCCCCGGTGACGCTCGCGCCGGGCGCGACCGCGCACGCCACCCTGCAGGTCGTGGACGCGGAGAACTACGATGCCGCCGCGTGCGCCCCGGTGACCGCGCACTGGCTGCGGATCTTCCCGCCGGCCAGTCCGCGTCGGCCGAGGTCAGCTTCACGACGACGGTCTGTTCGGCGCGGATGTCGGCCAGCCTCGGCAGCCCGCTCACGGTCTACGCGGTCAAGGCGGGCCAAGGCCAGCCCGGGCAGGGCCTCTGAACGGCTGGCGGATTCTGGCCGCCCGGTGACGTGACCGGGCCGCGCCCACGGGACGCGGGCCGGTAACGTCGGGTGCCATGGAAGACCTTCCCCCGCGGTTGCGGGCCGTGTGCGACCTGGACGTGGCCGAGGTCGCGAGAGACCGCCGGACGCCACGAGTACGACGGCGTCATCCAGGACCTCTCGCCGGACGGCGTGCGCAGCGGCCTGGCCCCGCTGGCCGAGGCGGCCGCGGCGGGCGGGGCGCTGGATGACCCGCACGAGGAGGCCCATCTGGCGGCGTTCGAGCAGCGGGCCCGGGTCACCTTCGGTGACCTGGAACTGCACCGGCGCAGCCCGCTGCCGCATCTGTCCGGCCTCGACCTGGCCTGCTACGACCGCGACTACGCTCCGGCGGACGAGCGTGACCGGGCCCGCCTCGAGCACCTGGCGGCCTGGCCGGACGGGGCCGACGCCGCTGTTGCCGCCCTCGACCGGCTGAGCGCGCCGGTCGCCACCGCGCTGCTCGGCGTGATTCGCGGGCTGGCGGCCGGCATCCCGGCCGGTGCGCCGGCCGACACCCGGGCCGCCGCGACCGACGCACATGCCCGGCTGACCGCGCACGTGAAGCGGGCCGCCGCCGACGGCGACCCCGATCCGTCGCTCGGCGACGCCGGGCTCAGCGCGCTGATGAGCAGCGCCGAAGGCATGGACGTGGACCTCGGCCGGCTCGCCGAGCGGGCCGATGCGGAACGCGGCCGGCTCCTCGGGCTGCTCGCCGCGGACTGCGCCCGGATCGACGCCAGCCGCCCCCCGCTGGAGGTGGCCCGCGAACTGGTCCGCGATCATCCGGGTCCCGACGGCGTCATCGACGCGGCCGCGGCCTGGACGCGGAAGGCGATCGACTTCACCACGGAACGGGACCTGGTCCCCTACCACGACGGGATCTGCCTGGTCGGCCTGGCGCCCGAGTCCCGACGGTGGGGGATGGCCATGATGGCCTGGGCGGCACCCGGGGAGCCGGAGGGGCCCTCGTGGTACCACATCACCCCGCCCGATCCGTCCTGGCCGGAACGCGAGCGGGAGGAATGGCTGGAGGTCTTCAGCGCGACCACCTTGCCCGGCATCACCGTGCACGAGGTCGCGCCCGGGCATTTCTCGCATGGCCGGGCCCTCCGGCGGGCACCGACGGTGCTGCGGCGCACCTTGCAATCAGCGGCCTTCGCGGAGGGCTGGGCGCACTACGCCGAGGAACTCTGCGTTGAGGAAGGCTTCTGCGCCGACGATCCCCGGTTCGCCGTGGGGATCTGGCTGGAGGCGCTGGTCCGGGTCACCCGCCTGGCGTGCGCGATCGGGGTGCACACCGCAGGCATGAGCGTCGAGGAAGGCGCGCGCCGGTTCGCCGCGGACACCCACCTGGCCGGGCCGGCCGCGCTGGCCGAGGCCACGCGGGCCACCTTCGACCCCACCTATGGCCGGTACACCTGGGGGAAGCTGCAGATCCTGGACCTGCGCGAGCGGGCGCGGGAGCAGTGGGGCGCGAACTTCTCGCTGCGCCGGTTCCACACCGCCCTGATGGACCTCGGCTCGCCGCCGCTCGGCCTGATCGGCACCGTGCTCGAGCGGGGCTGACGGCGCCTCCCTCCCCCCCCCCGCATCGCGGCGCGGTGCGTCGTGACCCCACCGTCCCAGCGGGGGGTCCGAAGCCCACGGGCTTGACCGGGGCGGCCACCGTCGTCATAATTTGACTGTGTCAACTAATTCATTGACTTCGGCAACGACTTCCGGTGCGGGCCGAGAGGCCGACGCGCGGGTCATGGCGGTACGGGAGTTCAACCGCTTCTACACGAACGTGCTTGGGCTGCTCCGCGAGGGACTGCTGGACACGCCGTATTCGCTCACCGAGGCGCGGGTGATCTTCGAGTTGGCGCGCCAGGAGCAAGCCGACGCCGGGGCGCTGCGCCGGGTGCTGGATATTGACGCCGGGTATCTGAGCCGGATCCTGGCCAGGTTCGAGGCCGACAGCCTGATCACCAGGCAGCGCGCACCCTCGGACGGGCGGCGCCAGGTCATCTCGCTGACCGGGTCGGGCCGGGACGCGTTCGGGATGCTGGACCGCAGTTCCAGCGACCAGATCCGCGCGCTGCTGGCCACGCTCACCGCGGCTGACCAGCAACGGATGATAGCGGCGATGACCGCGATCAGAGAGAGCATCGAGGGATCCCCGCGTCCGGCCGCCTTCGTGCTCCGGCCGCCCCGCCCCGGCGATCTGGGCTGGGTCGTGCACCGGAATGGGGCGCTGTACACGCAGGAGTACGGCTGGGATGCCAGCTACGAGGCGCTGGTCGCGCGGATCGTCGCGGACTACGCGGGACGCGCCGACCCGGCGCGCGAGGCGGCCTGGATAGCCGACCTGGACGGTGCGCCCGCCGGATGCGTGTTCTGCATGCGCAAAACGGACACGACCGCGCAACTCCGCCTGCTGCTCGTCGAGCCACGGGCGCGGGGCATGGGCCTGGGCGGCCACCTCGTCGCCGAGTGCGTAACGTTCGCGCGCCGGGCCTGGCTACGCGGAGATCGTGCTGTGGACCAATGACGTGCTCGATGCGGCGCGCCGGATCTACCAGCGAGCCGGCTTCCAGCTCACCGGCTCGCAAGAGCACCACAGCTTCGGTCACGATCTGGTCGGGCAGGACTGGCGGCTCCCGCTGACCTGAGCCGGCCTGATCGGCCGGGCGGCCGGATTGACAGCCGTGCTGACGTGGATATCCTGACGCGACTGTCGTGGAGGTGGGGCATGACCGCATCGATGGTGCCGGGTTGCGGCGTACCCGGATCGCGGGGCTGAGATGACGGAGGCGCCCGCGGATTTTGACCCGTCCGGGCTCGCGGATTCTGTGCTCGACATTGCCGTCGTCGGGGCGGGCATTGTCGGGCTGGCCACCGCGATGGCGCTGCTCAAGGAGCGGCCCGCGCTGCGGCTGGCCGTCCTGGAGAAAGAGCCGTCCATCGCGGCCCACCAGAGCGGCCACAACTCCGGCGTTATCCACGCGGGCCTGTACTACAAGCCCGGCAGCCTGAAGGCGCGGTTCTGCCGGGAGGGCAGGCAGGCGCTGCTGAACTTCGCGGACGAGCATGCCATCCCGTACCGGCTGTCTGGGAAGCTCGTCGTGGCCAGCCACGAGGACGAGATGGGCCGGTTCCGCGATCTGGCTGAGCGCGGCCGCGCCAACGGGCTCGCCATCCGGGAGCTCACGCCCAGCGAGTTCACGGAACTGGAGCCCAACGTCCGCGGGGTGCGCGCCCTGCACGTGCCGGAAAGCGGCGTCATCGACTACCGGCAGGTGGCCGCCGCCTACGCCAGCGAGATCACCAAGCGCGGCGGCGGCGTGCTCTGCGGACGCGCCGTCGCCGGGATCACCACCGGCGGCGACCGCTGCACGATCGCGACGGAGGCCGGGCCCGTCACGGCCCGCACGGTCATCACCTGCGCCGGGCTTCAGTCCGACCGGGTCGCGGCGATGACCGGGCACGATACCGGCGAGTACCGGATTGTCCCGTTCCGCGGTGACTATTACACGTTCCGGCCGCACGCCAGCGACCTGGTGCGCGGGCTCGTCTACCCCGTTCCCGACCCCGGCTTCCCGTTCCTGGGGGTGCATTTCACCCGCGGGATCGACGGGACCCTGCACGCCGGGCCGAATGCCGTGCCCGCCTTGGCCAGGGAAGGGTACGGCCGCCTGTCGTTCGACCGGGAGGATTTTCTCGATGCCGTCCGCTTCCCGGGTCTGCGCCGCCTCGCCCGGTCCTACGCCGGCACCGGGGCCAGGGAGATCTGGCGGGACATGGTGAAGCCCGCGTTCGTCGCCGAGATGCGCCGGTACTTGCCGATGGTCGGGCCGGGTGACGTCACGTTCGGCCCGTCCGGGGTCCGCGCACAGTGCCTGAGCCGGTCGGGGGCGCTCGTCGACGATTTCCTCATCGAGGAGTCCGGCGGTGCGATCCACGTGCTGAACGCGCCGTCGCCGGCCGCGACCGCGTCAATCGTCATCGGGCAGCACTGCGCGGCGCGTGCGATCGAGCAGCTGGACCTCTGAGGTTGCGCCCCTGCGGTGTGCCCCGTGGTGGGCCCCCGTGGTGGGCAGCCGAGCGGACCCGTGTCATTCCGGCGCGCCGGGGACGACGATGCCGGTCTCGTAGGCGAGGATCACGGCCTGCACTCGGTCCCGCAGGTTCAGCTTGGCGAGCACGTGGCCAATGTGGGTCTTGACCGTGGCCTCGCTGACGAAGAGATCACCGGCGATCTCCGCGTTGCTGCGCCCGCGCGCCAGCAGCAGGAGAATGTCCCGTTCCCGGGCCGTGAGTGAAGCGAGCCGCGAGGGTGACGGCGTGGTCGCCGGCGGCCTGCGAGCGAACGCCTCGATGAGAAGCCTGGTCACCGACGGAGCGAGCAGAGCGTCGCCCGCCGCCGCGGCGCGCACGGCAGCGATCAGGTCACGGCGCGGCGCATCCTTCAGCAGGAACCCGCTGGCCCCGGCGCGCAGCGCTTCGTAGACGTAGTCGTCAAGATCAAACGTGGTGAGCATGACCACCTTGGGACCCGGCCCGGGGCCATGCCCGGTGATCAGCCGCGTGGCCTCGAGCCCGTCCATCCCGGGCATGCGGATGTCCATGAGCACGACATCGGGCTCGTGCGCCGCGGCCGCCGCCACGGCGTCGAAACCGTTCGCCGCCTCACCGACCACGGAGATCCCGTCTGTGGCATCGAGGATGACGCAGAAACCGGCCCGGACCAGTTCCTGGTCGTCGGCGACCAGGACCCGGATGGGGCGGGCGCCCCGGCGACGCTCACTGGGCGGGCAGCCGGGCGGTGACGGCGAATCCGCCGCTGCGGGTCGGGCCAACCGCCAGGCTGCCGCCGCACGAGGCCACGCGTTCGGTGATCCCGGCGAGGCCGAAGCCGCCCGGCTGGGTCAGGCCGGGGGCGGGCACCGCCGCCCCATTGGTGCCCAGCCCAGAGCCGTTCGCTGCCAGTCCGTTCGCCGCCGGGACGCTCGCAGCCGGGACGCTTGCCGCCGGGACGCTTGCCGCCGGGCCAGTGGCCGCCAGTCCGTTCGCCGCCAGTCCGTTCGCCGCCGAACCGCTTGCCGCCGGGCCAGGGGCCGCCGGTCCGTTCGCCGCCGGGCCATTCGCCGCCGGGCCATTCGTGGCTGGGCGGTAGTCCGTGACGCTCACGGTGATATATCCAGGCTCGTAGCACAGCGTGACCGCGGCCTGCGACGCCCGGGCATGCCGGATGGTGTTGGTCAGGGCCTCCTGGACGATGCGGTAGGCCGTCAGGTCGATGCTGGGGGCGAGCTGTTCCGGCGAGCCCAGGACGGTGAACTCGACCGGCAGCCCAGCGCCCCGCACCTGATCGAGCACAGTGCCGAGATCCGCCAAGGACATCGACGGAGACGTCTCCAGGTGATCGGACGGGCCGCGCAGGACACCGAGAAGCCGCCGCAGCTCGGTCAGCGCCTGGCGGGCCGTGGACGCGATGATCTCCACGGACCGTGCCGCGTCGGCGGGCCTGCCCGGCAGCAGGGACGTGGCCGCTTCCGCCTGCACCGCCATCAGGCTCACGTGATGGGCCACCACGTCATGCAGCTCGCGGGCGATCCGGGTGCGCTCCGCGGCGGCGGCCCGCGCCGCCCCGTCGTCGCGCTCCGATTCGGCCCGGCTGGCACGGTCCTCAACCTCCTGGATGTAGGCACGCCGGGTCCGGCTGAGCACCGCCGCCATCCATGCGGTGAGGAAGATGAAGGCTGACACGGTGGCGTCGTAGGGCTGGTTGTGGCCGGGCGCGAGCTGGGACGTGGCCGCGCCGATCACCGTCCCGATCAGAACGAGCCGCGCATGACGGGGCCGGAGCGCTCCATGGCGGTGAAGAACGCGATCCAGGTCGCCAGCGGAAACGGCGCGAAGCCGAAACCAAGCACGTCATACGTGATGCGCGGGATGGCCGACACGATGACGACGAGGACGGGCCACGACCGCCGCCACGTCAGCGGGATGCTCTGTGCGACCACCAGCGCGAGGGCCAGGCTGAACGGGTGCAGATGAGACCGGTACGGCACCAGCGAGGCAACGCCGGCGATGGCCAGCGCCAGCGCCAGGGCCAGGTCCTGGACGCGGGGCGGGAGCGTCGCGACCCTGGCCATCAGCCTCTTCACGACCTGATGGTATGGCCCAGGGTGACCGCGAGGCATCCACCGGACGGCTGACCGGCCGGATCAGACCAGCGGCGGAGCTTAGCCCGGGGCCAGGCCGTGTCCTCACCCACGGGGCGGACACCAGGAAATCGCCCCGCCGCCGGATGCCCCGACACTGCCCAGCCGCGAAGCATGCATACATGCAGCAGAATCCGCTGGCTCAGAGCCCGCCATCAGTCCAAGACCACGCTCGGCACGCCAGCGTGCCTGAGCCACCCGGCCGGCCCACGCCGGGCCAGCCCACGCCCGGCCGGAAAACGCCCTGGTTCGGCATCGCCGCCATCGCGCTAGCTGCCTTCGCCATCGAACTGGCGGTAAGCGGACGCTATGGCTATCACCGGGACGAGCTCTACTTCCTGGCCGCCGGCCGGCACCCGTCGTCCGGTTACGTGGACCAGCCGCCGCTCACTCCCCTCGTGGTCCGGGCCGACGCTGCCGCGACCGGCAACTCGCTCGTCGGGCTCCGCCTGGTGCCGGCCCTGGCCCTCAGCGCCCTCGTCCTGCTGACCGCGGCCATGAGCCGGATCCTCGGCGCCGGGCGGGGCGGTCAGCTCATCGCGGCGCTCGCCGCCGCGACGTGCGCCGAGTATCTCGGTGCCATGCACCTGTTCACGACCACCACTTTCGACTTCGTGTTCTGCGCGCTCCTGCTGTACCTGGTGCTTCGCCTGCTGGACAGCCTGGATCCCCGCTGGTGGGTGGCTATCGGGGGCTGCGCGGGCATCGCCGCGGAGGCCAAGTGGGACGTCGGCTTTCTGGTCGCGGCGCTGCTGGCGGGCTTTCTCGCCACGCCGGCCCGGCACCTGCTGAGGAGCCGGTACCTGCTCATCGGCGCGGTGGTGGCGGCCGCGCTCGCCGCGCCTGACGTCGTCTGGCAGGCGGTGCACGGGTGGCCGAACCTGGACGTATTCCGGGTCCTTCAGCAGGACGCGGGGCACAACCGGGCGGTCTACTGGGTGGCCCAGATCTTCTTCACCGGCCTGGCCCTCACCGTGATCTGGGTGGCAGGCCTCCTGTGGTCCCTGCGCAGCGACGCCGCGCGCCGGTTCCGGCCCGTGGCGATCGGCGTGGCCGCTGTGATCGTCGTGTTCTTCATTCTCGGCGGCAAGCCCTATTACCCAGGTGCCGGGTTCACGTTCCTGTTCGCGGCCGGCGCGGTGCCGGTCGAGCGGTGGCTCGCCCGCACCGGCCCAGCCGGCCACCGGGGCTGGCGCCCCGCCGCCCTGCTCGGCGCGATGACCGTATCAGCCGCGGTGGCCCTGCCAATCGCCATCCCGGTGCTGCCCGCCGCGACGCTGCACCAGGTCCAGCTTCAGAAGATCAACTACGACCTCGCGGAGACGATCGCGTGGCCGAAGCAGGTGGCCCTCGTCGCCCGTGTGTATCACGCGCTCCCGCCCGCTCAGCGCGCCGTGACCACCATCCTGGCCGGCAACTATGGCGAGGCCGGGGCGATCGCCCGCTACGGTCCCGGCGCCGGGCTGCCCCAGGTGTACAGCGGGATGAACAACTTCTGGTTCTGGGGGCCTCCCCCGGCCAGGGACCGCTCGGCCATCGCGGTGAACATGGATCCCTCCTTCCTCAGCCGCGAGTTCACCACCGTACGGAAGGTCGCCACGTTCTCGAACGGGCTCGGGGTCAACGACGACGAGCAAGGGGCCACGATCTACCTGGTGACCGGGCTGAAGTCGTCCTGGGCCAAGGCCTGGCCCTCATTCCAGGACTTCTCCTGAGACCGGCCTGGGCGTGGAGGCCGTCCCAGCCGGGCGGCCTCCACGGGGCCCAGCCCGGGCCGCCCGCGTCGCCATTCGGGCGCCACCCCCGGCGCCCCCGGGCCGGCCGCCGTGAGAACATCGTGATGCTGAGATGCCACGAGGGTAAGGACCATGCTGGGAGCCAGGGCACGCTGTGACCGCCGATCGGCGGTACGTACAATGACCGCCGCCTGCCTGGTCGTCCTGGCCGCGGCGGGCCTCACCGGCTGCTACGCCAAGGCGGGCGCGGCGACATCCATCGAGATAGCCACGGCCTACGTGCCGCAGCCATCCGTCCCCGGCCAGACCGTCGCCTACGTTGTGATCCGCAACAACGGGCCGCGCGACCGGCTGATCGCCGCCCGGACCAGCGTCGGCGGACGGGTCGTGTTCCGCGCCGCAACTGGCCGGGGCACCGCGATGCGCACCATCCCATCCATCAGCATTCCGCCCAACGCGATCGTCCGCCTGGTCCCTGATGGCCTGCACATGCTCATCACGGGCGCCGGGCCGATGCGCGGCGGCCAGGACATCACGCTCACGCTGACCTTCGCGCACGCCGGGCCCGTGTCCGTGGTAGCCCAGGTCACCAACCCGGAGAGCGGCGGCAGCAGCTACTTCCTCAACTAAGAGGCCGCGCCGTAGTCGTCAGGCCCTAGGCCGCTGTTTCCTGGATGCGATCGGCCTGAGCCGTCCGTTCCGGTCGGTTTGCGCGGGGCAAATTCACGATATAACGTGTGTGAAAAGTACCCTGCCTAGGTGGCGTGGAGGATCACATGCTGAATCAGGGCGACATGCGCCTGGGCCAGGCCCAGGGGTGGTACGGCCAGCGACGCGTCCGGCGGGTTCGCCGGTCGCGGCTACGGCTGCGGTCCCGCCTGCTGCTGGGGTTCGCGGCGGTCGTGGCGGTATGGCTGCTGATTGGGTTCTCCCTGCCGCACAACGGGCTGCTGATAGCCGCGCTCATGCTGATGCTCGGCCTGATGGGCCTCATCGCCGGTCTCGTGCTCGGCCTGTTCTGGCTGGCCCGCCGCACCTTGCGGCGTGCCACCTCACTGGAGGGCTTGGCCGACGTCATCGGCGCGCCCTGGCTTGGCCGTACGGGGTGGGCGGCCCGCACCGTGTGGCCGGGCGGCGTGACCCGGCCCGACGGCCGCCAGTCTTACCCGGCCCACCACGATGACACGGGCATGGTCTGGCCAGAAGACCGCGGCTGACGCCCACAAGCGGACCGCCAGCAACGGACCACCACAACCACCACCCCGGCAGGAACAGCGCGGCCGGCAGGAACAGCGCGGCCGGAAGAGCCCGTCACGAACGGACCGGCGCGCGCAGCGGCACCACCAGGTAACGGAACGGGGGCACAGCCGCGAGGCTGGCCTGATCCCGGCCCTCGCTCTCCTGCGTCCAGGTGATCAGCGCCGGCTTGGCCGGGCTGGTGAACTCCAGCCTCAGCCGCGCGGGAGCAGCCGAGCGGGCGGTGCCGCCGACCGCGCCGCCCTCCGCGGCGCGACGCTCCGCGGCGCCGCCCTCCGCGGCGCCGCCCTCCCGTTCGACGTTCTCCCCCGCGCCGGCCTCCGCGGCGCCGGACCCCCCGGTCCCGGACGCCCCGGTCCCGGCCGCCCCCGCGCCGGCCTCGGCCGCGCCGCCGGAGTCCGGCTCGTCACCGGGTTCCGGGGCGGGGCGCGGATGGCCCGGGACGGCGGCGGCCACCAGGCCGTCGAGCAGGTAGTGCGGGTTGAAGGAGATGACCGGCTGATCGCCGTGGAACTCGGCGGCGACCGTCTCCACCGCGCGCGCCCGGCCTTCGGCCTGAGCCTCGATGACGACCTGGCCGGAACCGAACTCGAGCCGCACCGGGGTGGCCCGATCAGCAACGAGCGATACGCGCCGCACCGCCTCCGTGAACGGCGCCGCGGGCACGTCCGCCCGGCAGCCGAACTCACTCGGAAAACGGGCACGGTACCGGATGAACTCCCCGCCGATCAGCCGGGCCGTCAGCCGCCGCCCACCCATCCCAAAGCTGATCATTCCCTCGGCGGGACGCGGCTCCCGGCCCGCGTCCGCCCCATTCCCGGTCTCGAACCCGATCGCCACCGCCGAGCCCGGCGTCATCGTCCTCGCGGCGTCAGCCAGCGTCCGGGCCGGGACCAAGGCGACCGCGCGCAACCCAGGACTCGCCGGCTGCCAGGCGGTCTCCCGCACGGCCAGCCGGTACCGGTCGGTGGCGGCGAGGGTCATCGTCTCGCCCTCGATGTCCATGCAGACGCCGGTGAGCATGGGCAGCGTGTCATCACGGCTCGCCGCGGGCAGCACCTGGCCGATGGCGGCGGCCAGGTCGCCGCCGTCGATGGTGCCGGCCAGTGGCGGCGGCTCGGGGAGCGCTGGATACTCGTCGCCCGGCAACTGGACGAAGGTGAACTCAGCGCTCCCGCAGGTCAGGTTGACCTCGTCGCCGCGCGTCTCGAATTCCGCGGTCTGCGCGGGCAGGCTGCGGGTGATCTCGGCGAGCAGACGGCCCGGCACCAGGGCCGTCCCCGTCTCCTTGACCTCGGCGTCGAGGTGCGCCGTGGCCGACACCTCGTAGTCGAAGCAGGACAGCGTCAGGCCCTCACCGGCGGCCAGCCGCAGACCGGACAGGACAGGCACCACCGGACGTGACGGCAGGGCGCGTGCCACCCATCCGAGAGCGTCCGCCAGGGCGTCGCGCTCGACCCGGAACCTCATGCCACCGCCTCCGACCCATGGCCACCCATCGTCGCCATGACCCGATCCTGGCACGACCCGCCGACATTCCGGCGGTTCCGGCGGTCGTCCCCGGGCCAGCACTGCGAAGGGATGCGGCCCCGGGGGCTCCGGAGATCACCCCCGAGGCGACATCGTCCAGGTCAGATCAGCCCGGCCGGGGCCGACGCCAGGATGGCCTCGATGGCCGCGGCGAGCGCGCGCGCCGACTCCGCGGTCAGCTCGACGGCCACCCGCGCCGACGGGCCCTGCCCCGGGTCACGGAAGTCGATGTTGAGCGTGTGCTCGGCCGCTGCGTGCACCGGGTGATCGAAGTAGACGGTGGCCTCGCTGAGCGCGAACCACCCGGAGGCGCCCTTCCCGCTCCCGTCCATCTCGACTTTCTCGGTGAGATATGTGCACATCCCGCCTCCCTTTCAGCCCGCCAGGTAGCGGCCGTAGAAATCCCAGATTTTCGCCCAGCCGTCATTGGCGGCCTCGGGCCGGTAAGCGGGCCGGTTCACGGCGAAGAACGCGTGCCCGGCGCCTTCGTAGGTGTGGAACTCGAATGGCTTGCCCGCCGCGGCCAGTGCCTTCTCCAGTTCGGCGACCTCCTCCGGCGACGGGTGTGAATCGTCCGCGCCGAACAGGCCGAGCAGCGGGCAGGACAGGTCCTTGGCCAGGTGCACGATCGGCCCCACCTTCAGCGGCATGCCCTCGGGCGGCGTGCCGACGACGAAGGCGCCATAACAGTCCACGGCGGCGTCCAGCGGCAGGCTGCAGGCGGCCAGGAACGACTGCCGCCCGCCGGAGCAGTACCCGATGGTGCCGGCCTTGCCGTTCGAGTTGGGCTGGGCGCGGAGGAACGTGACCGCCCCGAGAACATCCCCCACCAGCCGCTCGTCGGGCACGCCGCCCAGCGCGCGGGCCGCGGCCGCGGCGTCGTCCGGGCTCGCACCGGGCGCCTCGCGCGTGTACAGGTTCGGGCAGATGGCGTTGTAGCCATGCACGGCGAACTTCCGAGTGATCTCCTTGGTCTCCTCGTCGTAGCCGGGCATGTGGTGGATCACCACGACACCGCCGAACGGCCCCGGGCTCAGGGGGCGCGCGAGGTACGCCTCGATCTGGTCCCCGCCATGGCCGGTGATGTTGATGGTCTCCGCCATCGTCGCGTCATACATCCATGTCCTCTTCCTCTGGGTTGCACCTGTCCCTGGGATACCACCCGCGGCCAGATGCCGGCGCGACGGCCCCCGGTGAGAGACTCCCCCCATGACGTACCTCGCCGCACAGGATCGCTACAACCAGATGCCGTACCGCCGCTCCGGCCGGAGCGGGATCAAGCTCCCGGAGATCTCGCTGGGGCTCTGGCAGAACTTCGGCAATGACACCCCGCTCGACCGCCAGCGGGCGATCTTGCTCCGCGCTTTTGATCTTGGCGTTACGCACTTCGACCTCGCGAACAACTACGGCGGGTACACTCTCGCCACCTCCGACGATCCTTTGGGAAGACTGAAGTCCGGGCCGCCGTACGGCTCCGCCGAGATCAACTTCGGCCGCATCCTCCGTGAGGACCTGCGCCCTTACCGCGATGAGCTGGTCATCTCGACCAAGGCTGGCTACGACATGTGGCCCGGCCCCTACGGCGACCATGGGTCGCGCAAATACCTGCTGGCCAGCCTGGACCAGTCGCTGGCCCGGATGGGCCTGGACTACGTGGACATCTTCTACAGCCACCGCAGCGACCCGGACACGCCGCTGGAAGAGACCATGGGCGCCCTCGCGACCGCGGTCACCTCGGGCCGGGCGCTGTACGTGGGGATCTCGTCCTACAACGCGCAGCGGACCGAGCAGGCCGCCGCGATCCTCCGGCAGTTGGGCATCCGGCTGCTGATCCACCAGCCGTCCTACTCGATGCTCAACCGCTGGATCGAGGAGGGCCTGCTGGACACGCTCGGCCGTGAGGGTGTCGGCTGCATAGCCTTTTCCCCGCTCGCGCAGGGCTTGCTGACCGGCAAGTACCTGAAGGGGATCCCCGACGGGTCCCGGGCCGCCCGGGGAGGCTCCCTGACCGAAGACCAGATTTCCGAACGCACCCTCGCCCACATCAGTGCGCTCAACGACATCGCGCGCCAGCGCGGACAGACGCTGGCCCAGTTGGCCCTGAGCTGGGCGCTCCGCGATGACCGGGTCACCTCGGTGCTGATCGGGGCGAGCAGCGTGCCGCAACTGGAGGAGAACCTCGGCGCGGCCGGCCATACCCAGTTCACCGATGAGGAACTGGCCGCGATCGACCGGCACGCGGTCGAGGCGGGCATCAACATCTGGGCGGCGTCGAGCGCGCGCTGACCCGGGCGCGTCAGGCCGGGGTGATCCCCTGCGGGAAGCGGAACACCTGATCAGGGTCGTAGGCGGCCTTGATGCGGGCGAGCCGCGGGTAGTTGGCGCCGTAGTACGCCGCACGCCAGTCGGTGAGATCCGGGTCCAGGTAATTCTGGTAGGCCTCCCCGCTCGCATACGGGTGCAGTGACGAGTAGAACTCCCGCAGCCACGCCCGCTGGCTCGCCACCTCGCTGGCTGATGCGCCCCAGGCCCAGCTGGTGGAGTACTGCGCCAGGAACAGGGCGTCCCGGTGCACGAAGGCGGTGGCCGCCGGGGCGACCCGGTTGACCGCGCCGCCGAGCGCGTCGAACGCGATCGCGCCGACTCGGCTGGGGGCGCCCGGCACCGCCCGGACCCGCTCGATCCCGGCGACGAGCGCCCTGACCGCGGCCGGGGGCAGGCTCCGGGTGAAGAAGTCGGATTTGGCGTAGGAGGGCTGGCGGGAAACCTGGCCGTCCGCCGTCTGCGTGGACAGGTGGCACTGCGACACGCTCAGGTCCGCACAGCCCGCCTCCACCATCATCGCGTGCGGGTAGGAGGTCTCGGCCAGGTAGGAGCTGGCCGGCGCGGAGCCGACCGCGGCATGGAGCTCGCTGAGCAGGCCACCCGCGGCGCCCACGCTGCCCAGGTAGGTCCCCCCGACCTGAACGGTAGGCAGGCCGCCGGCAGGCGACGCGATCAGGTGCAGGTTGGACCAGAGCGCGTCCGGCGCGGACGGTACCCAGGACTGCCAGCCGTCCACCACCCGGGCCGCCTGTGACCATGACCAGGACAGGAAGAAGGTGACCAGCTGGGACAGCTGGTGGGTGCGGAAGGTGAACGAGGTGGCCACGCCGAGGTTGCCGCCCCCGCCGCCGCGGCAGGCCCATAGCAGGTCGCTGCCGCGGCGGGCGTCGCAGTCCCGGATCGTGCCGTCCGCGGTCACGATCTGCACCGCCTCCAGGTGATCGCTGGTCAGGCCGTACTGCCGGGACAGCACCCCGACACCGCCGCCCAGGGTGAGTCCGGCCACGCCGACCGTGGGGCAGGATCCCCCGGGCACGGCGAGGCCGTGGGTGGCCAGGCCGTTATAGAAATCGACGAGGCGGAGGCCGGCCCCCACCTGCACGCTCGCGCCCCCGGGGGCGACCCGCAGCGAACTCATCCGGGTGACGTCGATGACCAGGCCCGTGCCGCTCGACCAGCCCTCATAGCTGTGGCCGCCCGACCGCGCGGCGACCGGCAGCCGGAACTTGCGGACGAACGCCAGGCAGGCGCGGACATCCTGCGGCGTTCCGCAGTATGCGATCGCGGCCGGCTGGATGACGTCGAACCGCGGATCGAACAGTTCCCGGGCCGTGGCGTACCCGGCCTGGCCCGGCAGGACCAGTTCTTTCGTGGACAGGGCATCGTGGAGGGCCTGCCAGTCCGCCGGCCCGGCCTGAGCGCTGGCCTGATCGGCGACGGGACTTCCCGTGCTGCTGGCCGAGCGGGCCGACCCGCTCGGCGCGGGACGGCCAGGCTCGCCCGCGGTGGCCAGGAAGTACGAGGCCGGCACGGCACCGGCCGCCGCCGCTCCGGCCAGAATCAGAAACGCCCGGCGTCCGGGCCTGCGCTGACCACGCTCGCCGCCCTGGCCCGGGGCACCCGGTTCGGGACCGCTCGTCATGGAACCCTCCGGGCACTCCCGCGCGACCCGCCGGCGCGGCGGTGGCTGGCCCGCGGGCTGGCTGCGAACTGACCTGCTTCTCGATTTCAAGACGCCGGAACGGACAGGTTAGTTGGGCGCCTCGGTGTTGCGCCGGGAGGCCCAACGTAACTTCCGGGGCCGGCGGCTCAGGCGATTGGCGGGCAACCAGGGCGCAACGCTCACGGCAAAGAACTTGACTTACTCAACTAGCCACGCTTATGGTTGAGCTACTCAACAGTTGAGCTACTGGAAGAACGTAGGGTCCGCACGCGGGAACCGGGAGGGGGCACGGTGGGCACACGAGCCGACGAAGAGCAGCTTGACCTCGACGTTCTCGACGCGGTGGCCGGGCTGATCGCCGAACTCCTGGCCCGGGGTGAGCGGGTCGCGGAGACCTTCGGGATACCCAAGTTCTTTATCAAGGCGCTCCACCTGCTGGACGGGCCGCTGGCCATGAAGGACCTCGGGCGGCGGATGCACTGCGACCCGTCCTTCGTGACGGGCATCGCGGACATGCTGGAGAAGCGCGGCCTGGCCGCACGGGAAAGCGATCCGGGCGACCGCCGGGTCAAGAAGCTCGTCCTCACCCCGGCTGGGCAGGAACTGAAGCAACAGGTAGAGCAGGCGGTTCTGGAGCACATGCCGTGGCGCACGGCGCTCAGCACCGATGAACGCCATTGCCTGCTCGCGCTGATCCGGAAGATGGCCCCGCCGCTAAGTACCTCCGAGGACACCACGTACCCTGAGGAGGAGATGAGCAAGTTCCTGGGCACTGCCCCACAGGCAGGCTGACCCTTCGCCACGGCGGAGCCGAGAGGCAGCGGCTTCCGGACCGTCAAGTAGCGGTGTTCTTTCCCCTGAAAGCTTCCGCGCGGCATGACCGGCCGCGGCGGTGGTTCTCGACGCCCATTAGCAAGGAGACCCATGTCTACCACACAACCCGGGGCGGGGCGAGCCTCGCCTGGCGCGACGGCGGCCCCGGCCCAGCGCCACCTAGGCCTGGCGCTCGTGGTGATCGCCACGGCCCAGCTCATGGTGGTGCTGGACGCCACCATCGTCAACGTCGCCCTGCCCGACATCCAGCGCTCGCTTGGCTTCTCCGGCTCCGGCCTGGAGTGGGTCGTCAACGCCTACGCACTGACCTTCGGCGGCCTGCTGCTGCTCGGCGGCCGGGCCGGGGATATCCTCGGCCGACGGCGGGTCTTCATCGCCGGCATCATCCTGTTCTCGGCGGCCTCGCTGCTTGGTGGGTTCGCCACGACCCAGGCGTGGCTGCTCGGGGCGCGCGCGCTCCAGGGGGTCGGCGGCGCGATCATCGCGCCGACGGCGCTGTCCCTGATCACCACCACGTTCCCCGAGGGTCCCCCGCGCAACCGGGCCATGGGCGTCTACGCGGCGATGAGCATCGCCGGAGGAGCGGTCGGCCTGATCGCCGGCGGCCTGCTCACCACCTACTTCTCCTGGCGCTGGGTACTGTTCGTCAACGTCCCCATCGGGATCGCGGTCGCCCTGCTCGCGCCGCGCGCGATCGCCGAGTCGCCGCGCCGGCGCGGCCGGTTCGACCTGCCCGGTGCGATCACGGCCACCCTTGGGCTCGCGTCCCTGGTCTACGGCCTGACGGAGGCGGCGACGACCCCGAACGGCGTCTCGCACTGGGGTGACACCAAGGTGCTTGTCTCGCTGGCGGCCGCGATCATCCTGCTCACCTCGTTCATCGTCATCGAAATGCGCAGCCCGCACGCGCTGATGCCGCTGCGGATCTTCAACAACCGGAACCGGTCCGGCGCCTACCTCATCATGCTCTGCGTCGGCACGGCGCTGTTCGGCATGTTCTTCTTCCTGACCATCTTCGTGCAGACCGTCTGGGGATACAGCGCGCTGAAAACCGGGGTCGCCTACCTGCCGATGATGGCGACCGTGATGCTCATGGCCGGCGTCAGCGCCCAGCTGGTGCCGCGGATCGGCGCCCGGCCGCTGCTGCTGGCCGGATCGACGATCGCGACCGGCGGCATGTTCTGGCTGTCCCGAATCAGCGAGCACAGCCACTACACCACCGGCCTGCTCGGCCCGATGCTGGTCACCGCGGCCGGCATGGGCATGCTGTTCATGCCGCTAACCCTGGTCGCCCTGTCGAAGGTCGAGGATCGCGACGCCGGCCTGGCCTCGAGCCTGCTCAACACCGGCCAGCAGGTCGGCGGCTCGATAGGCCTGGCCCTCCTCGGGACCGTCGCCTGGACCGTCGTCGCCAACACCGCCAGGCACTCGGCGGCCGCCGCCGCCAAGGCTGGCCACTCGCTGCACGTGACGGCGGCGCAGGCGAAGGCGGCGCAGACGGGGATCTACAACCACGCGCTGGCCATAGGGTTCTCCCGCGGATTCGAGGTGTCGGCCGGGATCATGCTGCTGGCGCTGATCATCACGATCGTCGCGATCCGGGTGCGCCGCGCCGACCTGGCCGGCACCCCGGTGCCGATCGCCGGGGCACCGTCCCCGGAGGAGGCGCCCGTATCCTGACGATCAGACGGCACCGCGCCACTCAGCGCCGCCCCGGCCCGCGAATCGCGGGCCGGGGCGCACGGGCTCTGGGGGACCCTGATAACCAGGCCGGGACGAACGTCCCTAACGCTTCGCGGTACCCCGGTTACATACTTTAAACGGGGAGGTGCGCCCATGCGGGTCGTCATCGTCTACGAGAGCCTGTTCGGCAACACCCGCCAGGTCGCCGAGGCGATCGCGGAGGGTATCCGGGGGGCGGCGCCGGAGGCCCTGGTGACCTGCGTCCGCGCCACCGAGGCCAACCGTGACGTGGCGCTGGGTGCCGATCTTCTCGCCGTGGGCGGCCCCACCCACCTGTGCGGACTGAGCTCAGGCCTCAGCCGGAGAACCGGGCTCAAGGCCGAGCAGGTGGCGGCGGCCCGGGAAGCGGGGCATCGGCTGGAGCCGGGCGCCGCCGGGCCCGGCGTCCGCGACTGGTTCATGGCGCTGCCCCAGGCCGCCCGGGGAAGCCTGGGCGCGGCTTTCGACACCCGCCCGGACTCCCTGACGGCGGAGGGCGCGGCGCACGGCATCGCGCGCCGGCTGCGGCAGCACGGCTACGAACTGGCCGCCGAGCCCGAGGGCTTCGTCATCGACCACACCCACGGACCGCTGCGGGGCGGCGAGCGGCACCGCGCGAGGGAATGGGGCGCCATCCTGCTCCGCCAGCCGGTGGCCTGAGCCGGACCGCGCCGCGGCCGCCCGCCCACCTCACCCGTCCGCCTACCCGCGCGTCTCGGCTGGACGTCAAGCCCGGTTGAGGTCCACGGGACACGCTCTAGGCTCGGGAGCGACGCCGGAGGACGGAGGGATGGGGCTGGTGCGTGGTGGCCGGGTTCCAGGGCTGTGGGCGCCGCGGACGCGGGCGCTGACCGCGGGGCTCGTCCTGTCGGTTACGTTCGTCGCGTCGGAGGCCCTGGCGGTCGTGACGGTCATGCCCGTGGTCGTCCGCGATCTCGGCGGGCTCCGCCTGTACGGCTGGGTGTTCAGCGCGTTCATGCTGGGCAGCGTGGTCGGCATTGTGGCCGCGGGCCGGGAGGCCGACCGGCGGGGGCCCGCGGTCCCGTTCGTGGCCGGGCTGATGTTGTTCGGGGCCGGGCTGGCCGTGGCTGGCCTCGCCCCGTCGATGGGGGTCCTGGTCGCCGGCCGCGTGCTGCAGGGCCTGGGCGCGGGCGCGGTTCCGGCGGTGGCCTACGCCTCGATCGGCCGCAGCCTGACCGGGCCGCTCCGGGCCCGGATGATGGCGGTGCTGTCCACGGCCTGGGTCGCGCCCGGGCTGGCCGGGCCCGCGCTCAGCGCCGAAGTCGCGCGGGTGTTCGGGTGGCGGTGGGTGTTCCTCGGGCTGCTGCCAGTGGTCGCGGTCGCCGGGTCCATCGCGGTGCCGGCCCTGATCCGCCTCGGGCCGCCGGAAGCGCGGCCCGCGGCGGAGCAGCACCGGCTGACCGACGGCATCCGCACCGCGGCCGGCGCCGCGATGATCCTGGCCGGCCTCACCCTCGCCGCCGGTTCCCGGGCCGTCCTGGCCGGAGGTGGGCTGCTCGCGGCGGGCGCGGTCATCGGGCTGCCCGCACTGCGCCGGCTGGTCCCGGCCGGCACCCTGGCCGCGCGCCGCGGGCTGCCGGCCACGATCTTGTCCCGGGGCCTGCTGACGTTCGCGTTCTTCGGCGCGGATGCCTACGTGACCCTCTCGATTACGGTGATCCGTCACCGCAGCCCCGTGGTAGCCAGCGTCGCCGTTACGGGCGCGACGCTGGCCTGGACGGCGGGTGCCTGGGCGCAGGCCCGGCTGAGCGAGACGTGGGATGGGCGCCGCCTGGTCCGCGCCGGGCTGCTGATCATCCTGGCCGGCATCGCCGGGATGGTTCTGGTCCTGCGGCCGGGCGTGCCGGTGGCCGCGGGGCTGGCCGCCTGGACCGTCGCGGGCCTGGGCATGGGGCTGGCGTACGCGCCGATCTCCTTGATGATGCTGCGCGAGGCACCGCCCGGGCGGGAAGGATGGGCGTCAGCGTCGCTGAACCTGGCCGACGTGCTCGGCACCGCGATCGGCATCGGCACCGGCGGTGCGGCCGTGGCCGCGGGGAGCAGCCTGTCGCTGGGTGTCACGGCCGCCTTCGCTATCGCGGCGGTGGTGGCCGTCGCGGCCCTGGCGCTCACCCGCCGGCTGCTGGCCGGCCCCACCGGCGCCGCCCCCGCTGACCGGGCGGCTTCCGGAACCGGTGTTCCGCAGCAGACCGGGACGGGCTAGGAATCCAGACGGTGGGCGCGTCGCGGCCGCGGGCGCCGTCTGGAAGGATCACGCCCATTGCGGCTATCTTCGGAACAGAAAGGGTGTTATCCGGGGCGGGGGGCTGGCCGTTAGGGGCGAGCGTGACCAACTTCCATGCGGCCTATCCTGAGTACGCCGCCACGTCCTTACTGGACGAGTTGCGCGGCAGCGAGTACTCCTTCCTTGACGCGGGCGGCCACGTCTACCTGGACTACACGGGAGCTGGGCTAGCCGCCGACGCCCAGCTTCGCGCGCATGCCGGCCGCGTCCGCAGCGGCTGCTTCGGGAACCCCCATTCGGACAATCCGACGTCCAGCGCATCCACGCGGCTCGTGCAGCAGGCCCGCGACGCCGTGCTCGCGCACTTCAACGCGCCGGCCGACGAGTATGCCGTCATTTTCACGCCCAATGCGACGGGCGCGTGCCGGCTGGTCGGCGAGGCATACCCGTTCGGCGCCGGGTCCCGCCTGGTGATGACCGACGACAACCATAACTCGGCCAACGGCATCAGGGAGTTCGCCCGCGCGCGCGGCGCCAGGACCACGTACGTGCCGGTGCGGCCCCCGGAGCTGCGCGGGGCCGTCGATGAGATCGGGGCGGCTCTCGCCCGCGGAACGCACTGGCGCGGCGCGCTGCGCCATCGGCGCCGCGGGCTGTTCGTCTTCCCGGCGCAGAGCAACTTCACCGGTGTCCAGCACCCGCTGGGCTGGATCGGGCTCGCCCACGACCACAGCTACGACGTCCTGCTCGACGCGGCGGCCTATGTGCCGGCCAACCGGCTCGACCTGAGCCAGGTGAAGCCCGATTTCGTGGCCGTCAGCTGGTACAAGGTGTTCGGGTATCCGACCGGGACGGGCTGCCTGATCGCGCGCCGGGAGGCGCTCGGCAGGCTCAGGCGCCCGTGGTTTTCCGGCGGAACGATCTGGGCCGTCAGTGTGCAGGGCAACTGGCACAAGCTCGCCGACGACGAAAGCGCGTTCGAGGACGGCACGCTCAACTTCCTCAGCATCCCGGACATCACGGTCGGCCTCGCCTGGATCGGCGACATCGGGATCGATCTGATCCATGAACGCGTCATGTGCCTCACCGGATGGCTGCTCGACCGCTTCCGCGGGCTGCGGCACGAGAACGGCACGCCGATGATCCGCGTCTACGGCCCCGTCAGCACGCAGGCGCGCGGCGCCACCGTGGCGTTCAACTTTCTCGACGCCCGAGGGCAGGTCGTCGACGAACGACTGGTCGCACGGGACACGAACGCCGCGGGCATTTCCCTGCGCACGGGCTGCTTTTGCAACCCGGGCGCAGGCGAGCGGGCCTTTACCCTCACCAAGCGGTCGGTGACCGGCTCGCTCCGCAGCGGCTTACTGCGCCGCGGGCTGCGCACCGTGGACGAGTATCTGGAGCTTATGGGCTTGCCGACCGGAGGAGCGATCCGGGTCTCGTTCGGGCTGGCATCGAACCTCGCCGACGTCGAGCGCTTCCTGGCCTTCGCCGAGGAAACCTACCGCGACCGCGAGCCCAATCCTGAAGGACTGGAACCGCGCATCCGTTGCTGATGCGTCTTACCGGCCACCACCGCGCAGGTGATGGCCAGGAACGCCACCGTGAACCCGCCGAGGATGGCCCAGTCCACGGCGACCGGGCGGGCGAACGTGTCGCCGTACGAGGCGAGCAGCGGCGGGCCGAGCGGCGAGCCACCGGCCGCCCAGAGCCGGTCCACGCCGAGGCTGTGGCCGAGCCCCTCGAACGCCCACCGGTTCGACATCGCGTAGCTGATCCACCGGCCCACGGCCGCCATGGCCGGCACCGGCAGGATGGCCCCGACGAAGAGCACCTGCGGAAAGCACGCCATGGGCAGCGCGAGCGTCGCTTGCGCAGGCTCGGACACGGCGGCGGAGATGAGCAGGCCGAGGGCCAGGGCCGACGCCGACGACAGCACGAGGGTCACGAACATCGCGCCGTAGTCCCCGTGCCCCGGCAGCCGGCCGAGCGCCCTGAGCACGCCGAGCATGGCCGCGTCGACGACCGCGAGCAGCGGCAGGAGCACGGAGGCCTTGGCCAGCACGTACGGGCTGGCCCGCAGGCCCACGAACCGCTCGCGCCGCAGCACGGCGAACTCGGTGGAGATCTGCAGCAGCCCGTAGGTCAGCCCGAAGAAGAAACCGCCGAACGCGATCCAGAAGAGGATCATCACGGTCGTGCCGGGGCTCGGGTGCGCGAGGTCGAAGGCGTGCGGTTTGAACAGCACCGCGAACATCAGCAGCACCATGATCGGCGAGCCGATCAGGATGGCGAGCGTGAGCCGGTTCCGCACCAGGATGTTGACGTTCCGCCGGGTGAGCAGGGCCCATTGCCGGATCGGCCCGATGACCCGGTGCGGGGCCGCGGCGGTGGATCCGCCGGCCGCCGGGGCAGGCGGCACCCGCCCGTTCTCCGCTGGCGATACCTGGGAGTCGATGAACCGCTGGCCCCACGACTGCGGTGTGCCCTCCCCGGCCAGCCGCTCGTAGATCTCCTCGATACCACCGGCCTCGAAGTAGGCGCACGCCTCCGCGGGCGGCCCGAAGAACGCGAGGTACCCGTCGTCGGCCAGGACAGCGATCTTGTCGCAGCGTTCCGCATCCAGCGGGTTGTGCGTGCTGAGCACGACGGTCGTGCCCTGGTCGGCGAGCCGGCGCAGGACGCGCATCAGCTCGGCGCCACGCGCCGGATCCAGGCCGGACGTCGGCTCGTCGAGAAAGAAGACGTGCGGCCGGGTCAGCAATTCGACCGCAATGCTGGCCCGCTTGCGCTGACCGCCGCTCAGCGACCCGACCGGCACGTCGGCGCGGCCGGCGAGATCGAGTACCTCCAGCACGTCCCGCACGGTGCCGTCGATCTCGGCCGCCGTCGCCGCGGCCGGGAGCCGCAGCCGGGCCGCGTAGCGGAGGGTGCGCCGCAGGGGCAGGTCGAGATGGATGATGTCGTCCTGCGGGACATAGCCGAACCCGCCGCGCTGGCCGTCACAGCGAACCTCGCCCGCGGCGGGCGGGGCTAACCCGCAGATCGTGTCCAGCAGCGTGGTCTTGCCCGTGCCGCTCCCCCCGATGATCGCGACCAGTTCGCCCGGCCCGATCGTCAGCGAGACTCCGTGCAGCGTCAGGCGCCCGCTGCGCACTCGCTGGCTGACGTCACGTACCTCGATGATCGCCTGCTGCACCATGACCCCTCGCCCGTAGACCCCTGGGCAGACATGCTAAACCACGCTTTCTCCACGCTCGTCCGGGGTCAGATTTCTGCTCACGGCCGACCCCCAGTGGCTGGCCACCCAGCCGGTGATGAGCGTGAGAACCTCGGGGCTCACCGGCTGGCGCACCGCGCGGCGGTAGCCGCGCGGGCCGACCGAGCCCGGATCCGGCCGGAGCAGGTGGCTCAGGTCGCCGACGACGTGACCTTCGAAGGGCCCTTGGACGAGGCGGCCGATGGCGTTGACGTCCTCGGGCGGCACCTGGACGTCCTGTCCACCGGTGATTGCGAGGACAGGAACCTTGATGCGAGCCAGGGCCGCGGACGGGTCATAGGCCAGGAAGTCACGGAACCAGCGCGCGTTGAACCGCATGCCCTGGATCCGCATGACGTCGGCCGGGGACGCTTTGATCTGCGCCACCCGCTTGCGCTGCGAACGGACGACGTCGCTGCGCGTGATGCGCAGGATGACCTTGACCAGCCGCGGCAACCGGGTCGCCATCATCTCCGTTTGCCAGGCCAGGATCTGTTCAGCGGGCCGCGCTCCCGCCGACAGCAGCACGGAGCCGGCCACCGCCTCGTCGGCGGCCAGTTCCGCCGCATACCATGCCCCCTCGCTGTGCCCGACGGCCAGCAGCGGGAGGCCTGCGGCCCGGGCGGCCAGCCAGCCGAGACCGGCGCGCGCGTCGGCCCGCCGGTCGTCCATTCCGATCCGCAGGATGTCGCCTCCGCTGGCCCCGACCCCACGCTTGTCATACCGCAGCGTTGACACCTGCGCCGCGGCCAGGGCATCAGCCACCGCCCTGGTCACCCCGGCCCGGAGCATCCGGCCGCCCGGCAGCCGTACGTCCGAGTCCCGGTCGGTCCGGCCGGATCCGGTCAGGATGACGGCGGCGGCCACCGGGCTGGCCGCCGCGGAATAGGTCCCCGCCAGGGAGCATCCGTCGCTGTCGAATCTGATTTCCT
Source organism: uncultured Actinomycetes bacterium (assembly GCA_963822825.1). Lineage (GTDB taxonomy): Bacteria > Actinomycetota > Actinomycetes > Streptosporangiales > Streptosporangiaceae > JAWWPY01. The sequence continues at coordinate 329,418 of CAWGIW010000008.1, read as the reverse complement.
CGGCGCTCATGGTCCCGTCTCTTCGTTTAAGGTCGCATCGTCACCGAGCAGCAGCACCGTCGCGAGGATGCGCCGACGGCGGCCCTTCCCCGGCGCGTTGGCGAGCCGCGGCTGGAGCACCCTGACCAGGTCCCGCAGCAGATCGGCGTACTCGGCGTCATCGAGCCACAGGCCGGCCAGCCGGTAGCTCACTCCGTCCCGGAGCGGGTCGGGGTCGCCGCGCTGCAGGTAGCGGTCGGCATCGGCGAGCAGCCCGGCGACGAACGCCATGAACGCCTGGCGGTGATCCTCGACGCTCATCGAGGCGATCTCGTCCGGCCCGATGCTCGCGGCGGCCAGGCGCAGCATGTACGTCCGCTCCAGCGCGCCGCGCACCCGGCGCTCGGAAACCACCTGGAGCACGCCGGCGTTCACGAGGCGAGCCACGTGGCGGTACAAGCTGGCGGGGGGGATATCGGACAGTTCGGCGCTCAGCCCCGTCGTGGTCAGCGCCCGCTCGCCCAGGAAGGCCTGCACGATCCGGAGCCGCACCGGGTGCAGCAGCAGGTCCGCGGAATCCACCACGAGCCAACGCTAGCCCACCAATATCACTTCCGGCAAGATTATCAATACAGATATTAAACGGGGGGCGCCATCCGCGGCGGCCGGAGTTCAGCGCAGAGACCGTCGCCGTGGATCACACGGGTCTGATCAGGCCGGCGTCGCTCGCATACGGTTATTGCGCGGATCGTGGGTGACCTCGGCGAGGCCGAGCGCTTCCAGCAGCGGCGGGAGATACATCCCGAACCGGCCGCGGTAGCCGTTGCGCAGGCCGTACCAGCCTCCGACGGGGTTGTCCGGCGATCGGCCCCACGCCTCGACGGTGCCCGGCGCGGCGGGCTTTTTCTCGTCGGCGGCGCCGAGTGACACCCAGTCTCCCTGGACGGCCAGCCAGGCGTGCAGGTCGTCGACGGCCTGGAGGCGGTATTTCAGCCTGGTGGAACCCACCTGGCAGACCAGGGCCGGCGGATCGGCCTGGTCGTCCCGGTACATCGTGTAGGTCGAGGTGCCCGGCGGGGTCTTGAGCACCCACGGGTTCTCCTTCGTGCCAGCGGTCATCAGCTGTCTCCCTTCGCGATCACGGCCAGGAAGTGGGGCAGGAGCGTCTGCCAGCCGACGTGATTCAGGACGAAGCGCCCCGTGTCACGCTGCGCCGCGACGTTTCAGTGACCGAGGCACGAAACGGCGAAGGCCCTGAGTGCGTTTCCGCAGCTCAGAGCCCTCTATCGCTCCCGCGCCAAGACTCGAACTTGGAACCTGCCGGTTAACAGCCGGACGCTCTGCCAATTGAGCTACGCGGGATCAGCCGACGGACGTTCACCAGGCCGGGGGCCAGGGTTTCGATCCCCGTGCTCCGATCCCAGTGTCGCCGCGCCTAAGGGTAGCGCACGCGCGGCGATACCCGGGGCGCCCGGGCGCGGGGCTGCCCTGCGAGGATTCCACCGCAGCAGGACGGAATTTCCCTGGGGGTTACCAGGAGTACGCCTGGGCATCACGGGGAAGTCAAGCCTGCGCAGGTTCACTCGGGTGAAAGAGGTGCCACATGCGGTACCGGGTCGCGTTCTTCGCCGGCCTCGCGGCCGGCTTCGTCATCGGCGCACGGGCAGGCCGGGAGCGCTACGAGCAACTCAAGAAGCTGGCCCGCCAGGCGGCCGACAGCCCGGCCGTGCAGCAAGCGGCCGGGGCCGCCCAGGCACAGGCGGCGGGACTGGCGCGATCGGGCCGGGACAAAGTCACCGGCAAGATCCAGGAGCGGCTGCCAAGGCTGGCCGAGGCGGCGAACAAGGTCGGCTCCAGGTGGCCGGACCGTGCCGCCGGCACCCGGTCAGCGGACGGCAACGGCCGCGCGGCGGGTGATGCGTTCTCCAGGGAACCCGGGGCGCCGCCGGGATGAGGATGCCCGCCTGATCACCATTCGCGGGTAATCAGGCCACAGACGCACATCCCGCGCGGGTGACGACCGTCATGAGTACTATGACCAGCATGAATCCGGTGTCGGGAGTACTCGGGGAAGCGTGGCAGCAGTACCGGGCGCACGCGGCTCATTTTCTCGTGATCGCCTTCGCGATCTACTTGGTGGCCGCGGTCCTCGAAGCGATCCTCGGGGCGTTCGCCGGGGTCGTGGGGGGGATCCTTTCCCTGCTCATCGGGCTCATCGCCGCCTTCCTGCTGCAAGCGGCGCTGGTCAAGGCCGTGCAGGATGTCAGGGACGGCCGGGTTAACCTCAATGTCGGGGAGACCGTGTCCGCGGCACTCCCCTTTATCGTCCCGGTGGCCGCGGCCTCGATCCTGGCCAGCATCGGGATCGCGATCGGCTTTGTGCTCATCATCGTGCCGGGGCTGGTCCTGCTCACCTTCTGGTCGCTGATCATCCCTTTCATCGTCATCGGCGGTGCCGGGGTGCTCGAATCGTTCGGCCGGAGCTGGCGGACCGTCCGCGGCTACGCATGGCACGTGTTCGGCACCTACGTGCTGGTATTCCTGATGCTGATCGTCGTCAACATCGTGCTCGGCCTCATCCTGGCCGCCCTGCCTGCCCTGGCCCGAAATTTCATCAGCAGCATCGTGTCCGGCACCCTGATCGCGCCGTTCCTGGCGCTCGTGGTCACGCTGATGTATTACCGGCTCACGGCCGCGCACGGCGACGGTCCCGCGGGAGACGCCGGGGGCACCGGGGGCACCGGCTGGGTGCCGCCGCCCACCGGCGCGGCGTAGCGCTTACGGCGCTCGCCGCCACGGCCAGGGTCCGGTTCTGCGACCATCACGAACCGCGCCGCAACCGATGGCCGGGCGGTCAGGGTGCTGGCCGCGGTCCGGGCACGCGGACGGGCGGGCTGGACTCGCCGGGGCCGGGTTCGTCTCGGGATGCGCCTTCCCGCCGGTTCTCCTCGCGCTCCAGGCGCTCGTAGAGACCATCCAGGGTGGAGGCCTCGACCGCCCAGGTAGCCCGGGGGGTGGCGTGCCAGCCGTCCCCCGCCTGCCCGATGTGCCACTGGGGGAACCGCTGGCGGATGTCGGAGAGCGCTCGCAGCGGCTCCTCCTCCTCCTCCTCGCGTACCACCGCCGCTCACGCTCCGTCTCCCTTGGGGGCGAGCGCCAATACCCGGATGATCACGTCCGCTGCGGTGGGCACCTCGGCTTCCGGGGCGATCCGGTCCCCCCACGGCCACCAGAACCAGTCGGCCTCGGCCATCACGGTCTCCGACAGCATCACCATCCGTGGATGCCGGACGGCTAATGATGGCCACCCGTCCGCAGGCGTGATGAGCTGCACGACATACCCGCGCGCATCGAGTTCGGCGGCGAGCTTCTCTAATGCGGCTGTGTCAGTCCTGGGCGCGTGCACCATCGCGTTCCCCCTGTGTGATTGCTGCCTTACTGGCAGTTAACAGCCGAATGGCGTAGCTTGGAAGGTGATGCCCGCTGCCCGCTGAGGGAGGCAGCAGGCAGCAGTCCGCGAAGTGGTGCACGCGATGACCGATTTAGGCAGCGAACTGCGGCGCCTGCTGGCGGAGCGGGGGATGTCCCTGCGTGACCTGGCCCGGCGCGTGCCCTGCGATTCCGGGAACCTGTCCAAGATCGCCCGCGGCCAGAAACGGCCCTCCCCTGGACTGGTGGCTCGCCTCGATGAGGTGCTCGGCGCTGGGGGGGAACTCGCGGCGCTCACCCCTGCCGTGGCACCGGGCGCGCTCGGTACTGATCTTGACCTGATCGAGCTGGTACGGCACGCGGAAGCCTCCGACCTCGGTAGTGGCACCCTTGAGCTGCTTGACGCCGCCGTGGACGACATGTGCAGGGACTACCCGAGCGCGGACGCAGCATTATTGTCGGCGCGGGCCGGGCAGTACCTTGCGTACGTGACGCGGCTGCTCGGCGGGCGCGTCACGCTGGCCCAGCACCGGGAACTGCTCGTGCTCGCCGGATGGCTCTCGGCGCTGATCGCCTGCACCTGCTACGACACTGGCGACGCCGGGGCCGCGCGCACGGCGTGCCGCATGACTCGGCAGTTCGGCAGCCAGGCCGCCCACGCTGTGCTCGTGGCGTGGTCGTTCGAGATCGCGGCCTGGTTCGCCCTGGTCGAGGGCCGCTACCCCGAGACGGTCACCTTGTCGGAGGCGGGGCTCGAGCATGCGGGGCCCACGAGCACCGGGGTACAGCTATCGCTCCCGGCCGCGCGAGGCTACGCGCGCCTGGGTGATGCGCGGGCCGGTCAGTCGCTCCAGGCCGGCCTCGATCTCCTGGACCGGCTGCCAGCCCCGGAGCACCCCGAGCATCACTTCGTATTCGACGGCGCGAAGTACGAGTTCTACGTGGCGACCATCCTCACCTGGCTCGGGAGTGATGATGCCGCCGCTGAGGCGCACGCGCGGGAGGTCGTCCGGCAGTGCGGGGAGGCCGGCGGCTGGCCGACGCGGCTTGGGACGACGCTGCTCAACCTCGGCCTGCTCGCGGTCAGGCGCGGTGATCTGGAGGAAGCCATCAGCCACGGCCCCGCGGCGCTGCGGGTTTCCCGCCGCTCGGCCGAACTGCTTCCCCGCGCCGGGAGGCTGTGCCGCGCCATGGCCGCTCGGTACCCCCGTGAGCGCTTGGTGGACGCGTTCGGCGAGGAACTCGCCGGGGAGCGCCACGCACGGCCGCCGGGCGTATTTGACTAGCACTGTTAGTCATGGAGGCTTGGCCGCAAGACTGACTGTTTATTGCAGGTCAGAACCACCAAGGCGGCAGTTTGCTAACCGAGGTACTCCTTGAGCATCTGAGCGCGGCTGGGATGGCGCAGCTTGGACAGGGTCTTGGACTCGATCTGGCGGATCCGCTCCCGGGTGACGCCGAACTCCCTCCCCACCTCTTCCAGAGTCCGCGGGTGACCGTCCGTCAGGCCGAATCGCAGCTGGATGATCTTCTGCTCGCGCGGCGTGAGGTTGTGCAGGATCTGCTCCAGCTGGTCTTGGAGCATGATGAACGCGGCCGCCTCGATCGGCACCACCGCGTCCGCGTCTTCGATGAAGTCACCGAGGTCGGAGTCTTCCTCACCGATCGGTGCCTGCAGGGAGACCGGCTCCTGAGCAATCCGCTGGATCTCCGCGACCCGGTTCTGGCTCAGCCCCAGCTCCGCGGCGATCTCGGCCGACGTGGCCTCCCGGCCCAGGTCCTGGTGAAGCTGGCGCTGCACCCGCGACATCTTGTTGATCGTCTCCACCATGTGCACCGGTATCCGGATGGTGCGCGCCTGGTCCGCGATGGCCCGGGTGATAGCCTGCCGGATCCACCAGGTGGCATACGTGGAGAACTTATAGCCCTTGGTGTAGTCGAACTTCTCGACGGCACGGATCAGGCCGAGGTTTCCCTCCTGGATCAGGTCAAGAAAGACCAGGCCGCGTCCTATGTACCGCTTGGCGATCGACACCACCAGCCGGAGGTTGGCCTCGATCAGGCGCTGCTTGGCTCGCAGCCCTTCGGCCGCGAGCTGGGCGAGTTCCGCTCCGGCCACGCCCATCAGCGGGAGGCCGCTCTGCAGTTTCTCCTCCGCGAACAGCCCGGCCTCGATGGATTTGGCCAGTTCCACCTCGGCCTCCGCGGTGAGCAGGGGCACCCGCCCGATCTCGCGGAGATAGATCCGGACGAGATCGCCAGTCGCCGGCCGCCGGCCCGAATCAGCCGACCCGCCGCGGGGCAGATCGTCCGGCTCCTCGTGCGGCGCGTCGAGAACCTCGACCCCTTCGTCGCTGAGGAGGCGGACAACCCCTTCGAAGGCGTCGGCCGCCATATCTGTGCCGTCCAGCGCGGCCGTGATGTCGGCCACGGTGACGGCTCCGCGTTCCCTCGCGCGGGCGACGAGGTCCGCTATGTGTTCTGCTGACTGCGCGCCACTGGGCAGTAACGTAAGGCTCACGCAGACCAGTCTGCGCCAAGGAGCCCCGGTTACGGGGGCCTAATTTTGTCACCTTCCCGCTAGTAACGCGGAAGCCAATGACCTGTATACGACACACCTGCCCCGGGAAAGCCAGCTCGCCACAGCTTCCGCGCCCGCCACGCCGGCCCCGGGAGCAGCACGCCTGCGCCGTGGCGGGCTCGACGAGCTGCGCGCGTGGGCCCTGCGTCACCTCGCCGAGCCGCTCACCGTCGATCGGATGGCACGCCGGGCGTGCCTGTCCCGTCGCACGCTCATCCGCCGATTCCACGACGAGACCGGACTGCCGCCGATGCACTGGCTGCTGGGCGCCCGCATCGACCGCAAACGAGAACTGCTCGAAGCCTCCGACGTGCCTATGGAGATCGTGGCCCGACTGTCCGGACTGGGTACCCCGCAAACCTGCGGACCCTGTTCAAACGCCATACCGGCGTACCACCCAGCACGTACCGCAGCACATTCCAGCGCCCGCGCACGCCGGCGGCGCGGAAGGTCCCGCAACTCGTTAGTGCGTGACCGGATGACGTCCCGGTTGCAGATTATGCAACTGCGGCGAGGGGGCGTCCGCCGGTCACCGCATTAGAGCGCGCCCGCGGCGCGCTCCAGGAGCGCCTTCCTGCGCTGCTCCAGGGCCACCAGATCACCGAACACCCGGTTGTACTCGGGCTGGCCCTCGACCGGGCTCAACCGCTGCAGCCGCGACTTCACCACCGCGATGTTCCGGCTCACCGCGAGTTCCTCCACCCGCGCGAGGACCGCGTCCGCGTACCGCGCATCCGGCTCCCCGTCCGCCCTGGGGACCCGCAGCGGCTCCACGGCGAGCTGGGTCACGAACGCCCGCGCCCGGTCGTTCGGTGCCGCGTCACGCAGACGCGCCGCCCACTCCCGGCCGCTGCCCGCTGCCCGGGCCCCGCCCGAAGCCTCGATCAGCGCCCGCACGGCGGCATGCGGCGGGGCGGTGAACACGCTCGCCTCGATGGCGTCGAAGACGGGCCCGCACAGCGCCGGACGCTGCACGGCGAGTTTCAGCGCCTCCCGCTCCACCTGCATCACCGGGTCGGCGGGATCGTAGCGGTCATCCCGCCACCCGGCCGGCGGAGCCCCGTGCGGCTGGGCGGCGCCACCCGGTGCGGCCCCGGGCTGGCCCGCGGCGCCATTCCGCTGACCATTCCGCTGGTTGTGCCGCTGGTTATCCCGCGGGCCCCGCCGCTGATCGTCACCACCGCGCGGGCCAGCCCCGTGGGCCCGGACCCGGGCCAGCACGAAATCCTCATCCAGCATGCCGAGCCGGTTGTTCATGCCGAGCCATCGGTTCAGGCTGACGGCGTACATGTCGCGCAGGCCCCGGTCCTTGATCCGGCCGATGATCTGCGCAGCCGCGTCGAGCGCGGCCAGGCGGCCCTCGTTGCTGTCGATGTTGTACTTGTCGAGCTCACTGCGGATGGCGAATTCGAAGACCGGCACGCGCTGCGCGACCAGGTCGCGCACGGCCGTGTCGCCCTGCTTGAGCCGAAGGTCACACGGGTCGAGGCCGTCCCGCTGCACGGCCACGAACGTCTGGGTGACAAACCTCTCCTCCAGGTCGAAGGCCCGCAGCACCGCCCGCTGCCCGGCCGCGTCCCCATCGAAGGTGAAGATGACCTCGCCCCGCTGCCAGTCAGCGTCGATCAGCAGCCGGCGCAAGATCTTGATATGCCCGTCGCCGAATGACGTGCCGCAGGTGGCCACCGCGGTCGGCACCCCGGCCAGGTGGCAGGCCATCACGTCGGTGTAACCCTCGACGATCACCGCTTGCCGCCGTTGCGCGATCTCCCGTTTGGCCAGGTCAGCTCCGTACAACACGGAACTCTTCTTGAACAGGGGCGTCTCGGGCGTGTTCAGGTACTTCGGGCCGTCCTCGGCGGGATTGAGCTTGCGCGCGCCGAACGCGATCACATCACCGGTGAGGTCCCTGACCGGCCAGAGCAGCCTGCCCCGGAACCGGTCCACCGGGCCGCGCCGGCCCTGGCTGGCCAGGCCGCCGACGAGCAGCTCGGCGTCGGTGAACCCGCGGCCGCGGAGGTGGCGGGTAAGCGCCTCCCACTCGGCCGGGGCGTAGCCCGCCCCGAAGCGCTCGGCGTCGGCCACGTCGAATCCCCGCTCGGCCAGGAACGCGCGAGCTGGCTCCGCGGCCGGCTCACGGAGCCGCTCGGCAAAAAATTCCGCCGCCGCCTTGTGCGCGTCAAGCAGCCGCCGGCGCTGGCTGTGCTCCTGGCCCGGTACCTGGCCACCCTGCTCGTAGCGGAGCTCGATGCCCGCGCGGGCGGCCAGGTGCTCGACCGCCTCGGGGAACGACAAATTGTCGATCTTCTCAACGAACTTGATCACGTCGCCGCCGTCGGCGCACGAGAAGCAGTACCACAGGCCGCGAGCCGGGGTGACGTTGAACGACGGGGTCTTTTCGTCGTGGAACGGGCACAGGCCCTTGAGTGACCCGCCGCCCGCCCCGCGGAGCTGGAGGTACTCGCCGACCACCTCGTCGATAGCCGAACGCTCCCGGACGACTGCGATGTCCTCGTCGCGGATCCGGCCTGCCACTGGCACCCTCCGCCGCTCGCCCCGCTCCTGTTGCGGTGAGTCTAGTCCTCCCGGTGGCCGCGCAGATGCGCTGACACCACCCATCAGGCCGGCCGTGGCGCCCGGCTCCATCCGCGCCTGGTGCGGGTAAGTTCCCGGAAGCCGACGGCCGGGAGGAACGCCCGGTAGTCCGCGTCGTCCTGGCCACCGGAATCCTGGCTCCCGAGCCATGCGTAGTCGAGCAGGCGCTCGACCTGCGCCAGCCGCAGCCAGTCGGCCGCCTGTCCGAGCAGCCATGTCCCGACGCCACGGCGGCGGTACGGGCCGGTCACGCGGAGATTGCCGACATCGGCCCAGCCACCGCGGCGCGATAGCCGTTCTCCCTGGTCCAGGGTCTCCACTTCGATATAGCCGATCACGTCATCGGCGAGCACAGCCGCCAGGCGGGTCCCGTTGATCCCAACCGACCGGCGGACGGCCAGCCCCGGGATCGGCGGCCCGGCCGGGCGGAGCAGGTCCTCGGTCCTGGCCAGGTAGACGATCTCGGTATGCCCAGCGTGGATGAACCCGGCCCGCCGGTAGATCGCGCTGATGTGCGGCCATTGCTCGGGCACGCCGTAGACGCCGGGCGCGGGCAGTTCGCCCCCCGCTGCCTGCTGCGCCCCGCCCCACGTGCCGAGCTGCCTGATGCACGCGGCCATCAGCGCGTCGGCGGCTTCCGTTGCGTCCGGCCAGCAGGGATTCCCGGTGGGAGCCTCGGGCCAGTACAGGAACCAGCGGATCTCCCCGAGATCGCGGTAGGACGCTCCGGCGCGCTCGTCGGCGAAGTAGCGGAGCAGGTGGGCGGCGGCCACGACCCGGTCCCGCTGCTGAGCGACCAGCGTGGCCCGCTCGCAGACCCAGGGATCGGTGATGGACTCGCCAGGCTGTCGTTCGAGCTGGCTGAGCACCGTGTTGACGGATACCGACATACCGGGCACGACGGCCTCGGCGTGCGCGTTCACCAGATGGGTGAGCTGCTCCCGGTCGGTGCGGCGGAAACGGCGCACCTCGATGGATGACATCAGCGGGCCTCCTCGGCGCGGACGCAGAGCGCGAAATGACGAAGGCCGCTACCGGTGCGGTACACCGGCAGGGTAGCAGGCCGCGAAACAGCAGCGCACGGAGCCTGCGGCGGGTCAGCGGGCTGGTACGGTCGCGCCGTGGGCAACGCGCTGGTGTTGTGGGACGTCGATTACACCCTGATCAACGCGGGCGGCAGCAGCACCCAGCTCTACGGGACGGTCTTCCGCGAGCTCTTCGGCCGTGAGCTGCCCAGGGTCGCGCCGATGGCCGGGCGGACCGACCGGGCGATCGTCCTCGACACGCTGGCACGGGCCGGGGTCACGGATCCGTACCAGCACGTCGAGGCGTTCCTGGCCGGACTCGCGGACCAGGCACCTGGGTTTCGCGCCCTGGTCGTGGATCGAGGCCACGCCCTGCCTGGGGCGGCCGCCGCGCTGGCCACGCTGGCCGGCCTGGGGCCGGGGCACGCCGTGCAATCGGTGGTCACCGGGAACATCCGGCCGATCGCCGAGGCCAAGCTGGGCGCGCTCGGGATGACCAGCCACCTGGACCTCGACATCGGCGCCTACGGTGACCACCATGAGATCCGGGCGGAGCTGGTCCACCTGGCCCGGCGCAACGCGGCCCGCGCCTACGGCCAGGACTTCGCGGGCGCGGCGGCCGTCATCATCGGCGATACTCCGCTGGACGTGGCCGCCGCCCAGGCGGCCGGCGCCCGCTCGGTCGGCGTGGCCACGGGCGCGTCCAGCGCCGCCGACCTGGCCGCCGCCGATGCCGACGCTGTCCTGCCCGACCTCGCCGATACCGCCGCGGTGCTGGCCGCGATCCTCGGCCCCCGGCCCTGACCGGCCCGCTCACACGTCGGTGAGCGGCACGTCCGGATCGGTGAGACGCACGGTGTCCACGGGGCGCCCGGACCGGATCAGCGCCTGGATGTCGTCGGTCACGTCCCAGACGTTGACGTTCATCCCGGCCACCACGGCCCCCCCGGACAGCCAGAACGCGATGAACTCCAGGCCGTCGGTGTCGCCCCGGTAGACGACCTGGTCGTAGTATCCGGGCTCGGGCAGCCCGGACGCCTCCATGCCCAGGTCGTACTGGTCGCTGTAGAAATACGGCACCCGGTCGTAGGAGACCTCCTGGTCCAGCATGGACCGGGCCGCGGCCGGGCCGCCGTGCAGCGCGTTCGCCCAGTGCTCGACCCGGACCCGGCGGCCCAGCAGCGGGTGGAAGGCGTTGGCCACGTCCCCGGCCGCGTAGATCGCGGGGTCGGAGGTGCGCAGCGCGGCATCCACGATCACCCCGTTGCCGACCTCCAGCCCGGCCACCGAGGCCAGGCCCGTGTTCGGGATCACGCCGATGGCCACGACCACCAGGTCGGCAGGCAGCTCAGCGCCCGAAGACGTGACCGCGGCGGCGACCCGCCCGCCGGACCCGCGCAGCTCGCTGATCCCCTCCCCGAAACGGAAGGTCACACCGTGCGCGCGATGCAGGCCGGCGAATATCTCCCCCACCTCGGGGCCGATCGAGCGGATCAGCGCCCCGGCCGCGGGCTCGACCACGGTCACGTCGCAGCCCTGCTCGCGGGCGGCCGCCGCTACCTCCAGGCCGATCCAGCCGGCTCCGGCGATGACCACCTGATCCGCGTCGGCCAGCGCGGCTCCCAGCCGCTCCGAGTCCCCCACCGTGCGCAGGTACCGAACCCCGCGCAGGTCGCCGCCCGGCCCATCCAGGGTGCGCGGCGAGGCGCCCGTGGTCAGCAGCAGACGGTCGTAGCTGATCGCGGTGCCGCCGGCCAGTTCGACCCGGCGGCCCGACCGGTCGATCGCGGTCACGGTGCTGCCGAGCAGGAGACTGATCCCGTGCGCGGCGTACCAGGCCTCCTCGTGCACGTAGATCGACGACTTCGCCGCCTTGCCGAGCAGGAAGCCCTTGGACAGCGGGGGGCGCTCGTACGGGCGCTCGGTTTCCTGGCCGACCAGGGCGATGGTGCCGCCGAATCCCTCCTCACGCAGGGTTTCTGCCGCTTTCGCGCCCGCCAGGCTCGCACCAACGATCACATAGGCAGGTTCACCGGGCATCGCGTACTCCTTCGTCGGGGTTGGTCAGCGGGGCGGCGCGTCACCGGCGCAATGTCCCCGGCACAGGGTCACTGGCACAGTGTCACTGGCACAGGCGGCCGTGCCAGGCGATAGCGGAAGTATCCGTGAGGGAGGCGACCTGGTTGACCACGACGCGCAGGCGGGCCGCATCCGACCCGGCGGCGGCGTAGGCAGGCCGCAGCGCGGGGTCGAGCGTGCTGGGTGCGCCCAGCCGCACGGCGGCGGCCAGCTCGGTGATGATCTCCCGCTCCCGGGCCTGCGTGGCCGCCGCGCCGACCCGGCTCATCACGTAGTACGCCGTGACCCCCTTGAGCAGCGCGCACTCCAGCCGCTGCGGCCGTGGTACGACAAGATCGGCGGCGTACCTGGTCAGCGGGTAGCCGTGCGCCGCCATGGTCGCCTCCTGGGCCGCGCCGCACAGGCGGCCGATGAGCTCACTGGTCAGGTTCTTCAGCGCGGCGAGGGACTCCGGGCCGCGATCGAATTCCGCTGGCCAGCAGGGCACCGTCAGCAGATCGTCGAACACCGTGGCCAGCTCGCCATCGGCGACCGACCCTGGAGCGCAGTACTGCTCCGCGGTGAGCTGGGCCACGGCTTTTCGTTGAGTAGGATCGCGCAGTGCCTGGAGGGTGATCAAGCCCGCGTACAGACCATCTTCCAGGTCGTGCACGGAATAAGCGACGTCGTCCGCCCAGTCCATGACTTGCGCTTCCAGGCACGACTGTCCGTCCGGCGCGCCCTGCCTGATCCAGCTGAACACCTCGGCGTCATCGTGGTAGGCGCCGTACTTGAGTTCGCCCCGGCTCAGCCACGGGTACTTGAGCGTCGCGTCCAGGGTGGCCCGGGTCAGGTTGAGGCCCGCACCGGGCACCTTCGCCTCCAGCCGGGTGAGCAGCCGCAGGCTCTGCGCGTTGCCCTCGAATCCGCCGCAGCCAGCCGCGAAGTCGGCCAGGGCCGATTCCCCGTTATGGCCAAACGGCGGGTGCCCCAGATCATGGGCCAGGCAGGCCGCATCGACCAGGTCGGGATCACACCCGAGCGCCGCGCCCAGTTCGCGGCCGATCTGCGCGCACTCCAGGGAGTGGGTGAGCCGGGTCCGCGGGAAGTCGCCCGCGCCCACTTCCACCACCTGTGTCTTTCCGGCGAGCCGGCGCAGGGCCGAGGTGTGCAGGACCCGGGCCCGGTCCCGCTCGAACGGCCCGCGTCTGATAGTCCCGGGCGGGTGCTGGAGCGGCGGGTGGGCCCGCTTGGGCGGCTCGGACGCCCAGCGGGCCGTCGAGTGTGAGTCGTAGTCCGGGCCCTCCGTCACCTGCTGTCGCTGCCACCTGATGACTCGAGGACCACGGCCCGGCCGGCCTCCAGCCGGGCCACCGGCACCCGGAACGGCGAGCAGGACACGTAGTCGAGGCCGACCTGGTGGAAGAAGTGCACGGACTCGGGATCGCCGCCGTGTTCGCCGCAGACGCCGAGTTCCAGGTCGGGCCGCGCCGCCCGGCCTTCTTCTGTGGCGATGCGCACCATCCGGCCGACGCCGTCCGGGTCGATCGTCTCGAACGGGGAGACGCCGAAGATGCCCAGCTCGATATAGCGGCTGAAGAACGCGCCCTCCACGTCGTCACGGGAGAAACCCCAGCCCATCTGGGTGAGGTCATTCGTGCCGAACGAGAAGAACTCCGCGAACTGCGCGATCTCGCCCGCGATCATCGCGGCGCGGGGCACCTCGATCATCGTCCCGATCATCGTGTGCACGTGCGTGCCGGTTTCCGCTTCGACCTCAGCCAGCACCTTCGCGGTTTCGTCGCGGGTGATCTCCATCTCCTGCACCGAGGCGGTGAGGGGGATCATGATCTCCGGGCGCGGGTTGCCGCCCGCCTGCTTGCGGTCCGCCGCCGCGTGCGCGATCGCCCGGACCTGCATGGCGAACAGCCCCGGGATGACCAGGCCGAGCCGGACGCCGCGCAGGCCGAGCATGGGGTTCTGCTCATGCAGCCGACGAACCGCGTCCAGCAGCTTCCTGTCCTTCTCGGTGACCCCGCCCGCCTCCCCTACCCCCTTCTCTGCCAGGGCCACCTTGACCGACATGTCGGTGAGGTCGGGCAGGAACTCGTGCAACGGCGGGTCGATCAGCCGGATGGTGACCGGCAGGCCGTCCATGGCCTCGAGGATCTCGACGAAGTCACCGCGCTGCAGTGGCTCGAGCGCGTCCAGTGCCGCCTGCCGGCCCGCCTCATCCTCGGCCAGGATGAGGTCCTCAACCAGCTGGCGGCGCTCGCCGAGGAACATGTGCTCGGTCCGGACCAGGCCCACGCCGCCGCCGCCGAACCGGCGCGCCCGCGCGCAGTCCTCGCCGGTGTCGGCGTTGGCGTACACGCCGAGACGGCGCCGCTCGTCCGCGTGCTTCATCAGCCGGTTGACGGCCTTGACCAGGTCGTCGGCCTCCGGGTCGAGCCCTCCTTCGAAGTACTCGACAACCGGTGAGGCGACCACCGGCACCTCGCCCAGGTAGACCGCGCCGCTGGTGCCGTCGATGGACAGCACGTCGCCCTCGGACACGACGACGCCGCCGGGGGCGGTGATCCGCCCGGCGCGGGTGTCGACCTGGAGCTCTTCGGCACCGCAGACGCACGTCTTGCCCATGCCGCGGGCGACCACGGCCGCGTGGCTGGTCTTGCCGCCCCGGCTGGTCAGGATGCCCTTCGCGGCTATCATCCCGCGCAGGTCGTCGGGGTTGGTCTCGCGCCGGACCAGGATGACGTCCTGCCCGGCGTCGGCGAGCTCCACGGCCCGCGCGGAGTCGAAGACGGCCTGGCCGACCGCGGCACCGGGTGAGGCGCTGACTCCTGTGGTGATCTTCTTAGCGCCGTGACCCACGTCGAACCGGGGGAACATCAGCCGGGCGAGCTGCTCGCCAGTCACCCGGGTCAGCGCCTCGTCCATGTCGATCAGGCCCTGGTTGACGAGCTGGGTGGCGATCCGGAACGCGGCCCCGGCGGTGCGCTTGCCCACCCGGGTCTGCAGCATCCAGAGCTTGCCGCGCTCGATGGTGAACTCGATGTCGCACAGGTCTTTGTAGTGGTTCTCCAGGGTCTGCATGATCTCCAGAAGCTGGGTGAACGAGGCCGGGTCGATCTGCTCCAGGTCCTGCAGCGGAACCGTGTTGCGGATGCCGGCGACGACGTCCTCGCCCTGGGCGTTCTGCAGGTAGTCCCCGTAGAGGCCCTGCTGGCCGCTGCCCGGGTCGCGGGTGAACGCGACGCCGGTGCCCGAGTCCGCGCCGAGGTTGCCGAACACCATGGCCACGATGTTCACCGCGGTGCCGAGGTCGGTGGGGATCCGCTCCTGGCGCCGGTACAGGATCGCCCGGTCCGCGTTCCACGAGCTGAACACGGCGAGCACCGCGAGGTCCATCTGCTCCCGCGGGTCCTGCGGGAAGTCGCGGCCGGCGTGCTCGCGCACGATGTCCTTGAAACTTTCCACGATCCCATGCAGATCGGTGGCGTCGAGGTCGAGGTCGTTGCTGGTGCCCTTGGCCTGCTTCGCCTCGTCGATGGCGTGCTCGAAGGCCTCGCCGTCGATGCCCAGCACCGTCTTGCCGAACATCTGGATCAGGCGGCGGTAGGAGTCCCAGGCGAAGCGCTCGCTGCCGGACTGCTTGGCCAGGCCCTGCACCGACTCATCGGACAGGCCGATGTTCAGCACGGTCTCCATCATGCCCGGCATGGAGAACTTGGCCCCGGACCGGACGCTGACCAGGAGCGGATCCGCCGGATCGCCCAGGCGCCGCCCCATCTTCTCTTCCAGCTGCCGCAGGTGCTCGCTGACCTCGTCAGCGAGTCCCTCGGGCGGCGCGCCTTGTTTCAGGTATTCGCGGCAGGCCTCGGTGGTGATCACAAATCCGGGCGGGACGGGCAGGCCGAGGTTGGTCATCTCAGCCAGGTTGGCACCCTTGCCGCCCAGCAGGTCTTTCAGGTCCTTGTTGCCCTCGGTGAAGTCGTAGACGAGCTTCGGCACTGCACGCTCTCCTCGCGGGAGCCGCCGACGCTGTTCCTCAGCCTGGATGCGTGACGGCATCGATGATGACGGCCTTTGCGGGCCCGATGACTTGAGCCTACCGAGCCTGGCCGGGCCGCGGGGACCGAGATGGCTTGCCAAGCATCATGCTCAACGATTAGCCGTCTCCTCAGTCACCATCGCGGCGCGCGCCCGGAGGCCGACGGCGCGGCGCGCGCCCGGCGGCCGGAGGCTGAGCCCGCGCCGCTGCGGGGGCCGCCACGCGGGCACCTGGCTGGCCCATATCCCGGCCGATGACGGCGCACAATGTCGGCAGGACGCCGTAACGACACCAGGGCAGGATTCATGGACCAGCTACAGATCGGGCTGCTGCACCCGGGCGAGATGGGCTCGGCCGTGGCCGGCGGCCTGATCACGGCCGGGCATCCGGTGCTCTGGGCATCGGCCGGGCGCGGGCCGGCCAGCACGGCCCGGGCCGAGGCCGCCGGTCTGCGCGACGCGGGCACGGTCGCCGCGCTGGCCCGCCAGGCCGACGTCATCCTGTCCGTCTGCCCCCCACATGCGGCACTGGACGTGGCCCGGTCGGTGGCCGGGCTGGACCCTCCGAGGTTCGGCGGCGTGTACCTCGACGCGAACGCGGTATCGCCGCGCACCGCCGAGGAGGCGGCCCGGATCGTGGAGGCGGGCGGCGCGCATTATGTTGACGGCGGGATCATCGGGCCTCCACCGTCGGCCCCGGGCCACACCCGGCTGTACCTGTCGGGACCGCGCGCCCAGGAGGTGCGGGATCTGTTCGCCGGCACCGTCCTGGACGCCCGGGTCGTTGACGGCGGCCTGGCCGCGGCGTCCGCGCTGAAAATGGCCTACGCCGGGTGGACCAAGGGCACGGCCGCACTGATCCTGGCCGTGCGGGGACTGGCCCGCGCCGCAGGGGTCGAGGACGCCCTGCTCACCGAGTGGAATGAGTCCCAGCCGGGGCTGGCCAGCAGGTCCCAGCGGGCAGCGAGTTCGGCGGTCACCAAGGGATGGCGCTGGGCCGGCGAGATGGAGGAGATCGCCGCGAGCATGGCCGCCGCCGGGCTGCCCCGCGGTTTCCACGAGGCCGCGGCCGAGGTCTTCCGCCGGTCCCCCCGACGCGGCGACGGCACGGGCGAGCCAGACGTCGCCTCGATTCTGGACGCGCTGCTGCCGTAACGCGGCCCGGCAGCGGCAGGCCGGCACCGCCCGGCCCGGCGGCGGCGACGCTCGGCAGCCGCCCGCGCCGGGCCTGCTAGGCGACGGCGGTTACCCGGCGGCCGGGCCGGCGTAGTACGCGGCCGCTTCCCCCTGGAGGGAGACGCTCTCCCGGCCGTTGACACCGGTCGGGACCGGCCCGGCCACCGTGACCCGCTCCGTCTCGGGATGGATCCGGACGGCCGGATGCTCAGTCTCATAGACCGTGGACACGAACTCGCGGCGCCTGGCCGCCACCGCCGGGTCGCTGCGATCGAGACGGCCGGCCGCTGCGGCATAGTCGTAGGCGTTGCTGTGCACGACCCGGATCCGGTCCACGAGCTGGCGCAACTCCGGCGGCAGCGTCTCATAAGCGGCGACGGTGTTGGCCCAGAGGGTGTCGCCGCCCACTGGCGGGATGATGACGGCATGCAGGATGGTGAAGGCGGGGGGCCGGTCCACAAACGTGACATCGGTGTGCCAGTAGTTGGCCCGGACGCCCTTCGCGGAGTCGATCTCCTCAAGGAAGGGCTGCTCAGGCGGGGACGCCGGGGTGGGATGGCCGAGCGTCAGGGGGCCGAACCCCTGGCCGAACGCCACCTGACCGGGGTAGCCGAGGTGCTGGTCACGCAAGAAGACCACCTTGTGGTCGAGCAGTGCTTGGCGGACCTGGGCGATCGCCTCATCGCCCGGGGGGCCGCCAGCGTCCACGCCAGCGATCTCGGCTCCGATGTGGCCCGCCAGCGGGGTGATGCTGATCCCGCTGGCCATGGCGACGGTACTGGTCAGGGCGATTCCCCTCTCCAGGCGGAAGGTCGTCCTCCGAGACGGACAGAGCCGTGGTTCCGTTTATGTCGATTATTACGATCTTAATTATAGACAAGCGTTCGTTGCCCCCGGGCATCTGTCCCCGCCGGGAGCATGGCGAAACTGGCTGTACCTCATCCCCGCCGGCTCGGGTCGGCCAGCAGGAGCAGCCCGCGCAGGCAGGCATCGAGGATCAGCGCTATCACCGCGATGCAGATGATCCCGGAAAGAACGAGGGCGGTATTGAGGTAGTCACCCGCCTGCTGGATCAGGTAACCAAGACCGCTGGTGGCCGCGATCAGCTCGGCGGCGACGATACTGGTCCAGGCGGCCGCCATGGAGATGCGCATTCCGGTCAGGATGCGGGGCAGGGCGGACCGGAGCTGCACGTGCAGCAGGGTGTAGCGGCGTGACGCACCGAGCGTCCGGGCGCACAGCCGCAGGTCCTCCGGCACCTCGTCGAGCGCGGCGACGCTGGTCACCGCCATGATCGGGGTGACCCCGATGACGATCAGGACATCCTTGGGCAGCTCCCCTATCCCGAACCAGATGATGAACAGCGGGATGAAGGCGAGGGGCGGCAGCGGGCGGAGGACCTCGATGACCGGGTCGATCAGATGCCGGACCACCCGGGACGCGGACATGGCCGAGCCCAGGGTCACCCCGGCGGCGACACCGACGGTGAAGCCGATCAGGATGCGGCGCAGGCTGGTGAGGGCGTCAAACCACAGCGGCGAGCCCTGCGCCGGGTATGGCCGGCCGAGGTAGTGCAGGAACGTCCGGACGGTCTGGGTGACCGACGGCAGGAACACCGGGTCCCGGAGCAGGGCCGCGGCGATCTGCCACACCACGGCGAGGCCGACGAGGCCGGCCGCCCCGGTGCCCAGGCGGCGGGTCCGCGCCCGCCGTCTGGCCCGCCGGTAGGCGGCGAGATCGTCGCGGTCCGCGCGCTCGCCCCGCCCGTCTTCGCCCCGCCCGTCTTCGCCCCGCCCGTCCTCGCCCCGCCCGGTTTGGTCCTCCGGGGCGAGCAGGGGCGCGATGGTGTCGCCGTCGTCGACGACCAGGCTGTCACCGAGCGGCGACAGGGAGCGCCATACTGACATGATTCACACTCCTGGGAAGGCTCAGCGATTCAGGGACGCCCGGATCCTGCGTTTGGCCGCCAGGAAGGCCTCCGTATCGGCATCGGCGGCGTGGCGGGGCCGGCCCAGCGGGATATCGATGACTTCCTGGATGCCCGGCGGCCGGCCACCCATCACCGCGACCCGGTCGCCGAGCAGGACCGCCTCCTCGATGTCATGCGTCACGAACAGGATGGTCGTCCGGTACTGGTCCCACATGCTCAGCAGGAAGTCGTGCATGCGCAGCCGGGTGATGGCGTCGAGGGCGCCGAACGGCTCGTCCATGAGCAGCAGCGACGGCCGGGTGACGATGGCGCGGGCAAATGCCGCCCGGTGCCGCATACCGCCGGAAAGCTCGTGGGGGAACGCGTCGCCGAACCGGGCCAGGCCGACCACGGCGAGGATCGCGTCCGCCTCGGCATCCAGCTCCGGGTCGTCCCGCTCATTGAGCCCGGCTGACCGCTGGGCCTTCGGGCCGAACAGGATGTTCTTCCTGGTGGTGAGCCACGGGAACAGCATCGGGGTCTGGAACAGCATGCCTCGGTCGGGGGACGGCCCGGTGACCGGCTGCCCCCCGACCGTGACGGTGCCCTCGTCGCGCTCGAGGGCACCGGCCACGATCCGGAGCAGGGTGGACTTGCCGCAGCCGGACGGGCCGAGCAGGCAGACCAGCTCACCCGCCCGGACCTCCAGGTTGATCCCGGCCAGGGCAACGGTCCGCCGCCCACCCCGGCGGAAGGTCTTGCCCACCGACTCGATCAGCACATCGGCGCCGCCGGGGCGGGCGGCGGCGGTCACCGGATCCGGAATGCTGACGGGGCCGGTGACCGGCAGGTCGGCGACCCCGTCAGCGTCAGCTCGGGCACCCA
This sequence comes from uncultured Actinomycetes bacterium, assembly GCA_963822825.1. Lineage (GTDB taxonomy): Bacteria > Actinomycetota > Actinomycetes > Streptosporangiales > Streptosporangiaceae > JAWWPY01. The sequence continues at coordinate 309,728 of CAWGIW010000008.1, read as the reverse complement.
CCGGACAGTGCCTTCTTGATGAAGGTGATGTCGATGTGCTGCGCGATCTGCGCCGCTGAGGGGACGGACGTGAGCCTGCCTTGCGCGACCAGGAACGTGGCGGTCTGCTGGTAGGCCCGCACGATGCGGCTGGCCGGATCGTGCAGCGTGGAACCGAGCCAGTAAAGCTGCTGGCTGGGCGGGATGAACGGGTAGCCCTTGGTCGCGGTCACGATCGTGGCCGCCTGGCTGGCCGGCACGCCCTGCACCTTGGCGCTGGCCGTCAGGTACTTGGCCCCCTGCGTCCCGGTCATCTCCTTGCTGCCCTTCACCTCGGCGCACACGTAGTCCTGGACCAGCGTGGGGTCGCTGTTGATGACGCTGGACGCGACCGCTACCACGTCGAGACCGGGAATGCCGAGCTTGGCGATCTGCTCGGCGTTGACCAGGGCATGGTCGCCCCTGGCGATCAGATCGGCGGCCGGGGCGCCGTACACGTAGGCGGCATCGACCGTGCCGGACAGGGCCGCCGCGCCCGCGGCCGTCTCGCTGGCGAAGCTGACCACCTTGACCTTGCCGGTCAGGTGCTCCAGCGCCAGGTAGCCCAGGAGCTCGTAGTCCTCCGACGAGCCGACCAGGACGCCAACCGACCGACCGGCCAGCCGGCCCGGCGAGGTAACCGACTTGGGGACGAGCAGCTGGTCATCGTCGAAACCCCATCCCATGACGACGGTGACCCCGGTGTTGATCCCGATGGCCGCGGCGGCCGGCGGGTTGCCGACACCGCTGATGGCCTGCACCGAGCCGCTTTTCATCTCGGCGATGGCGGTGACGCCCGCGTCGAACGGCACGGTGTGCACGTGCGCGGGGATCATCTTCTCCAGCGACGGCTGGCTCAGGATAATGCTGTCGGGGCTGGCGACGGTCCCCTGGCTGACCGCGATGGTGAAGCCTGGCAGCGCCGCCCGCCGGGAGCTGCCGCCCTGGGTGACGGCCCAGACGATAAGGGCGACGACCACGATGGCGGCCACGGCGATGACGCTGTAGACCCGGCGTCTCTTACGTTTGTAGACGGGTACCGACCGGGTCGTCGGCACGCTGATATCCGCTGAACTGCTCATTGCTCTGTCTGCCCTCGGGGTTGTACGGGAAATGCAGGCGGTCCGGAAATGCAGGCGGTCCGGAAGTGCGGGGTGGCCGGCTGCGGATCAGTCCGCCGCACCTGCGTAATACGCCGACGCATCGCCCTTCAGGGCCAGGCTCGGGCGGCCGTTGACCCCGACCGGCACCGGGCCCGCCACCGTGACCCGCTCGCCCCGGCGGTGCGCCCCGCCGTAGTCGAAAATCGCGTAGTGCTGAGTGGCCCGGTTGTCCCAGATGGCCAGGTCGCCTTCGTGCCAATGCCAGCGGACCGTCTGCTCGGGCCGGGTGACATACTCCTGCAGGACCCGGATCAGGTCGCGTGATGACTGCGGCGAGAACCCCAGCACGGTCCGGGCGAAGCCGCCCAGGACGAGCGAGTGCTCAGCGGTCTCCGGGTGGACCCGGACAGCCGGATGCTCGGTCTCGTAGACGGTCGATACGAACTGGGCCTGCGCCGCCTCGAGAGCCGCGTTGACGCGCTCGCCGCGGCCGTAGACAGCGGCGTAGTCGTAATCGTTGGTGTGCACGATGCGCAGCCGGTCGGCCAGATCACGCAATTCGGCCGGCAGGCTCTGGTAGGCGGTCACGGTGTTGGCCCAGATCGTGTCCCCGCCCACCGGGGGGATGACCACCGCGTGCAGCAGGGTGAAGGCCGGTGGCCGGTTGACGAACGTTACGTCGGTGTGCCAGTGATTGGCCCGGCCGCCCTTCAGGGAGTCGATCTCCTCAAGGAGCGGCTGGTCCGGCGGGGATGCCAGCGTGGGATGGCCGAGCGTCAGCGGGCCAAGCCGCTCGGCGAAGGCCACCTGCCGGGCGTAATCGAGGTTCTGGCCGCGCAGGAAGACCACCTTGTGGTCGAGCAGTGCCTGGCGTACCTGGGCTACCGCGTCGTCACTGAGCACCTCGCCGGTGTCGGCGCCGGAGATCTCCGCGCCGATGTTGCCGGCCAGCCTGGTGATGTTGATGCGCGTCGTGGTGCTGATGGTTTCGGTCATGGTCGGGTTGTCTCCTTCATCATGGTTCGAACGCAGCCCGCCAGCCCGGCCCCGGGCCGCCGGTACCTGTGGATGAGCGTTATCGGTGAACTTTTTTTGCCCCTATAGGGGCAAAAAAGTTCACCGATAACTGATCGCGCCGCGGCGCGGCGCGCGCTGCGCCGCTGCGCGCGCGTGGCGGGGGGAGGTTGAGGGGACGCGGAGCGTCAGACCGAGGGGGTGCAGACCGCGCTGGCTACGAGGAGCAGGTCCACGTAGCGGCGCTCAGTACCGTCGTGGGTCGTCATGGAACCCACGATCTCAGCCCGTCCCGACTCTTGTCAATATTTCCGATCAATTTTATAGGAATCTCGGGCTGCGAAGTGCCCTCCGTGCCGCGTGCCGGGCGGGATGCGGGACAGCTGAGACGGAGCACGGCGAGACGCGTGCGGAGCGACTCTGTCGCGGGCGCGCTTCGGGGCGGAGTCAGCAGGCGGGGACCGCTGCGACGGCCAAGCCAGCCGCCGCCGGGTTCGCGGCGTGATCAGCCGCCGACGAGCGCCTGGACGATCCAGGCCAGCCGACCCGCGAACGTCTGGGCGACCAGGTCAGCCACCGGTCGGGTCAGCAGCCGCCGAGGCGTTCGGACGGCCAAGCCAGCCGCCCGCGAACGTCTGGGCGACCAGGTCAGCCACCGGTCGGGGCCTGGGCGACCAGGTCAGCAGCCGCCGAGGCGTTCGGACAGATAGGGCTCGATGGCGTCGATGCCGATCCGGTCCTGCCGCATCGAGTCACGCTCCCGGACGGTCACCGCCTGGTCGTTCAGGGTGTCGAAGTCTACCGTCACGCAGAACGGGGTGCCGATCTCGTCCTGACGGCGGTAGCGGCGGCCGATGGCGCTGGCGTCGTCGAAGTCGGTGCTCCACCGCTTGCGCAACTGCGCCGCCAGGTCACGGGCCTTGGGTGAGAGGTCCGCGTTGCGGGACAGCGGCAGCACCGCCACTTTGACCGGCGCGATCCTCGGATCGAACCGGAGCACCGTGCGCTTCTCCATGTTGCCCTTCGCGTCCGGCGCCTCGTCCTCGGTGTATGAGTCGAGCAGGTGGACCAGCAGGGTCCGGTCCACGCCCAGCGCCGGCTCGATGACGTACGGGATGAACCGCTCGCCCGATTCCGGGTCGAGATAGGACATGTCCTGACCGGAAGCGCGGCCGTGCGTGGTCAGGTCGAAGTCCGTGCGGTTCGCGATGCCCTCCAGTTCGGCCCACTCACTGCCGGCGAAGTCAAACTTGTACTCGATGTTGACGGTGCGCTTCGAATAGTGCGAGAGCTTCTCTTTCGGGTGCTCGTACAGCCGCAGGTTCTCCCGGCTCACACCCAGGCCGATGTGCCAGTTCAGCCGCTCGTCGATCCACTGCTGGTGCACTTCTTCGTCCGCGCCCGGCTTGACGAAGAACTCCATCTCCATCTGCTCGAACTCGCGCATGCGGAAGATGAAGTTGCCCGGCGTGATCTCGTTGCGGAACGACTTGCCGATCTGCCCGATACCGAACGGGATCTTCTTGCGAGACGACTGCAGGACGTTGCGGTAGTTGATGAAGATGCCCTGCGCGGTCTCGGGCCGCAGGTAGGCCAGGCCCGACTCCGCGCCCGACTCCTCGTCCCGCTCCACTGCGCCCAGGTAGGTACGCAGCAGCCCGTTGAACATCCGTGGCTCGGTGAACGCGCCCCGGGTGCCGCAGTTCGGACAGGCGATCTGGGCCAGGCCGTCTTCCGGCGGGTGGCCATGCTTTTCCTCGTAGGCCTCGATGAGGTGATCGGCGCGGAACCGCTTGTGGCAGGACTGGCACTCGGTGAGCGGGTCCGCGAACTCGGTGACGTGCCCGCTGGCCTCCCACACCTCGCGGGCCAGGATCACGCTCGAGTCCAGGCCGACAATGTCCTCACGCTCCTGGACCATCGTCTTCCACCACTGGCGCTTGATGTTGTTCTTGATCTCCACACCGAGCGGGCCGTAGTCCCAGGAAGCCCGCAGGCCGCCATAGATCTCGCTGGACGGGAAGACGAAGCCGCGCCGCTTGCACAGGCTGACGATCGTGTCCATGCGGTCATTGCGTGCCATGAGAGACTCCATCCGGCTGGCGGTCGGCGGGTTGCGGGCGTCGGGCAAGGCCCGCCCGGGGTGCATTCGCCTAGGGCGTGTCCCGTGGATCTTGGCCGTCGCGAGCGGCCTTCCGGAGGGATGCATCGCTAGGCGGCGGAGGAGCCGACAGCGGAGCTATCGGCGACGACGACAACGCCGCGAGGCGCCCTCCGGCGGACGCGCAGCAGGCCGGAGATCCGCGGGACACGCCTTGAGGCGTGCCCCGCGGGCCGACCGCCAACGCAGGCCAGAGATCCGCGGAACGGCCTTAGCTTAGCGGGAGCGGCGAGGGCCCGAGACCGGTGTCACCGGTACACCCGACCGCCGATGATGTCGGAGTCGATGTTCACGGTGAAGCCGTTCACCCTGCGGTTGTGTGCTCCCAGGTACTGCTTGATCCGATGGTGCCCGGCCCACCAGGAGGAGGGCAGATAGGGCGTGCCGTCCAGGTTGGCATTGCCGTCCCAGAACGCGAACCAAATCGAGTCCGGCTCGGCCAGCGGGACGCCGTTCACCGAGTTGGCCAGGCCCATGGCCTGGATCCCGGTGCCCACGCTCGAGTACACGCCGGACACGTAGCCCAGCGCATGGATTTCCCTGGTCCACCCATTGAGAAACGAGAGCACGGCGTTCCGGCAGAAAGCGTTGCCTGCGTTGTAGGACTCCATGTCCTCGTAGATCGGCGTGCCGCGGCCCATGCCCAGCGCGGCGGCGTCCTGGACGGCCCACTGCGCGGCCGCCTGGCCCTCCGCGACGGCCCAGGCCGGATGGATCCGCACGGTGAACTGCTTATTGCAGGGCGCCTGAGCCCCGACGTAGGTGGGAATGAGGCCCCAGCCGAGCGCCGTGACGGAGCTAACCCACGCGGCCGACAGGTTGCCGGCCGCGCAGCCGACCTCGGCGCCGCCGATGTAGATCCCCGCGTAAGAGAAGGTCCGGCGCCAGGCCTGCATCACGGCTAGCGAGGGTGCGGTACAGGCGTCGAATCCCCGCTGTGCGGCGGTGACCCCGGCCGCCCTATTGGCCCGGAGCGGGCTGGCCGGGAGCCCGGAAACGATCCCGCCGTCGCCGCGTGCGCCGGCCAGCGGCGTGCCAGCAGGCCCGGCCGTCCCGGCCGGCAGCTGGGTGGCGGCGGGCTGGGACGACGATCTGCGGAGGCTCTGGATGATGGTCAGCACGGAACCGGCATCGCTGCCGTACGTGGCGCTGATGGACAGCCCCGGGCCCTGGACGTCCGCGTAAAGCTCATGATTCTGCGAGTCAGCGACCACCGCCCCACCGACCCGCGGCAGGTTAGCCACTGCGGGGAAAGCCGCCGCCCCGCGTCCGGCGTCTGCGGACGGCCCGTTGCCGCCGCCCGGCAGGCTCGCCGCAGGTTGGTCCGCCGCAGGCTGGTCCGTAGCAGGCAGGTCCGCCGCAGGCTGGCTCGCGGCAGGCTGGCTCGCCGTGGCCGAACCCTGGAGGCTGATCGTCGCGACATGGCCGATGATGCGCGTTGGACAGTCCTGGTTGATCCCAGGCTGCCCGAGGAACACAGCGTTCCTGTCGTACCTGACGCACACGGTGGAACCGCTGCCCAGGTAGTAGACCGGCCAGCTCACCGGGACGTTGACCGTGTATCCGCCGTAGTGAACCGTCTTGACCAGCGCGCTTCCGTGAGTGACCCGCGCGGCCAGCCGTGCGCCGGTCAGGCCGGGCACTCCCCGGCTGACAGCGGGTCCCCCGATCCATATGATGGTGAGCCCGATGGCCAGGATGAAGATGGCTACGCGTCGCATTTGCATTCCCCCGAATGCGTGAGAGCGGCGCCGCGGCTGCGGCTACGGCTTTCACGTCTTCCCCGTTAATGCCCGTGCCCGGTGATTCGACGGACATGCGCGCTTGAGGATTGCAAATGCGTTATGAGGCCGTATCTTTACCAAGGACATGCGAAAACGTTGGCCGCCGGGCCAGCCCCGCGGGAGTGGAGAATTCAGGATGAATACCCGCCGGTCGCTCGAGAACGCCAGCGCCAGGCCAATCGCGTTCTTGCACCAGATGCCGGGCTGGCTGGCCCCGGCGGTCATCGCCGGCCTGTTCGTGACGGGCGCCTTCGTGGCTGGCTGGGCCGGTGCCGCCGCCCTCTGCCTGGTCGCCGCGTTCGTCGCGTGGCTGGCCATCCTGTCCTGGCCCGCGCTGCGCCTGCCGGGGCGTGTGCTGCGCACGGCGATCATCGCCGCGCTGCTCGTGTTTGCGCTATGGCAGGCCAGCAGGTAACCGTGGCAGCAGGTTCGGTTCCGCGCCACCGTAGCGGCGGTCCCGGCTGGCATAGATCTCGCAGGCATGCCAGAGATGACGGCGGTCAAAGTCCGGAAATAGGGTGTCGAGAAAGACAAGCTCGGCATAGGCCGACTGCCAGAGCATAAAGTTGGAAATGCGCTGCTCTCCCGATGACCGGACAAACAGATCCACATCTGGTATGCCCGGCTCATCCAGGTACCGCGCGAACACTTTCTCATCCACTTTGTCGGCGCGGAGCTTGCCGGCCGCCACGTCGGCGGCGATCGCCGCGGCCGCATCGGCGATCTCGGCCCGGCCGCCGTAATTGACGCAAAATTGCAGGGTAAGGACAGAGTTACCCACTGTCATACGTTCTGCCTCTTCAAGCTCACGGATGACACTGCGCCACAGTCGCGGCTTCCGGCCCGCCCAGCGGACACGGACGCCCATCTCGTTCAGCTGATCGCGGCGCCGGCGGATCACATCGCGGTTGAAGCCCATGAGGAAGCGAACCTCGTCGGGCGAGCGGCGCCAGTTCTCCGTGGAGAACGCGTACGCCGACAGGTAGGGAATGCCCAGTTCGATCGCGCCCATGATGACGTCGAAGAGTGAGTACTCCCCGCGCTTGTGGCCTTCGGTGCGTGGCAGACCGCGCTGCTTGGCCCAGCGTCCGTTGCCGTCCATCACCAGGGCGACGTGCCGGGGCAGGAACTCCGCCGGGATGGCGGGCGGGCGGGCACCCTCCCGGTGCGGATCCGGCGGGCGGACGGTGCGCGTCACGCCTGCCCCCCGATACCGGTCGCGTGCTCCACGTGGCGCAGCGACCGGATCGAATGCTCCATGTGCCATTGCGCGTACGCGGCGACCAGGCCACTGCACTCCACCTGGTGCCTGGGCTGGCTCATATCGGCACGCGCCCAGTCCCCCCGCAACAGCGCGCCCATCAGGCCGACGGTCAGCGCCGACGGCGTGGCCGCGCCGGGCGGCCTGCAGGACTGGCAGGTCAGGCCGCCCGCCGCGATGCCGAAGGCCCTCGACCCGGTATCGCGGTCCGCCGTATCCGGTGTCCCGCACACGGCACACTCCTCCAGCGCGGGCGCGTACCCGGCCACGGCGAGCGAACGCAGCAGAAAGGCGTCGAGCACCAGCCGCGGGCCGTGGGCCTGGTCGCTGAGCGCCCGCAACCCGCCCACGAGAAGCAGGAACTGTCGCATGGCCGGTTCCTTCTCCACGGGGGTGAGCCTCTCCGCGGTCTCCAGCATGGCCGTCCCGCTGGTGTACCGCGGGTAGTCCGCGGACAGCGGCTCACCATAGGCCCGGACCGTCTCCGCCTGGGTGATCACATCGAGCGACCGGCCCGTGTAGAGCAGCAGATCCACATGGGTGAACGGCTCCAGCCGGGCGCCGAACCGCGACTTCGTGCGCCGCACGCCCTTTCCGACCGCGCGGACCCGCCCGGTCCGCCTGGTGAGGACGGTGACAATGCGATCAGCCTCACCCAGCTTCTGGGTGCGCAGCACGATCCCGTCGTCCCGGTACAGGCTCACCGGGCCATTGTCGCGCATGCGCGGGGGCTGTTGTCGCGCACCGCGCGGGCCTGGGCCGCCTGGCTTACCGGGCCCGGGCGCGGTTCAGCGCGGACAGCACCGCCCGGAGCGACGCGGTCACCGTGTTGGCGTCGATGCCGACTCCCCACAGGGTCTGCCCCCCGACCTCGCATTCCACGTAGGCGGCCGCCTGCGCGTCGCTTCCGGCGGACAGCGCGTGCTCCGCGTAGTCGAGAACGCGGACCGTGGCGCCCACCGAACTCAGCGCATCGCAGAACGCCGAGATGGGCCCGTTGCCGGTCCCCTCGATCTGCCGTTCCCGCCCGTCAAGGCGGAGGTCCACGGTGAGCGCGTCCTTCGCGTGGACCACCGAGGACGCATGGTGCGCCAGCAACGAGGCCGGGCCGTCGGCCAGGTACTCGGCCGAGAACACCTCCCACATCTGCGCGGGGCTCACCTCCCCGCCTTCGGCGTCGGTGTGCGCCTGGATCACCCGGGAGAACTCGATCTGCAGCCTGCGAGGCAGGTCGAGCTGATGCTCGGCCTTCATGATGTAGGCCACGCCGCCCTTCCCGGACTGGGAGTTGACCCTGATCACGGCCTCGTAGCTGCGCCCCACGTCGGCCGGGTCGATGGGCAGGTAGGGAACGGCCCAGCCGAACTCGGCGAAGGGAATCCCGGCCGCGGCCGCATCCCGCTCCAGCGCTTCGAACCCCTTCTTGATCGCGTCCTGGTGGGAGCCGGAGAACGCCGTGTAGACCAGGTCACCCGCGTACGGGTGACGCGGGTGCACGGGAAGCTGGTTGCAGTACTCGGCGGTACGCCGGATCTCGTCGATGTCGGAGAAGTCGATCATCGGGTCGATGCCCTGGCTGAACAGGTTCAGGCCGAGCGTGACCAGGCAGACGTTCCCGGTCCGCTCGCCGTTGCCGAACAGGCAACCCTCGATCCGGTCCGCCCCGGCCAGCACCGCGAGTTCGGCGTCGGCGACCGCGGTGCCCCGGTCGTTGTGGGTGTGCACGGACAGGCAGACGTGCTCGCGCCGGGACAGCCGGCGGCTCATCCACTCGATCTGGTCGGCGTACACGTTGGGGGTGGACCGCTCGACGGTGCAGGGCAGGTTAAGAATGATCTCCCGGCCCGGCCCCGGCTGCCAGGCGTCCATCACCGCCTCGCACACCTCGGCTGCGTATTCCAGCTCCGTGTCCATGAAGATCTCAGGCGAGTACTCGTAGCCGAAGTCACAGTCGCCCAGGTAAGCCTCGGCGTACTTCATCACCGACCTGGTGCCCTCCACCGCGAGGGCCTCGCACTCCTTCCGGTCGATGCCGAACACCACCCGGCGGAACAACGGCGCTGTCGCGTTATACAAGTGCACCGTGGCGCGGGGGGCGCCGACCAGCGACTGCACCGTCCGCTCGATCAGCTCGTCCCGCGCCTGGGTGAGCACGGAGATCTGCACGTCATCGGGGATGAGATGGCCTTCGATGAGGCCGCGGACGAAGTCGAAGTCCGTCTGGCTCGCGGACGGGAAGCCGACCTCGATCTCCTTGTATCCCATCCGTACCAGCAAGTCGAACATGGCCCGCTTGCGGGCCGGGCTCATCGGGTCGATCAGCGCCTGGTTGCCGTCTCGCAGGTCGGTGGACAGCCAGCGCGGGGCGTGCGTGATGGACTGGCCGGGCCAGCGGCGGTCGGGCAGATCGACGGGCTTGAACGGGACGTAGCGCTGACAGGGCATCCCACTGCTCTGCTGGTTTGGCATGCCTCCGGCGCTCTGCTGGTTTGGCATGCCTCCGGCATGACGCTGCTGCCGCACGGCATGACGATCTTGATTGGATTGCATCGGAGAAACTGCTCCCTCGCGGATCGGGCTCTGGGGCCAGCGGCACGCAAGCAACCCGCGGCGAGGGAGCCGGCCTTATCGGCCCCCGCCGCGGCAGATAAGCAGGAGGGATCCATGCAACATTGCTAACGACCCTAGCAGACTCAACGGACCCTGGCCGGCTGCCGCCCCCCTTACCTTCTTCATCAGGCCCGGGCGAGCATGATCTGGGTCTGGGAAGTCCGGCGGTGCCGGTATGGCTCATTGCCCCCTGCAGCAGTTGATGGCCTGGGGGGTGTTGCCGCCGGCACGGTCGGTGCGTGAACCTCTGATGGGGACATGCGGCTTGATCGCTGGTTCGTAAGGTGGATGACGGCGAGCGCACCATGGACGGCCTTCCCGGACAGGTCTAGACCGGAGACGATCGAGGGAGCGAGCAAGGGTTGGCCACGCCGGAGCAGGTGGACGTGTGGGTCGGGCTCGATGTCGGCAAAGAAGAGCATTTCGCCGAGGTCCTCGATGACGACGGCGAGCGGATCTTCGCCCGCAGCGTGGTCAACGACCAGGCCGCGCTCGAGGCGCTTGTTGGACCGGGCCGGCGAGCACGGCACGGTCGGGCTTGGTGATCGACCAGCCCGGCTCGATCGCCCAGCTCGCCCTGGCCGTCGCCCGAGCGCCGGCAGGTGCCGGTGGCCTATGTGCCGGGGCTGGTGATGCGCCGAGCGGCCGACCTGTACCCCGGCGAGGCGAAGACCGACAAGCGGGACGCGTTCATCATCGCCGACACCGGCCGGACCCGGCGCAAACAGGTGCACTGGCTCGACGCCGGCTCCGACGAGCTGCTGGAGCCAGCTCCGGGTCCTCAACGGGTTCGACATCGACCTGGCCGCCGATCAGACCCGGCTGGCCAACCGGCTCCGCGACGCCCTGACCAGCGTCTCGCCGGCCCTGGAACGGGCCCTGGGCGCGCGCCTGGCCCAGGCCGGGGTGCGGGACCTGCTGGCCAAGTACCCGACCCTGACCGCCTTGCGGAACGCGGCGGGCGAGCCCGGATCACCAAGGTCAGTCAAGGCCCGCTCGCCCCGCCTGGCCGCCAAGGTCGCCGACGCCGTGATGGCCGGCTCTCGACGCCCAGTCGGTGACCGTCCCCGCCGAAGCCACGATCGGGCGGGTGATCGCCGAGCTCGCCGGCGAGCTGGACCGGGTCTTCGCCCGCCGCGACGCCCTGGCCGCCGAGATCGAGGAGGTCTTCCTCGCCCACCCTTTCGGTGAGCTGCTCTCGTCGCTGCCCGGGATCGGGCCGCGGACCGGATCAAGGATCCTGGCCGAGATCGGCGACGGCACCCGCTTCGCCGACGGCGACCGCCTGGCCTCCTACGCCGGCCTCGCCCCGGTGACCCGCCAGTCCGGCAAGTCCATCAACGGCGAGTCCAAGAGCCGCAGAGGCAACCACCGGCTGAAGAACGCCATGTTCCTGGCCGCGTTCGCCTCGCTGCGCGACCCCGGCGTCCAAAGCCTTCTACGACCGCAAACGGGCCGAAGGCAAACGCCACAACGCCGCCCTCATCTGCCTCGCCCGCCGCCGCTGCAACGTCATCCTGGCCATGCTCCCCACCCGCCAGCCCTATCAGCCCGCCCGTCCTGCACCGGGCCTGGCGGAGGCGGCCTGACCGGCCCGTGCCTGCTCCCTCCCGGTGGCCCAGAGCCGAACGCCTCGACGCGCAGCGCATGACTGACGCCATCCGGGCGGAAACCGGCGTGGCCCTGCGGATCGAGGGACCGTGTCCCGGCGGGCAGGTCGGCGCGGCCTACGTGGCCTGGCCGGATGGCCACCGCTCGGTCCTGACCTGGCGGCCCGGCACCGGGCTCGCCGAGCTGCAGGAAGGCCCGCTGGCCGTGACCCGGGCGCTGCGACCGGCCGGGTACCCAGCCCCCGCTGCCGAACTGGCAGTTCAGGCAGGTGACGCTGTTGCCCTGGTCTGGGAGTTCCTTCCCGGCGCCCCGATCAGCCATCTCACTCCCGCGCTGCTGGACCAGGCACTCGCCCTCAACAACCTCCAGGCCGACCAGCTCGCCGGCCGCGACACCATACCTGCCATCAGGCTCTACCTCACCAGCGACGGACCCGGCTACTGCATGCACCAGCCGCTACGCGAGCACAGCGCACGCACCAGCGCGCTCGACCGCTGGATCACCGCCGCCGGAGCCAGCCACCCCGATCACCTCGACGGTCACGACGCCGTCCACTGCGACTACCAGCCCGCCAACCTGCTCGCCGACCGCGAACACATCACCGGCGTCATCGACTGGGACGGCGCCGGCCGCGGCGACCGACGATTCGACCTGATCACCCTCCGCTTCGGCGTCCACGCCATCACCGCCGACCCGGCAGCCACCGAACGCCTCGACCAGCTGCTAGACGACCTTCCCACACACGTCCTCGCCCCCATGTGGGCGCACATGAGCCTGCGCATGACCGACTGGGCAATCCGCCACTTCACCCCCACCGACGTCGACCACTGGCTCGACCTCGCCGAACAACGCGCCAGCTGAACCAGCCAAACGTCTTGACAAAAACATGGGGACACCCCCCCGCGACGGCGCCGTGGACGTGGCTCGCACGGGGCGACCTCGCACGGTGATCCCCCGGCACCGCTGAAAGCCGCCCGCCCCGGGCCGGGTCAGCTGCCCCCCGGGCCGGGTCAGTCGTAGAAACCCAGCCGGCGCAGCTGCTTCGGGTCGCGCTGCCAGTCTTTGGCCACCTTGATCCGCAGGTCGAGATAGACCTTGCTGCCGAGCAGGGCCTCGATCTGCTGCCGGGCCCGGGTGCCGACCTGCTTCAGCCGCGCCCCCTTGGCCCCGATGACGATGGACTTCTGGCTGGGCCGCTCGACATACATGAACGCATGGACATCGATCAGGTCGTCGCGCCCTTCCCGCGGCCCCATCTCCTCCACCACGACCGCGATCGAGTGCGGCAGCTCGTCATGGACACCGTCCAGGATGGCCTCCCGGATCAGCTCGGCGACAAGCTGCTGCTCCGGCTCGTCGGTGAGCTCACCGTCCGGGTAAAGCGCCCTGCCCGGCGGCAGGTGGCTCACCAGCACGCCGGTGAGCACATCGAGCTGATAGCCGGACACCGCGGAGACCGGGACGATGTCCGCCCAGTCCCCGAGCTCGGCGACGGCCGTCAGCTGCGCCGCGATCAGGGCCTGGGACGCCTGGTCGGCCTTGGTCACGATCGCGACCACGGGCGTCTTCGCCAACCCGGCGAGCTCGTGGGCGAGGTACTTGTCCCCCGGCCCGATGCGCTCCGCCGCGGGCACGCAGAAGCCGATCACATCGACCTCGGCCAGGGTCGCGCGGACCAGGCTGTCCAGCCGCTCACCGAGCAGGGTGCGGGGCCGGTGCATGCCGGGCGTGTCCACGATGACGAGCTGGGCATCGGGCCGGTGCACGATGCCGCGGATCGCCCGCCTGGTCGTCTGCGGCCGGCTGCTCGTGATCGCCACCTTGCTGCCGACCAGCGCGTTCATCAATGTCAACTTACCGACATTCGGCCTGCCCACGAAGCAGGCGAAGCCCGACCTGAACTCCGGCGCGGTCTGCGGCGATCCCACGCTGCGATTCTCCCCCACGCTGAGTGGGCCGCGCTCCACGCGGGTTCTGCCCGGGGGGCCGGTCATGGGGTACGGGGTATCCCCGGGCATGCGCTGTGTCCCCCGGCCTAGCCGAGCCATGATCGGGTTCTGCCCGGGGGGCCGGTCATGGGGTACGGGGTATCCCTGGGCATGTGCTGTGTCTCCCGGCCTGGCCGCGTCACGGCACCAGCGTGTCCCGCAGCACGCCGTCCGTTCCGGCCACGAACAAGGTGACAGAAGGGCCCAGGTCGCGGAGGACGGCCAGGTCCGCCGGGTCGGTTGTCTCGTTGTCGCTGACCAGAGCGGCCGCCTCCAGACCGGATGCGCCGCTGGAAACCGCCATGGCGACCGCGAGGCGCAGCGCCGACAGCTTGAGCGACGGCAGCGCCACCGCCGCGGCGGCATAGGTTCGGCCCGTCTCATCACGCACGGCCGCCCCTTCGGCCGCTGCCACCCGGGCGCGCGCCGCGCGGGCCAGCGTGATGATCTTGATATCTTCCTGGCCAGGCTCCGGCTTGGTCACCACGCCCAGTGTAGGTGGAGACGGAGCGTACCGCGGCGGCGCGGCGGTCAGGCCCCCTCCGGCTGCGGGCCGCCGCCGGGGACGGCGGGCACCAGCCGCTCCACGGTGACGGTGCTGATCCGGTTGCGCCGGCCGGCCAGGCTCTCCGCGGTAAGCCGCAGCCCGGCCACGGTGGCCACGGACCCGGCGATGGGCACCCGGCCGAGGGCATGAGCCAGCAGGCCGCCGACCGTCTCCACGTCTTCCACGTCGATCCGGACGCCGAACAGCTCAGCGAGATCCGTCACCGGAAGCCGGGAGGTCACCCGGGCCCGCCCCGGAGCCAGCCATTCCACCGTCGGCTGCTCCTGGTCGTACTCGTCGGTGATCTCACCGACGATCTCTTCCAGGATGTCCTCGATGGTCACCAGCCCGGCGGTCCCCCCGTACTCGTCGATGACGATCGCGAGGTGAATCCGGCGTTGCTGCATCTCCCTGAGCAGCTCGTCGATCGGCTTGCTCTCCGGCACGAACGTGGCGGGCCGCATGACCGATTCGACCGTTTCGACCGACTCCCCGTCCGGGTTCTCCTGGCTGCGGTTGACCAGGTCCTTGAGGTAGGCGACGCCGATCACGTCGTCCTCGTTGTTCCCCACCACCGGTATCCGGGAAAAGCCGCTGCGCAAGGCGAGCGACATGGCCTGGCTCAGGGTCTTATCGCGTTCCACGAAGATGATGTCGGTACGCGGGACCATGACCTCCCTGACGATCGTGTCGCCGAACTCGAAGACCGAATGGATCATTTCCCGCTCGCCCGGCTCGATGACCCGGCGCTGCTCGAGGAGGTCGACGAGGCCGCGCAGGTCCTCCTCGGAACCGAATGCGCCGTCCCGCGATCCCCGGCCCGGCGTGAGCATGCTGCTCGTGGCCAGCAGCAGCCTCGGCAGCGGGCCCAGCATCCGGACCAGTGGGTACAGCACGTTGGCGGCGGCCAGCGCCACCCGCTGCTCGTGCTGGCGGCCC
The DNA here is from genome assembly GCA_963822825.1 of uncultured Actinomycetes bacterium. Lineage (GTDB taxonomy): Bacteria > Actinomycetota > Actinomycetes > Streptosporangiales > Streptosporangiaceae > JAWWPY01. Next base: position 294,692 of record CAWGIW010000008.1, on the reverse strand, counting down.
AGGGTGCGCGGGCCGATCCCGGCCACCACGTAGAGAATCGCGATCATGATCACCGCGATGAGCAGGAAGGTACGCCAGTCGGAGCCCAGCCAGTGCAGCAGCGCGGCCGCCACCAGCACCGTAGCGGAGGTCTCGCAGGCGACCCGGACGAGCAGCAGGATGGTCAGGTACCTGGAGGGTTCGGCCAGGATGGCCTGGAGCCGGGAGAAGGCATCACGCGCGCCGTCCATCGCCTGTGCGTGCGCACCAGCCCGGGACACACGGACCAAGGCAACCTCGGCACTGGCACAGAACCCGGCCAGCAGCGCCAGAACTATCGCCGCGACGACCAGCCACGCCATGCTGGCATCACCCCGGCCCTTCCTGCCCCGGCCCTTCCTGCCCCGGCCCGTCGCGGCCTGACCCGCGCTCGGCCCGCCATGAGCCAAGCAGCTCATCTTGCAGGCTGAACATGGTGGCACGCTCATCGGGGTCGGCGTGGTCATATCCGAGCAGGTGCAAGATGCCGTGCGTGCACAGCAGCTCCAGCTCGTCCGCCAGCGGGTGCGACGCGCGGCCCGCCTGCTCGTCGGCCACCTCGGGGCACAGCACGACATCGCCAAGCAGTCCGGGAACCGAACCGGGCTCGCCGCCTGCGGCCGCGTCCCCGCGGCTGCTGCCCGGCGGCGGCGGCCTCAGCTCGTCCATCGGGAACGCCAGGACGTCGGTCGGGCCGGGCTCACCCATCCACCGCTCGTGCAGATCAGCCATCGTCGCCAGGTCAACCAGGAGGACGGACAGTTCGGCGAGGGGGTGAATACGCATCCCGTCCAGGACGTGCCGGGCCATCGCCGCGAGATCCGCCTCGTCGACGCTGATCCCCGACTCGTTGGCGATCTCGATGGTCACCGCGGGCCACGGCTCACTGAGCGCGCTTGCCCGGGCGACGGGGCAATCGTTCCGGCGGATGGGCGGTGCCCCGAACCCGCGCGTCATAGCGCTCGTAGGCATTGACGATGTCGCCGACCAGCCGGTGCCGCACCACGTCGTTGCTGGTCAGCCGCGAGAAGTGGACGTCGTCCAGGCCTTCGAGGATGTCCTGGACCAGGCGCAGCCCGCTGGGCTGACCCGAGGGCAGGTCGACCTGGGTGATGTCACCCGTGACCACCATCCGGGAGCCGAACCCGAGCCGGGTGAGGAACATCTTCATCTGTTCCGCCGAGGTGTTCTGGGCCTCATCAAGGATGATGAACGAGTCGTTGAGCGTCCGGCCGCGCATGTACGCGAGCGGCGCGACCTCGATGGTGCCCGCCGCCATGAGGCGAGGTATGGACTCTGGATCCAGCATGTCGTGCAGCGCGTCGTGCAGGGGCCGCAGGTACGGGTCGATCTTCTCGTACAGCGTGCCGGGCAGGAATCCCAGACGCTCACCTGCCTCGACGGCGGGCCGGGTGAGAATGATCCGGTTCACCTCTTTGGCCTGGAGCGCCTTGACGGCCTTGGCCATGGCGAGATAGGTCTTGCCCGTGCCAGGCCGGCCCGATGCAGAAAACGATGGTGTGCTCGTCGATGGCGTCGACGTAGCGCTTCTGGTTGAGCGTCTTGGGCCGGATGGTCCGGCCGCGGGCCGACAGGATGCCCAGCGAAAGCACATCGGCCGGGCGGATCCCCGACTTCCTGCGGAGCATGGCCACGACGCGCTCTACCGCGTCGGCGGTCAGTTCGGCGCCGTCGGCCAGCAGTTTGGTGAGTTCCTCGAAGAGCGCCGCCACGCGGGCTCTTTCCTCCGGCGCGCCCGTGACCGTGATCTCGTTGCCCCGGACGTGAATATCGGCGTCGAACGCCTCCTCGATGACATGCAGAAGCTCATCGCGCGAGCCCAGCAGGCTGACCATCGAGTGGTCATCCGGAATTACGATCTTGACCTGGGTAACGCTGTCGGACGGCTTGCGGTCTCGGGGATCGCCGGAAATCTCTGTCAATTCATTCTCTCTGCCGGGGGCCAGGCGTATGCCCGCGCCATACGCTCGCCATGCTATCCGCGCGGCATCATCCGGGTGGCCACGCCAGCCGGCGGCCGCCCAGCACGTGGGCGTGGGCGTGGGCAACGGTCTGGCCCGCCTCCGGCCCGGTGTTGAAGACGACGCGGTACCCGCTGTCGCTGATCCCCTCGGCCACGGCGACCTGGTGGGCCTGGGTCACCAGTTCATCCAGCAGGCCGTCGCCCGCCGCGGCGAGCGCGGCCAGATCCGGATAATGAACTTTCGGTATCACCAGCACATGCGTCGGTGCCTGCGGGCTTATGTCGCGGAAAGCAACTGTTCGCGGGGTCTCGAGCACGCGCGATGCGGGGACATCGCCCGACACGATCCTGCAGAATAGGCACTCTGGCACGAAGTGATCTTAGCTTGTTGGAGTCTCGGAATGACCGGACGACTATATGGTTGCAATGTTGCGAACCACGGCGCACGCCCCCCGCGGTGGACGGCTCTGACAGTGTTCGGTTCTTCGCGTTTCCGCGGTGCGTTGCCTGGATCGGTCATGGCATTGCGGCATATGACACGGAGAAGCATGGGGGGAACGATTCGGTGAAGCCGAGTGGTGCAGGCGGGTCGGGTGCAGGCGGGCATCCCGCAGGCGGGCAGAGTACCGGCGGGCGGGGTGCACGCAGTTGAACATGCCGCCCGGTGAACCGGACGGCGTGGTAACGCGTCCTATTCACGTGACCGAGACCCTGCTGGCAGATGCTGCGGTGGGCCCGGCCACGACTGAGTGGGATGCGGACCGGGCAGTGACCGCCATCTATACCACGCACTACCGCTCGTTGGTGCGGCTGGCGGCCTTCCTGGTACGCGACGTCGGTACGGCGGAGGAAGTGGTGCAGGACTCGTTCGTGGCCATGCACGGGGCATGGCGCCGGCTGCGCGACAGCGACAAGGCGCTCTCCTATCTCCGGCAGTCGGTCGTGAACCGGTCCCGTTCCGTGCTGCGGCACCGGATGGTCGTGGACAAGAACGCGCCGAAGCCGGCGCCGGACATGCCCAGTGCTGAGCACGGCGCCATCGCCGCGCTGGAGCGGTCCGCGGTGGTGTCCGCCCTCCGGGCACTCCCGGCGAGGCAGCGTGAGGCCCTCGTGCTGAGGTACTACGGGGACCTGTCCGAAGCCCAGATCGCCTCTGCGATGGGGATCAGCAGGGGAGCAGTCAAGAGTCACACGGCGCGGGCCATGTCGGCACTGCGGACCGTCTTGGAGCAGCAGACATGAGGAGGGCCACAAGGGCGACGAGGGGCCCAGGCGGCAGGTAATGAAATCACAGGAACGCGACTACGACGACATCCTCCGGCGCGCGCTGCGCGCGGCGGCGGAGTCAGTTGAGCCCGCGGCTGACGGCCTTGACCGGATCCGCGGCCGGGTGAGCGCACGCCACCTTAGCCCGTTCATGCTGCTCATAGAGGTCCTGGACGACTACTTTCGGCCGCTGTTGCTCTTGCTGGAGGCCGGGGCCGCTGGCGCGCTTTCCGCCCTGGCCCGGCTGTGGTCGCGTGCCGCCCAGACGCAGCTGCCCGGCCGGGGCGGGCGGGCGCTCGACCAGGTGCGGCAGCGACCCCGCGCGGCGCACCGCAGCCAGCCTCCACCGGCCGGGTTGTGGGCCGGCCTAGGCGCCGCCTTCACCCGGCTGCGGCCCGCCGCTTCCTGGCTCAAGCCGGTCCTCGCCGTCGGCGGTGCGGTAGGCATCGTGGTCGCGGGCGTGTTCACGCTCGGTCAGGTACAGCAGGCCATCACCCCGGCGAACCAGATCAGCCGCCCCGGCGCCACCCATCACCGGGCGAGCACCGCACCCACCCCCCCGGCGGTACTGGTGCCCATCCCCCGGTCGGCAACTCCGTCGTCGGCGGCGGACAGTTCGGCGGGCGCGGGCCCAACGGCCACTTGTTCACCCCGCCCGAAGGCCAAGGCCAGCGCCACGCCCACGAAGGGAAAGGCCAGCGCCACACCGACCCCGACGGTGAGTGTCACACCGACGGTGACGCCCACCGACACTTCCACGGCGATCCCGCCACCGCCCACGTACACGATCCCGTACCACTCGGCCGCGGCCAAACTGGACGCCGTGGGAGCGAAGCAACTCACGTCGCCCTGCACGTCGCCCAGCGCATCGGCCAAAGCAACGGCAACGGCCACCGCGACGGCAACGGCGGCCAAAGCAACGTAAGCCCAGCCCGGCCGAGGGGCAGTGGCCCGGGTGACCCGGCGTTCAGCCTAGTGGCCCGGCGTTCACCCCCAGTGGCCCGGCGTTCACCCTCAGCGGCCCGGTGGTCAGCTCCCCCAGCGAGCGGTGTGGCTCAGCAGGACCGAGGCCGCCACGGCCCCGGCCGAGGATGTCCGCAACACGTTCGGGCCCAGGTGCGCAGCCACCGTGCCCGCCGAGGCCAGGGCCTCCGCCTCAGCGGGGCTCACCCCGCCCTCCGGGCCGACCACCACGACGATGACGCCGGACGACGGCAGGGCCAGGCGGCCGAGCGCCGCCGGGGCGGCCGAGTCCAGGAGGATCGCCAGCGAGGCCGCACTGGCGATCCGCGTCACCTCGCCGGTGGTCACCGGCCCGGTCAGTTCGGGCAGCCGGGCCCGGCGGGACTGCTTGGCCGCCTCCCGCGCGGTCGCCCGCCAGCGGTCGAGGGCCCGCTCGCCGCGGTCGCCGGACCAGCGGACGACGCAGCGCTCCGCCGCCCAGGCGGTCACCGCGTCCACGCCGACCTCGGTCATAAGTTCAACCGCCAGCGGGCCCCGCTCCCCCTTGGGGATCGCCTGGACCACCGTGATGGCCGGCTCCGAGCGCGGCACCGTCCGCCTGGCCGTGACCGCCAGTTCCAGCTGACCGCGCTGCGTCCCGCCGCCCCCGCCCGTCCCGCCGCCCCCGCCCGTCCCGGTCACCACGCACTCGGCGACCATGCCCGCGCCGTCGGCCACGTCAACCCGCTCGCCCACGGCCAGCCTGCGGACCGTGGCCGCATGGCGGCCCTCCGCGCCTGACAGGACGATCACGTCACTGGCCAGGTCCGCGGCCGTGGCCAGGAAGACGGGTGGCGTGGATCCTGGGGTTCTGAACACCGGCATGCGAGCGCGCCGGGCCGGTCAGCGGCCGTTGAAGGCGTCACGCAACCGGGAGAAGAAGCCCTGCTGGCCCGGGGCGAACCGGCCCGGCGGAGTCTCCTCCCCGCGCAGCGTCGCCAGCTGCCGCATGAGCGCCTCCTGCGCCTCGTCCAGCTTGGCCGGGGTCTCGACGGTGACATGAATGATCAGGTCGCCGCGGCCGGAGTCGTTCAGGTGCTGCACGCCGAGCGCGTACATCGGGATGACCTGGCCGGATTGCGTTCCGGGGCGGATGTCCAGTTCTCGCGGGCCGTCCAGGGTCTCAACCGACAGGGTGGCGCCCAGCGACGCGGCCACCATCGGGATGGTTACCGTGCAGTGCAGGTCGTCACCCTGCCGCTCGAAGATCGCATGCGGGCGCTGAAGGATTTCCAGGAACAAGTCTCCGGGCGGTCCGCCACCGGGGCCGACCTCGCCCTCCCCGGCCAGCTGGATGTGCGTGCCGTCCTCGACGCCGGCCGGGATCCGCACCTTGATCGTCCGCCGGGTACGGACCCGCCCGTCGCCATCGCATTCTGGGCAGGGCCGGCGGATGATCGTGCCAAACCCCCCGCAGGCCGGGCACGGCCGCGAGGCCATCACCTGGCCCAGGAACGAACGCGTCACCTGGCTTACCTCGCCGCGTCCACCGCACACGTCACAGGTTTCCGGATGGTTACCCGGCGCGGTGCCCTCGCCGGAGCAGGTCGGGCAGACCACCGCGGTGTCCACGGCTAGTTCCCGGGTGGCCCCGAACGCGCACTCAGACAGGTCCATCTCCACCCGGATGGTGGCGTTGCGCCCGCGGCGGGCGCGGCTGCGCGGGCCCCGGGACGTGGCGCCGGCCCCGAAGAACGCGTCCATGATGTCGCTGAACGGGAACCCGGCGCCGAACCCCGGGCCGCCCGGCGCACCGGTCGGTGCGAACGGGTCAGACGCCCAGGTCATACATCTGGCGCTTTTCCGGGTCGGAGAGCACCTCGTAGGCCTGGTTGATCTCCTTGAAGCGCTCCTGCGTCGCGGGGTCGGGGTTGACGTCCGGGTGCAGTTCGCGGGCGAGCCGCCGGTACGCCTTCTTGATCTCATCGGGCTGTGCCTCGCGGCGGACGCCGAGAATGCCGTAGTAGTCGTTGGCCATCAGGATCCCGCCAGGATCTGGCCGACGTATCGTGCCACCGCGCGCACCGCTCCCATCGCCGTCGGATAGTCCATCCGTGTCGGGCCGAGCACGCCCAGTCTCGCCAGTGCCTGGTCGCCGGTCCCATAACCGGCCGCCACCAGGGAGGTGCTGCGCAATCCCTCGACCGGATTCTCCGCGCCGATCCGGACCGTCAGCGAAGAGTGGTCACCCGACTCACCCAGCAGCCGCATGAGCACCACCTGCTCTTCGAGCGATTCCAGGACCTCGCGCAGGCCCTTGGAGAAGTCGGTGGCGGTCAGGTTGGCTGCCCCGCCGACGACGACCCGCTCCTCATGCCGCTCAACCAAGCTCTCCAGGATTACGGAGAACACCGCCGTGGCGTTCGGCCGCTCCTCGGGTGTGACCCGCTGCGGCAACTCCGCGACCACCGACGCTACCTCGGCGAGCCTGCGCCCGTCGAGACAGGCGTTGAGCACCGCGCGCAACTGGGTGACCGAGTCCTCTTCGATCGGGTCGGGCAGTTCCACGCCACGCTGCTCCACCCGCCCGGTGTCGGTGATCAGCACCAGCAGCAGCCGCTTGGCCGCCACCGGCACCAGTTCCACGTGCCGGATCGATGACCGGGTGAGCGAGGGGTACTGGACGACCGCCACCTGGCGGGTCAGCTGGGCGAGCAGCCGTACGGTCCGCATCACCACGTCATCGAGGTCATAGGCGCCCGCCAGAAACGTCTCGATAGCGCGCCGTTCCGCTGGCGAGAGCGGCTTCACGCCGGACAGCCGGTCCACGAACAGCCGGTACCCCTTGTCCGTGGGTACCCGGCCCGCGCTGGTGTGCGGCTGGACGATGTAGCCCTGCTCCTCCAGCACGGCCATGTCGTTGCGGATCGTGGCCGGAGAGACGTCCAGGTTGTGCCGGTCCACCAGGGACTTCGAGCCGACCGGCTCGTGGTGGACACGTAGTCCTCCACGATGGCGCGCAGCACGGCGAGTTTCCTGTCGTCGAGCACGAGCACCACCTCCCTTGGCACTCCACAATCCCGAGTGCCAAGTCTAAGGCGGGCGGGGCGCCGTGACACCCAGGCAACCGCACTGGGAGCATAACGGCTGGCGCGTGATGCTCCCGACGGCCGGTTACGCGGTGGCCTGGCGGATCGCGCCGCGCTCGTATCCCTGACCCCGGGCCGGAGGTGGCATGCGGCGGGACTACGGACCAGATGTCCTGGCGGAGGGCGGGCGGCGGGGCAGGCGCCCGAGCCGCCCCAGGTGGCCGCGGAGCGCGGGCTGGTCGTCGAGGAAGTGGGCGGCGGCTTCTGCGGTGCCGTCGTGGCCTGTGAGAAGAACGCCGTCACCCTGGAAGACCGGTTTGCCCGGCAGCGGGTATTCCCGCTGGCCCGAGCTGGGTTCCTGCTGGAAGGCAGGCCCGTCACCCTGGTTCGGCCGGTGCCGGCGGCCCGGCCGCCCGGCCCGGCGCGGACGGCATCCGGGTCGCTGGCGTCGCCCGCCCCGGCCGGGAGCGGCGGGGGCGCCCGGGCCCGGGTGGCCAGGGCCAGCCGGATCTATGTCGAGGGCCGGCACGACGCCGAGCTGGTCGAGAAGATCTGGGGAGACGACCTGCGCGATGTGGGCGTCGTGGTCGAGTACCTGGAAGGAGTCGATGACCTCCCGGCGATCGTGGGCAGCTTCTCGCCTGGACCACGGCGGCGCCTCGGCGTGCTCGTCGATCACTTGGTGCCGGGCTCCAAGGAGAGCAGGATCGCGGCGGCCGCCGCCGGAGAGCATGTGCTGGTGGTGGGCCATCCGTTCGTGGATATCTGGCAGGCCGTGAAGCCGGCCGCGGTCGGCATCGCCGGCTGGCCCGTGGTGCCCAGGGGAACGCCATGGAAGGAAGGGATCCTGCACGCGCTGGGCTGGGGCGACGACACCCGGGCCGGCTGGAGGCGGATCCTGGCCGCGGCCCGCAGCTACGCCGATCTGGAACCGGAACTCCTGGGCCGGGTCGAAGAGCTGATTGACTTCGTCACCGCGCCGGGTACTGGTTAACGTGATGGGGGCACACACCAGGCAGGGGAATTCATGACGACCAATCGGCGGCAGCCGCCCGCCTCGGTTGACTCCGGGCCGCCGGCTTTCTCGGCTGGCCAGGCCCTGGCATCAGGCCCGGTAAGCCGCGGCGACGTCCGCGGCGCCGTGCTCGCGTACCTCGGGGTTGCGGTCGCCGGGGTCTTCCCGCCGCTCGCGGTCTACGTGGCCGAGCAGGCGCCGGTCGGCCTTTGCCCGCCGGCACGCGGCCGAGGCGCTGCGAGTATCGTGCGCCGCCGTCCTGTACGCCATCTGCGCCCTGATCATCGCGGTGATGCTGGCCCTCGACTCCGTCGAGGTCGCGGCCATCATCGTGGCCCCGCTCGTCCTCGCGCTGTGGCTGATCATCGTCGTGTTCCTGGTCCGTGCGGCCCGCGCGGCCAGCCGGGGCGAGCCGCCGCAGGCATTCCCCGGCTGGCTCCGGGTGTCCCCGCGCAAGTGACAGCGCCCAGATCCAAGCCGCGCCCCTCGTGCTCGTGGATCACTGCCGGAGGGCTCAGCCGGTCAGGTCGCGGACCACGGCGTCGGCGAGCAGCCGGCCCCGCGTGGTCAGGACCACCCGGCCGGCGGCGTAGGCCGGCGGCTGCGCCAGCCCGTCGGCCACGGCGGCCGCGGCGGCGGCGCGGCCGGCCGGGTCGAGAAGATCCAGCGGGCAGCCGTCGCGAGCCGGGTCAGCAGCAAGATCTGCTCGGTTCTACGTTCCTGCTCGGTCAGCACCTCGCGAGCCTGCCCGGGGCTGCTCCCGGCGCGAAGCCGGGCCGCGTAGGCCGCCGGATGCTTCACATTCCACCAACGGATTCCCGCCACGTGACTGTGGGCCCCGGGCCCGACGCCCCACCAGTCACCGCCGGTCCAGTACAGCACGTTGTGCCGGCACTGGGCCTGCGGGCTGGCGGCCCAGTTGGAGATCTCATACCAGTCCAGGCCGCGCGCGGTGAGGAGATCGTCGGCGGCCAGGTACGCGTCCGCCATGTCCTCGTCGTCCGGCATCGGGATCTCACCCCGGCGGACCCGGGCAGCCAGCCTGGTGCCCTCCTCGACGATCAGGGCGTACGCGGAGATGTGGTCCGGTCCGGCGTCAAGCGCGGCCTCCAGCGACTCCCGCCAGTCGGCTGGCGCTCTCCCCCGGCGTCCCGTAAATGAGATCCAGGCTCACGTGCTCGAACCCCGCGCTGCGCGCCCATCGCGCGCACCGGGCCGGCCTGGCTCGTGTACCCGGTCCAGCACGGCCAGGACGTGCGGCGCCGCGCTCTGCATCCCCAGCGAGATCCGGGTAATCCCGGCGGCGCGCAGCGCCGCCAGCGAGCGCTCATCGACGGTCTCCGGGTTCGCCTCGACGGTCACCTCCACATCGGCGGCGAGGCCGAACTCGCCGTCGATCACGCGCAGGATCTCAGCGAGCTGCCCGGGGGGCAGCAGGGTCGGCGTCCCGCCGCCAAAAAACACCGTGCTCACCGGCAGGCTGACGGGGCCGAGCACGCGGCGGGCCAGCCGGATCTCCTCGATGGCCAGGCCAGGGTAGGAGTCTCTCGACACACCGGAGCCGAGTTCGGCGGCAGTGTAGGTGTTGAAGTCGCAGTAGCCGCAGCGGGTCGCGCAGAACGGCACATGCACATACCAGCCGAACGGATGCTTCCCCAGATCCGCCAGCGCACCGGCGGGCAGTCCGCCGTCGGCCGGGACGGGCTCCCCGTCAGGCAGGGCGCCAGGCATGTCAGCTCTCCTGGCCAGCGCGCGGGATGGGCATTGCCGGATCAGCCGGCTGCCGCGGACTGGCCTGATACGGACTGGCCCGGTGCAGACTGGCCCAGTACCGAGAGCGCGACCTCGTCCCACTTGGCGGTGCGGCCTTCGATCGTGAGCAGCCGGCGCATCAGGTCCGTGTCGCCGTAGTAGGCGCGCATCGACTCGGCCAAAGTGACCCTCTCGGCCGGCTGGCTGAGCACTTCCACGGGGTCACCGCGGTCAACCACGCCCTCCTCGAGCACGCGCAGATAGCCGCCCGGCCGCCCGGCATCCGCGAACCGTTTCACCCAACGCCTCTCGTCCATCCAGCCCGCGAACGTCACGCAGGGCACCCGCGGGGACGTCAGCTGGACCAGCGCGGTGCCGAGCCGCCAGGTCTCGCCGATCAGCGCGCCGCTGACGTCCAGGCCGGCCGTGGTGATGTTCTCGCCGAACGTGCCGCCGGGCAGCTCACGGCCGAGCTGCTCCACCCACCAGTCCAGGTCCTCACGGGCGTACACGTACAGGGCCTGCTCGTAGCCGCCGTGGTTTGCCTTGTCCACCTGCTCGTCACCGGCCAGGCCGAGCCACCCGACCGGCACCGGGCCGCCCACTGGACGCTTGTCGATCGCGGTTCGCTTGAGCCGCCCGGCCCATTCCGCGTCGCTGGCCCGGCCAGCGTTCACCGAGACCACCCGTGCGCTCGCCATACCTGCAAGGTAATAGACCGGTGGCGGTCCGGTCGAACTGGATTCGCGGGCATCAGGCCGCTGCGGGCGGCGGTTATTGTGGGGGAGGACTAGCCGGGCGGAGGCGTCGATGACAGTCGAACAGGGATTTGGATCCGGCGGACCAGGATTGGGCAGACAGGGATACGGGATGGTGCCTGGCGGCGGCGGCATCCGGGCGTCCGATGCTGACCGCGAGCGTGCGGTCGAAGTGCTCAAGGCCGGGTTTGCCGAGGGCCGGATCCCGAAGGACGAATACGACACACGCGTGCACCACGCGTACTCCGTGCCCACCCGCGGCGACCTGGAGCAGGTGACCGCGCAACTGCCAGGCGGCGGTCCCAGCCTGTACGCCGGGCCGTACCGGCGGCGCACCAACCCGCTGGCGGTCGCCTCGCTGGCGTGCGGGGTCGCGCAGCCACTGACTGTGGGGCTCTCCACGATCCCGGCGATCGTGCTCGGTCACATCGCCCGCGGCCAGATCCGCCGGACCGGGGAGGACGGCGCGGGCCTGGCCCTGGCCGGGCTGGTGCTGGGCTGGATCGGTGTGGCGCTGGTCGCCATCATCATCGTCGGCCTGGCCTTCGCTGCCTTCACCTTCACGCATGGCGCGGTTAGCACCGGATAACCAGGCCGGACCGCAGGAGAGGGCAGCATGACGGCAGAGCACCCGTGGAGTTCGTGGGATGGCACGGGGCGGCCGCCGGGCGGCCATTACCGGGCCGCCGACGCGGACCGTGAGCGCGTGATCAACGTGCTGAAGACCGCATTCACCGAGGGACGGCTGACCAAGGAGGAATACGACATCCGGGTCGGGCAGGCCCTGTCCGCCCGCACCTATGCGGACCTCGGCGCGCTCACCGATGATCTGCCGGTCCCCCGGCCCCCGGTGGTTCCGCGGCACTATACCTCCGGACTCCCCCGCCAGCCGGCGGGACCCGCGCCCGCCCAGACCAACTCCCTGGCGCGAACGGCGCTGATCCTCGGCCTCGCGCAGGTCGTCTCGTTCCCCCTCGGGATCGCCGCGGCAATCGTCGGGACCAAGGCACGCCGCCAGATCCGCCGGACCGGCGAGGCGGGCTACGGCATGGCCACGGCGGGAATGGTGCTCGGCTGGATAGGCATAACGGTGCTCATCGTCGTCGTCCTGGTCGTGGGATTCGGGGCCAGTTGAGCGCGCACGCGGCCGCGGCCGCGCCCCGGCTGGCCGGCCGACGCGCGCCAGCGGTGGCTCAAGCTGTGGAGGGCCGCGCTCCGGCGGCCAGACGGACTGTGCGTCAGCCGTTGCTGTCGCTTAACCTGCGGAGGGCGCGCTCCTGCCGGCAGACTGACCGTGCGTCAGCCGTTGCTTAAAGGGTTTTAAATGGCGCAGGCGTGCTCAACGCGGCCGTTCTGGCTGGGTGGAGAGCGCGGCGACGAAGGCTTCCTGCGGGACCTCGACCCGGCCGATGGTCTTCATCCGGCGCTTGCCTTCCTTCTGCCGTTCGAGAAGCTTGCGCTTGCGGGTGATATCGCCGCCGTAGCACTTGGCCAGCACGTCCTTGCGGAGCGCCCGGATGTTCTCCCGGGCGATGATCTTGGCTCCGATCGCGGCCTGGATCGGCACCTCGAACTGCTGCCGCGGGATCAGTTCCCGCAGCTTGGAGGTCATCGCGATGCCGTACTCGCGCGCCTTGTCCGCGTGCACGATCTGGCTGAAAGCGTCCACCGGCTGGCCTTGCAGGAGGATGTCGACCTTGACCAGATCCGCCTCCTGCTCGCCGTCCGGCTCGTAGTCGAGCGAGGCGTAGCCGCGGGTGCGCGATTTCAGCTGGTCGAAGAAGTCGAAAATGATCTCCGCGAGCGGCATGGTGTACCGGATCTCCACCCGATCGGTGGACAGGTACTCCATGCCGAGCAGCGCACCGCGCCTGCCCTGGCACAGCTCCATGATCGTGCCGATGTACTCGCCGGGGGCCAGGATCGTGGCCCGGACCACGGGCTCGAAGATCTTGGCCACCTTGCTGTCGGGGAAGTCGCTGGGATTGGTCACGGTCAGCTCGGCACCGGACTCCAGCACCAGCCGGTAGACGACGTTCGGCGCGGTCGAGATCAGCGAGAGGCCGGACTCCCGTTCCAGGCGCTCCCGGACGATCTCCATGTGCAGCAGGCCGAGGAAGCCGCACCGGAAGCCGAACCCGAGCGCCGTGGACGTCTCCGGCTCGTAGACGAGTGCGGCGTCGTTCAGCCGCAGCTTGTCGAGCGCGTCGCGGAGTTCCGGGTAGTCGTCCCCGTCCACCGGGTACAGGCCGGAGAACACCATAGGCCGGGGGTGGTCGTACCCGGCCAGTGGCTCCGCGGCGGGGCGGGCCGCGCTGGTGACCGTGTCGCCGACCCGGGCCTGCCGGACGTCTTTCACGCCGGTGATCAGGTAACCGACCTCGCCCGCGCCCAGGCTTTCTGACGGGGTCGGCTCGGGTGACATCATGCCCACTTCGAGGGTGTCGTGCGCCGCCCGCGTGGACATCATGAGGCTCTTTTCGCGGCGGGTCAGGCGGCCGTCGATGACCCGCACGTAGGTGACCACGCCGCGGTAGGTGTCATAGACGGAATCGAAGATCAGCGCGCGGGGTGGTGCCCCGAGGTCGCCACGGGGCGCCGGGACTTGAGCCACCACGGCGTTCAGCAACTCGGGAACTCCCTCGCCGGTCTTGGCCGAGACCCGCAGAACGTCGGACGGGGCGCAGCCGATGAGGCCGGCGAGTTCCTCGGCATACTTCTCCGGCTGCGCCGCCGGGAGGTCGATCTTGTTCAGCACGGGGATCAGGTGCAGGCCCGCCTCCAGCGCGAGGTACAGGTTGGCCAGCGTCTGCGCCTCGATGCCCTGGGCCGCGTCGACCAGCAGGATCGCGCCCTCACAGGCGGCCAATGAGCGGGAGACCTCGTAGGAGAAATCGACGTGGCCGGGGGTGTCGATCAGGTTCAGCACGTACTGGCGGCCGTCAGCGCCGGTCCACGGCAGCCGCACCGCCTGGCTCTTGATGGTGATTCCGCGCTCGCGCTCGATGTCCATCCGGTCCAGGTACTGTGCGCGCATCTGACGCTCACCCACGACGCCGGTGAACTGCAGCATGCGGTCGGCCAGCGTGGACTTGCCGTGGTCGATGTGCGCGATGATGCAGAAGTTCCTGATGATGGCCATGTCGGTCTGGCCGGGTACGGGGGTCTGCTGCCGATCGCCGCGTACCGGGGTCTGCGGCCCGCGGCCCGGGACGGGGGTCTGCGGCCCGCGGCTCGGGACGGGCGCGGGCGGTCCGTCGTCCGTAACGGGCTGCTCGGGCAGTGACACAGGAATCCGCCAGGTTGAAGTCGGGCTTGGGTGCGCGGGGCGCTGGCTGCGACGGATGGATCCGGCGCCGTGCCCGGCTGCCGCAGACCTGGCTCCCGTCGTGATCCATGGTCGCATGTCGCCGGGTATGCCCGCGCCCCGGCTCCGGCCAGCCAGTGCCGGTTTGAGCCCAGCCCCTCCGGTGGGCTATCCTACCTCGTCGGCACGTATGCGCTGCGGCCCGTGTGCACAGCGCTCCCGCGCGGAGGAATCCGCGTGCGGGTCGGCCGCCCAAACCCAGATTTCCTAGCCCAGATTCCTAGCGAGGCTTCCGCGTGGCGAATATTAAGTCCCAGATCAAGCGCAACAAGCAGAACGAGAAGGCTCGCCTGCGTAACAAGGCGGTCAAGTCGTCACTGAAGACGTCCGTGCGCAAGTTCCGCGAGGCAGCGGACACGGGCGACGTTAACGAGACCACGGTGGCCATGCGCACTGCCTTCAGGAACCTGGACAAGGCCGCCAGCAAGGGCGTAATCCATAAGAACCAGGCCGCGAACCGCAAGTCCGCGATCGCCAAGCGCGCCGCACAGCTACCGGGCTGACGGCCACAGCCTCAGCGCGCCGATCAGCCTCAGCGACGGATCAAACTCCGGCGACCCGCCAGCGCGACCGCCAGCCCTCAGCGCGCCGCGCGGCTCGCCACGATCCGGCGGATGGCAACCTCAAGCGCGTAGCCGGGGCTCGTACCCTCCCCCTTGACCTGGGCGTCCGCCTCGGCCACGGTCGCCAGCGCCCGCGCGACCCCCTCAGGCGTCCAGCCCCGCAACTGCCGCCGCACCTTGTCAATCTTCCACGGCGGAGCCCCGATCTCGGCGGCCAGGGCCTGACCGGACTGGCCGCGCGGGGCACTGCCCACCCGGCCCAGGAGCCGGACACCCTGGGCGAGCCCGCTGGTGATCAGCACCGGGGACACACCGACGGCCAGCGCCCAGCGCAGGAGTTCCAGCGCCTCGCCAAGCCGGCCCTCGACCGTACGGTCGGCCACGGTGAAACCGCTCGCCTCGGCCCTGCCCCGGTAATACCTGGCCACCACGGACTGGTCGATCACGCCGTCGGTGTCGGCCGACAGCTGCCCGCAGGCCGCGGCGATCTCCCGCAGGTCCGAGCCGAGGGCGTCGAGCAGCGCACGGACACCGCTTTCTTCGACCGTCCGGCCCGCCTCGCGGAACTCACTGCGCACGAACAGCATCCGATCAGCCAGGCGAGTGATCTTCGGGCACTCCACCACCGGGGCGCCCAGCCTGGTCAGGGTGGCCAGCAACGCTTTGCCTTTCGCCCCGCCCGCGTGGGTCAGCACCAGCACGACGTCCGGCACCGGATTAGCCACAGCGTCCGCCAGCTCGTCCGCGACGTTCTTGGCGGCATCCTGGACGTCCCGGACCACGACCACAGATTCCCCGCCGAACAGCGACGGCGCGGTCAGCGACACCAGCTCGCCGGGCTTGAGCGCCGCGGCCCGCACATCGTGGACATCCTCGGCCATCCCCGGCTGCCCCCCGCCGGTGGCGCGCCTGGCCGCGGTCACGAGGCGGGTGACCTCCCGCTCGACCAGCAGTTCCTCATCGCCCACGACCACAGTGACCGGACCGGAGGGGCCGGCGGCCGCGCCGGAGTGGACGGTGGAGGTACCGGAGCGGGCGGTGGAGGGAACAGCGGAATCACCGGTCACGCGTGCGGGCATACCGGCAGCATGCCACGGACGGCGGCGACGGGGCAGCGGACTGGCGGACGCTCGGTGCTTCAGTCCCGGGGCCACGGTGTACGCCCAGGGACGCCGCCCTCCCAGGTCGGTATTGCCCGGTGTTGGCGCGCGTCCCGTTAAGTTGTGGTCGTGATCGACTACGACGCCGAGGCTGAAGGCTACGACGTCTCCCGAGGAGGAGAGGCCCGGGCGGCGGCGGCCGCGGAGGCCGTCGAGCGGTTGCTGCCGGAAGGCACGCGGGCCCTGGTGGATGTCGCGTGTGGCACTGGAATCGTGACCAGGCGGCTGCTCGGTCCTGGGCGCGCAGTCCTGGGCGTAGATCGCTCGCCTGGCATGATCACCCTGGCCTCAGGCCGACTGCCGTACGGTGTGGTGCTCGGTGATGCGCCGCGGCTTCCCATCGGGTCCGCCCGCGCGGAGGCGGTGCTGCTCATCTGGTTGCTTCAGCTGCTCGATGATGCGGCGCCGGTGGTCGCCGAGGGTGCCCGCGTCTTGCGGGCCGAAGGCGTTCTTGTCACAACGGTGGACAAGGACGAGGCCACTTTCAGCGTCGAGAGCGATATTGCCGCGATGACGGCACCTATGCGGCGCAAGTATGCGGCGAATGCGACTGATCGTTTCGACCGCGTGGTGACGCTGGCGGCGGGCCATGGACTTCGACTGTCCGGCGAGGCGACCTTCTCCGGGATCGGCCTAGGCCGCAGCCCACGCCAGTGGTGTGAGCGAATCATCGAAGGCCGCATCCCCTGGACGTGGGCAGCCGACCCTGCGCCGGTCACTGACCTTTACCGGGACCTTTCTTCGTTGCCAGACCAGGAGCTAGCCCGGCCGGACCCGCTCTACCGGCTCATCGCACTGTCCTGACCGGCATACCGTCGTCGTCAGTCGGGGTAGCTGGTGGGTTCTGTGATGTAGGTGCGGTGTCCGGGGGGCCCAGACATCCGATGCGTTTTAGTTGTCAAGCAGCTACTTTGCATGTCGCCTTGTCTGGTGCGAGGAAGGCGGTGTTTTCGTTGTAGTGCTGGCTGGTGGCCAGGCAGTGGTGGAGGCAGCCGAGGAGCCGCCCGAAGAGGTTGCGCTGGGCGGCGGTGTGCCGGTCCCCGGCGGTTTTGCGGCGGTCGTAGTGGGCTCGGGCGCCGGGTGAGGCGGTGAGGGCGGCGAACGCCCAGATGTAGCCGGTGGCGGTGAGGCGCTGGTTCTTGACACGCCGGTGCAGGACGGCGAGGGTTTTGCCGCTGGCGCGGGTGATGGGGGCGGCTCCGGCGTAGGCCTTGAGGCCCTTGGCGTCGGTGAACCGGGATCGGTCGTCGCCGGTCTGGGCGAGCACCCGGGCGCCGGTGAGCGGGCCGAGCCCTGGGAAGCTGGTGATGATCCCGGCGTCCGGGTGCTGGTTAAAAGACTCGATGGCCGCGTGCTCGAGGTCATCGGCGCTGGCGCAGGCGGCGTCGAGGTGGCGTAGCAGGGCCAGGGCCTGGCGGCCCATCGCTTCTTCGACCAGCGGTGGCTGGCGCATCTGCTCAGCGCGGAACGCTTCCCGCAGCCGGGTGGCCTCGGCGTCGATGCCGCGGCTGCGGCCCGCCTTGCGCAGCAGGGCCCGCAGCTGGCTCAGGGCGAGCGTGGCGGCGGCGGCCGGGGCGGGCGCGGCGGCCAGGACGGCGCGGGCTTCGGGCCGCATGATGCCGCCGCGGGCGCCGGCGAACGCGGCGAGGAAGCTGGGGAAGTACTCGCGCAGGTGGGAGCGGAGCTTGTTGTGGGCGCAGGTGCGGTCCCAGACGGCGTCTTGCTGGGCACGGGCCAGCACCGCGATCGCCTGCGCCAGCTCGGAATCGGCGGGCAGCGGCCGGTGCGCGTGCAGGTCGGTGCGCAGGATGCCCGCCAGGACGACCGCGTCGCCGTGGTCGGATTTGCGGCCGGCGATGGAGTGCCGGTCCCGGTAGCGGGCCACCGCCATCGGGTTGATGGGGCAGACGCTG
The DNA here is from genome assembly GCA_963822825.1 of uncultured Actinomycetes bacterium. GTDB lineage: Bacteria > Actinomycetota > Actinomycetes > Streptosporangiales > Streptosporangiaceae > JAWWPY01. The sequence continues at coordinate 276,865 of CAWGIW010000008.1, read as the reverse complement.
CGGCCGGTGGCGCGCAGGCAGGCGACGAGCAGGCCGCGTGGTGTCTCGATCGCCACCGGGATCAGGTCCCCGGCGCTGTCGCCGTGCTCGGCGAGCAGGCCGAGCAGGATGGCCAGCCCGGCTGCGTCGTCACTGATCCGGCGGCGGGCCGGCAGGCAGCATCCGCGATCTGGACCAAGAGCTTGACGCCCGAGTCATGTGAAACGGTCGGCTGCCCACATGCCCATTAGGTCATGTGGCCGGGCTGGACTCGGTAGCCCCCATTAGGGTCCAGCCGGTGTTCGCTTGAGTTTGTGGTCGTGGCGGCAGGCGGGATTGAAGCGGCGTGACCAGCCAGGCCGACCGGACCGTCAGTCCGCCAGCCGTTCCGCAACCTGCCACCCATCGGCAGCGCTGCAGGGTAGTGGCGCTCAGTCAATCTGGCATTCCTTGTGCCGGGGCCGAGGTTCTGTTGACCGGTCAGGTGAGGCGGACAGGCAGGGACTCCAGGCCGTTCATCAGGCTGACGGGACGCCAGCGGAGCGCCTCCTCGGGGACCGCGAGCGATAGTCCCGGGAAGCGGGCGAGCAGCGCGCCGAGGGCGACCTCGGCCTCCATGCGGGCCAGGGGAGCGCCCAGGCAGTAGTGAACGCCGTGGCCGAAGGCGACGTGGCCGCTGGTGTCGCGGCCGAGGTCGAGCCGGTCCGGGCCGGGGAACTGGGCGGGATCCCGGTTGGCGGAACTGGTCGCAGGGAGAACCCACTCGCCCGCCGGGATCACCACGCCGCCGACGGGCACGTCCTCGACGGTGAACCGGTCGTTCGCGTGGTTCACCGGGCTCGTGAACCGGAGCAGCTCCTCGACGGCCGCCGGGAGCAGCGACGGGTCCTGCCGCAGCCTGGTCTTGTCCCCGGGGTGCGTCAGCAGCGCCAGGGTGCCGGAGGCGATCAGGTTGACGGTGGTGTCGAAGCCCGCCATGACCAGCAGGAATACAGTGGAAAGGAGCTCGTTGCCGGTCAGCCCGTCCGTGGCGCCGTCGGCGCCGGCGCTGTCGCGGACGAGCGCCGACACCAGGTCGCCGCCGGGCTCGGCGCGCCTGGCGGCGATCAGCTCCGTGAAGTAGGCGGCCAGCTCCCGCTCCACGCGCTGGTGCTCCGCGCGCTCGTCGTAGGCGGCCACGGTGACCACGATCCACGCGCGGTCCGCCACCGGGATGCCGAGCAGCTCGCAGAGCACCGCGATCGGGAGGGGGCGGGCGTACCCGTCGAGCAGGTCGATGACGTCGCCGCGTGCCGCCGCCATCTCGTCCAGCAGGCCCGCGGCGATCTCCTCAGCCCGCGGCCGCAACTGCGCGGCGCGGCGCGGCGTGAACGCCTTCTGCACCAGGCGGCGCAGTCGGGCGTGGTCGGGCGGGTCGGCGTGGAGCATGTGCGCGTAGACGCCCGTCGCCTCGCTCGGCCGGGACCGGCCGCCGCCCGGCCACCGGTGGACGTCCTTCGCCAGCCGGGGGTCGGTCAGGACCGTCCGCACGTCCGCGTAGCGGGTGACGATCCATGCCCGCCCGTAGCCTGACATGCGCACCGGAGCGACCGGCCGGGACTCGCGCAGCCGCGCGAAGAACCCCAGCGGGTCCTGGTAATAGGAGTCTTCGTCGAAGGACTCCAGCTGTATCGCGTCCGTCACGGTCCAGACCCTAGGCTGCCGGTTGCGTAATCACCATCGCTTTTTGGCGGGTTCGGTGGGGTCACCCGGCGGCCCTGTCAGGCGAACCGCAGGCCCCGAAAGCGCACGAGGGCACGCTCCAGACTGGCCAGCTTCACTGAGAAGGAGCAGGCCGCCGCCGGCCAACTTCGGTGAGACTCGCCCTTGAATGCGGCACGTGTGTGGTTATGACTTGCACGGCGGAGTTAGCCTGCATTCTCAAGCAGGCACTAGCGAGTGCCGTTGTCCCCTGAGATACGGAATCGGCCGAGACAATAGTGAGCGAGGAGGACGGAGATCACCTGCTTGCAAAGATTGTGGACCCTGCCGCCTGACCAGGATCGCTGCAGGTGAGCACCCCTGTGGCGTAGCCGGGATTGACCGTGGCTCCTCGCTGGTTATCGTCCGATCGCACGCCACGGGCACGACCTTTGGTTCCTGGTCTGCCCCCGTCTTCTTCGCAGGCGCGCCGGGCGGCAGTAAGACGCGACGCTAGCGCTCGGCTGGCCGCGTCGACCGGACCCGGCCGGCCGAGTCGATAATTCCCAGGTACCAGGTGTCGGCCTCCGGGCTCGGAGCGTAGAAGGTCCACGGCTGCACCGGCTCGCAGATCGCCACCAGCACATCCCCGTCGCTCAGCGTCACGCGCAGGTCGAAGGCACTGAACGATACCGAGCGGCTGGCGAGGAAACGGAGGCCGTGCGGCCCGGGCGCCAGGGAGGCCCACTTGGGACGGTGAGAGGACGGACTGCACATGCACAGCCGGTGCTTGCCGCCCCTGACACTCACGGACGGTGCTTTCCGTGTCACGGCACGCGGTCCCGTCCGGATTATCCCGTACAGGAGCAGCCCGGTCCGCCCCTTCTTCCGGGCCGACCGCAGCCTGACCCGGACCAGCCAGGGAAGCGCATCGGCGGCGAGTGGGCTCACGCTATACGCCGCCCGGGTGGCCACGGCTAGCATCCCTTCGCCTGGACCATGTTGCATGGCAGGGTACCAAGCCCCCTCATGACCACGGACGTGCCGTTATTGGCCCAATGCGCCATTTTGGGCAGGTCGCTCGCCGCTCCCAGGAGGCCCGCGCGGTTCCTCCAGGGTTGGTGCGTCAGGTGGTGCCAGCGGTGCACCAGGGATCAGAAGAGGTCGGTCAAGTCCTTGCTCTAAGTGTGTAGTTATGACTCGCAGGCGGGACTGTGCCGACGTACTCAACTTCACTGGGCTGCGCACGATCTCACAGCATCCACGGCGCGGATCTAACCGGCGGTACCCGCTCGCCACCTCGCGACGGATTAGGCTCCTGCTTACGGGATCGGGCTTTCATGCGATGGGGCAGGTGATCCGTGATGAGGGCATGCGTGACTTCTCATCTGCGGCGAGGTGCATACAGTTTGCCGCTCCGCGCGGCTGTCATCGCCATCGCTGTTGCTGGCTTAGTCTCGGCGATGCCAGGTGGCCGGGCGGCAGCGGGTGCCCGGGCACCTGCGGTCGCCGTCGCTTCATCGGCGGACAGCCGGTTCTCGCCGCAGGTGACGTATACCGGGGCAGCCCCGGCCGGATACACCGTGACGTTCCGTTACTACAATCCATCGGCCAGCCGCGTGCAGATCAAGGGCGAATGGTACTTCTCCGCGCCGCAGGATACGACCACGACCAGCTCGCAAGGCCTGCTGCCCAGCCAGTGGGCACCAGGCGACTTCCCGATCGCCTACCCGAACTCGGTGGACGCGAACTGGCCGGTAACCGACATGACCAAGGACCCGCGGACCGGTATCTGGACATACACCATCCCGCTGCCGTCGGGAACGTTCACGTACGGGTTCTTCGTCAACTGCGCGAGCGATACCGGAGCCGGCTGCACGGAGATCTCCGATCCCGCCAATCCGCCATGGAACGACGTCCACGGGATGAGCGCCGGATCGGTCGAGCCGGACAGCCAGGTCTACGTGCCCGCTGACCCGGCCTTCGGCTCGGTTGATTACTCCTGGCAGGCACCCGCCCGGGTGCACGGGCACCTGGCCGAGATGACCTACCTGTCACCGGAATCGATCAGCCCGCCGGGTCAGCATCCGCTCGCGGTCTACACCCCGCCGGGCTACAACCCGCACCGGAAGGTGCCGTATCCCACGCTGTACCTCAGCCATGGCGCGGAGGGCAACGAGGTCGACTGGAGCACGCAGGGCGAGGCAGGAACATCCTTGACCACCTGACCGACGCCAAGCTGATGCAGCCCGCCGTGGTGGTGATGACCGACTTCAACGGCCTCACGACCTCTACCACTGCTGACGGCATAACGGACGCGTACGCCACCGACCTTCTCCGGGACGTCATCCCGTACGTGCAGGCGCACTATGACGTGTCGGACAGCCCCGGCAGCCGGGCCTTCGGTGGGCTGTCCGACGGTGGGGCGATAGCCAACTACCTCATGCTCAGCGACACCGCCGACTTCGGCTACTACAGCATCATGAGCAATGCGGGGCAGTTTCCGTTCTCGCTCCCCCCAATCCCGTTCCCCGCTCCCGTGGAGGCCGCGCTCAAGGGCATAGCCGGCACCCAGATCGGCGGCGGCCTCCAGGATCCGATCCGCATCCTGACCAAAGCGGAGGAGGCGGATCTGGCTGGCAACGACATCCCGTTTACCGATGACTCCGTCAACGGCGGCCACGAGTGGTACGTGTGGCGGATCATGCTGCGCGACTTCCTCGCCGCAGTCGCCTTCCGTACCACCACCACGAGCGTTACCGCGCAAACATGGCAGGGCCGGACCGAGGTCAGCGCCACCGTACAGCCGGACACCGCCGAGCCCGTCGGGTCAGCAGGTACCGTGCAGTTCTACGCGGACGGCGGGAAGCTCGGCAGGCCAGTCCGGATCATCGCGGGCACGGCTATGCTGCCGGACGCCCAGCTCAGCGCCGGGCCGCACACCATCACCGCCACTTACAGCGGCAGCACCTACTACAACCGCAGTACAAGCGCCCCGGTCCCGATCACCAGCTCATGAAACCGCTCGTTGGCCGAATGGGCAACCTGTGTAGTTATCGCATACACGCTGGACTGCGTCGACACCCTCAGGCAGCCCGCAGGGCTCCTGGAGGTTCGGCCTGGTCAATTCGGCGGTGCTGATCCTCCGGGCCCATGCGCGCACCCGTTCCTTGAGTGCCGCAGCGTCCTTCGGGCTCATGTCGTACGGCTGAAACAGGCCGTCCGGCAGGCGGTCGATCGCAGCGAGCGCCTCCGCGAACACGACAGGTCGAAGCCAGGATCGTGATCCGCAGTCAGGTCGAGCAACTTGCCTTCTATCTACCGGGCCGCTGGCAGAAATTCTCTGAACTAGAGATCTCTAGTGCTGGGGTTTACAGAAGGGTGTGAGGTCCAGGTCGGAGCTGGCGAGGAAGCCGTCGGGGAGGCCGGGCCGGTACTGCATCCGTTTGAGCGTGGTTTTGACCAGCGCAGCGAGCTGGCGACGTTACGCTTGGAGGTGGGCCAGGGACCGCTTGAGGTGTGACCACACCAGTTCGGCCGGATTCAGCTCGTGCGCCCACGAGGGCGGCTAGCAGACGGTCAGCCAGTCCCTGGCCGCGATCACCTCGGACATCGTCCCTCTGACGTGGGCGTTGAGATTGTCCCACACGACGACGATAGGGCCGGCGAGCTGCTGGCGCACGGTGTCCAGAAGCCGGGCGCAACCGGTGTCGGTGAAGCCTTAACTTCGGGGTTAGGTTCGCCTACCTGGCTGTAACCTTGTCTTTCGGATAGATCTGGTGTTAAAGTACCCATTCGATGTTGGTAGGTTAATGATTAGTAGTGTGCGTTCTGTATGGGAGAAGTCAAGGTAATCAGCGTGCGGACAGCTAGGCGTTGAGTGACCGACGGCAACGGAGATCCATGACTCATCATTCTTTGAGAGACCTGGCCATCGTAACTGCCTCGATTGCGTTTGTCTTACCGTTCACTGCTTATCGGTATCAGCTCAGACCAACTCGCCCTATAACTGCTGGTACGGCAATCCCAATGGCAGTGACTGCTCTACCTACAATGGAGCGAACGCAGCTGCCTATGCGGACGAGTACGTATTCAACTCTAATCCCGCCTACCCTGAATACGCAGACGACTGCACGAACTTTGTCTCTCAGGCTCTTTACGCCGGGGGCCATTCATTCATCGGTCAAATACCACCCGGCCAGCCAACCGACGAAGTTCTCAATGATGACTGGCAGTGGTGGTTCGATTTCGTTAGCCGCAACGGGCGGACGTTCTCATGGTCCGTTGCAAATGATCTCTTTACTTTCCAGAATGTAATGCAGGCAATACCAGCTTCTGGCGGGCTGTATAACTGGGGAGACTGGTATTCCTTGTACTGGTCGGGGGCATCAGACTCGGGTGGTCTCCCCGCCGTAGGGGTGTTCGTAAGCAATGCAAATATGAGCACGGACACCAACCCGACCGATAGCAATGGCGTCGTCGCGCCAATTAACCCGGGCGATCCAGTATTCTATGACTGGACCTACTCCGGCGACCAGTATGGTGACGGCTTTTTCGCAAATCACGTCGCAATTATAGCGTCGTCCGACGGGGTTGACCCAGTAACTGGGTGGACAGGTCCCCTAATCGACGAACACACTAGTAATCGCGGACACGCAGTCTGGAGTCTCATACCGTACAACTCGCAGGCGCAGACAACGGCGGCTTGGTACACGCCGATGTACAGTGGTGATCCATACGTTGGCAACGCAGCAACAAGGCACGCGCAACGCCATATCAGTCAGTCAGGGCAAAGGGCTCGCAGTATGAAGCCAAGTCAGGCGCCTGCGCTAACCACCCCATTGTCTCCTTTGGGGCAATTGGCATATTCGAGACCCCGGAAAGTTGAAGGTGGCCTTTCAAAAGGGGCTGTGGCCGCAGCCGAACAGGTATTCCAGGCCGCGATGAGCACCCGACAACTAATGCTTGTTCCGCCGAATACTGCCTCAAGTACTGTTGCGCAGCAGCCTTCTTCGGCACGTCTCAGCCAGATGGTCAGCTCAGGTGACCGGCAAATCTCTACCTTGTTTATCGGCACGCAACTGCAGAGCGAGCGTGCGACTCTAGCCGAGGCACAGGCCACCGACGCCACGTCAAATGTGCGGGTGACAGGCGGTGGGGCAGATGATTTCCATTATTCGCTGATCAAGCAACTAGCGTCTGGTGAAGTAAGTGTTCAGGGAACCGTCCGGACGTGGGAGGCGTTCTCTCAGGTGCAGGCGGGCGGGAGCAGGGTAGTGCCCGCCACGCCGCACAATATTCTGGACGTGAAGGCAACGTTGATGCACACTGCCGCTGGCTGGAAGGTTTCAGACCTGAACTGGGCGTTTGCTCCTGGCAGCCAGCCCTGAGAATGAGCGCTGGGCAGCATTCCGAACCTTCGCCGACGCTGACTATGCTCGTGTCTTGCGAGGGTGGTGAGAATCCTGGCCCTCGCCCGTTACGATGACCGAGGAATTGGCAACGACCCAAGGAAGCCTTGATGGGGGGAGCTCATCTGCAATGCGGAGTTTATCAACGCTTCGACGGACCACACGGCGGGCGGTCATTTCCGCTAGCATTGCCGGGGTTCTACTTTCCAGTCTTCTGGCGGCATGCAGCGAAAACACGGCGGCACCACCGGCTTCGACACCTGCTGCTGCGGCCAAAGCGTACTACCGCTCCATTGCGCAACACCGGCTCGATGCGGCAGCTGGCTATGTCGCGCCCGGAGCGCGAGGCAGCACAACCTCCGAGAACGGAAATTATCACACTCTCACCCGGATGAGAATATCTGCCGTTAAGAATATCTCAGTCGCCCTGCTTCCTGACCTTGTTGGCATCTCAATCTCACATTATCAAGCTTTTGCGCAGGTAGTAGTCTCCTATTATGCAACCTACGATCACATTATTGATGCCGACAACGGCCATAGAGTTGACTTTCTATATGTGGGAAATGCCCGAGACAAGGCCATTGGATGGCAAATCCTTGGCGGCGGTTCAGGTCCCTAAGGTCGGGTAGCCCGGGGGGAAATCGCGCCCCGGGCTACCCGACCTGACGCATTCGTGCGGTGTGGCCGGTGGGTTTTGGCGTTGACCGGCCCGGACAGGCATAGGTGGTCCCTAAGGTCGTAGTTGTCTGGGGTTGGTGCCCCGGATGCCCAGGGCGGCGGGGTGTGGCTGATGGGTGTTTGCCGTTGTGGTGGCTCGGAAGGAATGGCCGCCCCGTTGCCCTGGACTTTCTGGCCGCTGATTGAGATCTGTTGCGAGCCGTTGCTGTTTGGGACCTGCCGGCGGGGTTGTCCACGGGGCTGACCAGCATATATGAGAGGACGGGCCGCGTGACGGTTCCTGATGTGGTCTGGGTTGGTGTCGATGCCAGGAAGGCCAGCCACCATGCTGCGGCGATTGACGCGGATGGCAGGCAGCTGTGGTCGGTGAAGGTCGCTAATGACCAGCGTCCGATCGAAGACCTGGTCGCCCGGGCGGTCGAGTCCGCCGCTGGGGTGCGGTGGGCGGTGGACCTGGTCAGCCCGATGGCATCGCCGCTGCTGGCGGTGCTGCTGACCAGCGGCCAGAACGTCGTGTACGTGCCCGGCCGTATGATCAGCGCGATGGCAGGGGTGTTCGGCGAGGGCAATACCGACGCCAAGGACGCCCGGGTCATCGCGGGACATCGCCCGGATGCGCCGTGACCTGGCTCCGGTTACCGCTGATGAGGAGCTGGTGGTGGAGCTGGCCCGGCTGACCTGGCACTGGGCTGACCTGATGGCCGACTGGGTGCGCGGGGTGAACCGGCTGCGCGAGCTGCTCGGCTCGGTCTTCCCCGCCCTCGAGGCAGCCTTCGACTACACCACCCGCTCGGCGCTGATCCTGGTCAGCGGCTTCTGCACGCCAGCGGAGATCCGCCAGGCCGGACACGACGGCCTGGCCCCCTGCCTGACCGGGCACGGAGCCTGGCGCAAGGGCATCGACGCCATGGCCGCCGGCGCCGTGCGGGCAGCCGCCGGGCAGAGCGTGGCGCTGCCCGGCGAGGCGACCACCGCCCAGCTCATCAAGCAGACGGCCCGCAAGCTCCTGGAGCTGCACCGTGAGATCAGGGACGCCGGCAAGCTCATCACCAGCCGGTTCCGCGACCATCCCCAGGCGGCGATCATCGAGAGCCTGCCCGGCATGGGACCGATCCTGGGCGCTGAGTTCCTCGTCGCGGCCGGCGGCGATGCCCGGGCCGCTTTCGGCAACCCCGGCCTCGCCTCCTACGCCGGGCTCGTGCCCGTCCCCAAAGACTCCGGGAGGACAGTAGATGACCAAGCCGATGACGCCTGAAGAGGAACACGCCTTCTACGCACAGCCGGAGAACCAAGAGCCGCAGGGGCCGGCGCGTCGGCGGCATGGCGCAGTTGAGCGCTCCGGTGCCGGTGCGCTTCCCGCCTGACCTGCTGGAGCGGCTCCGGCGGGCAGCCGATGCCGACGACCGCTCATTGTCGTCCTGGATCCGTCTGGCCGTGGAACATGAGCTACGGCGTACTGCCTGATGTGTCTATGTCGAGGAGTCGGCGGCCTGCTGCTAGCCGTGTGTCACGGCGATGAGGAGGCGATGATCGTGCTGCGCAGGCCGGGACTGATGGAGATCAGCGAGGCCGACGCGTACATCTTCCGCGTGGTGCGCCAGGCGTGCGCCGGCCAGAAGACCGCGCCCTGGGCCTTCCACGTGGTCGGGCTAGGCGGAATGCGGGAGGTTACGGGGCATCCTGCTCCGCAGGACCCGCTGGCTGAATCACGTTCATGGTCCAGAGACAGCAGAGCCAGTGGTCCCCCGGAGCCGAGCGGACCTGTGTAGTTATCGCGTGCACGACGGAGTATGACTGCATTCGCACATATCTCTGTGACCTGGGAAGACAAACTGCGACTGCTGTATCGGTTCCAGGATTTCTTGCTGCTGGCAGGTGAGTGCGTGCCGAGAACAGGACGGGTGTTTGTGCAGAGTGGCCAGGGCGAACTTAAGCGCTTGACGCGCGGCGGGCACCGGCAGCAGCCTGCCGTTGTGGATCCCACGACGCAGGCGAACAGGATGGCCTGGGAGGCAGCATCCCAGAAGTACGTCCATGAGTACGGTGATCTCCTGGCGCAGGCGATATCCGGCTCCTCGCTCGTCGAGACCGAACGTGACCTGTTGCGGGGGATATTGCGGTTCTCGCCTGTGGTGGTGCACCTGCAGAGCGGCCATGGCCTGGATGATGTCGCCCTCGTGCAGGCCGGAGCGAAATCGGTGGTCGGGATCGACTACAGCCAGGTGGCTGTCCGCGCAGCGCAGCGCCGCGCGGACGAGCTCGGCATCGCCTGCCGGTACGTCGCCGCCGCCGTTCCCGGAGTACCGCTGGCCAGTGCGAGCGCCGATCTGGTCTATACGGGGAAGGGAGCCCTGGCCTGGATGGCCGATCTGGCTGGGTGGGCTCGCGAGGTTGCGCGGCTGCTGCGGCCGTCGGGGCACCTGTTCGTGTACGAGGCGCATCCGGCGGTGATCCTTTGGACGTGGGACGAGGACCGGCCGCGTATCCGGGAGGACCGCAGTTACTTCGGCCGCAGCCATGTCAACGACACGTTCCCGGGTCGCGGGGCGGTGGAATGGCAGTGGACCCTCGGCGAGATCATTACCGCTGTGACAGCGGCCGGCATGCAGATCCTGCACCTCGGCGAGCATCCGGAACCATTCTGGCGTGCGGAAGGTGTCTCCGCCGCGGCGTGGAGCGGGCGGCTGCCGAACTCCTTCGCTCTGCTCGCCCGCCGGGCGCAGTGAACGGCGACTGCCCGTGCTGCCGCGAAGCCTGCTGCTGGCGTCCAGGTCGCCTGGCGGCCGGGATGCTTCTTGGCTGCCGTGCTACTGCGCACTACAGTGAACTACATGAGCCAGCCACTGAGCGTTCGCCTGAATGACGCCACGATTAGCCGCCTAGGCGCCCGTGCCCAGCGTGTTCACCTGGCGCCCCGGACCCTCGCGCAGCGCTACGTCGAGGAAGGCCTGCGGATGGATGAGCATCCGCTGGTCCGGTTCGCCGAAGGCCCAGCGGGCCGCCGCGCCCGGCTGATCGGGACTGGGAAGGACGTCTGGGAAGTCATCGGGGTCGTCCGCGACAACGGCGGCGACGCCGCCGAGTCAGCGCGCTACCTGGAGATCCCGCTCGGCCTGGTCCAGGCCGCGATCGCCTATTACGGCGCCTACGCAGCAGAGATCGACCAGCAGATCGAGGCCAACGAGCAGGAGGCTGCTGAGGCGCACGCAGCCTACCTGGCCGGGCAGGCCGCCCTCCGGCGGTGAAGCTGCTGCTGGATGAGATGCTGAGTCCGGCGATCGCCCGGGAGTTGCGCTCACGCGGACATGACGTAGAGCCGGTCGCGGGTAATCCTGACCGTGAGGCACTGTCAGATCCTGAGGTGCTGGCGCTCGCCCGCGCTGAGCACCGCACCGTCGTCACAAATAACCTTCGCGACTTCCGCCCGCTGCACCATGAGGCAATAACACCCGGCGGGGCTGGCCACTTCGGCATGATCTTCATGCCCGGCAGCTACCGCCGCACCAAGGCCGATACCGGCAGGATCATCGCTGCTCTCGAAGAGATCCTCAACCGGTACCCAGGAGAGAAAGACCTAGCCAACGGCGAGGCGTGGCTCTGAACAGGCGGCGAACCAGTAGCACGGTGCTACCGGATCACCGATCAGCACAGGCGCCTTCTACCGTGAGCACCCCAGACTGTCCGTAACTCGCGAGGCACGGCCTTGATCCTTCTCGTTGCTGCGGGCTAGCGCTTCATTCAGAGAGATTGGCGACATGTGTGGTTATCGCATCCTCGGCGGCGCATGGCTGCACTGGCAGATACCGCTGCTGACCTGGGGAAGCATTTTGGGTGCTGGGCTGGTGGCCGGGGTTTTCTTGCCGGGGGCGTGGCCGTTGCTGGTGGCGGTGCCAGGTGCGGTGAGGTGGCGGCGTTCGGCGCGTTCGGTGTCGAGTTGCTGTTCGGCGCGTTCGGCGCGGGCGCGTTCGGCGGCGGTGAGGGCGCTGGCGGCGGTGAGCTGGGCCTGGTGGTTCTCGCGGAGGGTCTCGCGTTCGCGGGCGGCGTCGGCGCGGACGTGGGTGGTTTCGGCGCGGGCGTCGGTTTCGGCCTGGCGGGCGCGGCTGGTTTCGGTGTCGGCGCGGTGAGCTGCGTCCCGGGCGGCTTGCAGCGCGGTGTCACGCTCGCTGGCGTGCCGGGCGGCGTCCTGGCGGGCTGCGGTGATCTGCTCGCTGGCCTGGGCCTGGGTTGCGGTGATCTGCTCGCGGGCGTCGCGGCGGGCGGCGGCGGCTTCGGCGGCGGCTGCGCGGGCGGTGGTGGCCGCCTGGGCGGCGGCAGCCTCGGCGGTGTGCTGGGCGTCGCGGGCGGCGGCGAGGGCTTCGGCGAGGGCCTGGGTCTCTGCGCCGGCTTCGGCGGCGTGGGCCTGGGCGGTGACAGCGGCGGCCTCGGCGCGGCGGCGGCCGGCGTCGGCGTCGGCGATCAGGACCCGGATGTGGGCGGGGTCGAGGTAGGCGGCCTGGTCGCGGGCGGCGCGGATGAGTGCGGCGGCCTGGCGGGTCAGGGTTTCGAGTGCGGCGAGCGGGTCCGTGCTGGTGGTGTCGCCGCCGGGGCCCGGGGCCGGGAGCCGGGCGTGGTTGTGGTAGGCACGGGCGCAGTCGTCGCTGCAGAACTGCCGTGCTCTGCCGCGGCCGGGTGGGGGCAGGGTGTTCGCGCAGCCGGGCCGCTTGCAGGCGGCTGGCGGGGGCGTGCCGGGCGCGGTGTCATCGCTGGTGGTGCTGGCGGCGGGCTGGCCGGGGGCGTTGTTGCTGGTCATGGCGGCTGCCTTCCGGTGTCATGCATTCCTTTTCTTTTCTTTTCTGATCAGGGGGGTGAGAAGAAAGAAAAGAGAACGGGTCTGGGGTGGTGGTGGTCACTGCCGGGCTGGCGGATTGACGTCATGAGGTGTGCCGTCCGGGGCGCACGTCAGGTCCTGGTGGCCTGGTGGCGGGCGGTGGCGGTGCGCAGCCGGTAGGAGCCGGCGCCGGTCTGGATGATGTGGGCGTCGTAGGTGAGCCGGTCGACGATCGCGGCGCACAGCCGGGGGTCGGAGAAGGTGGCGGCCCACTCGCTGAACGCGGCGTTGGACGCGATCGCGATGGAGGCTTTTTCCTCTCGCTCGGTGAAAACCTGGAACAAGAGCTCGGCGCCGCGCCGGTCCAGCCCGATGTAGCCGAGCTCGTCCAGGCACAAAAGGTCGATGCGGCCGTAGCGGCTGATCACCCGCGACAGCGTCTTGTCGTCGGCGGCCTCGACCAGCTCGTTGACCAGCGCGGCGGCCGTGACGTACCGCACCCGGTAGCCGTTCTCGGCGGCGGCGGTGCCCAGCCCGATCAGCAGGTCGCGACTTGCCGGTGCCCGAGTCGCCGATCAGGCATCCGCGGCTGCCCGGCGGCCACCCACGCGGAGCGGGCCAGGGTGTGCGATCAGCGCGGCGCGCACGTCGGGGTTGGCGGCGAAGTCGAAGTCCTCGAGCCGCTTCGGCCGCGGGAAGGCGGCCTCGCAGACCAGCCGGGCCTTGCGGCGCATCTCCCGTCGTCGCATTCCAGCGAATGCCGTCGGTCAGTATCCCTTGTCGCCTTGCTCGCGGGTGGCGGCGGCGGCGATCTCGCCGTGCCGTTCCCGGATCGTCGGCAGCCGCAGGATCCGGCAGGCCTGATCGATCGCAGCGTCTAGCCGCGGTGTCGGTCAGCTCATCACGCGCTGCGGGCCATCTCGCGCCTGCCTCCCCGGCGCCCGGGCGGGTCCAGCAGCTGGTCGTAGGCGGCCACCGACGGGCCGTTCTCTCTCCGGCAGCCCGCCGTCTCGGCGCGGCAGCGTGATCACCGCCGGCGCCGTCGGGCGCAGCGCGTCCGGCCTCCTCTCCGGCGCGCCAGGGACGGCCGCGGCGTGCTTGCGGGCCTCGACCGCGACCACATCGGGGAGCAGGTCCCGCCACCAGCGCCGCCGCGATCCCAGCGCCACCCTCACTGCGGGCATCCGCCGGTGCAGCAGCAGCACCTCGATCAGCGCCCGTCCCGGCCCGTCACCGACCGGCACTCGCCGCCGCCCACAGCGCGTCATGCGCGCGTGACTCTCCCGCCGTCCCGCGCCTGCGCCAGCGGCGCCGAGCCGCAGCGCACCCGCTTGCGTAGCAAGATCTCCAGGTAATGATCCAGCTCCAGTGCTCGGCGCCGGACGCGGCCAGCCGCGATGGACCTCCACCAGCTGCGAGCCCGTCGAACACGTCGCAGCTCGTTCGCGTCAGCTCACTCGCACCCGCGCATCTGATCAGCCGCCGGACGGATACCGGCACTTGCCGACGCTGATCCGCGCGTACCGGTCCGCCCGCGGCCACAGCACCGCGGCGGTATCGAACGGCTCGCCCGGCAGCGCCGCCAGCCGCGGCGCCTCGGCGGCGAAGTCCTCACCGACGGTGGCTGCCCGGTAGGCGATGTGCCGTGCCGTCATCAGCGGCATCCGCCTCAGCCAGCCGGGCGTTGAGTTCCGCCAGCGACGGCACATCCGGGACCGGCACCAGCAGGCGCCGGAACCGTCCAATATCACCCTCCACGCCGCCTTTCTCATGAGCCCCGCCCAGCCCCGGCTCGCAATAAAATGCCTCGAACCCGTACCACGACCTAAACGACAGCCACCGCGATCGTCTCCGCCCGGCTGCGTCCCAGCCAGCACCTTCGCCACCGCCGGCGACAGGTTGTCATAGCGGATATGCCGCCACGGCACCCCGCCGGTCACCTCGAACGCGGTCACATGCCCCTCGAGAAAGGCCTCCTGCGCTCTCGCTGGCATACACGCGGTGCACGCCCTTCCCCGAGCACGACAGCCGGTAGGCGAACAGGTGGCAGGTCACCAGCTGCCCGCCCAGGCACACCGCCGTCGTCGCCGAAGTCCACCTCCGCCTCCGCGCCCGGCTCCTTGGCCTGCGGCACGAACCCCGCCACGCTCCCCGCGCTCCCGCGGCGCTCCGCCTCGATCTCCGCCCGCCGCCGCCCGGCGTACTTTGCACACATACGAATACGACACCGCTCGCGTCATGCTCATCCCGCCCCGGGGACCGGAGCCGACAAGCGAAGGGATCGTTTCAGCGTAGCTCGCCGATTTCGAGCGGCTGGACCACAAGCCGCCCAGAGTTCTAGACGGCGTCATGTACGCGGCAAGAGCAGCGGAGTTGCCGCCCCATGGTCGGTCGGCCGGGGCGGGAGAGAAGGACGTCGGTGAGTGTCCGGGGAATGCTGCTTGCGCCGACGTCCGTTTTTCGTGCGTGGAACATAACGTGGGTACTGGGCCGGGTGAGATCACCAGCGACGGATGCGCAGTTGACTTCTACGCGCTGCTTCCGCCGTTCGGCGAGGCGGAGATCGTGCATTCCGCCGTCCCCGAAGGCGCGTCGGTCCTCGAGCTGGGCTGCGGCACCGGCCGCATCCTGCGCCCGCTGGCTGGGTTGGGCCATCAGGTGCTCGGAGTGGACGATTCCCGGGCGATGCTGGCCCATGTCCCGGATCTGCCGACCGTCTGCTGCAGGATCGAGGAGCTGGACCTTGATCGCACGTTTGACGCGGTCGTACTGGCCAGCACCCTGATCAACGAAGAATCTTCGCTGCGGGGTAAGTTCCTGGCCGCCTGCCGAAGGCATCTACGCTCCGGCGGCGTAGCGGTGTTCCAGCAGCAGGCGCCTTCGTGGTTCGGCACGGTCGGCCAGGCACCGCGGGTGCGAGACGAGCCTGGCGGCATCCGGCGGGTCATCCGCTCGGCCCGCTGGGAGCCGCCGCGCCTGTTCATCGAGGTCGAATACCAGTTTGGGGACCGGGTGTGGACGCATTCGTGGGGCGCGTGGGAGATCAGCGAGCGCGAACTCGCGGACGATCTCGGCTCGGCCGGCCTGCGGTTCGGCCGCTGGCTCACCGACGATCACGCCTGGTTCACCGCCGAGGCTCCATAAGATCCGGAAATGGCGTCGGCAGTGCTTACAAACGTAAGAAGGTCAGCGTCCGGGTGCGATGGGGAAGGCAGACGGAATCGTACGAGTCGTGTCCGCTGCCCTACGTCGCGGCGCTCTGGGATACTCGGGCCCATGAGCGATGAAGCGAACCGCGGCGATGAACGGCAGCAACTGGCGGTGGGAGACCGGCGCCGCGTGGCGATCGGGAAAGCTGCCTTCAGTACCCTCTGGACCGCCATCGCCTTCTTTGTCTTCACAGTGCCGACCAAGCAGGCCAAGCCCGTTTACGATCACGCGCCCTGGCTGAACGACCCGTACGACACGCTTTACTCATTCGCGATGTTCCTCGTTCCGCTGACCACTGCCTTCTTCATCGTCCAGGTGTCGCTCTGCCGGAAAGTCGAGGTGCTTCCGGCAGAACGGGCGCGCTCCGTCCTGCGGGGCTGCCGGGTCGCCGGCATCGTCATGACCGCCACCCTGGCCTCCTGCTGGATCAGCGTGGCGAGTGGAGCCAACCGGGCGCAGTGGGACGACGGCACGACAACCGCCCTCGTTGCGGGTCTTGCCGTCGTCACTGGCCTCGACATTAGGGCCGCCGTCATGCTGATGCGCGCGCCCCGTCTCGGACGCCCCGGCCCACCGCGCAGCAAGGCGGTGGATGACTGGCTCGGCGACGCTATCCTCGTCGCCCGCAGAGAAAGCCGTTGGTTCGGGCCTTTCCGCTCCCTCGTGACGCTAGTCATCGCCTGGTGCGACCGGACCGTTGTCGCGCGCCTGCGCCAGCACCCGATCCTGGGAGCCGCGCTTGCCTCACTGGCTTTCGGTACCGCAGTGGGCCTCAATCAGGGAATCCGGGAGGGGGACTTCCTCGCCTCGACCTTGCTTACGGTGGGCCTGCTCACCTGCGGAATGTTCGCCTTCTTGATGCTGGCGGGTTCCTATCTCGGCGTGGTCCGCAGTGGCGCCCCGCTCGCGGGGGTGCGGCGGAGGCTGATCGATGCGATGGTTATTGCATGCCTTGCAGCACTCGTGGCTCTTGCCTTCCGCAACTCGTTGTGGTGGATGATCGGCACGAATGCGAATTCCGCTGGAAACGGCCAGTTCGCTGGGCTTCTTGGCCTCACAGTCGCAGCCGCGTTCGCGGCAGGGTTCGCTATTGAATCCATCATGCGTACTCACGCTGAGCGCTACGCGCGATCCTGACGCTCGTGGGCACACAGGGGGCCGACGGCGCGGCTGAGCCGGACTGCTGGCCCACCTTCCTCAGCCTGGCCTGTGGCATCATCTGCTGGTGCCGGCTGGCCACCACCTCACTTTGCTAGGAGCTCTTAGGGCGGCCCGGACCGGAACCGCGCCAGGTAGGCGAGCGTGGTTCCGCGGTGCATGTCTGGGTGCAGGCCGCATGCGATGGCGAGGCTGCGCAGGCGGCGGAACGGGATCCAGTGCCTGTCGAAGAACTCGCCGACCACTAGCCGCCCGCCCGGGGACAAGACGCGGGTCATCTCGCGTAGCGCCTGGCCGGGATCTGGGATCTCGCCGAGGACGGTTATCAAGTACACCGCATCGAAGACGCCATCTGGGTAGGGGAGCTCGCAGGCGTTTGCCAGGGCGGGCACGATGGTGGTGATGCGGCGGCGCGCGGCATGGCGTGCCACGTGGTCGAGCATTTCCGGCTGGATATCGAGGACGTCCAGCCGCCCGCCGGGGCCCAGTTGCGGAGCGACATGAAGCGACTGAAGACCTGTTCCGGGCCCTACCTCCAGGATCCGCTCTCCCGGCCGCGGCGCCAGCATGCCGTCCAGGCGCGCTGAGGTCAGGAAGGGGAGCGGCAGGTTCAGGAGCAGCCGCTGGGAGTAGGGGTAGGGGGCCGTGTCCGCGAGCCACCATGCTGCCGTCGCGGCCCCGGCGGCCAGCGCCAGGCCGGCCATCCGCTGGCGGGGCCGGGTAGTGAATATCATGTTTCCTCCGATTAGCTTCTTGATTGCGGAACGGGGCCCGGGAGTCAGGCCGGCCGGCGAAGTGAGCGGATCGCCAGGACCGCGCAGAGCCCGGCCGCGGGCAGCTCCGCGCACACGGCCATCGCGATGGCCGTGGCCAGGCTGGCGCCGGGTGTCGCGGTCGTCACGTCCATCCAGGCGTCAGCGACCAGGAACGCGGCCGTCGCGGCGGCCGTGAGGCAGTGCCGCGAGTCACCGCGCCGCAGTAGCCACCCGGTAACGGCCAGGCCGAGTGATTCCAGCGCGTCCAGTCCCGCCCACGCAGCGGGCCAGTGGGTGACGCGCGTGCTGGCGGGCAGCGTGATCACCAGGACGATGAGCCACGGCACCAGAGCGATGCCGGCCCACATCAGCGCCCGGCCCAGCCACCGCGGCTCCCCGGGCCGGCGTGCCGGCGGTGCGAGGGCGGTCCCGCGATTCCCGGGTGACCCCGCTGCGCGGCCCCGCTGGCGCTCAGGTACTCCAGCAGCGGCCGGATCGACGGCGAGCATCTGCTCGGCGTCCTTCCGCGTCCCGGTCCTGGTCACGGAAGCAAGCCTGGCCGCCGGGCCGGCGCCGGTCAGGAGCGCCAGGACCCGACTTCCTGGTGGACCTGGGTTCACCACCGGCCTGGAACCTGGCGGGCATGCGCCAGCCCGGCCGGCCCTCTACGGTGGCCTTATGGCCATCCCGGCGGCGCTGCGACGCGCGCAGGCGATTGCAAGGCGAGATGGTCTGTTCCTCGCCGCCGGGTTGCCGCTGCATCTGGTCGCCGTGGCTTTGTGGATCTGGCTGGCCATGCTCGTCCTGACGGCGCCAGCGATCAGTTTCGTGCCCCTCCTGGTGATGCTGGGCGCATCCCCGGCGCTCACAGCGGCCCAGCGGCGGCGGTACCGGACCGTGGCCGGGGTGAGGCTGCCGCGCTCGGCCGCGGCACCCGGACGCCCGGGGCCGCGGCGCCTCCTCGCCTGGCTGCGCTCGCCGGATACCTGGCGGCAGATCGGGTACCACGCCGTCGCGGCGCCAGTCGGCGCCGCCGCGGAGCTGCTCGCGCTCGCCGTGTGGGCAGCGGGAATCATGGCGGCCACCATCTACCTGTGGGTGTGGCCCCTGCCAGCCGGGTGGCAGTTCAGCCAGGCCGGCTATACATTCCAGGCGGTCTACATCACGGCAGGCGGTCTGGCCGTCCTGGCCATCGCGGCGTGGCTCACCAGAGCGGCCGTCCGGCTGGAAACCCGGGCGGCCAGCGCTCTGCTGGGTCCTAGCCACGCCCGGGAGCTGCGGCGCCGGGTCGAGGCCCTGACCGAGAGCCGGGCCGGCGTGGTTGACGCCGCCGACGCCGAGCGGCGCCGCATCGAACGCGACCTGCACGACGGCGCCCAGCAGCACCTGGTGTCGCTGGCGGTGAACCTCGGCCTGGCCAGGGCCACCCTCACCGACCTGCCCGATAGCGCACAAGAGGTGATCGACCAGGCCCACCGTGAAGCCAAGGAGGCCATAGCGGCGCTCAGCGACCTGGTGCGCGGGCTGCATCCGGCCGTGCTTGAGGATCGCGGGCTTGACGCCGCCTTGTCCGGGCTCGTCGCCCGCGTGCCGCTGCCGGTCCGCCTGCAGGTCAGCTTGGACTACAGGCCATCGGCCACCGTGGAGGCGGTCGCCTACTTCGTGGTCTCTGAAGCGCTGGCCAACGTCGTCAAGCATGCCCGCGCCAGCCGCGCCGAGGTGACCGTCAGGCGAACCGGGGATCTCCTGCGGGTAACCGTCACCGACGACGGCGTCGGCGGAGCGGACCCGTCCGGCGGCACCGGACTGGCCGGCCTGGCGCAAAGGGTCAGTTCCGTCGATGGGATCCTGCGGATCAGCAGTCCTGGAGGCGGCCCGACCTGCCTGACGGCGGAGCTGCCATGCGCGCCGTGATCGCCGAGGACTCGGTGCTCCTGCGGGTCGGACTGGTGAGGGTGCTGGAAACCGGCGGCTTCCGGGTCGTCGCCGAGGCCAGCGACGCCGGATCCCTGCTGGCCGCGGTCGAGGAACACCGGCCGGAACTGGCGGTGATCGACGTCCGGATGCCGCCCGGCTTCACCGACGAAGGAGTCCGGGCCGCGCTTGTAATCCGGCATCAGTTCCCGGCGACAGCTGTCGTCCTGCTCTCTCAGTACGTCGAGGAATGGTACGCCGCCGACTTGCTGACGACCAATACCAGCGGCGTCGGCTACCTGCTCAAGCAGCGGGTCGCGGACGTCGGCGAGTTCATCGACGCACTGCACCGGGTCGCAGGCGGCGGCACCGCCCTGGACCCGCAGGTCGTGGCGCAGCTGCTGCTGCGGCGCACCAGCGACCCGCTGGACCGGCTCACCCAGCGCGAGCGTGACGTGCTAGGCCTGATGGCCGAAGGCCGCTCCAACGCCGGGATCGCCGGAGCGCTAGTCGTGAGCGACGGCACCATCGCCAAGCACATCAACAACATCTTCGCCAAACTCGACCTGCCCGCCGCCGACGGCGACCACCGGCGCGTCCTCGCCGTCCTCAGATACCTCGGTACCCCGCCAGAATGAGGCCGCCGCCCCCACCAGGCAGTCTCCGACAAGCTGGCCTGACGCTGGCCCGAATGGGGACACGGCGGCACGTGGCGGCCAGCAGGCCTGCGTCAGCCCCCCGCAAAACCGGGAGAGGAACCCCAGAAGAGCTGGGAGCAAGCCCTTGCCCTAGGTGTGTGGTTATGACTTGCACGCGGGACTGCGCCGACGCGCAGAGGTGCACATTTATCTGGTGGTTGAGCAGCCGGTACGGCAAGCGAAGGGATTGGTTCGGCGCAGATCGCCTAATGCACGCACCGGGCGCAGACCATCTCGGCCTCCGCTTGGAGGCATCGGTTAGCCAGTTTCTGTCGGTTCAGCTCTGAGTGCTGGCTTGGAGCTGCTGAGTGGCGTGGTCGGGAAGGCAGCTCAGGATGGTGTTGTGGACGCGCTGGTAGATCACTGAGGTGCGGAAGCCGACTATTTCGCCGCGCTTGCTGAGGCGGTCGAGGAGGAAGGCGTGCAGGTGGTCGAGGTCCTGAACGGCCAGGTGGAGGAGGAAATCGTCGCCGCCTGCGAGGACGAACACCGTCATCACCTCTGGTAGCTGGCTGACCGAGTCTTTGAAGGCGTCGATGACGGACCGGCGGAGGGGGCGGACCTGAACGGCGACGAGGGCTTGGACGCCCCGGTTTAGTGCTTTCAGGTCGACGTCGGCGTGATAGCCGCAGATCACGCCGCGCCTGGTGAGGGAGCGGACTCGTTCCAGGCAGGTGGAGGGTGCGATGCCCAGCCGCCGGGCCAGTTCCCGGTTGGATAGCCGGGCATCTGCCTGGAGGAGCCGGGTGATTGCCGTATCAAGTTCGTCCATGACCGGAATCCTGGCATCTATTCCGCCCGTTTGACTGATGATCATGGCTATTGGCGTACAGATAGCTAGCTTTGGGGCAGTCACATCGTCCAAATGGAGGAGGCTGGCGTGACAGACCTTGATCATGAGGAAGTTGTGGTGCGTGCGGGCCCGCGTTCTGGGCTGCCCGTGATCGTCGCCCTTCATTCGACTGCGCTGGGCCAGGCGGTCGGCGGATGCCGGGTGCGGCGCTATCCCGGCTGGCGTGAGGGGCTTGAGGACGCGCTGCGCCTGTCGGCTGGAATGACCCGCAAGTGTGCGGTGGCCGGGCTCGCCAACGGCGGCGGCAAGACCGTGGTAGCCATGCCGGAGGGGGGCACGCTCAACGGCGCCCAGCGCATCAATGTACTCCGCGATGTGGGGGACGTTATCGCGTCGCTGGGTGGCCGCTATGCGACAGGCCCGGATGTCGGCACCACGCCGGAGGACATGGCCGTTATCGGGGAGCGCACCGGGCATGTGTTCTGCCGGCCAGCGCAGCGGGGCGGCAGCGGTGACTCCTCTCCGCACACCGCCACGGGCGTTGCCGCCGCGCTGCAGGCGGTCTGCGCGCGGTTGCACGGCTCGCCGGACCTGCGCGGCCGCCGGCTGGCGATTGTCGGCCTTGGGAGCGTCGGCGGGCACCTCGCCCGCCAGCTCGCCGCGGCCGGAGCCGACCTCTTGGTCAGCGACATCGAGCCTGTGAAGCGGGCGCTGGCCGAGGAGGTCGGTGCCAGGTGGGCGGAGCCGGAGGATGCCGTCACGGCAGATGCTGATGTCCTGATCCCGGCCGCCCTCGGGGGCGTTTTTACCAGGGCGATAGTTCCCCGCCTGCGGTGCGCGGCCATCGCCGGGCCGGCCAACAACCAGCTGGCTGAGCCGGCTGTGGCAGGGCTGCTGCACCGGCGCGGCATCATGTGGGTTCCCGACTACGTTGCCGGTGCCGGGGGGGTCATCTACGCGCTGGCCGTCGAGCTGGACAAGCAAGCGCCCCAGCAGGCGCTCGCCCGTGTCCAGGCCATCGCAGACACTGTCAGGCTGCTGCTGGACACCGCGGAACGGACCGGCGTGGACCCGGCGCGGGCTGCGCTGGAGCTTGCCAGGCGCCGCCTCAGCATGGCCGCCCCCACGCGCCTTCAGCCCGGCGGCGAGGCGTGACCGGCCCGGTGCAGGAACCGCCTGGTCCGTGGCCAGGCAGACGCCAGCCTGATCCCCGGCCGCAACGCGCAACTGCGGCACGTCGCCAGCGGCTGATCAGGGTCAGCCGGCGGCTAGCTCGCGCTGATACCAGGTGCCTGGCTTACCGCCGAGGTCAGCCGGGTCGGCCGGGCCAACCGGGATGAACCCGGCCTTGGCCAGCACCTTCTGGGACGCGGCATTCTCGCGGGCGGTGGCCGCCCTGAGTGTGCGCAGCCCGTGCCGCGCCGCCGCCAGCCGGCACAACTCCTGGACGGTCGCGGTCGCCACGCCGCGGCCGGCGACGTGCTGCGCGATCCGGTAACCGAGTTTCGCGGTGCCGTCCTCGAGGTCGTACAGGTTGAACCGGCCCAGGACCGAGCCATCCTCGGCGACGAGCACGTAGAAGGCGCAGACGCCGGCCTCCTGCTCAGCCAGCGAGGCGCTGTGCCGGTCGGTGAACTGGTCGAAGAACTCATCGCCACGGTCGGAGACCGAGGCAGCGAAGTAGGCGCGGTTCGCCAGCTCAAAGGCCAGGACCGCCGGGGCATGACCAGCATGCAGCCGCTGCAGCTCGGGCACTGCCCAACTCTAACCAGATAGTGCGCTGAGGCCACCTGAGTTTCCGCCGGGCCAAGCTGGCGCTGGCGCTTAGCGACGTTACCCAGCCACCAGGGGCTCGCTAGGTGTGTGGTTATGACTTGCAGGCGGGCGTGTCAACGCACTCACATGTTGCGTCGTATCCGGCCATCTTCTTGACACGCAGGCTCTTGCGGAATCCTCTGCCATCCTGTCATTAACGCCAGTTCTTAACTGGCGCGCATTCAGCCGAGGGCCACTGGTCAGTCGAGTGATTCGTAGTCGAACCAATCGAAGCGGACCGTTCCGGCGGCGGCGTACATGCCGATTACCCGGCCGGTGAAACCGCCAGCGACCTCAGTCAACAGGTATCGGCCGTCGAGTTTGGCGAGCACGGTGAACGCGCCATCAGGGTTCTCCACGCCAAAGTACAGCATGTCTGGCTCCTTGCGCGGATGGCCCAGGCCCGGTTCAGTGGCGAGAACATCGATCCGTAGCACTACCGGTCCGGCGGGCGCGGGCCGAGTAGCCACCGTCTGCCGCAGCGGCCCGATCCGGGCGGCCGCGCGCACCTCGCCCCTGAGCACCTCGATCTCGTAGTGATGCTGCTCGTCGAAGCGGACCGCGAGACCGCCTCGCCCCTCGGCGGGGTCGGCCAGCGTCCGCACCCGGCAGGACAGGTGCTGCTGCCTGCGGCCCGCGAACGTCACGTCGGGCTCGTCGAGCGACTCGCCACGCGCCCGCAGGGTGAGCCATCCCGGACGGTCCTGGGCGGAGCAGTACTCGGCAGGCCGGGAACGCACCGAGACCCAGCGCGGGTGCAGCCGGGTCTGGTCGAAGTCGTCACGTACCGGCGGTGCGGTGACCGGATGCGGCGGCCACGGGGGCGCGGCCATGCTGGGCGCCACCTCGCCGACAACCGGCCAGCCGTCGGCCCA
The DNA here is from genome assembly GCA_963822825.1 of uncultured Actinomycetes bacterium. GTDB lineage: Bacteria > Actinomycetota > Actinomycetes > Streptosporangiales > Streptosporangiaceae > JAWWPY01. Next base: position 253,092 of record CAWGIW010000008.1, on the reverse strand, counting down.
TGTCAGCGGGGCCAGGTATGTCTCACGCCCGATCACGTGCCAGCCGGGGGTTCCCCCGCGCGGCCGTACCCCGAGCAGCACCATCCACCACGACCCGTCGGGCGCCTCGACCAGGTCCCCGTGGCCGGTGTTCTGGATCGGCCGGCTGGTGCTGCGGTGGCTCAGGATGGGGTTGGCCGGGCATGGCTCGAACGGTCCGTCTGGCGCCGGGCCGCGGGCGATCGAGACGCCGTGTCCCCGCTCGGTCCCGCCCTCGGCGATGAGCAGGTACCAGTAGCCGCCGATCCGGTACAGATGCGGTGCTTCCGGGAACTGGGCGCCCGGCGTGCCGGACCAGAGTCGGCGCGGCTCGCCGAACGAGTGCCCGGTCCCTGGATCGATACGTACCTGCTCGATCCCGGCGTACGTGCACCAGCAGCGGCCCTCGTCATCCCAGGCCAGATCCGGGTCGATACCCGTGACCCCCGGTAGCAGGACCGGCTCCGACCAGGGCCCGGCAGGGTCCGTGGCGGTGAACAGTACGGTGCCGCCACGCTGGACGTCTGAGGTGATCAGCCAGAAGCGGCCGTCGTGATGACGCAGCGTCGGCGCGTAGATGCCGCCGGACGACGGCGTCGTCACAGGCAAGGTCAGCTGACTAGGCCGCTCCAGCGCATTGCCGATCTCGTCCCAGCCCACCAGGTCCCGGCTGCGGAAGATGGGCACGCCTGGGAAGTACTCGAAACTGGAGCACGCGAGGTAGTAATCCTCCCCGGCGCGGCAGATACTCGGATCGGGATGGAAACCCGCGATTACCGGGTTGATGAACGCGCTCCTCGCCCATCCATCGGCATCGGCAGCGTCCGCGCGCGTCACCACCATCCAGGCCCCCTCCGAGACAAGCCGATCCTCATAACTTAACCGGCATAGCGCCTCGATCGCGGCAGTTGGTCAGCGGGCCCGTTCCGGACAGGCCGCCGTCGCGGATGCGACTTGGTCGGTACTGGCCGATCGCCCTCTCGTCGCCGTAGATCGATGACCGGGAGATAGTTGCCGCTCAGAGGATTAGTGATCGTAGGCGATCAGGGAGCGCTTGATGGGTGCGCTGATGGCCCAGTTGCGCCACGGCCAGGCACACCAGCTCGGCGTCAGTCACCTCCGGCGGCGCGCGCACCGAGCCGCGCCCTGATGGGGGTGCCGCCGACCTAGACTAAGGTGCTCGCGCGGTGACCGTTGTCAACATATTAAAGATCATGAAGACTTTTCGGCCTGGCCGGACTTCCTGAACGGTTTTGTAGCGGTACATCCATCTGGGGCCAAAGGTGACTCAAACAAGGTGACGACGGTGGGCCGGCCGGGCGACGGGCACCGCGGCCTCCGGGGGGCGCTGTCCGTAGCCAGCCTGCGCGACCATGCGGCGGGCCGGCCGCGCGGCCGTGCTGCGGACACCCCGCCCGCTCATGTGGACACCCTGCGCGCCCGCGCGGCGGATAACTGGCACCTGCTCGTCCTGGGCGGCTGGACGCTGGCCTGGTTCGTCATCCTCGCCCCGCACCAGGGGATCGCCTGGAAGTTCTTCACCGAGGGCAGCCGGCTGCTCTTCGGTGCGGGCCACGGCCAGCTCTCCTCGGCTGGCGGCCTGCATTTGTACGCGAGCCATCCGCAGCTTCAGATCGGGCCGCTGTCCTTCGCGGTCGCCCAGGTCCTCCGGTACCTCGGGCCCGATCAGGGCCTGGTCGCGGCGCAGATCGCACTGACCGTCGTGGGCCTGCTCCTGGTCCGCACCATCGCGGACATCGCCACCAAGGTCCGGCCGGACCTGGCCGCCCGGCCAGGCGGCCTGCGCTGGACCGAGCTCGCGGGCGGCGCGGTATTTCTCGTCGCGTGGGTCGAACTCTCAGTCGCGTATACCCACCTCGACGACGGCCTGGCGCTCGCCCTCAGCGTGCTCGCCGTGCGCGCGGTCGCCACCGGCCAGCCAGCCCTGGCCGGCCTGTGCGTCGGCCTGGCCGCCGACGCGAAGCCGTGGGCCCTGGTCTTCCTGCCTATCCTGCTCGCAGCGCCGAGCCGGACGCGGTGGCACGCCGTGGCCTGGGCCATGGCCGCGGTTGGCGCCGCCTGGCTGCCGTTCGTGATCGCCGACCCGGGTACCGTGGCCGCCGCGCACTTCACCATCGTCAACCTGCCCGCCTCGGCGCTGCGCGCGCTGGGCGTCACCGATCCGCGCACCCCCACGTGGGACCGCCCGGCTCAGCTCGTGGTGGGTTGGGCGTTCGGCCTGGTCGCCCTGGGGCGGCGGCGCTGGCCCGCGGCCATCCTGCTCGGCGCCGGGGCCCGCATCGCGCTCGACCCCGCGGTGCATGGGTACTACACCGCCGGGATCATGGTGGGCGCACTGCTCTGGGACATGCTGGGCCCCCGTCGGCCGTATCCCGCCTGGAGCCTCGTGTCGTTCGCTGCCCTCAACGTGGCACCGCTGGTCACCAAGCACGCCGCATTGCTCGGTCAAGTCCGGCTTGGCCTGGTGGTGGCGTTCAGTGCCGTGCTGCTACTCGGTCCCGACCGCTGGTACCCGCCGATCGCTCGCCCCGATCCCGGCCGCCTGCCCCGGGAACCCGGTGCTAGTTCGGCACCGGCTCGCCACCCCGCCACACGCGGCTCGGCTTGAGCCCGTACGACCAGGTGAACGCGCCTTCGTGGTCGGCGTCCCAGGCGACGATGTCAGCGAACCTGCCCCGCACCATCGCACCGCGGTCGGGTGCGCGCAGGGCCTGCGCTCCGCCCAGTGTGGCCGCGCGAAGCGCCTCGGTCACGCTCATCCCGAACTGCGCGATGGCGAGGGCGATGACGAGCGGCATCGACGTAATGCCGTTCCCGCCCGGCGTGTGATCGGAGCCGAGGGCGACCGCGACCCCCTTGTCGAGCAGCGCCCGAACCGGCGGCGTCTTGCCTGTTTGCAGCGCCGTACCGGGACAGACGACGGCGGCCACACCGGCCTGAGCCAGCGCCGCCACGTCATCATCACACGCCTCGAGCAGGACGTCGGCGGACGCACAGCCAATCTCGGCGGCGAGCCGGGCCGCCCCGGTGCGGGACTCCCCGCACGCGTGCAGCCTGGGCAGCAGTCCGACCTGCCGGCCGGCGTGCAGCACCCAACGCGCCTCGCGCTCGCTGAACCGTCCCTCTTCGCAGTAGACGTCCACACTGTCGGCCCCGGCCGCGGCCGCGTCAGCGCACCAGGCACCGACCGCGTCCACGTAGTCGTTGCGGCGTCCGAAGTACTCGGGCGGGACCGCGTGCGCGGCCAGGAACGTCACGTGCACTCGCGGCATGCCTGGTTCGCCCTCCAGCGACCGCAGCATCCGGACGTCGGCTAGCTCGCCGTCGCGGGTGAGGTGATACCCGGTCTTCGCCTCGATGGTCGTCGTCCCCGACATGAGCCACTCATGCAAGCGTTTGCGGACGCCATCGCAGAGGGTCCATGGGTCCGTGCCCCGGGTGACAGTGACGGTCGATGCCATGCCACCGCCAGCGGCGGCGATCTCGTTCGGCGAGGACCCGCCCGACCGCATGGCGAGTTCGGCCCAGCGGTTGCCCGCGTAGACCGGATGCGTGTGCGCGTCGATCAGCCCTGGGGTGACCAGGCAGCCGCCGAGGTTCTCCACGTGGTCTACGTCAACGATGTCCTCGACCACGCCCGGCAGGCCGGCGGGCAGCTCGGAGGCGCGCCCGACCCACGCGATACGCTCGTTGTAGGTCAGGATGGCCGCGTTGCTCCACACCTCGGACCCAGTCCAGAGGCGGCCAATGTTGGTGAGCAGGCGGACGGTCACCGCTGGGCTCTCCGTCCCGCAGGCGTGCGCGGGGCCATGCTTACAGTTCTCATGCGCGGTCACCTGCCATAGCTCGTGCCTGCCGGATAAGCCCCCGTCGGTCGCCACATACTTCAGCCCGCAGCGCTGCCTGGCTCTGATCCTTCCGAGGATGCGGCAACCAACATATCGGTTCAGTCACGGTAATGCACTATAGGGTCCCTGTACAGGTTGTATCCGGAGAACTCAGGCCCGAAATCGCGGACCTTTCCCCGGATTTACCGTCCGTATCTAATCCCGGCCGCAGCCACTCCGCAGCGTGACCGCCAAAGGCCCGCGTCTGGGCGCCGCAAACACCTCCCGGCACGGGCCGCACGTCCCGAGATGGCCGCTGTAGCATGCCCGCGAGCCATATGAAGAGGCAGAGCGTGACCGTCGAATCGCTGTCCTAAATCACTCACGGTCAATGACTGAGCGATCTCATAGAGTTACCGAACGGCCAGCCAGTCCCACTGGATTGCACAATCAAAATACCAGCTAATAGCGGTGCAATCCATTGCATAAACCAGTTAAGGCCCGGGGAGCGCTCACACTTCCGTCATCGCCCGAAAACGGAAAATTGATCGGCGGCGCGTCACCGAACCGGAACCACGAGGCCATCGATCTCGGCGGCCAGGTCCGGCGGGACACGGGCGGTGAGCTCAGTGCCGTCCGCCCCGTGCCGTATGGCCAGCACCTCACCCTCCTGATGGGCCCGTGCGACCAGATCACCGCGTCCGTAAGGCACCACCGCCGAGACCTCCCTGTCCCGTTGCGGCAGGGCCTGCTCCAGGGCGGCGGCCAGATCGTCCAGCCCAGCGCCGGTCGCCGCGGAAATGACCACGGAGCCCCGCTCCTTCAGCCGCAGCCCCTCCACTTCGATCGGGTCCGCCGCGTCGGCCTTGTTGATCACTACGAGCTCGGGGACGCGCCCGGCGCCGATCAGGCCCAGTACCTCGCGGACGGCCGCGATCTGCGCACGCGGGTCGGCGTCGCTGCCGTCGACCACGTGCAGGATCAGATCCGCCTCCGCCACCTCTTCAAGCGTCGAGCGGAACGCATCCACCAGCTGATGCGGCAGGTGCCTGACGAAGCCGACCGTGTCGGTGAGCGTGAACCACCGGCCGGAGGGGGTCCGGGCCCGGCGCACCGCCGGATCGAGCGTGGCGAACAGCGAGTCGTTGACCAGGACCCCGGCTCCGGTCAGCCGGTTGAGCAGGCTGGACTTCCCGGCATTGGTGTAACCGGCGATCGCCACCGCAGGCACGTCCCGGCGGTGCCGCTGCCGGCGCTGGACCTCCCGGCCCACCGACATCTCCGCGATCTGGCGGCGCAGCTTCGTGGTGCGCGCCCGGATCCGCCGCCGGTCCGTCTCGATCTTCGTCTCACCAGGACCCCTGGTGCCGATTCCGCCGCCCCCGGCCACCCGGCCACCGGCCTGCCGGGACAGCGACTCGCCCCAACCGCGCAGCCGCGGCAGCAGGTATTCGAGCTGGGCCAGCTCGACCTGAGCCTTGCCCTCCTTGCTCCGGGCGTGCTGGGCAAAGATGTCCAGGATCAGCGCGGTACGGTCGATGACCTTCACCTTCACCACGCCCTCCAGCCGGCGTAGCTGGCTGGGAGTGAGCTCACCGTCGCAGATCACCGTGTCCGCGCCCATCGACGCCACCAGAGCGGCGATCTCAGCCGCCTTGCCTGAGCCGATGTAGGTCGCCTGGTCAGGCCGCCCGCGCCGCTGAATCAGGCCGTCAAGGACCACGGATCCGGCGGTCTCGGCGAGCCGGGACAGCTCACGCAGTGAATTCTCCGCACTGACCAGCGTCCCCTCGGTCCAGACCCCGACGAGGATCACCCGCTCCAGCCGGAGGGCACGGTACTCGACCTCGGTGACATCCTCGAGTTCCGTGGACAGCCCCGCCACCCTGCGGAGCGCCTGCCGGTCGAGCCGGTTCAGCTCGCCGGTGTCCGCCGCATGACCATCCCCGTTGACCGTCCAGACCCGGGCGTCGGGGCGAGCCTGGGCATCTGGGCGGCCCGCGGCGCCCGGGCGAGCAGGCTCGCCAAGGCGGCCGGGCTCACCCGTCTGTCCGGCCCCGCCTGGACGGACGGGCTCATCAGCGGACGGAGATCGTTGCGCAGGAAATGTCATGTCCGGCTCATCGGGATAGGTTGCGGGAACCGCAGTGCGGTGGTGTGTCAATGTTGTCATGCCTCCGGTTTGGCCTCACCTCAATAAACACCGCGACGGTGCAGGTTGTGCCCGCGACGTGGCCGGGAACACTTTGACCGGCGCGGCGGCGCACGGCTAGCGTCTGACTCGCGATCGAGAATGTGCTTCCACAATGTGACGCATGACCAGGAGGAGCGGGATATGGCGGCCAGCGAGGGCGTGGAAATCACCGGTCCGGACGGAGATCGGTACGACGAAATCCTCACTCCCGAGGCGCTCGGGCTCATCGCCAGGCTCCAACGGGAGTTCGGCGGCCGCCGCGCCGACCTGCTCGCCGCCCGCGCGGCCCGGCAGGACGAGCTTTCCGCGGGCGCCACGTTCGATTTCCTGCCCGCGACCCGGCAGATCAGGGAGGACACGTCGTGGGTGGTGGCACCGCCCGCGCCGGGGCTGGTCAACCGCAGGGTGGAAATCACCGGCCCCACCGAGCGGAAGATGACGATCAACGCGCTGAACTCCGGGGCGAATGTGTGGCTGGCCGACTTCGAGGACGCGAACACCCCGTTCTGGGAAAACATGATCATCGGCCAGCTCAACCTCATGGACGCGCTGGACCGCACGCTCGACTTCACCAGCGAGGAAGGCAAGTCCTACCGGCTGCGGCCGGCCGACGAGCTGGCCACGATCGTGGTCCGCCCGCGCGGCTGGCACCTGGACGAGAAGCATCTGCTGGTGGACGGGCAGCGGGTGTCCGGCAGCCTGTTCGACTTCGCCCTCTACTTCTGCCACTGCGCGCGGCGCCAGCTCGAGGCGGGATCCGGGCCGTACTTCTACCTGCCCAAGATCGAGAGCCACCTGGAGGCGCGGCTCTGGAACGACGCCTTCAACCTGGCCCAGGACACGCTGGGTATCCCCCGGGGGACGATCAGGGCGACGGTGCTCATCGAGACCATTCCCGCGGCGTTCGAGATGGAGGAGATTCTCTATGAGCTTCGCGATCACAGCTCCGGGCTGAACGCCGGGCGCTGGGACTACCTGTTCAGCATCATCAAGAAGTTCCGGAGCCGGGGCCGGGAATTCGTCCTCCCCGAGCGGAACTCGGTCACCATGACCGCGCCGTTCATGCGCGCTTACACCGAATTGCTGGTGAAAACGTGTCACCAGCGCGGCGCGCACGCCATGGGCGGGATGGCCGCATTCATCCCGAGCAGGCGTGACGCCGAGGTGAACGCGATCGCCATGGCCAAGGTCCGCGAGGACAAGACGCGCGAGTCCGGCGACGGCTTCGACGGCTCGTGGGTGGCCCATCCGGACCTGGTGGCGCTGTGCCGTGAGGTCTTCGACGCCGCGCTCGGTACCCGGCCGAACCAGCTGGACCGGCAGCGCGACGACGTCCAGGTGTCCGCCGCGGACCTGCTGGCGGTGGCCAAGACACCCGGGGTCATCACCGAGGCCGGGCTGCGCAACAACGTCAGCGTGGGCCTGCAGTACCTGGCCAGCTGGCTGGGCGGCAACGGCGCGGTGGGGATCTTCAACCTGATGGAGGACGCGGCCACGGCCGAGATCTCCCGGTCCCAGATCTGGCAGTGGCTGCACAACGACATCACGCTGGATGACGGCCCGAAGGTGACCAGGGACCTGGCCGAGCGGATCATCAAGGAGGAACTGACGGCCATCCGGGAGAGCGCGGGCGCCGCGTTCGACGCGCCGCGGTTCGACCAGGCCGTGACGCTGTTCACCGAGGTCGCCCTGGCGGAGGACTACGTGGAGTTCCTGACCCTGCCCGCCTACGAGCGGATGCCCTGATTTCCTTATTGATCCCGATCCCACCGGCCGGATCCGGGGGCCGGGTGCCACTGGCCGCGAGTTGGGCTACCTGGATAGCGGGCTGGAGTGGCACTCTGGACACAGAGAGCCGATGGCCGGAGGCACTAGATGCGGAGGCGGCTGGATGATCGAGACGCTGATCCCCCGCATGGTGGAAATCTGCGGGCCCAGCGGGGTCGTGAGCGACCCGCTGGAGCTGCGCACCTACGAATGCGATGGCCTCACGTCGCACCGCGCGGCCCCGGCGCTCGCGGTTCTCCCGGAGACCGCCGACCAGGTCGCGGCCATCGTGCGGGCGTGCGCCGCGGCCAAGGTCCCGTTCGTGGCCCGCGGATCCGGCACCGGGCTTTCCGGCGGGGCGCTGCCCCGCACCGACGGCGTCCTGATCGTCATGTCGAAGATGCGGCGGATCATCGAGATCGACCCGGCCAGCCAGCGGGCGATCGTGGAGCCCGGCGTCACCAACCTCGCGGTGAGCACCGCGGCGCGCCCGTTCGGCTATTTCTACGCCCCGGATCCGTCCAGCCAGATTGTCTGCTCGGTCGGCGGGAACGTGGCGGAGAACTCGGGTGGCGCGCACTGCCTGAAGCACGGTTTCACCGTTCACCACGTCACCGGCCTGGAGATCGTCACCCCGGCCGGCGAGCTGACCTGGCTGGGCGACGGTACGGGCGCGACGGCCGGCTACGACCTGCTTGGCGCGTTCACCGGTTCCGAGGGCACGCTCGGCATCGTCACCAAGATCGTTGTGAAGCTGACCAGGATCCCGCAGGCGGTCACCACGCTGCTGGCCGCGTTCGAGACGACCGGCGCGGGCGGCGCCGCGGTCTCCGCGATCATTGGAGCCGGGATCCTGCCCGCGGCCATCGAGATGATGGACGCACTGGCCATCGAGGCCGCCGAGGCCGCGGTGCACTGCCAGTATCCGCCGGGCGCGGGCGCCGTGCTGATCGTCGAACTGGACGGGCCGGAGGCGGACGTCCGGCGGGACAGCGCCGCCGTCCGCGCGCTCTGCCAGGAGGCGGGCTGCGGCGAGATACGGGAGGCCGCCGACCCCGCCGAGCGAGCCGTCATCTGGGCTGGCCGCAAGTCCGCGTTCGCCGCCGTGGGCCGGATCTGTACCGCCTACATCGTCCAGGACGGCGTGGTGCCGCGCACCGCGCTGTCCCGGGTACTGGACAGGATCGCCGAGCTGTCGGCGGCGTCCGGCATCCGGGTCGCCAACGTGTTCCACGCCGGCGACGGCAACCTGCATCCGCTGGTCCTCTACGACGACACCTCGCCGCGGGACTGCGAGGCCGCCGAGAAGCTGTCCGGCGCCATCTTGGACCTGTGCATCGAGCATGGCGGATCGATCACCGGTGAGCATGGCGTCGGTGTGGACAAGTCCAAGTACATGCCGAAGATGTTCGGAGCCGATGACCTTGAGACCATGCAGTTGCTCCGGTGCGCGTTCGATCCCGCGGGCCTGTGCAACCCGGGCAAGGTGTTCCCGACCCCGCGGCTGTGCGGCGAGGTGCCGGGCATACACCGGGGTGTGCATCCCCTGGTCGCCGCGGGCCAGGCGGAGCAGTTCTGATGACCACTGACACGATCCCGGGAGCGCTCGCCCTGGCCTGCCGGGCCGTCACCCCGGCCGCGCCGCGGGACGCGGTCGCCGGGGTGATGCCGTCGTGGGTGGCGTACCCGGCCAGCGTCGAGGAGGCCAGCGCGGTGGTGCGGGCCGCTGCCGACCACGACCTGGCCGTGGTGCCGAGGGGCAGCGGAAGCAAGCTGACCTGGGGTGAGCCGCCGCGCCGCTGCGACGTGGTGATCGACATGCTCCGGATGGACCGCGTGCTCGAGCACGCGGCTGGGGACCTGGTGGCCCGGGTCCAGGCCGGGGTCACCATGGAGCACCTCGCCGGGGTGCTCGGCGGCGCCGGGCAACAACTCGCGCTCGACGTGCCGCACGCCGCCGGGGCGGCCCGCAACGGCTCACCGACGGTGGGTGGCGTGCTGGCCACCGGGATCGCCGGACCACGGCGGCTGCGCTACGGGACACCCCGTGACCTGGTAATCGGGGTCACCGTGGTCCGCGCCGATGGCACCGTCGCCCACTCCGGGGGCAAGGTCGTCAAAAACGTCGCCGGCTATGACCTGGGCAAGCTGTTCGCCGGCAGCTACGGCACGCTCGGCCTGATCGCCGAGGCGGTGTTCCGGCTGCACCCGCTGGCCGCGGCGACGGCGTTCGTCACCGACGACCTGTACGGCGCGGCCGCCGCGGCGGAGGCCGTGGCCGCCGCGGCCACCTCGGAACTCGCACCCTCGGCCGTGGAAATCGACCGGCCCGCGCGCGGAGGCCCGGTACGGGTCGGTGTGCTGCTCGAAGGCGATCCGGGCGGGGTGACGGAGCGGGCCGGGCAGATGCGCGGCACGCTCGGGGCCGGTTCGGTCGCGTCCAGGCGCGAGCCAGGGTGGTGGAGCGCCGGGCCGGGTAGCTTGGGGCCCAGTGGTCTGGGCGGCGGGGGCGGGCGGGACGGCACGCTGATCAGGATCGCGTTCTGGGCGGCCGCGCTGCGTGACGTGCTCGAAGCCATCGACGCCGCGGCCGCCGCGGCCGGCCTTGACCCGGCCGTCGCCGGGTCCGCGGCCGCCGGGGTCCTGCACGCAAGCGTGCGCGCGGACGCGCCCCCTGGTGCGGTCGCGGCCTTCCTGGCTGGCCTGCGCGAGGCGCTGGCCAGGGCGCGGCCGGTCCAGGGGCAGGGGGGGCGGGGCGGGGCCCCGGGCGAGGGACCGCCCGCCCGGGGCAGCGCGGTGGTCCTGCACGCTCCCGACGACGTGCGTGAGCTCGTGGACCTCTGGGGCCCGGTACCCGGGCTGGACCTGATGCGCGCCATCAAGGACCAGTTCGATCCAGGCCACCTGATGTCACCCGGCCGTTTCGTGGGAGGGATCTGACTTGGCAGGCATTCTCGACCCCGCAGGCGAACTGCGCTCGGCCGCGGACGACTGCGTGCACTGCGGGTTCTGCCTGCCCGCATGCCCGACCTACCAGCTCTGGGGCGAGGAAATGGACTCGCCCCGGGGCCGCATCCACCTGATCACTCAGATGCTGGACGGCGCGCAGGTCAGTGAGGTCGCGGTCAGCCACCTCGATCGCTGCCTCGGCTGCATGGCCTGCCTGCCCGCGTGCCCGTCCGGGGTCCACTACGACCGGCTCATCGAGGCGGCCCGCAGCTGGATAGAAGAGCCGCAGCCGGGGGCGGCGCCGGTGCCCGCGCGATCCCCGCGCGAGCGCGCCGTCCGGGCCGCGATCTTCGCCACCTTTCCCTACCCGCGGCGGCTCCGGCTGCTGGTCGGCCCGCTGCGTCTGGCCCAGCGGGCGGGGCTGGACCGGCGGCTGCGTGGCTCGTTGACGATCCGCAAGGTCGCGCCGGAACTGGCCGCCGCCCTGCGGGTGGCGCCGCCGCCCGCCCGTCACGCGGCGCCGCCCGAGCACGTTCCGGCGCACTGGCCGCGCCGCGCCGTCGTCGGCATGCTCACCGGCTGCGTGCAGCAGGTCTTCTTCCCTGAGGTCAACGCGGCGACGGCCCGGGTGCTGGCCGCGGAAGGCTGTGAGGTGGTCACCCCGCCGGGCCAGGGCTGCTGCGGCGCTCTCTCATTGCACACCGGCCGGGCCGCCGAGGCCGCCCGGTTCGCCAAGCAGACCATCGCCGCGTTCGAGGAGGCGGGCGTCGAGGTCATCGTGGTCAACTCGGCGGGCTGCGGGTCGGCCATGAAGGAGTACGCCGAACTGCTCAAGGATGACCGCGAAGAAGGCCAGGACTGGCCGCAGCGCGCGGCGCGGGCCGCCGCCAAGGTCCGCGACCTCAGCGAGTTTCTCAGCGAGCTGGCCGAGGGCAGTGACGGCCAGGTGGCCGTCAGGCATCCGTTGCCGGTGAAAGCGGTCTACCACGAGGCATGCCACCTCGGCTACGCCCAGGGCATCCGCCGCCAGCCCCGGGAACTGCTGCGGACCATCCCCGGGCTGGATCTGGCCGAGGTGGGTGACGGCGGGACCTGCTGTGGCTCGGCGGGCGTGTACAACCTGCTGCAGCCGGAGGCCGCCGGTGAGCTCGGCGCGCGGAAAGCGGCGGCCATCCGGGCCACCGGGGCATCCCTGGTTATCTCCGCCAACCCCGGCTGCAGCCTGCAGATTGCCTCGGCGCTCGGCTCCGCGGGCTCCGCGGGCTCCGCGGGGCCGGCGAATGGCGCGGCGGCCGCCCCGGCGGTGGCGCACATCGCGGAGGTGCTTGACGCATCCTTCCGCGGCCTCTCGGTGGCGGACCTTACCGGCGGCTGACTGAAGCCGGGCCGCGGGCCCCAGCTGGCCCGTCAGGGCCGGGCCGCGGGCCCCAGCTGGGCCCCGTGAGGATCCGGTCAGCACTGCCCGTGAGGGTCGGACCAGCACTGCGCGGCGGCGAGCCAGGCCGGGTTCAGGTCGCCCTCGGCCACGATCACGGCCGGGCCGGTCAGCCAGCTGGTGCTGCCATCCAGCGTCACGGCGAGTTCCCCGCCCGGGACACGTATCTGCCACGCCCCGGAGGCCTGTTCCGTAGCGGCGGCAGCAGCGGCAGCGGCGGCCACGGCGCCGGTCCCGCAGGACCGTGTCTCCCCGGATCCGCGCTCGTGCACCCGCATCGCGAGCGACCCGGGCCCGGTCAGCTGGACCAGCTCGACGTTGGCCCCCGCCGGGAAGTGCCCGGGGTCAACCTCCGGCGGTGCGGAGAGATCGAACTTGTCCAGCGGGGTATCCACCAGGCATGCCAGGTGCGGGTTGCCGACCGATATCCGCAACCCGTCGAGGACCGCACCGCCGGACACGGCGCGGCCCGGGCCGAGCACGCTGACGGGGCCCATGTCCGCGGTGATGCCGCCACTGGGCTCGACCCTGACCCGCCGCAAGCCGGCCCGCGTGGCCACCGTAAGGGCCGGGCCCTCGGCCATGCCGTGGTCCAGCAGGAAACGGGCGAACACCCGAAGGCCGTTGCCGCACATCTCGGCCACGCTGCCGTCCGCGTTCCGGTAGTCCATGAACCACTCAGCCGCGTCTGGGTCTCCCCCGGCGTTGCGCACCACGCGCAGCACCCCGTCCGCGCCCAGCCCGGCGTGCCGGTCGCAGAGCCGGGCGGCGAGCGTGGCGGACAGGCCGAAGAGATCATCGGGATCCGGGAGGATCACGAAGTCGTTCTCGGTGCCGTGTCCTTTCGCGAAGCGCATGCGCCGATAGTAGCCATCGCGCGGCTGAGCAGGACCGCATCGCCCCCCTGGGCATCCCCCGCGTCCAGCCAGACCACCCTGGGATCCCGGCGGAACCACGATTCCTGGCGCCGGGCGAACCGCCTGGTGGCCTGGATGGTCTGGGTCCTGGCTTCGTCCTGCGAGCACTCCTCGGCGAGGAAGCTGAGCACCTGGGCGTAGCCGAGCGCCCGGCTCGCGGTCTTGCCTGCGCGCAGGCCGGTCAGCTCGAGCTCGGCCACCTCGGCCACGAGGCCGGCCCGCCACATCGCCGACGTCCGCTCCGCGATGCGCTGGTCCAGTTCGGCCCGGGCTATCCGCACCCCGATCTGCACGGCCGGGTAGACCGATCGGTAGCTGGGCAGCACCGCGGTGAACGGCTGGCCGGAAATCTCGACCACCTCCAGCGCCCGCACGATCCGGCGCCCGTTCGAGGGCAGGATGGCCGCCGCGGCGCCGGGATCGATCGCGGCCAGCCGCGCATGCAAGGGCCCGGGGCCGCCGCCGGCGAGCTCAGCCTCCAGCCGCTCCCGGACCCGGGGGTCGGTACCAGGGAAGTCGAGGTCGTCGAGCGCGGCCCGGATGTACAGTCCCGATCCGCCCACCAGCACCGGCACCCGGCCGCGGCCCAGGACATCGGCGATCGCCGCGCGCGCCATCCGCTGATAGTCGGCGACGTTCGCGGTGCGCCGGACGTCCCAGACGTCCAGCAGGTGATGTGGCACCCCACGGCGCTGCTCGACGGTCAGCTTGGCGGTCCCAATGTCCATGCCCGCATAAAGCTGCATGGAGTCCGCGTTCACCACCTCGCCACCAAGCGCGAGCGCGAGCCCGAGCGCCAGCTCGGACTTGCCTGCCGCGGTGGGACCGACCACCGCGATAACGCGTTCCTGCATGGCTTCAGTCTGTCAACGGTAAGTACCGGAACGCACCCCCGGTGCGCGGCGGGACAACAACATCGAAATCTAAACCTTAGACATCAACGATTCGCCGGCGGTTGATAATGTCGGCCCATGCCCGGGCCCGCTCGCGCGCCGGTCGGCCGCCACCTGGCCCGCACGGCCAAGTCGGTGAGCCGCGCGTTCGATGCCGCTCTCTCCGACGCGGGGGGATCGCTCCCGGTCTGGCTGGTGCTGATTTCGCTCAAGAGTCAGCATCTCGCCAACCAGCGGGAACTAGCCGACGCGATCGGGATACGGGAGGCGACACTCACTCACCACCTGAACACGATGGATGCCCAGGGCCTCGTCACCCGCCGGCGTGATCCCGCGAACCGCCGGGTCCACCTGGTGGAGCTGACCGAACAGGGCGAGGCCACTTTCCACCGTCTGCGCAGCGCGGCCGGCGCGTTCGATGAGCGGCTGCGCCGCGGCATGAGCAGCGCAGACGTAGCGACCTTCGAAGACCTGCTGGGGCGGCTGGAGCGCAACGTGACCGGCGACGACATCGCGGCGGGCTGACTACTCACCGCCGCCAGGCCGGCCTGACCGGCTCAAACTGAGAAAAACGCCACGCCGCCTGGGCGGTACAGATGAGTCATGGCCCGCACCGTCGCGGGTTTCCTGCCTTCGAGAGGGGCTGCGATGACCGCACTCGATGCCACTGATGACTCGGCTCAGCCTGGCGCACCCATAGCACAGGAGCCAGCCGCCGCGTCCGCCCTTGCCGGCAACCCAGCCATCCTGGGCCTGCCGACCTTCATCGCGGGCTCCGTCGCCCTCGGCCTCGAACTGGTCGGCGTGGTGCCGGCCGGCACCGCTGGCGCCGCCCTGCCCATCATCCTGGCGACCACGGCGGTCGGCCTGTTCCTGGCCGCCGTCTGGGCTGCCGCCCTCGGCCAGACCGCGGTGGCCAGCGTCTTCGGCATCTTCGGCGGCTTCTGGCTGAGCTACGCCGCGCTCGTGCTCGGGCTCGTCCACAACTGGTTCGCCATCACCGCGAGCGCGGCGGTGGGCACCCAGGAGCTGTTCCTGTCCACCTGGCTGATCATCATCGTGATGCTCACCCTGGCCACGCTGCGGCTTCCATCGGCCTTCACCGCGGTGTTCGCCCTGGTTGACCTCGCGCTGGTGCTGCTGCTGATCGCCACCTCCAACGGATCCGCAGGCCTGGTCAAGTTCGCGGGCTACGTGGTGCTGGTGTTCGCGGCGGTCGGGGTCTACCTGTTCTTTGACGCGGCCTCACAGGCCACCGGCGGCCGGGCGCTTCCCCTCGGCGGGCCGGTGCTGCGAGCCTGACCGGCGCGGCGGCGCTCAGGACGGGCGGCCCAGGGCGGGCATGCCCAGCAACACGGCGGCAGGCTCGCCGCCCGGGGAGCCAAGTGCGCTTTCCGCGCGGCCTGGCCCCTCGCGGCGGGCCTGCCAGGCGTCTCCGCCGCGGGTGCGGCGGACCGCCAGCGGCGCGCCGTCCGCGACCAGGTAGTGCGGCGCGGCCCGGCTGACCATGGTGGTGACCATGTCCCCGGGCCGCGGCGCGGTGTCCGCCGGGGCGAAGTGCACCAGGCGGTTGTCCCGCGCCCGGCCGGACAGGCGGTGGGTCACCCCGTCCTTGCGTCCTTCTCCTTCGGCCACCAGCACCTCGACCTCGCGCCCCACGAAGTGCTCGTTTTCCGCCAGGCAGACCTCCTCGACCAGGGCGGCGAGCCGCTGGTACCGCTCACCGACCACCGCCGCCGGTACCTGACCATCCATGTCCGCGGCCGGGGTGCCCGGCCGCGGCGAGTACTGAAAGGTGAACGCACCAGCAAAACGGGCCTGCCGCACCAAGTCGAGAGTGTCCTGGAAGTCCCGTTCGGTCTCGCCAGGAAACCCCACGATGATGTCGGTCGTGATGGCGGCACTGGGGATGGCGGACCGGACCCGAGCGAGGATGCCGAGATATTTCTCGCGCCGGTAAGCGCGGCGCATGGCCCGCAGCACCGCGTCGGAACCGGACTGCAGCGGCATATGCAACTGCGGCATGACGTTGGGCGTCTCCGCCATGGCCTCGATGACGTCATCCGTGAAGTCCCGCGGATGCGGCGAGGTGAAGCGGACCCGCTCCAGGCCGTCGATCCCGCTGCACGAGCGCAGCAGCATGCCGAACGCCCGCTGGTCGCCGAATGCCACCCCGTAGGAGTTCACGTTCTGCCCGAGCAGCGTGACCTCCAGGACCCCCTCCGCGGTCAGCGCGCGGATCTCGGCCAGGACATCGCCGGGCCTGCGGTCGTTTTCCCGACCGCGCAGGGTCGGCACGATGCAGAACGTGCACGTGTTGTTGCAGCCCACCGAGATGGCGACCCACGCCGAGTAGGCGGACTCGCGGCGCGCGGGCAGCACCGAGGGGAAGCGCTCCAGCGTCTCGACGATCTCCACCTGGGCCTGGGCCTGCACCCGGGCCCGATCGAGCAGCACCGGCAGCGACCCGATGTTATGGGTGCCGAACACCACGTCCACCCACGGCGCCCGGTCCGCGATGCCAGCCTGGTCCTTCTGAGCCAGGCAGCCACCGACCGCGATCTGCATCCCTGGATGCGCGTTCTTGACCGGCAGCAGCTGGCCCAGGTTGCCGTACAGGCGGTTGTCGGCGTTCTCGCGCACCGCGCAGGTGTTGAACACCACGACATCGGGCGTCGCGTCCTCGGGTACGGGCCGGTAACCCGCCTCCTCGAGCAGACCAGCCAGCCGCTCGGAGTCGTGCATGTTCATCTGGCACCCGTAGGTGCGGATCTGGTAACTGCGAGAGGCGCTCATGTCGATATCCGAGAGTACGCGCAGCAAGGGGCATGTCCGGAATCTTCCGTGGGCGACCCCGTGCGTGGTAGACGATATTCCTATGACAGAGAGCGCGGGACCAGCCCCAATCCCCTACGGCAGTTGGCCCTCCCCGATCAGCGCGGCAGACGTGGCGAAGGGGCAGGTTCGGATCTCGTATCCCATCGTCATCGGTGACGATGTGTGGTGGCAGGAAAGCAGGCCGGACGAGGGCGGGCGGGTCACCGTCGTGCACTGCGGCCCGGAAGGGAAGCAGCGCAGCGTGCTGACCGCCCCCTGGAACGCCCGCACCCGCGTGCACGAATACGGCGGGCTCTCGTACTTGCCGCTGCCCCAAGCCCCGACGGGCGGAACAAGGGCGGGCGGAACACAGGCGGGCGGAACACAGGCGGGCGGAGCGATTGTCTTCGCGAACTACACTGACCAGCGGCTTTATCTGGCGCCGTGGGCTCAGACCCAGGGCCGAGCCCAGGACCCGAGCCCGCTCACGCCTGAGCCGCCGGGGAACCCCGGGTCCGCTGCGCTGCGTTACGCCGATTTCGCGCTCTCCCCGGACGGCACGGAGATCTGGTGTGTGCAGGAGCGACACGACGGAGGCAAGGTCACCCGGGCCATCGTCGCGGTCCCGCTGGACGGGTCGGCGGCGGCCAACCCGGAGGCCATCCGCGAGCTCGTCACTGGGTCGGACTTCTTCGCGTTCCCGACCCCGTCGCCCGACGGCATCCGCCTGGCCTGGATCTGCTGGAATCACCCGCGGATGCCTTGGGACGGCACCGAATTGCGGGTCGCCACCGTTTCGGACGGCCTTCCGGCCAAGGGACGGCTCGTCAAGGGCGGCATGCGCGAGTCGGTGGTGGCGCCGCTTTGGCGGAACGACTCCAGCCTCTACGTCGTCTCCGACTGGGTGGGCTGGTGGAACGTGTACCAGGTCGGCCTGGTCGGCGAGCCGGCCCAGGCGCTGTTCTCCGCGGAGGAGGAGTTCGCCGGGCCGCTGTGGCAACTCGGCGAAAGGCCGTTCGCGGTTCTGGGCGACGGACGGCTCGCGGTCTTGCACGGCGTCGGCGGCATGCACCTCGGGCTGCTCGACCCGGAGACCGCGGAGCTGACCGATCCCGACATCGCTTTCCAAGAGTTCACGTCCGGCCTGTCCGCGGACGGCAACACTATCGTAGGGGTGGCAGGCGGGCCGACCACCCCGCTGTCGGTCATCCGGATCGACGCGGCGACCGGGCAGACAACCGTACTGCGCCGGGAGATCGAGGAGATACCCGACGCCGCCTACCTGCCGGTACCGCAGCCGGTGCTGCTCGATGGCCAGTTCGGCCGCAGCGTGCACGCGCTCGTGTACCCGCCCTCCCATCCAGCCGCGGTGCCGCCCGAGGGCGAGTTGCCGCCCTACGTGGTCTGGGTCCACGGCGGACCCACCGCGCATGCGGTCGGCCTCTTCGACCTGGCCAAGGCGTACTTCACGAGCCGTGGCATCGGGGTCGTTGACGTGAACTACGGCGGTTCGACCGGGTACGGCCGACTATACCGGGACAGGCTGCGCCGGCAGTGGGGCCTGGTCGACGTCGAGGACGTGATCGCCGCCGCGCTGGCCCTGGCCGAGGCCGGCCAGGCCGACATCCGGCGGCTGGCTATCCGGGGTGGGTCAGCGGGCGGCTGGACAGCCCTAGCCGCGGTGACCACCGGCACGTCGTTTGGCACCGTCTTCGGCGCGGCCACGTCGTATTCCGGGGTCGCCGACCTGCGTCAGCTCGCCTCCGTAACACACGACTTCGAGTCGAGCTACCTGCATGGTCTCATCGGGCCGCTGCCTGGTTTCGACACCGTCTACATCGAGCGGTCGCCAGTCGGACACGTGACGGATGCCACCTGCCCGGTGCTGCTGCTGCAGGGGCTCGACGACCCGATCGTGCCGCCCGCGCAGGCCGAGAGCATCGCGGCCGACCTTTCCGGGCATGGCATCCGGCACGCCCTCCTCGCCTTCGCGGAGGAGGGCCATGGATTCAGGAAGACCGAGACGATCATCGCCTGCCTGGAAGCGGAACTGTCGTTCTACGGCCAGGTACTCGGCTTCGCCACCCCGGACATCCCCCCGCTCTCCCTCACCACCCAGACCAACACCCCAGAGCCCGCCGCGGTAGTCACCGAGGCAGCCCAGTAACGGCCCCTACTTCCCAGACGAGGCCGCCCCGCGCAGCGGGCCCGCGCAAGCCGCAGCCGGGAGGTCTCGCCGCCCCTTCAGCGGGCGAACTCCGTAGCGCGCGATTCCCGGACCACCGTGACCCGGATCTGGCCGGGGTAGGTCAGCTCCTCCTCGACCTGCTTGGCCACGTCGCGCGCGATCACCTGGGCCTGGATGTCATCCACCCGCTCGGGCTTGACCATGACCCTGATCTCGCGACCAGCTTGCATGGCGAACACCTTCTCGACGCCGTCCTGCGCCGCCGCGATCTGCTCAAGCCGCTCCAGCCGCTTGACGTATGCCTCCAGTGACTCCCGCCGCGCTCCTGGGCGGCCGCCGCTGATGGCATCGGCCGCCTGGGTCAGCACGGCTTCGACGGTGCGTACCTCCACCTCGTTGTGGTGGGCCTCTATGGCGTGCACCACGTCCTCCGGCTCGCCGTACCGCCGCGCGATCTCCGCGCCGATCAGCGCGTGGCTCCCCTCCACCTCGTGGGTGAGCGCCTTGCCGATGTCGTGCAGCACGGTGCAGCGCTTCAGCAGGACCGGGTCCATGCCAAGTTCGCTGGCCATCATGCCCGCGATGAAAGCGGATTCGACCAGGTGCCGCAGCACGTTCTGACCGTAGGAGGTGCGGTAGCGCAGCCGCCCGAGCAGGGTCACCAGTTCGGGGTGCAGGTCCGTGAGGGCCAGTTCGACCAGGGCGTCCTCGCCGGCCCGCACGCACAACTGCTCGACCTCCGCCTTGCTCTGCTCGTACGCCTCCTCGATGCGCTGCGGGTGGATGCGGCCGTCCAGCACCAGACGTTCCAGCGCCAGCCTGCCCACCTCGCGGCGGACCGGGTCAAAGCAGGAGAGCAGGACGGCCTCGGGGGTGTCGTCGATGATGAGATTGACGCCGGTGACCGACTCGAAGGCGCGGATGTTGCGGCCCTCGCGGCCGATGATCCTGCCTTTCATCTCGTCGCCTGGCAGATGCAGGACGGACACGACAGACTCGCTGGTCTGCTCGGTGGCGACGCGCTGGATGGCCAGCGTGACAATCCGGCGCGCCCGCTGCTCGCCATCCCGGCGCGCCTCGTTCTCAGTGTCCCTGACCAGCAGCGCGGCCTCACGCTTGGCCTGGTTCTGGATTCCAGCGATCAGTTCGGCCTTGGCTTGGTCGGCCGTGAGCCCGGCGGCCTGCTCGAGTACCTCGCGCCGCTCCTCAGCGAGCCGGTCCAGGTCGACGCGGAGTCGGCCCAGATCCTCCTGGACACGGTCCAGCGCGCCGGAGCGCTCCTCCACTTTGCGGAACTCGCCGTCCAGGCGGCCTTCCCGCTCGGCCAGCCGCGCCTCTCTCCGCTCAAGGTCAGCGCGGAGTTCCCTGGATTCCTCCTTGACCGCCCGCAACTCTTCTTCGGCCTGGCGGCTGGCGTGGGCCGCCTTGTCGGCCGCCGTACTGGCCTCGCGCATGATCGCGGCCGCGTCGGTCTGCGCACGCGCGCGGACCTGATCGGCTTCCCGCATCGCCTCGTCTGACCGCAGCTGCGTTTCCGCGGTGTGCGCCAGATTGGCCTGCCCCTCCGCGGTGGTACGGGCACGCTCGCGTTCTGAGGACCTGCGCAGCACGATGGCCAGCACGGCCAGGGTGGCAAGGAGGGCGATCACCACGAACACGAGAGAGATTGTGCTGCTCATGGCGCACCCCAATCCTGCTCGCCGGCCCCGGCACCTGGGTACGGTGCCAGGGGACATGCCTGGAGCGAGGGTCACGCGCACCACCGGGCCTGGCACACCGCGTGGCCAGCCCGCAGCATGCCGGGACGATCCGGCGCACATACCGCCGGATCTCGGGAGTCCCGGCCCGAACCGCCTTCCGGCTGGCCTGCCCGGCCAGCTCGTCACCGAGCCATATTCAGTCCAGCGGGCCCGCCCCACCGGATCCACTCACCATCCGAAGCCAGTTGCGGCCTGAAACCGATCACTGGCCGTATTCGTTCGTTTTCATTCCGCTTGGCGCGGAGTAACACCTCGCTGCCGTGAGGTTAAGCGTTGATAACAGTTTGGGCAAGCAGCGGCTCGCGATCTTCTCAAAACTCACTTTCCGTAATCGTCAAGGCACCTGCGGCGATATCCGCGGCATCGGCGGCATCAGTCATGGCGTCGAGGTCGATTCCCGCCTCGACCGTATCGATGCCCTCCTGCTCAAGGGCCTCGCGGACCACCCGGTAGGCCAGCGGCGCCGGATAGCCCTTACGCGCCAGCAGGCCCACCAGACGGCGGATCCGGACCGGCAGCGGCCGGCTCTTGGTGCCCGCCATCGCCCGCAGCACAAGTCGCCGGGCGGTGGCGACCTCCTGATCCGGACCGAGCACGCCAACGGCGGCCCGCACGTCCTCGCCCGGCACGCCACG
Organism: uncultured Actinomycetes bacterium; assembly: GCA_963822825.1. Lineage (GTDB taxonomy): Bacteria > Actinomycetota > Actinomycetes > Streptosporangiales > Streptosporangiaceae > JAWWPY01. Next base: position 231,671 of record CAWGIW010000008.1, on the reverse strand, counting down.
GCGCTGCAACTCGGCCGCGAGCGCCCGGCGGCTGAGGCCGCGGCCGTGATGCCGGGATTCCACCCAGGCATGGGCGAACGCGGCATCGTCGATCAGGCCGACCTCGGCCAACCGGCCGAGCACTGCCTCGGCCGCTTCGGCGGGCACTCCCTTACGCCGCATGGCCTCCGCGAGCTGGGCGCTGGTCCGGGGCGCCACCGTCAGCATCCGCAGGCAGACCTGCCGTGCCCGCTCCTCCGGGTCCCCGCCGACCCCGCCAGCCCCTTGACTGTCAGTCGTCACCGGCGATCTTGCCCACACTGGCCGCGGCGCTGGACTTCCCCGCGCTGGGCTTGCCCAGGCCGCCGGCTCCGCCGACGCTCACCCCGGCGATACTGACTCCGCCAGCCTCAGGCTTAGGCAGCCCGTCGGCGGCCGCGTCGAGGCGCGGGCCGACGCCGAGCTTCTCCTTGATCTTCTTCTCGATCTCGTTGGCGAGATCGGGGTTTTCGAGCAGGAACTTGCGGGCGTTCTCCTTGCCCTGCCCGAGCTGGTCGCCCTCGTAGGTGTACCAGGCGCCTGACTTACGCACGATCGACTGCTCGACCCCGAGGTCGATAAGCCCGCCCTCTTTGCTAATCCCAAGGCCGAATAGAATATCAAATTCTGCGGCTTTGAATGGCGGCGCGCAGTTGTGGACGACCACATCCTCCGCGACCAGGTTATGGAGGCCCTCCACTTCCACATCGAACGTGCGGCAGCGCCGCGCAGGCAGAATCGCAGCGACCTTGGAGTACCAGAGTTGATCCGCCAGGATGCCACGCAGGAAGGAATCATCGAGCCCATCGGCTAGCCGCTGGAGCCGGTCACGGCGCAAGCGGGAGGCGCCGAGCACGACCTTCATCCCACCCTGGGGATCCCCAACGCCCTCACCGATCAGTTGAGCCGCCACCTGCGCGGTCACCCCGAGACTCGCGAGGTGACCGAGAACAGGCTTGACCATTTCCTGGCCGAGGTAGACCCGCTGCGATCCCCGGTAACGGCCGTCGAGTTCCGCGAGTTCACGTGTCAGCACCTGGCCGCGCGGCCCCCACATGGGGATCGCAGTGGCGAACGCGGAAACGTTTTCAACGCCAGACACCCGGACTTCCCATGCCGTGTGCTTTCCCGAGATCCTGCGTCCCTTGATCAAACCCCCTCGCTGAGCGCGCGGGTCACGGCGCTGGATGTTGCTCCCGATGCCCCAGCGCAGAAGTGACCAGTGAAGCTGCTGGGCCAGCTGCTCCGACGTCGTGGAGAAACCGACCCTGATCCCGCCCGTCTGCTCCCGCGAGACATAACCGTCCGTCTCGAAGATCCCGAAGATCAGGTTGCTTAGGATCTCAGCCGAGACCTCGGGTGCAAAGAGAGCTGCGGGAAGCTTCTTGGCGGGCGCCAGGAAGCCGTAGATTCCCGCCCACCGGCAGAGCTCGAGAACGCCGTTCTTCTCGCCTGGCAGGTGGGAGATCGCGATTGTTATCGGATGACCTGTCGGCTTCACGTCGCATCCCAGGGTGCTCGCGATCCGAGCAGCATCCTGGTGCAGTGATTCCGCGACATTTGTGAACTGGACTGGCGTGCTCCCGCCCACGTAACCATCGCCGATGAGATAGCCGAGCAGCCTGGCGTGATCGGGCGAAATCGGCTCCTGGGTGCCGAACCCTGAGTAGGCGCGAGGCCTGGCTACCCGGTCCCCGGGAACGATTTCCCCAGCAACGCGCCAGCCATGCTCGGTGAGGACCTTGTGATCAGGCGTGACCCACAGCTCGGTGCCATCGCGGAGCTTGATTCCGGTGACATCTTGCTCACCCTGGTCGAACCACGACGTGACCTCGCGCGCCTGCAGCATGCCGTTCTTGTCAGCAGACACCGCATGGATCGGGAGCCGACCGTCAACGATCTCCTCGATGCGATGGGTGATACCGGTCGCAGGATCGAATACACGGGTGCCTTCCGCGAGGCATTTGTTCTTTACGACTTTAATTCTGGTACGGCTTCCGACCGGTTCCGTGCCATCTTTAAGCGTTTCTATTCTGCGCACATCGAGTCGCACGGATGCATAGAATTTAAGCGCCCGTCCGCCCGTCGTCGTTTCAGGTGAGCCGAACATGACGCCTATCTTTTCGCGCAATTGATTAATGAATATCGCGGTGGTCTTGGTCTGGCTCAGTGCGCCGGTGATCTTGCGCAGGGCCTGGGACATGAGCCGGGCCTGCAGGCCGACGTGACTGTCCCCCATCTCGCCCTCGATCTCGGCGCGGGGCACCAGCGCGGCGACCGAGTCGATGACCACGATGTCGATGGCGGCCGAGCGGATCAGCATGTCCGCGATCTCCAGGCCCTGCTCCCCGGTGTCGGGCTGGGAGACGAGCAGTCCGTCCGTGTCGACGCCGAGTTTCTTCGCGTAGTCAGGGTCCAGCGCGTGCTCCGCGTCGATGAACGCGGCGATGCCGCCCATCCGCTGGGCGCTCGCGACCGCGTGCAGCGCCACCGTCGTTTTCCCGCTGCCTTCGGGTCCGTATATCTCGACGATCCGACCGCGGGGCAGGCCGCCGATGCCGAGCGCGACATCCAGCGAGATCGCCCCCGTCGGAATCACCTCGATCGGGGCCCGGCCCTCGTCACCGAGCCGCATGATCGAGCCCTTGCCGAACTGCCGCTCGATCTGGGCGAGCGCGGTCTCCAGGGACTTGTCCCGGTCGCCGCCCTTGCTGGCCGCCTTGTCGCTGCCCGCCCTATCGCTGCCTGCCATGTGGACTCCTGTCGGGATCAAGGGCTTCTGCCGGTCCTGACGCTACGCGCCGCCACCGACAAAACTCCGCGCCCTGGTGCGGCACCGCGGCCAGGAAGCCGCGGACGAGGGTGCCGCTGTAAGGCCGCCGCTGCGCGGTTACGGACGACTCCCAGGTAATTACCTTAGACGAACAACTGTTCGATCATCAGCGAGACACGCCGAATCCACAGAGGAATTTGCTGGCGATACGCGGGTTTCACGCCCTCGGCGCCTTCACGCCCATAGTCCGGCCATACTCCTCGGCGAGCCATCGCCCCAGCCCACCGATCAGGTCGGTGATGACGGCAGCGTCCGCGTCCAGATCGGAGCGGCCGGGTGTGGCCGTGCCCCGCGGGATACTGCCGTAGAGGTAGGCGCTGTGCAGCCGGGTGCCGAACTGAGCGGCCACGCGGTCGCTGAGCTCCGCGACCAGCGGCCCATAGGCGGCCAGCACCCGGTCGAGCGAGCCCTCGCGGCGGATGCGGGCGTCGCGGCCAAGCCACGGTCGTCAGGCGCTCCGGTCATGCCGGCCTCGCAGCGTGCCTGTGACCTGCTGGCAACTGATTTTCGCAGCCCAACGCAATGCCTTGGCAAAAATGTCGTCGCACGGGGTAAATGTGATGAATGCGCGAGGTCTTCTGGGGAAGGTAGGAAGCGAGTGCGCTGGGCGGCACGCACCGTCGCAGTTGGTCCTGGGCACATCCGATCGGCGCGGTCTGCCGGCATCCACCTGGCAGGCATAACCTCTCGCCCGGGAGTGCAGATGAACCCATCAGCCGAAGATGGGGGCGGTCCCCCGACGGCGCTGGCGCCGAACCATAGGCTGGACCAGAACCACGAGGAGCAGCCCGGCGCGGTCAGTGATCCCCCGGCCCGGGCACCGGTTGACGATCCCCCGGCCCGGGCACCGGTTGACGATCCCCCGGTCCGGCCGCCGGTTGACAGTCCCCCGGTCCGGCCGCCCGTTGACGATCCCCCGGTCCGGCCGCCGGTCGACGGCTTCGCCGTCGCCAGCCTGATCACGGGCATCCTGGCCCTGATCCCGCTGGCCGTGACCTTCGGGCCGATCGCTCTGTCCCGGATCGCCAGGACCGGCGCCCGCGGCCGGTCCCTGGCCATCACTGGCCTCGCGCTCGGCGGAACGTGGGCTGTCGCCGCCGCCATAGCCGTCGCCGTGATCATCAGCCACCGCCCGCCCGCCGCGGCAGCCGTCTTCCCCAAGGTTTTCAGCCTCCGCACTGGCGAGTGCATAAACTCCGCGCCCAACGGAATCAGCGGGCTGCGGGTACTGGCCTGCGGCCAGCCACATGACGGGGAAGTATTCAGCACCTTCCGGCTGGCCGGCCAGCAGTACCCCGGGGCCGCCGCTCTGCGGCAGAAGGCGAATCAGGGCTGCCAGAGCCGGCTGAGCGGCTACATGAACCCGCAACTGTCGGCGATGCTCGATGAGGCGTACTTTTATCCGAGTTCGGGCGCCTGGGCGGCCGGCGAGCGGACCGCGGTCTGCACCGTCCGCTCGACCGGCGGCCAGCTCACCGGATCGGTCCGGACGGCCCCGGTTAGTGGATAGCGGCTGCCGACCGCTGGCGACCGGTTCCCGCGCCGCGCTAATCCGCCGGAGTGCACATCAGCAGATCAGGCCCACACCTGCTCCGGATGGCCGGGTTCCGAGAGGAATTGCCAGAGCTAGTGTCCTGCGTCAGGCAACGTTTGCCTCGTTGGTGGGCGTGACTCTGAGCCGGGCGTTAGGGGCGAGTCACTCGGCGTCCGATGAACCGTCGTCGGCTTCCACGTGGTCGGCGTCCATACCGTCGAGGAATTCTCTGACCGCCCGCTTGGATCTGAGCACGTGAAGGGCCACATGCTGACTGTGCTGCGAAATGATTTCGTGTTCGCGCTCCGGCTCTGACCGGCGTTTTCGCCAGATGCGGACGGCCAAACGCCACTCATCCCGCAACCGCAGCCAGGCCGAATAGTCGCACCCTTCGGGCAACTCGCTCGGCATTCGGAAGCCGCGCAGGAACGCGCGTCCTGCGCAAAGCCACCAGGGCAGGTCGAGAAACACAGCGGTGTCCGCGCGTTCGAGCCGGAGATCGAGTGTCTCGTGGTAGTTGCCGTCAGCGATCCACGCGTTGCCGGCGAGCACGCCACATTGCTTCTCGCGCCACTCGGTCTCCGACGGTGCAACCCAGCCGGGCTTCCAGAAGTGGAGGTCAAGATGAATGACCGGCAAGCCGGTCTTGGCAGCGAGCGCGAGCGAGAACGTGCTCTTCCCGGACCCGGCCAGCCCAGTGACGATGACGCGGCGTCCTAGCGCCGACGGGGCTTCACTCATCGCAGTCAGTGTCCCTCACGTGCCGTTGTAGGGGAGGGCAAAGGTTGCCTGACACGGCACTAGCGCAGGTGCTGCGGCACGTCGAACTCGTCGCTGACGACACGCCAGATGGTCTTGGGCTCGACGCCGTCGGCGAGGGCCTGGTTCACCGTCCGGCTGCCCAGCTTCGCGAAGACATGATCCTTGGCCACGCTTTCGGCGTACGTGTTGCCGAACTGCACGCGCATGCGCCGCCAGAACTCCGTAAGCCGCACGGTCAGGCAGGCTACCCGACCGGCTGGCCCGGACGGTTGGGTGGCACGGTCTGTCGGTGGCACAAGGCAAGATGGAAATATGCCCACCCGCCCGCCGGTCCCCCCGAAGGCGCCGCCCGGCGCCGCGCCGCGCATCCGGGGTGACGTTGATGCCCCCCCGTCAGGCCTGGACGCCCTGAGCGGGTTCAGCCCGCTGACCCGGGACTGGTTCGCCGGTGCCTTCGCCGCGCCGACCCAGGCCCAGGCCCAGGCGTGGGCAGCCATCGCCAAGGGCGACAACACGCTGGTGATCGCGCCGACCGGATCCGGCAAGACGCTGGCCGCGTTCCTGTGGGCGCTCGACCGGCTCGCTGCGGCGCCACCGCCGTCCGATCCGAAGCTCCGCTGCCGGGTGCTGTACATCTCACCGCTGAAGGCGCTGGCGGTGGACATCGAGCGCAACCTGCGGGCCCCGCTGACTGGGATCCGGCAGATGGCGCGGCGGATGGGCGTCGATGAGCCGGATATCAGCGTCGCGGTGCGCACCGGCGACACCGCCGCGGACGAGCGCCGGCGGCTGGCGGCTAAGCCCCCTGACATTCTCATCACCACGCCCGAGTCGCTGTTTCTGCTGCTCACCTCCAGGGCCCGGGATGCGCTCCGCGGGGTGGACACCGTCATCCTGGACGAGGTGCACGCCCTGGCGGGCAACAAGCGCGGCGCCCACCTGGCCCTGTCCCTGGAACGGCTCGATGCCCTGCGCGAGGGTCTGGGTCGTCCTGCCGGGGAAGCACCGCGTGGGACCGGGCCCGTGCAGCGCATCGGCCTGTCGGCCACGGTCCGGCCGCCCGAGGAGGTGGCCTCGTTCCTCGGCGGGGCCCGGCCGGTGACCATCGCGGCGCCGCCGAGCAGCAAGCAGATCGAGGTACGGATCGTGGTGCCGGTGGAGGACATGGCCGACATCGATCCGTTGCCCGCGCGTGGCGCAGGACCGGACGGCGGATCACCCGACGGCGAGCCCGCGCAGCGGTCGATCTGGCCGCACGTCGAGGAAAAGGTGCTCGACCTGATCGAGCAGCACCGGTCCACGATTGTCTTCGCCAACTCCCGCCGCCTGGCCGAGCGGCTGTGCGGCCGGCTCAACGAACTCGCCGAACTCCGCTTGCCCGGGGGACAGCCCCCGGACCCCCGGGTAGAAAACTCCGGTGCGCCGAGCACGGGACCGCACGCGCCAGCGCAGATCATGGCCCAGGCCGGAGCATCGGCGGGAGCGCCCGCCGAGGTGGCCAGGGCGCACCATGGTTCGGTGTCGCGGCAGGAGCGAGCCCAGATCGAGGAGGCGCTCAAGGAGGGCAGGCTGCCCGCCGTGGTCGCCACGTCCAGTCTGGAACTGGGCATCGACATGGGCGCCGTGGACCTGGTCGTCCAGGTCGAGTCGCCGCCCTCGGTGGCCAGCGGGCTCCAGCGGACCGGCCGGGCCGGGCACAACGTGGGCGACGTCTCCCGCGGCGTGATCTTCCCGAAGTACCAGGGAGACCTGGTGCAGGCGGCCGTGGTCGCCCGGCGGATGCACGGCGGCCAGATCGAGGAACTGCACATCCCCCGCAACCCGCTCGACGTGCTCGCGCAGCAGATCGTCGCGATGACGGCGATGGACGACTGGGAGATCGGCGAACTGGAGGGAGTGGTCAGGCGGGCCGCGCCGTTCGCCGGGCTGACCCGGCCGGTGCTCGAGGCGGTCCTGGACATGCTGGCCGGGCGCTACCCCAGCGAGGAGTTCGCCGAACTGCGTCCGCGGCTGGTGTGGGACCGCACCACCGGGATGCTGCGCGGCCGGCCGGGCGGCCAGCGGCTGGCGGTGACCAGCGGCGGCACCATCCCCGACCGCGGCCTGTTCGGCGTGTTCCTGGCCGCGTCCCAGCGCGAGGGCTCCGGCCGCAACTCCCACCGGGTCGGTGAGCTTGACGAGGAGATGGTCTACGAGTCGCGGGTCGGCGACGTGTTCGTGCTCGGCGCGAGTTCCTGGCGGATCGAGGACATTACCGCCGACCAGGTGCTTGTCTCCCCCGCCCCCGGGCAGCCGGGCAAGCTTCCGTTCTGGCACGGCGACGCCCCGGGCCGCCCGGCCGAGCTCGGCCGGGCGCTCGGTGCGTACTGCCGCGAGCTCGCCGCGGCCGGACCGCAGCAGGCCACCGCCCGGCTGCGCGCGGACGGCCTGGACGACCTGGCCGCCGCGAACCTGGTCCGGTACCTGACCGGGCAGCGCGAGGCGACCGGATACGTGCCCGACGACCGCACCCTGGTGATGGAGCGGTTCCGCGACGAGCTGGGCGACTGGCGGCTGGTGCTGCACAGCCCGTTCGGCGCGCAGGTGCACGCGCCGTGGGCGCTGGCCATCGCGGCCCGGCTGCGTGACCGGTACCCCGGCATGGACGTCCAGGCCATGCACACCGACGACGGCATCGTGGTGCGTGTCCCCGACTCCGACGAACCGCCGCCGGCTGGTATCGCCGAACTGGAGCCGGACGAGGTCGAGCAGATCGTGACCGCCGAGCTCGGCTCGTCGGCCATGTTCGCCTCCCGGTTCCGTGAGTGTGCCGCCCGGGCGCTGCTGCTGCCGAGGCGGCAGCCCGGCCGCCGCACCCCGCTGTGGCAGCAGCGGCAGCGGTCGGCCCAGCTGCTCTCGGTGGCGGGCAAGTACGGCACGTTCCCGATCGTGCTGGAGACTGTCCGAGAGTGCTTGCAGGACGTGTTTGACGTGCCCGGGCTGGTCACCCTCATGCGCGAGCTGGCCAGCCGCACGATCCGGCTGGTCGAGGTGGAGACGCCGGCCCCATCGCCGTTCGCCCGGTCGCTGCTTTTCCGGTATGTCGGCGCCTTCATGTATGAAGGCGACGCGCCGCTGGCCGAACGGCGCGCCCAGGCCCTCGCGCTGGACTCCTCGCTTCTCGCGGAGCTGCTCGGCCAGGCCGACCTGCGGGAGCTGCTCGATCCGTCGGTGGTCCGCGACACCGAGCGCGAACTGCAGCGGCTGGACCCCGCGAGGGTGTGCCGGGACGGCGAGGACGTCGCCGACCTGCTCAGGACTATAGGGCCGCTCGCTTCTTCTGAAGTGGCAGAGCGATGCGCCGATTCCGGCGCCGCGGCCGACTGGCTCGGCGGGCTGGCCGCGCAGCGCCGGGCACTCGAGGTCAGGGTGGCCGGGGAAACCCGGTGGGCGGCGATCGAGGACGCGGGGCGACTGCGGGACGCGCTCGGCGTGCCGCTGCCGCCTGGCGTGCCGGCGGTGTTCGCTGAGCCGGTGGCTGACCCGCTCGGCGACCTGGTGGCCCGGTACGCCCGCGGCCACGGCCCGTTCACCGCCGCGGCCGCCGCGCAGCGGTACGGGCTCGGGGTGGCCGTGGTCATCGGGACCCTGCGCCGGCTCGCCGCTGAGGACCGGGTCGCGGAGGGAGAATTCCTGCCCGGCGGGCGCGGCACCGAGTGGTGCGACGTTGGCGTGCTGCGGCTGCTGCGCCGCCGTTGCCTGGCCAAGCTCCGCAAGGAGGCGGAGCCCGCGCCCGCGGAGGCTCTGGCCAGGTTCCTGCCTTCATGGCAGAACGTAACCCCGCCCGCCGCGGCCGGCCATCACCGGAATGCCGCGGCTGGCGGGTCAGGCGGCCGCTACCGGGTCGGCCCGGACGCCGTGTACGACGCCGTGGACCAGCTGGCGGGGGCCGCCGTGCCCGCGTCGGCCCTGGAGACGCTGGTGCTGCCGGGGCGGGTGGCCGGCTACCACCCGTCGGCCCTCGACGAGCTGACCGCGGCCGGGGAGGTCGTCTGGTCGGGTGCGGGCGGGCTGCCCGGTGGGGATGGCTGGGTGGTGCTGGCGCCCGCGCCCGCCGCGCCGCTGCTGCTCCCGCCGCCCGGCGACATCTCGATGACGCCGCTGCACGAGGCGGTGCTGGCCGCGCTGGAGGGCGGCGGCGGCATGTTCTTCCGGATGCTGTCCGACCGGGCGGTGGGCATGCTGCCGGAGCCGGAACGGGCGGGCGCCAACGACGGGGCGGTGGCCGCCGCCCTGTGGGACCTGGTCTGGGCGGGCCGGGTCAGCAACGACACGCTCGCCCCGCTGCGCACCATGCTCAGCTCGGGACGGCCGTGGGCGCCCAGCCCGGCGGCTGGCGGGGGGGCGATCGGCGGGGCCAGGGGAGCCGGCAGCTTGCGGGTGGCCGGGCGTCCCGGGCGGCCGGGCGGCCGCAGGCACGGCTACGGCAGGCCAGCCATGCCCAGCCGGACCGGGCCGCCGACGGTCAGCGGGCGCTGGTCACTGGTCCTGCCCGGCGAGGCCGATCCGACCCGGCGCCTGCACGCTCTGGCCCGCACCCTTCTCGACCGGCACGGCATCCTGACCAGGGGCGCGGTGGCCACGGAGCGGGTGCCAGGGGGCTTCGCCGCGCTCTACCCCGTGCTGCGCGCCATGGAGGACGCTGGCCAGTGCCGGCGCGGCTACTTCGTGGAGAGCCTGGGCGCGGCGCAGTTCGCGCTGCCCGGCGCGGTCAACCGGATGCGCGCCATGGCGGCGGACTTCAGCTTCCCGGCGATCCCGGCCGCGCCGGATCCATGGGCGAGCGGGCCAGGAGGGGCGGCTGGTGGGCAGGCCGCCGACACGGACGCGGGCCCAGGTGTCCTTGTGCTGGCCGCGGCGGACCCGGCCAATCCATACGGGTCGGCACTCCCCTGGCCCGACCGTCCCGACGAAACCCCGGGCGGGCACCGGCCCGGCCGCAAGGCTGGCGCGCTGGTCGTGCTGGCCGACGGCCATCTGGTCCTCTACGTCGAGCGGGGCGGGCGGACCCTGCTGTCCTGGACCAGTGACCCGGCGGTCCTGGGCCCGGGGGCCGCTGCTCTCGCCGGGGCCGTCCGCGGCGGCGCGCTCGGCCGGCTCACCGTGGAGCGTGCCGACGGCGAGGCCGTGCACGACTCGCCGCTGGCCCGGGCCCTGGAGTCGGCCGGGTTCCGGCCCACCCCGCGCGGCCTGCGCCTGCGCGTCTCCTGACGCGGGCCAGGCCGCGGCGCGGGCTGCGAGGATTGCGCCCGGGGCCGTCAGGCGGCCGAGGTGCGGAAGACCGGCCAGCCGATCTCGGTGCGCCAGGCGGCGGTGTCCCGGGTTTCCCTCGGTCCCACGAGGTAGGTCTCGCGCACCGGCCCAGCCACGGCGAGCGCGTGCTCGGTGACGTAGGTGCCGAGCTGCCCGTAGGACACGTCGATGTCGTCGTGCGCGCCGTGATGCACCGTAACCGCTAGCTCGGCGGGCGGCACGACGAAGGGCCGGACACGCCTGCTGCTGGGCGGGTCGGCGGCCGGAATATAGACGACAGCGTTGCCGCGTTCGTCGGTGAACAGCTCGTTGTCGTACAGGCCGCCGCACGGCCCGGCTGGCGTTATGTGCCGGGCCTCGAGCGTCTGGCCGAGTTCGGCCATGGCTGCGCTGTACCAGGCGAGAACCTCGCTGCGGGTGACGGTCGCGCGGATCGCGGCGGTCGTCAGCCGCTCCGCCGCCCGGAGCTCGATCTCCATGGGTGGCTTGGTGGGCTGGAGCAGGCGGCGCAGCGAGGTCACCGCCGCCCGGGTCTGGTCGAGCTGGCTCTCCAGGCGCTCGAGGTGCCCGGCGATCAGGGCGCTCCTGGCCTCCGGGTCAGCGGTGGCCAGCACCTCGCCGATCTCGCGCACGGGCATGCCGAGATCGCGGAACCGGCGGATCACCTGGGCGGTTGGCACCTGCGCCGTGTTGTAGTAGCGGTAGCCGGTAAACGGGTCGACCTCGGCGGGTTCGAGCAGCTCCGCTTCGTGGTAACGACGCAGGGTCTTCACGCTCAGGTGCGTGATCCGGGCGAAGTCACCGATGCTCAGGGCCGTCCGCATGACTCCACTGTGGACCCTCCCCCGCGGGGAGAGTCAATCCTGGTGGGAAGCTTCCTGGCCGGTCACGGCGACGCCTTGACTCTCCCCCCAGGGGAGCCTCGACGGTGGTCACACCACCAACCGAGGAGGACGGCCAATGAACAGCACACGCCCGGCACCGGTCCAGGGTTACATCGCCGCGAGCAACGCCTTCGACGGCGACGCACTGATCGAGTGGTTCGCTGATGACGCCTTTGTCAACGACGCGCGCCGCGAGTTCTGGGGCCGGGGCGCGATCCGAGCCTGGCTCGACCGCGAGGTCATCGGCGACAAGGTGACGATGGACCCCATCGCCACCTCCGAGCACCACGGAGACGTCATCGTGGCGGCTGTCATGGACGGTGAGTACGACAAGGCCGGACTCCCGGATCCGCTCGTCCTCACCCACTACTTCACGGTCCGCGGCGACCGCATCGCGGCGCTGATCATCATCCGCAACGAACCGACACCCTCGTGGGCGCAGTCCTCAAGGGCGCCGGCGCCGCCATCGTGGCCCGGCTGACCGAGGGCGGTGCCATGGTGATGACCACCGCCCGGACCATGCCCGGCAGCTGCCTGGATCCTGATTTGTTCGTTGTTGCCGATATCAGCACACCCAGGCGCATGCCGCTCAACGGGGCCGGTCGGGCTCGGCACCGTTGCCTCAGTTCGGGGTGGGCGACGCCAGTCCGCGCCGGCGAAGTTCGCGTTGGAGGGCATCGTCGAGGCTACGCGCATCGGCCGATTCGGCGCCCGCCCGCTCGCACGTAAAAGCCGCGCTCACATTGGCCCTTTCGAGCAGGCCGCGGGTGACATCGGTATCCATATGCTGGAGGCCAACTGCCGGGTCCGCGTCATGCGGCACTTTGCCGACCAACCCGTCCAGCAGCGCAGAGGCAAAGGCGTCCCCGGCGCCGACGGTATCCACCACATCGGTGGGAACCGCCGGGATTGTTATCTCGGCACCCCCGGGCGCGAGCGCATAGACACCTTCGGCTCCTAGCGTCACGACGATAATCCCAGGCGTCATGCGCTGCCATGCGGCGGCGATCTCGCAGTATCGACGGCCGGGGTAAAGCAGTGCAATATCATCCTCGCTGGCTTTGACGACGTGGGCGAGTTTGAGTTGCCGTTCGACCCGGCTGCGCTCAGCGTCGGCCACGAACTCGAATCCGCTGCGCACATTGGGATCGAAGAAGATCAATGCTTTGCCCTGATGCCGAACCCGCCGCATTAGCCCTTCCAGCACCTGGACGCCGGGCGGGAATCGCAGAGCGAGACCGCCCACATACAGGGCGCGGACATCGGCGGGCAATACGTCGGGAACCTCGGACTCCGCCCACTGCCAGTCAGCGGTTCCCTGGGCATAGAAGCTGTATTCAGCCTTGCCGTTGCCGTCGAGGGCGGCGACGCCGAGCGTCGTTACCTCATCGGCCGGGACGACCATCGACAGGTCGACGCCAGCGTCTTTCAGGTGCTGCCGAAGCATGCGACCGAATGCGTCGGGACCGATACGGCCCAGGAAGCAGGTTCTTCGGCCCAGCCGCGCCAGGCCGGCAGCGACGTTACAAGGGGCGCCGCCCGGCCGCGCGTCGAAATGGTGCTGGCTGCCGGGTAGCGGCAGCAGATCGATGAGCGCCTCGCCGGCGACCAGTATCACGGCATTATCTCCCCTGCGTCCCAAACCAGAGCGGGCCTGGCGTCTCCGCTTCAGCCACGCCCGGATCGTACGTGAGTCTGCCATTCGGTCTGGGTCAGGTGTAATCGTCAGACCAGCGATTCCAGCGTCGCTCGTGCTCCGCGCGCATGCAGCGAGGCCAGCGCGGACCGGTAGGTGGTGACGAAACGTTCATTGTCGGCCAGGGCCCCAAAAAGGTCACGGTTAGCGATGAACGCGTCGGGGTCCTCGCGCTGGCGCCGGGCGAGCCGGGTGAGGCTGTCGGCGAGCCGGTCGACCACCTCGATCGGCTCGCCCTGCTCGTCGACGCCTTCCGCGTAGCGTGCCCAGCTCGCCACCACGGCAGCGCAGCGCCTGATCTCGCCACCGGTCGCGAGCTGCTGACGGACCACCGGCAGCAGCCACTTGGGGATCCGGTCTGAGCTCTGCGCGCACAGCCGGGCGATGGTGTCTCGGACCTGCGGGTTCGAGAAGCGCTCGATGAGCGTGTGCTTGTACTCATCTAGGTCCACCCCCGGCACGGGGGGCAGGGTCGGTGTGGCCTCCTCGTCCATGTACCCGAGGAGGAAGTCCTGGAACAGGGGGTCCTGAGCGGCCTCGTGCGCCAGCCGGTAGCCGGACAGGTAGGCGAAGTAGCACAGGGCCTGGTGGCTGCCGTTGAGCAGCCGCAGTTTCATCAGCTCGTAGGGCTCCACCTGGTCGACGAGCTGCACCCCGACCTGTTCGTACGGTGGCCGCCCGGCCGTGAAGGTGTCCTCGAGCACCCACTGCGTGTAAGGCTCGCAGACGACCGGCCATCGGTCTTCGATCCCGAACCGCTCCCGGACCTCGGCCCGGTCGGCGTCGGTGGTCTGCCCTGCAGGTTGTCGCAGGACATGACCGTGAAAGGCACCAGGCCACGCTGCCGGCGGCGCCGTAGCGCCTCGCTAATCAGGCCAAACGTGGTCCGCGGGACCGCGCCGGGTTCCAGATCGTGGATCACGTCCAGATTGGCCACATCGAACTCGCCGGTAACGTCGCTGATGTTGTACCCGCCCTCGGTGATCGTCAGCGAGACGATCCGGGTTGACTCCGCCGCCATCTTCTCGATGACCGCCTCCGGGTCGTCGGGCGCGAACAGGTACTCCACGATGGATCCGATCACCCGTGGCTCGTACGTCCCGTCGCTGTGCTTGAGAACCAGCGTGTACAGACCGTCCTGTGCGTCCAGCGCCTGCTGCATCTTCCGGTCTTCCGCCATCACCCCGACCCCGCAGATGCCCCAGTCCATCGCCGCGTGATCGTTCATGAGGCGGTCGAGGTACATCGCCTGGTGCGCACGGTGGAAACCGCCGACGCCGAAGTGGACGACACCCGGAGTGACGAGGTCACGGTCGTAGCGGGCACCGGCAGGCGGCCGCTCCAGTAGGCCAGCGTCTGCGCGTTGAGCGGTTGCGGTGGGACAGGATCGGTCATGTCTCATGCCTCAGCTTGGTACCGGGCCGCAATGCCATCCTGGCCGTCCGGCTACTTCCGCGAGCCACGGCGGTCGATCAGCGCCTCAGCCCGGCGAGACCGGCTCCCGCTGGATGACTACGCCGCGGCACTCGTCCGGTTCAAACCGCGGTGTCCCGAATCGCAGCGTCCCGAATCGCAGCGTCCCGAATCGCAGCGTCCCGAATCGCGGTGTCCCAGAGCACGGGGAGCGAAGGGGGCTTGCGGAACACCAGGCCGCGGGGCGCGCTCGGGCGGTCTGGATCCAGCCGCAGGCCAGGTAGCGATTCCAGCACGGTGCGTACCGCAGCCTCCGCCTCCAGCCGGGCTAGGTGCACCCCGAGGCAGAAGTGCGGGCCGTGCGCGAACGCCAGGTGAAGCTGGGCGTTCTCGCGGCGGACGTCGAACGTGTCCGGGTCGGGAAAGACCGCAGGGTCACGTCCGGCAGCGGCGATCGACACGGTAACCAGGTCCCCCGTCCTGATGGCCGCGTCCGCGATCCGCACATCGCGGACCGCGTACCGGTTGAACGACCGCGGCGGCGGGTTCGAGCCGAAGTGACTCCTCGACCGCGCTGCGCACCAGGCCGGGATCGTCGAGGACGAGCCTGAGCTGACTGGGATGGCTGAGCAGGTGCAGGATCGCGTTGGTGATCATCCCCTCGGTGGTCTCGATCCCGCCGAACATCAGCACGGCCGCGTTCGAGACGATCTCGCTAGTTTCGAGGCCGCCGCCATCGCTCGCCGCGGCCTCGGCCAGCAACGACGCCCGGTCCCCGGTGCCGAGCGTGGCCACCAGGCCGGAGCTCAGCTGCTTGAACGCCTCGTCTCCCGCCCCGCCGGGCGCGGCCCCCCGGGCCAGTGCGGATACGGCATCGACCATGGCGCCGTACCACGCGAGGATCACCGTGGGGTCGGCGTCGCCCAGCCCGAGCGCTTCGCCGATGACCGCTACCGCGAGCGGCCCGGCCAGGCGGGTACGCAGGTCGGCCGCGCCCGCAGGCCGCATCGCGGTCACCAGGCGGGCGGTTTCCGCCTCGACATAGGCGGCCAGCCGGGTGCGCACCTCCGCGTGACCGAAGCTGCGGGTGAACGGCCCGCGATGACGGCCGTGCTCCGCGCCATCGAGCGAGAGCATGCTGGGGCCGACGACCTGAGCGGTCGAGAACCGCGGATCGTCTACGGTGAACGCCGCCGCATCGCGCAGCACGCGCAGAGCCAGGTCGCGGTGGGTGACCAGCCAGCCGCCGAGGGCCGGCAGCCACGACACGGGTTCATGCTCCCGGAGCCTGGCCAGCGCCCGATGCGGGTCGCCCTCAAGGTCGGCCAGCGTGACCGCGGCTCCAAGCGGGAACCGGCCGCCGGCCATCCCCGCCGCGGCCGGCCGGTTCTCGGGCTGGCCGGGCACACCGCCGACGCTACTGCACCGAACCACCGCACCGGATCGCCAGCCGTGGGGCCTGGCGGCCAGCCAGGCGTTTGACGCCCTAAGCCTCATCCACCTGTAAATAGGGCTGTGTTGGGCGCGTCAACGCGAAAGGTGCCCTCTGAACTGGGACGATGGGAGTTACTGAAGCTTCCACGTTCCGAGCGAGAGGACACCTCGCAGGTGCGATTGTTACACGGGCTGGCGAAGACGTGCGCGACGTTTGATGACCCGAATCTCGTGTCGCGGGCGGGCCTGGTCCCGGTGATGGCCCTGGCGCAGCGGGCCGGCCTGGGCGGCCTGATCGAAGCGCATGTCGCGATCGGCCGTGCGTGCGGGGTGAACGCGCATCTCAAGGTGGCGTGCCTGGCTGCCGGGATGATCGCTGGTGCGGACAGCATCGATGATATGGACGTGCTGCGGCACGGCGCGATGCCCACGCTGTTCGGCGGGATCCGCGCCCCGTCCACGCTGGGCTCGTTCCTGCGCTCGTTCACCTGGGGGAATGTGCTCCAGGTGGAGAAGGTCAGCCCGGCTGCTGCTGGCAGACCTGGCCCGCCGCACCCCGCTGCTGCCCGGCAAAGACAGTGTGGCGTTCATCGATATCGACTCCATGCAAAAACGCGTCTACGGGCATAAGAAGCAGGGCGCGGCGTTCGGCCATACGAAAATCCAGGGCAAGAGCCTGCTGGTCCGTGGCCTGAATGCGCTGGCAGCCGTGATCAGCACGCCGCTGGCCGCGCCGGTGATCGCCGCCACCCGGCTGCGCGGCGGCAGCGCCGCGTCCTCCCGCGGTGCCGCCAGCTTCGCCGCGGTCTCGGTCAGCACTGCCCGCGCCACCGGGTGCACCGGGACCCTGGTCGTGCGGACGGACTCGGCGTTCTACTCCGCGGCGTTCACCGGCGCCGTGCGCCAGGCCGGGGCTTACTTCTCCGTCACGGCACCGATGAACCCCTCGGTCAAGGCGGCGATCGCCGCATCCCCGAAACTGCCTGGACAGCGATCCGCTACCCCCGGGCGATCTGGGATGACCAGCTGCGCTGCTGGATCTCCGACGCCGAGGTCGCCGAGGTGGAATACACGGCGTTCGCCTCGAAGAAAGACCAGGCCATCACCGCCCGGCTGATCGTCCGCCGGGTCAAAGACCTCAACCGCACAGCCGCCCCGGGCCAGGACGAGCTGTTCCCTGCCTGGCGTTACCACGCCGTGTTCACCGACTCGCCATTCGAGCTGGTCCAGGCGGAGGAACAGCACCGTGACCACGCCCAGGCCGAGCAGGTGTTCGCCGACCTGACCGACGGGCCCCTGGCCCATCTGCCCTCCGGCTCGTTTCCCGCGAACGCGGCCTGGCTGGCCTGCGCCGCCATCGCGCACAACCTGCTGCGCGCCGCCGGGTCCCTGGCCAGCCTCACCTGCGCCAAGGCCAGAGCCGCCACCCTGCGCCGCGACCTCATCAACATCGCCGCCCGGACCGCCCGCCACGGCCGCGGCCACATCACCATCCACCTGCCAGAAGGCTGGCACCGCGACCAGGAATGGATGAACCTCTTCGAAGCCACCTGCGGCCCACCCGCACAGACGGCCTGACCAGCCCAGACCCGGTCACCCGCACTTCACACGGCCCCTGACGGCCACCCCATCCCAGCCCGGCACGAGGACCTGGACAAGCCGCAGAACAAGCCAGCGGCGGGAAACCCGCGCCCGGCAACACCACCGAGATCACCGTCAGCTGGAAAGCACGCAGCCCAAGAGTCAGAATTCACGCGGTGGATCGAGGCTAAGGACCAGCCACCGAGGCGAGCAACACCGGTTCGCCAGCCGTGGGGCCTGGCGGCCAGCCAGGCGTGTCACGCCCTAAGGACCAGCCACCGAGGCGAGCAACTCGCGGCGGGCCTGATCGACCGCCGCGAGGATCGCACCACGGAGCACCGGGCCGCCGGTGACGCCGGTGGACACGATCTGCGGGCGGGCCGGGCAGATCCGGCTCACCTCGGCGGCGACCAGCCCGGCCATGGCGGCGCCGCCGGCCAGGCCCACCTCGCCGCCGAGCACGACGAGCCCCGGATCGAGCACCACGCAGACCGCCGCCACCCCGGTCGCCACCCGGCCGGCCAGTTCCTTCAGGAATGCTTGCCCGCGCTCGTCACCCGGCCGGCCGCGGCCACCGCCGAGCGCACCGCCGCCGCCGCCGTCCCGGCGAAGCCGTATTCCGCGGCGAGCGGCCCGACCGCCTGCGCGCCCACCAGGGACTGGAATGCCCCGGTGTCCGGACGGCTGACGTCCTTGGGCAGCGGAACCCCGGGCACCGGGAGGTAGCCGATCTCCCCCGCCGCCCCGCTGACGCCGCGATGCAGGCGGCCGCCGATCACCGTGGCCAGGCCGAGCCCGACGCCGATCCACATGAGCACGAAGTCGTCTACGCCCTGCGCCACGCCCACCGCCCGTTCCGCCATCGCCGCCAGGTTGACGTCGTTCTCAATGGTGACCGGCCTGCGCAGGTCGCTGCGGAGGGCCTCGAGGACACCCTCGTGCCACGCGGGCAGGTTGAAGGCCAGCCGCGGATCGCCGGTATGCGGGTCGAGCACTCCGGGGGTCCCGATCACCAGCGCACGGAGACTGGACAGCTCAACCCCGGCGGAGACGCACGCGGCCGCGACCGCCCCGTGGACCAGCTCGACCGGGTTCCCCGTACCGTTCGGGTCCACGCTGACCTCGGTCACCACCCGGCCGGTCACGTCGGCCACGCCCGCGCTGACCTCGTCGTGCTCGACGTGCAGGCCGGCCACGTAGGCGGTCGAGGGCACCACCGCGTACAGCGCCGCGTTCGGGCCCGGACCGCCCGCCTGCTCCCCGACGGCCTCGACCAGACCGCGCTCCTCCAGCCGGGCCAGCAGCTGCGAGGCGGTCACCTTGGACAGCCCAGTTTGCTCGCCGACCTGTGCCCTCGTCATCGGGCCGCCGGTCAGCAGTAGCTCAAGTGCCGCGCGGTCGTTCAGCTCGCGCAGTAGCCTCGGCGTGCCGGGCCGTCGCTCCATGCCGCCCCCTTCCTGCGATCGTGCCACGCGCCGACATCAGGTTGCTAGGTCCTCGGGCCTGACCCGTGGCCATGTCCTGACGCAGGCGTGCCTGGGACAGATTCTGTCTCAATCTGGCAACAGACTCTATCTGATAGGAAACTTTCCTGTTAGTTTCACTGGCATAAATCCCGCCTGGGCGCTGATGCACTCACCAGGCAGGCCGGACAGCGGTGCCGGAGGCGTTCGCCCACAGGACGTGCCCCCGCGAAACGAGGAACCAAGCCGGGAAGGAGATCCACCAGTGAAGTTCACCAGATCGGCCGCCGCGATCGGCGCCGTCATCACAATCGCCGGAGCCGCCGCGGGCTGCGGCTCATCAGCCAGCGGCGGAGGAACGTCCGGGGCGGCGGTGCCCGCGAAACTTACCGTATGGCGGATGGGGGCATCCGTTCCGTCCCAGACGACCTGGATGAACGGGGTCGTCGCGCAGTTCCACACGCAGTTCCCCCAGTACAAGAACACCAAAGTGGTGGTGGACTGGATCCCCTGGGGCAGCCGCGTGACCGACTGGACCAACGCCCTGGCCAGCGGCAAGGGCGGTCCCGACATCACCGAGCTGGGGAACACCGACACGCCGGGCATCGCCGCGCAGGGCGCCCTGGCCAACATCACCAGTGACGTGCACGCGTGGTCCAACGGCTCCGGGATCATCGCCGGCAACCTGGCCAACGACACGGTGAGCGGCGACGTCTACGCGGTGCCCTGGTTCGGTGGGGTGCGCGGCATCTGGTACCGCACGGACCAGTTCGCCAAGGCCGGCATCGGTGCGCCGCCGGCCACCTGGGCGCAGTTGCTGGCGGACGCGAAGGCGCTGATGAAGGCCTACCCGGGCAGCTACGGGCTGGGCGCGCCGAGCAACTACACGAACGCCATCGTCAGCTTCATCTGGGGCGCGGGCGGTCAGGTGGCGGTGCAGCGCAACGGCAAATGGGTCGCCGAACTGACCACCCCGCAATCCGAGGCCGGCCTCAAGTTCTACACCGACCTGTACCTCACCCAGCACACGTCGCCGTCGAAGTACATCGGCCAGACCGAACTCGGCGCCCCCGGCGCCACCTCGGGCGGCACCAACGAGGACTTCGCCCTCGGCAAGCTCGACCTGTACATCGACGGCCCGTGGGCCGAGGCGGAAATGACCCCGGTCAGCACGAAGTACAAAGCTGACTGGGCCTCGTTCCCCATCCCGAGCGAAAACGGCCCGACTCCCGCTCCGGCCTTCTCGGGCGGCTCGGACCTGGGCGTCTGGGTCAAGAGCAAGTACACCCAGGCCGACTGGGACCTGGTGTCGGTGATGGACAGCCCGGCCCGCGCCACCACGTTCGCCAACGCCCAGGGCTTCTTCCCCGAATTCACCTCGAAGCTCAGCGGCGGCGCCTACGCCAGCGACCCGGTCATGGCCGGCTTCGCCAAGGCCGCCCAGTACACCCAGATCTCGCCGCTGAACTCGAAGAACTGGGCGACCGCCGACGCGACCGACGCGATCATCCCGACCATGATGAAGGCCCTCATGCAGGGCGCGAACTTCAGCGCCACCGTGAGCAAGGCCAACACCGAACTGGAGAACGTCCTCAACACCGGATCGCCAACCGGCTGATCCCCCATAGCCGTCCTGGCCGGGTGGCCGCCACCCCCCCGGTGGTCCCCGGCCGGGACGCCCCACGAGGAGAGTGCCCCACTGATGGTGGATACCGCCGCGCACCGCCAGAGCGCGGACGCAGCGGGCGCCCCGCGCGCGTCCCTGGGCCGCCGGGCGCCCCACACGCCTCG
Source organism: uncultured Actinomycetes bacterium (assembly GCA_963822825.1). Taxonomy (GTDB): domain Bacteria; phylum Actinomycetota; class Actinomycetes; order Streptosporangiales; family Streptosporangiaceae; genus JAWWPY01. Next base: position 210,970 of record CAWGIW010000008.1, on the reverse strand, counting down.
TCTCGGCGGACTGATCCGCCGTCACCGCCTGGCGCCGTACCTGCTCCTGCTGCCGTCCATGGCGGCGATCGGCCTGGTCCTGATCTGGCCGGTGGTCCAGGTGGCGCTGTATGCGTTCCAGAACTACGGCCTGCCGCAGACCGACGGCACCGCGCCGGTGCAATGGGTGGGGCTCGGCAATTTCTCGACGACCTTCGCCGATCCCGAATTCTGGCTCTCACTGCGGATCACGGTGCTTTTCGCCGCCGCGGCCGTCACGCTCACCCTGGTCACCGGGACGCTGGTGGGACTCCTGCTGCACAAGCTCGGCCGGTTCATGTCGGTGTTCGTGAGCACCGCCGCCCTGCTGGCCTGGGCCACGCCCCCGGTCTCCGGAACCGTCATCTTCTACTGGATGTTCAACCCCGACGGTGGCCTGGTGGACTGGGCGCTGGCCAGGATGCCGCGCTGGCTGGTGGGCAGCACGGATTGGGCGGGCTTCAACTGGACTACCTCGGGGGCGCTCCCCGCCTACACGGTCGCCACCATCCTGGTCGTGTGGATGGCGTTCCCGTTCATCGCCGTGACCGTGCTGGCCGGGCTCAAGACGATCCCGGCCGAGTTGCACGAGGCGGCCCGGGTGGATGGCGCCGGGGCCTGGCAGGGCTTCCGGCGGATCACCTACCCGCTGCTCAAGCCCATCTTCCTGGTTCTCCTGCTCCTGTCGGTGATCTGGGACTTCAACGTTTTCACGCAGACCTACCTGCTCACCGGCGGGCTGGGCAACCGCGACGAGTACAACCTGTCGCTCTATCTCTACGACAAGGCGTTCACATTCCCGCCCAGTTACGGGCTGGGCGGCGCGCTGGCGCTGATCCTCACGATCATCCTGCTCGTCGTCACGGTCGGCTACGTACGGGCATCCGTCCGGCAGGGGGCCCTGACATGACCAGCACTGACATGACCAGCCCTGACATGACCGCACCGCCGCGCGCCGTCCGCCGGCCGCGGCTCAGCCCGGCCGCGGCCAGAAAAACCAGAAAAACGGCCCTCAACGCCACCGGGCTGCTGGTCGCCCTGCTCACGTTGTTCCCGATCTTCTGGATGATCTCCACGGCCTTCAAGCCGTCCCAGGAGATTTACTCGCTGACGCCGCACCTGCTGCCGGCCCACCCCACCCTCGGCAACTTCAGCCAGGTGATGAGCGGCCAGGCGTCGGGCATCGGCTCGGTCTGGCTGTTCTTCCGCAACAGCCTCGTCGTGACCATCACGACCGTCGCGGCCGCCTCGGTCGTCTCGCTGCTCGCCGCGATCGCGGTGGCCCGATTCCGGTTCCGGTTCCGTGCCTCCTACCTGATCATGCTGCTGATCGTGCAGATGATCCCAGGCCAGGCACTGATCATCGCGCTGTTCCTCGACTTCAACCGGCTCAACCTGCTGCAGAATCTCGGGGGCCTGGTGATCGTGTACACCGCGCAGGCCCTCCCCGTCTCGATCTGGATGCTGCGCAACTTCGTGGCCACGGTGCCCAGGGAACTCGAGGAGGCCGCGGCGGTGGACGGAGCCGGCCCGATCCGCATCTTCTGGCGCATCCTGTTCCCCCTCGTCGCCCCGGGCCTGGTGGCGACCAGCATCTTCTCGTTCATCACCGCCTACAACGAGTTCATCGTGGCGCTCACGTTCCTGCTTCAGGCTCACTCTGACTACACGCTGCCGATCTACGTGACGTACTTCTTCAGCCGAGGCGGCGCCGAATGGGGCCCGATCATGGCCGCCTCCACGCTGTACACGATCCCCGTGGTGGTGTTCTTCCTGCTGGTGCAGCGGCGCCTCGTGACCGGCCTGGTCGCCGGGGCGGTGAAGGGGTGAGCGCTGACTTGTCCGCCGACCCGGCGCTGGCCAGGCTGGCCGACGCGATCCTGATTCCCCCATTCCCGGGGCTCGAGGCGCCCCGCTGGGTGCTGGCCGCGCTGGACCGGGGTCTGGCCGGGGTGACCGTGTTCGGGCCCAATATCGCTGGCCCCGAGCAGATCGCCCGGCTCACCGCCACGCTGAGGTCGGCTGGGGATGCGCCGCTGATCGCCATCGACGAGGAGGGCGGCGACGTCACGAGGATCGCCCACCTGACCGGCAGCCCGTACCCCGGGAATGCCGCGCTCGGCGCGGTCGATGACGTGGACCTCACCGCGGATGTCTACCGGGCGCTCGGCATGGACCTCGCGGAGCTTGGCTTCAATGTGGACCTGGCCCCGTCCGTGGACGTAAACACCGCCGCGGACAACCCGGTGATCGGTATCAGGTCGTTCGGCGCCGACACCGCCCTCGTGTCCAGGCACGCGGCGGCGGCGGTCGCCGGGCTGCAGGCGGCGGGGGTGGCCGCGTGCGCGAAGCACTTCCCCGGGCACGGCAGCACCCGGCTGGACACCCATGACACGCTCGTCACCGTGGACGCCAGCCTGGACCTGCTGGCCCGGCGGGATCTGCCCCCCTTCACCGCGGCCATCAAGGCGGGGGTCCGGTGCGTCATGCCGGGCCACCTCCGGGTGCCCGAACTCACCGGCGACCTGCCCGCGACGCTGTCGGCCGCCGCGCTGACCGGGCTGCTACGGGGCGAGTGGGGATTCTCCGGAGTGATCATCTCCGACGCCCTGGAGATGCGCGCGGTCAGCGCGCGGTACGGCATCCCCGAGGCGGCGGTGCGGGCCGCGGCGGCCGGCACAGACGTGCTCTGCCTGGGCCGCGACCAAGGCGAGGATGGCTATCTCGCGGTCCGCCGCGCTCTCTGCGCGGCCGTCGCCGCGGGCCTGCTGCCGGCCGCGCGGCTGGAAGAGGCCGCCGCCCGGGTGGCGGAATTGCGCGCCTGGCTGGCCAGCGCCGGTACCGCCGCGGCCGCCGGAGCCCGGGCCAGCGCGGCGGACGGCCGAACCTCAGTGACCGCCGCGGCCAGCGAGCGGGCCCAGGTGGGGCTGCGGGCCGCCCGCCGGGCCGTGCGGGTGTCCGGTGCGGTGCGCCCGCTCACCGACCCGATCGCGATCGAGGTCTCCGGGCGGCAGAACATCGCCGTGGGGGGCGTCCCGTGGGGTCTGGGCCCCTGGCTGCCCGCAGCCGCCATCCAGCGGGTCCCAGCCGGTTTCGCCGAGCCCGGGGTGCCCGCGCTCGTAGCGGCCACGGTCGCCCGGGCGGCCGGGCGGCCACTCATCGTCGTGGTCCGCGACGCGCACCGGTATCCCGTGGCCCAGGCGGTGGTGACGTGCGTCCTGGAGGCCCGCCCGGACGCGATCGTCCTGGAGATGGGCCTGCCCGTGTGGCGGCCGCCGTCCGGGGTGCTACATCGCCACCTACGGCGCCGCCCATCCCAACGCCCAAGCCGCCGCCGAACTCCTGGCCCTAACCCCCAAGAACCGTTATCGGTGAACTTTTTTTGCCCCCATAGGGGCAAAAAAGTTCACCGATAACGAGAATCCACAGTGGGGGGACCGGCGGGGGCGCGGGGTCGGGCGCGGGGTCGGGGGCGCGGGGTTTCCTGGTTTCCGATCGAGTTGTGGCTAATGGGCGGCCGACTTGCCTGGCTGGGTCATCCGCTGCTGCCGCACCGGGCATAATGCTTGATATGAGGTTGTCCGCCCGCGCCGACTACGCGCTCCGTGCCGCCATCGAGCTCGCCACGGCCGGCGGGAGCCACGTCACCGCCGAGCAACTGGCCCGGGCCCAGAAGATCCCGGGGAAGTTCCTGGAGGCGATCCTGACCCAGCTGCGCCGGGCGGGCCTGGTGCGCAGCCAGCGGGGCCCTGAGGGCGGTTTCTGGCTGGCCCGGCCGGCCGAGGACATCTCGCTCGCCGACATCATCCGGGCCATTGACGGCCAGCTCGTCGGGGTACGGGGCGAGCGGCCAGAGAACATCGGCTACATCGGGGCGGCTGAACCTCTGCAGAGTGTCTGGATCGCGTTGCGGGCCAACGAACGCGCCATCCTGGAAGAGGTCACGCTCGCCCACATCGTGTCGGGTCAGCTCCCGGACCGCGTCGTCCAGCTCACCGACGATCCACGCGCCTGGGCCTGAACCGCGTCCCCGCAGGCTGTGTCCCCCGCAGGGGGCAGGCTGTGTCCCCCGCAGGGGGCAGGCTGTGTCCCCCCGCAGGCTGCGTCCCGCAGGCTGTGTGCCCCCGCAGGCTGCGTGTCAGCGCAGGCTGTACTGGCCTGCGCGTCGGCGCAGGCTGTATCAGCCGGGGCGCCCGTCAGACAGGCACCATGTCGGTCGCGTCGCGCACGCGCCGCGCCACCTCGTCGAATACCGGGTGATCCGAGTCCAGGGCGACAGGATGCAGCACCGCTCCCGAGTCCATCCCCCGCGTGCGCCCGGCCGGAATGCGCAGTTCCGGCTGGCCGGCTCCGCGCAGTGACTGGGCCACCGCGGCGTCCAGCTCGCGCTCGGCGGAGTGCAGGCCGTTTCCGGACTGCCCGGTGCGCTCCCCGACCCCCGCGAGCACGGGCTCGTTCTGCAGTTCGGCGAGCGCGAAGCTATCGGACACTTCCCCCAGGACGTGCGATAGCGGAGTGCCGAGCGCCGTGCAGATGGCGGCCAGCAACTCGGAAGATGCCTCTTTCTGCCCGCGTTCGACCTCGGACAAGTAGCCCAGTGACACGCGGGCGGCTGCGGAGACCTCGCGGAGGGTGCGACCCTGCCGAAGGCGCAGTCGCCGCAAGACGTCACCGAGCAAGTGACGAAGCAGGACCATCGTCACGCTCCCTTCGCGAAGTGGGTGTGTCGACTTCCACGGTACCCGCCCTAACCGACAGTAGGGGAGACCCCATAGAGCCGTGTTCGCTGCTGACGTAACGCTGTAATCATCAGTACTCTTCCCTGAGCCGGTGCCAGAGCAGGCCAAGAGCCTCCTCGACCGTGCGCTGCCGTACGTCATCCCTGGTCCCGGCCAGGGTGAGGCTACGGACGGTGGTGGTCCCGGCGGCACTCACGGCTATATGCACCGTACCGACAGGTTTCCCCTCCGCGGCATCGGGGCCGGCCACACCTGTGGTGGCCGCGCCGAACGAGGCCCCCAGGCGACCGCGCACACCCTCGGCCATGGCCGCGGCAACTTCGGGCGAGACCGCCCCCCGTGTCTCGAGCATGAGGGCCGGGACGTCCAGAAGCGCCGCCTTCAGGCTGGTCGCGTACGCCACGACCGCGCCGCGGAAGGCCGCCGAGGCCCCGGGGATACCGGTCAGGGCCGCGGCGAGCAGCCCGCCCGTGAGCGACTCGGCGACCGCGACCGTCTGCTCGCGCGCGGTCAGCAGGGCAATGATGTTCCCGGCCGCCTGGCGGCTGCGCGAATCGGCCGGGCCCGGCTGGTTCACGGTCCCTCTCCGGCTGAGTCAGCGGGGTTTCCGGGCGGCGTGGCGGCCGGCCGGCCGGGCATGGGCCGACGGCGCAGCCGGACGGCGCGGACGCCGTAGTTGACACCCGTCGCCAGGGTGACCACGACCGCCGCGGCCATCACCACGTCGCGCGCTATCCCGGGCGGTCCCGGCAGGACGTACAGCGCGATCGCGATCACCTGGAGCAGTGTCTTCACCTTGCCGCCACGGCTGGCCGCGATGACTCCACGGTGGATCACCCAGAAACGGAGCCCGGTGACGGCCACCTCGCGGGCGAGGATCACGCACGTCACCCACCACGCGAGGGCCCCCTGGGCCGAGAGCGTCACCAGGGCTGCCCCGGTCAGGGCCTTGTCCGCGATCGGGTCCGCGATCTTGCCGAAGTCCGTGATCAGGCCACGCTGGCGCGCGATCTTCCCGTCCAGCAGGTCCGTGAAGGACGCGATGATGAACACCGCGAAAGCCGCGATCCGCCAGCCCGGCCCCCCGGCCAGCAGCATGGCGACGAATACGGGGACGAGCCCTAGGCGCAGGGCGGTCAGCCCGTTGGCGATGTTCAGCACACCGGGCGGCGAAAGCGCAGCCTGCTGGGGATCCGAGGACTGCATCTTTCCCCCTGCCTGTGGCGTCCGTAGCCTGTGGCGGGCTGCTCAGTGTTTCGCTGCGGGACGCTGCTGGCGGGACCGCACCCGCCCGGCTGGCTGGCTGGCGACGGCCTCAGCAGCAAGATCCACCCCGTCGGACCCCGTGACCCGGACGGTGACCATGTCACCGGGGGCCAGCGGGCCCGGCGCGCGCACGGTCGTGGTGCCATCCACCTCCGGCGCCTGGTGCGCGGCGCGGCCGGCGTACTGCCCGCCACCGAGACTCTCCTCGATAAGGACCTCCGCGGTCTCACCGACTCGCTCGGCCGCACGCTGCGTCATGAGCTCATCGGCCAGATCCGCGAGATCATCCACCCGGCGGGCGATCTCACCGGGATCAAGCTGCCCGCCGAGGGTGGCCGCCTCGGTCCCGTCCTCATCCGAGTAGCCGAAGACTCCGATCGCGTCCAGCCCGGCGTCCGACAGGAAGCGCTCAAGCTCGGCCAGATCGTCCTCGGTCTCCCCCGGGAATCCGACGATGAAGTTGGACCGGACGCCCGCCTCCGGGCAGGCCCGCCTGATCTGCGCGAGCAACTCGCAGAAGCGCTCCCGGTCACCGAAGCGCCGCATGGCCCGCAACACGCTCCCGCTGGCGTGCTGGAACGACAGGTCGAAGTAGGGCGCCACCCCCGGCGTGGACGTCATCACCTCGACCAGCCCTGGGCGGAGTTCCGCGGGCTGCAGGTAGCTGACCCTGACCCGGTCGATGCCGGGAACCGCCGCCAGCGCGGGAAGCAGTTCCTCGAGCAGCCTCAGATTGCCCAGATCCTTCCCATATGAGGTGGAGTTCTCGCTCACCAGCAACAGTTCCCGTACCCCCTGGCTGGCCAGCCAGGCCGCCTCGGCCATCAGATCCTGCAGCGGACGGGACAGGAAGGCGCCGCGGAACGCGGGGATCGCGCAGAAACTGCACCGCCGGTCACAACCCGACGCGATCTTCAGCGGCGCCATGGGGCCGCCGGCCAGCCGGCGCCGCAGCGTCCGCGGCCCGGATGCCGGGGCTGTCCCGGGCGGCAGATCCGGGATGCCACTGTCCGGTATGCGCGTGCCTGGGATGGGAGGGCCGGCCATCCCGTGCCCGGGCGTGTGGACCCCGGGTTCCCCGGCCGGCCGACGGGAGCGAGGGGCAGCAGCCGGCGGCGGTCCCGGGGCTCGTGGGCGGGCCGGCGCTGGCCGGCCAGCACGGCGTCGAGCCGCGCGGTGATGTCGCCGTAGTCGTCGAAGCTCAGCACCTGGGCCTCGGGCAGTTCCTCGGCCAGCCCGGCCCCGTAGCGCTCGGCGAGGCATCCCGCGGCCACGACCTTGGCCCCCGACGACGCGGCCGCCAGCAGTTCGTCGATGGACTCCTGCTTGGCTGCCTCGATGAACCCGCAGGTGTTGACCAGGACGACGCTCGCCTCGGTACCCTCAGCGAGGGTCCAGCCGCCCGCCTCGAGCCGGGCCGCGAGTTCCTCGGAATCGACCTCGTTCCTGGCGCAACCCAGCGTCACCAGACTGACCGTACGGTTCGTCGCCTGCGGCGCTTCCTGACTCGATGACACACCGGCAGACTACGGTAAGCGGGGCCGTGCGAAGGCCCACCGCAGGTCAGCTGGTGACCTGCTGACTACGCCCAAGGCTCAGGGTGACTGGCCGTCCCGCGGAGGCGGACGAGTCCACCCTCTTGCCGTTGACGGTCAGGACGATCCCGCCGGGATTGCCGATTTCCATGTCAACCGCCTGCGGGAAAGTCCATGTCTTTGAGTTGCCGCCCACGACGTAGGCCTGGGAGATGAACTGGCCGGCCGGACTGGTGAATTCGACCCAGCAGTCTTCGTTCGCCGTGAGCTGGATCACCACGCCGCTCTGGGCCACGTGCGTCGGCGTCGGCGCGGCGGACGGAGCGGCCGCGGGCTTCGCCGAAGGCCGCTGGGAACTGGCCGCGGCGGCGGCCCGGCCGGCCGCGGTCGGGCCCGCCGTGGCCGCGCTCACGGCCCGGTAGACGCCGTAGCCAAGAAGCACGACGAAGACCACGGCCATGGCCAGGGTCCAGTTGGGTGCGCGGCGCTCCGTGAGCCTTATCGGTGCGGCCGGCTCGAAGACCTCCGCGGCTCTGATCGCCGCCGGCGCGCCGTGTACGGCGTCATACTCCCTGATCAATTCCTCGTCGTCGGCCCCGACGGTCCTGGCGATACTGCGGATATGACCGCGGGCGTAAAAATCGCCCCCGCATGCGGAGAAATCGCTGCGTTCTATGCCCCGGATGATCGTCTCTCTGATGCAGGTCCTTTGGCTGACCTGCGTAATGGTGAGACCCGCCTGGCTTCGAGCCTCTGCCAAGGCGTCACCAATGCTCACACCGCGCCTCCCATTGCCTTCTCGCGCTGCATCCGCCCCGGGGGTGCGGGAGCAGCAGCCGGATGCGTGTGGGCCCAGAGTCCAGGACCAATTTTTCAAGTGTAGACATCCCGCGATACACCGCAGAGGCTGCGGGTCCTGCTCAGTTATCGTGCCCGCCCCGCAGCCCGTCAACCACTTCCCGCAGATCATCGGGCCTGATCCGCACGTCCCTGGCCTTGGATCCCTCACTCGGCCCGACGATGCCCCGGCTCTCCAGCAGGTCCATGAGCCGGCCCGCCTTGGCGAACCCCACCCGCAGTTTGCGCTGAAGCATCGAGGTGGAGCCGAACTGCGTGCTGATGACAAGCTCAGCGGCCTGCGTGAGCAGTTCAAGGTCATCGCCGATGTCGGCGTCGATCTCCCGCTGCCTGCCTTCCGGCGCGGCCACGTCCTCTCGGTACGAGGGCTGCGCCTGCTTCGTGCAATGCGCAACTACCTCGCGAATTTCCTTTTCCGTGACAAAAGCGTTCTGTAGCCGCAGCGGTTTACTCGCGCCCATCGGCAGAAAAAGCGAATCTCCCTGTCCGACCAGTTTCTCCGCGCCCGGCTGGTCCAGGATGACCCGGCTGTCGGTCAGGCTCGAGGTGGCGAAGGCGAGCCGGGACGGCACGTTCGCCTTGATCAGGCCAGTCACCACGTCCACGCTCGGCCGCTGGGTGGCCAGCACCAGGTGGATCCCGGCGGCCCGGGCCAACTGGGTGATCCGGACGACCGCGTCCTCCACGTCACGAGGAGCGATCATCATCAGGTCGGCGAGCTCGTCCACGATCACCAGCAGGTACGGGTACGGGGCGTAGACACGCTCACTGCCCGGCGGCGGGGTGAGCTTGCCCGCCCGCACCGCCTTGTTGAAATCGTCCACGTGCCGGAACCCTGAGGCGGCCAGGTCGTCGTAGCGGCGGTCCATCTCCCCGACCACCCACTGCAACGCCTCCGCGGCCTTCTTGGGGCTCGTGATGATCGGCGTGATGAGGTGCGGGATTCCCTGGTAGATCGCGAGCTCCACCCGTTTGGGGTCGATCAGGATCATCCGCACGTCGTCGGGCGTGGCCCGGATGAGGATCGAGGTGATCAGCCCATTGACACACGTGGACTTCCCCGATCCGGTGGCCCCGGCAATGAGCATGTGCGGCATCTTGGCGATGTTCGCCACGACCGTCCGCCCCTCCACGTCCTTGCCGAGGCCCACCACCATCGGGTGGTGGTCGGCCACAGAGACCGGCGAGCGGAGGACATCCCCGAGGCTGACTGTCTCCCGGTCCGCATTGGGGATCTCCACCCCGATCGCCGACTTGCCCGGGATCGGGGAAAGGATCCGCACATCCGCGCTCTTCACCGCGTAGGCGATGTTCTTGGACAGCTGGGTGACCCGCTCGACCTTGACGGCGGGGCCGATCTCGATCTCGTACCTGGTTACCGTGGGGCCCCGGCTGAAGCCGGTGACCTGGGCATCAACCTCGAACTGCTCCAGCACCGCGGTCAGAGCCTGGACCACGATGTCGTTGGCGCGGGTCCGGGTCTTCGGGGCCGACCCCGGGCGCAGCAGGGCGGGCGGCGGCAGGGTATAGCTGGCGTCGGTCGCCCCGGACAGGGTGAGCTGCTCACCGCGGCCGGGCAGCGTGGCTGGCTCGGGGGGCACCGGCTGCGCCACCGACCCGGCAGGGCCGAATCCGAGCGCGTCGAGCAGGGACTCGTCCTCGTCGGCGACCGGGCCGGGCGCCCCATTATGGGCGGCCGCCCCGGTCGCAGCGCCCAGCTCGCCAGCCGGCCTCCGGCCGAGCGGGCCAGGGGCTCCCGCGGCGCTCTGGCCCAGGCCTGCCCCGCCCCCCGGCCGGGAGCGGCGTCACCCGACAGGATCGGCGAGTCGTAGGGCTTGACGTGCTCGCCCGCTTCGATAGCGTTCGGGTGCTTGCGCCGGGTCCGGCCCGGCGGCCTGGCCTGCTGCTCCGGGTCCGGGACGGGTCCGCTGGCCCCGCCGCCGAAGCCGCGGAGTTCCGCCAGCCTGCTTGGCACCCGGTGCAGCGGGGTCCCGGTGATCACCAGCAACCCGAAACCGCTCACCAACGCCAGCAACGGCGCGGCGATCCACGGCGTCAGCCCGGCCACCAGCGGGGCCGAGACCGCGTATCCGATCAGGCCGCCCGCCGCGCGGATGCTCGCCGCGCCGTCGGACGGCCCGGGCGTGCCATTGGCAATGTGCACCAAGCCGAGCGCCCCGACGAGCAGCGCCGTCCAGCCGATCACCACTCGCCCGGTCTCCGAGTTACGGTCGGGGTGGCGCAGGAACCGCCAGGCGAGCAGGGCCAGGAAGATCGGCACCGTCCAGTAGACCGAGCCGAACGCGCCACGGGCGGCCTCCGTCACCGTCCGGCTGGCGAAGTTTCCCAGGTTCCACCATGTGGTCGCGGCGACGATGACCGCCGCTCCTAGGAAGGCCAGCCCGGCCCCGTCCCTGCGGTGCAGCGGATCGAGCTCCCGGCCGCTCTTCCCCAGCGCCCGCGCCGCGTATCCGACCGCGTGCGCGAGAACCATCCAGGCCGCGGTCACGGCGTTGGCGGTCCAGCCGAGCAGGATCAGCAGCGGGTCGGTCCTGGGCTGGGCCCGCGGCGGCGGCCGCCGCCCGTTGCGGGGCGCGGACTTCCCGCGCGGCTTGCCCTTTCCCTGACCGCGGGGGCTACCCCGGGCGGGGCGGGCCGGCTGCGCGTTGGCCCGGGTACGGGGCCGGCCCGCGCTGGCCGGCGAGCGCGCGGTCCCCGTCGCTCCGTTCCGGGGGCGAGCGGTGCCCTTGGGGACACGGGTAGCCATGATGACAACCGTAGCGAGGAACCCCCCGCCTGCCAAAGGACCGCGCCAGGCGTGTCGCGCTCCGGATAGGCGGGTCCGGCCGCCGGGTAAACAGCGACCGTCCCGGAGCCAGCCGGACCGCGAAGAATTGGCAGCCGGCTTGGCAGTGCCCGGAGAAAGGCCCAGGCTTGGATTACCAGGGCGCCAGCCGGTACGAGGGACGGCAGGCGCGCGGCGAGAATGACCAGGCCCGCCGACGATGAAACGAAGTGCAGCGTGACGAGAATGACCGGGCACTCCCGGGCCGCTACCGCGGTACCAGCCGCTACCACGGCACCGGCCGCAGATCCAGGGCCAGACGGGCACAATACGGCTCTACTGCCCAATGGGCACAACGCGGCTCTCCCGCCCAACGGGCAGAATATGGATCTACTGCCCAATGGGCAGAACGCGGCTCTCCCGCCCAACGGGCAGAATATGGATCTACTGCCCAATGGGCAGAACGCGGCCCACCGGCCGAACGGGCAGAACGCGGCCCACCGGCCGAACGGGCAGAACGCGTTGCTGCATGGCCTCCCGGCGATATGGCTCCGAGGCAATTGCCAGTGTGCCGAGTGCCTTGATCCCGGCAGCGGGCAGCGACTGGTCGGCGTCGCCGAACTGCCCGCCGAGGTCGTCGTGGCCACCGTCACCACGTCCGGGGACGTCGTGGAGGTCGTTTTTGAACCGGACGGTCACCGGGCCGCATTCGATCATGCATGGCTGGCCAGATACGAGTCCACGAACGAGGCTGACGACCACGGGACCTATGACCACGGGATTGACGATCGCATCGAGGACGCGAAGCGGCTCTGGACCCGGGCCACTTTCCGCGAAGGTTTCCCGGAAGGGTCCTGGCCCCGGTACCTAGCCGATCCGGCGCACCGGAAAGCATGCCTGGCCGCGGTGCTGCGTGAGGGATTTGTCCGGCTGCGTGATGTGCCGTGCCGCGCGGGCGCGGTGCTGACGGTGGCGGAAAGCATGGGGTACGTCAGGGAGACCAACTACGGGCGGCTGTTCGACGTCCGGGTCGAGGCGACACCGGCCAACCTGGCGTTCACCAGCCTGCCCATTGCCCCGCACACCGACAACCCGTACCGGGACCCGGTGCCCACCCTGCAACTGCTGCACTGCCTGGACAATGCGGTGCCGAGCGGCACGTCCGGGCTGGTTGACGGGTTCGCTGCCGCCGCCGTGCTGCGCGAGCAGGACCCCGCGGCGTTCGCCGTGCTGGCGGCCACCTCGGTGACGTTCACGTACTCGGACGCCACCACCCGGCTGCGTGCGACCCGTCCGCTGATAGGCCTCGATCCTCGGGGACGGATCCGGGAGATCCGGTTTAACGGCCGGTCTCTCGAGCCGGTACGCCTGCCCGCGGAGCAGACGATCGCCTTCTACGCCGCCTACCGCAGGTTCGCCGACCTGATCTCCACACCGGAGCAGATGCTGACGCTGCGGCTCGCCCCTGGCGACTGCCTGGTGCTCGACAACACCCGGATCCTGCACGCGCGCGCCGGCTTCACGGCCACCGGTAACCGGCATCTCCAGGGCTGCTACGCCGACCTGGACGGGCTCGCGTCGACGCTGGCCATGCTGGCCCGCGACCAGGCCGGGCCAGACGTCAACGAGGCTGGGCTCGACCGCGACCGCGCCAGGCCGGATCGCGACCTGGCCAGGCCAGAGTGCGACCAAGTCAGGGAGGTGCGGCCGTGACCACCTCCGATCCGGTGCAGGCCATCGGCCGGCTGTTCGCCACCGTGGGGACCAGTGACTACCTCGGCGAGCCGGTCAGCCAGGCCGCCCACATGCTGCAGGCGGCCGCCCTGGCCGCGACCGCGGGCGCTGGCTCACCCCTGATCGCCGCCGCCTTGCTGCACGACGTCGGCCATTTCACCGGCGTGGTCACCGGCCACGACCTGATGCGGGGTACCGACAACCGGCACGGGGAGGTCGGCGCGGACTGGCTGGCCCAGTGGTTCGGCCCTGAGGTCACCGAGCCCATCCGGCTCCATGTCGCGGCGAAGCGCTACTTGTGCGCGGTCGAGCCGGGGTACTTCGACACCCTGTCCCCTGCTTCCGTGCATACGCTGGGCGTCCAAGGCGGCCCGATGAGCCCGGCCGAGGCAGCCGAGTTCGAAGCCTGTCCCGCGGCCGGAGCGGCCCTCCGGCTCCGCCGCTGGGACGACGCGGCGAAGGATCCGTCCGTGGTAGTGCCACCGTTCGCCCGCTACCAGCCCATGCTCCGCCGCCTGGCCCTATACCGGGGGGCAGCCGACGCCACCCGGTAGTTATGCGTCCCGGCGGGTGATCATGAGGGCCGCGGTCAGCAGGGCGGCGGCAGGCCAGGCGATGAGGACCAGCATGGACAAGGCCGGGGCGAACAGGTTCGTCGCCGGGTGGAGGGCCACGACCTGATAAGCCGCGACGGGCAGGGTGAATCTGTCGATCCTGTGGTTCCACGGGGACGGCAGCCACAGCAGGGTAAGCGGCAGGTAGAACAGAGCGGGCAGGGCCGCGATCGCGCCTGCCGTGTGCCGGATGACCGCGCCGAGCGCGAGTCCCGCCACGGCGACGACAACGAGAACGAATCCCGCTGCGAGCACCGCCCCGGGCACGCCTGGGTGGGACAGGGATACGCCCTGACCGTGCCGGGACAGCAGCGCCTGGGTGAGAGAGAACGATGTGAAGGCGAGCAGTTCGCCGAAGACCAGAGCCAGCGCGCCGACGGCGGCGGCCTTGGCGGCGAGCACCGCACGGCGCCTCGGCACCGCCGTGAACGTGACGCGGATCTGGCCGGTCGCGGCTTCGGCGGTGAACGCCAGGGCGCCCAGGATGCCGACCGCGAGAACCGGGTACTCCACCCAGCCGATGAAACTGAACGCGACCGGGTCCGGCAGGCCGGCTCCGCCTCGGGCGGGAAGCGCGGCAAGGGCGCTCCCGGCGATGGCGATCACGGCGGCGATGAGCAGCGCCCAGTACGTCGAGCGGACCGAGCGGAGCTTGGTCCGCTCCGAGATGAGCACGTCGCGGGCGCGGACGGCGAGCGCGGGCTGGGCCCCGTCGGCCGGGCGGATCTGGACTGCGGTCATCGCGCGGCCGTCCCTTCCCCGGCCAGGTTCCCGGCGCGGTACTCGACGCTGTCCTTCGTAATGTCCAGGTACGCCTCCTCGAGCGAGGCGTGCCGTGGCGTCAGTTCGTGCACGGGGATGCGATGCCCCGCGGCCAGGTCCGCGATGGCGGGCGCATCCATGCCGGTCACGGCGAGCCCGCCGCCCTCGGGGGCGACGGCCGCGCCGCGCGCGGTGAGCAGCCCGGCGAGGTCGCCTGGCCGGGGCGATCGCACCAGCACGTCTCGGCGCGCATTGGACTCGATGAACTCAGCCGTGGGCAGGTCGGCGAGCAGCCTGCCGCGCCCAATGATGATCAGGTGGTCGGCGGTCAGCGCCACCTCGCTCATCAGGTGGCTGGACACCAGGACGGTGCGGCCTTCGGCGGCCAGCGACTTGAAAAGCTGGCGGATCCAGTGGACGCCCTCGGGGTCCAGGCCGTTGACCGGCTCATCGAAGATCAGCACCGGAGGGTCACCGAGCAGCGCGAGGGCGATGCCGAGCCGCTGCTTCATGCCAAGTGAGAAACCTTTGACCCGCATGCGGGCGACGCTCTCCAGCCCGGTCAGCTGGAACACCTCGGTGACCCGCCGCCGCCCGATCCCGTTGCTCTGGGCGACGGACAGCACGTGGGCGTAGGCGGATCGCCCCGGATGCACCGCGCCCGCGTCCAGCAGCGAGCCGACCCAGTGCAGCGGGCGGATGATTCCCTGGTACGGGCGGCCCCTGACGAGCGCCCGTCCTGATGTGGGGGCGTCCAGGCCCAGGATGATCCGCATCGTGGTTGTCTTCCCGGCGCCGTTCGGGCCGAGGAAGCCGGTCACGTGCCCGGGGCGGACCGTGAAGCTGAGGCTGTCCACCGCGGTAACCGGGCCGAAGCGCTTGGATAGCTGTTCCACGTCGATCACGACCGGGGACCGTTGACCGCGCCCGACGGCACGCGGCACGCTCACCGCCCCTCCCGAGGATAAGGCGGCTCCAGGAACTCAGGCGGGCGATATTCTCGCCCGAGGCTCAGGTAGGCGATGCCACCCCAAGGGGTCGAGACGCAGATGATAAGCAACCACAGACCCTTGGGCAGGTTGCGTACGTGCTTGGCCCGGCCCAGGTCGACCAGGCAGTAGACATCGAAAGCGACCAGGCAGACCGCAACAGCGGCCAGTGCCACGACGGCTAGCGGGCTCATGAGGGTCCCTCCTTTTCTGAACGCAATGGGTTGGTCCAGGAACGCAGCATGCGGTCGTCGATGGGATCGATCGGTATCAGCCGGTTCGTCATGACCAGGTGGACCCGGTTGTCCCGGATCCGGACGGTCAGCGACGCGACGGCATCAACGCTGGCCCCAGACACGAAGGCGGTGTCGCCGCGGGGGCGCATGATCCAGCCGAGGCCCGCGTGACTCGCACCGTGCTCCTCTGCGGCCTGCGGTGTCAGCGCCTCACGGGCGAGCGCCGCGGGCAGCAGCGATGACCAGCCGGTCCCGAGGCGCACGACGTCAGGCGCCGTCGTCCACAGGCCGCCAGCGGCAGGCATGACGCAGACTGCGGCCGCGGCCGGGGCGAAGGTGCCCGCCGCGGTCACGCTGTAGCCGGTGACCGCATCGGGGCCGATGTCCGCCGCACGAGCAGGAAACGATGAACGGCTCATCCCCAGGGGCTCAAGCACGAGGCGGGCGGCCACGTCGGCGTACCGCGATCCGGTGACATCAGCGATCAGCTGGCCGAGCACGGCACAGCCGGAGTTGGTCGGCCGGACCACACCGCGCGGACCGCCGCAGCCGATGACCGGGCCGGTGAGCGCCACCAGGTCGGGGGCACTGTCCGCGAACACCTCGAGTGGATTGGCCAGGATATTGTCGATACCGCTGCTGTGGCTCAGCAATTCCCTGACGGTGATCGTGTCATCCGCGAGGCGCACCGTGCGCAGGTGGTCGTCAGCCGGGGAATCGAGAGCGAAGCGGCCGTCGGCGACCAGGCGCAGGACGGCGGTGACGGTAACCAGCGAGGCGATGCCCAGCCCGGGGAACCGGTGCCCGGTGTCCAGGATCTCGCCGCGCTCCAGGTTGGCCCAGCCCTTGGCGACCGCCCACACCGGGATACCTGAGCCACCCCCGGCCAGGATCAGGCCCGCCAGGCCTAGCTCGCCGAAAACCCCGTCGGCGAACCCGGGAACGTCGGCGGGTACATCGCCAAGGGTGCGGGCGGGGCCGGCGCCGCTATCCGGGGGTCAGTGATCCGGCCGCCGCGGGGAATCCGCTGCACCGCGGTGAGCCGGTGCGGCAACTCAGCCTCAGCTCCCGCGAACAGATCCGTGCCCGCGATCCGGATGTGGACCCACAGCGGCGCCTGGTTGACGACGGCAAACTCCTCGCGCAGGTCAGCGGCAAAGGTGGTGATCGCCGAGACCACCTCGCCGACCGGGACCAGGCCCAGGACTTCGTCGCTGAAATGCTGCCGCAGCTCAGGCTCGCCGGGCGCCGTCCAGTCCTGCTCGCCACCGTCCCTGAACCGGGCGATCACCCATCTCAGATGCGGCAGCGCATGGCTTTCTTCCTCGGGCTGGCCGCTGATGTGCTGCTTCAGCGCGGCCCAGCTCGGCTGGCCGTATTCGCTGGCGATGGCCGCCTGCGCAGTGTGCAGCGTGGGAAACTCGCCAGCGGCCAGGCGGCGTTTCGCCTCAAGCTTCAGGTATCGCAGGCTTGGCCGATTAGGCAGCGGACGCGGCCCACCAGGCATGGCAGTCCTTCCTCGCGCCCCGGGTCCGCTACAGAGGGCAGGAAAGACTAGCCGTGGATCACACTATTCAACCGGTGAGCTTGCAGCCCTGCCGCGGACCTATGAGGCGCCCGGAACCGCCACCTGAGATCGTACCCCGTCCCAGCACTGGCGGGAAGCTGTTCACGCCTGCCCGCGCTTCGTTGGGACGATATGCAGGGACCGACCTGGAACTGGAGCCGGGCCGACGTGATCGCTAAATTTAGTGCCCGGAATCGGGCGCCACCCGGTAGTGGTAAGCGTGCGCGTCACGGAAACCGCATCGGGCGTAGAGCGTCCGCGCCGCGGAATTACCGTCCTCGACCTGGAGGAAGACCCGGTCCGTGCCGCGCTCAGCGGCCGACCGGGCCAGGGCCAGGGTCACCGCCGTGCCTAGCCCCTGACGCCGGTGGCCAGCGGCGACCTCGACGGCCGTGATCCCGGCCCAGCCCGCGGCGACGGAGACCCGGCCCACCGCGGCCACCTGACCGTCACGCCGGACCGTGCCGAAAGCCTGCCACGGGGCGGAGAGCAGCAGCCTCAGCGCATCGCCAGGCAGCGGCTGCCCGCGGTAGCGGTAGACCGCCAGCCAGTCGGGGCCTGGCGTGGGCCGCATGGTGACCGTCACCCCGGCCGCGGGCCGGGGCAATTCGGCGATGCCCGCGGTCATCACGACGGCCGGCCCAGACCGGATCGTCCAGCCCCGCGCGGCGAGCAGCCCGTCCAGCGGGACCCCTGGCCGCCCCTCGGCCAGCCGCCCCGGTCCTGCCGCCGGCATCCCTGGTCCGCCGGTCGGCGTCCCAGCCGGCCACCCCGGCCCTGCGGCCGGCGTCCCAGCCGGCCACCCCGGCCCTGCGGCCGGCGTCCCAGCCGGCCACCCCGGCCCTGCGGCCGGCGTCTCAGCCGGCCGCAGTGGCCGTGGAACTACGATCATGGCCAACAGGTCCCGTGACCTATACCAGGCCTCCACCGCGTCCACGGCCGCGGCGAGCGGCATCCCGGGATCGCCGAGCGGCAGGGCCGAATTGGCCCGGCCCGTGAAGCCGCCCGCGGCGCGCAGCCGCCACTCGCCTAGCGCAGCCCGGTCGGCACTCCGCCAGTGCTCCGCCGCAGCCCGCTCCAGGTCCACGATGGCCGGGCCCAGACGTTGATCACCGCTCAGACTTCAATCACCACGGGGATGATCATCGGCCGGCGGCGGTAGTTCTCGTTGACCCAGCGCCCGACGGTCCGCCGGACCAACTGGCCGAGTTGGTACGCGTCGTTGATGTCGTCAGCGGCGGCACGGGCGAGAGCCTCATCAAGGCGTGGCCGCACCTCGCGCAGCGAGGAGTCGTCGATGCCCGATCCGCGCGCGTGGATCTCCGGCCCGGCGACCAGCTTGCCGGTGGTGGAGTCCACCACGATGACCACGGACACGAAGCCCTCTTCACCCAGGATGCGGCGGTCCTTGAGCGACGATTCGGTCACCTCGCCGACCGACAGGCCGTCCACGTAGACGTAGCCGCAGGCGACCTTGCCGACCACCGAGGCCCGCCCGTCCACCAGGTCGACCACGACGCCGTCCTCGGCGATCACGATGTTGTCCTCGGGCACCCCGCTGAGCTCGGCCAGCCGCGCGTGCGCGCGCAGGTGCCGCCATTCGCCGTGCACCGGCATGAAGCTGCTCGGCCGCACCAGGTTCAGCACGTACAGCAGCTCACCGGCGGGTGCGTGCCCGGACACATGGACCAGCGCGTTGCCCTTGTGCACCACCCGCGCGCCCCACCGGGTCAGCTCGTTGATGACCCGGTAAACCGCGGTCTCGTTGCCCGGGATCAGCGACGAGGCGAGGATGACCGTATCTCCCTCGGCGATCCGGATCGGGTGGTCCCGCCCGGCCATCCGGGACAGCGCCGACATCGGCTCACCCTGCGATCCGGTGGAGATCAGCACGATCTCGTCCGGCGGCATCCCCTCCGCCTCGCGGGGATCCACCAGCAGGCCACCCTTGACCGACGGCACCCGCAGGTAGCCGAGATCCCGGGCGACGCCCATGTTCCGCACCATGGAACGGCCCACGAACGCGACCTTGCGCCCGTGCTTAGCGGCCGCGTCGAGCACCTGCTGCACCCGGTGCACATGGCTGGCGAAGCAGGCCACGATGATCCGCTGCTGGGTGCCCGCGAAGATCTGGTCCAGCACCGGCGCGATGTCTCGCTCGCTGGTCACGATGCCGGGCACTTCGGCGTTCGTGGAGTCCGACATCAGCAGGTCCACGCCGTCGGCCCCGAGCCGCGCGAAACCCCCCAGGTCGGTCAGCCGCCCGTCCAGCGGCAGCTGGTCCATCTTGAAGTCGCCGGTGTGCAGCACCACCCCCGCGGGGGTGGCGATGGCGACCGCGAGAGCGTCAGGTATGGAGTGGTTCACCGCAAAAAATTCAAGCCCGAAAGGACCAAACGACTGCCGTCCGCCTTCTGCTACCTCGACGGTGACGGGGTTGATCCGGTGCTCGGTGAGCTTGCTGCGGACCAGGGCCAGCGTCAGCCTGGAGCCGACCAGGGGAATATCGGCGCGCCTGCGCAGCAAGTAGGGAATCGCGCCGATGTGGTCCTCGTGGGCGTGGGTGAGGACCACGGCGTCGATCAGGTCCAGCCGCCCCTCCAGGGAGGAGAAATCGGGCAGGATCAGGTCCACCCCCGGCTGGTCCGGCTCGGGGAACAGCACGCCGCAGTCCACGATGAGCAGCCGCCCGGCATGCTCGAACACGGTCATGTTGCGGCCGATCTCGCCGAGGCCACCCAGCCCGACGATGCGCAGGCCATTCTCGGCCAGAGGCGGAGGTGCTCCGAGGTCGGGGTGTGGGTGACTCACCAGGCTGTCCCGCGCAGACGGGGCGGCGGCGCGGCGGTCATGCCGCCCCCTGGAGTTTCACGCCACCGGCGGTCAGGTCTTCGCGCAGTTTCTCTACCTCGGCGGTTGTCGCGTCGGCGAGCGGCGGGCGGACCGGCCCCGCGGGCAGGCCGAGCAGGCCGAGAGCGGCCTTCGTCATGATCACTCCTTGGTTGCGGAACAGCCCCGTGTACACGGGCAGCAAGTTCCGGTGGATGGCAAGCGCGGTACCTACGTCGCCCGCCGTGTACGCGTCGATCATCTCGTGCAGCCGGTCCCCCACCACGTGGCCGACGACGCTGACGAACCCAACGGCGCCGATCGCCAGCCACGGCAGGTTCAGCATGTCAGTCCCGCAGTAGTAGACCAGGTCGGTGCGGGCCATCACCCACGACGAGGCGCCTGGATCGTCCTTGGCGTCCTTCACCGCCACGATGCGCGGGTGGGTGGCCAGCCGGACGAGCGTCTCTGTCGCGATGGGCACGCCGGTGCGGCCGGGGATGTCGTAGAGCAGGACCGGCAGCCCGGCCGAGTCAGCGACCGCCGAGAAATGCGCGGCCAGCCCGTTTTGCGGAGGTTTGCTGTAGTAGGGCGTGACGACCAGCAATCCGTGCGCGCCAGCGCGCTCCGCCTGGCGGGCAAGCTCACAGGTGTGCTTGGTGTCGTTGGTGCCGACGCCGGCCACGATCGTGGCGCGGTCGCCCACCGCCGCGAGGACGGCGCGCAGCAGCCGGTCCTTCTCCTCGTCGGTGGTGGTCGGCGACTCGCCGGTGGTCCCGCTGATCACCAGGCCATCGCAACGCATCTCATCGACCAGGTAGGTGGCGAGGCGAGCCGCGCCGTCGTAGTCCACCGCGCCGTCAGCAGTCAGCGGCGTGATCATCGCGGTCAGCATCCGGCCGAAAGGCGCCGTGGCGGGTGACCGGCCGGGAGCGCCCGGCCGGGCCGCGGGCAGTGGCTGGGTTCCTGTCATGCACCGAACGCTACCGGCCGGCGGCGCACGGGGTAACCGGCACGGGTTCCCAGCATGGTGAAAGACGCGGCGACATGAGCTCGGGGGTACCCACGTCAACCGCGTCTACCTGGCTATCGCACAGGATCCCGGCAGCGTTACGCAGGGTCACCCGGACAGCTCGCGTTCCAGCGGCGTGCGGAAACGCGGGATGACCCGGAGGTCACCAAGCCATCGGCGGAGTTCCGCCGCCTCGGCCTGAACCAGAGCGTCGGCGTCAGCCCCGACGTCTTCCAGCAGCCTGATAGCGATCTCGCCGTCGCCTCGCTGGGCCCAGCCGCCGACGACCCGGCCGTCAAGCCATACGGTCGGTCCCACGTTTCCGGTCCGGTCGAACAGTGCCTTCTCATGGTCTCCGAGGAACCAGCCGCGATCCAGCCAGCCCATCACGGTCGGGTCGAGCGCGGGCAGCAGCGCCGCCCACGGTCCTGGTCTGGGCGAGGCCTCTACGTCGTCCGGCAGGACGGCTCCTGTCACCCCGTCGAGGTCCACCTCGCGCACGTGAAGGTCGGCAACGGCCTGCTTGATCTCGGACTTCGGCCAGCCGGTCCACCACCGCAGGTCGGCGAGCGGGGCCGGGCCGAACGCGGTCAGCCAGCGGCGGACCAGTTCCACCCGGGCCTGAGCAGCCGGCGGTGGCTCCCCGGTCGGTGGCAGCCACTGCTCCGCCAGGGTCCATTGATACCGCTGCGACAGCAGGGAACCCGTGGGGAGCCCGCGCACAATGTGGCCCTGCGCACCCAGCAACAGCAGAACGCGGCTGGTGATGTTCTGTATTGCCTGGTAAGGCTTGCCCTGGGCCATGACGAGTCGCGTGCGCAACCGGGGCTCATCGGAGGCAAGCTGCTCGGCCGTGGCGGTTCCGCCGCGGGCGGCCAGGGCACGCAGCACCGAACGCTCCACATCCTCCAGCCAGGGCTCAGGATCAGCGACGGCGGCGAGCTCGCGCAGATGCTTGACCAGCAGCCGCCGCTGTTCCGCCGCGATCCGCGGCATGGTGGACTCCTCGATCACCGCCCTCAGGTCGCTGGGCACCACGAACATCGTCCGCCGCATCCCGAGCATCCGGACCAGCGTCCGCCGCTCGTACAGCGCCCCGGCGATGGCCGCCGGGGCAACGGAGCCGGTCCTGGCCCGGACGGCGAGAAAGACCGATGCCGGATCGGTCGCGTGCAGCGCCACCACGCGCCGGACGGCCTCCACCGGGTCTTCCGTCCGGGCGGCCGGGCACAACGCGTGCCGGATGCCCAGCCTCCTGCGGCGCTCGGCGACGTCGATCCGAAGCATGCCCAGCATGATGCACCATGCCACCGACAGTGCGCCGACCGGCAGCGCCGCGCCGCCGGTCAGCTATCCTCGCTCGGCCCTTCCTGCTCAGCCGGCGGTTTCTGCTCAGCCGACCGCTTCTGCAGCCAGCCGGTCAGCGCCGCGGCGCCGGCCACCCCGAGGCCGGCCGCGACCCTCGCCGCCTTGACCGGCGCCGGCATGTCAACGTCCGAGAGCCGGCCCGCCTCCACCGTCCGGGTCCCCGGCGGTATGTCAATCCGGAATGCGCCAGGATCCACCTGACCGCTCACCTCCCGCAACTCGAAGCAGCGGGCCGGTTCCCCCTCGAAATAGGCCGTCTCGCGCAGCGCGATGCCTAATTCCGCGTCCACGACCACCTCGACATGCTTGGTCAGCGAGTCAGGAAACAGGGCGCCCCGGCCAGGCCCGTCCTGGGCGGCCATCAGGTCAGCGACGACCAGGAATCCGCGGCGGCCGTCCACCTCGACTTGGCCCGCTACGGTCAGTTCGAAGCCGGACAGCAGGCTCGACTGGTCGGCCAGGCGGGCGAAATCGGCCAGGGCCGGCCGAGCTGGCCCGGTCGCGATCCTGTTCGGGTAGACCTTCCAGAGCCGCTCACCGTCGCAGGCGATGGTGGACGGCTCGTGGCGCTCCGCACCGGCCAGGTGATCGATCCGGTACCGGCCGGGCATGGCCACTGTCCAGCGGCTGATCCGGTGAACCCGCTCCGGATACCGGTCACCGAACGCGTTCCACAGCTGGTCCGGGCCGAAAATCCCGGCGATGACCGGCGGCAGCGCGGCCCGCACGGAGGCGACCATGCGCCCGACGGCCGCGCCATTCGTCCACTCGTGGACCGTGGCGGTAAAAGCCTGCGGCGGCAGCCCGGTTCGGTACAGCAGGTTGACCAGGTCGTCGGTCAGCGACGTCAGCAACGCCGGATCGGTGGGGTGGCCGGCGCCCGGCATCCCTGGCTCGTCGTCCGGCTCGGCGGAGGGCTCAGGCGAGCCCGGCAGGTGCCGCGCGGCGAAGCCAATCGCCGCGGCGGCCGGCCCGGCCACCAGCCTGGCCACCTGGCCCACGACGTCCGGGACGGCGAAATTGCGGTCGCTGAGCCGCTCGCTCTCCTCGGCCCAGCCGCCGTCCTGAGCCCGCTCGCCGTCCTGGGCCCGGCCGCCGTCCCGGGCCTGCTCGCCGTCCCGGGCCTGCTCGCCGTCCCGGGCCTGCTCGCCGTCCCGGACCGGCATGTCTTCAGGCGGCCGGAACTGGCCCGGCTCGGCGGCCGCAGGCGGATCCAGCACCAGGTCCGTCAGCTCGGTGATCTTCAGCTGCTGGCCTTCGAACCGTTCCTCGTAGCTCAGCAGGACGCCGAGTTCCGCGTCGACCCAGGCGAGCGCCTGGTCCGGCCGACGTCTCCGGAACACGCCGATTCCGGAGAAGGCCTCCCGGGGCGTCGCGATCACGCGGTGCGCCGAGCGCCCGTCCACGACGGAGGTGCCGGTCACATCGACGTGGAACTCGGTCAGCAGCCGCGACGGGCTGAACAGGTCATCGAGCGGGGCCGGCGGCCCGCCGGCGTCCTCGCGCGTGGCGACGCTCCCGCTGATGTCCCACAGGGACTCCCCGTCGGAGACGGTGAGACCGGGTCCGCCCAGGGGCGTGAACTCGGCCCGGTAGCGCCCCCCGGGGCGACCAGCACCCCGCCCCGGATCTCATCGGCATCCGGCCCTCGCTCCCAGCCTGGCCAGTGTGACCCGGAATCGGCTGAGCGAATCCAGCGGTCAAACAGCCACCCCGGCCCTAACGGACGCTGTTTCGGCGCCCCGGCCCGGAACATCCTGCTGTGCAGGGCCTGGTCGTACCGCGCGTGCACCGTGGCGGACAGACCGAGCCTGGTCCAGTCCGCCCGGTACAGCAGGGCCACCAGCCCGGGCCGGTCGATCGGCTCGACCGGGGTTGTCATGCCGGACCTCCTGACCTAGAACGGCGCCGGCTAGAACACCGGGATGATGTCCTCGGGATTGATGTCGTCGGCGACGTCCACCCCTTCGATGTCGAGTTCCGGGATGGCCGGGAAATCGATGCCCCAGCGTGTCACGATGGCCCGGACCCGGGCCATGGCCACCCGCCAGTTCTCCGCCTGCTCCTCGTAGGAGAGCACGCCCAGGCCGGCATCGCGGGCGTGACGCATCAAGACCCGGTGATTGACCAGGAAATAGGGCGGAAGTTCCCAGAATCCGCCCGCCTCCGGCGGCTCCCACAAGATCATCGACAGGAAGATGAAGCCCGCTCGTAGCTGGCGGGTGATCAGGCCCTTCACGTCGTCGGTGAGGCCGGGCCACTCCTTGTCCAGGATGGTCATGCAGATCTGCAGATGCCGCGATTCATCCCGGCCGATCCGCTGGAACATGTCGGAGAACACCGGATGCGTGGTGCCGGTCGCCATCCCGCGGAACAGGGTGGACGCGGCCATCTCGCCCATCATGAAGCTGGTGAACAGGACGGGGAGGGAGTACTTGCCGACCGCCTTGTTGTAGCCGGTCCAGTACCGGCCACCGTTGTGGTAGAGCCAGCCGATGTTGTTGTGCGCCGCGCGCTCCAGGGGGGTGGACGGCGGCCAGTCCAGCGGGCCGCCGGGCCAAAGCGTGGCGATCGTGCGCTGGCAGCATTCCTCGTGGTTCATCTCGTCGCGGGTGATGGAGAAGAAGCACTTGCGGACTGGGTCCTCTTCGTGCTGCTCGAACGCGTGAATGGTAGCCCGCGCGAACACCGCCGGGCCCGAGGCGTCAAAGTTGGCCAGCACCGAGAACCAGTACATGATCCCCAGACGCTGCTCGATGGTGAAGTCCTCCGCGCGCAAGCCGTCCCACGGCAGGTCAGCCGGGTTCCAGGTGGCCAGCTTGGACTTCTGGTAGATGGCGGCGAGCTTGTCGGTCTCGACCCGCCACTCCATCGGGTAAATGTTGGGCTGGGGGATCTCCGGGGCAGGCCAGAACCCGCCCTCCGGAATCACCAACCCCCCGTCTGGCTCCACCACGTCGAACTCCGTCCCTGTGCGGCCTACCGCGTCGTAGGGCACATCGCCTTATGACAGCGTAGAACCGATTGCCGCCGGGCCGTCACACCCCCAGGCCGCGGCCGATGATCTCCTTCATGATCTCGGTGGTCCCGCCGTAGATGGTCTGCACCCGGCTGTCGGCGAACGCGCGGGCCACCGGGTATTCGCGCATGTACCCGTAACCACCGTGGAGCTGGACACAACGGTCCACCACCCGGTTGCAGAGCTCGGTGTTCCACCACTTCAGCATCGACGCGTCCTCGTTGGACAGCCGCTCCTCGTTGTGCTCCATGACCGCGCGGTCGCTGAAGGCCCGCGCCACCGCGAGCTCGGTGGCCATCTCGGCGAGCACGAACCGGCTGTGCTGGAAACTGCCGATCGGCCGGCCGAACGCCTGGCGCTCTTTGCAGTAGGCAACCGTCTGCTCGAACACCGCCTCCGCTCCGGCCAGCGCGGCCGTGCCGATCGCGACGCGCTCCCGCGGCAGGTTCCGCATGAGGGCGACGAAGCCGCCGCCTTCCTCGCCGAGCAGGTTCTCGGCCGGGACCGAGACATCGAGAAGAACAGCTCCGACGTGTCCTGGGCGTGGAGCCCGATTTTGTCCAGGTTGCGGCCACGCTCGAAGCCGGCCATGCCGCGCTCCACGACCAGCAGGCTGATGCCTTGGTGACCGGCGGCCGGGTTGGTCCGGGCCACCACGATGACCAGGTCGCAGAGCTGTCCGTTGGATATGAAGGTCTTCTGGCCATTGAGGATAAAGCGCCCGCCGTCGCGGATGGCGGAGGCGCGGATCCCCTGCAGGTCGCTGCCGGCCCCCGGCTCGCTCATCGCGATAGCCGTGATGAGCTCACCCGAGCAGTACCCGGGCAGCCAGCGGTCCCGCTGCTCGGGCGTGCACAGACGGCGGAAGTACTGGCCGTTGATGTCGTTGTGCACGGCGAAGCCGGGGCCCGTGGCGCCCGCCCGGGCCAGTTCCTCGTTGAGGATCAGGTAATACCGGTAGTCCGGGTCTCCCCCGCCGCCGTGCTTCTCGTCGATGTCGATGCCGAGCAGCCCGGCCCGGCAGGCCGCCAGCCACACGTCTCGCGACACGACTCCGCCGCGTTCCCACTGCTCGTGGTACGGCGTGACCTCCCTGCTGATGAACGAGCGCACCATGTCCCGGAACGCCTCGTGCTCGGGGGCGAAGATGTCACGCCGCATCGAAAATGCCTCCCCGCCGACAGCTGCTGGGGACAGGATAGGCACAGGCAAGCAACTGCGGCATCTCCGCTGTTGCGACTAGGTTGCATCTTTGGCTAAAGTGAGGATCTTCGCCGCGGGGGAAAGGACCCGGATGGCCGACGTGAGTACGCGCCTGGCCCGGATCCGAGCTGGGCTGACGCCTGCCGAGTGGACCCGCGCGGGCGGCATGGCGGCGACGGTGATCGGGCTGCACGTGGCGGGCTGGGTGATGCTGGCCGCGGCCGTCAGCGGGCACTACCACATCAGCAAAACAGAGATCTTCGGCTTCGGGACCGGGATCCTGGCCTACACCCTGGGCATGCGGCACGCCTTCGACGCCGACCACATCGCGGCGATCGACAACACCACCCGCAAGCTGGTCAGCGACGGCAAACGGCCGCTGTCGGTGGGATTCTTCTTCTCCCTGGGGCACTCCAGCGTCGTCTTCGTGCTGGCGCTGGTGCTGAACTTCGGCATCCGTGCCGTCGACGAGCAGGTGAAGAACAACGGATCGCGGCTGCACAGCATGACCGGGGTCATCGGGACGACGGTCTCGGGAACCTTTCTGTTCATCATCGCCGCGATGAACCTCGTCATCCTGCTGGGCATCGTCAGGGTGTTCCGGGAGATGCGCACCGGCCGGTACAACGACGAGGAACTCGACGAGCAGTTGGACAAGCGCGGGCTGATGAACCGTTTCTTCGGGCCGCTGGCCCGCCGGGTGGACGCGCCGTGGAAGATGTACCCGATCGGCGTGCTGTTCGGCCTCGGCTTCGACACCGCGACCGAAGTCGCGCTGCTGGTCCTCGCGGGCACGGCCGTGGTCAGCGGCCTGCCGTTCTATGCCGTCCTGTCCCTGCCGGTCCTGTTCGCGGCCGGGATGAGCTTGTTCGACACGGCCGACGGCTGCTTCATGAACTTCGCGTACGACTGGGCCTTCGCCCGCCCGATCCGCAAGGTGTACTACAACCTGACCATCACCGGCCTGTCGGTCTTCGTCGCCGTGTTCATCGGCACCGTCGAGATCCTCGGCCTGATCGGCCAGGAGGCCCACCTGGGCGGCGGATTCTGGGCGTTCATGCTGGGTTTCGACATCAACAAGGCCGGATTTGTCATCGTTGGTGTATTCGTCGTGACCTGGGTTGTCGCCCTGTCGATCTGGCGTTTCGGGCGGATTGAACAGCGCTGGGACGCGGCCAGCGCGGCGGCAGGCGCGGCCGAGGACCTGGGTACGCCCAGGGCGTACCCAGGGCGGGACCAGAACGGGCCCGGGTGCCTGGTCGGGGCGCCTGGTCAGGCGGCGCTGGACTCCGCCAGGTAGGCCGCCCACTGCGGATCACCGTCGTGCGCCGCGCCGATCAGCCGCCAGTGGGCGCCGCGCGGCACGGCGGGAACACAGCGCATGGTCCAGCCGAGTTCCTCGACCAGGCGGTCGGCCTTGCTGTGGTTGCAGCGCATGCAGGAGGCGACACAGTTCTCCCAAGTGTGCGCGCCGCCCCGGCTCCTCGGCAGGACATGGTCGATGGTCTCGGCGCGGCGCCCGCAGTACGCGCACTGGTAATTGTCCCGGCGCATCAGCGCGCCCCTGGTCAGCGGGACCCTGCTGCGGTACGGCACCCGGACATAGCGACGCAGCCTGATCACCGAGGGGGTGACCAGCACCACCGAGGTGGAGCGGAGCAAGTTGCCCTCCGCATCGTCATGCACGACTTCGGCCTTCTCGCCGAGCACCAGGCACACCGCGCGGCGCAGGCCGACCGTCGTCAGCGGCTCATACGTCACGTTGAGCAGCAGTACCCGTCGCACGCCCGCCTCCCGGTTGGTGCGCAGTGCCAAGCACAGCCTACATAGAGTGCGATCCATGTACCCCAGCACGCGCCGCCTCGACCTCACCGAGAACATTCATGGCTATCTCGTGCCCGACCCGTACCGCTGGCTCGAAGGCCCGGCCAGCCCCGAGAGCGTGGCCTGGCTGGCGGCCCAGGACGCGGTCCTGCGCGAGCACGCGGCGACCCTGCCCGGCAGGCCGGCGCCCGGAAGCGCGCGGATCCGCGCGCTTCCGGGCGCCGGGTACGTCAGCGCCCCGTGTGGCGCGGGCAGCGGCAGTTCTTCCTGCGCCGCGCCGCCGGCCAGGAGCATCCCGTGCTGATCACCATGGCCCCGGGCGAGCCGCAGCGGGTGCTTTGTCCGCGGATGTGCTGGCGTTCCTGGCGCGGCACACCGGCCTGCCGGTTTAGCCGGTCAGCCCTCAACCGGTCGGCCCTTCAGCCGGTGAGCAGGGCCTCGCGGTACTCGCGGATGGCCGGCAGATCACTGTATTCGGCCGCGACCGACTCACCCAGCGACCGGGCGGTGCGGATCACCAGGCCCGCGCGGTGCTGAGGCGGCAGCGCAAGCACGGTGTCACGGCTCAGCCGCAGCGCCTCTTCCGGTTCGTCCGCCTCGAGCCGGCACCGGGCCTGTCCAAGCATGATCAGTGACCGGTCCAGACTCTCGGCTCGCGAGTACATCTGGAGAGACTGCTCGAATGCCTGCTCCGCGCCCCGGTGATCGCCCAAGGTGACCAGCGCGTCGCCCTGATGGAACAGGAACTGCCGTTCGGTATAGCCAAAGGCCGTGTCGCCGCGAAGCTCGCCCGGCAGCCCCCCCAGCGCCAGACGGGTCCGGTTGAATGTCGCCCTGACCTGCCCCAACGCCTCGCGGACGTTGCCCGAGCCAGCCGCTACGAGCCTGGCCAGCGCCCGCGCCTCCATGACCGGGGCCATCACGCTGGCCACACAGGCGTGGTGGCCGGCCAGGTCGCCGCCCGCCCGGGCCAGCAAGATCGCCTCCCCCGGATCCCCGTAGTAGAGCGGCACCAACGACTCGCGGACGGTCACCCATCCGCGGAGATGGCGGTCGCCGGTCTCGTCCGCAGCCATCCGCGCCGTGCGGAAGAATGACCGCGCCAGGCGCTGGTCCCCTATGTTGATCATGGTCATTCCGGACAGCGCGGCCAGTTTCGCGGCCAGCCGGCAGAGCCGCTCGGCGAACTCCACCGGCTGGCGCTCCTCGCACATCCTGCGCACATCACCCAGATCCAGCAGCACGTCACACAGCAGCCGCAATGGGGCGACGCTCCGATATTGCCTGCCGTAGCCGCCCGTCGTGTCTTCCCACTGGTCGAGCATGGTGGCCGAGACACTCGCGCCGAGCAGCGCGTCGTCCATCCGGCGGCGAATGCGGTCGAACCGCGCCGAAGAACCGGCCATCGACCGCATTTCCCGCCGCGATTCCCTGGCCGGCGATCAGCTGGAGCAGCGCCCGCCTGAGCGTGTCATCATCCGCGTCGCCGCCGGTCTCCAGGTCGGCTCCCCAGACCGCGGGCGGCACTAAGGTCACCGGGCGACTGCCGCCCACCGCCGCCGCCATACCGGGCGGCAGGCCGACGACGGCCGCGTCAATGCTGTCGCGAGGCTCGGGTACTGGCCGCAGAGCGGCCCGCCTGCCCGCGGTCACCCCACGAGGCCCACCGGTCCCCACGGCCGCGTGGTCGGGCATGGTAAACGTGGCCGCGTTGCTGTCCGGCCCGGTTCGCAGGGAGCCCGAGCCGGGGCCCGCGATGGCGCCTATGGCGTCCTCCCCCCGGTGGGCGCCCACGGCCTCCTCCCCCGGGTCGCCGCCGCGCAGGCGGCCATGCCGGTCACTGTGCAGGTGGCCGTCCCGGCTGCCGCGCAGGTCGCCGCGGTCGCTGGCGTGGCGGCTGCCGCAAAAGCACGGGCCCTGGTAACCAAGATCCTGCGGGTCCGCATGGTAGACGGCGCACAGGTAGTGCAGGTACTCCGGACCGGGGCGCTTCTGAGCGTTCTCGTACGCGGACAACTGGGTCTCGCTGAACCGGGGCGGCGTGCGTCCCTCGGCCGCATAACGCGCCCGGACCTGGGCGACGACATCGGTCAAGGCGATACCGAGGGCCAGCCGGTAGGCGCGGATCCAGGTGGTTCCGAAGACCGGCCCGCACTGATCATGAATGATGGCAGCGATCTCGGCCGAGGTGCACCCTGAGACGAGGTGCTGCGCTCTGATCGTGCGGGCTTCGGAGATCTCCTGCCGGGTCTCGCCTTCCGGCATCCTGGCCGGACCTTCCGGCATCCTGGCCGGACCTTCAGGTATCCCGGCCGGACCTTCAGGTATCCCGGCCGGACCTCCTGGTATCCGGGCCGGACCTCCTGGTATCCCGGCTGGACCTCCCGGCTCGTCCTGCTGTGCCGCGCGCAGTCCGCGGGCAGACCCGCTGTGTTGTGCCGCCGCCATCCCAGCCCCTTTCCTCGGACACTAGCCCCCCATCCAGGCAGTGCATGGTGACTCAATGTAATTCTTCGGTGACTATTGAGCGATCAAGGTTGACGATTTTCCCCGTTTCATATCGGTATGTTCGCTGGGGCGTGCAATTCTCTCTATACATCTTGCATTCCGCACACTACGGAATGCACGTGGTCACGGCAACCGCGTCGCCACGGGATCGCCGCGCCCGCTACCGGACGGCTGGGCGGACCGCCGCCAGACGGCTGAGCGGCCTGCCGCCAGACGGCTGAGCGGGCCGGTCATGGCAGGTCCGGCGGCCGGCCACTATGGATTGATCCTGATGGGCCTGACGGCCCGCATCGCCGAAAGGATGCTCCTTGTGATCCCCGAAGTGCTGCCCGTGGCGAACATCGCCGCGGCGGATGCCGCCACGCTCAACTCGGCCTGCCTCCGGAACCCCGGTATCGCATGCCGCCTGGTCTGGGATGTCACGCACAACGGGAACGCTGCCGAGCTGACCCGGATCTACCTGGCTGGCCCGGTCACCGTGGTCCTGCGCATCGTCTTCGTGCTGGTGCTCGCCGCGGCCGTGAGGGTGGTCACGCACCGGGCCATCAATCGGCTCACCAAGCACGCCGCCCAGGTCGAGCCCGACTCGTCCCATGTGCTCTTCCGGGAACGGCGCCGGCAGCGTGCTCAGGCGCTCGGCTCCGTCCTGCGCAGCGCCACGTCGGTGGTCATCTTCGGCATCGCCGGCATCCAGATCGCCTACGACCTGGGCCTGAACCTGGCGCCGGTGCTGGCCAGCGCGGGGGTGCTCGGCCTGGCCGTTGGTTTCGGGGCGCAGAGCCTGGTCCGGGACTATCTGTCCGGGATCTTCATGCTGGTCGAGGACCAGTACGGGGTGGGTGACGTCATCGACTCGGGCTACGCCACGGGCACGGTCGAGGCGGTCAGCCTGCGGGTCACCCGGCTGCGTGACGTGAACGGGGTCGTCTGGCACGTGCGCAACGGCACGATCGCCCGGATAGGCAACGAATCGCAGGGGTGGGCGCGAGCGGTCATCGACTTTCCGGTCGGCTACCAGCAGAACCTGCCGCAGGTGCGTCAGCTCATGAAGCAGGTCGCGACCAAGATGTGGGAGGAGCCACGCTGGCGGGACGTGATCCTGGAAGAACCGGAAGTGTGGGGGGTGGAGTCGATAACCAGCGATTCCGTGGTGATGCGGCTGGTCGCCAAAACGGTACCGCTCGGGCAGTGGGAGGTCGCCCGCGAGCTGAGGGAGCGACTGAAGACCGCGCTGGACGCGTCGGATATGCCCGGCGAGCCGGTGGCCACGGCTCTGAGCGCGGGGTCGGCCGCCAAGGCGGAGGCGCAGGCTCACGCGGCCCCGCCTGACGAGCCGTGGCCGCTGGCCCCGGCGGCCAACCAGGACACGTACCCTGGACCCCAGCCATGAACGAGACAGCTATGGGCGAGACACGGGAACTGAGCTTCTTCGAGGCCGTGGGCGGGGAGGAGACGTTTCGCCGCCTCACGCACCGGTTCTACCAGCGTGTGGCCGCCGATCCGACACTGCGGGAGGTGTATCCGAGCAAGGATCTGGGGCCTGCCGAGGAGCACCTGCGGCTCTTCCTCATCCAGTACTGGGGCGGTCCCGGCACCTACAACGAACGGCGCGGCCACCCGCGGCTGAGAATGCGGCACGCGCACTTCGCCATCGGGGAAGCGGAGCGGGACGCCTGGCTCGGGCACATGCGGGTCGCGCTCGACGAACTCGGCCTCGATGAAGCCCATGCCGCGCAGCTCTGGGACTACCTGGTGATGGCCGCGCAGAGCCTGGTCAACCAGCCATCAACCACCGGGCGGGGCCCCGACCTCGGCCTGAGCCCCGCCTGAGCCTGCCCGTCCGGCTGAGCACGCGCGCCTTGCGGCGCGAGTTGTGGTCACCCACGGCGCGGCGCGGCCGGGGGTGGGCCAGTGCAGCCCACGCACGCCGGCCTGCCGTTGAAGTAGCTGGGGATGGTCGGCGAGTCGGTGGGCGGGTTGGTGGCCAGGAGCACCGCCTGGCGGGGTGGCTGGCTGAAGTCGAAGTCCTGGTCCATGCGGCCGAGGATGGGCTGGTTCTCGCGGACGTCGGGGCGGGGGTCGGGGCGGCCATCGGTCTTGGGGTCAAGGCGGGCCCCGTCGAGGAAGTCATCCTCGATGAACTTCAGGTAGGCATCGCTGCTGAGGGTCTGGTGATCGATAAAGCCGCGCTTGGCGTAGGGGGATATGACGATGCTGGGGACCCGCAGGCCGTAGCCGTTCTGGTCGACCATCGGGGGGACGACGTGGTCGTAGAAGCCACCCCAGTCGTCCCAGCTCAGGAAAATGGCCGTCGAGTTCCAGTCGGGGCTCTTCATGGCGGCGTTGACGATCGAGGTGACGTACGCCTGGCCCTGGTGGACGCTGGCGGGCGGGTGCTCGCTGTCCGGTCCTGACGGGGTGATCCAGGTGACCGAAGGGAGCGAGCCGGCCTTGGCGGCGGTGAAGTACGAGCTGAGGTCCTCGATGTTGTGCAGCTGGTGGTCGGCCTGCACGTCGCCGAACAGGGGCAGCGGGTTCCAGATCCCCGGTGTGCTGGCGCTCTGCCGGACCGGGGCACAGGTCAGGGACGAGTCGTTGTCGCAGTCGGGCTGGGTGCCGGTCTGCACGTAGTAGGCCCAGCTGACGTGGTGGGCAAAGAGCAGCCAGGTGATGTCGGTCCAGGCCAGGTCGATCGAGGTCTGGCCGGTGGTCAGCTCCTGGTGGACCGCCTGGCTGATCTGCTGGCTGCCGTAGGGCCCGACGATGTTGTTGACGCAGCTCATGGGCGAGCGGTTCTTGCACTTGGCCGACCACGCGGAAACCATGTACAGGTGGTCGGGCAGCGACCACGACTTGACCGGCTCGAACATGTGGTCATCGAGCGCGAAGTCCCGGGCGTAGGTCCAGTAGTTCGGAATCTCGGCGCCGGTGTGGTAGCCCATCACGTCAGGAGTTCCGCCGGCGCTGCACGCCGGGTCGTTGACGTTCAGGCACCCCGACTTCGCCTTGTCGCGCTGCGCGATGAAGCCGTCCATCTTGCCGCCGTCGGTGTCGGCGACGGCGTTGCCCTCGCCGTGCGGGCCACCCCCGTTGACATCCGCGGTGTCGTGGTAAGGCCGGGTGCAGCCGCCGGCCGGGTTCGGCACGCACACCGTCGGCACCGCGTTCTTCATCGGGATCCCGGCCGCTCCGGGGAAGGTCCCGAAATAACTGTCGAACGAGCGGTTCTCCTGCATGACGATGATCACATGCTTGATCTTGTGAATCCCCGATGCTGCCACGTCGGTGCTGGTCGGGCCGCCGCTGGCCCGTCCGGCGGGGCTGGCGGTGCTGGCGGTGCTGGCGGTGCTGGCGGGCGAGGTGCACGCGGCCAGCAGGCCAGCCACCAGGCCGATAGCGGTGATGGCAGCGGCGAACCGGCGGTGAGTCTGTCGAAGGCCCATGATCTTGAGTATCTGCCGCGAAGATGTGAGCCCTATGAGCGAGGGCCCGGTGTAGGGCGCGGCGTCCCTGGGAGTTCCCTGTGCGGGCCTAGGGTGCGGGCTGCCGGCGGGCTACCGGTGCGGGCTACAGCCGCCTCGTGGCAGGCGGCTGTAGCCGGGCAGCGTAGCCGGGCAGCTGTGGCCGGGCAGCTGTGGCCGGGCGGCCGTGGCCGGGCGGCCGTGGCCGGGCGGCCGTGGCCGGGCGGCCGTGGCCGGGCGGCCGTGGCCGGGCAGCTGTAGCCGGGCGGTTAGCCGCGGGTGAGTCGGCGGTAGGTAACCCGGTGCGGCCGGGCTGCCTCTGGGCCAAGACGCTCGATCTTGTTCCTCTCGTAGGACTCGAAGTTGCCCTCGAACCAGAACCAGTTCGCCCCACCCTCCCAGGCCAGGATGTGCGTCGCGATGCGGTCAAGGAACCAGCGGTCGTGACTGGTGATCACCGCACAGCCAGGGAATTCGAAAAGCGCTCGCTCCAGTGAGGAGAGCGTCTCCACATCCAGGTCGTTGGCGGGCTCGTCGAGCAGCAGCAGGTTCCCGCCCTGGCGCAGGGTCAGCGCCAGGTTGACTCGGCCCCGCTCGCCGCCGGACATGAGCCCGGCCGGCTTCTGCTGGTCCGGGCCCTTGAAGCCAAACGCCGCCACGTAGGCGCGGCTGGGAATCTCGACGTGGCCCACCCGTATGGTCGTCTCGCCACCAGAGATGACCTCCCAGACCGTCTTGTCGGGGTCGATACCGGACCGCAACTGGTCAACGTAGGAGATCTTCACGGTCTCCCCGATCCGGATGATCCCGGAATCGGGCTTCTCCTCCCCCACGATCATCCGGAACAGCGTCGTCTTGCCGACCCCGTTCGGGCCGATCACGCCGACGATGCCGTTGCGGGGCAGCGAAAAGCTGAGGTCCTCCATCAGCACGGTGTCACCGAACCCCTTGACCAGGTCCTTCGCCTCGACCACCAGGCTGCCCAGCCGCGGGCCGGGCGGAATCTGGATCTCCTCGAAGTCCAGCTTGCGCTGCGAGTCAGCCTCGGCCGCCATCTCCTCGTACCGGTCCAGCCGGGCGCGGCTTTTCGCCTGGCGGGCCCGCGGGCTGGAGCGCACCCATTCCAGCTCCTCTTCGAGCCGCTTGCGCCGCTTGACATCCTTCTGGCCCTCAACCTTGAGCCGGGCCGCCTTGGTCTCCAGGTAGGTCGTGTAATTGCCCTGGTAGGGGTAGGCGTGACCACGGTCAAGCTCCAGGATCCACTGCGCCACGTTGTCCAGGAAGTACCTGTCGTGGGTAACCGCCACCACCGTCCCCGGGTACTTCTCCAGGTGCTGTTCCAGCCACTGCACGCTCTCGGCGTCCAGGTGGTTGGTCGGCTCGTCCAGCAACAGCAGATCCGGCTGGGCCAGCAGCAGCTTGCACAGGGCGACCCGGCGCCGCTCACCACCGGACAGCACACTCACGTCGGCGTCCGGAGGTGGGCAGCGCAGCGCGTCCATGGCCTGCTCGAGCTGGCTGTCGAGGTCCCAGCCGCCTCTGTGGTCCAACTGTTCCTGAAGCCGGCCCATCTCGGCGAGCAGGTCATCGGAGTAGTCGGTCGCCATCAGTTCAGCGATCTCGTTGTACCGCTCCAGCAGCGCCTTGACGTCGGCTACGCCCTCCTCGACGTTGCCCAGGACCGTCTTTCTCTCGTCCAGGACCGGCTCCTGCGACAGCAGACCGACCGTGAAGCCAGGAAAGAGCCTCGCGTCACCATTCGACGGCTGCTCCAGGCCAGCCATCATCTTCAGCAACGAAGACTTCCCGGCACCGTTCGGGCCGACCACACCGATCTTCGCGCCGGGCAGGAATGCGAGCGACACGTCGTCCAGGATGAGCTTGTCGCCGCGCACCATCCGCACGGCATGCATCTGATAAATAAACTCGGGCATGTCTTCCAGATTAGGGGTATGGCGGCTGCGCGGCGGACGGCCGAGGACCCGGCGGCAGCAGGCACACCTGGTCGCGGCCTGTCCCTTTGGCCCGGTACAGGGCGGCGTCCGCCGAGGCCAGCAGATCGAAGAGCTCGTGGCCGTGGGTGCCCAGCGCGGCCACGCCGATGGATACCGTCACTGTGACCAGGGCACCCGCAACCGGAAGGCTGATGACGCTCACCCGCTCCCTGAGCCTCTCGGCAATTGAGCAGGCCTCCCGGCCGTCGGCGCCGGGAAGGAGGACCACGAACTCCTCGCCACCGAACCGGCCGAGCACATCGCCCGCCCGCACGTTCTGGACCAGGGCGGTGGCCGTCTGGGCCAGCACTTCGTCACCGGCCAGGTGGCCGTAGGTGTCATTGACCCGCTTGAAATGGTCGATGTCGGCCAGCAGCAGCGCCACAGGCTGACCGGCCCGCTGAGCCATGCGGATCTTGGCGGCTGCCTCTCGCTGCCAGGCGGCCGCGTTGAGCAGGCCGGTCTTGGCGTCGGTCCGGGCCGCGGTGCGCAGCTGCTGATGGAGCAGGCTCCGCTGGAGCAAGATGACGGGCGGCAGGGCCACCGCGAGCAGCACAGGGCTAAGCGCACCAACGATCGTCACCAGGACGCCCGCACAGAGCCCGGTCAGGTCGAGCAGCAGGCTCTCCGGGTCCCACGGCACGCTGCGCCCGGCCGCCTGGGGATCTGACGCCAGCATGGCGACCGCGACCAGGATCGCGTTAATCATGACGAACAGGACGGCACACGCGGCCGCGACGGTAAGAGTGGCCGGATGCAGGAACCAGCGGCCATGCGTGCCCTCGAGGCGGAAGAGGGCCGAGGCCGCGGCGCCGGACAGCCCCATCGCGGCCGCCGTGAATGCCCCCCAGCCCGGCGGCCCTCGTCTGGCCCGCCAATGCGCCAGACCGCCGATCAACGCGGGGGCGGTGAGCGCGTAC
Source organism: uncultured Actinomycetes bacterium (assembly GCA_963822825.1). GTDB lineage: Bacteria > Actinomycetota > Actinomycetes > Streptosporangiales > Streptosporangiaceae > JAWWPY01. Next base: position 173,729 of record CAWGIW010000008.1, on the reverse strand, counting down.
AGCGGCGGAAGCAGGAGAGCCGCGGGAAGCCACCACGCGGATAGCAAATCGCGGGTACCCGGAGGCGGGACGCCCCACCGCCGGGCCGCCTCGACGCAAATGGCGCCGCACCCGAGGAACGCAGCGAAGAGGAGAACCTGACCGTCGTGCGGCGGCGTGTGGGGCAGCAGCCACCCGGTCAGCGCCAGGTCGGCGGCTATGACCGCGAGGAGGTAACCAGCCAGCGGCAGCGGTGCCGACAACAGCGGCCAGGACCACGGGGCCCTGGGCTGGCCGGCCGCCTGTTGCCCATGAGAATCCGCACCCGGCAGCGCACACTGGACCGCGAACAGGCCATGTGCCCCTGACCCCGTCGCAGGCGGGCCCATTCCGTATCCACTCCTCGATCACTTTAAGTGTTCAGATTTCGCGTAAATATGACGCTGAGTAACAGCCTAGGGCTGGGGGGCTCGCGCGGCAGCGAAATCCGTCAACCTGGCCCGGGTGCGCCGCGCCCGGTGACCCGCCTAGGCCGGACGGCCCGCGCCCGGCTGGCCCGCATGGACCGTTACCTTGCGCAAAGGGCTGGCCCGCACGGGCTGGCCCGCACGGCAGCCGGAGCCGGCGCCACGGCCGCCATGGGCAGGCGCGCACCGGCAGGCCGGAATGGGCGCGCGCACGGGCCGGATGGCAGGCATGGGGCTGGCCGGCCCAGGCTGGGCCGTACGGGCCGCCCGGACCGGCTGGCCAGGCGCGGAGACGGCCCGCGGCCCGAGCGCGTCAGAAGGGCGGGGAACTCGCCGGCGGCTGATCACCGTCCTGCTGAGCCATCGTCGCCAGAGCGCTGCCGTCGAGGAACCCACCGTCGGCAGTCTCCTCGGGCGCGCCCGACGCATCTTCGGGCCGCCCGTCGGCCGCCTCCGCCTCGTCCGCGCGTCGCTGGTAAGCCAGTTCGGCCGCGTCGTCGTCCGTACGGGGGTCAGCGGAGATGCCAGCGGCCTGCCGGTCGGCGGCCGTCTCACCGGACGACGGCCGGGTCCGTGAGAAGTGGGCCACCCCCCGGGCCAGGTCGTAGCCGATCGCGCTGGCGTAGACATCGACAGACTGGCGTTGAATGCCGTCCTTTTCGTACGGCCGGATCTGCACGCGGCCCATCACGACGACCGGCTCGCCTTTGCGGAGGCAGAGGGCTACGTTGTCGGCGAGCTTGCCCCAGCACTTCACGCTGACGAACGAACTCGGCCCGTCAGCCCATTCGCCGGTGTCCCGGTCCTGCCGCCGTGGGGTGTAGCCCACCCGCATGTGCGCTTCCGGCTTCCCGCGAGACGTGGTCCGGAATGTTGGCTCGGTCGCCACGTAGCCAGCCAGGAACACTTGCGCCTCATTAATCATCCCGATCCTCCCGGGCTCTCGTGTCACACCGCGGCACCAGCACGCGCCGCGCGGCGGCGCCCTGCCACCGATATGCATCACGATCGCGGGAAACCTCGCATCACCACCAGGCCGAACGAATGGCTGTGGACAATGCCGGCGAGAGCACGGAACTGTGGACCCAGCGACTCCTACCGACGGTGGTCTGTGAGACCATCCGCGGGGGCCGTCAGGCCGCGACGAGCTCCGACGGCTCGACGAAGACGTCAACCAGCGCCCCGTTGCGCATCACGGTGATCGCCATCCGGCGCCCGATGGCCTCCGCGAACATCAGCCGCTGCAGGTCCTGGGCTTTGGCGACCGGATTGCCCGCCGCGGTCAGCAGCAGGTCCCCGGTGCGCAGCCCCGCGCTGGCGGCTGGGCCGCCGGGAACCACCTCGATCACGCGCAGCCCGGTCGCGGCGCCGAATCGCTCCCGGAGCGGTGCGGGCAGCGGACCTGGCATGCTGACCAGGCCCAGATACGCGCGCCGGACTCGGCCATGCTGCATGAGCGCCGAGATGATCCGCCTGGTCGTCGCGTTGACCGGAACGGCCAAACCAACCCCGGTCCCGGCCACCGCGGTGTTAATGCCCACCACCCGAGCATGGCTGTCCGCGAGCGCACCCCCCGAGTTCCCCGGATTCAGCGCCGCGTCGGTCTGGATCACGTCCTCGATCAGCCGGGCCGCCGACCCGCTGCGGGTGGGCAGTGACCGGCCCAGGGCACTGACCACGCCCGCGGTGACCGAGCCCGCCAGGCCGAGCGGATTGCCGACCGCCACGACCAGCTGGCCGACCACCAGCTCATCTGCCTCACCGAGTTCCGCCGGAGGCGGTGTCTGGCCGGCCGTCCTGAGCACGGCAAGATCGGACAGCGGATCCGCGCCGACCACACGGAACGGGGACACGGAGCCATCGGCGAACGAGGCGGTGCCCGCCTGCGCCCGGCCCACGACATGGGCGTTGGTCAGCAAGAACCCGTCACCGGTGTAGACGACGGCCGAGCCGAGGCTCTCACCGCCGCCGCCATCGGGCCGCCGCGGCACCCGCAAGCTGGCCACCTTGCCGGTGAGCTCGGCCGCTACCCCGGCCACGATCTGCGAGTAGGCATCCAGCGGGGAATCAGCTGCCACGTCGCCTCCGAACACTGTGATTACATCATTACAGTGAACATCGGGCGGCGGGAAGGGCTTCCTCAGGCATTAAGCCGTCAGCGAAAAGCTGCCGCTGGACTGGGGGGCTTGCTTGGGGCTGGGGCTTACTGCTGGCCCGACCGGCTGCTGGCCCGACCGGCTGGCCCTACCGGCTGGCTGCGCGGAGCGCGGCGCTGAACCGGGAGCACTCGGACAGTTCCTGCCTGATCGGCTGCATCACCATCTGCTCGGCGACAATCGTCATCCGAGACCGCATCTCCCCGTCAACTTCGTCCCGCTCCTGGACCGCCGCTGTGGTGACCGCGGTCATGAAACCCGACGCGGTCAGCCAGCCAAGCCCGAGGATCGCCGCGATCATGACCGCTATCCAGGGCAGCAGCACCGGATCACGGAAGATGGCCGGTGCGTGCGGTGCCACCCGGAACACCCCCAGCACCAGGATGGCCACCATCCACGCCAGCCCGATCGCCACACACCCCAGCAGCAACCCCTGCCAGGCCGCGGCCAGGCGCCACCACGGCGCCACGGTGTTCTCGGCAGGCAGCGACTCCCCAATGGCCGCGCCCAACGCGGCGGGAATCTGCTGCGCGTTCGACCGGGCCGCGGCCCGGACGGTGTGCGACCAGGGCTGCGGCAGGGCGGTGCCGACCTGGTCGCCCAGGGCAGTGAGCGCGTTGTCGATCTCGGCCTGCTGCGCGCCCGCCGGCCCCGCCGAGACCTCGCGCAATTCATCCCAGATATAGCCCAGGCGCAGCTTGCGCAGCGGATCACGGCCAATCACCCGGTCGGCCAGCCACGCCACTGGCCAGCCCACGTAGTCCACCGCCCTGAGTTCCCGGGCGCTCTGCACGGCCTGCCCGACGCCCGACGTCCCCGCCGCGCGGGCGAACGACTCGGCGAGCAATTCGGCGGCGCGTGGCGGGACGTTATAGAAGTCCGCGGTACCGTTTGGCGGTCTGGCCGCCCGCCCGCCCGCCGCCTCGGCCGCTGTGCTGCCCCACACCTCGGCCGGCGGGCCGAACGCCGGCTCCGCGGCGAGCCGAACGGCGGCTCGGCCGCTGAGCCGAACGGCGGCTCGGCCGCCGGGCCGAACGGCGGCTCGGCCGCCGGGCCGAACGGCGGCTCGGCCGCCGGGCCGAACGGCGGCTCGGCCGCCGGGCGGTATGGCGGCTCGCCCGCAGGCGCCTCGACCGCATACGGCAGGAAGCGCTCGATGATGGCGTCTACGTCAGCCCCGATCCGTTCGCTGGAGGCCCGCCTCGCGTACACCGTGTCGGTCAGCACGTTGCGCAGTTCTTCCAGGCCGGCCCCGGTGCGGGCCGACGTGAGCTGGACCCGGGCTTCGGTCAAGCCCTCGGAATCGAGCAGCCGCCGCAGATCCGACACGCAGTCCTCAGCCTGGGCGGCGGTGAGCAGGTCGGACTGGTTCAGGACGACCATGATGACCGACGAGTGACCGGCCATCGGGGTGAGGAATCGGCTGTGCACGGCGGCGTCGGCGTATTTCTGCGGATCGAGCACCCAGATCAGCACGTCGGCCAGCGCGACGAGGCGGCTCACTTCCGACGTCCCGCCCAGCACCGAATCGTGATCGGGAACGTCGAGCAGGACCAGGCCACGTAGGGACCTCTCACCCTCGCCGAGCGCGCTCGACCGCGCGTAACGGTACCGGTGCTGCACGCCCAGCCATTCCAGCAGCGACCCCGCCCCTTCCATCCCCCAGACACAAGCGTGCGGATTCAGGGTCACCGGCCTGGTCACCCCGACCGGCGAAAAATGGCGCCGGCCAGCCGGTTGAAAAGGGAGGACTTGCCGCTCCCGGTGCCGCCCGCCAGGATCGCGACGGTATGGTTCGCGGATAGCCGCAGCCGCTCGCCGGCCCGGGCGACCATTTGTTCGGCATCCCGCAGAAGCTCGGGGCTGAACCGTCCGGGCCAGTGCGGGCGGCCCCGATCTGCACCAGCCTGGCCAGCGCGGTCAGCCTGCCTGACAGGTCGCGACCACCGCTGCCCACCCAGGTCGCGGTGGGCTCCCCGGGGGTCATCGCGCCGCCTCAACCGCGTCGGCGGCCTGGTGCAGGTGCCCAGCCGTGGCGTCGTTCAGTTCCGCCGGCCGCGGTGACGACCGCCGCGAATCGCAGCATCTCCTCGTCGAAGAGCAGCCTGATCCGCTCGTGCAGGTCGGCTCGGGCCTCGGTGCTGATCTCGCGCAGCCGCCCCGCCCCGAAAAGCGACGTGAGGAGGTGACGCGGGACCGCGCTCACCACCTCGTCCGCCGTGACATCGCCCGTGTCGTACCCCAGCAGCCCAATTACCAGCACCATGCTCAACGAATCCTCGTCGAAGGAAATGAGCCGGGCGATCGACCGCTTGGTAACGTTCTGCCCCTGCACCATGTGCAGTATGTGGTCCTGCCAGCGGCCGACCGCGCCGACGGATCGGGTGGCCAGGTCGGGCGACGACCGACCGAGAGCCGACTCCGCCGTCGGCGGTCCAGCCTCCGGCCCGCCGGCTCCGTCCTTGTCCGCGCGGGCGCCCGGGCTCAGGCCAAGGATCAGCTCCGCCTCGGCCGCGAACGGCGAACTGCCCCAGATCTCGTCGGTCGCCCCGCTCGACAGCTGGTCGAGCAGAGCGGCGCCGGCGGGTGCCTGCGCCACCGGCGGATGCAATCCTCCGCGGCCCGGTCGGCCACGGACACCACCAGCGACTCGATCCCGCCGCGCACAGCGGCTTTGAGCGCCTCGGCCCGCCCTGGCGAACCCCGCTTCTGCTGCCCGCCCGCCGGGCCGCCCCGGCCGGCCCTGCAATGCCCGCAGCAGATCGCCGGTACCCGCGAAGTCCTGCCAGCGGGCCAGGATCTCGCCGCGGAGCAGCGAGCCGTTCCGCAGCGCCTCGTCCGTCTCGGCGAGCGCGGCCCCGTACGCTCGCTCCACCCCGGCTTGCAGGTCGGCACGGATGGCGAGCTGGACCTGCGCCTCGGCCGCCAGGGCCGGGATCCTGGTGCGGAACGTGTCGAGCACGCCGGACATGGTCTGGGTGAGGACCGCCACCCGGCGATCCCCCCGGGCCGCGGTGTCCTCGAGCCACGCCCGCACCGGGCCGGATGCTTCGGGCGGCAGCCGCCCTTCGGTGATGACCGTCTCGTTGATCACGAAGCGCTGATTGTCCGCGAGCCCGTTGGCCACCAGCATGGCACCGAAGTGCTTGGTGAGCTCCGCCCCGGCCGAGGGTGGAACCCGGGACAGCACGATGCCCAGCGAGGCCCCCCTGTCCCTGGCGTACTGGAGCAGCTCCCAGACGCTCGTATCGGCATAACGGCTGGCGCTGGTCATGAAGAGCCACAGGTCGGACGCGTCGAGGAACTGGTGCGCGAACTCGCGGTGGGCCTGGACCACGGAGTCGATGTCCGGGGTATCCAGCAGGGCGACGCCCTTGGGCATTCCCTCCACCGCCGCGAGTACGAGCAGTCCGTCGCGGCCCGACCTGGCCAGGCCCTCCTGGCGCACGCGGGGCACGGTAGGCAGGAAGACGTTCTCAGCGAACCAGTCCGCGTCGTCGGGATGGCAGGCGAGCACCGGGCTGTTCGTCGTCGGCCGCCGCACCCCAGTGTTGCTGATCTGCATGCCGACCAGGCTGTTCACCAGCGTTGACTTGCCGGCCCCCGTGGAGCCGACCAGGGCGACCAGGATCGGCGCGCCCGACTGGCGCAGCCGCGGCAACAGGTAATCGTCAATCTGGCTGAGCAGCTTGCGCCGCTCCGCTCTCGCCCCATCCGCGCCGTCGGTCTCGAAGAGCAGGGTGACGTTGACGATCCGGTGCCGCAGCTCGAGGAGCGCCCTCTCGAGCTGACGCGCGTCCACCCGCCGGTGTGGCACCTCCGCCGGCGTAACCTCCGCTTCCGGGGTCAGCTCGCCGGGCGCCGGGGCGCCGGATGCGTGGGCGCCGGGCGGACCCTGGGCAGGCGGCGGCGTATCCGCGCCCGCCGGGTGCGCGGAAGCGGCCGTCAGTCCCTGTCCCTCCGTCATCACCCTCCTGCCGTTGCCTTTCCGTCCCGTCTGGTCCGTCCCGTCTGGTCCCTCACCCCATGGTCCGCTACCGAGAATCCACCCGTCATCCCGGAGGGTCGGTCAGCCCGGATCGCCCGTCATCCCGAGTGGTCCCCGCCGCCACGGATGGCGCCCGCGCCTGCGCCCGCGCCGACGCGGGCGTAAAGGTGCCGGCCGGGACTGCCTCGCCCGATCCACGCGAGAGCCCGGCTATCTGCGCCGCGACGTTCACGACCTCACCCACCACGACGACCGCCGGAGGACGGACGCCCGCTGCTGATGCGTCGCGGGCGACCGTATTCAGTGCTGAGGTAATTATGTGCTGCGTCGGCAGGGTACCGTCCACAATGACCGAAACTGGGGTGCTCCCGGCGCGGCCATGCCGAATGAGCGTATCGGCGATGGGTCCCAGGTGCTCGACTGCCATGAGGAGCACCAGTGTGGCAGGCGAGCGGCCCAGCGCGGGCCAATCCACGGTGGAGCGCGCGTCGCCTGGTGGGACATGCGCCGAGATCACGTGAAACTCCTGGGCCACGCCGCGATGGGTGACCGGCACCCCGGCGGCGGCAGGCACGGCGGTCGCGCTGGATACCCCGGGCACCACGGTCACTGGCACGCCCGCGCTCAGGCAGGCCAGCAATTCCTCCCCGCCACGCCCGAACACGAACGGGTCCCCGCCCTTGAGCCGGACCACGAGGAGGCCGCGGCGGGCCTTGCTCACCAACAGCGAGTTGATGTCCTCCTGCGCCATGGCCCGGCCGCGGGGGATCTTGGCCGCGTCGACGATTTCCACGCTCGGTGCCAGCTCGTCGAGCAGCGACTGCGGCGCGAGATGGTCGGCCACCACGACGTCCGCGTCAGCCAGGATCTGCCGTCCCCGCACGGTGATCAGCCCGGGATCTCCCGGGCCGCCGCCCACCAGGGCGACGCCCCCGCTGCGGCGGCGGTGCCGGCGCGCGTTCAGCGCACCGGACCGCAGGCCATTGAGCACCGCATCTCTGATGCCCGCGCTGCGCCGGGGGTCACCGCTCAGCACGCCCACCTGCACGTCGCCGGCCTGCCCGGACGCGGGAGTCCAGGCGGCAGAGGCCTCAGCGTCGTCCGCCCGGACGCACCAGATCCCAGCGGCCTCGGCGTCCGCCGCCACAGTGGTGTTCACCGCCAGGTCATCGGTGCACGCGCAGACCAGCCACGCTCCGGGGCAGTCACCAGGCGCGTAGCCACGCGGCTCCCAGCGGATCCGGCCCGCCAGGTCGAGGGCGTGCAAGGACGGGCTGAGCTCGGGAGAGACGACGAGAACGTCGGCGCCCGCGTCGAGCAGGGCGGGGACTCGCCGGGTGGCCACCGTGCCGCCGCCCACGACCAGGACCATACGGCCATTCAGGCGGAGCCCAAGCAGGTAGGGCAGGGCCTCGACGGCGACCATGGCAGTCCGCACTCCTCCGGTTCTAGCTGACCGATGATCGAGCGTAACGGCAGTCCAGGGCCAGCATGACCGGGGCACGGACCGCCGTGATCCCAGTGCGCCGAGGGAGCCCTAGGGCTGGCCCGCGGCGGCGCCCAGGAGAGCGTTGAACGCCGCGGCGGCCACCGCGGCGCCTCCTTTCTCCGAAAGGTTGCTCAGCGACGCCAGGCCGCTGGCCCGGAGCGCGTCCTTGGCTTCCGCGGCGCCTGCGAAACCCACCGGCAGGCCGATGACGAAAGACGGCTGCACATCCCGGCTGATGACCTCTTCCAGCGCCGCTGGCTCGTCGCCGATCACCCAGATGGCGCCTGGCCCGACCTGGCCGAATGCCAGCCGCACCGCTGCGGCGGCTCGACTGATGCCCGCGGTCCGGGCCAGGCGCTCGGTCAGCGGCTCGCCGTCCTTGCAGACGATGGGGTGCGCGGTGATTCCCGCCGCGACCATCGCCGCGTCGGCGACCACCACAGCGCCGGCCGTGACCTCAGCGACCGCCGTGGCCAGCGCCGCCTCGTCGCAGACAAGATCAGTCGCGTAGTCGAAATCAGCGCTCGCGAGGATGATGTGCTCGGTGACCGCGCGGCTTAACGGTGCAAGGCGGCTCAGGTCGATGCGGGAACGGAGAATCTCCCGCGACTCATCGATCCGGTCCGCCTCCGCTCGCGGATCCGCGGCCCCGGTCGTCATGGGATCACTTCCTCCGGTGCCCCCGTCCTAACAGCGGAAACTACAAGCATGGCACACCGGCATCCTGGCTACTAGCTCATACGCTGCGCCGCTACACTATCCCCTGCATCTTGCGTGGTCGCGTTTCCCGTAAAACAACTCCGAGAACCAACCCGGGCAACGCGACCGCGGCGTTTGCCGGATTGAATTGGCCGGTTTGGCCCGGATAATACGGGCCGTGACCGAGCATATCCCGCGCGGGAACGCTGAATCCTTCAGCGTTTCCTCGGAGTACATCCAGCTTGGCCGGGCAGCATATGCGGGCTAGGCCCGGTGCGTTAACAGGGCGACAACATGAAGGGCACGTACCGCGAATGGAGAATCGATGGCGGCTGAAGGACCTTCCCGGGTCCTGGTGACCGACGGGGCGGGATTCATCGGACGGCGGCTGGTCAGGGCACGGCTGGAGCGGGGCGGGGAGGTAACCGTGGTAGACAGGTGGCCGCCGGAACTCGCGCTCCACCGTGGTGCCGCGCCGCGGCGCGGCGGAGTGGCAGCGGCGGAGGCCGCTCAGTGACTCCCTCGCCGGTGGCCGGCGAAGCAGTGGACGGCGCTGCCCTCGCAGCATTCGCCGCGCACTATGGCGAGCGCGCGGCGCACCTGCGGCCGGTCGCCATCGTGATCGCCGCCTTCAACGAGGAGGGAGTGCTCGGCTCGGTCGTAGACAGTCTTCCTGTGTCTCTCTGCGGGCTCGCCACCTCGGTCATCGTGGTGTCAGACGGGGCCAGGGACGGGACGGTGGCCGAGGGCCGCGCGCACGGCGCCCTGGTCTGCGACGTCCCAGTCAACCGCGGCCAGGGCGCTGCGCTCCGGCTCGGCTATCGCATAGCCAGGGAGGGCGGCGCCAGGTTCATCGTCACCACCGACGCCGACGGCCAATACAACCCAGCCGAGATGGAGCGCATCCTGGGGCCCGTGCTATCGGGCGAGGCTGATTTCGTCACCGGGTCGCGCAAGCTTGGCAGCCAGGAGACCAAGGACCCGGTGCGCCGCCTGGGCACGTGGGTCTTCGCGGTGACCATCAGCCTGCTGACCGGTAAGCGCATCACCGACTCTTCGTTCGGGCTGCGCGCGATGCGCGCCGAAGTCACCGGAGCCGTGCGCCTCGAACAGCCTCAGTACCAGTCGGCCGAACTACTCATCGCGGTGCTGGCCAGAGGGTTCACCGTGCTGGAAGTGCCGGCCACTATTCACAAACGGCAGGTGGGCGACAGCAAGAAGGGGCACAACGCGATCTACGGCCTCCACTTTGCCGCTGTGATCGCACGCACCTGGTGGCGGGAGCGTCAGCGCCGGGCACCCCGCTCGGCTACCTCGTCGTCGTCCACAGAGCGGGCCGCTGGCGGCCTGGCCGGGAACTCGGCCCATGCGGCCGAGCCGTTGGCCCGCACGACGCTGGCCGGATCCGCTCCCATGGCCGGGGACGGACTCGCCGCGCCGGCAGGCCGGCCAGCCGCCTCCGGCGATACCGCGGACCCCCGGTCCGCGAAGAGGACGTAGTGGAAGATCACGAACCTCGCCAGGAACGTCCCGCAGTTCGCCGCGAGATAGGCACCATCCACGAAGAGCACTCGCTGGGCATGCGACAGGCCCATCCGCAGGGCCTCATGGTTCGCGTACTTGGCCGTCAGGGTCAGCACGATGGCGGCACCGACCGACACCGCCCAGAAGGGCAGGGTCTCCCTGACCAGATTCGGCCGGCCCTTCCGCTCCCACGCCCAGCGGCTCAGGATGTAGCTGACTGCCGCGCCGGCGAACCATGCCGCGATCGCCGATATGCCCGCCGTGGCGTGCGCGGGCCCGAGCAGAAGGGTGAGCGTGAGCTGGCTCGCCCCGAAGGACGCCGCCGCCACGGGCACGAATCTGCTGAACCTTTTGCCCAGCGAGCTGCGGAGCCGGCGCCGCAGGGACGCGGCGAACCGGGGAGCTGCAAGTGTCATGGGAGTCCTAGTTACTCGGAAGACCTAAGGGTCATCCAGTCAGGTATACAGTACGGGAACCGAACATTGCTGGAGGTAGGCGGCCTCCGGCGGATGCGCAGCTGGCCGAATATCCACGGGACACGCCCGAGGTCGCCTTGGTGCGGACGCCGACAGCGGACAGAACGCGCAGGCCCTCGCGGACGGGAACCCCCCACAATCGGGCGCGGCCGGGGACAGTAGGGCCGCGCCGGGCGGGAACAATCCAAGCGACAGACCGACAAGGCAGGAGCAAGATCATGAGGATCTTGGTGTTGGGCGGGGACGGCTATCTCGGGTGGCCGACCGCGCTGCACCTCTCGGCGTGCGGCCATAACGTCGCGGTGGCGGACAACTTCGCCCGCCGGGGGTATGACAACGAACTCGGGGTCGACAGCCTGGTACCGATCGAGTCTTTGCAGACTCGCGTCGGGGTATGGCGGGAGTACACCGGCCAGGACATCAAGTGTTACATCGGGGACCTCGTAGACGCGTCCTTCACCTACCACATCGTGGGTGACTTCCAGCCCGACGCGGTCGTTCACTTCGCCGAGCAGCGCGCGGCCCCGTACTCAATGGTTGACCGGAAGCACGCGGTCTACACCCAGACCAACAACGTGATCGGCAACCTCAACCTGCTGTACGCGATCGCCGAGACCAACCCCGACATCCACCTGGTCAAGCTGGGCACGATGGGTGAGTACGGCACGCCCAACATCGACATTGAGGAAGGCTGGCTGGAGGTCGAGCACAAGGGACGCAAGGACCGGGTCCTGTTCCCGAAGCGGCCAGGCTCCTTCTACCACCTGTCCAAGGTGCACGACAGCCACAACATCGAGTTCGCCTGCCGGATCTGGAACCTGCGGGCCACCGACCTGAACCAGGGTGTCGTCTATGGCCAGCAGACGCCGGAGACGGCCAAGGATGAGCGGCTGGCCACCCGGTTCGACTACGACGCGGTATTCGGCACCGTGCTGAACCGGTTCGTTATCCAGTCCGTCCTGGGCCAGCCGCTGACCGTGTACGGAAACGGCAGCCAGACCCGCGGTCTCATCGACATCAGGGACACGGTCCGGTGTGTCCAGATCGCCTGCGAGAACCCGGCCGGCCAGGGCGAGTTCCGGGTCTTCAACCAGATGACCGAGTCCATGTCGATCGGGCAGATCGCCGAGACCATCGCCCGGTGCAGCCCTGACGCGGTCAAGATCGAGCACCTGGACAACCCCCGGGTCGAGCTGTACAACCACTACTACAACGTGACCCACACCAGGCTCGTCGAGCTTGGCCTCGAGCCGCACCTCCTGTCGGACACGCTGATCGACTCACTGCTCGGGATCACGAAGCGGTATGCGCACCGGGTCCGGCTCGAGGCGCTCCGTCCCACGATCCAGTGGCGCAAGCCGGCCAGCGAGGCCACCAAGTAGGGCTCCCAGCGACCGCACATCCGGGCGGGGCCGGTGGCCAGACTGGCCACCGGCCCCGCTCGCGGTCAGCTCGCGGCGCCGCCGAGGCCTCCCGGGCAGGCCCAGGAACCGCTGTACCGGGCGTGCCAGAGGTTCGAATCAGCCGATCCGTGCCAGAACACGTCGATCATGCCGTTGCCCTGACCGGCTGCGAACGGCCCGCCCCCCAGCGTCCCCATCGGCAGCGGGACCGGCGTCTGCCAGGTACTGCCCGGCCAGGCCCACCAGAGGCCGCCGGTTGCCCCCTTCCAGAAAACGTTCATCGAGCCTGCCGATGAGGCCACCGCGAACGGGGCGGATCCCACGCCGGAGGCGAGCCCCGTGGTGGTCAGCAGGGACGGGCCGCTCCAGCCCAGGCCGACGGTATCGCCGGCGTGCCACAGGCTTGATCCGCCGATGCCGTTCCAGAACACATCGATGGTGCCGTTCACCTCACCGGCGGCGACCGGCGCCCCGCCGAGCTGCCCCATGCCCAGGCTGGCCGGCGGCAGCCAGGACGCCCCCGGGCTCCGCAGCGTCTGCCACAGGTGACCGTCGGTCCCCCGCCAGAAGACGCTCACCACGGCGCCGCCCGACACCGCGGGGGACGGCCCCGAGGCGAGGCTGCCACCGAGATCCTGCGGGCCGTTCCAGCCGCTGCCCGGCGTGTACCCGGCGTGCCACAGCTGGCCGCTCCCCGTTCCCCGCCAGAACACGTCGATGACCCCGGCGGCCTGCGCCACCGCCACCGGCCCGCTGCCGAGCGGGCCCATCCCCAGGTTCTGCAACGCCGACCAGCCGGTCCCTGGTGAGTAGGCCGCGGACCACAGGTTGCCGTCCGTCCCCCGGTAGAACACGGCCACCGACTGCGGGACCGAGGACACCACCGATGGCTCGGAGGCGAGCGATCCGCCAAAGCTCGCCGGCCCGTGCCACCCGGCACTCGGCGTGAACCAGTCGTGCCACAGCGCTCCGTCGGATCCCCGGAAGAACATGTTGACCACCCCGCTCGACTGATCGGCCACCGCCTGCGATGCCTGCGCGGTACCCCCGCCACCACCGGTACCCCCGGTACCGCCGGACCCCATCAGTTGCACGTCGAGATAATCCTGGTCGAGGTCGAGCGAGAGGCCACCGAACGTCTGGGTGACGCTCCCGGAGTACTGGTGGACGCGCAGGTGGCCGGGCCATGACGTGGCCGGGATCACGGAGTCCTGCGTGTCGGCGCGCCCATTCCACAAGGCGTCATAGAGGACGTCGGCATCGTGACGGCGGGATTCGTGTAGTTGTTTACAAGATCCATGACGCCGGACAGTGAACTGCTGTAGATCCCGGACCGGTAGCCGAGCGCGTGCAGTTCCCGGGTCCAGGCCGATAGGAAGATCAGGACCGCGGGAGTCTGCCCCGCGGAATAGGCTTCCATGTCGTAGTAAATGGGAGTGCGCAGGCCGAAACCGAGCAGCTGGGCCTGGGTCACCGCGTCCTGCGCGGCGCTGACGGCCTGATTGGCCGGCGAGCCGAGTTCGCCGAAACTCGCCTGTGGCCCCACGTACAGCGGGAGGAAATGCCAGCCCGCGGCCGCCTCGCCGCTGACCCACGCCGCGGACAGGTTCACCTGCCCGCAGGCGCGTTCCGAGCCCCCGATGTAGATGCCCACCGCCCGGTATGCGGAGTTCTGCAGCACGGTCTGCATGGCGGACGGGCTCGGCGCGGCGCATGTGTCAAAACCCTGACCGGTGTAGCTGGTGGCGCTCACCGGAATCGGCCGGGGCACGGACCGCCCGAGGACGCCCCCGGCCGTGCCCCTTCGATCCTGACGCCTTCGATCCTGACGCCTTCGATCCTGACGCCGCCGCGCCCGGTGTCGGGACGCTGGGCGATGACGGTGGGTGAGGGCAGCGAGGCGCTGGCCAGGATGGCGTCGATTTGCTCCCGGTGCGCACCGTACGTCGCGGTCACCGTGATGCGCCTGGTAATCACCGTGATCAGGCGATCAACCGGATTCTGCATCGCGCGGATCGCCGCCCCAGCGGCCGACGGCTGGATCAGCAGCGCCTCCGTGGTCCCGACCAGCGCGCTGGGGCAGTTCGGATCGGGCCCGGGCACGCCCAGGTAAACCACGTGCCGATTGAATTCGACGCATTGCTGGGGGTGATCGGCGAGCTGATCACCGGCCAGATGGCGGGCACCTGGAACGTGTAGCCGCCGTAGGAAACCGGGCGCAGGCCGGGCTGGGTGTCCACGGTCGCATGGGCGCTGCCGGCCACGGTCGCGACCGCTCCGAGCACGCCCGCCGCGAGCACGGCGGCGGCCAGGACAGCGCCTGCCACCCGGGCCAAGCTACGACGCGCCATCCGCGGACGTCTGTCTGCACGCACGATGAGTCTCCCCCCGGCCGACCGCTATCGCCCGCCTGCGGGCGCCCACTGGTAAGTCTGTCCATAAACCGCGACGGCCCATTCCGACAGTTATCGTCGTGACATTTCAGCAGTAACGCCCGCGATGACGCGCTCGCAGTTCCGCTAAGCCAGGCCAGCGGCTGGCGACGTTGCGGCGAGTTTTCATCTCGTAAATAAGCATAGGTGTTATCGATCCGGCTGACTATCACGACTCGCCGGAACCGGTGGCAATTATATGGAGAGGGAATTCGTCGTAAGAAGCCAGCAATGAACACGGTGATTTCTGTCTTTGCCCACTATTAATTTGCCCGTATATCCCGCTCACTATCGCAGCGATTGTCCAGAAGGCCCGGTGGGGTAAATATCAGGCTGTCGCCCCGCGCGCCGCGGGCAGCCCGCTCGCGGCCCTGGCAGCGCATGCTGTGCTCGAAGAACGCGGACCGGTCGGTGATCACGTTCTCGAACTGCCCGAACAGTTCGAAGCTCACCATGCCGAACAGGGTGGTCCAGCTGGCCACGGCGCGAGCGACGACGACATCGGGCACATCCGCCATCACCGAGTCGCGCAACCGGGCGGCGTCCGGCCCGAACGACTCCGGCAGCGGCGGGCAGATGCCGGGCGGGTCAAGCACGCCCGCGCGGTGCGCGTCGCTGATGATCTTGCCGTAGACGGTGGCCGCCCGGGCGGCGGGCGCGATCGTCCGCTGCGGCGCCTGGTAGCCAGGCACCGGCGAGCCATAGACCAGCGCGTACTCGTGAGGATGGGCGAGCGCCCAGTCCCGCACGGCGCGGCAGACCGCGAGCCACCGGCCGCCGTGGTCAGCCTGCGGGCAGGCCGTGTCCGCCTGTTCGGCGGCCACGCCGATCGCGTTATAGCCATCGATGATCAAGGCTGTGAGCAGGTCGTCGCGGCTCGGGAAGTACCGGTAGATGGCCGAGGAGACCATCCCCATGTCCCGCGCGATCGCGCGCAGCGACAAGCCGGCCGCTCCCTCGGTCGCGAGCTGGCTCCGGGCAATCTCCGTGATCTCCCTGGTGAGTTCCTCGCGGACCCGCTCTCGTGCGGTGCGGCTGGCGTTCACGCTGGGATTCTAGCAGAGCACCGCCTCTATCAGAGAGCACCGCTCTTGACTACTTCACCGTGCCGCGCGACCGGACTGCCACCCGGTCCATCCAGTTGCGGCGCGAGCCTAGGACTGCCTCCCGGATATTACGGCTGTGAGAGGAGTCCGGAGAATCCGATTTGCGGTACCACATCAATCCCTAGACTCACCCGCATGGCCGTCGGCCCCAGCCACCGCAAGCGCATTTCGCATCGCCGGTTGCTTGGCATCGAAATCGGCGGTGCCATCGGGCTCGGCGTGATCGCGGTGGCAGTCGCCGTCGGCGTCTCGCAGGCGACAAGCTCACCGGCGTGCGCGTCGGTCGTGACGGTTGCTGGCGCGGTGAAGGCGGCGGCCGCGCCCGAAGCAGGGGCTGTGGCCGGCGAGGCAACGCACTACGTGCTGCAGCCCGGCAACGGGAACTGCTCCTATCCGGCGGCGGACACCGATCCGCTGTACGTGGCGCTGCCGCCCGCCGAGTACGGTGCCGCCGCCGCGTGCGGCAGCTACCTCGAGGTCACCGGCCCAGCCGGATCCGTGACCGTCGAGGTCGTCGACCTGTGCCCGGAGTGCCATTCAGGCCACATCGACCTAAGCGAGCAGGCGTTCGCGCGGATCGCGCCGGTCTCCGCGGGCCTCGTCTCCGTGACCTACCACACGATCGTCAACCCGCCGCTGCCCGGGCCACTGTCGCTGCGGGTCAAGGAGGGCTCGTCCGCCTACTGGCTGGCGCTCTTGCCGATCAGCAACGGAAACCCAGTCACCAGCGTGCGGGTCAGCAGCCCGTCGAGGGGCTGGCAGAGCCTCACCCGCGCCAGCTACAACTACTGGCTCGCGACGTCCGGCCTGGGCCCCGGCCCGTTCACTGTGCAACTCACCGATTCCGTTGGCCACGCTGTCACCGTGACCGGCATCAGCCTCACCCCGGGCGTGGTCCAGGGTACGGGCACACGGATGTACAGCGCGGGTGCACCGCCGGCCGGCGCGGCCTTGGCCGGGCCCGCGGGGGGTGCGGGAAGCGCGTCATCCGTCGGGCCCACGGCGGCCCGCGCGGCGAGTAGCCCGGCGCCCAGCCGCGCGATCCCCAGCCTCGCGGCGACCGGCCCGGTGGCGGTCATTCCGGCGGCGGCCCAGAACCGGGTGGCCTCCCCCACGCCATCCTGCTCGTAGGCGCGCGCCATCCTTCGGCAGCCGGGTTGAGTAACGCTCGGGTCAGCTTCGGGTGTCCTGGCGGATGGACAGGCGCCCTCTTGCTCATGATGGCGACGCGCTCCGCCCGGCGGGCAATGATGCTGATCGTGGGTGACGAGGACCAGCGTCAGGCCATGCTCCCGCCACAACTGCTCCAGCAGCGCGATGATCTCGTCCCGGGTGCCTTCGTCCAGGTTGCCGGTGGGCTCGTCGGCGAGCAGCACCTTCGGCTCCTTCGACCAGCGCCCGGGCGATCGCGACCCGTTGCTGTTGCCCCCCGGACAACTCCGACGGCAGATGCCGGGCCCGGTCGCCGAGACCCACCGATTCCAGCGCGGCGGCGACCTGCCTGCGTCGCACGCTGACCCGGTCCGCAGCGGGATCAGGGCGGCCTCCACGTTCTCCGCGGCCGATAGCGTGGGCACCAGGTTGAACGTCTGGAAGATGAACCCAATGGAGGCGGCCCGGACCCGGGTCACCTGGGTCTCGCGCAGCGCGGCCAGATCCTGGCCAGCCAGTTCCACGGTGCCTTCGGTGGGCCGGTCCAGCCCACCAAGCAGGTTCAGCAGCGTGGATTTGCCGTGCCCGGTGCGGCCCTGGACGGCCAGCCACTCGCCGTCTTCGATCACCAGGTTCAGGTCCCGCACCGCAGGGACCGTCTGGCGGCCCTTCTGATACAGCTTGGTGACGCCGGTCAGGTTGTACATGGATTCCCTGCCTGTCGTATGACTGCCTGTCGGCATGGTTGATCATTGTGGTGTCCGGCTCACGCCACTTTGGCCAGAGCGTCGGCCCGCCGGAGCCGGGCGATCCGCCAGCTGCCGAGCGTGCCGGCGAGCAAGCCCCCGGCGACCGCCAGCACGACGGCCAGCGCGATCGCGGCCGGCGGTCACCGACGCGGACATCGGGACCGCGACGGTGTGGGTCGCGGTCGGGTTCAGGCTCTGCACGCCCCCGGGACCAGCGGACTGGATGTGCTGGCCAGTCGGGGTGGCGATGCTGGCGTACAGCTTCGGGGCGATCGCGGAGATGATGGCCGCCCCCGCGAAGCCGAGCCCGACCCCGGCCGCGCCGCCGACCAGACCCAAGGCGAGCGATTCGCCCATGACTTGGGCGATGATCCGCCTGCTCCGCCAGCCGAGGGCCTTGAGCGTGCCGAACTCCCGCACCCGCCGGGCCACTGCGGCCATCGTCAGCAGGCTCGCCACCGCGAACGCGGCGACCAGCACCAGGATGGACAGCCACTTGCCTAGGTCGTTCGCCAGCTTGGCGGTGCTGGCCAGCGATCCGGTCACCTGGCTGGCCAGGCTGGCGGCGGTGGTCACCGTGTCGTGCGGGAGCAGGTGCCTGATCTCGCTCTGCACGGCCGGAATGTCGGCGGCACTGGCGGCGGTCACGTAGATGGTGTTCACCTGGTTCTTCAGGCTGCTGCCTCCGCTGCTGGCCAAGGCCTGGGCGCGCGCCAGTGGGACAAACATGTCGGGCGGGCTGCCGCCCTGCGGCTGGCGGACGATGCCAATGACCTTGAAGGCGGTCTTGACGATCGTGACGGTCGAGCCGACCTTCAGGTCGTGCGAGGCTGCGTAGCCAGCGTCCACCACCGCGACGTTGGACTGCGCGTCGCTGGCGGCGAAGCTACGGCCGGAACTGATCGTGCTCGCGCTGAGCGGGCCGAGCGAGAGATGGCCGAGGTCCACGCCGTCCACACCGAATGAGTTCGGCGCGGGCGGGGCACTGCCGGGCTGGCCGAAGCCCTTCGGGATCGTGATCTGGTTGTCGGTCAGGGACAGCCCGCCAGCGGCCGCGGCTACGCCGTGCAGCTTCGCGACCGTCGCCACCGATGAGTAGCTGATCGGACTGTAAGCCCCACCGCCGAGGTGGTCGATCGTCTGGCCCGCCGCGTTCTCGCACTTGCCGTTGGTGCAGACCTGCGCCCCGCCCGGTCCCATCTGGAAGGTGGTCGCGCCCTTGGGCGGCGGGCCACTGCCGGGCGACGCAGGTGCGGCGGGCGGCTTCCCGGTGACCGTGACATCGGTGCCAACCCCGTACAGCGAATTCAGCACGTCGCCCTGGGCTTTCTTCACCCCCGCCGACGCGGCGATGACGGTCACGACCAAGCCGATCCCCAGCGCCAGGCCGAGCGCGATGAACACGGCCTGCCGCATCCGTCTCCGGAGTTCGCGAGCCAGGTAGGTGACGAAGAACATGTGCGCTCCCATCCGCTGTCCGGTGCGGCACTTTCAGGTGCTGGAGCAGGTCTACGGGAGCGCCGGTTGCGGCGCGGTTACAGCTGTAGGGAACCGATTTTGATGAGCATTCGCGCCGATAGCTGGATCACTATGTGAGCAGTGGTCCTGTTATCTGAGCAGCGAACGCTTTCGGCTCACTGAGCGTTAGGTGAAACCGGCTATCCGGCACGGGCCGTCGGGAGGAGCGTGACGAGCCGGGCGGCCGCCCGCGTGTCCGCGAAGTGCCGTGCGCTGTAACCGCCAGACACGCTTCTGTAAGCCTTCCTGGTTCCTGGCCCTCGGGATGGCGGCGCCTGGTCGCTGTTCACCACGCCCACCCTGCCCGCGGCGGCCAGCCTGGCGGCGGTCAGTGCCAGCAGCGCGACCGACGCCTGGGCGGTCGGGTGGACCGGCGGGTATTCCCGCATTGCGCTGTGTGAGCACTGGAACGGCTCGGCGTGGAGCGTCGTGCCCGGCCCGGGCAGCAGCGCCAAGTTCTTCGCCCTCCGGGGGGTGGCCGACCTGAGTCCCGCCAGCGCCTATGCCGTCGGCACCGATCCGGGCGTGGCCTATCACTGGGACGGCACGGCGTGGCGCACCGTGAGCCTGCCCGACACGGGCTTTGTGGCTTCGTCCATCACGGCTGTCTCCGCCACCGACATCTGGCTCACCGGCAGCACCTCCGCCGGAGCCACCGCCGAGGCGATGAACTTCAACGGCGCCACCTGGACGGCCGTGCCGGTACAGCAGCCAGGCGGCACGAATTCGGCGGTGCTCAACGCGGTCACCGCGGTTGCCGCGAACGACATCTGGGCGGTCGGGGTTCGCCCAGCGGCCCCAATCAGGCGCTCGTTCTCAGCCACAGCTGAGATACCCCGGCGCCATGCGCGGCAGACGTGTGGCGTTGCCGGCGACGTGCTGCTCGCCTGCAAGCAACCGCACGTCGCGAGCCTGATGTCCGGACTGCGCGGCGGCTGCCAGTATCGCGCTGGCTCTCAGGTCCACCAGGCGGGCGCGCAGGCGGCGGCGACTTCGCTGGCTTAGCTCCAGGTCGGCGTAGAGCACCTGGATGAGCAGGTCCAGGGGGCTGCTGTAGCGGTTGTAGAACGTCGCGCGGGTCACCCCGGCGCGGTCGGCGAGATCAGCGACGGTGATCTGCGAGACGGGCCGCTGCGAGGCGAGCTCCACGATCGCCTGCTCCAGGGCCTGGGCCGTCCGCGTGATGCGCGGGTCGGTGCGGTCAGGCATCGCATCGTGCTCCCACGAGCTGCACGGCCACGACGATGCCCCGGGGCCGCAGCACGTTCCTGCTGCAGATCCTGGTGTTGGTCGCGATGGGCGCCTTCATCCCCGAGGCGGGCGGCGCCCGGGGAGCGGCGTCCTCCGTCGCCGCGGCGGTGCTGTTCGCGGTACTGACAGCGCTGTGGCTGGCGGCCGCACGCGGCGACCGCCCCGAATACCGCCGGCCGAGCCGCCTGTTCGTCACCGGGACCTGCTCGGCATCCCCTGGGACTCGCCGTCGCGCACCGCCTGGCCAGCGCCGCCGACTTACGCGGCGACCGCCTTCCGCGTGGCTGTTGCGGGTGATCTTCCCGTCGGGGGAGGCGGACCGCACCACGCCGGCCTGCATGGTCAGGACCCAGCCCAGGCATGGATGGCAATCAAGTAATGAGGCTTGTTCATGAGCGTGCAGTTAGCCAGGCTTATCGTCCCGCCCTGCCTCAGATAGATGGCCTGGTCCGGGATGCGGACCAGCCCGAGTGGCCAACTAGCCCGACTTTGGCCGACTACGCGCGTTCCCTACAACAGCAAACCCGCAGCTAGCTGTAACCGTGGCGCAACCACCAGCGGTGCACGCTGGGGGGGCTCAGCGCGACCGATGTTCACGATCACCGTCGAGGAGGCGAAGCGCCGATGCCCCCGCAGTTTTCGAATCCCACGGGACGCGGTGAACCCGGGTGGCCAGTCGATGCCGGCCAACCGGATGTGCCCGCGTCGGGCGGAGCCGGGCCGGGCGAACCGGGGTGGCCGGGCGGAGCCGGGCCGGGCGAACCGGGGTGGCCGGGCGGACCCGGGTGGCCGGGCACTGACGACTGGCCGGACGAGGACGCGCCCGACCCCACCTGGCCGGTTGCGGCGGACCGGCCGGAGGCCGCCGCGCCCCCGGGCAGCGGCGGCCGACGATACGTGCTGATGGCGGTCGCGGTGGCCGTGGTGGCGGCAGCGGCGGGGGCCGGCATCGCGCTGGCTGCCTCGCCCACACCGTCTCCGTCGTCGGCCACCGCGCAGAGCAGCCCGACGCCGTTCACGGCGCCTCGCCAGGGTGACGGGAACGGCGGATCCCCAGCGGTGGACTCCCCAGTGGCGCGGTCGAGCAGATGATCCTGGACGGCAAGGTGCTGGCGGTGAGCAGCACATCGATCACCATCGACGGTGGTGGTCACCGCATGACGGCCGAGGTCACCAAGTCCACCCGGTTCACCGGCCGGGTCAGCGCGATCAGCTCGATCATGGTCGGCGACATGATCGCGGTAAAGATGACAGTGACCGGTGGCAAGATCACCGCGGTCACGATCCAGGATCCGGCGACCGGGCAGCCGAGCAGCGGAAACCTGTCGGGGTGACCGACGGACTAGAGAGAAAGCGGGGCGTGCGGAGCAAGCAGGAACAGCCGGGCGTGCGGAGCAAGCGGGACGAGCAGAGCAGGGAGCCGCGGTGCGGGTACTCGTAGTGGAGGATGACGGCGAGCTCGCCGAGGCGATCAGCGTCGGGCTGCGGCGTGAGCGGATGGCAGTGGACGTCGCTCTCGACGGGACGGCCGGGCTGGAGCGGGCGCTGGTGACCGGCTACGACGTGATCGTGCTCGACCGCGACCTCCCCGGCCTGCCCGGAGACGACGTGTGCGGGGAGCTGGTGGCGGCCGGGTGCCGCAGCCGGGTGCTGATGCTGACGGCGGCGGCGACCATCGAGGACCGGGTGAACGGCCTCGGCCTGGGCGCAGACGACTACCTGCCGAAGCCGTTCGCGTTCGCCGAACTCGTCGCCCGGATCCGGGCTCTGCTCCGGCGCGCCCAGCCCGCCCTTCCGCCGGTGCTGGAACACGGCGGCATACGCCTCGATCCGGCCCGGCGCACCGCCGAGCGGGCTGGCCAGCCGCTCGACCTCGGCCCTAAGGAATTCGGCGTGCTGGAGGTTCTGCTCGCCGCCCAGGGCCGGGTCGTCTCCGCCGAGGAACTGCTGGAACGGGTCTGGGACGAGATGGCCGACCCGTTCACCACGGCGGTCAAGGTGACGGTCAGCAGGCTGCGGCGCAAGCTTGGCGAACCGCCGGCGATCGAGACGATCGCCCAATCCGGTTACCGACTGTGATGGCGCCCATCCCGGCGCCAACCCGGGACCCGGCCCGGGACCCGGCCCGGCGAGGCTCCGGCTTCCGCGCCACAGCGTGCGGCTGCGCCTCACGCTCCTGTACGGCGGCTTGATCCTGCTGTCCGGCGCGGCCCTGCTGGTCATCACCTATGAGCTGGTCGCGCACAGCAACGTCCCGACCGTGATAAGCCTGCGCGGCAACGAGGCAAGCGGGACTGCCGGGACTGCCGGGACTGGCGGGTTCAGTGTCAGCACGTGCCTGCCCTCGGCCGGCTCCGTTCCCACGCCGGCGCAGGTGTCCGAGTGCGCCGCTTATCTCAGCGCGCTGCCCGCGAAGCAGCGCGCCGCGGAACTGAACCAGTTGCTCGCCGTATCCGGTATCGGCCTGGCCATCCTGACGGTGGCCTCGATCGGGCTCGGCTGGCTGGTCGCCGGGCGGGCGCTGCGCCCGGTGCGGACGATCATCGCGGCCACCCGCCGGATCTCCGCCACCAGCCTGCACGAGCGGCTGGCCTTGGCTGGGCCGGACGACGAGCTCAGGGAGCTCGGGGACACCTTCGATGGGCTGCTCGGCCGGCTGGAGGCCGCGTTCGGGGCCCAGCGGCAGTTCGTCGCCAACGCCTCGCACGAGCTGCGCACCCCGCTGGCGCGTCAGCGGACGCTGGTCGAGGTGGCTCTGGCCGACCCGGACGCCTCGGCCGGCTCACTGCGTTCCGTCTGTGAGCGGGTGCTGGCTGCCGGGCAAGAGCAGGAACGGCTGATAGAAGCGCTGCTCACGCTGGCCAGAAGCCAGCGGGGCCTGAACCGGAAGGAACCCATCGACCTGGCCGTCAGCGCGGGCGACGTGGTCCGGTCCCGCGAGGCCGAGGCACAGCGCCGCCAGCTCACCATCAAGGCCACTCTCGACGCCGCCCCCGCTCTGGGCGATGCGCACCTGACCGAGCGGCTGGTCGCCAACCTGCTGGAGAACGCGCTTCGCTACAACCAGCCCGGCGGCCGGGTCCAGGTGATGACCGGCACCCGGCACGGACACGCCCTGCTGGCCATCGCCAACAGCGGGCCGGTGATCCCAGCCGCCGAGGTAGGCCGTCTTCCAGCCGTTCCAGCAGCTCGGTCCCGACCGCACCGGCCGGGACAGTCCCGGTCTCGGCCTGTCGATCGTCGTCGCGATCGCCGAAGCCCACAATGCGCGGCTGCGCGCGGCCGCGCTGCCCGGCGGCGGGCTAGACGTCCAGATCCGCTTCCCCCGGCGGCCGCCTGACCCGCTCCCCAGCGCCGACCGGCCTGCGCCCGCGAACACCCGGCTCCTGGGCCCGGCGGCCGGGGGCCGGATGCACGTCCACCGGGACTAGCGGCGGGCTTTTCGTTGAAGGAATGAAGGTCAGGTGGGTGGCGCCCAGCCTGCCATCGGGAACGCGGCCAGCAGGTCGCGGACCTCGCCGGCGATTCGCTCGATGGCCGGCTCATCGTCCTTCACCGCGGCGGTGATCGCCTCGTCCATCCAGGCCGCGATCTGCGCCATGTGCTCCTCGCGGAGGCCGCGCGTGGTGATCGCGGGTGTGCCCAGCCGGACTCCGGACGGGTCGAAGGGCTTGCGCGGGTCGAACGGCACCGTGTTGTAGTTCAGCTCGATGCCGGCCCGGTCCAGCGCCTTGGCGGCTGGCTTGCCGGCGATGCCCTGGGGGGTCAGATCCAGCAGGATGAGGTGATTGTCCGTGCCACCGGAGACCGGGTCGTAGCCGCGCGCGGCCAGCGCTTGGGCCAGAGCCTTCGCGTTGGCCACGACCTGCTGGGCATAGCCGCGGAACTCCGGCTGCGCCGCCTCCTTGAGCGCGACGGCGATCGCCGCCGTGGTGTGGTTGTGCGGGCCGCCCTGGAGGCCGGGGAAGACCGCCTTGTCCAGGGCGGACGCGTGCTCCGCGGTAGACATGATCATCGCGCCGCGCGGGCCACGCAGGGTCTTGTGCGTCGTCGTGGTGATCACGCCCGCGTGGCCGACCGGGCTGGGATGCGCGCCGCCCACGATGAGCCCTGCGATATGCGCGATGTCCGCGACCAGGACCGCGTCGATCTCGGCGGCGATCTCCGCGAAGGCTGGGAAATCGATGGTCCGCGGGATCGCCGTGCCACCGCAGAAGATCACTTTCGGCCGCTCACGGCGGGCGAGGTCGCGCACCTCGTCCAGGTCCACGCGGCCGGTGTCGGCCCGCACCCCGTACTGGACGGAGTGGAACCATTTGCCGGTGACCGACACGGGCCAGCCGTGGGTAAGGTGGCCGCCCATGGGCAGGGCCATCCCCATGACCGTATCCCCCGGTTGCAGGAAGGCCAGGTAGACCGCGAGGTTGGCGGGCGATCCCGAATACGGCTGGACGTTCGCGTGGTCCACGCCGAACAGCGCCTGCGCCCGCTGTATGGCCAGCGTCTCGATCTGGTCGATGAACTGCTGGCCCTCGTAGTACCGGCGTCCCGGATATCCCTCTGAGTACTTGTTGGTCAGTACGGTGCCCGCGGCCTCGAGCACAGCGAGTGAGACGTAGTTCTCCGACGGGATCAGCCGGATCTTCTCGAACTGCCGGCGCGCCTCCTCATTGATCAGCTCGGCGATCTCCGGGTCGGTGAGGGCGACGTGCGGGACGGGCGGCTGGTGCATGATGACCTCCTCGCAGTGAGGCTACACATGCGCGGCGGACATGGCATCGAGGCGTGGTCCGCCGGGCCGCCCCGGTGCACCGGTCACCCCCGGCCGGCACATCGCTCACCCCCGGCCGGCGCGCCGGTCACCCCCGGCCGGCGCACTGGTCACCCTCGGCCGGCGCGCCGGTCAACCTCGGCCGGCGCGCCGGTCACCCTCGGCCGGCGGCGCGCCGGTCACCCCACCCGAGCGCACCGGTCACCCCGCCCGGCGCACCCGGTCGCCTCGACTGGCACCCAGCACGCCGCCTCAGCCCCAGTTGACCGGCTGACCGCAGCTGACCCCGGGTGACCCCGGGTGACCCCGGCTGACCCCGGCTGACGCACCCCTTTGGGCACGATGCAGGGATCATTTATCGAATTTTTCTTCGCGTTAGCAGGACATAGCGCGTCACTGTACGCTAGTATGTTCCCATAGCTAGGCGCACGGTTCTTCGTTGATCGGAGGTGCGTTCCCATACCAGTCCTCCACTGCGACGATCCCCCTCCCGACCCGGGCGATTGCCCCACGGAGCTGACCCTCTTGTGGTCGGGGAAGCTGGCGCTCGACGACATCCTGCGCGCGGCCACTGACACTGACCACGGGCAGGCCGGACGCGCCGCGGCTCCGGACGGGCAGCCGGTGCCCAGTGCGGAAATCGCTGGCCGCGTGGTGGAGGAACTAACGCCCGGCCCAGAGCTGGCGCATTGGCTGTCAGCCGCACACCCAACCGAGCTCAACGGATTTTCGCTGGCCGGTGCCGCAGCGGCCGCGCGGCGCCTGGCGTCCTGGGCGCAAGCCTGTGAACTGGCGGCGGTCGCCGAGATCGCGGCGCGGGCCGCTGTGCGCGATGGCTCGGTTCTCGTGGGACCGGACGGCGGACCTGCGCGGGTGCCGGATGACGCCGCGGACGAAGTGGCATTAACCCTGGGCATGTCACGGTTCGGCGCGGCATGGTGGACCGACCTGGCCGTCACCCTCGCATGGCGGCTGCCCACGACGCTCGATGCCCTCAGCGCTGGAGCGCTCGACTTCTCCCGCGCCAAACTGATCGCGGAAGCTACGACAACGCTCGACGACGATGCAGCGCGGGCGGTCCAGGACCGGATTCTGCCCTCGGCTGGCCGGCAGACGCTGGGCCAATTGCGCGCTGCTCTGCGCCGGGCCGTGATCAGCGTGGATCCGCGTGGCGCGGAGAGGCGGCGCCAGGAGACCGAGCGGAAGGCACGCGTCGGCCTGTACGCCGCCGAGGAGGGCACCGCGACCCTCTCCGGACAAAACCTTCCTGGCGCGCAATCGGCTGCGGCCATGGCACGGATCAGCGCGCTGGCGCAAGCGATGAAGTCGGCCGGCGTCGAGGGCGGGCTCGACCTGCTGCGTGCGCGTGCATTCCTCGGATTGCTGCTGGGCACGCTGTCCCTGATCCCTCCGTCTGAGGACCCGGGGAACGCGGGCCCCAGACGATCCGGGCCCAGACGATCCGGGCCCAGACGGTCCAGGCCTGGATGACGTAGGCCCAGGCGACGGATGCAACGGCCGGCTAGGCGACGGCCCGCTAGGCGACGGCCCGCTAGGCGACGGCCCGGTAGACGAAGCTGCGCCGGACGTTTCCAATGGGTCAGGCGCCCCAGGTCTGGATGACCCAGGCCCGGATGACCCAGGTCTAGATGACCCAGGTCTGGATGGCCCAGATCTGGATGGCCCAGACCTGGATGGCCCAGGTCTGGGCGATCCAAGCCCGGATGGCACGGCGGCGAACGACACGGACCCAGACGATCCCGCCGCTCATCGCGGCCTGCCACACTGGCCTGATTTGCCACATCCCGGTGACATTCCCGCCCCGGGCTGCGTTCGTCAGTGGCCCCAGGCGCGGGGGTCCCCCGGCAACTGGGGATCGCCGCGGAAGGAACCCCGCGGACGGCTGACAATCACAGTGCCTTGGCGGACCCTCGCGGGCCTGTCCAGCGAGCCCGGGAACCTCTGCTGGCTTGGCCCAGTCACCCCGTGCGTCGCCCAGATGCTGGCCAGAACGGCCGCCACCGATCCTGCCTGCGAATGGCGGGTGATAGTCACTGGGTCGGCCGGGCAGGCCATAGCCGTCACCCGCGTACGCCGCAGCCGTCGGCGGCGGCGCCCCGCTTCGACGGACGGACTGATCAGCCGGGTCACCCTCACCGTTCCGGCCGGAATCCTGGATGGCGTCGCCGCCTCACTGGCTCTGTCCCACCTGGATTCCCCGCAGGAGCTCGGCGAGATCCTCGCCCGCGCCTTGACGGCCGCCCGCGCCGCCGCCGAAGCGGGTGGATGGCAGTCGGCGGATACCTGCGCCCACCAGCAGGCGAGCCCCGCCTACCGTCCCGCGGGACGGCTCCGGGACTTCATCGCGGCCCGGGATCAGACGTGCCGGTTCCCGGGCTGCCGACAGCCGGCCTGGCGCGGCGATCTGGATCACACGATCCCGTACGAGACCGGTGGCCTGACCTGTCACTGCAACCTCTGCGCACTGTGCCGCACGCATCACCGGCTGAAACAACGCCGGTTCTGGCAGCTAGAACAGCTCACGCCCGGCGTCCTGACCTGGACTGCGCCTTCTGGGCGCAAGTACTCAGTCACCCCAGACCCACATCCCGCCTAGGAATGCTCGCCAGCCAGGCCCGGGCGTTCATCGGGCTCAGCCCGATCGGACAGCATTTCCACAACCAACTCGCGTGGCAAGCCATGCGTTTCGTGCCAGTAGCGGAAGCCTTCCTCCGTCAGCGGGCCGCCGGAACGATGACGAGACAGCACCGTGCGCCCACGAACGAGCAGCTCGCCGAAACGGCGCTCCTCATCCAGGAGCACCGCCCGGATAGGCCCGACGCCGATGCCCAGCCCGAAATGCCGCAGCGTGCCCTGCATAAGTTCGGCGGGCAGATCAGACAGCGTCCTGGTCGCGTCATCGCGCCAGACCGTGCTGAGCGCGCGGCGAATCAGCCGGCGGAGCACGTAGCCGCGCCCGCTGTTCGACGGTCGCACCCCATCGCCGATCACGACGATGCTCGAACGCAGATGGTCACTGAGGAGGCGCAGCGGTCGCTCGTCCGGAGACCACAGGTCCCGGAGCGTGCTCATCCACGGTTCGAACACGTCGCACTCGAAGACCGATTGCTGGCCCTGCAGGACCATGAGCAGCCGCTCCAGGCCCATGCCAGTGTCCACGTTCGGTCGGGCCAGGGGCCGCAGGCGGCCGTCGCCATGACGGCCGAAGCGCATCACCACGTGGTTCCACAGCTCCACCCAGCGCTCGTCGCTGCCCGGTGTGCCCTCCGGCGGCGCGGGATCGGTCCATACGAACAGCTCAGAGTCGGTGCCGCACAGGCCTTCCGGGCCGTTCGACCACCAGTTTTCCTCGCGGGTCAGCTCCACCGGGACCCCCAGTTCGTCCAGGTCTCGCTCAGTTCAGTGTCCGCTCCGACCTGCTCGTCGCCGGCGAACACGGTGGCGTGCAGCCGGTCCGCGGCAACGCCGAACCCGTCCCGGATGAGCTCATAACCCCAGCGCAGGCTCTGTAGGCCTGCGTAGTCGCCCAGTGACCACGAGCCCAGCATCTCGAACACGGTCAGGTGCCAGCGATCGCCGACCTCGTCCAGGTCGGTGGTGGCAGACAGCGCTGCCGGTTGACGAGGCGGCGGCCCAGCGGATACGGGCGGCCTTCCAGATACGGGGTCAGCGGGTGCATCCCCGCGCTAGTGAACAGCACCGGGTCACCCGGCGGGGGCACCAGCGAGCTTCCCGTGATCAACTGGTGGCCGCGGTCGCGGAAGAACTCGACGAAGGTCTCTATGGTCTGCTGGGTATCCATGGCATGGCCGTTCCGGGGTGGGGCGCCGGAATAGACCGCGGGCGCAGCCACGAAAGAGATCAGATGACGCACCGGCGGGCCGTTTCCGGTCGCCGATGGCAGAGAAACAGGTCAGGCAGCGGCGGCAACCGGCGAGCTGATAGCTCGTCCGGCCGCGGCGGGGCGGTGCGGGATGACCTGCATGTCACTGACTATACGGGCGTCCGCTGGCGCGTCCCACTCCTTATTTCCATCAGGAGTGGCCGATGACGGGGTGCGGCAGGTAGGGCGCTTCCAGCCGCGCCACCTCATCATCGCTCAGCGTCAGGTCGGCCGCCGCGATCGCGTCGTCCAGGTGACGCAGCTTGGTCGCCCCGACGATCGGCGCGCTCACCACGGGCTTGCCGAGCAGCCACGCCAGTGCGATCCGGGCCGGGGGCAGGCCGCGCTCGCCGGCGACCGCGCGCACCACGTCCACGACGTCGAAGTCGGCGTCGTCGTACATCACGTCGGCCAGCGGGTCACTGCCCGCCCGGACCGTGCGTCCCTGGCCACGCCGTTCGCGATTACCGGCGAGCAGCCCGCGGGCCAGCGGGCTCCACGGGATGACGCCCACCCCCTGGTCGAGGCAGAGCGGGATCATCTCCCGCTCCTCCTCCCGGTACACCAGGTTGTAGTGGTTCTGCATCGAGGTGAACCTGGTCCAGCCCGCCGCCTGGGCGACATGCTGTGCCTTCGCGAACTGCCAGGCATACATGCTGGAGGCGCCGATGTACCGTGCCTTGCCGGCCCGGACGACGTCGTGCAACGCCTCCATGGTCTCCTCGATGGGTGTCTCGTAGTCCCAACGGTGGATTTGGTACAGGTCGACGTAGTCGGTGCCCAGCCGGTCCAGCGAGGCGTCGATGCTGGCCAGCACGTGCTTGCGGGACAGTCCTCGGTCGTTCGGGCCTGGTCCCATGGGGAAGTACAGTTTCGTGGCCAGCACGTAGTCGTCGCGGCGCGGGAAAAGCTTGCCGAGCAGCCGCCCGGTGATCTCCTCGGTGACGCCGCTGGAGTACACGTCGGCGGTGTCGAAGAACGTCACGCCGACGTCGACCGCCCGCGCCACGATTGGCTCGGCCGCGTCCTCGCGCAGGTGCCACTCCCGTTCAGCAGGATCGCCGTAGCTCATCATGCCCAGGCAGATCCGCGACACCTTCAGGCCCGAGGAGCCCAATCGCCCGTATTGCATCCTGTCTCCTTACTCGCCGTGCCAGATAATCGCGGCCGTGCCAGATACCGATGATCCCACCGTGGCGGAGCCTGCCCCGGAACCTGGTGCAGCGCCACCCCGGCGATGACCAGGGCGATGCCAACCAGATCCGGCCTGGTGGGAAGCTGGTGAAGGACAATCGCGCCGATGATCGTGGCGACCATCGGGAGCAGCGCGAGCATCAGTGCGAAGGTCGCCCGAGGCAGCCTGGCCATGGCCAGCTGATCGGTGACATACGGGATGACCGATGAGCAGACGCCCACGCCCGCGGCGGCCAGCAGGAGCGCCGGGTGGGGAAATGCCCTCAGCGCCGAGCCCAGGCCGAACGGGGTCACCACCACGGCCGCGACGAGCATCGAGGCGCCCAGCTGGTCAATCCCGCTCATCATCGCGCCATTCGACGTCGCGCCAGCGACCTTCCTGTTGGCGACCCGGTGGCCCAGGATGACGTAGAGCACGAATAGCGTGCAGTTGCCGAAGGCGAAGACAAATCCCAGCGGCTGCCCGGTGACGCGAATGTCGGTGATCGTGACGACGCCAACCGCGGTGAGCGCCAGGGCCAGGACATTACGCCTCGTCCTCGCGGCGAGCGCAGCCAGGAGCACCGTGCCGAGAAACTCGATGGCTCCCACCGTAGACAGCGGCAGCCGGGCCACCGCGAGGTAGAACAGCGAGTTCATCGCGGCCAGCACGATGCCGAGCTGGACGAGCGTCCATCGCCCGGCCTGGTCCAGCCGGAGCGCGAGCCGCCACGGGCGGCGCCAGACGGCGAATACCACCGCAGCGGTCACGATCCGCAGCCATACCATCCCGAGCACCGGCACGCGGGCGAACAAGAGCACCGCCAGCGATGGCCCTATGTAGTGGAACACCGCGCTGACCAGGAAGAATGATTGCGGTGGCAGCCGCGCGACTCGCGCGTCTGGCGGGCTGTCCACCACCCACCCCCCTTGCTTTTCGCGCAGCACCCGGACAATGATACGAAGGTTGGTGGTCCCGCTGAATAGCGAAAAGTCGGAGCGAAGATGAGTGCGCCATCGGAAATAAGGAAGATCCACAGCCAGACCTTCGAACCGCTCGACGCCATCGATTTGCGCATCATCGAGGAATTGCAGGCCGACGCCCGGCTGCGGGTCGCGGAACTCGGCCGCCGGGTCGGGCTCTCCGCGCCAGCGATCGCCGAGCGGATGCGGCGGCTCGAGGAATGTGCCGCCCTGACGTTCCGCGCGGAGGTGAATCCGCGTGCCCTCGGCTATGCGATCACGGCCATCATCCGGGTCAGCCCGCTGGGCGGACACGTGCACGCCATCCCCGATATCGCCCGGCAGACGCCGGAAGTCACCGAGTGCTACCGGATCACCGGCGAGGACTGCTACTTCATGAAGGTCCACTTGCGCTCTATCGAGGACCTCGAGCCAATCCTGGACCGCTTCACCGCCCACGGGCGCACCACGACCTCGATCGTGCACTCGGCGACCGTCCTGCCCAGGCCGCTTCCGGCCGCGGCGAACTTACAGTGGGTTTGACGCCTGCTACCGGCCCGGCGAGCCTGCCTGGCCTAGCCTCGGCCGGAACCTGCGGCGGAGCACAGCGCGCTCGGTCACCGTCCAGGCCGCCGTGGTCAGCAGGTAAAGCCCGGCCGCCAGCGGCACCACGGCGGCCATAAGCACAGTGGCGAAAGGCATGACCCGGCCCAGCGCTGCCATCAGCCTGCCCGCCTGCGCCCCCCCGTTGACCTGCGCCCCCCCGTTGACCTGCGCCCCCCCGTTGACCTGCGCCCCTGAAAGGGCGCAGCGGAAGGCGCAGCGGAAAGCCGCCGGCCGACGCCGGATCGCAATGGGCGGGATCAGGCGACCGCCGGGGCCGCCGTGGGTGCTCGGGGGCGGGCGCGGCCAGGCGCGTCGGGATCACATTGCGGGAGGAATCCGGCTCGCCAGGACTTGGCCCGCAGCGCGGCGGCCGAGTGGTACCGCGGCCGCGGCGGCGATCCGGGCACACTGCCCGAGCAGCGCCGCGCCCGCAGCGGGCCCAGACGGTTCTCAGCCTAACCCCCGCGCCGAGCCTGGGCCAGGCTCAGCGCACGCGGTCAGCGCTCCGGGTGATCCCCTCTACCAGCGCCATCTTGCGCTCATCGTTGACCAGGTTCATCCCCATCCGGTTCATCACGTAGGCACCAGCCACCCCGGTCCCCGGATCCGCCCAGACCGCCGATCCGCCGAAACCGTCGTGGCCGAACGCGCCCGGATTGGGGCCGAAATGCTGTTCCGGGCCGGACAGCGCGAACCCGAGCCCGAAGTCCACCGGGAAACCCAGGACCAGGTCGGTGCCTCGGCCCTGGCCGGTGCGCGCCGCCTGGACGGTCGCGTCGCAGATCAGCCGCTCCGACCCGTTGACCAGCGAACCGAAGATCGTGGCCAGGGCGAGCGCGGTCCCGTGCCCGTTCACCGCCGGGATCTGCGCCATCCGCCAGCCCGGCGCGTTGGCCTCGTCGCCGCTCAACGGCGGGTTGGCCAGCGCGGCCAGGGCCGCGGGATTAGCGTTGGCAAACGCCTCGGCCCTCGCGGCCCGCTCGGCCTCAGACGGCCGGACCCCCTGCAACTCGGAGCAACGCTCAAGATCCCCTTCGGTGAGCCCGATCTCGAAATCAGCATCCAGCGGGCCGGCTATCTCCGAAGCGAAGAATCGGCCGAGGCTCTCCCCCGTGACCCGGCGGACGACCTCACCCACCAGGAAGCCGAACGTGATCGCGTGGTACCCGCTGGCCGTGCCCGGCTCCCACAGCGGTTCCTGGGCGGCGAGCAGCGTCGTGATCTTCTCCCAGTCCTCGTAGTCAGCCACGGTGACCGGCACGGTGAGCCCCGAAAGCCCGCTGCGATGGCCCAGCACCCAGCGCAGCGGGATGTCTGCCTTGCCGCCTGCGGCGAACTCCGGCCAGAACGACGCCACCGGGGCGTCCGGGTCGAGCCCGATGCGATCCATCAGGAGGTGCACGCACAGCGCGGTCATGGGCTTGGTCGTGGACCAGACGTTGGTCAGTGTGTCCTCCTGCCAGGGCCGGGTGCGGGCCGGATCGGCCCAGCCTCCCCACAGGTTCGCCACCGGCTCGCCGTGAGCGACGACCGCGACACTGGCACCGATCTCGTCGCGTTCCGCGAAGTTCTCCGCGAAAGCATCCCGGACCGGCTCGTAGCCGGCCGCGCAGGTTCCGTTGATCTCGCTCTCGGTAAAGGTCACGCGACCCTGCCTCTCTGCCACTTCTGAGCGCTAGCCAATCTGGCGCAGCCCATCTCCGCAAGTAGTCCTTCGCGCTCATCCAGGGCCAGCGGGCGGGATCACCGGCAGGCCGGGCGGCGGCCCGTGCTCGATGAGGGAACGCAGCGCCCCGGTATCCAGGTGCTCCGCCACCAGGTCACCGAGCGTGTCGAGCCGGGCTTGCCGCACGGCCGCGAAGTCCGTGGCGGGTGCGACCGTGAAGTCCCGCCCGGCCAGCGCGGCCACCTCGGTGAGGAACGCCCGCCGGAAGTGATCGCTCTCCAGGGTCCCATGCCACGTGGTGCCCCATACGCCGGCCACCCGGCAGCCGCCAGGAAACGGTTCCGCGCCCGGCCCGACCGAGGCGATCCCGTGGTGAATCTCGTAGCCGGCGACGTCGCCGCCATAGGCCGACCCCCGCGGCCGGCCCAGCATTTTGCCCGGGCCGAACCGCACCGTGGCCGGCAGCAGCCCCAGGCCCGCGACGACGCCCGCCCCGGATTCGACCGGGTCATCGATCTCGCGCGCCAGCATCTGGTAGCCGCCGCAAATGCCCAGCACGGGCAGGCCCTGGCGGGCCCGTTCGGTGATCACCGCGGCGAAGCCGCGCTCCCGCAGCCACGCCAGGTCGGCGACGGTGGCCCGGGTCCCGGGGATGACGACCAGGTCGGCATCGGCCAGTTCGGCGGGCGCCGCGGCGAACCTGACCAGTACGCCTGGCTCGGCGGCCAGCGCGTCCACGTCGGTGAAGTTGCTGATCCGCGGCAGCCGCAGCACGCTCACCCGAAGAACTTCATTACTCAACGAAATTCCGGCCGCGGCTCCCGTTCCCGCTGCGCGGTCGAGGGCGAGCGAATCTTCCATGTCGAGGGCCAGTCCGTCACGCCACGGCAGCACGCCGTAGGACGGGCGGCCGGTGAGTTCCCGCAGCATCCGCAGTCCCGGTTCGAGCAGGCTGGGGTCGCCACGGAATTTGTTGATCACGAACCCCGAGACCAGCGCCTGGTCCGCGGGGTGCAGGAGGGCAACCGTCCCGAAAAACGAAGCGAAGACACCGCCGCGGTCGATGTCGCCGACGACGATGACCGGCAGGTTCGCCGCCCGCGCCAGCCCCATGTTCGCGATGTCGGTATCGCGCAGGTTGATCTCGGCCGGACTGCCCGCGCCTTCGCAGATGACCACGTCGAACTCGGCGCGCAACTGGGCCAGGCTGTCGAGGGCCACGCTCAGCAGGCGGCCGGAGTGCCCCCGGTATTCCAGCGCACCAACATCGGTGTCCGGCTGGCCGAGCACCACGACATGTGTCCGCGTGTCGCTGCCCGGCTTGAGCAGCACCGGGTTCATCCGCGCGTCCGGCTCGATGCCGGCCGCCGCCGCCTGCATGGCCTGAGCCCGCCCGATCTCCGCGCCGTCGGCGGTCACGAACGAGTTGAGCGACATATTCTGGGCCTTGAACGGCGCGACCCGGACGCCGCGGGCGGCCAGCCAGCGGCACAGTCCCGCGGTCACGACGCTCTTGCCCGCGTCGGATGAGGTCCCCGCGACCAGCAGCGCGCCCCTCATCGCGGACCCCCCGTGGCCTGGCCGTCTGCCGCTCTCACGGGACGACAATAGGCGGTTCAGTCCGTGGCCGGCCCGTCAACACCGTGTGTCCTTCGTGTGACCTTGACCCTGCACAATGAAACACGGGCGCCTGTAGCTCAGATGGACAGAGCGGCTGCCTTCTAAGCAGCGGGTCGCAGGTTCGAGTCCTGCCAGGCGCACAACAGAAACCCCAGGTTAGATGGCACACCGGAGTCTGCCTGATGATCTTCACGAGGCTTGCTTCCGGTTCCGTGCCACTTTCGTGCCAGATGCCTTGCCGCCGTCCGGCTTCTTTGCCTGGCGCAGCGAGCGCGCCACCTTGCCGAGAGCATCCGCGAGCGTGCGTTGCCGCTCCCCCGTCAAGCGGCGCCGATCGTGCTCGCGGCTGAGATCGTTGCCGGTGTTCGCGACGAGCGCCACGTACCCGGCCTCGGGCTGCGCAGCGCCGAGCCCCGTGACGCTCGCGCCGGGCCGTGCGGCACCTACGGCGCCGACCCGGCGCGGCGCACCGGGCAGCCGATGCCGTTCCGTGGATCAGGCCAGCTCAGTCGCAGTGACCGCGAAGGCTACCCACTGGGTCGTCGCCGGATCGGGGCGATCAGCAGCAAGACGCTGGTACGCCTGGTCGAGGACGGCCATCCGCTGGTCATACGGCAGGTGGCCGAACAAGCGCGCCGTAAAAACCGGGACCGACAGCCACGCGCGCTGCTCCTCAAAGGTGGCCTGATAACTACAGCCCTGCACCCGGTCCACCCGGAATCCCGCCTTGTGCAGCACCTGACGCAGCCAGATCTCCGATAGTTCCTGCTGCTTAGCACCTGCACTGCTGGGCGTCGCAGCAACCCAGCCGTAGTCACGGGTCGCGATCTCTTTCATCGCATCTACCAACGGGTCGGGCCGGTCGTCGTAGATGTGATCGGCGAGCATTGCCGCAGCAAGGTTGAACACGAACCGTCCGCCTAGATGCAGCACCCGGCGCACCGCTGCCACAGTCGCCTGTACATCCGTTTGCCAGATCGCGGAATTACACACCACCGCATCCACGTCGGCCAACATGCCATCGGCAAGACGTTCCGCTGACGAGTGCAGCCAGCGGACTCGTTCGTCGTGGATGACCGACTTGGCGGCAGCCAGCATGGCTTCTGAGGCGTCCACGGCGATGACATGCCCGCTGTCCCCCAAGACCGACAGGGCGGCCTCTGTCGTGATTCCCGTACCGCACGCGAGATCAACGACGGTCGCATCTGCCGCAGGACGGGCCAGACTGACCACATCGCGGCTGGTCTGCCGGTATGTCGTGTGCGTGCGGGCGAACTCGTCATAGCGCCGGGCGTTCTCGGAACTGTCCCAGGAATCAAGCCGAACAGCCATACCAGTCACCTCCACATCCGGACAGGTATGAGGGCCTCACCCGATCCGAAATCGTATTCCGCCGTCCGCTCCGGTCAAGCAGCGGCTGAACGCAACTTGACCTCCACTCCCGGCTCCACAAGCCCGGCACCTTCGGGTGAAGGCCCCAGGCCGTTCCCCCCTCTCGCGGCCGAGGCGGAAGGAGCAGGCAGATGACTCCCCTCACGGCAGACCATCCAGCAGGTGCAGGCGAGCGTGGCAGGCGATCCAGCATCAAGGCCAGGTTGACACCAAACCGGCGGCGGCGGACGGTCGAGAACGACGAGTACGCCCGGTTCGTTCGGTTTGTGATCCCGCGCCGGGCCTAGCAGCATGCCCGCGACCACGAGCGGAAGCGACCGGTCGCGGCAGCCTGGACGAGCTGGGCAGTCCTCCGATCGCCGGGCAGTCTCTCACCGTGCAAGATGTCGGCGCCTCTCAGGAGGACGGGAGGGGACGGTGGATGATCGAGAGGTCTTCCTCGCCGAGCGCTTCCTCTTCTTCGCGATCGAGCCGAAGGTGAGCCCGGTGGCCATCAGCAGCGTGGTGTGGTGCGTTCCCGCCGTGGCAGCTTGAAGGCGGCGGCGACTGGCCAGACGCCGATCATCTTGGCGGCCAGTTTGACCAGCAGCAGCACCGCGATCACCCCGGCGCCGGTGATCAGCGCGGGGGCGGAGATGAGCGTGCCAGCGCGCAGGAAGAAGAACGGGGTGAGCAGCGCGAGGGCGATGGAGCGCAGCCGGTCCATCAGCACCCGGTCGTGCAGGAACACCCCGGCCACGACCAGCCCGGCGACATAGGCGGGCAGGACTGCCTCGCTGCCCGCCTGGGTGGCCAGGCCGCCGAGCCCGAACAGGATCACCAGCAGCAGCTTGATCTCCGGCTCGGAGACCCGGTGGCCGAAGTGCTTGATCGCGAGCCGGAGCAGCCGGGGCAGCAGCGCCACGGTGACCGCGCTGACCGCGACGAAGACGATCAGCAGCCAGCCGTAGGTGGCGAACAGGCCGCCGAGGGCCAGCACGGTGCCCAGGTCGGTGACGAAGCAGGCCGATGGACAGGCTCGCGTTCCAGTGCCCCCGCAGCGGCACCGGATCGATCTCCGCTCCGGCCAGGAACGTCAGCACCAGGGAGCCCACGCTGGCCAGGCCGGAGCTTCATCCGGCCAGCTCGCATCATAACGGCAGCAGAACCCCGATCACTGCGATCTTCGCGGCCATCACGTGCGATTCGGCGAAGTCAGGAGCGGACGGAGCCATGTCACAGACGGCCGGGTTGTCTCGTCTCAGGTCTCAGAGACAGACTCTGGAAGGCGGAAGGTGATGGTCATGCGGGTGTTCGTGGCAGGCGGGACCGGGGTCGTGGGGCAGCGGCTGGTGCCGCAGCTCGTGGCCCGGGGCCACCAGGTGACGGCTACGACGACGAGCGCGGCCAAGATGGGCCTGCTGGAGCAGCTGGGCGCGGATGGCGTTGTGATGGACGGGCTGGATGCGGTGTCGGTCGGTGAGGCGGTGGCGGCCGCGCGGCCCGACGCGATCGTGCACCAGATGACCGCAATTTCCTTGGCGCACGCCGGCAAGCCCGATTTGAAGCACCCCGACCGCTTCTTCGCCACCACCATCCGGCTGCGCTCCGAGGGGACGGATCACTTGCTGGCCGCCGCCGAGGCGACCGGCGTATCCCATGTCGTCGCGCAGAGCTTTGGCGCCTTCAACGGCATCCGCGAGGGTGGATGGGTGAAGACCGAGGAGGACCCGGTGGACCCGGGCCCGGCGAGCGCGCGCAAGGGGGCGGAGGCGCTCCGCCACCTCGAGAACGTGGTCGCCGAGGCTGGTGGCGCGGTCCTGCGCTACGGCAGCTTGTACGGGCCGGGCGCCATCGACGACTGGGCCGGGCTCGTGCGCAAGCGGCAGTTCCCGCTGGTCGGGGGCGGCACCGGCTACATATCGTGGGTGCATCTCGACGACGCGGCGAGCGCTACCGTCCTGGCCCTGGAGCAAAAGGCGACCGGTGTGTTCAACATCGTCGACGACGAACCAGCCCCGGCCAGCGAGTGGCTGCCTTACCTGGCCGCGTGCGCGGGGGCGAAGCGGCCGGTGCGGGTGCCCAAGTGGGTGGCCCGGCTGCTGGCCGGGGAAATGGCGGTGATCATGATGACCGAGGGGCGCGGCTTCTCCAACGCCAAGGCCAAGCGGGAGCTCGGCTGGGAGCTGCGCTACCCCTCGTGGCGCCAGGGTTTCAAGGCAGCGCTGGCGTGACCCGGGCCGGGGAGTTCGAGGAGCTGCGGCCGCTGCTGTTCTCGATCGCCTACCGGATCCTCGGCAGCGTGAGCGAGGCCGAGGACGCGGTCCAGGAGACCTGGCTGCGCTACGAGGCCTCCCCGGCACAACCCAGATCGGCCAAGGCCTTCCTCTCGGCCGTGGTGACCCGGATCTCGATCGACGTCCTGCGCTCGGCCCGCGTCCGGCGGGAGGAGTACGCCGGGCCGTGGTTCCCCGAGCCGCTGCTCACCGACCCCTACGAGGACCCGGAGCGCTCGGCGGAGCTGGCCGACTCGGTGTCGATGGCGGCGCTGCTCCTGCTCGAGCGGCTGACCCCGCTCGAGCGCGCGGTCTTCGTGCTGCGGGAGGTGTTCGGGTTCAGCTTCCCGGAGATCGCGTCGGCGGTGGGACGATCGGAGGCGGCGTGCCGCCAGCTCGCGGTGCGGGCGCGCCGCCACATGGACGCGGGCCGGCCCCGGTTCGAGGCCGACCGACGCGAGCGCGAGGAACTCGCCGAGCGGTTCTTCGATGCCTTCAGGGAAGGGGACGTCGACGGGCTGCGGGAGCTCCTCGCCGCCGACGTTCACATGGTCGGCGACGGCGGCGGCAAGGCCCCGCAGTGGGCCAGGGGCATCATCGGCGCCGAGAATGTGACCCGGGTGCTCGCCGCGATCGTCGCGCCGTTCGCCGCGATCGGCGGCGTAGTGGAGCCGCGCGAGGTGAACGGCCAGCCGGGCGCGATCTTCCGCGACCGGGACGGCAAGGTCATCAGCACCTTGACGCTCGACATACTCGACGGGCGGATCCAGGCGATCCGCTCGGTGATCAACCCCGACAAGCTCGGGCACGTGGGTCCGGTGGCGGACGCCTGGGCGGTCGCCCGCGAGGCGAATCAGGCTCGCCGGCCTCGGCCGACACGAGGTCGCGAATCGCCTTGACTCATCGCTCAGAATCCGTCAACGCAGGAATGAGGTGACGGCCGAGACAAACCGATTGGCGTCGTCGAGCCAGGGGCAGTGGCCGGCGCCGGGCTGGACAACGAGCTGGGCCGCGGGGAACAGGGCGGCGAACTCGGCCACCACCGCCGGGGGTCTTTGCAGGTCCAGGCCCCCGGCGAGGACGAGCACCGGCGAGCCGAACCGCGCGAGCGCCGCGCGGGTGGCGGCCGGGTCAAATGCGCCCTCGGCGGCGAAGGCATGAGCCGCCTCCTCGTTGGTCTGTTTCTCGTTCGCGGCCGCGTGAGCTTGGGCGCCCGCGTCCCAGCGGCCGTACATGAGCGGGGCCATGGCCTCCCAGTCGTCGTCAGTTCCCCCACCGGCAGCTACCCGTTCGAAGGCGGCGGCCGCCTCCGCGAACCACGGCTCGCCTTGGCGAAGCTTCACGATCTCACGCCGCATCTCATGGTCAGGTTCCAGGCCGACCGCCCGCCCGCTCGGCGTGATCAAGGCGAGCTTGTTCACCCGCCGCTGATGCCGTACCGCGAACTGCACGGCGATATTGGCCCCGGCCGAGTGCGCCAGCACGTCGGAGCGACCGAGACCAAGATGATCCTGCAGGGCGGAGACGTCCTCCACCAGCCGGTCGCAGCGGTAGCTCCCTGGATCGGCTGGGATTGCCGACTGGCCGGTGCCCCGCAGATCCAGCATGATCAACTGCCGGTGCCCGGATAAGCCGCCGAGATCGCCCAGGTAAGCGGACTCACGCATTGGCCCGCCGGGCAGGCAGATCAGCGGGACACCTTCTCCCTGGACGTGGTAGGCGAGTTCGGTTCCGTCTGCGGCGCAGAAGGTGGGCATGGCTGTGATGCTGGCATTCCCCGCGGACCGGCGCAACTGAGTACCGGGGCGACCCGCAGGACGCGTTCCGGGGGTCCGGTTAGCGTCAGCGGAATTCGGTCTATACATGTAGCC
This sequence comes from uncultured Actinomycetes bacterium, assembly GCA_963822825.1. Classification (GTDB taxonomy): domain Bacteria; phylum Actinomycetota; class Actinomycetes; order Streptosporangiales; family Streptosporangiaceae; genus JAWWPY01. The sequence continues at coordinate 133,119 of CAWGIW010000008.1, read as the reverse complement.
TACATATGTCGAAGGCTTGAGCTTCCGGGAGTCCTGGGTGAAGAACTCGCGGGGCACGGTGGATCGGGCTCATCGGTGAAGCGGGCCTCTCGTTGAAGAAAAGAGCGCGGCATGGGCACGAAGCGGTTCGCGATCAGCTACGACCAGCCCAGGCTGGCCGCCGTTTCTGGCGTCGGTCCACGTTCTTCCGGTGCGGAGGTTGGCCCTGACGGACTCCGGATCCGGATGGGCCCATGCTTCAAGCTGGACATACCGCGGGGTTCTGTCCGTTCCGTCAACCGGAGCGGGGACCGCCAGATGGCGGCAGGAACGTACGGTGTGCACGGCGGCTGGGGGCACTGGCTGGTGAACGGCTCCGCCGAGGGCCTGGTGGAGCTCACGCTCGAACCACCCTGTTACACCGCGCGCGGGCTCTGTACCTTGTTCCGCAAGGTGAAAGTGAGTTCACTGACCCTGAGCCTCGCCGACCCCGACGGCTTCATCGCCGCCCTCGAACCTCTGACGTCATGATCGAAGTTGGCCACACGCGGGGTCACGCTCCGGGCGGCCTGACCGATGTAGGGTGCAGGCCATCAGGAATCCCTGCCATCAAACGCGGAGGATGTCATGGCCAAGACGTGGTGGAGTGACCTCAGCCCGCGCACCCGCAAGCTAATCATGATTGGAGCGGCGGCCGAAGGCAGCCTCAAGCTGGCGGCGCTCATCGACATCATGCGCCGGCCAGCCAGCCAGATCCGGGGCTCGAAGTGGATATGGGCCACGGCGGTGGTGCTCGTCAACTCCTTCGGGGGCGCACCGCTCATGTACTTCGCCTTCGGGCGGCGGCGGTAACGACGGGCCCAGTCAAGACTGGCCAAAGGGCCTGGGGTCGCTGAGACCGGTATGGCATCCTGTTACGGTGGCGGCGGGTCAACTGAGGCAGGGCAGGACTACGGCCGCCGCGCGACACGGGCTGAGCAAGGTTCCGCAGATCACGATCTTCTTCTGGATCGTCAAGGTGCTGACCACCGGTCAGGGCGAAGCGGCCGCCGACTACCTGTTCTTCCGGTTTGGCCCAGTCGTGACCGGTGCCGTGGGCGCCATCGGCCTGGCCGTCGCGCTGGTCCTCCAGTTCCGCGCCCGCCGTTACGTCGCCTGGATCTACTGGCTGGCGGTCGACATGGTCAGCGTGTTCGGCACGCTGGCCGCGGACGGCTTGCACATCAAGCTGGGCGTCCCGTACGACCTGTCCACCCCGTTCTTCGCGGCTGTGCTGATCGTGATCTTCGTCGTCTGGTACGCGACCGAGAAGACGCTGTCCATCCACAGCATCTACACGTGGCGCCGGGAGGCGTTTTACTGGGCCACGGTGATGGCTACGTTCGCGCTCGGCACCGCTTTGGGCGATCTGACCGCGGTCACGTTCCACCTGGGTTTCCTGGCCTCGGGCGTCTTGTTCGCCGTGGTGATCGCCATCCCGGCCGTTGCTCACTGGCGGCTTGGCATGAACGCGGTTCTGGCCTTCTGGTTCGCGTACATCGTGACCCGGCCGCTCGGTGCCTCGTTCGCGGACTGGCTCGGGGTGTCCCACGACCTGGGCGGTCTCGGACTGGGCCGCGGCGTGGTCAGCCTGGTCGGGACGGTCGTGATCATCGGTTTCGTCGGCTACCTCACGGTCAGCCGCATAGATGTTGAGGAAAGTGCAGCATCCCGGCCATCCCGGCCATCCCGGCCATCCGGGCCGCCGACCCGGGGCCGGCTGGCCGGCACGCGGCCTGAACCGCGGCCTGCCTAGGCCGTCCCGCCTAACCGGTATCGGTGGGCCGCCTCCGCCACAGGAGCCAGCCGAGCCCCGCGATGACCACCACGCTGCCGACCACGGTGCCGGCGATGGCGCCCCGAGACCTCGCCGCACTTCCGGCCGCTTTGGCCGGCCGGCCGAAAGGGTGGCGGCAGCGGTACTCGGAGCCGCCGCGGGCTGGGTGGTCGCCGCGCCAGCCGCCCCGGCGGTGAACGCGACAACCTGATCCGCCGACGGAGCCAGCAGGAGACCGTCGCCGACGCTGGGAGTCGGAAAATGATTGGCCGGCGCACCGATCGAGGCCTGCTGGCGCACCTGGCCGGTCGCGGGACTGAGCCCGTACAGCGCGCCGTTCTGACCGATGGTCCAGACCAGGCCCGCGGCCACGATGGGCGGGCCGCCGCCCGCCGGAGAACGCCACAGCAGATGCAGCGCGGCCGGCGACTTCTCGGCCTGGACCGCGACGATGCCGCTCACGCAGGGCAGGTAGACCGTCATGCCCACCGTGGCGTTGCCGCCGTCGATGTCTTCGCTGCACGCCGATCCCAGGGTGGCCTGCTGCCCGCCAATTCCGCCCAGGTGGGCGCCGTCCAGGAGATAGGCCGCCTGGGTTTTGCCCGCGGCCAGCACCTGGCCGTCAGACAGCAGGACCGGCTCGGTTGACAAATCGAGATCCTGAGCGTTGTTCGAGGCCCACGCGCTTGGCGCGAAGAACTGCAGCAACCGGAGGGACGAGGACAGTTCCAGGACCGAATCGCTGTCGTCGTACGCGTGGGCATCGGAGCGGACGGAGCCGTTCCCGACGCTGACCCAGACGTGGCCTCGGCCATCGACGGACGGGGCGGCCCCGCCCATCCAGACCGCCCCCTCCGAATCGCCAGCCGCGGCATCGACGGTGAAGATCTTGGGCGTCCCGCCCGTTTCCGGGACGGCCACCACCCGGCCCCGGTAGGTAGAGCAGTCCCCGTCGTTGCCGCCGAAGCCGAACACCACCTGGCCCGCGTCGAGGGTCAGCCCGGTGCGCTGCAGCAGCGCGGCGGTATTCACCCCGGCCGGGTCCACGTCCCGGGTCATCTCAGTCTTGCCGGTGGCCGTGGCCATGCCGACCATCATGTGCGCCAGGTTTCCGTTCACCACTTCGTCGGCTACAACGAAGATCTCACCCCGGGACTGGTCGATGACCGGTGTACCCGTGATCCCCACAGTGGGCGAGATGTCGCCGCAGGGAAGAGACTCCGACGGCACCGGGGCGCCGACATGCGTGGACCAGACCACCGCACCGGTGGCGGACGACAGCGCGTAGACCGTGTCGTTTTCCGTCGCCACGTAGACGCGCCCCGACGACACCAGGGGCTCGCCGTAGATCTTTCCGTCGAGAGCGGGCGAGGTCCACGCCGGGGTCGTGGTGTTGACGGCAGCGACCGGCTCACCCACGCCCGTGCCCGCACCATCGTGGTGATACACCGTCCAGGCCCGGGAGTCAGCCGGCCCGGGCGAGAGCGTCGCCGCGCCGGCCTGCCCTCCTGGGAGCACCCAGGTCACCGAAGCCAGGGCCAGCAGACTGGTCATGCGCGGCAAACAGCGCAGCCGGCCTCTCATGGCTGCACGATAGCGTGACAGCGGTCCCTCCCGGTGGCAGGCGTCACATGTACGGCCGCCCGGCCTGCCATCCCTGTCCTAGGCTCACGCTCAGCGGCCCTCCGTCACGATTCCGCCAGCCAGGTGTTGCTGAAGGCCTGGCCGCCGTAGACGGCGGACGGCTCGGCGTCGATGCTGGCCCCCTTCTGGATGATCTTCGTGTACGTCCAGGGCGAGGACGGGCTGAACCCGCCGGCGTGGCCCGCGTCATCCGACACGGTGATGTTCTCGTAATTCGCGATCCCATAGTCGGCGGTGCCGTCGTACACGTTCTGGCAGGGGTATCCCTCGGAGATGACCTCGGCCGAAGATCTCTCGCATATGTTCGCGCATGCTTCGGACCACCGCAGCGACTGCCCTGCGGTGAGATCGGTGAGCGCCAGGGTGTAAAGCCCTGAAACGGCGCTGTAGGAAACGCTGGCCTGGACCGCATCGCCCGGATTAACGTTAAAAGCAGAAACGAGGCGCGCCGGGTACATGTCCGACCATGCGGAATATGTGGGCTGCCCATGGGCGCAGAACCCAGCTATCCCATCTTGCTCGACGGTGGAATTACTGTAGCCATCAAGCCCGACCCAGTGATAGACGAATGCGTTGGGGGTCACCGAGCAGTTCAGCGCGGGCACGCTAAAGGCTGCGCTCACGGACGCGAAGGTGTCACCGGTCGCGGCAAATCCCGCCCAGTTGGTGGTGTACACGGAATCGGCTGGATGAGCGCCTGACGTGATATGGACGAGTTGCGTAACGTTGTTCGGGATAGACGGCTTGACCGACCCGCTTGCGGCGGTCGGGGCCAGGCCGAACGCGCAAATTGCCAGCGCACCGACGCCAAGCGCTACGCGTTTCATGGACTCCTTCTCTCCGTGCACCCCGAGATAGTAGGCCAGCTCAGTACTCGCGGACTTCGATCTGGCCGGCGGCAACCTCGATCATCTCTTCGGGGCGCGGCTTCTCCTTCATCAGGGCACCTATTCGTGGGCGGGAGAGGAGCAGTCGGTCAGCTGCCGTTCTTGACAAGCCAGCCAGGTAGGCAGCTATAGTGCTACCTACCTAGATGAATCGAGGCATGGTGATCGAGTTCCACCTGGACGGCCGGTCCGGCGTCGCGCCGTACATGCAGCTGATCCACCAGGTGCGGCAGGCGCTGCGGCTGGGCCTGCTGCGCGAAGGTGACCGGCTGCCGAAGGTCAAGGACGTGGCGGCCGGGCTGGCGATCAACCCAAACACGGTGCTCAAGGCCTACCGGGAGCTGGAATACGAGGGCCTGGCGGCGGCCCGGCCCGGGATCGGGACGTTCGTGACCGGGACGCTGGCCGGCGCGTCGCTGGCCGCGCACGGGCCGCTGCGAGCCGACCTGCAGCGGTGGCTGGCCAAGGCGCGCCGCGCCGGGCTGGACGACGAGTCCATCGAGGCTTTGTTCGCCAGCACCTTTCGGTCCGCCGCTGAGGAGGACATAGCATGACCGCCGTCCTGGAAACTCAAGGGCTGGGCAAGCGGTACCGGCGGCTGTGGGCGCTGGCCGACTGCACGCTGAGCGTCCCGGCCGGGCATGTGGTGGGCCTGGTCGGCCCGAACGGGGCCGGGAAGACAACCCTGCTGAACCTGGCCACCGGGCTGCTGGCCCCGACCACGGGCCGGATCGAGGTGCTCGGCGGCCCGCCCCCGACCACCCCGGCGCAACTGGCCAGAGTGGGGTTCCTGGCCCAGGACGCGCCGGTCTACGCCGGGCTGTCGGTCGCCGACCACCTCGCCCTCGGCGCGCACCTCAACCCAGGCTGGGACGCGGAGGTGGCGCGCGGGCGGATCGACCGGCTGGACCTGGACCTGGGCCAGAAGGCGGGCAAGCTGTCCGGCGGGCAGCGGGCCCAGGTCGCGCTGACCCTGGCGGTCGCCAAGCGGCCCGAGCTGCTGATCCTGGACGAGCCGGTGGCCAGCCTGGACCCGCTGGCCCGGCGGGAGTTCCTGCAGGACCTGATGGAGGCCGTCGCCGAGCAGGACCTGTCGGTGGTGCTGTCCTCGCACCTGGTCGCGGACCTGGAACGGGTCTGCGACTACCTGATCGTGCTGGTCGGCTCGCGGGTACGGGTCGCCGGGCCGGTCGAGGAACTGCTGGCCACGCATCACCTGCTGTCCGGCCCGCGCCGGGACCCGGACACGCTGCCGGCCGGGCAGCAGGTCATCTCGGCCAGCCACACCGACCGGCAGACCACGCTGCTGGTCCGCACCAGCGATAAGGTCCTCGACCCGGCCTGGACGGTCTCCGAGGTCGGCCTGGAAGACCTGGTCCTGGCCTATATGAGCCAGGCCGCCGGCCGCGGCCGCCGCAACCACCATCTGGAGGTGCAGACATGACCTGGCTGACCTGGCGCCAGTTCCGGGCCCAGGCCGTCACCGCGGCCGCGGCGCTGGCGGCGTTCGCGGTCCTGCTGGCGGTCACCGGACCGCATCTGGCCAGCCTGTACGCCGCCAGCGGGATCACCGGCTGCCACGGCGGCAGTTGCGGGCAGCTCGCCAGCACCTTCCTCAGCCGGGTGGGCGTAGGCCTCTACCCGGTCGTGTACACGCTCGGCATCGCGGGCATCGTCCTGGCCCCCGCCGTCATCGGCATCTTCTGGGGCGCCCCGCTGATCGCCCGCGAGTTCGAGGCCGGGACATTCCGGCTGGCCTGGACGCAGAGCGTCACCCGGGCCCGGTGGCTGGCGGTCAAGCTCGCGCTGACCGGCCTGGCCGCCATGGCCGTCACCGAAGCGCTCAGCCTCATCCAGGCCTGGTGGGCAGCACCCATCGGCCAGGCCGCCCGCCTCGCAGTCGGCAGCAGTTTCCCGCTCGGCATGGGCCCGTTCAGCCCGCTGGCCTTCGACGCCCACGGCATCACCCCGCTCGGCTATGCCGCGTTCGCCTTCACCCTCGGCGTCACCACCGGGGTCCTGCTCCGGCGCACTGTCCCGGCCATGGCCGTAACCCTGGCCATCTTCGCCGCCGTCCAGGTCGCTATACCGCTGGGGATCCGCCCACACTTCTTCCCGCCCGACCACACGACCGCGGCGATCGGCTCCTTCAGCCAACTGGGGACTCAGATAAGCCCCCCGACCTTCGCGTTTACCGTCGACTTCTTCCCCAGCCAGCCCGGCGCCTGGATCATCTCCAGCGGAGCCGTCAACGCCGCCGGGCAACCGGTCAGCGTCATCCCGGTCGGCTGCAGGCCGGGAGCGGCGAACGGCACATCAGATTTTCCGAGCTGTCTGGCCAGCCACGGCATCCGGGTGGCCGTCACCTATCTGCCCACCAGCCGCTACTGGGCCATCCAGTGGACCGAGACAGCGATCTACCTCGCCCTCGCCCTGGCCCTGGCCGGGTTCTGCTTCTGGCGCCTCGGCCGCCGCACCTCCTGACCGTCGGCACAACCGCCCGGCCCGCATGGCAAGGACGCCGTCGGCGGGTTAGCGGGCGCCCCCCGCCGCGCGGGGCGCCGAGCCCGCCAGCGGGGTGGTGTCGAGGTATCTGACCTCGTAGACGCGATCGGTGAACTTCCAGCCGTCCGGGGTGCGCTGGTAGCGGTCGTGGTAGATGGCGTAGTTCAGCTGCGAGCTGCCGTCGCGCAGGCGCACGAGCTCTGAGATGTAGGCACGGCCGGACGCGGTGTCGCCCTCGAGCTGGATCGTGCCCGGGTGTGTGGTCTGCACGAAGTAGTCCAAGAGACCCTGCATCCGCTCGATCCCGGCGCGGATCTCCTCCCGGCTGACGAGCTCGACGTTGATGTCGGGCATCCGCACCGTGGCGTCCTGCGTGAACAGCGACGCCAGGCGGTCCCAATCCCGCATCATCACCGCGTCGGTGTACTCGCCGCGCAGCGCCTCGATCTCGACGCGGTCAGCGATGGCCTGAACGTCGCTCATCGGTTGCCTCCGGCTTGCTGGCTGGTTGGTGTGTTCTTGTCAGCAGTACGACGACGCAACCCCACGGAAGGTCAGGCGACGTGCCAGCCTCACATTCTGGGGCGCTGTCTCGTCGACCTGGTGGGGGCTAGATGCGAGCCAAGGAGGCGACGCCATCCCCGAGCCGCCCTCATCGGCCTGCTGGACCCCGGCGCCACGGTGATCGCTGACGGCGGCCGCCGGGCCAGCGCCGCGCCGCACCCGATCGAAGGCGCCGAGCAGGTCGCGCGCTACCTGGCCGGTATCGCCGGCCGGGCACCCGGCACCGTGACGTTCCTGGAGCGCACGGTCAACGGCCAGCCCGGCCTGGTGGCTCAGCAAGACGGCGTCACGGTGACGGTGTTCGCGTTCGACCCCGCAGCCGACCGGATCACCCACATCTGGGCCGTACGTAACCCCGGCAAGCTCCGGCCCTGGACGACCGGCGGCATCTTGGCGACGTTCCGTTACGGTGAGGCCTGACTCCCCGCACGGTGGAGGTCGGCGGTGAACGGGGCCCGGCCAGACGCAGAAATCCGCTCCCGGCCAGCCAGGAGCAATCTTGTACAAGACCGGGGGGTTCCGGCTTCCTCTAGGTTCCAAGTGAGAACGCAGCCGAGTTTCGGAGGAAGTCACAGGTGGAGACGTATGACAGCGGGCCATTTCGCCCGCCAGCCGCGGTACCAGGCGATCTGCTCACCCGCACGGCGGAGATCGCGGCCGATTGGCTCCAGTCGCTGGACAAGCGGCCGGTCGGCGAGTCGGCCACCGTGGACGAGCTGCGTTCGAGGCTCGGTGGCCCGCTCCCCCAGGGCCCCGTCGATCCGCTGGTGGTGGTGGAGGACCTGGCTCGGGCGGCCGAGCCGGGACTGGTCGCGATGCCCTCCGGCCGCTATTTCGGGTTCGTGATCGGCGGGGGACTCCCCGCCGCCGTGGCGGCCGACTGGCTCACCTCCGTCTGGGACCAGGCCCCCGGCTTCTACGCGTGCGGCCCGGCCGCATCCGTCGTCGAAGAGGTGACCGGCGACTGGCTCCGGCAGTTGCTCGGGCTCCCGGAGCACGCGTCGTTCGCCTTCGTCACCGGGTGCCAGATGGCCCACGTCACCGCCCTGGCCGCGGCCCGACACCACGTCCTGCGCGCGGTGGGCTGGGACGTGGGAGAGCTGGGCATGAGCGGATCCCCGCCCATCCGGGTCCTGGTGGGCGCCCGGCGCCATGTGAGCGTCAACCGCGCCCTCCGGTTTCTCGGCATCGGGAGGGCTTCTTTGACGGTCATCCCCGCCGACGGTTCCGGCCGGATCCAGGTCGCCCGGCTGCGCGAGGCGCTCGCCGCCGGGGACGCTCCGACGGTCGTCTGCGCCCAGGCCGGTGAAGTCAACACCGGCGCCTTCGACGACCTGGACGACATCGCCGACGTCACGGCCGGGACGGGAGCATGGCTGCACATCGACGGGGCCTTCGGTCTGTGGGCCGCCGCCAGCCCGGCGTTCCGCCATCTCGTCAAGGGCGCCGAGCGCGCCGACTCGTGGGCCTTCGACACCCACAAGTGGCTGAACGTCCCGTACGACTCCGGCCTGGCCTTCTGCGCCCACCCGGACTCTCACCGGGCCGCGATGACGGCCACCGCCGACTACCTGGTCCAGGGCGGTCCGGGACAGCCACGGGACGCCATCGACTGGACCCCCGCCTTCTCGCGGCGAGCCCGCGGGTTCGCCGTCTACGCGGCGCTCAGGTCCCTCGGGCAACGGGGCGTCGCGGACCTGGTCGAGCGGACCTGTGCGCACGCCCGGACGTTCGCCGCGGGCCTGGCCGGCATACCCGGCAGCCAGCTCATGAACGAGGTCGTGATCAACCAGGTTCTCTTCCGGTTCGAGGATGACCAGACCACCGACCGGATCCTCCGCCGCGTAGTGGACAGCGGCGAGGCATGGATGAGCGGAACAACGTTCGACGGCCGCCGGGCCATCCGCCTGTCCGTCTCCAACTGGCAGACGAGCGACAGTGACATCGCTCGCGCTCTTGAAGCGTTCCGGAACGCGGTAACTCGCGAGAAAATCACCGGATGAGCCGCATCATCGACGGTAAAGCCATCGCCGCCGCAATATCGCAGGAGACAGCGAAGTCGGCGGCCGCTGCGCGCGCGGGAGGCATCACGCCGACCCTGGCGGTGGTCGTCGCCACCGATGACGAGGGGGCCGCCTGGTACGTGCGGTCCATCGGCCGGATCGCCGCCCGGGTTGGCATTGACTGCCAGGTTCACCGGCTGCCTTCGCCCGCCGGCCGGGTAGCCATCGCCGACCAGCTTTCCGGGCTGTCGCAGGACCCCGCGGTGCACGGGGTCATCTGCCAGACCCCGCTTCCGGATGGCGTGGATCTGGCCGTCGTCGGCTCTGCCATCACGGTCAGCAAGGATGTGGACGGAGCAAACCCGCAGTCTCTCGGCATGGTCGCGGCGGGCCTGCCGGATGCCTTTCCCCCGGCGACGGCCGCCGCCGTGCTCGAGATCCTCCTCCGCGAGCACATCCCGCTGGAGGGCCGGCGAGCCGTGGTGGTCGGCCGTTCCAACGTCGTCGGCAAACCCGCGGCGCTGCTGCTGCTCGCTCAGCATGCCACGGTCACGATCTGCCACTCGCGCACGCTGGACCTGCCCGAGGTGTGCCAGGAATCTGACATCCTCGTCGCCGCAGCGGGCCAGCCGAAGCTGATCGGCGCCGATTTTGTCGCCCCGGGTGCGGTCGTGATCGACGTTGGCATCAATCCCACCGACGGTGGCGACCTCGTCGGTGACGTGGACACCGACGCCGTCGTGGATATCGCGTCGGCCATCACCCCGGTCCCCGGCGGTGTCGGGCCGGTGACCACCGCGCAACTGATGCGGCACACCATCCGCGCGGCGCTCCGGGCCAGCGCGGGCTCGCCGGATCGCCGGTCAGCTTCCTGACGCGCTGAGCGCGGCGAGCAGCACGAGGAGTATCGTGCCCGCCGCGAGCAGGCCATGGCCGACGGCGACCAGGATGGACATGCGGCCCCGGCCTGCCGCCTCCTGGGCCGGTCGCGGGCCGGCGGCCGGGACCGGCAGCCCGATGGTCACCATGGCCATGCCGAGACCGACCACCGGCAGCAGCAGCCCGACCGCGGTCCAGGCCACGGCGGCTAGGCCGGTGACCAGGTAGATGATCCACACCAGCAGCCCAGCCGCGGCCAGCGTGAAATGCCCGAAGATCACGACCGGCGGGAGACCGGCGCCGCCGGCGCGCGGCCGCCGCATGCCGCCGTGGGCGATCCACCGGCTCAGGATGTACGAACCGCTGCCCGCGGCGAGGATCCAGGCACCGAGTGCCGCCCAGCCCAGGGCCGCGTTGCGGCCCTGGCGGGCGGGAGCGCTCGATCCTGGGCGCCCATATCCGGGTGGCTCGGGACTGGACGTGTGCGGGGGCGGACTGACCAGGTACGCAAGCCAGCGGCCCGCCTGCGCCGCCTTGCGGCGCTCAGCCGCCTTGGGCAGCCCGCCGGCCACCGCATGGATGGCCTTGGCGACGGCCAGGTTGACATCGGCCTTGCTCAGGCCCTCGCATGCGGCGGGCCTCCAGGTCACCAGGATGTGCTGCTCAATCGCGTGTACCCCATAGTTCGTGCACGCCTGCACGCTGCTATGGACCACGGGGCCATGGACCGCGGGGCCATGGACCACGGGGCCACCGGCCGCGAGCAACGCGCTGAGCACGCCACCCGCGATCGCGGCGCCTACCGGAGTGACATTCACCGGCCTCAGGCCAGCCGGGGATCGATGCTCTCCGCGGTCATCAGCTCCCTTTCTTTCCTCAACGAACAGTCGTCACGACTGCCGCACAGCGTCCGCTGCCACCGGGGTCACAGCCCGACGGTTTCGTTGTAACTGGCGGTGTAGTCCATGCTCTGCTGCGGGCTAAGGATCATGAAGTGGTAACTACTCTGCAGGATCTTCGGCGTGGGAAAAATGTATCTGTCCTCGGCCAGGGCGGGATCTACCTGACGCATGGCGACATCGGCACCGATGACCGGGCAGAGGAAGAGTTCCTGCGCCGACAGCCGCGCCGCGACCGCCGGCTCGTAGTAGTAGCTCATCAGCCGCTCCGCGTTCTCCTTGTGCCCGGCGAAAGCCGGTATCACCATGTTGTCGGTCCACAGCATGCCGCCCGCCGACGGCCAGGTGAACCGGACGTCCGCATTGCTGGGCTGGATCCCGAGGACGTCCCCGGACCAGGCGACGCACGCTGCGATGGTGCCCTGGCTGAGGCCGGCCGTGTAGTCGTTGGTCACGGCGCGGATCTGCCCGGTCTGGATGGAACGCCGCAGCATGGCGAGCGCGGATCCGAACTCAGTGCTGCTGAAGGCAGCCGGATTGCCGCCCTCGGCGAGAATGATGAGCCCCATGACGTCGCGCATGTCCGCCACCAGTGACACCCGGCCCTTCAGATCGGGCGCGGTGAGAAGATCATGCATGCTGGTCACCGGCCGGTGCGTCGCGGCCATGTTGTATGCGATGCCGGTCAGCCCGCCCTGCCACGGCAGCGAAAAACGGCGCACGTCGGCGACCGGCCAGTTACGGAACTCGGGCCGCAGCCGCGACGCGTTGGGCACCCCGCCCGGGGACAGCGCGTCCAGCCACCCCAGCTGGATCAGTTCGGGGATCAGCCAGTCGCTGAGCACGACGAGGTCATAACCGGTGCTTTCGCCCAGCGCCAGCGGCATCCCGATCTGGGCGAAGAACTCTTCGTTGCCGTCAATCGGCTCGCTGTACTCCACGGCGATTCCCGTTCGCCGGGTGAACTCGGCCAAGGTGGGATGCTGGCCGGGATCCGTGGGAGCCTGGTCCAGGTAGCCAGGCCAGTTCGCAAAACGGACCACCTTCTGCCTGCGTGAGCGATCGGATGCCCCGGCAGCCAGGGGCACCGCGGCCAGATCCTGGGCCGAGCAGGAACTGAGCAGCCCGCCGCCCAGCGCTACCGCGCCCAGGCCCGCCGCCGCGCCGATGCCGCGGAGGAACCGCCGCCGGGCCAACTGGCCGGAGCCGTACGTCATCGGGGGCTCTCCCGGCCGATCAGCGGGATTCGCACCGTGACCGTCGTGCCCACCCCTTCCTTGGAGGTCACTTCGATGTCGCCGTGGTGATTCTGGACGATCGTGCGGGCGATACTCAGGCCCAGGCCCGAACCCTGAATGGCGCGCTCCAGTGCGTTCGACGCCCGGAAGAACCGGGTGAACAGGGACGGCTGTTCCTGATCCGGGATGCCCATCCCGGTGTCCCGGACCTCGATCACGGCATCGTCGCCCCGGCGGCCAGCGGTCAGGGCGACGTGGCCGCCGCTCGGGGTGTACTTCACCGCGTTGGACAGCAGGTTCATCAGCACCCGGTCGAGTTGGCGAGCATCACCGTCCACCATCAAGCCGTGCTGGGGCGTTGACACGTCGAAGACGAGCCCGTTGTCTTCCGGTGATCGGTGGAGCAGGTCCACCGCCCCCGGCACCAGGGAGGCCAGATCCATCGGGCGGAGATCAGACGTGAAGCCACCGAACTCGATCTTGGAAATCGTGAGCATGTCCTCGATCAGGTTCTGCAGCCGCCGCGTGTTGCGGCTGACCGCGTCCAGCATTGTGGCCTGCTCCTGGGTCAGCGGCCCGGCCTCGCGGTCCTCGAGTAGCTCGACATAACCCGCGATGCCGGCCAGCGGCGTACGAAGATCGTGCGAAGCGGCTGACAGGAAGCCGTTCTTGGCCAGGTCGAGCGTTTTCAGCTCGGCGACAATGCGCTCCTCACCCTCATACAGCCGCGCGTGCTCGAGCGCCCGCCCCATATCCTCGGCCAGCGACTCCACCGCGGCGATCTCGACCTCCATCCAGGGCTTGGCCGGGTCATTCCGCAGCAGGACGAGTTCGCCCAGGAGCTCGGAACCGGTCCCGAAGGGCTGTGATCAGCATCGAGGCGGCGCCCAGCCCAAGCAGGCCCTTGAGGATCCGGGGCGGGATCTGCTCGGCCTCGCTGGAGTGCAGATCCTGGATACAGTAGCCGGACCGCCGCTGGTACAGATCCCGCAGCCAGGTGACGAAGTCAGCGGGCAGCTCACTCACGGCGTCGGCCGCCTCGTACTGGGCGTAGTGGACGCCCTCGGCGGGCGTCGCCTGGTCGTCGCGGATCAGGCGGACCCAGGCGGAATCGGCCGCCATCTCCTGCTTGATCGCCGCCACCCCATCGCGCACGATGTCCTGGGCGTGCAGGTGTTCACGGATCCGGATCGACACCTGGCGAACCACCGCCAGCAGCCGCGAGCGTTCCTCGTCAGCGAGCCTCAGCCGCTCGCTCTGAGCGGCCATGGAATTGATCGATATGGCCAGATCCCGCACGTCAGCCGGGCCACCCGGCACCGCGCGCGCGTCCCGATCACCGAGGGCACGCTTGCGCAGGGTCGTGGTGACGTCGCGCAGGGGCCTGCTCGTCCAGCGAAGGGCGAAGGCCGCGACGGTCACCGGGAGCATCAGGCCGGCGGCCAGGATGGCGGCGGTCCCGGCCAGGCCGATACCCAGCGTGCGCTCGCTCGTGAGCGCGAGGGCGTCGCTTTCCCGGCCCAGACGAGCCTGCAACTGGCTATTCGCGCGGCCGAACGCGTCGGCGCTGGCCGAGGTCTGGTCGAAGAGATCAATGGCCCGGCTGCTGCCCGGGCGGGCCGCCACGGCCGAGGCGCCGATCAGGAACGCGGCCTGCGCCCGGCGTTCCTCGGCGATCACGCCATTGAGCGCGGCCGGCCAGGCCAGGCGGCGCAGTTGCGTCAGCGTCAGTACGAACTCGTCCTGTTCGACGTAGTAGGACTGCAGGAACCGGCCCTGGCCGGTCGCCTGGTACCCGCGCAACGCGCGCTCCGCGTCCGCGAAGGTGCCCTCCAGGATGACGTTGGCCAGCTGCGCGCTCTGCGCCTTCTGGTGCAGGTCCGTGATGGCCTTGCTCTGGTAAGCGGCGCCCACCAGGACGAAGGCGATCACCCCGGCGAGGATCACAACCTCTACGGCCAGGGCGAACCAAGCATAGAAGACGATCGAACGCGGCTCCCTCACGCCAGCCCAATCCCCCTGGTGGTATCCCGCCGGGTAAGTTACTTACAGTTACTAGGACTCACGTTATGAATATAGCCTTCGGTGAGTCCCGCCGTCTGATCGCGGTTGGCCCAGCCAGGAGCACCGCGCGGCGGCGGGCCCCCGGGCCGTCGTGGCCAGCCCGGATGGCGGTTAACATGCTTCGTGCGAGTAATACTGACTTCCCAGGCCCTATGACGTGGGCGATCCATCCCCTGACCGGTGGCCAGGCCCGGCCGGGCCGCAGGCCCTCCGGCTCGGCCGGCACACCTTCGGGCCGCGGCAGCGGGTCATCATGGCCATCGTCAACCGGACCCCGGACTCGTTCTACGATCGCGGCGCGACCTGGCAGGAGGGCGTCGCCATGGACCGGGTACACGAGGTCGTCGCTGAGGGCGCCGACATCGTCGACGTCGGGGGGGTAGCGGCCGCGCCCGGCGCCACGGTGGACATCGCCGAGGAGATCCGCCGGATCGTCCCGTTCGTCGCCGCGGTTCGTGACGCCTACCCAGAGCTGGTGATCAGCGCCGACACGTGGCGGCACGAGGTGGCCCGCGAAGTCTGCGCGGCCGGTGCTGACTTGCTCAACGACACATGGGGCGGCTGGGACCGGCGGCTGGCCGAGGTGGCCGCCGACCGCGGAGCCGGCCTGGTCTGCGCACATGCGGGAAACCAGACGCCGCGTACGCGGCCGCACCGGGTCGCCTATGACGATGTGCTGGCCGATGTGCTCCGCCGGACGCTGGCCCAGGCGTACCGCGCCGTCGGGATCGGCGTGGATCCGGCCCGGATACTGATCGACCCGGCCCACGACTTCGGCAAGAACACCTGGCATTCGCTGGAGATAACCAGGCGGCTCGACGAGATGGTGAGCACGGGCTGGCCGGTCCTGGTCTCCCTGTCGAACAAGGACTTCATCGGGGAGACGCTGGACGCGCCGCTGGAGGGCCGGCTGACCGGGACCCTGGCCGCCACGGCCATCTGCGCCTGGCTGGGCGCCCGCGTTTTCCGGGTCCACCAGGTCCGCCAGACCCGTGAGGTGCTCACCACGGTCTCGGCCATCCGCGGCGAGATCCCGCCCGCCCGGACCGTGCGCGGGCTGGGCTAGAACCTGATGATCATCGCAGCCGCGCTGTGCCCGTGGCCGCCGTTGCTGGTCCGCGAGCTGACCGGGGCGGATCCGGTCGCGGCGGACCTGCGCGAGGCGTGCGCCGCCGCCGTCGGCGCGCTGCTGGCGGCCCGCCCGGACGTGGTCGCCGTCGTCGGGCCGGCCAGCGGCACCGCCGCGTGGCCGGGCGACGGCCGTCTCAACATCGCCGCGTTCGGCGGGCGGCCGCCCCACGCCGGGGCCCCCGCCGCGGCACCGGCTGGGCCCCGGCAGGCCCACCGGTGCCGCCATCGGTCGGGCTCGGCGGCTACCTTCTGGACCAGGCCGGGTACGGCGGGCCACGACAGCTGCACACGGTGAGCCAGGACGAGCCGCCCGCCGCCTGCCGCCAGCTCGGCGAGGAGATCGGCACTGCGGCCGCGCGGACCGGTTTGCTGGTGATGGCGGATGGCAGTGCCCGGCGGGGGCCCCGCGCCCCCGGGCACTTCGATGAGCGGGCTGCCCCCTTCGACGCCGAGGTCGAAGGCGCCGTGCGGGCCGGCGACCTGCAGGCCCTGGCGGCCATCGATCCCGCGCTGGCCCGAGAGCTGATGGCCACCGGGCGCCCCGCCTGGCAGGTGCTCGCCGGTGCCACCCGGCCGGCCGCGCTGCGGGCGGACGTGATGTACGCCGGCGATCCGTTCGGCGTGATGTACCTGGTCGCCTTTTTCCGGCCCGTGGCTGGCTGACATGGGCTGCGATGGGCTGCAATGGGCTGGCTGCATGGGTTAACAGCCATGGTGTGGGTAGTACCTAGGGCCGATGAACGCCGCGCAGAAGGTTCTGCACTCCGTCGACCGGCTCCAGCAGCGATGGCCCGGGCTGGCTTTCCCGGTCGCGGTGTGGAAGAAGTTTGGGGACGATCAGGCCGGCAACCTCGCGGCGCTGATCGCCTACTACGCGTTCGCGTCGGTTTTCCCGTTGCTTCTCGTTCTGGTCACCGTGCTCGACATTGTGCTCGCGCACGATCCGACGCTCCAGCAGAAAATCCTCGGCTCCGCGTTCGGGCAGTTCCCGGTCATCGGACCGGAGCTGAAGACAAACGTGCACGCGCTGCACGAGACCGGCCTCGCGCTGGCCATCGGGCTCATCCTGACATTCCTCGGTACCCGGGGGGTGGCGAGCGCCGTCCAGAACGCGTTCAACACCGCGTGGGGCGTGCCTTATGTGCGGCGCCCCGGCTTCCCGATGTCGGCGCTGCGCAGCGTCGCGCTGATCGTCGTGGTCGGCACCGGCATCATCGCCACGACGCTGCTGTCGGGTCTGGCCGGCGGCGCGGCGGCCAGCGTGCTCAGCGGGCCTGCCGCGTACGTGGGAGCGATCGCGGTGTCGCTGCTGCTCAACATCGGGCTCTTCTGGTTTGGCTTCCGGCTGGCCACGGCCAGCGAGGTGAAGCGGAACGAGCTGTTTCTGGGCGCGGTGCTCGCGGCGATCGTCTGGCAGATCCTGCAGCTGCTCGGCGGCTACCTGATCGCCCACGTACTGGCCAGGAGCAACTCGCTGTACGGCGTGTTCGGCGTGGTGCTCGGCCTGATGGCCTGGCTGTACCTGCAGGCCGAGTTCACCCTGTACGCGGTGGAAGCGGCCGTGGTGAAGGCCCGGCGGCTCTGGCCGCGCACGCTTGCCCCGCCGCCGCTGCACGACCCGGACCGCCGCGCCTACCAGCTCTACGCGCAAGCGCAACAGCGCCTGGCCAGCGAGGAAATCGACGTCCGGCTCGCCGAGCCGCCCAAGGACGCTGAGCCTCAGCACTAGGGACCCGCCCTGAACCGGGCACGGCCGTCCACCGTCCCCGCCGCGCGCGACGGGATGGGTCAGTCCCAGACCTTGCTGGCCGTGCTGGCGACGAGTTCGAGCTTGCGCCGCTCATCGTCGATGGTCAGCTGGTTGCCCCGGGCGGTAGAGGCGAATCCGCATTGCGGGCTGAGAGCGAGGTCGTCGATCGGCACATACCGCGACGCGTCGTCGATGCGGCGCCGCAACTCGTCCTGCGACTCCAGCCGGGGAAGCTTCGATGAGACCAGGCCGAGGACGACGGTCACGGCGGGCCGGATAAACCGGAGCGGCTCGAAGCCGCCGGCCCGCTCGGTGTCGTACTCGAGCAGGAACCGGTCCACCCCGACCTCACCGAACAATCGCTCGGCGATGGGCTCGTAGCTGCCCTGGGCCATCCAGGCACTGCGGTTGTTACCACGGCAGATATGCATGCCGATGGTGACGTCCGGGTCCTTGCGCTTGGCCGCGCGAACCACTTCCGCGTCGGCGGCGACCGCCGCGCCGAGGATCGCCTCCGGGGGGACGGTCGCCAGGCCGGTGGCCGCGCGGAACTCCGGATCGAAGACCTGGTTGTAACTGAGCGAGTCGAGCTGGATCCACCGCACGCCCTGGTCGATAAGACCCTCGATTTCGGTGATCTGCAACGCGACGAGATCGTGCACCAGATCGGCCGGCGCCGGGTAGACCGCGTCGCTGATCCCGGGCTGCCATAGCATCCCGCCCATCGAGGCGCTCATCATCGTGATCTTGAACTGGCCGGGTGCATGCCGCGTCAGGAACGCGGCCTCGACACTGGTATGGGCGGCTCTGCGGGTCACCTTTCCGCTCGCCGCGACCGCGTCAAACGAGGTCTCTTCGGCTGACGCGGTCCCGCCGTCCCGGTGCCAGATGACCGGCGCCAGTTCGGCCGGAACCACTCCGCCGGTTGACTCCAGCAGCCCGGCCATCCAGGTGCCCCGTCGCACCTCGCCGTCCGTGAAGACCTCGATGCCCGCCTCGCGCTGCAGGTCGATCGCCTCCAGCGCGGCGCGATCCTCAAGTTCCCGCAACTCCTCGGCGGCCAGCCTCCCCTGCTGATGTGCTAAGCGCCCCTCGAGCAGCCAAGACGGCCGGAGCAGGCTGCCAACATGCTCAGCGTGGTATTTCGTAGCCATGAGCCCTCCTGGGATGGATCAGCCGGGTCCGTGAGCAGCGGAGCGCTGGCGGAGGCGTTCCCGCTGCGGGCCGACGATGTACTTCGGGTCGCGGGCGGAGGCGCGGCCCGCCTCGAAGATGCCGAACCGGGTCATCGCCGAGGCCGCCACCAGGGCCGCGCCCGATAGTGTGCGGGCCGCCCGGCTCCGGCCAGCCAGAACCGCTCCCGCCAGCCCGGCTGCGGTCAGCACTTCCGCCGCCTCCATAAGCTTCCCCGCCCGGCCCGCCTGGTACGGCTCCGCGATGTCGCCCAGCCGGCGCACCAGCAGGCTCTTGGCGGTCAGCTCGGTCGCCGCGCCCAGCACGGCGAACCGGACCGCCTGCCCGGCCTGCCCGGCCGGCGCGGCCAGCATGCCGAAGCCGCCCGCGGCGGAGGCCGCCGAGCCGACGAACAGGTACGGCATCTCGCGATAGGCCTCGTGCCAGGCTGGCACCGCGGTATCGGAGACCAGCGCGGCGGTGTACGTGCACACCCCCGAGCCCACGGCCGCGGCCCCGATCGTGGCCAGCGCGCCGGCCTTCGGCAGCTTCCCGGTCACCGCGCAGGCGGCCGCGGCCATGGCGGCGGGCGCGTACGCCGAGATGAGCCAGGTGCCGACGCTCATCGGCGAGGTGACCTTGAGCACCCGCAGCATGTTCAGGAAGCGCCGGGGGCGGCCGAGATCCTCGACTAGCGCCACCGCGGACAGCCCGATCGCCCCGGCCGCCACGACCTTCGAAGCCCGGGCCAGCTCGCGGTTGCCGCTGCGCTGGGCGAATCCGGCCAGCACCGACGACGCGCCGGCCAGGCCGCCGAGGAACAGATAGCCCGGGATCTGCGGGCTCCCCCAGACCGTCTCCTTGATGATCGGGCGCCCATAGTAGGAATCCGGCTGGGCCCGGGGCACCATGAGCTGCTCGCCGCGCTGGCCACGTCCGCGCTGGTCACGTCCGCGCTGGCCGCGCCGCCGCTGGCCATCGGCGGGCTGATCGCTGGCGGGCTGATCGCTGGCGGGCTGATCGCTGCCGGCCTGATCACTGCCGGGCTGATCGCTGCCGGGCGGGCCGGGCTCCGGGCTGGTCCGTTCGATGCTGGTCTCTTTGGTACTGGCCTCTCCCGTGCATACCCCAGCGGCCTCGAGCGCGCGCCGCCGCCCCGGCGCCATCGCCGCCGCCGTTCATGATCCGCCCCGGCGCTGGCCCAGGCTGGCGATGAAGCCGCCGGCCAGTACGGCGGCCGCCGCGGTGGCCACATGCCGCCACATCCGGGGCAGGTCACGGGTGGTGGTGACCGGGTCCGGCGGCAGTCCGTACACCTCGGGCTCGTCGAGCAGCAGGAAGAAGGCGCCGCCGCCGCTGATCCCGTCGTCTGGGTCCTCGAGGTACAGCTGCGCACCGGCCACTCCCGCCTCCCGCAACTGGCCGACCCGCTGCTGGGCCCGCTCGCGCAGTTCGTCCACCGGGCCGAACTGGATGGACTGGGTGGGACACGCCTTGGCGCACGCGGGCTCCAGCCCGTCGCCGATCCGGTCATAACACAGCGTGCACTTCCAGGCCCGACCGTCGCCCTCGCGGCGGTCGATCACCCCGAACGGGCAGGCCGAGACGCAGTAGCCGCAGCCATTGCAGACGTCGGACTGGACTACCACGGTGCCGAACTCGGTGCGCATCAGCGCGCCGGTCGGGCAGACATCCAGGCACGCCGACTCGGTGCAGTGCTTGCACACGTTGCTGGCCATCAGCCAGCGGGAGCCGTCGAACTCGACGGGCTTCTCGCCGTGGCCGCCGGGGCCGTGACCGCCGGTCACGGGCGCGGCCGGGCGCTGGATCTGCTCGATGAACGCGACATGCCGCCAGGTCGACGCGCCCAGGCTGCCCGTGTTGTCATACGACATGCCGGTGAGCGCCAGCCCGTCCTCGGGCACCATGTTCCATTCCTTGCAGGCCACCTCGCAGGCCTTGCAGCCGATGCAGACCGACGTGTCAGTGAAGAACCCCATCCGAGGCGGGTGGTCGGTGTACCCGGCCAGGGCCGCCGGGTCGAGCGGCTGCGCCGGGCCGGTCTCCCTGGCCGGCCAGTGTGCCGACTGCGTGCTCATCTCACAGCTCCATCCCGGTCTCGCCGGTGATCCCGGCCCGCTCCTGGTACTGACGGACAAGATCACGCAGGGCCGGCCCGCGCGGCCGCCGCCCCGGGCGGATGTCGCAGGCCAGCGCCTTGACCTCCTGAATGTGCACGTTCGGGTCCAGGGCCAGGTGCGAAAGCTCGTTGGCCGCGTCCCCGGTGGTGATGCCGTTCGGGCCCCAGTGCCAGGGCAGCCCGACCTGGTGCAGCGCCCGGCCGCCGACCCGCAGCGGCGTCATCCGGCGGGTGACCATCACCCGGGCTTCGATGGCGCTGCGGGCGGTGACGATCGTCGCCCAGCCCATGTGCTCCAGGCCGCGCTCGGCCGCGAGTTCCGGCGACACCTCGCAGAAGAACTCGGGCTGCAACTCAGACAGGTACGGCAGGAACCGCGACATGCCGCCCGCCGTGTGATGCTCGGTGAGCCGGTACGTGGTGGTCACGTACGGGAACACGCCAGACCCGGGCTGGTCACCGCTCGGCTGAAAGCGGTCCTCACGGTGGGCGATGATCTGGCGGGCCGGGTTGTGCTGCTGCGCGTAGAACAGGTTGGGCAGGGGCGATTCCTGCGGCTCGTAATGCGCCGGCAGCGGGCCGTCGACCAGGCCCGCCGGGGCGAAGAGCCAGGCCTTGCCGTCGGCCTGCATGATGAACGGGTCGATGCCGGAGATCGCGGCCACCCCGGTCGCGCCTTCCGGGGGCCGGTAGGACGGCGGCCGGTCGGCGACGAAGTCGGGCACGTCGTGCCCGGCCCAGCGACCCTTCTCCGCATCCCACCAGACCAGGGCCTTGCGCTCGCTCCACGGCTGGCCGTCCGGGTCGGCGGACGCCCGGTTATAGAGCACCCGCCGGTTGGCGGGCCAGGCCCAGCCCCACTCGGGCGCCACCCAGTTCTGCTCCCGCCCGGGTTTGCGGCGATCCGCCTGGTTCACCCCGTTGGCCCGCACGCCGCAGTAAATCCAGCAGCCGCAGGAGGTGGACCCGTCGGCGGCCAGCTGCGTGTAGGCCGACAGCGGCTGCCCGTCGGCATCCCAGCCGTTGATTTCCGCGAGGACCGCGTCGGCGTCCGGCTCCGCCTGCGCGCCGTGCACCGGGTAGTCCCAGGTGAGATCCAGTACGGGCCGGTTCATCTCGTCGGTGGAGGAGGCCAGTTTCTCCCGGATGCGGCGGCCCAGGTGGTAGGTGAACCACAGGTCGCTGCGGGCGTCACCGGCCGGCTCGACCGCGGTGTGATGCCACTGGAGCATGCGCTGGGTGTTGGTGAAGCTGCCGTCTTTCTCGGTGTGCGCCGCGGCGGGCATGAAGAACACCTCGGTCTGGATGTCCTCGGTGCGCATCTCCCCCGTCTCGATCTCGGGGCCGTTCTTCCACCAGGTGGCGCTCTCGATCATGACCAGGTCCCGCACGACCAGCCAGTCCAGGTTGGCCATGCCCATCCGCTGCATCCGCGCGTTGGCCGAGCCGACGGCCGGGTTCTGGCCGTACAGGATGTACCCGGTACAGGTCCCCTCGATCTGGGCGATGACCGTCTCGTAGGTGCTGTGGCTGCCGGTCAGCCGGGGCAGGTAGTCGTAGCAGAAGTCGTTGTCCGCGGTCGCCGCGTCGCCCCAGTACGCCTTCAGCAGGCTGACCATGTAAGCGCGGGTGTTGGCCCAGAACCCGTTCTGCACGGTCTCGGCCTCGACGTAGCTCTCGAGATCGTCGTTGCCTCCGTGCGCGAACGGCATCGGCAGGTAACCGGGCAGCAGGTCGAACAGGGTGGGAATGTCGGTGGATCCCTGGATCGAGGCGTGACCGCGCAGCGCCAGGATGCCGCCGCCGGGGCGGCCCATGTTGCCGAGCAGGGCCTGCAGGATCGCCGCGGTCCGGATGTACTGCACCCCCACCGTGTGCTGGGTCCAGCCCAGGCTGTACACGAACGCGGTGGTCCGTTCCCGGTCCGGAATTCTCGGTGACGAGCCGGGCCACCTGATGGAACAGATCCTCAGGCACGCCAGCCACCTGCGCCACCATCTCCGGGGTGTACCGGGCGAAATGCCGCTTGAGGATCTGGAACACGCAGCGGGGATGCTGAAGCGTCGGATCGGTGTCCGGGCTCGGGTGGGTCGCCGCGCCCCCCGAGCCATGGGCCTCGCCGCGCGCCGCCTCCCGCACCTCATGCCCGGCGTCCATGCCGCGGGCGCCGCTGGCCGGCGCCACCTCCTCGCCCTGGTAGCGCCAGGTCTCCGGGTCATAGGTCCGGTGCTCCGGATCGAAGCCGGAGAACAGCCCGTCCAGATCCTCGGTGTCGGCGAAATCCTCGGTGATGATCATCGGCGCGTTCGTGTACGCGAGCACGTAGTCGTGGAAGTACTTCTCGTTGCTCAGCACATAGTTGATCAGGCCGCCGACGAACGCGATGTCCGCCCCGGCCCGGATAGGCACGTGCAGGTCGGCGACGGCGCTGGTCCGGCTGAACCGCGGGTCGACATGGATGACCTTCGCGCCGCGGGCCTTGGCCTCCATGACCCACTGGAAGCCGACCGGGTGGGCCTCGGCCATGTTCGAGCCCTCGATGAGGATGCAGTCGGCGTTGGCCAGGTCCTGCTGGAACGTGGTCGCGCCGCCGCGTCCGAAGCTAGTCCCCAGACCGGGGACGGTGGAGGAGTGTCAAATGCGGGCCTGGTTCTCGATCTGGATCGCGCCCAGCGCCGTGAACAGCTTCTTGATCAGGTAATTCTCTTCGTTGTCCAGGGTCGCGCCGCCGAGGCTGGCCAGGCCCATGGTGCGCCGGGTACGCAGGCCGTCGTATTCCCACTGCCAGCCCTTACGGCGGGCGCTGATGACCCGGTCCGCGATCATGTCCATGGCCGTGTCGAGGTCCAGGTGCTCCCACTCGGTGCCTCCCGGCCTGCGGTAGAGCACCTGGTACTGGCGGGCGTCACCGGTGGTCAGCTGCAAACTCGCGGAGCCTTTCGGGCACAGGTGGCCCCGGCTGACCGGCGAGTCCGGGTCCCCCTCAATCTGGGTGACCTGGCCACCGGCGACGAAGACCTGCTGGCCGCAGCCCACCGCGCAGTACGGGCACACCGACCTCACGACCTTGTCGGCCGTGGCCGTCCTCGGCTGGAGCTGCGAGGTGTGCGCGCTCTTGGTGGCCGCGCCCAAGCCGAGCCGGTCCGGCCCGGTCAGCTGGCGGTAAACGGGCCAGGACCCGATCCAGGTGCGAGCGCCCATCGTCAGATCCTATCGGATGCGCCGGCCCATCTCTTTGGTCGTGTAGCCGCCGAGTTCGGTGACCGCGGCCTGGAACCGGTCCGAGCGCAGCAAGGCCCACAGCGGGGCCAGCAGTGGGCTCTCCATGGCGTCAGAGGCCACGACCAGATCGTAGGGTTCCCTGGTGACCGGCACGAAGTCAAGGTCGAAGGCACGCGCGGCGGCCATGATCCCCAGGCCGGCGTCGCCGTGCCCGGCGGCGACGGCGGCCGCCACGGCCAGGTGGGTGGGCTCCTCGCGGGCGTAGCCGCCGACTGCATCCGGGCTGATGCCCCGCCGGCCCAGCTCGTGGTCGAGCAGCACGCGGGTGCCGGCGCCACGCTGGCGGTTGACGTAACGCAGGCCGGCGCGGGTCAGGTCCTCGATCCCGGTCAGGCCGAGCGGGTTGCCGGCCGCGACGATCAGCCCCTGATCGCGGTGCACCAGCCGGACGACGCAGACGTCAGCGGCGCCGAGGATGCGGTCGAGGTAGGGCAGGGTGTACTCGCCGGTGGCCGGATCGAGCAGGTGAGACCCGGCGATATGGCACAGCCCGTCGCGGAGGGCAACCAGCCCGCCCAGTGAGCCCACGTTCGATGACGCCAGGGTGACCAGCGGATCCTCGGCCCGCAGCGCAGATGCGGCGAGGTCGAGGACGAGGTCGTGAGAGCCGATGGCGACGATCGTGCGGGAGATCTCGTCGATGCCGCGCAGCAGCTCGATCTCGACCTCCTCGCCCGGGTGGTGGCCCTCGAGCCCGGCCGGGACGACGAGCAGCCCGTCGGCACGGACCAAGGAGGTCAGCACCCCAGCGCCGCGCGGCAGCGGGGTGGCCACCATCACGCCGCCCACCATGCCCAGCCGCACCCGCACCCAGTCGTCCATGCCGAGGGGCGAGGCGAGCTTGCGGGCCAGCCGCGCCGAGGTCCGCGGGCGGCGGCGGGGAGCGGCGCCCTCCAGCTCGGCCAGCAGCGGCTCGGCGAAGATGTCGAAGGTCAGGGCGGCCGACACCGGGTAGCCTGGCGCGCCGATGACCGGAGTGCCTCCGACCACCCCGAGCACCACCGGGTGACCCGGGCGCACGGCGACACCGTGCACGGCGAGCGTGCCGAGCTCGGCTACCACCCGGGCCGTGTAGTCGTCGCGGCCGGCGCTCGAGCCGGCCACCACGATGAGCAGGTCGCAGCCGGGCACGGCGGCGCTGACGGCCGCGCCGATACCGGCCGGATCATCCGGTTCGATCGGCAGGCAGCGCGCCTCACAGCCGACCTCGCGGGCCTGCGTCGCGAGCATGAGCGAGTTGGTGTCGATGATCTCCCCGGCGCCGGTCTGCGCGCCGATCGGCCGCACCTCGTCCCCGGTCGGCAGGATGACGACCACCGGGCGGCGCCGGACCAGCACCTGATTGGCGCCGGCCGCCGCCGCGGCGGCGATATCGGTGGCCCGCAGCCGGTGACCCTCGGGCAGCAGCAGCTCGGCCATGCTCACGTCCTCGCCGATGGAGCGCACGTGCTGATAGGGCGGAACGGCCGCGCGCAGCTCGGCGTTGCGGCCGTCATAGTGCACGTGCTCGCGCATCACCACCGCGTCCCGCCCGTCGGGCATCGGGTCCCCGGTGTCCACCGTGTCGTAGGCGTCCGGCCGCAGGTAGACCGGCGTGGTCTCGCCCGCGCCCAGGGTGTCGGCGGCCCGCACCGCGATGCCGTCCATGCCGGCCGCGTCGAACGGCGGCGACGACCGGCTGGCCCACACGGGCGCGGCGGTGACCCGGCCGGCCGCGTCCTCGACCCGGACCCGCACGGCCGGCAGCCGGGCCGGGCAGCCCGCGGCATCCCGCGCGCTGCGCCAGGCGTCCAGGGCGCGGGCGGCGGGGACGTCGCGAATGAACGGGCTAGCTGCCATGACCGTCGCTAACGATACAAGGTGACCTCGACCTCGGTGCCGGCGTCGAGCCCGGTCGCCTCCTCGGCGACGATCACGTACCCGTCGGCCGCGGTGAGCACGGAGAGCAGCGCGGAGAGCCCGAAGATCGGGGTCGCGACGCCATCGTGCAGCCGGACCTGGACGACATCGAGGCGTCCGGTCGCGGAGGCCAGGTCGCGCGCCAACCGCGCGTGCACGACCGGCTCGGGCGGCGGCATGGTGCAGCCGCCGACCAGGCGCACGAGCGGGATCCCGAGCAGCCGGAAGACCACCAGCGCGGAACGGGGATTGCCGGGCAGCCCGATGACCGGGACTCCGCCGCAGTCGGCGAGCAGCGTGGGCTTGCCGGGCCGGATCGCCAGGCCGTGGCACCAGATCCCGGGCTGGCCGAGACGGCGCACCACGCCGGCGGTCTCGTCGCGGGCGCCGACCGACGATCCGGCCGAGACCACGATCAGGTCGCTGGTCCCGAGCGCGGCGCGGAGAGCACGGTCAAGCGGCTCGGGATCATCAGGCACGATGCCGCCCGGCGCCGGATCGCCGCCCGCCTGGGTCACCATGGCGGCCAGCGCGACCGCCGACGCGTCCCGCACCTGGCCGGGGCGCAGCGTCGCGGTGTCGGGCGGCACCACCTCGTCGCCGGTCGAGAAGACCGCCACCCGGGGGCGGGCGTGCACGGTCACCGTGGTGACCCCGGCCGCCGCCAGCATGCCGAGGTCCTGGGCCCGCAGCGGCCGGCCCGCCGGGACCAGCTCGGACCCGGCGGCGGCGTCCTCGTCGGCCCGCACCACGCCGTCTCCGGGCGCGACCGGCCTGACCACCTCGATCGTGCCGGCCATCGCCTGCTGGGTGTACTCGATCATGACCACGGCGTCCGCGCCCCGCGGCAGCACGCCACCGGTGGGCATGCTCGCCACCATCCCCGGGCCGACCGCCATCTCTGGTGCCGCGCCCATCGGGACGGCGCCGACCACCTGGAGATAGCCGGGCAGGCCCTCAGAAACCCCGTAGGTGTCGGCGGCCCGCACGGCGTACCCGTCCACCGTGGACCGGGCGAAGCCGGGCAGCGGATGCGGCGCGACGACCGGCTCGGCGGGCACCCGGTGCAGGGCCTCAGTGAGCGGTACCGTCTCGGCGGGCGTGCGCCGGCCGGGGCGGAACCCGGCCAGCGTCTCGGCCACCGTGCGGGTGGTGAAGAACTCCCGCCCCCCACGGACCGCCGCGTCAGGCTTTGTCGCCACGCGCCAGCCTCGCGACGCTCATTACTGGGCCCAGCGCCACCTGGCCCAGGCCGCAGATCGAGGTCCGGCGCATGACCTGCTCCAGCTCGGAGATCTGGCCGTCGACGCCGGCTGGCCCGCCGCCGGCGGCGAGCAGGTCGGTGAGCATCCGGTGTGCCTTGGTTGACCCGACCCGGCATGGCACGCACTTGCCGCACGACTCGTCACGGAAGAAGCGCAGCACGTTCGTGGCCGCGGCGAGCAGGTCGGTGCCCTCGGCCATCACCACCATGGCGCCCGACCCGAGCATCGTCCCGGCGTCCTTCAGCGGGCCGAAATCGAGCGGCACATCGAGCTGGTCCGGCCCGAGGAAGTTCGACGACGCGCCGCCCGGCTGGACGGCGCCGAGCGGCCTGCCCCCGGCCACGCCTCCGGCCAGTTCCAGCAGATCCCGCACGGTGCTGCCCATCGGCACGCAGTAGACACCGGGGCGCTCGACATGGCCGGACACCGCGAAGAACTTCAGGCCGGAGTGATCGCCGATACCCTGCTGCTTCCACCATTCCGGCCCGCGGCTGGCGATGACCGGGACGTGCGCGAACGTCTCCACCGAGTTCATCAGGGTCGGCTGGCCGTACAGGCCGTAAACGCCCGGGAACGGCGGCTTGTTGCGCGGCTCCCCGCGATGTCCCTCCATGCACTCGATCAGCGCCGACTCCTCGCCCAGGATGTACCCGCCCGGCGAGGTGAAGACCTCGACCGACAGCCGCCGGCCCGTACCGGCGACGTCCGCCCCGACCAGCCCGGCGGCGCGCAGCGCCTCGATCTCCCGGCGGACCACCGCCTCCTCGGGGCCGTACTCGTGCCGGATGAACACCCAGCCTTCCGCCGCCCCGACCGCGAGCATCCCGAGCAGCATGCCCTCGAGCACCAGGTGCGGCTGCTCGGCGAGGATCTGCCGGTCCTTGAAGGTGCCGGGCTCCGACTCGTCGGCGTTGCAGATCACGTACTTCAGCTCCGCGTCCTGCGCCGCGACCAGGTCCCACTTCCGGCCCGTGGGGAAGCCGGCGCCGCCCATCCCGCGCAGCCCGGCGTCCTGCAGGGCCGTGATGACCTGCCCGGTGTCCAGGTCGCCGGCCAGCACGGCGCGCAGCACCCCGTAACGCTGCGCCGCCGGCGCATACGGATCATTGGGCCACCGGTCCCCGCCCGCGTAGCGGCGCACGGCCGCGGGCGGCAGCTCGCCGCGGCGCGCCGCGGCGATCAGGGTGTCCGCGTCGCCGACCGTCGCCGGGCACTCGTTGACGCTCACGGCGGGCGCCGCGTCACACCGCCCGAGACAGGACACCTCGGCGATCTCGGTCTCTGCGTCCGGCCCGTGACGCTGCCGGAGCGCCGCGATCCGCTGGTCCGCGCCCTGCAGCCAGCACGCCAGGTCGCGGCAGGCGTGCACCGCGACCGGCTTCGGCGGGTCGGTGCGGAAGTGCGGATAGAACGAGATCAGCCCCTCGATCTCGTACAGCGGCCGGCGCACGTCCCTGGACAGCGCCACCAGTTCCTCGCGGGGCAGCCAGCCGACCCGCTCCTGGATGGCGTGCAGGGCCGGGATGAGGCTCGGGCCGGGGAACTTGCCCGCTCGTGCCTCCACGCCCGGGGGCCGGGCCTGGGCCTTCGCCATCAGGTCTGGCCCTGCCCGGCGGGCTCGATACGGACCGCGCAGAACTTGAACTCGGGGATCTTGCCGAACGGGTCGATCTCGTCGATGGTCAGCAGGTTGGCCGCCGCCTCACGGAAGTGGAACGGGATGAAGCAGTTGCCGCGCGCCTCGCGATGCGAGACGCGGACCGCGAGCACGATGGTCCCGCGGCGCGAGCTCACCCTGGCCATCCCGCCATCGTCGATACCGAGCTCGGCCGCGTCGTCCGGACTCAGGTACACCTCAGCCTGCGGCGCGATGGCGTCGAGTGCGAAGGATCTCCGGGTCATCGAGCCGGTGTGCCAGTGCTGCAGCAGCCTGCCGGTGTTGAGCACGAATGGGTAATCGGGACTCGGCAGTTCCTTGGCCGGCAGCCACTCGGCCGGCACCAGGTGGGCCAGCCCGTCGCTGGTGTTGAACCGCTCGCCGAACATGACGACGGTCCCGTCGCTGTGCTCGGGATCAGGGTTCGGGTAGAGCTTGCCGGTAGACCCCAGGTTGTCGTAGCTCAGGTTGGCGTAGCTCGGCATCACCGCGACGATCTCCTCGAAGATCTCGCGGGCGGAGGAGTAGTTCCAGCCGAGCCCGACCCGGTTGGCGACGTCCTGCACCACCTCCCAGTCCACCCGGGCATCGCCCGGCGTGTCGAGGACCTTATGGCCCAGCTGGACCCGGCGGTCGGTGTTGGTGTAAGTGCCGTCCTTCTCCAGGTACGAGGATGCGGGCAGGATGACGTCGGCGAACTCCGAGGTCTCGGTGAGGAAGATGTCCTGGACGACGAGGAAGTCGAGCGCCGACAGCGCCTTGCGGACCTTGTTGATGTTGGGGTCGGACAGGAACGGGTTCTCCCCCATCATGTACATGCCGCGCACGCCGCCCTTCAGCGCGGAGCCGATGATCTCGGTGACGGTGAGCCCGCGCTTGGGGTCGAGGTCGCCGGTGCCCCACAGCCGCTCGAACCTGGCGCGCACCTCAGGGTCGTCCGCCTTCTGGTAGTCCGGGTAGAACATCGGGATCAGGCCCATGTCCGAGGAGCCCTGCACGTTGTTCTGCCCGCGCAGCGGATGCAGGCCGGCCCCCGGCTTGCCGACGTTCCCGGTGATCGCGCACATCGCGATCAGGCAGCGGGCGTTGTCGGTGCCGGTGGTGTGCTGGGATATGCCCATCCCCCAGAAGATGACGCCGGCCGCCGCCTCGCCCCAGACTCGCGCCACCCGCCGGATCACGTCGGCGTCCACCCCGGTGATCTGGGCGGCCCGCTCCGGCGGATAGTCCCTGACGGTGTCGGCGAGGGCGGCGAAGTTCGTCGTCCGGTGGTCGATGAAGTCCTTGTCGATCAGCCCCAGCCTGATCACCTCGTGCATGATCCCGTTGTAGAACGCGACGTCGGTGCCGGGCTTGAGCTGGCAGAAAATGTCGGCGTGGTCGGACATCTTGTCGGCCCTGGGGTCGACATAGATGATCGTCGTGCCCCGGCGGCGGGCTTGCTTGAAGAACGATGAGGCGACCGGGTGGTTCGCCGTCGGGTTGCTGCCGGTGACGATGGCCACGTCGGCGTTGATCACGTCGCCGTAGGTGGTGGAGACCGCGCCGGAGCCGATGCCCTCGAACAGGGCCGCCACGCTGGAGGCGTGGCAGAGCCGGGTGCAGTGGTCCACGTTGTTGGTGTGGAAGGCCGTCCTGATCAGCTTCTGGAAGAGGTAGGCCTCCTCGTTGGAGCACTTGGCCGAGCCGAAGCCGGCGATCGCGGCCGGGCCGCCCTCGGCGTGGATCTCGGTCAGCCGCCTGGCCACCAGGTCCAGGGCCTCATCCCAGCTGGCCTCGCGGAAATGCGGCAGCACCTCGTCGTAGTCGACCAGGCCGCCAGGCCTGCGCCGCCGCCGCCTCTCGCCGCCGCCGCCTTTCTTCCCCTCGCCCTGGCCGTTGCTCTCCGGCTGCCGGATCCCGGCACCGGCGCCGGCCACGCCGGCCCCGCCGCCGCGATCACCCTCTGGCCCGTTCATCTCACCGCGCACGGCGGCCGAGAGCGCGCCCTTGGGATAGGCGGACTCGCGGCGGATCAGTGGCATGGTGAGCCGCTGGGGTGACGCGGCATAGTCCCAGCCGTAACGGCCCTTGACGCACAGCCGGCCCTGGGAGCCAGGCTGGTCGCGGCCCTCGGCGAACGCTATGGCACCGCGCTCCCGGTCGACCTGGTAAGTCAGCGCGCAGCCGACACCGCAGTAGGGGCAGACGCTGTCGACCGCGTCGAGCTCGGTGCGCGGCCTGATCGGCACGTTGTTGATCGGCTTGTTGGTCAGCGCCCCGGTCGGGCAGGCGGCGACACACTCGCCGCAGGTGACGCACGACGACGCCCCCATCGGGTCGTTCAGGTCAAAGGCGATCCGGGTGGCATAGCCCTTGCCGCTGCGGCCGATGACATCGTTGCCCTGGATGTCGTCGCAGGCCCGCACGCAGCGGTCGCAGAGGATGCAGGAGTCGTGGTCCACCGCGATGACCGGGTTGGACAGGTCTGTGCCGCGGCCGGCGGCGACCGGGAGGCCGTCCTCGCGGCTCACCCCAAAGCGGTCGGCCAGCGCGAGCAGCTCATTGTCGCCGGTCGTGGTCTGCTTGGGGTCACGCTCGCGTTCCGGCTGGTCGGCCAGCAGCAGCCGCGTCAGCATGGCCCGGCTGCCCTCGAGCTCCGGGGTCGCGGTCTTGACGTCCATGCCGTCCTCGCACGCGCGCACGCAGGCAGCGGCGTACGCGGGCGCACCGACATCGACCACGCACATCCGGCAGACGCCGACCGGGTCGTAGCGCTCGTCGTGGCATAGGACCGGGATCTCGATGCCGGCCGCCCTGGCCGCGGCCCAGATCGTCGTGCCCTCGGCGGCGGTGACCTCACGCCCGTCAATCATGAGCGTTACGGTCCGGGGGGTGGCTTGGACGGGGATGGCCATGACGTCAGTATCCGTCGTTTCGCGACATCACATCCAGTGAAGCCCGGTCAGGTCGGCCGGACTGGGGCGGCCGTGGGCGTCCAGCCCCGCGGGCCGCGTAGTAGGCCACGATCATGCCGCGCAGCCGCTCCGGCGTCAGCGCGGCCACCCGCCCGGACCCGAGCGGCAACGGCTCGGACAGCAGCCGCTCCGGCAGCCAGTCATCCTCCGGCTGCCAGCCCTCGCGGATATTGAACACCCGCTTGGCCAGGACGATCCGGCGGGCGGTCTGCCGCAGTTCGGCACCGTCGACGTCCCAGCCGGTCACCGCGGACAGCAGCGCGGCCCACTCATCGAAGGGCTCGGTGAACACGCCGCGCAGGAACTTGCACATGATGAGCGAATCCATCACCGCGGCCCGGTCCTCGGTCTCGATCGCGGCGGCCACGTGGGCCGCGCCGCCCGCGAGCCGGTCGTGCTCGCCGGACAGGTCGGCCTCGTACGCGCCGGACCGGTTGTGGTCAGCGCCCCGGGCGTTCACCGCCAGGCCGAGGGCCATGGCGTGCAGCGTGCGGGGCTCATAGCCGGGCATCTCCAGGCCCTTGACGTGCGGGGCGAACGCCGCAGACCCTCCGCCGACGCGCCGCGCCGCGCTTCGTGATCCTTCGGCGAGCAGCTCGCCGAGCCCGCGCCGGGCGCCGATCTCCGCCAGCGCCCGCATGAGCGCCTCCGCGTCGCCGAACCGCAGCCACGGCGCGTCGATCAGGCCCCGCTCGGCGCACTCCATCGCCCAGGCGATCGTGCCGCCCGCCGAGATGGTGTCGATACCCAGGTCGTCACAGAGCCCGCTGGCGGCCAGTACGGCGTCCGGGTCGGACACCCCGCACATCGGGCCGAGCGCGAAGACGTTCTCGTACTCCACCCGGGCCTTCTTGCCGCCACGGACCGAGTAGATGTGCTCGCAGCCGATCGTGCACGATGCGCAACTGTTGCGCGCGACCTGCCGCATCCCGGCCAGGTCCTCCGCGGCGAGCCGCGGCGCCCCACTGAAGGTCGCGGCCTGGAAGTTCCGGGTGGGAAGGGTGCTGATGGCGTTGAAGGCCAGCAGGTTGGCCAGCGTGCCGAGCTCGCGGTACTTGGCCGTGGCCGGCCCGAACGAACGGGCCCGCAGGTCGCGTGCCGCGCTGAGCACCGCCTCCGGATGCGCCGGCGCGACCTTGGTGGCGGCGCGCACCGCGACGGCCTTGAGCCGCTTGGCGCCCATCACCGCGCCCAGGCCACCGCGCCCGGCATGCCGCCCGTCGTGGGAGATCGTCGCGTAGCGGACGCCACGCTCGCCCGCGGGCCCGATCGCGGCCACCCGCCAGCCTTTCCCGAGCTGCTCGCGCAGCCGCGCCTCGGCCTCGGCCGCGGGAAGCCCGGCACAGGTCAGCGGCGTCGATGAACCGCGCGCCATCACCATCGACCAGCAGGACGGACAACCGCGGGCAGGCACCGCGGACCACGATCGCGTCGTGGCCGGTGAGCTTGCCGGCGATCGCGAACTGGCTGGAGGCGAGCGCGTCGGTCAGCATGCCGGTCAGCGGGGACTTGGCCACGACGGCGAACTTGGCGCTCGTGGTCAGCGGGGTGCCGACGAGCGGGGAGAACACGAAGGCCAGCGGGGCCGCGGGAGCCAGCGGATCGATGCCGGGCGGGCCGAGGCGGTGCATCAGCCAGGTGCCGAGGCCGGCCCCGCCGATGTAGGCGCGCAGCAGTTCGTCGGTCAGCGGCAGCGTTTCCGCGGTCCCGGCCCCCGCGTCCGCGACCAGCGCCCGCCCGAAATAGCCGCCTGCTGGCATCCGGCTCAGCCGCCTGCGTCCGCGGCCAGGAAGAATACGGTGTCACCGGTGGCCAGCGGCGTCTGGCCGTCCCTGGTGATCTGATCCCCGTTCAGCGCCGCCACCACGTGCCGGTCCAGGGCCAGCCCCGCGGCGGCGGCGGCCCCGGCGACGGTGGCCGCACGGACCGGCTGCGGGCCGCGGTGGCCATCAGCCAGCGTGCCGAACCGCTGGATCGTCACCTCGGGCGCTGGCCGGGCCCGCGCCTCCTGGTAGTCGGCGGGCTCGTTGATATTGATGACCGAATCGAGATCGGGATCGAGCGCGGCCAGCACCGGGTCGCTGCGCAGAGCGGCCTCATCCAGGCGGCAGACCACGCACTCCTCGAACAGGAAAGCCGGCCGCAGGCGCTGCTCCGCCACCAGCCTTTCGGCGACCGGCGCCAGCGTGGCGCGGTACGAGGCGGCCAGCGGCTGCGGATACCCCCGCGCCAGCGGCAGTCCGACATCGGCCCCGTCCTCGGCCGCGCGCAGGACCCGCCGGACGAACGCGGGGTGCAGGAAGGGAAGGTCGGTCGAGCTGACGAATGCGACGTCGGCCCGCCCGACGATCGCGGCCAGCCCAGCGGCCAGTCCCTGGACCGGGCCCAGGCCCTCATGCGGGTCGTCCACGACCTCGGTGTGCGGCGGCAGCGCTGGAAGGGCCTGGCCGGGAGCGCGGACCACGATGACCGGCCCGCCGGTCACCCGCGAGATGATGCCCACCGTCCGGCGCAGCAACGTGGAGCCGTGCCACTCCAGAGCAGCCTTGGGCGTTCCCATCCGCGACGACCGCCCACCGGCCAGCACCACGCCCGCGGAACTCGCCATGACCCGATCCTACGGGGCTGGCGGGTCAGCCAGCCCGGCCTGGGTATCCGGCAGGCCCCCCATCCGACCCTGACGATCTGCCCCAGGAATCAGGGTCGGCCCGGATAGCCGGGCGAACGATCAGGCCGTTTCTGATTGAAGGATCTCGGCCACGGGCCGGCGGGCGCCGATGCGGGCCGGGATGGCGGTGAGCGCCGGCCACCACGAGCAGGGTCCCGAGCACCACCGCGATCAGCGCCCAGGCCGACGGAGGACGCCGGCGCTCCGTCGCGGCTCACGGCCGCGACCAGGCCGAGGCCGGCCGGGATGCCGAGCAATGGCGCCCGGCAGCGCGGAGAGCAGCTGGGCCGCCGATATCCCGGCGCTGACCTGCTCCTGGGTGGCGCCGAGCGCGCGGGCCACGGCCAGCGGGTGCCGGGAGTCCAGCACGGTCGACCAGGCAACGAAGATCGCGTTGACCGCGGCCAGGACCACCAGCACCACGGTGATGACCAGCAGCACCCGGCCGACCCCCGCGTGCACGGGGTTGATCAGCCCGCCGGGCACCTTGGACACGTGATCTGCGCTGCCACATGCGTCAGCACGCCGACGATCATGGCGACCGTGATCGTGATGCTGGCCGCGCTGAGCACGAGGCGCCGTGGCCGGCGGGCGGCCAGCCGCAGGCCGAGCAGCAGCGGCACCGGCAGCCGCCTGGACGCGGCGATCAGCCCGGCCCGGCGCCGCGGCGTGCGCGCCGCGTCGGCCAGCGCGGCGACCGTGCTGGTCCGGGCGGCGCGGACGGCGGGGACGAACGTCGCCAGCAGCGCCACCGCCAGCGCGACGGCCGCCACCACGCCGACCGTGACGGCGGTGAGCGACGGCGCGCCCGGGGCGCCGATCAGGCCATCGGCGGGCTGGTGAGCAGCGGCGCGGCCAGCCAGCCGACGGCCAGCCCGGCGGCCGCTGCCAGCAGGGCCAGCGCCAGGTGCTCGGCCAGCAGCACGGCGGCGACCAGTCTGCGGCGTGCCGCCCACCGCCTTGAGCAGCCCGACCCGCCGGGTCTGCTCGGCCATCCGGCCGCCGACCAGCACCGCCACGCTGGCTATCGCGAGCAGGCCGAGCAGCCAGCTGCCCGCGACCAGGACGCCCTGCTCGAACTGCAGCCCTCTGGCGTCCTGGCCGCTGATCTGCTGCCAGGAGCGACAGGAACACGCTGGCTCGTGTCCTGCGGTCGTTGGCGAACGCCGTCGCGGCGGCCGGGTCGGCGAGCTTCAGGTTCAGCGCGTACGACAGCGGGTCGGCCGCGGTGGCCAGGCTCCGGGCGTCGGCCCGGGTGAGCCAGATCAGGCCGGGCGCGTTCACCGACGGCCAGGCGGCGGTGACCGCGAGCCCGACCACCCGGAACTGACCGCCCGTTCAGCGTGATCCGGTCACCGGGCGCGGACGCCGAGCTCGGCCGCGTAGGTCGGCTCCACCACGGCCCCGCCCGGCCGCACCCAGCTGCCCTGGGTCACCTTGGGCTGGTCGAGCGCCGCTGGTCCCTGGTCCCGCCCTTCGGCGGCGAAGCCAGACGCGGCTGGCACAGTGTGGCCGTTCGCGCGCAGCGCCGGGGAGGCGACCGGATATGGCCCGCTGTAGCCGGTGACGCCGGGCGCGTGCTCCAGCGCGGTCAGGCCGGCGGGCGGGCCGCCGCCCTTCCCGGGCCGCTCGGACTGGGCCACCACGTCGGGCCCGGCTGTCGCCGCCCGGGTGTCCAGGTAGGGATGGCTGGTCGCGCCGCTCAGGGCCAGCCCGAGGGTCAGCGTGGCGGTGGCGGCCGTGATGACCAGCAGCATCAGCACGGCCTCGGCCCGCCGCCGGCGCAGGTCCCGGGCGGCGAGGCGGCAGATGAGCAGGATCCGGCCCACGGCTCAGCCGTCCAGTCCGGCGAGGGCGCCCAGCTGCCCGGTGGTGCCGCCGGTCAGCCTGGTCTCGTCGACGAACGCGCCGTCGCGCATGGTGATGAGCCGGTCGGCGGTGGCGGCGATCCGGGAGTCGTGGGTGACGATGACCAGGGTCTGCCCGGCCGCGTGCAGGGTGTCGAACAGCCGGAGCACCTCCAGGGTGGCTTCGCTGTCGAGGTTGCCGGTGGGCTCGTCGGCCAGCACCACCAGCGGGTCGTTGGCCAGCGCGCGGGCGATCGCGACCCGCTGGCGCTGGCCCCCGGACAGCGCCGAGGGCAGGAACTTGGCCCGGTCGGCCAGCCCGACCTGGTCCAGCAGGCCGGTGGCCCGCCGCCGGGCCGCTCGCGGCGAGCGCCCAGCCAGCAGCGCGGGCAGTTCGACGTTCTCCACCGCGGTGAGCTCGTCCATCAGGTGGAAGGCCTGGAACACGAACCCGATCGCGTCGCGGCGCAGCCGGGCCAGCGCCCGCTCGCTCATCTGGTCGATGCGCTGCCCGGCCAGCCGCAATTCCCCGGCTGAGGGCCGGTCCAAGCCCGCCGAGCAGGTGCAGCAGCGTGGACTTCCCGCAGCCGCTCGGGCCCCATCACAGCCACCGTCTCGGCCGGAGCGACGTCCAGGTCGACCTCGTCGACCGCGCGGACCAGTCCCGCTTCCTTCCCGTACTCCTTGCGCAGCCCGCGGGCGCGCAGCATCGAGGTGCTGCCGGTGTCGTTCATGAGGGATCCTTCCGCGTCGTCCAGGTCCGTTCGCATGCCTCCAGCCAGCGCAGGTCCGCCTGGAGCCGGAGCACGATGCCTTCCAGCAGCAGGCCGGCGGCCGAGTGATTCGGCTCGGCCATCGCGGCGCGCTGGGCGTCTCGCAGCCGCCGCAGCAGCTCACGGCGCTGCGCGTCCACGATGGCCACCGGGTCGGCCAGCCCGGCCGCCGCGGCCGCGACCAGCTTGAGATGAAATTCCGCCAGATCAGGCTTGGGCCAGCTCACCTCGGTG
Organism: uncultured Actinomycetes bacterium; assembly: GCA_963822825.1. Lineage (GTDB taxonomy): Bacteria > Actinomycetota > Actinomycetes > Streptosporangiales > Streptosporangiaceae > JAWWPY01. The sequence continues at coordinate 95,865 of CAWGIW010000008.1, read as the reverse complement.
AGCCAGCCGGCCACCCGCTGCTGGCCGGCCGCCGTCAGCGCGTATACCTTGCGGTCGGGCCGGTCCGGCCAGGCCGGCCGCCTGCTCACACGCCACCAGGCCCGCCTTCTCCAGCCGGGCCAGCGTGACGTAGATCTGCCCGGCGTTCATCGCGTCCCCGAGCGGGCCCGAGCGCCTGGACCAGCCGCGCCCGCAGCTGATAGCCGTGCGACGGCTCCTTGGCCAGCAACGCCAGCACCACTTCCTGCTGCACGGCCACCCCTAACGGCTCTCGCATATAACGGTTATCCAATAGATAGCCGTTATCCTCTAGCCTGTCAACTGGCCGCCCACCGCGGCACGTGCGCGGCGTCAGCGTTTCCTCCGCACCGTTCGTACTTGACGATGACAGGACGGAGGAACGGATGGCGGATCACCGGCGCGACGCGGGACTCGAGCAGTTCCTGGCCGAGCGCGGCCAGCACCTGCTGCGAACGGCGATGCTGCTCACCGGCAGTAAAGAAGCGGGCGAGGACCTGCTGCAGGCCGCACTGGAGCGGCTGCTGCGACGCTGGCGCACCATCGACGGCGACCCCGAGGGCTACCTTCGCCGCACCATCTACAACCTGGCCACCGACGGCTGGCGCCGCAACGGCAGATGGCGCGCCAGGCTGGCGCTGCTTAGCAGCGCCGACGACGGGATCACGCCCGACCGCAGCGTGCAGATCGAGCAGCGGGACGAACTCGTCCGGCTGCTGCTCGGGCTGCCGCCGGGGCAGCGGGCCGCGATCGTGCTGCGCTACTGGGAGGACCTGAGCGAGGCCGAGGCCGCCGAAGTGCTGGGCTGCTCGGCCAGCACGGTCAGGTCCGCGACTTCGCGCGGGCTGCACCGTCTTCGTGAGCTCAGCGGCACCATGCCAGCCGTTATCACCGATTAAGGAGGAAGAACGCGATGATCAGCAGCGACTTCGAGGACCGGCTCCGGGAAGAGATGCGTCACGCCACGGCCGGGATATCGTCGCCATCCGGCCTGGCCAGCCGGGCCCGCCGGAGGAGGCGGCAGCGGCTCACGATCGATGCGGCGGCCACCGCGGTCACCGCCGCGGCGGCGGTAGCCGCCGCCGTGGCGGTGACCACCGGGGCCGTCGGAGCGCCTCAGGACGCGGGGATCTACACCACCGCGTACGTCATCAAGCACGTCGAATCCGCCCTCGGCACGGCCGCCGCGGCGGACGACATCGGCTACGCGCATGCCACAGACGGTCACCAATCACAATGGTTCTACAACGGGCCGCAGGGCATGATGACACGGCTCAGCGGCTTGTCACCGCAAGGCCGGCCCACGCTGCAACTCGGGCGGAGCGTGACGTCCGCCGGGACCACCGTCACCATAGTCAACTACGGAGCGAAGACCTGGTCGCGGCGCACCTTCCCGAGGAGGCTGGCCCCGGCTAGGCCACCGACCTCGTGCGGCCAGCAGATCCCGCTGGGCGTGGACGCCCACAACCTGCCGGTGCTGACCGCGGACATCCGCGAGGCGCTGGCCTGCGGCCAGCTCACCAACGAGGGGACCGAGCACGTCAACGGGGTCAACGCCATCAAGCTCGTCTCGGTGCAAACCTCGGCCCCGCCGGGCGGCCCGACCCTCACCTATACCGCCACGCTCTGGGTGGATCCCGTTACCTACCTGCCCGTAGGTTTCGAGACCGCGAGCGAGGCTTCCAATTCGCACCAGCCGACGGTCCAAGGTCCGATGGACATCACGTGGCTCGCGCCGACCAGTGCCAACCTGACCCTGCTGACGGTCCAGATCCCGCCCGGGTTCACCCAGGTCGCCCCGTCGCACTGAGCGGTGCGTCCCACCGCAGTGGCCGCGGACCTGGCCGATCACGTGATCGGCGGCCGCGGCCACCGCCGCGTATGCGTCAGCCGACGGACAGGGCGAAGATGTGCAGGGCGGGGTTGTAGCCGGCCACGTCGCCCAGGCTGGGCAGGGTTACCGCCTCGATGGTCTTGCCCGCGGCCAGCGGCACCGACTGCTCGAACACGAACACCTCGTGACCCGACGAGCCGGTCGGGTAGTTCGCATAGTTCACCCCGGCCACCTGAACATTGGACGGATTCCCGCTCGCCCCCGCCGCGTACCAGAAATTCCCCACGCTCAACGTGAAGGCCTGGCTGGTGCCGTCGGTGTAGTAGATGGTGCCGGTGCCCGACTCGGCCGAGTTGTTCGCCGCCGCGAGGAAGCCGAGCGTGGAGCCCGAGCCGGATACGGCGATCGTCTGCCCCTCGGCCATGGTGTTGTCGGGCTGGGCGGGCTGGACATTGGGCCAGGTGAAGTGCAGGCCGCCGGCGGTAAACGCCGCACCAGGGGTCAGGCCGTCGGCCGCGAGACCCTCGGCCGAGTAGCTGGTGCCGATCCCGTCGAAGCCGATGAAGCCGGACGACGGGTTGGGGCTGGAGTTGCTGGTGATGCCGGTGTTGTTGAACGTGGACGACAGGCTGGATGCGGGGACATCCACCTGGGCGGCGTTGACCAACGTCTTTGCCCGAGTCGTAGGTCGCGCGTCGCGAGCAGGCTGACCAGGCCGGGCGACAGCCCGGAGGCCGGCGCGGTGACCTGGAAGCTGGCCGACCGGGACCCGCCGGGCGGCACCGTGCCGAGCGACGCGGGCCCGGACGGGGAGACCGTCCAGCCCGATGGCGCGGACAGCGACACGGACGCCGCGGTGAGCGGCTCGACCCGTCGGGTTGGCCAGCGTCGTCTTCACCGAGAACGTGCCCTTGGCCAGGGCCTGCGACGGGATCGCGGCCAGGGTCGGCTGCGGACGGGGCCGGCGGCCCGTACACCCGCGCCGAGTAGCCGGGGCTCGCCACCCGGCTGACCGGGACTCCCCCGGCCTGGTCGCCCTCGGCCACCAGGCTCACCTGGTCGAGCCCGCCGCCGGTGCCGTTGAGTCCCCACACCGCGATGGCCAGCGTGTTGCGTCCATGGTCGTCCAGGATCCCGGCCGGTACGTAGAACTGGTGCTGCGGGCCGACGTTGTTCACGTAGCGGCCGATCAGCCAGCCGTTGACGAAGATGAACGCCCGGTAGTCGGCGGAGCCCGCGCCCGGCCCCGGCCCGCCGATCTGGACGTCTACCGGCAGGTAGCCCGTCGCGGGGCAGGCTGAGCGAGAAGCTGGTCCGGTACCAGCCGATCCCCGGCGGCACGCCGCGCGCCGGCCAGCTGTCGGGCAGCGACACGGGCTGCCAGTTCCGGGTCCGGGTAGCCGGGAAGGTCCCAGCCGTGGTCGGTGCCGTACAGCCCGGCCGCGTTCATGATCCCGCGGACCGGGTCCTGGAGGGTGGTGCCGCCCGGGTCGCCCATCAGCCGCCAGGTGAGCGCCGCGGACGAGCCGGTCAGCGCGGCACTGTACAGGCCCACCTTCTCGCCCGAGGGGCCTTCTGGGTTGCCGGTGTTCTCCACCAGCACCGCGATCACATTGTCTTTCCCAGTGCGGAGCGCGCTGGCGGGGAGGGTGAAGGTCGCTTTGGTCGCCCCGGCGGCGGCGTTCGAGCCGAGGAACGCCCCGTTCAGCCAGACGGAGAAGGCCCCGGTCGGCGAGATGCCGTCGGCGGTGAGCGTGACGCCGGTCTCGGTCCCGGTGGCGGTGAAGTGCCCCCGGTACCAGACGAAGCCATGGTCATAGCCGTAATCGGAGGCATAGAGCACCGGAGTGCCCGGAGAACCGGCATTGGACACCGGGTGGTCGGCGAGCGTCCATGAACTGTCGTCGAAGCCCGGCTGCGCCTCCGGGGTCTCAGCGGAGAACGTCCAGCCCGACAGCTTCGGCAGGGCCACCGCGGCCGGCCCGGGCACGCCGCCGGTAAGCGATCCGTCCTTGCCCCGGCTCACCTGGACGGAATGGCCGTTCCAGCTGACCTGGCGCACTCCCGGTGGCGCCCAGACGGTGACGGTGCCCGCCTGCGACGTGTCGCCGGTGAGGGCCAGCACGGACCCGTGGGTCGTGGCCGTGCGGACCAGGTACCCGCCCTCGACCAGCACCGGGCCGGCCGGTGTGGATTCCGGCCAGAATTCCTGTGCGGTATTGGTCTCGGCGATCAGCAGCAGCAGCGGCGGGCGTCCGCCGCCGGTCACCTGGACTTCGGCCAGGCCCCGGTGCACGTAATCGAGGCGCAGGTCGCCCCGGCTCGCGTCCCAGCTGCTGGTCACCGAGCCGGACAGCACCGTGACCGTGGGCTGGCTGGAATACCTCAGCACCGTCTCGCCATCCGTGCCAGCCGGGTCGTAGAGCAGCGCCGTTGCCCGTCCGCCGATGCTCGCCTGGCTGGTCAGCTCGGAGGTCGAGTACACGAGATCCTGGCCGGCGAAGCTGTAGCTGGCGACGAGCATCCGCGAGTCACGGCCATGCAGTGCGATGGATCCGGTCTGCGGCACGACCGGGTAGTAGTCGGCCAGCTGCGCGGCGGTCGGGACGTTGATCGCGTCGATGACCACGTTGGCCGCCGAGGAGGCCGCGTTCTTCTGGCCGGTTACTACGATCTTCAGCGTGTGGCTGCCCGCCGCCAGCCCGGCCTTGCTGAACAGGACCTGCTGGAATTCCTTGCCGGCCGGCGCGTAGGTGTCCACCGGGCCGGCCGAGAGTGCCATCGACGTATACGTCCGCGATGCCGCCGTTGGTGTTTTTCGGGCCGATCCACTCGATGCCGGTGCCGGTGAAGGTGACGGTCATGCTGTCGCCGGCCGTGGCGCTCCACGACTCGGTGCTGTCATAGTCGCCGCCCGTGTAGCCGGAACTCAGGCCGGCGTGGGTCCAGGTGCCGGTGTAGGTCAGCGCGGGCGCGGTGTCGTCGTAGGTGTACCCGGTGGACGGGGCCAGGTTCAGCGCCAGGTGCGTGCTGGCGGTGGCGGTGGAGGTCGCGTCGGCCTGGCGCACGTACACGAACTGCGTCCCGTCCGCGGGATTGGCCCGGGCCAGCGTCGTGACGGCCGGATTGTCGGCCGGTGCCGCGGCCACCGGGGCCGTGCTGGTCAGCGGGGCCACCGACGTCTCGAAGTCGTTGATCAGCTTGTTCTCGCCATACTTGGAGCCGGCGATCGAGTTCGGGTCGGCCGGCGTGCCGATCTCGCCGGTCTCGCGGATGCCCGCGCCGTAGTCATACGAGGAATAGACGAACGGCGCGGGGAGCCAGCCCCAGTTCGTCCCGCCGACGCCCATGTAGTTGCTCTGCATGGTGACGCCCTGGGCGATGTTGTTCTTGTAGTAGACGTTCTCGAAACTGGGCCCGGTCAGGTTGTAGCAGTTGTCGTACCCGGAGCCGCCCCAGCCGTCGAACGAGCCGCCCTGGTACTCGGGCAGGTAGAGCGGTTCACCGGGCTGCGTCGGGTAGCCGTACGGCTGGCCGAAGCCGGCCGGGTTGGCGCAGTTGAAGCCGAGCGGGTAGTTGTCCGGGCCGCTGATGTTCACCGCGCCGGTGCCGCTGGTGTAGAACGGCGCCGCCGCAGCACTGGTTGAACGTGAACGGCACGTCTATCCCGTCCGAGGTGGCCTGCTTCTCCAGGTCGGCCAAGTACTGCAGGTCGCCGGCCGACCGGCCGGTGTACTCGTTCTCGATCTGGTAGGCGATGACGTCGCCGCCCTTGGTTATCTGATGTGCCGCGATGATCGAGTCGATCTGCGAGAACCACTGGAGGGCCGCGGACTCGTATGGCTGTGAGTCGGTTCGGTATCCGTTGGGGCTCGGTAAGAACCCAGGACGGGATGCCACCGCCGTCGGTCTCCGCGTTGATGTACGGGCCGGGCCTGGCGATGACGTACAGGCCCGCCTGCTGGGCCAGGTTGAGGAACTGATTCATGTCCCGGACGCCGGTGAAGTCGTAGCGACCCGGAGACGGGGACGTGTAGTCCCAGTCGAAGTAGACGGTGACCGCGTTGTACCCGCCGGCCTTCATCTTCTGCAGGTCGTCGAGCCACAGCGAGGGCGATGGCGTCCGCCAGGGATCAAACTCGCCGGCCGTGATGAACACGCGCTTGCCCCCGATGATCAGGGAACTCTGGTCGTACGTCACCGGCTGCGGCTGGCCTCGCCGGACGTCCGACGGTGGAGCGATCTTCGCTGGGGTGACTGATGGCGAAGAGGCCGAGGGGCCGGACGTCCCACCGGAGGTGGTGGCGCGCACCGTGAAGGTGTAGGAGGTTCCGTCGGTCAGGCCGTCGATGATCGCCCAGTCGTTGGGCACGTGCGCGGTCACCGTCTGGCCGCCGGACGACGTCACCGTGTAGCTGGCCACCGAGGCCGCGCCGGTCACCGGCGGGCACCAGACCACGGTGGCTGAACCGTCTCCGCCGATGGCCTTGACCTCGGGCGGCGCGCTCACGGTGGCCGAGCCGGCGGCGGCCGGGCTGGCGGGCGGGCAGGAGGCATCGCTTCCCGATGGGGCGCCTGCGCCGGTGCCCGCCTCAGCGGGTGCGGCGGTGGACCGGGCGGCAGTCGTCCCGGCGGCCCGGCGGCCCTGAGCGGCGCTGCTGTCCTGAGCGGCGCTGCGGCCCTGAGCGACGCTGCTGTCCTGAGCGGCGCTGCTGCCCTGAGCGGCGCTGCTGCCCAGAGCGGCGCGTCCCTGAGCCGCCTGCGCCTGCTGCGGGATGGCCAGGGCCGCGAGCATGCTGACGGCACACACCGTGACCAGCCCGGCTCGCCACGCTAGCCCGCGTGGCCGGACGATACGGGTACCCTGCGGCCCCTCGTTGCTGGGAGCTTTCATACATGCCCACCCAGATTCAAACGGTTTCCGACACGTTCTGACCCACACAACAGCCCCAAAGCCCCGACCTGTCAAGAGGAAAAATTATGATTTGGCCAGAAATGGCGGAGGCATGCCACCCTTACGGACCCGTGACAGCCGGGGGAATAAAATGGATGCGCCAGGCGGGTCGAGTTAGCCGAAGGGTAGCCTGAGCGGACAAGCCCGTTCCCGGATGTGCACCATGCCGACCAGCACCGGGCAGATGGGAGATCACCATGAGCCTGCCAGCGAGCCAGCAGCGAATCCTCGACCGGATCGAAGGCATGCTGCGCGACTCCGATCCTCGGCTGGCGGCCTTGTTCGTGATCTTCACGAGACTCACCCGGGATGAGGAAATGCCGCGCATGGAAGAACTGCGGGCGCGGCTCACCCGGCTCCGCGCCTGGATCTCGTGCCGGACCGCCCCCGTCCGGCGGCTGTCCGGGCGGCCGTCGGCACGGATGCGGGCGATCATGTTCTTTCCCGCGGCACTGGTGGCCATGCTCTGCGCCCTGCTGGTCGGCGCGGGTTCGCCCGGCGTGGCGCGCTGCGGGCCCGCCCTGAAGACACCCGCCGCCGAGCTGATCGTGAAGGTCAGGCAGTGCCGGCTGGGCATGATGCGGGTGCCGATCCTGGCCCACTAGCCCGGTCCCAGATCCTCACCGACCGCTGGGCTCGCCGGCGAGGAGCCAGGAACGACCCCGTGACGAACCCGGACCCCGGGTGCGGGGCTTGGGTGCGGGTTCGGGGCCCGGGGTGTCAGGGCAGCCCGGGGCCGCTCACCGGCACGCTGTTCGTCCGCGCGACTTCTGCGTACCAGGTGGCGCTGCGCTTCAGGATCCGGCGCTGGGTGCCAAAGTCCACGAAGACGAGGCCGAACCGTTTCGAGTACCCCTCCGCCCACTCGAAATTATCCAGGAACGACCAGACGAAGTAGCCGCGCAGATTCACCCCCGCGCTGATCGCACGCCGGGCGGCCCACAGGTGGCCGTGCAGGTAGCTCACCCGATCAAAGTCGTTGACCACGCCCTCGGGGGTGACGTAGTCGGAGCAGGCGGCGCCGTTCTCGGTGACAAACAGCGGCAGACCGGGTGCCTCGGCGGCCAGCCGGACCAGTAGCTCGTGCAGTCCCTCCGGATCGACCAGCCAGCCCATAGCGGTCAGCGGAATGCCATCTGGGCGCACGTCCAGGCCGTTACCGCGGTCGTTCATCGGCCTTTCGCCGCGGCGCAGGACATTGCCGTCGCGCAGCCGGACCACGCGCGGCGAGTAGTAGTTCACACCGAGAAAGTCGATCGGCTCCTGGATCTCGCGGAAGTCGCCGTCCCAGATGACCTCGTCGCTCGGGCGGAAATCCTGACCCAGCGCGGCCGGGTAGCGGCCATGCAGAATCGGGTCCAGGAAGGCGCCGTTGACCTCGGCGTCGATCTCGGCCGCGAGCCCGTCCGCCGACGGCTCGGCCGACCGGATCGGGGACAGGTTCAGCGTGATCCCCACCTCACCCGCGTCGGACCGCGCCGCCCTGATGGCGCGGGTCGCGCGGCCGTGCGCGAGCAGCAGATGGTGGGTCGCGTCGGAGGCCTGCTGGCGGTCGGTGATGCCAGGCGCGTGCACTCCGTAGCGGTAGCCGAGAGTGGCGACCACCCACGGTTCGTTGATGGTGGTCCATCGCTTGGCCCGGTCGCCGAGCGCCGTCACGACGATCTCCGCGTAGTCGGCGAACCGGTCGGCGATGTCCCTGGCCGTCCAGCCGCCCTTGTCCTGCAGAGCCTGGGGCAAGTCCCAGTGATAGAGCGTGACGGCGGGCTGGATGCCGCGCTCCAGCAGGGCGTCGATGAGCCTGCTGTAGTGGTCCAGGCCGGCCAGGTTAGGAGAGCCCTGCCCGTCGGGCTGGATCCGGGGCCATGACACGGAGAACCGGTAGGCGTTCACGGACAGCCGGGCGAGCAGCGCGAGGTCCTCATCGAGCCGGTGGTAGCTGTCGCAGGCCGTGTCGCCCGTGTCGCCTCCCCTGATGTGGCCCGGCTCGTGAGTGAAGGTGTCCCACACCGACGGCCCCTTGCCGTCCTCGTGGGCTGCGCCCTCGATCTGGTACGCGGCGGTGGCGACCCCCCACAGGAAGCCGTCGGGAAACGTTTCCCGGCCCGGCCCGTCCGGTGACCCCATGCAGTCCCTCCTTGGTGAGCCGCCGCCTGACGGCCGCGGCCCTGTCCGGCGCGGCGCGGGCGGCGCTGCTGCCCGCCGGCTGGCTGGATGCGCAACCGGCGGCCCAGCCGCGCCACTACCGCAGCGGCATTGACACCGTTTGCATCCCTCCTTAACATAACCACCCAAACGCGTGTATGTAATCGCTTACAAGTGCTCGTGAACCAGGGAAATTTCATGACCACGGTCTACGATGTCGCGCGTTTGGCGGGCGTCTCTACCGCAACGGTCTCACGCGTTGTGCGCGGCTCCGATCTTGTTCATCCGGAAACGCGCCAGCGTGTCGTTGAGGTAATTGAGCAGCTCGGATTCGTGCCGGACGGGTCGGCGCAGGGCCTGTCCCGGCGGCGCAAGGACATCATCGGCCTGGTCGCCCTGGAGCGCGGCCTCGACGAGATCGATATCGAGCGCAGCAGCCTCCTGTTCGTGGACCAGATCGTGCATGCCGTCGAGGCCGTGCTGCGCGGCAGCGAGTGCTCCTTGCTCCTGTCGTTCGGGCGCAGCGGCGAGCAGTTCCAGCGGCGGGTGCGATCACTGTCCGGCAAGGTCGACGGCCTCCTCATGGCGGAGGAGGTGATGCCCGCCGACCAGCTTCACGCCCTGGCCTGGCGGGTGCCCATCGTGCTCATCGCCGGCCCGCGCACCGAGCGTGAGCTGGATGTCGTGACGGTCGACAATGCGTCAGGCATCCGCTTGCTCGCCTCGCACCTGACTGGGGCGCACGGGTACCGGCGGCTGTGTTTCGTCAGCGGGCCACAGGACTCGCCCGACGCACGGGACCGCCTGGCGGCCTTCCGCCAGGTGATCCGCGATACTCCGGGCTGCGTTGACGACCCCGTCATCTATGGCGACTTCTCCGAGGCCAGCGGGTCGGTGGCGGCCCGGGTGCTGCTGAGCCGCCCGTCCCTGCCCCGGGCGGTGGCCTGCGCCAACGACCAGATGGCCATCGGGGTCCTCAGGGAATTCCAGCAGGCGGGCATCCGGGTGCCCGGCGTGGTGGCGGTCACTGGCTTCGATGACATCTACCCCAGCCAGATGATGGATCCACCGCTGACCACGGTCAGCCAGCCGCTGCGCGAACTCGGCACCCTCGCGGCCGAGCGGCTGCTCGCCCGCATCGACGGCGGCGCACGGCCGAGGCTGGCCGAGGTGCTGCCCACCGAACTCGTCATCCGGGCCAGTTGCGGCTGCCCGCGGCCGCCGCGCGCTTGGGAACCGAAAGGGAGCGGGATCAGAGGGAGCGGAATTGAGGTGCGTTTTACCCGGAAGGAGAATCCGCCATGCTCAAACACACCCTGTGGTCCAGGGCGGCCAGCCCGCTGCGGTCCAGGGCGGCCAGCCCGGTGCCGCCGCAGGCGGCCAGCCCGGTGAGGTCCAGCGCGGCCAGCCCGGTGCCGCCGCAGGCGGCCAGCCCGGTGAGGTCCAGCGCGGCCGGCCTGCCACGGAGACGCCGCTGGCTGGCCGTGGCCGCGGCGGCCCTCGCCGTGCCGGTGGGCGCCACGATGGTGATCATGACCGGCGCACTGGGCGCGTCCGCGACTACCGTGCCCGGACCGCCGCCGGGCTGGACCACGACCTTTGGCGACAGCTTCTCGGGCGCGGCTGGCTCGGGTGCCGACTCGGGCTGGACCTACGACACCGGCACCCAGTACTCCGGCACGGGCTGCACCGGCAACTGCGGCACCGGTGAGGTCGAGTCCAACACCAGCTCGGCCGCGAACGTCGCCGAGGACGGCAGCGGCCACCTGAACATCACGCCCGGTCAGCTCCGGCGGATCCTGGACATCGGGCCGCATCGAGACCAAGTCTCGGACAGCTTCGCCGCGCCGGCCGGCGGCGAGATGGAGGTCACCGCCTCGATCAAGCAGCCGAACCCGTCCAGCGGCCTCGGTTACTGGCCCGCGTTCTGGATGCTCGGAGCTGGCTTCCGGGCCAGCGGTGCGGGCACGTCGGGCACCATGGACTGCTCGAACTGGCCGTCGCCCGGCGAGATCGACGTCATGGAGAACGTCAACGCGCTGACTGAGCACTCCGGCACGCTGCACTGCGGCACCGACCCAGGCGGCCCGTGCAACGAGACAACCGGCCTCAGCAGCGGCCTGCAGGCCTGTTCCGGCTGCCAGACCGGCTACAACACCTATTCGGTGATCGTCAACCGGACCAACACCAGCAACGAGTCGATCACCTGGTACCTCAACGGCAACGCCGTACTACACGGTGACCGAGAGCAAGGTCGGCACCGCGACCTGGCAGGCGGCCGTCGACCACGGCTTCTTCCTGATCCTCGACCTGGCCATCGGCGGCGCTACCCGAACGCGATCTGCGGCTGCACCCCGCCGTCCGCCTCGACCAGTTCCGGCGCGGCGATGAGCGTCGGCTACGTGGCGGTGTACCAGACCTCCGGCAGCACCGGCAGCCCATCGCCGAGTCCAGCTTCGGCGAGCGCGTCCGCCACCCGCGCCCAGCCCACGCCCAGCCCGACCTCGCGGGCGGCGGCGGCACGTCCTGCACCACCACGGCGACCTCCGACATCTCAGCAGACTGCTACGACAGCGGCTCGAGGGACGATCGCGGTCACCGCGGCCACCGGGGACGCCAACCCGCCCGGCGTGGACGGCAACCAGGCCGCCCAGCTCGCCAACGGCGACTAGCTGGAATACAACGGCATCAACTTCGGGTCCGGGTCCACCCAGTTCGACGCGCGAGTCGCCTCCGGCGCCGCCGGAGGGGTGAGCGGCCTGGTCGAGGTGGTGCTCGACAGTCCCACGAACACCCCGGTCGGCAGCTTCGCAGTGGCCAACACCGGCGGCTGGTCCAGCTGGGAGACGGTCCCGGCGAACATCAGCAAGGTCACCGGCACACACAACGTGTACCTGGAGTTCTCTCGGGCGCGAGCGGCAGCCCGCCGTTCGTCAGCCTGCACTACTTCGACTTCCCCATCGCATAGCCCAAACGGAAACGGGTGGGAACCGTCAGCCGCCGCGGCGGCGGCGCAGCACGTCATAGCCGAGAAAGCTGAACATGCGCTGCCCCGCCGCCAGCGGCCGCGGTTCCCCCGCGAACCGGTGCACCCCGACGCCGAAGCTCTCCCCTGGGTCGGACAGCCACCGTAGATCGAACCCCTGCTCCGTGAACCAGCGGCAGATCTGCGGGATCAGGTCAGGCTGCCACCTGCCCCGCGTCCACACCACGCTGCCGCCGGACGCACACAACTGGGCACAGCACGCGATGGTGCGGGCGACGTCCTCGTCGGTGATGTTGCCGAACACCCCGCAGGCCAGCACGATATCCGCGGGGACGAGGCCGGCGTACGCATCGGTCAGCGCGGCGTCGCCCGTCACCACCTCGACGTCCGGCAGGCCGCTCCGGGTGGCTGCCTCACGGGCGGCCGCCGCGTTGCGCGGGTCGAGTTCCACCAGGCGTGCGGTCACCTCGCGCCCGCGCGGGTGACTGGCCAGGACGCCGATCAGATCGCGGCCCTGGCCCGCGCACATGCTCAGTGCGCGCAGCGGCCCGGGCGGAGCGTCATCCAGAGCCTCGCGGACGCGGGCCCGCACGACCTCCAGCCTCCGGGCGAGCGACGAGTCCGGGACGTCATAGTCGTCGTGCCAGGCCTGCCAGTCCCGATCCGCCATCAGTCGGGCCGCTCCATCACCCAGATCATCCGGCGGCCGCGTTCCCCGGGCGCCTCGGGCTCATGATCGTCGATACGGTCGAGGCGGTAGCCGAGCTTGCGGGGGATAGCGGCACTCGCCTGGTTCGCGTGGTCGCAGTGGATCTCGGCCTGGGTCACGCCGGGGAGGGCCAGGGCAACGGGCGTCAGCGCTCCGGCGGCCTCGGTGCCCAGGCCCCGGCCCGAGTGCCGTACGTCAATCCAGTAGCCGATCTCGATGCCGCCGTCGCTGGGCCGGTGGTGCAGGCCGATCTCCCCGATGAGCGCGCGGTCCTCGGCCAGCAGCACCGAGTAGATGAAGTCCGTGCCGGATTCCCACAGCTCGTCCGCCTCGGCAACGCGGACTAGCGCGCCGCTCGGGTCCGCCGCTTCCGGTGTCGCCCACGGCATCCAGGGCCGCAGATGATCCATGCTCGCCTGGACCGCGCTGGCAATGGCGGCCGCGTCCGCGGCCTGCACCCGCCTCAGCAGGAGCGATCGGGACGTCACCTCTTCAGCTGGGGCGGCGGCCCGTCCTGGGTCGCCCGACTGAGTGGCGGACACGTCTGATCGCTCGGTGGCTGGGGGCATGCTCCATCCTAAGCAGCTCTACGCGGGCCTTCGGCCCGCTCTGTTCCTACTGGGAGCGGGCCTTCGACCATGAACGGCGGCGGGTCGTCACCGACGATGACGCCTCCGCCGTGCCCCCAGGCCAGGTAACGCCAGGTCAGGTTGAGCAGGGCCGAGATGCGGTTGCGATTGCCCAGCAAGGTGATCAGGTGCAGGGCCAGCCAGGCCAGCCAGGCGAGCGTGCCGCGGATCCGCAGCCGGTGCGGCAGCTCCACGACCGCGGAGCGGCGGCCGATCGTCGCCATGATGCCCTTGTCGTGGTAGCTGAAGGCGCCGGTCGGCTGCCCGGCGGTGAGCCGGCGGACCTGGGCCGCGGCGTGCCGCCCCATCTGCAGCGCCGGCTGCGCGAGCTGCGGCAGCGGCTGGCCGGTGACCAGCGCGATGTCACCCAGGGCGAAGATACGGTCCTGCCCCTGTACGCGCAGATCGGGGTCAACCAGGATGCGGCCGCCCGGCCCCTGCGGGAGGCCCCAGTCGCCGGCCTCGGCGGGCGCGGAGACCCCGGCGGCCCAGACGGTCACCTCGCTGGGCAGGTCCTCACCGTTCGCCAGCAGCACCCGGTCGTTGGTGACTTCGCGGATGGCGGTATCCAGCCGGACCTCCACACCGCGCGCGAGCAGCTGATCGCGGGCGTAGTCACGCAGAGCGGGGGCGAACGGTCCGAGCAGCGCCGGGGCCTGCTCAACCAGCCTGATATGGACGGACGCCAGGTCCACTTCGGGAAACGCGGCGTCCAGCGCGGTACCGCGCAGTTCGGCCAGCGCGCCCGCCAGCTCGACCCCCGTCGCGCCACCGCCCACCACGGTGAAGTTCACGGCCTTTCCCGCGCCCGCGACGTCGAGACGCTCCAGGCGGGCCATGATGTGATCACGCAGCGAGACCGCGTCCCGACGGGTGTAGAGGCCGAGACTGTGCTCCGCGGCGCCGGTCACGCCGAAGTACGCGGCCGAGACGCCGGTGGCCAGGATCAGGTAGTCGTATTCGAAGCCGGTGCCGTCGGCCAGCGTGATCCGCCGCGCCGCGGCGTCAATGCCCGTGAGCTCGCCGAGCCGGAACCGGGCGCCGTGTGCGCGGGTGACCGCACGCACCGGATACGCGACGTCGCCTGGGTTCAGGCCGCCGGTCGCCACCTGATAAAGCAGCGGCTGAAAGGTGCTGTAGACGTTGCGGTTGACCAGCATTACCTGGGCTCCGGCGCGGGCCAGCCCTTCCACTGCGGCCAGCCCCGCGAAACCCGCGCCAACAACGATCACCCGCGGCCCATCGCTGGCCGGACCGTGCTTGCGCCACCACATGCCTGCCACCCTCTCCTGGCCGGCCCCGTGCCGGTCTCACCTGCTGTAACCAGCACACCGCGCCGAACATGCCCGCCTCCGCGAGACGCCCACGCTGACGCTTTCGCAGGTGGCAGCGCTGACTGGAACCGGCGGTTCCCGAGGCGGCGGCCCGCCGGCCCGCATGACCAGCATGGTCATGTCGTCGCGGTTCGTTACGGCAGAAGACCGGGCGGCCCGGGAAATCCATGTTTACCCGTCGCGCTCCGCGGGGTAGTGTCCCGCCAGCGGTGTCTACGACGCAGGCACGCACCACGCTGTCACGCGTGGTCGCAGAGGCGTGCCTGCCCGGGCGAGATCCCTGGCTCTGGGAACCGCAGCCCGCATTCTTTGCCTCCTCGGCGATCCACGCCGTGCCCGCAGTGGCCATCCCCGAAGGAGGCGCGTCATGCAGATCGCTATGGTCGCATTGCAGGCCAATCCGCTGAGCCCATCCGCCGATACCGGCCCCGGCCAGGCCGGCCCGGACAGTCAGGCGGAGCGCGTGTCCTCCCTGGCGCGGGCGCTGACCGGGCTGGACCACCGGGTCACGGTGTACGCCCGCAAGGACGCCGCGTCGCTGCCCCGCAAGGCAGCGCTGGCTCCGGGCGTCACCGTTGAGTACGTGCCGGCCTGCCCGCCGGAACCGCTGCCCGCCGACAAGCTGGCGGCCCACGTTCCAGCGTTCAGTGCCTACCTGGCGGAGAGCTGGCAGCACAGCGCCCCGGATGTGGCCCACGCGCACTACTGGATCAGCGGCCTGGCCGCGCTGGCCGGTGCGCGCGGCCTGCCGGTGCCAGTGGTGCAGACGTTCCAGTCCCTCGGGGTGGCCGACCGTCCGGCCGGGACGGGGAAGCCGGAGCGCCGGCCGATGGCCGGAAACGGGACAGCGCGGCTCCGCCTCGAACCGGTGATCGCGCGGAGCGTGCGCGCGGTGCTGGCCGGTTCCTCCGCCGAGATGTCCGCGCTGACCCAGCTCGGTGTCCCGCGAGGCTCCGTCAGGGTCGTGCCGCGCGGCGTGGACACCACGGCGTTCCAGCCCGAGGGCCCTGCGGCGGAGCGGACCGGCCGGCCCGGCTGCTCTGCGTGGCGTCGCTCACGGAGGATCACGGCCTGGACACGGTACTGCGGGCACTGGCCGACGTGCCGGACGCGGAACTCGTCATCGCGGGCGGCGGTGACCGCGCCAAGCTCCGGTCCAGCCAGGTGTACCGCAGCCTGGCCAGGCTGGCCAGGGAACTCGGTGTGGCGGGCCGGCTCGTCTGGCACGGCCCCGTGAGCGCGGCCGACCTGTCCCCGTTGCTGCGCTCCGCGGACCTGCTGGTGGACATGGCCTCGCAGGAGGAGACGGCCTCGATCACGCTGGAGGCCATGGCCTGCGGCGTTCCCGTGGTGGCGGCGGCGGTCGGCAGCCATCCGGACATTGTCGTCGACGGGGTCACCGGCGCTCTGGTACCGCCCGGCGAGCCGGTGGTGCTCGCGCGGCGGATCCACCGGCTGCTGGCCAGCCCGATGCTGCTTCAGGGATACGGTATGGCGGCCACGGACCGGGCCAGGTCCCGCTATTCGTGGGACCGCATCGGACAGGAGACCCTGGCCATCTACGAACGCTCCCGGCCGCAGGCCGACCCGGTCAGCCGGCCTCGGCTCCTTGCGAGTTGATGATCCTGCTGGCCACCTCGGTCACCTTGATGTGACGAGTCTGAGAGATCGCGCGCATCCGGTCCAGCGCTTCCTGTGCGCTGCAGCCGAGCGCGTGCATCAGGATGCCCTTGGCCTGGTCCACCACGGCCCGCGAGCCGGCCGCGTCACGGAACTGCAGCGCCAAGCGCTGGGCGTCGCCGTACACCGAGGCATTGCCCATCACCGCCCCGCCGAAGGCCACCAGCAACTCGGCGAGCGGGAGGTCCTCCGCGTCCAGCGCGCGGGGCCTGGCCCCGTACAAGGTCAGCGTGACGGCGGCCGGGCCAGACTGATGAACCATGGTGACCGAGCAGCGCACGCCGCGCTCCAGCGCGGCGGCGGCGTACTCAGGCCAGCGCTCGTCGTCCAGCGTGTCGGGGCAGTTCGCCGGCTCACCCGTGGCCAGCGCCCGCTGCCACGGCCCGGCTGGGCTCCGCTGCTGGTCGTCGAACAGCTCGGCGAGGTCCGGGTGGCTGGCCGCCCGGACCACTGGGTCCCCCTCGCGCCACAGCGCGGCGGTCGCACCAGAGCACCCCGGAACCTCTCGCGAGGCGAGCGTGACCAGCTGGTTCAGCGACCTGGCCTCCGACGGCCGGCGATGCTCAGCAGCTCGGCGGCCTCTCGCGCAAGATCCCCGGTGGGCACGGCCGCCTCCCGTCTGCTGGTCCCGCGGCACGAGGCGTGCGGCCAGCGTGGAGTACCTTAGCGCAGTGACTTCACAGTAGCCGGGTGGCGGTCCGGGTTTTCACGGGATGCGGGACGCCCGGCGACGGCCCGATCGATAACGTATGCATGGCCACGCAGGCGACCCAGCACTAAGGAGACACGTCATGACCGAGCAGGCACCGCTGCCTTACGACTACCTCCCCGAGGTCCCGTCGTTCACGGTGGAAAGTGACGACGTCACCCACGGCGAGATGATGAGCAACGCACAGGTCTACGACGGGTTCGGCATGTCCGGCGACAACGTCTCACCGCACCTGCGCTGGCACGGGTTCCCGGCGGAAACCAAGGGATTCGCGGTGACCGCCTACGACCCCGATGCGCCGACCGGCTCCGGATTCTGGCACTGGGTGGTGCTCGGCATCCCGGCTTCCGTGACCGAGCTTCCCCGCGGTGCCGGGAGCGCGGACGGCGCGGGGCTGCCCAAGGGCGCGTTCTCGGTGCGGAACGACTACGGCTCCAAGGACTTCGGCGGCGCCGCGCCGCCCAGGGTGACCGGCCGCACCGGTACGTGTTCGCAGTGCACGCTCTGGACACCGACGACCTCGGCGTCAACTCGGATATCACCCCCGCCGTGGCCGGCTTCAACTTGCGCTTCCACACCATCGCCCGCGGGCTCCTCATCCCGGTCTACGGCCACTGATTAGCCAGCACTGATTAGCCAGCACTGATTAGCCAGCACTGACCGGCCGGAGCCTGACCAACCGATGGGAGACAATCGTGCCGCTTGATGAGGACACCGTTCGCCTGGCCAAGGGCAAGAACCTGGCGACGGTCGTGACCCTGATGCCAAGCGGCCAGCCGCAGGCCCTGCTCACCTGGGTGGATACCGACGGCGAGCACCTGCTGGTGAACACCGAGCCGCAGCGGCAGCGGGCCAGGAACGTCAGCCGGGATCCGCGGATCACGGTGCTGATCCATTCCGCTGACAATCCGTATGACTGGTCAGAGGTGCGCGGCCACGTCGTCGCCACGGTCGCGGGCGACGAGGCCCGCGCGCACATCGACGAGCTGTCGCGCAAGTACAACGGCACCGAGTACCGCAATCCGATCGGCCCGCAGGGCCGGATCCTCCTCAAGATCGCCGCGGACAAGGTGAACACGCCCAAGGCCCTGGGCCGTCGCTAGCGGGATGGCGGCCAGGTCCCCGTTCGATCCTGTCGCGGCCGACTACGACGCCGGGCGTCCCAGCTACCCGGACGGCCTGTACACGGCGCTGGAGAAGTCCGCTGGCCCGCTGACCGGGGCTCTGGTACTGGACGCGGGGGCGGGAACCGGCATCGCGACACGGCAGCTGGCCGCCCGCGGGGCCCGGACCATCGCCCTGGATATCGGCGAGCAGATGCTGCGGCGGGCCCTGGCCAGAAGTCCGGGAATGAACTGCCTGCTGGCCGACGGCAATGCCATCCCCATCCGTTCTGGAACTATCGACCTTGCGTGCTTTGCTCAGTCGTGGCACTGGTTCGATCCGGACCGCGCCAGCTGGGAGGTAGCGAGGGTGCTGCGCCCAGGTGGGTACTGGACGGCGTGGTGGAGCCACGCCTGGGCGGACGGCGAGCCATGGTTCGACACCTATCAGGGGCTGATGGAGGCCGCCTGTCCCGGCTACCGCCGCCATCACCGCAACGCCGACTGGAGCCAGGAGGGCATCGCGCAAACCGGGCTCTTCGAGGACGGCATCCGGATCATCGTGCCGTGGAGCCGGATGCTGGACGTAGCGGGCTGGATGGCCGAGGAGCGCAGCAAGTCCTACATCGCCCAGCTCCCGCCGCCCGCCCGGGGCCGGCTGCTGGGCGGCATCGGCGAGGTCCTGGGCACGCACTTCCCCAGCGGCGCGATGGCGGTCCCCTACCGCACCCGGATGTGGCTGGCCCAGCGGCGACTTTCGTGATCATTCAGACTCTTGCGGCCGGCCGCGGATGGTTCTGAGTGGTGAGTCATAGCGAGGCGACGTGCTCTCCGCAGCGGACCGGGTCGTAGCCGGGCAGGCTGGCCAGCTGGGTGAGCAGCCAGGGCGACGTGAGCACCTTGAGGAGCCCCTGCACCTCGCGTGAGCCGACCTGGGCCGCGGGAATCACCAGGTCGAAGCGTTCCGCGGCCAGCGGCAGGAAGACGAGGCCATAGGCGAGCGCGGCCGGCTCGCTGGCCACGCCCGCGTCGGCCAGGCCCGCGGCGACCGCCGACGCCACCTGGAGGTGCCCGGTGGCCCGGGTGCCGTAGCCGGGGATGGCGGCAGGCTCGATACCGAGCCGCCGCGCCTCGCGGTCCAGTACGTAACGGGCCTCCGACCCCTCTTCCCGGTTAACCAGGCGGAGGCCCTGGCGGGCCAGGTCCGCGAGCCCGCAGGTCCGCTCCCTGGCCTCGGGCCGGAGCACCAGCCCTTCCCGCCAGGAGCTGAACCCGATCACCTCGGCGCCGCGGCGGCGCAGCCGCTCCCGGGCGGCGCCCGTGTTGTACTCCCCCGAATGCCCTCGCAGGTGCGCCCCGGCCGCATGGACCAGGCCCTGCTCGGCCAGCCGCAACGCCTCCGCGCTGGCGCACGGCCACCAGGTGAACGCGACCGGCGGGTCGAGCAGTGAGAGCGGCGTCTCGAGCAGCGGCAGCGCTGGGTCGCAGCCGGCCACGACCAGCGTGGGGCGCGGCGGGCCCAGCGGCCGTACCATTGCTGGGTAAGGCAGACCATCCGGCCCCGCCACCGCGGCCGGCGCCGCGACCAGGCCGCCGGCTGGCGAAGCCGGCCCTGGTCGCGGAGTCGGCGGACAGCGGCAACGCGACGAAGGAGCCGCCGAGCGGGGCGAGCGTGACCCGCGACCCCGGCCCGCTGAGCGGCGCCACCGGCCGGGCCGCGACCGCCGGCGCCGGGCTGCCCGGCCCGAACAGTTCCTCCACGGTCACGCTGAGAGCCCCGGCCAGGCTGAGGGCGACCCGCAGGGACGGGTCCGAGTGCCCCGACTCGACCGCGGAAACCGCCTGCCTCGACACCCCGGCCATGCCCGCCAACTGCCGCTGTGAGTACCCGCGGGCCTGCCGGGCGACCCGCAGGCGCACGCCCGCACCGCCGCCCGCGCCGGCTTCCGAGGCATCGCCGTTCCCCCGGTTCATGCGCTGGCCTGTTCTGGATGGGACGCCCCGGGACGGGGCAGCAGCACGCCGTCCGGGCCGAAGCACGGCGGGTCGAGCAGGGTGACCGGAAAGTCGCTGTGGCCGATGGGCGGCCGGTCGGCCAGATGGCAGGACAGCATCACCCCGCTGACCTCGATGTCCGCTTCCCAGCCCGCCCCGGAAGGCCGGCAGTCGCGGACCGGGCCGGCCAGCGCGACCCCGAGCCCGGGATGCGCGCCGATCGCCACCCGCTCCGGATGCACCCCGGCCACAGCTCCCGCCGGCGCGGTCACCGGCACGAAGCTGCGGTAACCCACCAGTTCCGCTACCCGCTGGCTGACGGGCCGGAGCACCACCTCGCCGGGGTCTCCGACCTGGAATATCCGGCCCCGGTCCAGCACCGCGAGCCGGTCCGCGAACGCCTGCGCGTCGGCGAGTTCGTGGGCCACCAGCACGGCGGGCACCTGGCGCCTCGACCAAGCGTGCGCACCAGGTCGGTCAGGACCCGCCGCAGGCGCCATCCAAGCCCGTGTACGGCTCGTCGAGGAGCAGCGCGTCGCAATGGGCGAGCAGCAGCCGGCCGAGCGCGGCCCGGTGCGCCTGGCCGCCCGACAGCCTGGCCGGGCATCAGGCGTCAGGAGGTCGCCGATCCCTAGCAGGTCCGGCCACTCCGCGCCGTCTCCGCCCCGGCGGTCCGCGCCCGGGCGTAGGCCAGGTTTTGCCGCACCGTCAGGTGCGGGAACAGGCCGGGGTCCTGGCGCAGCAGGCCGACCCGGCGCTGCCACGGCGGGACGGCGCGGCGCGGGCGCCCAGGTCGTGGGTCAGCACCCGCCCGGCCAGCACGACGCTGCCGCGGGCGCGCGGCACCAGGCCGGCGACGGCCTCCAGCAGCGTCGTCTTGCCTGCCCCCGACGGCCCGAACAAGCGCGAGTCGCTCGCCGGGTGCCACCTGGAACGCGGCGCGCACCGTGAAGTCGCGGCGGTCAACCTCGACGTCGGCCTCGAGCACGGGCGCTCCAGATGTAGGCGACCAGTGGCAGCGGAAGGGCAACGACCAGCAGGACCAAAGCGAACGGTAAGCGCTGAGGCCAGGCCTGTCTCCTGCAAGTGGTGTCAGATCTGCAACGGTAGCCCGTAAGGGTGATAGGCGATGATTATCGACGGCGCCGAAGGCGCCCATCGCCCGGGCCCAGGCCACCGCCAGCGCCATCGCCAAGCCCGGGGCCGGCCAGCGGCAGCGTCACCCGGCGGATGACCCGGCGCCGGCCGGTCGCCGAGCAGGGCGGCCTGTTGCTCCATCCTCGGTCCACCGCGCTGAACGCGGCCTGGGCGCCGAGCGACGTAATAAGGCGCCGACTCGTACACCTCCGCGATGACCAGCGCGAGGAAAGTGTTGGTGGCGGACAGATGGATCGTCCGAGCGCTTGCCCGATGGCGTGTACGGGCCGACCATGAAGATCAGCAGCAGGCCGATGACCAGCGGCGGAAGCAGCAGGCTGCACAGACGCCGGCCTCCCAGAACCGGGGGAAAGGGAGCGTGCCGCGAGCCAGCATCCAGGCCAGCGGCGTGCACCAGGAGCATAGCACGGCCAGCGTCACCGCCCCGGACTCCACTGACACGACGAGCGGATCGAGCGCCCCCGGCGCTGACAGAGAGTTGACGACCGCGGACCAGGACAGATGCGCTAGCAGGGTGATCACCGGGCCGAGCAGGGCCACCCAGATGACGCCCGCGCCCGCCAGCGCCATGCGAACCCCGATACCGAACGGATGGTCCCGGACGCGGCCGCCCATCGGTCCCGGCCGGCCCGGGCGCTGCCCGGAGGGGGTGCCCCCCCGGACAGCGCCACCAGCGGCCGCGGCCGGGCTAGCCGCCCAGCTCACTTTCACGGCGGCGGGACTCACTGCTGGCCCCGACCACCGTCGGCGGGAGCAGCGTGAACCCACCCGCTTGTACTGGGCCAGGCCCGCCGGGGACAGCGTGTACTTGACGAACGCGATCGCGGCCGGGGTGGGCTTGCCGATGATGGTGATATCGATCACCTGCGGCGAGCCGCTCTTCGTCGCCTTCGCGCCCTTCACCGTGATGGTGACCTTTCCTTGGCATACTGCGCCGCGTCCGCAGCGCTGGCCAGGCTGATCGCGTCCGGCAGCTTGATGTACGGCAGGTGCAGTTCGATCGCCTGGGTGATGAACGCGCTCGAGGCGTCGAGCTGACCGGACTGCAAGATCGAGTCCAGCGAGGATTCGGCAGTAGATCTCCGACGACGTGGCGGAGCCGAGTCCGGGCGCCCAGGATCTTCGCACCGTGTCCGCCGGGCAGATGGTAGTAGGACTGGGCGAGTTCCAGCATCTAGATGAAGTCCCGGCCCTGCGGGTCGATGTTGGGGTCGGTCCGGCCGAGCTTAAGGCCGGGCGTTTCCAGCAAGGTATACAGGCCACTCAGCGGCTTTGTGCCATCGGCAATAGCCTTGAACTGGCTGGCGTACTTGCTGTTGGGGTTGTAGGCGACCACGATCGAGGTACCCGCGTACGGGATGTACCACTTGGTGAACGCGGGCTGCAGCGGCGTGATGTTGTCACCGCCTACGCTCTCGAAGACGTTCGGGGCGATCTCCTGCGCGGCGATCTCCGACTACAGTGTGCCCGAGGCCGCGCCGGTCCGGAGTACTTGTAACCCTCAGCCTTGGTGAAGGCGGGACCGGCGACCTTTTCGTTGAGGTACTGAAGGGACGACGCGTAGGCGACGCTCACGGTGCCCTTGGGAGCGGACGGGGACGACGACGAGGTTGACGGCGAGGTCGCCGACGAACTGCACCCGGCGGCGGCCAGGCCGATGCAGGCGATCACCAGCAGCGGGCGCCGCCAGCTGATGCGCTGATTCGTTCTCATGTTCGTCATGCGAGACGTGACGTGTGACATGCCGCGAAGCTAGCAACTCTTATTTGCGCGGGGCAACAAGACTGGACAGGCGTGATCAGACCGATAGACAATTGACACAGACCACCGGTGCCGCGGATGAGCAGGCCAGGTCGCCGGACCAGGCCGCCATGCGGCGACATCACAGTTCTCTCACTAAGTGCCTGCTTGAAAACCTAGGCGGCTCGTGGCTGGGCAGTGGCGGGCTGGCGTGCGAGGCGGCGGGTCATCACGATGATCATTGACCAGTAGACGTAGGTCTCGTGGTGGGCTGGCAGCCGTTCGTAGTCGCGGACGGTCCGCCGGCAGCGGGTGATCCACGACAGTGTCCGCTCGACGACCCATCTGCGGGGGAGGACCTTGAAGGTGTGCAGGTCATCGGGCCGTTTGACGATTTCCAGGGTCAGGGTGAGGCGGGTCTTGGCCCAGGTGACGAGCTTGCCGGCGTATCCGCCGTCGGCCCAGGCCAGGGCGATGGAGGGGAAGGCGCGGCGGAGGTTCCACAGCAGCGGCTTCGCGGCGTCGCGGTCCTGCGTGCTGGCGGCGGTGACGAGGACCGCGAGCAGCAGGCCGAAGGTGTCTACGGCGATGTGCCGCTTGCGGCCGTTGATCTTCTTCCCCGCGTCATAGCCGCGGCCGCCGCGCGCCACCATCTCCGAGCCCTTCACCGACTGGGAATCGATGATGGCCGCAGTCGGTGCCGGGCTGCGGCTGGCCGCCGCGCGGACACGGTCACGCAGGTCGTCATGCATCCGCGCCGTCAACCCATCGGCTTCCCATTTACCGGCCCAGTAGTACACGGTCCAGGCCAGCGGGAAGTCGGCGGGCAGCGCCCGCCACACCGGCCCGTTGTGCGTCAGGTAGCGGATCGCGTCGACGATGTCGCGCATGCAATACCGGGCGGG
This sequence comes from uncultured Actinomycetes bacterium, assembly GCA_963822825.1. Classification (GTDB taxonomy): domain Bacteria; phylum Actinomycetota; class Actinomycetes; order Streptosporangiales; family Streptosporangiaceae; genus JAWWPY01. The sequence continues at coordinate 71,966 of CAWGIW010000008.1, read as the reverse complement.
GCGCCCGCCCCGCCCGGCCAGCCACGCCGGGGCAGGCAGTAACGGCTCGCACACCGCCCATTCCGCCCCGGTCATGTCCGAGGGATAACAGCGGCGGCGCTTGCTGCGGGAGGCCCCGCCCGGGCAGCACCGGCACGCTGCACCGGCCTGGTCCTGGGCTACGGCGGGGACTGGCTGGACATCACCCTCCGGGGCACGGTACAACGGCACGCAAGGCTCCTGGCATCGCGCTGGATTCGACACCCATGCGATTACCAGGAGCCTCTTACGTCACATCAGCGACACGCCGCACCAGCCGAAGATCATTCCCGGCACGTCCAGCCCCCGGCGGATCAGTTTTCAAGCAGGCACTAAGCGGAACGGCCCGGGACACCAGCCGATGGCGGTGCCAGACTGTGCTGAACGGGATAACCCATTCATCGGGCCAATGACACATACAGAAATATCAGTCCACCTGCCTGAAGAGCCGAATCGGTTCATCGGGCGGGAGCAGGAACTCGGCGACCTGCGGCACATCCTTGATGGCACGCGGGCGCTCACGCTCTGCGGTCCCGGCGGTATCGGCAAGACGAGGCTGGCCCTGCAGGTTCTGGCCACCGTCGCGGGCGACTTCCCGGACGGGGTGTGGCTGGTTGAGCTCGGCGATCTGCGGGAGCCCCGGCTGGTCGTCTCGCGGGTGGCGTCCGCCGTTGGCGTGCTCGGGGAACCCGGCCACCCGCTGATCGACACCCTCGCCGCGGCGCTGGCGCCGCGGCGGATGCTGCTCGCCATCGACAACTGCGAGCACCTGATCGGGGCCAGCGCGCGCCTGTGCCAGCGGCTGCTGGCCAGCTCTCCGGCGCTGCGCGTCATGGCCACGAGCCAGGAGCCGCTGCGCATGCCGGGTGAGGTGGTCAGGCAGGTCGCCCCGCTGTCCGTGCCCCCGGAGCGGGCCTCTGCCGACCCGGCTGGGCTGCTCGGGTACGAAGCGATCCGGCTGTTCGTGGACCGGGCCGCGGCGGCGCGTCCCGGTTTCACCCTCACCGAGCAGAATGCGCAGGCCGTCAGCGCCATCTGCCGGGCCCTGGATGGCGTGCCGCTGGCCATAGAACTGGCCGCGGCCCGGGTCGGCGCGCTCTCGCCGGAACAAATCGCCAGCCGCCTCGGGGACCGCTTCGCCCTGCTCCGGTCGGGGGACCGCACCGCGCCACCGCGCCAGCGCACCTTGCGGGCCACGCTTGACTGGAGTCACGCCTTGCTGAACACCCAGGAGCAGGCGCTGCTCCGGCGGCTGTCGGTGTTCGCGGGCTGGTCGCTGGAGATGGCTGAGCAGGTATGTGCCGATGCCGATCTGCCCGCCGCCGGGGTGCTCGACCTGACCAGCGGGCTGGTGGACAAGTCTCTGGTGGTGGTGGAGCCGGAGGTACTCGGGCAGGCCCGCTACCGGCTGCTCGACACCATCCGCGACTATGCGGCCGAGCGGCTGGCCGCTTCCGGCGAGTCCGCGGCCGTGCACCAGCAACTGCGTGAGTACGCGCTGCGGTTCGCCCAGCGCGCCGGGGCCGAGGCGATGGCGGTCGTCCCGGCCCCGTGGTCGTCCACCGTCGACTTCTTCCGCAGGTACGATGCTGACCTCGGCAACCTGCGCCAGGTGCTGAGCGCCTGCCTGGCCGACGGTGACGTGCAAACCGGGCTGAAGATCTGCGCCGAGGCCGGGCCCTGCTGGATCGCCCGCGGCTCCTTCGCGGAAGGCGCCGAGTGGATCGGCCGGTTCCTGGCCCTCGACCAGGCCGGACTGCCCGACCGGGTACGCGGCGCGGCACTGGTGGGTCGGGCGCAGCTCGCCCTGGCCAACGAATCCGCCGCGGCCGTGTCCTGGGCGCGGGAGGGCCTGGAGCTGTGCCGGGCCGCGGGCGATCCGGCCTGGACGGCCACCGCGCTGAACCTCCTTGCCGACGCCGCACAGCAGGCCGGCCAGGTCGAGCAGGCGGAGGCGGACGCCGCCGAGGCCCTCGCGATCGCGCGCGGCACCGGGAACGGCTGGAACGAGGGGTACGCCCTGGGCATCCAAGCGAGGCTGGCCGGCCTGCGCGGGAGGCTGCGGGAGGCCAGGGAACTCGGCGAGGCCGGGCTCGCCGTGATGCGCCGCATCGACCAGCAGTGGGGCGTCGCCAAGCTCCTGGACGGGCTCGGCTACCTGGCCCGGCTGCGCGGTGATCCAGCCGGCGCTCTCGACTGCTACCGGGTGGCCCTGCCCATCCTGCGCGAGATCGACTCACGGCCGGAAACGGCGCGCTGCCTGGCCGGCATCGGCCTGGTAGCCCTCGACGAGGGCCACCTCGACGTGGCCCGGCAGCACCTGACCGAGAGCCTGCGGCTCAGTCATTCCACCGGCGCCAGGCTCGGCGTAGCCCGCGGGCTTGAGGCGTTCGCGGCGCTGACCACCCGGGAGGGCCATGCCGACATGGCGGTCGAACTGACTGCGGCGGCGGAGGGACTGCGTGAAGCGGCCGGGTTCCCCCCGCTTCCAGCCGCTCGCAAGCAGCGGGCCCTGGCCGCGGCCAGGGGCCTGGGCGAGGATACGGTGACGCGGCTGTGGGCGCAGGGCCGGGCCATGACCGCCGACGCCGCGGTGGCCGCGGCGCTGGCTTCCCCGGATCTGGCTTCCCCGGATCTGGCCGCCCGGGAGCCGGGCAGCAGGCCGCGAGGAACCGCTGGGCCGCCCGTCACCTCCCCCGAGCTGTCACCGCTGGCCGGCTGACGCCCCGCGAATCTGAGATAGTCGCCCTCATCGCCGGTGGCCTCAGCAACAAGGGCATCGCGGACGACCTCGTGATCAGCCCGGCTACCGCCGCACGCCACGTCGCGAATATCCTGGCGAAGCTGGGTTTCACCTCGCGGGCCCAGATCGCTGCCTGGGCTGCGGGGAACGGATCAGCTCACCCTCACCGACCCGGTAACCGGGGGGCTTCATTAGACGAAGCCCCCTACGATGGACACCGGCCGGTGACCGACGGCGACCATTCATAGGACAGGCGATGAGCAAGGCGACCAGAATCAGGCAGCAGAACGCCCGCGAGAGGATAGCGGCGCAGCGGGCCGCGGCGCGGAAGGCCGAGATCCGCAGGCGGGTCTTCATCACCGGTGGCAGCATCCTCGCCGTCGTGGTCATCGTGGTCGCCTTCATCGTCATCAAGGCGAACCAGCACCCGCCGGCCACCTCGGCCAGCTCGGCTCTGCCCGCGAGCGTCATCAAGGACGTCAGCACGGTGCCGTCGGCCACGCTGAGCGCGGTGGGAGCGGGAAGCGCGTACCCGAAATCCATCACATCCATCTCCGGCCCGTCGCTGACGTCCGGCGGAAAGCCTGAGGTGCTGTACATCGGCGCGGAGTACTGCCCGTACTGCGCCACGGAGCGGTGGGCGATGGTCGCGGCGCTGAGCCGGTTCGGCACCTTCTCCGGCCTGCACGGCATCCACTCGGCCGGCGGCAGTGAGGCCTACCCGAACACGGCCACCCTGACCTTCTACAAGTCCACGTATACCAGCAAGTACCTGACCTTCACCCCGGTCGAGGAGACCACCGTCAGCCACGCGACGCTGCAGACCCCCACCTCGCAGCAGCAGGCATTGCTGACCAAGTACGACTATCCGCCCTATATCCAGGCGAGCGAGGAAGGGGCCATCCCCTTCATCGACTTCGCCAACAAATACCTGGTCCACGGGGCCCAGTACAACCCGCAGATTCTCCAGGGGCAGACCTGGGCACAGATAGGGGCCGCGCTGAGCGACCAGTCCAGTGCGATCGGGAAGGGTGTCGACGGCGCCGCGAACATGATTACCGCGGCGGTCTGCAAGATCACCAACGACAAGCCCGCCAACGTGTGCGGCTCGTCCCTCATCAAGAGCATGCGGGGACAGATCTGATGGCCGCCCCCAAGCAGGCCCGCAACCAGGGGGCGGCGGACCGCCGAGCGGCCAACGGGGGAAGCGCGGCCAAGAAGACCACCGCCAAGAAGAGCACCACCCGGGGCGGCCGGCCGACGTCCAGCCGGGCGCGGCCGTGGCCCGGGGGCAGCGTAACCAGACCCGGCCCGGGCCGGGCCGCCCGGCGCAAGGCCGGTCCCGCGTCCCGGCCGGGCCGGCCAGTGACGCTGAATCCGGCGCCGCGGCCGTCGGCCTGCTCCAGGCGCCGCGGTGGCTGCAGATCACCACCCTGGTGCTGTCGCTGGCCGGCCTGGCGGACTCGATCTACCTGACCTACGCGCATTACACGAGTGCGTCGAACCTGGCCTGCTCGGACAAAGGGGTGATCAACTGCGCGAAGGTCACGACGAGTCCCGAGTCGATCGTGTTCGGCGTCTTCCCGGTCGCCGTGCTCGGCCTCGCCTTCTTCGTGTTCATGGTGGCGGTCAACACCCCCTGGGCGTGGCGGGCACAACTCCCGGCCATCCGGTGGGCCCGGCTCGGCTCGGTGATCGTCGGCATCGGGTTCGTGCTCTACCTCGTGTACACCGAGGTGATCACGCTGGGCAGCATCTGCCTGTTCTGCACGTATGCGCACGTGATCACGCTTCTGCTGTTCGGCCTGATCGTCTTCGCCGCCACCGCGGGGTATGGCGTCAAGCCGGCCGACCCACGGACACGACTCCCCCACTGACCTACCCGCCCGCCACACCGCCCGCCTCGACCGCCTGGCACCGCGGCCGCCGCCCCCCCCCCCGGGACATCAGACAATTATGAGCAAGTCAGCCAGATCCAGCCGGGACAACGCCCGCGAGCGGATAGCGGCGCAGCGGGCCGCCGCCCGGCGAGCCGAGGTCCGCAACCGGATCATCATCACCGGCGGCAGCGTTCTCGTCGTGGTGGTCGTCGTGGTCGTATTCATCGTCGTCAAGGCAGGCCAGAAACCACCCGCTTCGACGTCGGCGGGCTCGCCCACCGGCACCGCCCTCCCGGCATCCGTCATCCGCGACGTCACCAGTGTCCCGGCCAGCACCCTGAACGCGGTGGGGGCCGGCTCGGTGCCCAGCTTCACCTCGAAGCCGGTGGCCAGCATCAGCGGCGCACCGCTGACCGCTCAGGGCAAGCCGGAGATGCTCTACATTGGGGCCGAGTTCTGCCCTTACTGCGCGGCCATGCGGTGGTCCATGGCCGTAGCGCTGAGCAAGTTCGGCACGGTTTCCGCCGCGCATGGCATCCGCTCCAGCTCTACCGACGCCGACCCGAACACGGCGACCCTGACGTTCTACAAATCCAGCTACTCCAGTCCCTACCTGGTCTTCACTCCGGTGGAGAACGAGAAGGTCGATCACTCGCTGCTGCAGACTCCCACCCCTGCGGAGCAGCAGATCTGGAATAAGTACGACGCCAACTCCTACCCGTTCATCGACGTCGGCAACAAGTACATGATCACGATCATCTACGACCCGGCGGTGCTGGCGGGCAAGACCTGGAGCCAGATCGCATCGGCGCTGCACGATCCGTCTTCTGCGATCGCCCAGGGCGCCGACGGTGCGGCCAACTACCTCATGGCCGCCATCTGCGGGACCACCGGCAACCAGCCCGCCAGCGTCTGCGGCCAGCCCGCGGTCAAGACCCTGCGGAGCAAGATCTGACACCGGCCGCGAACCTGGCCGAGCCGAAGACCCGGCCGCCTAGCTGGCCTCGTCGAAAAGCCTAGCTGAGGTTCGTCCCGCTGCTGACGATGTTTCCCGGCCCGCCTCCTATCGTCGGTTGAGTCCCGCGGCACCGCAGGAGAAGACCACGAGGCCGGGTATGCCGGAGGTCATCAAGTTCCGGGGCTGGGCAAGCGCTACGGGTCAACGGTGGCCGTGGACGGCCTGGACCTCACCGTCGAGGCGGGACAGGTCTTCGGTTTCCTCGGCCGCAACGGGGCGGGCAAGCCGAAGCCCGGAAATTGACACTTCTTTGCTCGATAACGTGCCGTCTCTGCTCTAGCCGCTGCCAGCGGGGAAGGTCTCAGCGGGTTGCCTGGACGGCCCGGGCTCGTGGCTGACGCATTCGGTTGGTCTTGCCCTGGTGCATGTCCGCTCCGCTCGCCTGCCCATCCGGGTTCATCCGAACCGGCGCCGGACCCCGGAGCTCAGCACGTGCGCGCCCCGCTCCCGCTGTCCCGGCGGCGGTGCGGGTGGCGGGGGCGCCTGGTGTCGACGTTGCCGGTCAGGGTGTTGAGGATGCCGGGCAGGTCTGCCACGGTGCGGGCGGGCAGGCCGGCCACGGTTTCCTCCGCCAGAGCGCACCATAGCTGCTTGACCCGGCTGGCTAGCGTCTTGCCGCTGTCGGTGAGTTCGACGATGCTGGCGCGCTTGTCGGAGGGCGCGGGTTTGCGACGGATATAGCCGGAAGTTTCGAGCTTGCGAGTCATGAGCGTGACGCTGGGCGGCTCGCAGCCGAGCGCCTCGCTGAGCTGGGTCTGGATCATCGGGCCGGTTCGGGCTAGCTCGAGCAGCAGCGCCTCCTGGCCTGGATGCAGGCCGAGCGGGGCCAGCAGCGCCGCGGCCCTAGCCCGGTGGCGCAGGCTAAGCAGGCGGATGGCCTGGTTGACGGCGTCGGCTTGCTCGAAGTCCACGGACCCTCCTTGACAGATTTAGTTATGCACATAACATTATGCGCGTAACTAAATCGTACACGACGTGGCGGGAGCCGATATGACCACAAAGGTGGCCGTCATCTATTACAGCTCGACAGGTACCGTGCACGCACTGGCGGAGGCCGTCGCCGAGGGTGCCACCTCGGCCGGGGCCGACGTACGGCTGCGGCGGGTCGCCGAGTTGGCCCCGGACGACGCGATCGACCAGAACCCGCTGTGGCGGCGGCACGCCGACGCCACCGCAACGATCGCACAAGCCTCGGTTGAGGACCTGGCATGGGCGGATGCGTACGCGTTCGGGACGCCGACGCGGTTCGGCGCACCAGCCGCGCAGCTCAAGCAGTTCATCGACGAGACCGGCGGCCTGTGGCACGAAGGCAGGCTCGCCGACAAGCCGGTGACGGCCTTCACCTCGGCGTACAACCGGCACGGCGGCAGCGAGGCCACGATCTTGTCGCTGGCCAACGTGTTCTACCACTGGGGGGCGCTGATCGTCCCGCCCGGATACACCGATCCGGTCGTGTACGGCGCCGGCGGCAACCCCTACGGCACGTCCTTCGTGACCAGTTCGGCCAACGGGGACGGACCAGACACTGCGGCGCTCGATGCGGCCCGGCACCAGGGACGGCGGCTGGCCCAGATCACGATCCGGCTGCTGGCTGGCAGCCGCGTCACCGACGCCGACGGGAACGGCCGCGGAACCTTGGCTGGAAGAGCCTCCCAGACCGTGTGAGCGGCGTCGGCATCCGCGCCACCCGGGGCTCCCCGCCGTGTGGCGCGGACGTCGGCGGAGATCGTCCCCGCCGCCGCCTCCTGGACGCCGTCACGTGACGGGCGGACTCACCGAACACCTTCCGCAGATTCGCATTCAGCATTAAGGAGGCGTGCGTGGCGACCGAACCATCCGCGAGCATCGTGACCCGCAGCCACACGGGAGCGCGGACTGGTCCCGCCGGGATGGTCCTGGCGCTGGTGTGTGCCTGCCAGTTCATGGTGATCCTGGACGCGGCCATCGTTAACGTCGCCCTGCCCTCCGTCCAGCGGGACCTCGGCTTTACCGCCGCCGGCCTGGCCTGGGTGGTGAACGGCTACCTGCTTACCTTCGCCGGCTTCATGCTGCTGGGTGGCCGCGCCGCCGACCTGTCCGGCCATCGCCAGATGCTGGCAGGCGGGCTGTTCGTGTTCTCCGCCTCGAGTCTGGTCGCCGGCCTGGCAACCGCTCCGGGGATCCTGGTAGCGGCTCGTGTCGCGGAGGGCATGGGAGCCGCCATGCTGGCCCCGGCGACGCTGGCCGTGGTCAACACCAGCTTCACCGGGGGGCAGGAGCGTGCCCGGGCGTTCGGGGCATGGTCTGCCTCGGGCGGCGTGGGCGGGATGGCCGGCGCGGTCGCGGGCGGTGCCATAACAACTGGCCTGTCGTGGCGGTGGGTATTCCTGATCAACGTGCCGATCGGCGCGGTGCTGATCGTCGTGGCCATGATGTCGCTGGCCAGCACACGAACCGGCCGGCGGGAATCGCTCGACTTCACCGGCGCGGTCACGGGGACGGCAGGGCTGGCCGCGCTGATCTACGGGGTCATGCAGAGCGCCAATCACGGCTGGGCAACTGCCCAGGTCATCCGGCCAGCCGTGGCGGGCCTGCTGCTGCTCGTCGTCTTCATCGTGGTGGAGGCGCGTTTCGCCGCCCAGCCGATGATGCCCCTGCGGCTGCTGCGAATCCGGAAGGTAGCCGCCGGCAACGGCATGCTGCTGCTGTTCGGAGGTATCGCCATCGCGATGTGGTATTTCACGTCGCTATTCCTGCAGAACGCGCTCGGCTACAGTGCGCTTCGAGCCGGGCTCGGGCAGACACCCGCGGCAGTGACGTTCATGGTGATCGCGCGGTTCGCCGCCGCCTTGCTGGCGCGAACCGGTGTGCGCTCTCTGGTGCTGGCCGGCTGCGGCTGTTTCCTGGCCGGTTTCGGCTGGCTCGCCCAAGCCCACGCCGACAGCGGCTACTTCACCAGCGTGCTCGGGCCTACGCTGCTCATCGCGGCCGGCATCGGGCTGGTCTTTCCGACTCTCATGGCCGGGGCGACCGCCGGCGTTCCCGAGGGCGACGCGGGGGTCATCGGCGGCCTCGCTAGCACCGCCAGTCAGGTAGGCGGGTCGATAGGACTTGCGGTGCTCGCGACGGCCGCCGCCGCCAGAACCCAGATGGAGACCAGCGGGCGTTCCCCGGCCGCCGCCCTCGCCAGCGGCTACGACCTGGCCTTCCTCGTGGCCGCCGGAATCGGCCTGGCCATCGCGCTGGTCAGCCTGCTGCTGCCGCGGCACCAGCGCGGCTGACCGCAGACGACGCAGAGTGCTCGCTGGCCGCACCCCTAACCCGGTCGATGACCCCGGACGGGTCAGCGAGGGCGCGGTTTCCGAGCGAGGCGACATGCTGGTCCGGGCGCACCAGCACAAGGTCGCGCTCCCACAGTTCGCACACCCGGCTTGCCCTGACCACTACGTGACGGACAGGCAAGCCACCATCAGTGGCGGCGGCTAGCAGGGCGCCCTCCTTTCCATCACCCGCATATCCAGCAGGGTGAACTCGCGGCCGAACGGGCCACACCAACCTCGGTGGCGCCATTTCTCCCGGTGCCGCACCTCGTCAGGAATCTTGCACCGGGCCCCGCCGGCGGCGGATGCCCGCAGCCGTCTCCGCATCCTCAGCGAGGGCATCGTCCCAGGACGCGGGCACGAACAGCCGCCAGTTGACCGCCGCTGACGCCCAGTCGGTGACCGCGTGCACGCTGACCCCGATCTGGCAGTTCCCGGTCTTGCCTAACGTCCCGCTGTACATGCGGGCCACACCCGGCGAGCCAGCCCCGTCCTTGGGGAACCCGGTGTCATCGATCACATACGCCTGCGGCGCGACGAACTCCTCAGCCCACCAGGCGACCCGCCGCCGGACCTCGCCATAGTCCCAGGTGGAGGAAGTGACGAACTGCTGCAGCTGCTGGTGGTCCACGCCGAGGCGCTCCGCCATCGGCTGCATCGACTTACGCTTGCCATCGAGCATCAGCCCACGCAAGTACAGGCCGCCCTTAGCCCGCTGATCCGCCCACGCCAGCGCGCCCAGCATCGCGCGGCGAACGCCTCCAACCGAGGCCGGACCTGCTCCATCTCCTCCGGTGTCACGGCAGGCAGAATCACACAAGAGGCCCGAACGACACACCTAACAAAGCACTACTAGGCGCTGTCGGCCTCGCGGGTCCGGAGTTGCTCGGCGAGGCGTTGCATGGCGCGCTGGTTGCCGCGGCGGGAGACGGCACGGGCAAGTGGCGCGGCGAACGCCTCGCTCATGGGAGCCTTCTGCCAGGCGTACTCGAAGGTGACCCGGGTGCGCCCGCCGGGAAGCTCGGCCAGCGTGTAGGTCCCGGTGGCGACGCGCCGCCCGGCGGCGCCGACGTTGCGCTCCACGTTCCTGGTCGGCCGCTCGGCCTCGATGACCTCCAGGTTTATGGTGTCGGTGCGCCCCGCGGCAAACGCTGTGACTGTGGCCTTCGCCCCTGCGCCGCGCGCTGGCCCGTCGAAGCGCCAGTCGCGCAGCATGTGGTCGGTGAACAGCGCGTGATTGGAAAGCACGTCGAGGAAGTCGTAGACCTCCTCGATGGGCTGGGGGACGTCAACGCTTACCCGTACCGGTCGCATGTACCAGATGGTACGCTTGGCGGGCATGGATGGCAACAGCTCCCGGCAGCAGCTCCTTAACGCGGCGATCGAGTACACGGCGGAGAACGGGATCAGCGACCTGAGCCTGCGGTCCCTCGCCACCGCGCTGGGCACCAGCCACCGGATGCTGATCTTCCACTTCGGCTCCAAGGAGGGGCTCTGGGTAGAGATCGCGCGCACCGTCAACCAGCGCCAGCGGGAGCGGCTGCGTGCTTCCCCGCCTGACCCCGGCCAGCCGCCCGGAGAAGTCATGCGGACATGGTGGAGGCACTTCTCTGACCCCGCGCTGTGGCCGTACGAGCGCCTGTTCTTCGAGCTCTACGGCCAGGCCCTGCAGGGCCGCCCCCATACCGCCGGGTTCCTCGACGGGATCATCGACGACTGGGTTGAACCCCTCGTCGGGATCACCGTGGCATGGGGAGCGCCGGAGCCGCTGGCACGCGCCTACATCCGGCTTGGCGTCGCCGTCACCCGAGGCCTGCTGCTGGACCTGCTCGCCACCGGCGACACGGCCGCCGCCGACCAGGCGATGGACGCCTTCATCGCCCTGTACGAGAAATGGCTCGAAGGAAGTGCAGGCGGCGCCGCGAGCGCCTAGGCGAAATGGAATCCTCCTTGACTCGTCCGCACTGGGCAAATCCGAGCCGCCAACACGACCTAGGAAAGAAGGCCTACGGCGCGGGCAAGCCGAAACCCGGATATCGACACTTCTTTGGCGGGTCGGGCGGGTCGCTTCGATCTCGACCGTCCGGTCTGCGGGCCGCCGTGGTCCGCAACCGCTGGCGGGAAGCATGCGTGCCGTACCAGGTCCAGTCGAAACACGAGGCATTCTCGCTGATCATCTAGCCGCTCTCGTGCAGCGACTCCCGGACGCGCCGGGTGAGGTCGTGCGGGTCAAAGGGCGTAGGCGGAATCAGCCGCGTCGGTCGGGTGCCAGCGGCAGAGCCGAGCCGGGAACCGCGAGCCATGCCCGTCAGCGAGGTTGACCGGGGCGTTGCCCTCGGGGGCGGTCGGGTTCAACCCGGGTATTTCACTTCGATCTTCCTGGTCCGGGTCGGATGAACGCTGCGGCCGCGCCGGCGCCGGCCAGGGCTGTGACGCTGGCGATGACGAGCGCTGTGCGCAGGCCTGAGGTGAACGCGGCATCGTAGGCCGCGCCTGGCCGTGTGCGCGGTGGGCAGCAGGGCGCCGAGAACGGCGACGCCGAACACGCCGCCGGCCACCCTGGCGGTGAGGTTGGTGGAGGACGCCATGCCGGCTCGCTCCCGCGGGACTGCTCCCAGCACGGCGGCGGCCATCGGCGTGGAGGTCAGCCCGTAGCCCACCCCGATGATGACGAACGGCCAGGCGACCTGGGCGTAGCCGCTGGAGGCACGCACCGGCAGGAGCAGCAGGCAGCCGGCCCCCATCAGGATGCAGCCGGGCGGCCATCGGTGCCCCGTGTCCGAGCTGGCCGATCACCCGGCCGACGAGCGGCCCGGTGATGACGAAGGCAATGGTCAGGGGCACGAACCTCAATCCGGCGGCGACGGGGGTGTCCCCTTGAACCTGCTGGAAGAACAGGGCATACAAGAACAGGATCCCGAAGGTGACAAAGCCCATCACCAGCCCGTCGCCGTTAGCCGCGCAGTAGGCGGCGTTGCGGAAAAAGCCCAGCGGCAGCACCGGGTCGCTCCCGGCCCACTCGACCGTGACGAAGACGGCCAGGCTCGCCGCGCCTCCCGCGAACAGGCCCAGGGCAAGCCCGCTGCCGAACCCGTGCTGTCCGCCCTCGATGGCACCGGCGGCCAGCAGCGCGAGGGTGGCGGCGCCCAGCACCTGGCCGGGCAGGTCCAGCCTGCCGCCGGGCCCGACAGCCTCCGTGACGGTGACGAGGGTGAGCACGGCAACGATCGCTATCACGGGCAGGTTGACGATGAATATCGCCCGCCAGCCGAAAGCAGCAGTCAGCGTGCCGCCGAGGACAGGACCGATGACCAGAGAGGTACCTGCCGCGCCGGCCCAGATGCCGACCGCTTGCGCACGCTCGCGCTGCCCGGTGAAGACGTGGCTCAAGATCGCCAGGGTGGCAGGCAGCTCCACCGCTGCCCCGATGCCCTGCAGCACCCGGAAACAGATCAGGGCGCCCATCGAGGAGGCTAGCGCGCACAGCCCCGAGCCGACGCCGAAGATCGCCAGTCCGGCCAGGTAGACCCGCTTGTGCCCGGAACGGTCTCCGATCCGGCCGCCGAGCAGCAGGAGGCTCGCGAGGGCGAGGCTGTAGCCGTCGATCACCCACTGCAACCCGGATGTTAACCCGTGAAGGTGATGGCCGATGGCGGGCAGCGCCACGTTGACGACGGTCAGGTCCATCTGAATCATGAACTGACCCAAAGAGACCGCGGCCAGGATCACCGCCTTGATATGCCCCGGCCGGTGGCCGGCCCGGTTGGCTCCCGGCAGCCCGTGGCTCGTCGTGGATTGCTGTGACATGGCTACGAGTTTTCCGGCTAGATACTTCCAGCCGGACGGAAGTGTCATCGCGGCATACTGGCGGCATGGACACCGCCGTTCCTCCAGCGCCCGGCCGGCCGGGCGGAGATGCCGACCTCGCCGCCGCGGCCACCCTGATCGCTGACCCTGCCCGGGCACGGGTGCTGGTGGCCCTGCTCGACGGGCGGGCCCTGCCGGCCTCGGGGCTGGCCGCCGAAGCGGGCCTGTCCGCCCCGGCCACCACCGCGCACCTGAACAAGCTGCGCTCAGGCGGGCTGATCGAGGTGGAGGTCTCCGGACGGCACCGCTACTACCGGCTGACCGGCCCGCACGTGGCCACCGCGCTGGAAGCCCTGGCCACCATCGCCCCGCTGCAGCCGATCCGGTCACTGCGCCAGGACACCCACGCCGGCCAGCTCCGGGCCGCCCGCAGCTGTTACGACCACCTGGCCGGACGCCTCGGCGTAGCGGTCACCGCCGCCCTGCTCAACCGCCGCGTCCTCACCGCCACCGACGGGATCGACGACACCACCCGTCGTCCCGGTGACCGCCTGGCCGCCGCACTGCCCGCCCACCCCTACCAGCTTGGCCCCGCCGCCGCGGATGTGCTCGGGAGACTAGGTGCCGACCTGCCCGCGCTTCTGCAAGCCCCGCGCTCAGCCCGCCCCCTGCTCCGGTTTTGCACCGACTGGACCGAGCAGCGCCACCACCTGGCCGGCGCGCTGGGAGCCGCCTTGCTCACCGCCTTGTGCGACAGCGGATGCCTCATCCGCCGGTCCCGGCGGATCATCTGGCTCACCGAGCACGGCGCCGCGACCCTGCATGAGCATCTCGGTCTCGACCCCCAGGCGTTCTGCCCGGCTGGGCATGGCCCATCGTCCGACACGGCACGCTAGAAACAAAACGACGAGGATTTCACGACCCGAACCGCGCAACGGAAGAAGCCACGACTGCGGCGACGTCCTGCGGACCGGATCATCTAACTGACAGCGCAACGCATCAGATTGCCTACGGGGTCGTTAAGACCACGACCATGCGGATGCTGCTCGGCCTCATCCGGCCCACAGAAGGGCGGCCTGGCTGAACGGGCGGCCGGTGCCCGACCCCACCGGGCTGGCCAGCGTCGGCGCCATGATCGAGGAACTCGCGTTCTACCCGTGGCTGACCGGGCGGACCCGGCGCCCGGCCGCGGCCCGGGAACCGGCCGAGCTGGCCACGCTCACACCCCGCGAACGTGAGGTCCTTGACCTGGTCGTGCGGGGTCGTTCCAATGCCGAGATCGCGCGCGAACTCGTGATAGCGCAGACAACGGTTAAGACGCATCTTGGTCATGTCCTGGACAAGCTCGGCCTGCGCGGCCGGGTGCACGCGGTCGTGTACGGCTACGAGCATGGGCTGATCACCCCCGGCGGCGCAGCTGACGCCGACGGTCCAGATCTCACATGATTCTTACCATCGCAGCTTGCTGAGGTCGGCGGGCCCATCAGGGCTGGAACATGTGACCAGCCGGATCCTTCGCGCCCCGGGACGACTGCGCCTTTAGCGACAGCCGCCCGGCCAACGTCTTCGGAGGCGACCAGGATGGCCCATCAGGCACTCCCAGCCGGTCAGGTCGTGCGGTTGTGTGAGATCACCAGCGCCGGCCGGCCTCGCGCGCCGCGGTGCAGCGCGGTTTCCAGGAGCGGCGCCGCAGGCCCCGCCCGGCGGGTTACCCCAGGTAGAGGGCCTCGTCTTGCTGGAAGCGGGACCGGTGCCATAGCCGGAGGCCACGGCATCCCCCCGGCCTGGCCACTGGAGGCAGCGGCACCGGTCCCGCCTTTCCCACCACACCGAGGACACGGAATGGCGGACGGCTGGCCATTGCAGAGCTATCTCGAACTCGGCGCACTGCCCGGCGCCGTGCCCTGTGCCCGGCTGCATGCCCGGCACGTGCTGCGCGAGTGGGGGCTGACCGCCCTGCGGGATGACGCGGAACTGCTCGTCTCGGAACTGGTGACGAACGCGGTCCACGCGTCCCGGTCGATGGAGTGGAGCTTTCCGGTACGGCTGCGCCTGCTGTCGGACAGGACGCAGGTTCTGATCGTGGTATGGGACGCAAATCCGGAGCCGCCCGTGCGCACCGAGGCGGCCGACGACGACGAGAACGGCCGTGGGCTGATGCTGGTGGAAACGATCAGCGAGCGGTGGGACTGGAGCGCCACCCCAGACGCGGGCGGGAAAATGGTCTGGTGCATCGTACGGGAATTACCACGACGCGGCGCGGAAGGGTTCCGCCTGCTGGATTTCCCGTTTCCGCCTGAGGCGGCCCCGCCGCGCCGCCCGGACAGCCGGGATGACCAGCAACGGCCGGGGGATGCCGCGTGATCCCTGGTGCAGGTGGGTCACTCGGCGGTGCAGGTGGGTCACTCGGCGCGGGTCTCGTCCTCGATCCAGCTTAGGTAGCTCTCCGAGCCGGCCACGATGGGCGTCGCGACTATCTCAGGCTCGTCATAGCTGTGCCGTTCGGTGAGGAAGTTGGCCAGTTCCTGATAACCGGCGGCAGGCAGTTTCAGCAGGAGCAGCCACTCCTCGGCGCGCTCGATCGCGTCCTCCCACCAGTAGGTGGTCGCGACCGGGCCAGCAACCTGAGCGCACGCCGCCAGTCTCGCCTCGACCGCGGCCCGGGCCAGCTCCATCGCCTCGGCGCGCGAATCCGTGGTGGTCTGCACTTGCAGGTACCGCTGCCCCACGCCGGGCACCGAACCGGAGGCAGCGCTGGACGCCGCGCTAGAGGCTGTCGCGCTGGAGACTGCTCTGCCCTGACCCACCATGGGCTGATCGTACGCCCCGGCGGCCTCGCTGGGGGCGCACCGGGCGGGCCGATCGAGTCAGCTGATCGCGTATCCGCACCGAACCGGCCCACCCCGGGCATTCGGCGGCCACAGCGGACTGACCTGTGCAGATCCCCTTCAGCCGTCGCCCGAAGGCGTGGCCGCGCGACCTCGGCCGCCGCCGAGGAAGGACTCCACGAAATCCGGGCTGGCGGACAGCTCGGCCGGGGTACCTTCCATCCGCACCTCCCCGCCGCCGAGCACGTACGTCCGGTCTGAGATCGCCAGCACCGCCCTGGCCCGCTGCTCCACGATGAGTACCGACGCCCCGCTGGCCGCCAGCCGCCGGACATGCTCTTCCAGCAACTCCCCCGCCACCTTGGGGGCCAGGTTCGCGGTGGGCTCGTCCAGCAGGAACAGGCCAGGATCGAGCATGAGCACGCGCCCCATGGCGAGCATCTTGCGCTCTCCCCCGCTGAGCTTGCCAGCGCCGCGGCCCAGCATCCCGCCGAGCCTGGGGAAGATAGCCACGACGCGCTCGACGCGCTCGGCCACCAGCCTTCGGGGCAGCAGGTAACCGCCCATCTCCAGGTTCTCCCTGACGGTCAGCGGGCCGAACACGTCATCCACCTGGGGCACGTAGCCCACGGCCGCTCTGGCGATCTCTTCCGGTGGCTGGTTGGTGATGTCTTTGTCACCCACGCGGACCGTGCCCGAGGAGACGTGCACGATCCCGACCAGGCTCTTGAGCAGCGTGCTCTTGCCCGAGCCGTTCGGGCCGACCAGGGAGACCACTTCGCCAGGAGCGGCGCTGACCGTGATGTCCCGGATCACCGGGTCCCCGCCGTATCCCGCGGTCACGCCGTCCGCGGCGAGCGGGATGCCATGCAGGGTGAGCTCAGCCGACAAGGTAAGCCTCCACTACCTCGCTGCGGCCCCGAAGCTGCTCCATGGTCCCCTCCGCGAGGACGGCGCCTTCAGCCATCACTACCACTGGATCACAGAACTCGTCCATGATGGCGAGCTCGTGCTCGACCATGAGGATGGTCATCCCTTCGCTGCACAGCGCCACCAGCTCGTTGCCGATCCGCCGGGCCAGATTGGGGTGCACGCCGGCCATCGGCTCGTCGAGCAGGAGCATGCCGGGCTCGGCCATGAGCGAGCGCATGATCTCGACGAGCCTGCGCTGCCCACCACTCAGGTCCCCGGCGTAACGATTGGCGAACTCCGTCAGGCCGAACCGCTCCAGGATGGCCGCCGCCCGCTCAATGGACGCCGACTCATCACCCTTCCAGTACCGCCGGCCAAGCACCGCCCCACGGAACGAGTCGCCACGGTTCGCCGGTACCGCCGACAGCAGGTTCTCCATAACCGTGAGCCGCTTGAACTCACTGGCCAGCTGGAACGTCCGGACCAGCCCCAGCCGCGCCCGCCGGAACGCGGGCATCCCAGTAATATCCTGCCCCCGGTAGATGACTTTCCCCGACGTGACCGGCAGCGTCCCCGCCAGCGTCGCCAGCAGCGTCAACTTCCCCGCCCCATTGGGCCCGATCAACCCCGTCAGCGTCCCTTGCCTGACCTGGAATGACACATCATCAACCGCCCGCATCCCCCCAAAGTCCCGAACCACCCCCACCGCCTCCAGCACCACCGCACCCCCGCGATCCGACGCCGCAGCAGCCACCGCCGACTCCTCGCCTGCGGCTGGCACGGTGCCCGCGGAGATGACTGGCGGAGCCGCTGGCTGCCCATTCGGCAGCCCCACCGGCTGCCCATCACCCGGAGGCGCCGGCTGGCGGGGTGCGCGTGGGGCGTCCCGTTGCCCATCGTCACCGTCAACCAAAGCCGCCTCGGGCCCTGGACTGGTCACCACTGCCTTCCTGCGCCAGCCCCACGCGCTCGCCCCGTCAGCCGGCGCCGACCCGCTGACACCTGGCACTGCGATGACCCGTTTGCGTTCAGGCAGGATGCCCTGGGGCCGAACCCACAGGAACACGACGATGAGCAGCCCAATCGCGACCCATTGCAGCGACGGGATCAGGTTCGGCGGGAGGTTGTTGGAGGTCGGGATGTAGCGGGTCACTTCCTCGAACCCGACCGGCACCAGGATGGCCCCGAGGATGGTGCCACGGTGGTTGCCGGCCCCGCCGATGATGACGGCGGCGAACAGGACCACGGTCTCCGCGTACCCCCAGGCCGCCGGGGAGAACGTGGTGATGTAGGAGACCAGGATGCCGCCGCTCAGCCCGGCGATGGCGCCGCCGGTGACCAGCATCGCGGTCCGCTGCGAGAGCAGGTTCTTGCCGAGCGAGTCGGCGACGATGTCGTTGTCGCGCATGGCCCGCAGGGAGCGGCCGTAGGGCGACTCCGTGATGCGCCGGAGGAACAGGTAGACCAGCAGGGCCAGCACCACGGCCGCCGCGGTGAACACCCACTGGTAGCTGACCGACTGCACGCTGAACACGTTGCCGCTGCGCAGCGGGGCCGGGATGAGCGAGAGCCCGGCGTCACCGTTGAGGAAAGGCTTGTAGTTCGTCACCAGCAGGTTGAAGAGGACCGCCGTGACCAGAAGGCCGACCGCGGCGAAGTCGCCGCGCAGCCGCCTGCCGACCAGGAAGGTGAAGGGCAGCGCGAGCAGGCCGCCGATTACCGCCGCGCCGATCCAGGGCAGCGGGAAGGGCAGGTTCCACCCGCCGAAATAGCTCTGGAATCCGCCGTTCGCGGTGTGGGAGGGCAGGGCCAGCACCGCCGCGGCGTACGCGCCGGCGGCCTGGAAGATGATGAAGCCGAAGTTGGTGACGCCCGCCACCCCGAACTGCTGGTTGAGGCCCAGGCAGGCCATGACGTTGACGGCCGCGTAGACCAGCAGGTTGATGATGTAGAACGCGTTCATCGGGTTCCTTGCCTGACACTCATGTCTTCGCGCCTAGCAGGCCGGTTGGGCGCACGCCGAGCATCACGAGCAGCGCCACGAAAGCGATCACATACTTGTAGTCGGCTTGAATGTACGCGGCGCTGATCTCGGTGGCCAGGCCGATGATCAGTGCGCCGAGCATCGCGCCGTACGCCTGGCCCGGGCCGCCCAGGAAGACCGCGGCCAGGATGAGCACCAGGAACAGGTCGGTGGCGGTGGCGTCAAAACTGCCCGCGTCGATGGCGAACACCGTCCCGGCCATGCCGCATAGGGCGCCGGTGATCGCCCAGGTGAGCGTGATGACCCGGCCCGTCCGGATACCGCAGTTGCGGGCCAGGGTCTTGTTCGCGGACGTCGCCCGCATGGCCTTGCCGAGCTTGGTGTAGCGCAGGAGCACGTGGACGGCGGCCATGACCAGGATGCTGAGCGCGATCACCACCAGTTGCACGGCGGTGAGGCTCAGCCCGCCGGCCTTGAGCGTCGGCCCGTTGGCCATGGTGTACGAGACGCTGGTCCCGCCCGCCACGGACTGCACGCCGAACTCGATGATGAGCGTCATGCCCAGCGACACGATCACCATGGTGATGGCTGACGTGCCACGCCGCTGGAACGGCGCGTAGACGCCGGTGTTCACCAGCACGGACAGCAGCGAGCACGCGACCATCGCGACCAGCAGGCCGATCCACACCGAGATGCCGTGGGAGTTCACCACGTAGGCGACGTAGGCACCGAAGATCATGATCGCGCCATAGGCCAGGTTGAGCACGTCGGTCACCCCGAACTGCAGCGTGAAGCCGACCGAGGCGATGGCCAGCACCGAGGCGGTGACGAGCCCGAATCCGAGGGACGAGAGGAAGATGGTCACGAGCGGCTTACCCCCGCTGCTCAGGGACGGCCCGCCCGCCCAGGCGCCTCGGGGGGACCGGAGGCGCCTGGGCAGTGGCGGGGCAGGTGGGGCGAATGGTCATCCGGACAGTGCCCGCAGCTGTGCCGCGGTCAGGTTGCCGACGACATTCACATTGCCATTCGCGCTGTAGGTATCGACCTGGAAGATGCCGGTCGAGTCGTGGAAACTGTCGAAGTTGGTCGGCCCGCCGGGTCCTTCGTACCTGACGGCCTTGCCCGCCTTGACCAGGGGAGCGCACTGGGCGAACGAATAGCACAGCGTGGCGCCGGAAACACCGTTCCCGATCTTGATGATGTCCGGCCCGTACACGCTCGGGTTGGTGCTCTTCGACATGATCATGGCCAGCGCGGACAGGTTCACCGCATCGTAGAGATGCACGCCGCCCGGGGCGCTCAGGTACGTGGTGAAGTCACCTGTGGCACCCGGAACCTTCCCTTGCTGGGACAGCAGCGCCTTGGAGAACGCCTGGTACGCCGGGCCACTGGTCTCCACGACCAGGTTGTCCGCGCGGAAGTTGGACACGAAGGTCGAGGCGCCCACGGCCGCGGCCGCCGACTTGAAGAACGCCGGCGAGATGGCCGCCGAGGTGCCGATGATCGGGATCGTCTTGCCGTTGTTCAGTGACTTGATCTCGGAGAAGAGGGTGGGGTCGGCCGAGCCCAGGGCCTCGGTCAGGATCGCGTCCGGGTGGGACTGGACGATCGCCTCGGCCTCGCTGCGGAACGTGCTGGCCTTCAGGTCCAGCGTCTGGTTGGTCGTGAGCGTCATCCCGGCTTTCTTGATGGCGCTGATCGCGGGCTGGATGAAGGTCTGCGACCCGATGTCGTTGCCGAACGCCAGGGCGAGCCGCTTGTAGTGCTGTTCCTGGGCGATCGCGACCATGGCGTAGGACTCCTCGAGGTCAGGAGGCACCAGCCGGTAGAAGTACGGGTAGTGGACGCTGTCGAACTCCGACTGCCCGGTCATGCAGAAGGAAGTCATCTTGTGTGCGTTGATGACCGGCACGACGGAGGCGGCCTCGTCGGAGGTACAGCCGATGACGAGCGCCAGGCTCGGCGTGGAGGCGAACATCTGGTTGACCGCTGGCACGGCGTCCGCGGGGTCCCCACGGGTGTCCACGCTCTTGCAGGTCAGGGTGTGCCCCAGCACACCGCCCGCCGCGTTGATGGCCGATGTCGAGCCGTAGCAGGAGGCCAGGTATGTCGGGCCGAGGGCGGCATCGGCGCCACTGAAGGGAGCCACGTCCGCGACGGTGATAGCCGACCCGGTGGCCTTGCCCGAGCTGGTGCTCGAAGCGCTGCCGCCTGAACTGCTGCTGCCACAGGCAGCGAGGCCGACGGCGAGTGCGGCCGCCGCCCCTACCGCCCCGACGCGGACGAGCTGTCCGCGCGTGGCCTGCGTGCCCACCATGCGTCTGATATCTGCCGTGGCTCTAGCCACGGGACCGAGGGTCGTGAACGTCATTGTCCCCTCCGTGGTGCGTTGGAGTGAATTGACTGTGTTAACTGAATTGACGGCGTTGACTGTGTTGACAAGTTTGACGGCGTGGACTGGATTGACTGGATTGACTGGATTGACTGGATTGACTGGATTGACAGCGGGTCGGGGGTTTCGGGCTACGCGGTCAGAAACCGCTCTTGAGTGGGCCTCCAGGCCGCCATCTCCAGTCACTGGGCGCGCCTTCCTCGGCGACGATCCGGTTGCGGATGGTGCCGACGTTCTCCACGGTGACTTCGATGACATCGCCGGGGTGCATCCAGACCGGTGGCGTGCGGGCGAACCCGACACCTCCCGGCGTGCCGGTCGCGATCACATCCCCGGGGCCAGGCGCGTGAACGAGGAGAAGAACTCGACGGCGCTGGGGACATCGACGAGCATCTGCGAGGTCCGTGCCGACTGCATGACCTGGCCGTTGAGTGTCGAGCTGATGGCCAGGTCGCTGACGTCCACCTCGTCGGTCGTGACGACCTCCGGGCCGATCGGCATGCTGCCTTCGAAGTTCTTGCCGGCCGTCCACTGGCTCGCGGCGCGCTGCCAGTCACGGGCCGATGCGTCGTTGACCACGACGAAGCCCGCGATGGCGTCGAGGGCCTTGTCGGCGGTGATGTAACGGCCGCCGGCGCCGATGACGATGCCTAGCTCGGCTTCGTAGTCGAAACGCTCGGTCAGGGCCGGCCTGATCAGGTCGGCATACGGGCCGAGCACGCTGTCCGCACCGCGGACGAACGCGTCAGGCCAGGTGGGGACCTCGCGCCCGCCTTCAAGCGCGTGCTCGCTGTAGTTCAGGCCCAGGCAGAGGATGCGCGGCGGGGCGGGCACCGCCGGCCCGAAGTCTGCGGGTTCCACCTCGCGGCCGTCTGAGTCCTGGAGCGCCCGGATGGTGTCCATCGCCGCCAGACCCGACGCGAGGACGTACTGGAGCGAGGCGAACCGGGAATCACCCGTCGCCTCGGCAACATCGACGTAGCCGGACCGCGCCCGGACGTGCAGTCGCGGTCCATCAGGGGTGGCGATAGTGGCGAGCCTCACGTGGCGGTTCTCCTTCGTCGGAGTTCAATTGCGCGTGCGGCGGCCGGGTAAACGGCGCGAAATCCGGGGCGCGTGCAGCGCCCGGTCCCGGGCGCGTCCGTCGCCGCCGCACAGCATTCGGTGCGGCGCGGGCCACCTGACCCGCTCATAGATTGGTTGCACCTGTCGGATTGGTTGAGCATAGGTGTGCATACCTAAGCTGGTCAAGAGCGTTAACTGTAAAAAACCGTCCAACTATAGTCACGGTCTGGTCTCGATTGGTACGATTGGTTGCCGGACATCAGTGGCAGGACATCAGCGGCTACGCGGCCAGGGTGGAGAACGATGGGGAAAGCAGCCGGGGAAATGCCCCCGATCTCGGCCGACCGCAGGCAGCGGCTGGCCGACCTCATCCTCGCCGATTCACAGCGGGCCGGGCTCGGCCCCGGTTCGCGGCTGCCCACCGAACGCCAGCTGGCGCTCGACATGGGAGCGACCAGGTCGTCTGTGCGCCATGCCCTGGCGGTGCTCCAGGCGGAGGGCCGCATCTCCCGTGAGGTCGGCCGGGGCACATTCCTGCGGGACGCCCCACCCCACCTCCCCGGCCCCGGCATCGACGGCGCCGGGCGGGCCGCGGCGGTCAGGGCCGCCGGGTCGCCGGTCCCGCCGGACGGGGCGGCCGGATTCGCGCCAGCGGACGTGATGACGATCCGCCGGCTGCTGGAACCGCTCGCGATGCCGCTGGTGGTGGCCTGGGCGACCGCCACCGACTTCAAGGAGATGGATCGCTGCCTGGCCGGGGGGGACCAGGCCGGCAGCTATGACGAGTTCGAGACCTGGGACCTGGCCCTGCACCGCAGCATCATGGCGGCCAGCCACAGCCCGCTGCTCGCCCGGCTCTACGGCGTCATCGAGACGGCACGTCACGGGCACTTCTGGGGCGACCTGAAACGCCGCAGCGCCTCGCGGGAGCGGCGCGCGGCGTACCAGGCCGACCACGTGGAACTGGTCGCCGCTCTCCGGGCCCGGGACGCCGATCGCGCGGTCCAGGGGATGCGCACTCACCTGGGCCGGGTGAACAGCCATCTGTTCGGCGAAACCCGGTGAGCCGCGTCAGCGGCTGATCAGGGCCCGATCCGCGGCACAGGGCCCGCTCGAGTTCCTCCGCTGAGGACCGCTCGGCCGCCACGGCGCCCAGTCCCTCGCCGAGATCGGCCGCGCCCGCCGTGGCCCGCAGCTTGACCTCGCGCAGGAACCAGCTCAAATACGAAGGCCGCCGCCGCGACCGGGATCGCGGCGCGGAACACAGTCTGGATGGACAGTGTGTAGGCCCGCAGGACGTCGGCGTGCAGCGGACGGGAAGCTTGGCCAGCAAGGCGGGTTTCGCCTCGGCCACGGCCGGGTTGACACCGGGCGGCAGCCTGACCCGTGCAGTTCCGCCGCCAGCTCGGCGGCCAGCCGGTTGGAAAAGATCGATCCGAAGATCGCCACCCCGAACGCCCCGCCGATCGACCGGAAGAAGGTCGCGCCGGAGGTGGCCGCGCCCAGGTCCGCGTAGTCCGCCGAGTTCTGCACCGCGATGACGAGCACCTGCAGGATCAGGCCCAGGCTGGCGCCCAGCACGAAGAAGTACAGGTCCATGACCAGCCCTGGCGTGTGCTCGGTGAGCCGGGACAGCAGGAACAAGGCGACGGTCAGCAGCGCGGTCCCGATGATCGGGAACACTTGTACCGGCCAAACCGCGGACCCGCCCCCTCCGCGCTGCGCCGTACCCCGGTTCCTACCACCAAGTGACCCGCCTCTACCCCGTCAGCCTGGCGAGTCGTTGCAGTTCAGTAGCGGCCGGCTACGAAGACGGTGTTTCCCCGGTCACCGTGACCGGGAAAACACCGTCCTGGGTGGAATCTGCGCGGACCGGGCTCAGTACCCGCCGCCACCTCCGCCACCCGACGACGGGCTCGCCGAGGTGCCCGCGGCCCCGGACACGGTCACCGCGTACCACAGCCCGCCCGACCCGTTGACCTTGTTCCCGCTGGTCTGGCCGGGGGACTTGTCCCCCGAATAGGTGTACAGCGGGTGGCCGTTGTACGTGGCCTGGACAGTACCGTCCGACCGGGTGATGGTGCCGAGCGTGCCCGACAGGGTGACGCCCGAGGCTGCCTTCGGGGCGCCGATCACCGGCGGCCAGTAGGTGGTGCAGCCGCCGGTGCATTTCGAGCTGGTCGGCGTGTCAATGGCGAACCAGTACAGGGTGAACCCGGCGGAGTTGGTCAGCACGGACCCGAGACTGGTCTTGCTCGTCTTGAGCGTGACGGCCTGGCCAGCCGCATGGCTGGCCGAAGGCACCGCGGATGTGCTGGAACTGGCTGTGCCGGCCGGCGCGCTGCTTCCGCAGGCCGCGAGCAGGGTGGCCAGCAAGACCGCGAAGACGGCGAACACAGGGGGCAGCCACTTGTGGTGACGCATCAGAATTCTCCGTTCGGGGAGACGACGTGGTCATACTAAAGACACGTAAATGTCACCGTTCCAGTTCACGCCGGTAACCTGAAATACTGATAAACGGGCGGCCATCACGGTGCGATGCGCTGGCAGAGCCATCCGAGGGCCATAGGGTACCGGTAGTCGATCCCCATGTGCGTGCCGTCGAAGAGTTCGAATCGGATCACATCTTCAGCCACGCCGATCTCGCGCAAGGCCGCCCTGAAGGCCTCAGCCCCGAGGTCGAGGAACCACTCGTCCCGGGTACCCGCGTCGATCCAGATGGCCCGCAGCCCCCGCAGTTCACTCGCGTAGCGGGGCACCATCCGGACCGGGTCCCAGTCCAGCCACCGCTGCCACACCTCGGGCCGGATCACCCCGGTGCGGGGGTCGAACGGCAGCTCCACCTGGCCGTCCTCACGCGCCGAGAAGCAAGCCGACACGCCGAGCAGCATGAGCAGGTCGTGATCGGGCTCCTTGGTGAACGAGGTGCGCGACCGGAAGTCCTCCCACCAGCGGAAGATGTCCCCGTCGTATTGACGCAGGTGCCGAGCGGACTTAGCGAACTCCGGGATGTAAAGCAGCTCGTAGAGCGAGTCCCCGGCGTGCGTGGCGAGGGCACCGAACAGGTCGGGGCGCAGCATGGGAGTGATCATGGCGCCGAACCCGCCGCTCGACTTTCCCATGATGGCCCGGTACGCGGGGCCGGCCAGCGTGCGGTAATTCGCGTCCACGTAGCCGACCACCTCGTCGCACAGGTACGAGTGGTAGCGCCCGGTGCCGGGTGAGTCCACGAACTGGCTGCCGCCATACGCGGTCCAGGCGTCCACGTAGATCACGATCGCGGGAGGTGCCTCGCCGGCGGCGAACACGGCGTCCGCCGTCTCCGGGAACGGCTGCCGGTAGGGCACCCGGTTCCGCCACATGGCGATGTGGCCCGTGTACCCCTGGATCACGTAGACCGACGGGTAGCGGCGTTCCTGGTCGTCGTCGTACCCGGGTGGCAGGTAGACCCACAGGGGGCGCTCGAAGGGGTCGCCCAGCGGATTCCCGCGCAGCAGCTCACTCGCGATCACCTGCTCGTCGATCCGCCCAGCCAGGGGCGCCGACCATGGCAGCATGGAACCTCCACGTGAGATTAAGGAGCAACAAGACATCCTGAACGCTAGCCTCCTGGCCCCAGTCCATGTCCAACCAGGCTGTCCAGTCGCGTGATCTACTGGGCCTGCGGCTTTACCGTTGACACATGAGCTCGGACCGGGGGGACCGCGATGCGGTCGAGCGCCATTTCGCTGAGGCCATACTCGCACTGCGGGCCGCCATCCCGAGCCAGCCGCGCGATGATGGCCCGGACGCGGCGATCCGGGAGAACTCGGCCCTGAGCACGAGCCTGGGCCTGGACCTTTTCGATGCCCAGCTGGCCAGCCGTCACCTGGACATCGCCGCGAGGTGGCTGCAGGCCCGGGGCGCGGGCTTCTACACGATCGGCTCGTCGGGGCACGAGGGTAACGCCGCGGTCGCCGCGGCGCTGCGGCCCGATGACCCCGCCCTCCTGCACTACCGTTCCGGCGCTTTCTACCTGGCCCGGGCCGCGCAGGCGACGCCACCGCGGGATGGCGTACGGGACGTGATGCTCAGTCTGGTGGCCGCCGAGGAAGAGCCGATCGCAGGTGGGCGGCACAAGGTTTTCGGGAACCTGGCGCTGCATGTGATCCCGCAGACCTCGACCATCGCCTCCCACCTGCCGCGCGCGGTGGGCCTGGCGTTCGCGATCGGCCGGGCCGCCAAGCTCCGCACGCCGGCCCGCTGGCCGCGGGACGCGATCGTCGTGGCCAGCATGGGCGATGCGTCGATCAACCATTCCACCGCGACGGGCGCGATCAACGCGGCCGCGTTCTCGGCCTTCCAGCGGCTGCCGGTCCCGATACTGTTCGTGTGCGAGGACAACGGGCTCGGCATCAGTGTGCGCACCCCGCCCGGCTGGATCCGGGCCGCGATGGAACTCCGGCCGTCCATCGCCTACTTCCACGCCGACGGGGCCGACCTGGCGGACACCTACGACACGGCGCTGGCCGCCACCGCGTGGGTGCGTGACCACCGTGCTCCGGCCTTCCTGCACCTGTCGGTGACGCGGCTGGGCGGTCACGCGGGCTCGGACGTGGAGAGCGCCTACCGCGACGCCGGTGAGATAGCCGCGAGCCTGGCCGCCGACCCGCTCGTCGGCACCGGGCGGCTCTTGGTGCGGGCCGGGGCGCTGAGCGCCGACGAGATCCTGGCCAGGTACGAGAAGTCACGGGCCAGCGTGCTGGCGCTCGCCGACGAGGTGCAGGGCGCGCCACGGCTGGCCACAGCCATGCGGGTGATGGCCCCACTCGCGCCGCGTCGCCCAGAGATCGTCAGGGTGTCCGCCCGGCTGGCCGCCCCGGATAAGACCAGGGAGCGGATTTTCCGCGGAGAGCTTCCCGAGTCAGCCGGCCCGATGACCCTGGCCCAGGTCATCAACGCCACCTTGGCCGACGCGCTGGCCGCCCGGCCCGACATGCTGGTATTCGGCGAGGATGTGGCCCGCAAGGGAGGGGTCTACGGGGTGACGCGCGGCCTGCTCGGCAAGTTCGGTGCGGGCCGGGTCTTCGACACGCTCCTGGACGAGCAGTCCATCCTCGGGCTGGCCCTGGGCACCGGCCTGGCGGGCATGCTGCCGGTGCCGGAGATTCAGTACCTCGCCTACCTGCACAACGCGGCTGACCAGATCCGCGGCGAGGCGGCCACGCTCAGCTTCTTCTCCCAGGGCCAGTACCGCAATCCGATGGTGGTGCGGGTCGCCGGGCTGGCCTACCAGAAAGGCTTCGGCGGCCACTTTCACAACGACAATGCCCTGGGCGCCCTGCGCGACATCCCCGGCCTGGTCATCGCCGTGCCGGCGACGCCGGACGACGCCGCCGCGATGCTTCGCACCTGCCTCGCGGCCGCGCAAGAGGACGGCAGCGTCTGCGTGTTCCTGGAGCCCATCGCGCTGTACCACGAGCGGGACCTGCATGAGGAAGGCGACGGCGAGTGGCTGGCCCGGTACGCCCCGCTGGAGCGCTGGGCGGAGGAGCACATCCCGATCGGCGCGGCCCGCAGGTACGGGGCTCGCGCTTCCGGTGAAGGCAACGACCTGACCATCATCACATTCGGCAACGGGCTGCGGATGAGCCTGCGGGCGGCAGGCCGGCTGCGCAGGCAAGGGATCAGCTGCCGGGTCGTGGACCTGCGCTGGATCGCGCCGCTGCCGGCCGATGACATCTTGCGTGAGTGCCGGGCGACCGGCCGGGTGCTGATCGCCGACGAGACTCGGCGGACCGGCGGCGTGTCCGAAGGAATCATCACCGTCTTGGCCGACGGCGGATTCCGCGGCCGCGTCTCCCGGGTGACCAGCGCGGACAGCTTCATCCCGCTCGGCGACGCGGCCGCCGAGGTGCTGCTGTCCGAGCGGGCCATCGAGGCCGCGGCCCGAGCGCTGATGATCGGCGCGCCCGCCCCGCCAGTCATACCAACCCCACCAGCCAGACCAGCACCACCGAGCCTGCCGGCCAGACCAACGCCGCCAACAACACTGGACTCGCCAACCGCACCGAACCTGGCCGCCAGGCCAACCCCGCCCACCACGCCGCCTCAGCGACCCAGGCACGCCTTACCGGGTGGACCCGACATCCGGGCCTGACCGGCCCGGTGCGCTGATCGGCCACAGGACGGTGCGGCGCGGCCGGGCCGCACTACGACGCGGACTACGACAGGATCGCCGAACTCACCGGGCAGCCGGTCGGGTGGGTCGCCGAACGGGGCTCGCTGACCAGGTGAGCCCGCAGCGCCGCGGTGACCGCACCCGGTGCCGAGACGTTGGCCAGGTGGGAGGCGCCGCGGATGACGGCCAACTGGGCGCCCTTGATCCCCTGCGCGATCACCGCACCATGCCAGGGCGGCGTGGCCGGGTCCTCGGCCCCCGCGATCACCAGGGTCGGCGCGGCGATCGCGGCGAGTGACGCGCGCTGGTCCATGGCCGCGATCGCCTCGCAGCATCCGGCGTACCCCTGCGGGTCCACGCCCTCCAGCGAGGCCACCGTGGCCGCCACGGTCGCGGGTTCGCGGTCGCGGAACGCCGGAGTGAACCAGCGGTCCACCACCTTCCCGGAGATCGACGCCATGCCGCCGCGCCGCGCCTGCGCCGCGCGGTCAGCCCAGAAATGCGCGGGCGGCAGGTACGCGGAGGTACAGCAGACCGCCAGGACGTCGATGCGGTCCGGCGCGTGCGCCGCGAGCCACATGCCGATCATCCCGCCGAGTGAGATCCCGCAGTACGACGCGCGCTCGACGCCGAAGTCGTCGAGCAGCCGCAGAACGTCTCCGGCCAGGTCGGCGATGGTGTAAGGGCCAGGGGGCGCGGGGGACCCACCATGGCCGCGGTGCTCGTAGCGCAGCAGCCGGAAACCATCGCCCAGCGCGAGCAACTGCGGATCCCAGACCTCGCGCGTGGTGCCCATCGAGTTGCCGAGCACGACCACGGGGGCGCGGCGCGGCCCGTCCAGCGAAGCGGCCAGCCTTACCGGGCGGCGGGCCGCAGCCTTCACCGGCGGCTCAGACATAGCTGCAGGGTCACCGGCGCTCCTCCTCCTCCTGCCCGAACACCGTCGCCCCGCCGCCGCGCAGCGCGTTGTCCCATTTGTAGCCTAGCGCCCACTCTGGCGCGTCATCGAGAGGCCGAATCTGGCTACCGCTGGCTGGCCAGCTGTGTCTCCAGTTCGCCGAGCACCCGGTAGCAGCCGAGGACGTCGCCGACGCTGGAATTGGGTTCGCGCCCTTCGCGGATCGCGGCGATGAACTCGCGGTCCTGCAGTTCGATGCCGTTGGTCGACACGTCGACCGTGGAGACGTCGATCGGCTCCTCGCGTCCAGTAACCAGGTCGTCGTAGCGAGCGATATACGTGCCGTTGTCGCAGATGTAGCGGAAGAAGGTCCCGAGCGGCCCGTCGTTGTTGAAGCTCAGCGAGAGCGTGCAGATACTTGCCGCGCGGCGTCCGGAGCTGGACCGACATGTCCATCGCGATGCCCAGATCGGGGTGCGGCGGCCCCTGCACGGCATTGGCGATCTCGACGTCCTCGCCGGTCTGGTACTGGAACAGGTCGACGGTGTGCGCGGCGTGGTGCCAGAGCAGGTGATCAGTCCAGCTACGGGGCTGGCCGAGAGCGTTCATGTTGGTGCGGCGGAAGAAGTACGTCTGCACGTCCATCTGCTGGATCGCCAGCTCGCCGGCGGCGATGCGGCGGTGGATCCACTGGTGCGACGGGTTGAACCGGCGGGTGTGCCCGACCATGCAGACCAGGCCGGTCTCCCGCTGCACACGATCGACATCCTGCGCGTCCGCCCAGCTGTCGGCGAGCGGAATCTCGACCTGGACGTGCTTGCCGGCCCGCATCGCGGCGATGGCCTGCTGCGCGTGGAGCTGGGTCGGCGTACACAGGATGACCGCGTCGACATCGTCGCGGGCGAGGACCTCGTCAAGGTCGGTCGAGGCGTGGACGGCGCCGTACTTCTCGCGCGACCTCCTCGGCCTGTTCCAGCCGACGGCTGACCACGGACGTGACGGTCACGCCGTCGATGGCGCCGAGGCCGTCGAGGTGCTTGATGCCGAAGGCGCCGGCCCCGGCGAGTGCGATCCGCATGGGTCTAGTTCTCTTCCTGGCGGGACGGGTCGGAGGGCTGCAGCACGATGTGCCCGACGGCGGTGTTGGATCCAGGGACATGGTAGAAGCGGTAGAGCTCGTCCACCTCGGGACCCAGGGCACCGCGCATGATCAGCTGCATGACCAGCTCGATCCCCTCGGAACCCGCTTCGCGCACGTACTCGAGGTGCGGCACCTTCGCGAGACCTTCCGGGTCGCTTGACGAGCCGGTCGAGGAACGCGGTGTCGAACTCCTGGTTGATGAAGCCCGCGCGGGGCCCCTGCAGTTGGTGGCTCATGCCCCCGGTGCCCCAGACGTGGACGGTGAGGTCTTCGTCGAAGGCTCTCCACGCGCCCGGCGGATCGCCTGGCCCAGGCGTAGCAGCGGTGGCCGGTCGGCGGCGGGTACTGCACGACGTTCACGGCGAGCGGGATGACCTGCACCGGCCACGCCTCGGGCTGGCCGTAGACCAGCGACAGCGGCACGGTGAGGCCGTGGTCGACGTCGAGCTTGTACATGAGGGTGAGGTCGAACTCATCCAGGATGAGCGACTCGGCCAGGTGGGCCGCCAGGTCGGCATGACCGCGGACGACCGGCACCGGGCGCGGGCCGTACCCCTCGTCAGCGGGCTGGAACTCGTCGGCGCAGCCGAGCGCGAACGTGGGGACCATCTCCGGCGTGAATGCGCGAGGCGTGGTCGTTGTAGACCAGGATCACCACGTCGGGGACGTTCTCGGTCGCCCAGGCCTTCGTCCACTCGTACCCGGCGAACAGGGGCTTCCAGTAGGGCTCCGCGGTCTTGCCGAGGTCGATCGCGGCGCCGATCGCCGGGATGTGGCTGGTGGTCAAGCCCGGCGGTGATGCGGGCCATGTCAGGTACCTTCCTCCACGGAGCGCCAGCCTTCCGGCGAGCGCCCACCGTTCAGCATCATCTGCTGGTAGTCCGGCGACGCTCATGCCGGTCATCGTGCTCACCGCCTGGACATAGCTCAGCCCGTCGGTGGCGAAGATCTTGGCCAGGAAGTAGATGTTGCCGCCGACGTCGAGCATGGCGTTGTAGTCCCGGTCCAGCACGGCCTGCTTCTGGGCCTCGGTCATCGGCCACTCGTCCAGGTAGGCCCGCTCGTCGGCCTTGAACCGCTCCCGGTTCTCCGCCTTCATCAGGCTCATGCAGAACTGGTTGAGCTGGTAGCCCTGCTTCGCGCGCGTCGCGGTGAACACCCGGGTGCCGGGGATGTCATCGAACTCTGAAATGTAGTTGGTCACGGGGCCTCCCAATACAGGCGCATGGGGTTGTCCACCAGCAGCCGGCGCTGCAGGTCATCGGTGCGGGCGATCCGCGGGATGACGTCGACGAGTGACGCCGTCATCGGGCATGTGGCTCTTCATGTTCGGGTGCGGCCAGTCGGTTCCCCACAGCACGCGGTCGGGGAACGTCTCGACGAGGAGGCGGGCGAAGGGGGCGACGTCGGCGTATTCCGGCGGGCCGGAGATCGACAGCCGTTCCGGGCAGCTCACCTTGGACCAGACGTTCTCGTGCTCGTGCATGAAGCGGGTGAACAGCGCGAACCCGGGCCCGTCGACCGGCTGCGACACATCGGGCCGGCCCATGTGGTCGACGACGACGAGCGTGGGCAGGCGGTGAAGAGGTCCCAGCGCTCGGCCAGGTCGGCCGCTTCGAAGTACACGACGATGTGCCAGCCCAGCTCGGCCACGAGGTCGACCAGGCCCAGGTAGTAGTCATCCGGCTTGGGGTCGACGAGGCGCTTGACGAAGTTGAAGCGGATGCCGCGGACGCCCGCCGCGTGCATGTCGGCGAGCTCGGCCGCCGACACGCCGGGCCGGACGGTCGCCACGCCGCGGGCCCGGCCCGCCGCCGCGAGCAGCGCGTCGACAAGGGCGCTGTTGTCGGCGCCGTGGCAGGTCGCCTGGACGATGACGTTGCGCTCGAAGCCGAGGAAGTCGCGCAGCGCGAACAGCTGCTCCTTACCGGCATCGACCGGCGTGTACTTCCGCTCCGGCGCGTAGGGAAAGACGTCGCCGGGGCCGAACACGTGGCAGTGGGCGTCGACCGCGCCCGGGGGTGGGATGAAGCTCGGCTTGCTGGGGCTCGGATCGAACGCGAGCCAGTCGGCGTCGGGCGTGAACGTGGCCGCCATCACAGTCCTCGTGCGCGCAGGGCGTCGTCGAGACGCGGGTATACCCGCCGGGCGTTGCCCTCCTAGTACCTTCGCGCGGTCGGCCTGCTTCAGGTCGAGCGCGTCGATGTACCGCTAGGTGTCGTCGAAGTAGTAGCCGGTCTCGGGGTCGATGCCCCGGACAGCGCCCACCATCTCGGACCCGAACAGGATGTTGCCGATGTCGATGACCTCGAACAGCAGGTCGATGCCGGGCTGGTGATAAACGCACGTGTCGAAGAACACGTTCCTCATGACGTGCTCGCTCAGCGGCGGCTTCTTCAGCATGTCGGCGAGCCCGCGGTAACGGCCCCAGTGGTACGGCACGGCACCGCCGCCATGCGGGATCACCAGGCGCAGGCCCGGGAAGTCGGCGAACAGATCTCCTTGGATGAGCTGCATGAACGCCGTCGTATCGGCGTTGATGTAATGCGCACCCGTCGCGTGGAACGCGGGGTTGCAGCTGCTCGAGACGTGCACCATGGCGGGTACGTCGAGCTCGGCCATCTTCTCGTAGATCGGGTACCAGTACCGGTCGGTGAGCGGCGGAGCGGTCCACTTCCCCCCGCTCGGGTCCGGGTTGAGGTTGCAGCCGACGAACCCGAGCTCGGTGACGCAGCGTTCGAGCTCGGCGGCGGACGATTTCAGATCGGCACCGGGTGACTGCGGCAGCTGGCCGACGCCGATGAACGTCTCCGGGAACAGCCCGACGACGCGCGCGATGAGGTCGTTGCACGCCCGCGCCCACTCGCCGCTGACCCGCTCGTCGCCCAGGTGGTGGGCCATGGCGGATGCCCGCGGCGAGAAGATTGTCATGTCGGCGCCGCGCTCGCGGAGCAGCCGGAGCTGGTTCTGCTCGATCGACTCGCGGATCTCGTCGTCGGCGATG
Source organism: uncultured Actinomycetes bacterium (assembly GCA_963822825.1). Taxonomy (GTDB): domain Bacteria; phylum Actinomycetota; class Actinomycetes; order Streptosporangiales; family Streptosporangiaceae; genus JAWWPY01. The sequence continues at coordinate 38,817 of CAWGIW010000008.1, read as the reverse complement.
GCTGGGTAGTCCGGATAGTCCGGTGTCGGGCGGCCCTCCTGGAACGCTGAGAGCTGGCTTTGGCGCCAGTCGTTGTGCGCCTCGGGAGCGGTCGTGTAATGCCCGTGGCAGTCGATGATCACAGCGAAGCTCCCTGGTTCCACACTGACGAGGGCACCAGGACCTCACCGCGCATGAGCATGCGGGCGGTGCGCAACAGTGCCGACTTGCTGACGGTGACGGTGCCGTCCGACACGGTCACGTCGATGGTAACGGTGAAGAAACCGGTGGGGTGCTCGACCTCGACCTCGATCGAGCCCTCAGTCTTGTCCGGGACGTCCGCGACCTCATGGGCCACCGATCCGGGCAGCACGCACGCCGTGGCGACGGACACCGCGCCCAGCACCCCGATCGCCTCGTGCACGCGGTGGGGGATGAACGTCCGGGTTGACACGGTGCCGCCGTGGGCCGGGGGCGACAGCAGGCTCATTTTCGGCACGGTCGCGGCCGTGACATCCCCCAGATTCATCAACGGTCCGGCGGCGACGCGGATCGCCTCGACCCGCTTGGTCAGCTGGGCATTGCCCTCGAGCTCCGCCGGTGACTCCTGACCCGAAAGCCCGAGGTCGGCGGCCGCGATGCACACGACCGGCATGCCGTTGTCGATGCAGGTCACCTTCGTTCCCTCGATGATGTCGCTCGCATTCCCGGTCGGCAGCAGCGCACCGCACGAGGATCCGGCCACGTCGGCGAACTCGATGGGGATGGGCGCGTGGCTGCCGGGCACGCCGTCGATGCGCGCGGGCCCGTCGTAGCGGACGCACCCGTCCGGTGTCTCGACCAGCGCCGTGGCCAGGGTCTGGGTGTTGCGCATCCAGATGCGGACCGGCGTCACCGGGCCGCGGGCCGCCACGAGTCCCTGCTCGATCGCGAACGGGCCGACGGCGGCGAGCATGTTGCCACAGTTCTGACTCTCGGAGACCTCGGCCCGGTCGGGCCAGACCTGAAGGAACAGATACTCGACGTCCGCATTGTCGCGGGACGACAAACTCACCACGGCGATCTTCGACGTCAGGGGGTGAGCACTGCCCATGCCGTCGATCTGCCGTTCGTCGGGGGATCCCATGGCGGCGAGCAGGACCGCATCGCGGGTCGTGCGGTCATCGGGCAGGTTGTCGGCGAGGAACACGAGGCCCTTGGACGTCCCGCCCCGCATGACGGCGCAGGGGATGGCGGTCTGGGTCACGGCGGGTCCGCGTGGTTGACGTAGCGCAGCCCCTTGGCGGCGAGCCGGTCGCGCATGCCGTAGAGGTCGAGGCCGAGTTCGCCGGCGGCCAGCCGGGCCCGCTTGTCCGCCTCGTTGGCCTCGCGGGCCTGGGCGGCCTCGAGCACCGCCACGGCCTGCTCGCGGGGTACGACCACGACCCCGTCGTCGTCAGCGACGATCACATCACCGGGCCGGACATAGACGCCGGCGCAGACGATGGGAGTCTGGACGTTCCCCGGCGTCTCCTTTACCGTCCCCTTGGCGGAGATCGCCTTCGACCAGACCGGGAAGCCCATCTCGGTCAGGGTCACGACGTCACGCGTGCCGGTATCCAGGACGGCCGCTCTGACGCCGTGGGCCCGCAGGCTCTCGGCGAGCAACTCGCCCAGGTATCCGTCCTCGCACGGGCTGGTGGGGGTGACCACGAGGAGGTCGCCGGGCTGCGCCTGCTCGACGGCAACGTGGATCGACCAGTTGTCGCCTGGGGCGACCTCGCAGGTCAGCGCGGTGCCGGCGACGCGCGCCGGCCGGAAGATCGGGCGGATGTCCGCCCGGAGCAGCCCGGTGCGGCCCTGGGCCTCGTGCACCGTCGCCACCCCGGCCTTGGCCAGGCCGTCGACGACGGCAAGATCGGTTCGAGGGGTGTTCCGCACAACTATCGGCACGTGGATGCTCCTCTCGGCGAATGATCAGGTTTGAGGGCATCGCTGGGACGCGAAGCCGCCAGAGGTATCGGTTCAGACATCGAAGAAGACCGTCTCCCGCGCGCCCTGCAACCGGATGTCGAACCGGAACTCGTCCGGCGGTCCGTCAGGCGCCACGGTGGCGACCAGCGTGGCCCGGCGGTCGGGGTCCGCGATCGCCGCCAGCACCGGATCGGCCGCGTTCGCCTCCTGCTCGTCGGGGAAGTAGATCCGGGTCACCACCCGGTCGAGCATGCCCCGCCCGAACACGGAGACGTCCAGGTGCGGTGCCTCGGTATCCCCGCCCACCTCCCCTTCCCCCCTCACGTCCCCTTCCCCCCTCACGTCCCCTTCCCCCCTCACGTCCCCTTCCCCCCTCACGTCCCCTTCCCCGTTCAAGGCCGGCAGCGGGCCGGGTCTCAAGGCCGGCAGCGGGCCGGGTCGCAGCGTCACGATGCGGTAGCCGCCATCCGGCCCGGTCGGGCAGCGGCCGAAGCCGCGGAACGCGGCGTTGGCCGGCTCCGCCGCGCCGCGCGGATCGTCGGGGTGAGCGAAACGGCCGTCCGGGTCCGCCTGCCAGGTCTCGATCAGGCCATCCGGCACCGGCGCTCCGGCGCCGTCCAGCAGCCGCCCGGTGATCTGGATGGCACCGGGCGTACCCTCGGGAACCACGAACGGGCCATCCGGCCACGGCAGCACGATCGCCATGAACGGGCCTACCGTCTGGGACGGTGTCAGCCCGGCGGTCACCGGTGGTCCTCCGCGCGCTCCAGCATGGCCGCCCCGGTCCCGCGCAGCACGATGTCCCACTCGAAGCCGAGCGCCCAGTCGGGCTGGGTCAGCCCCAGGTCGAACCGGGCGATCAGGCGCTCACGGGCCTTCGGGTCGGGGATCGAGCTGACGATGGGGTCCTGGCTGAAGAGCGGGTCCCCGGGAAAGTACATCTGGGTGACCAGTCGCTGCGGGAATGCGCGGCCGAGCAGCGAGAAGTGGATGTGCGCCGGGCGCCAGGCGTTCGGATGATTCCGCCACGGGTACGCGCCCGGCTTGATGGTGACGAACCGGTACCTGCCCTCGGAGTCGGTCAGGCACCGGCCGGCTCCGGAGAAGTTCGGGTCCAGCGGCGCGGGATGGTTATCGACCGGGTGCGCGTACCGGCCCGCCGAGTTGGCCTGCCAGACCTCGATCAACGTGCCGGGGATCGGGCGTCCGCCGCCGTCGAGCAGCCGGCCGCTGACGATGATCCGCTCGCCGAGCGGCTCACCCGCGTGCTGGGTGGTCAGGTCGGCGTCCGCGGGCGTCACCCGCTCCTCACCGAGCAGCGGCCCGGTGATCTCGGTCAGCCGGTGCGGCAGCGCCACCAGCGGCCGCCGCGGTGCCCGCAACTCCGCGGCCCGGTACCCGGGGGAGTCAAGGGGCGGATGCAGCCCACGTGGCCGCTCGTACGACGGCAGTGTGAACCCACGGACCGACGGTGCCTGAGCGCTCATCAAGGTGCTCCCTCGCTGCCATGGGTAATCGCCTGGAGCCCACGCAAGGCGGTCAGTTCGGATGCCGACGGTGACCCGATCACTTCGATGGAGTCCGAGACAGCCAGATCCCAGCCGGTCCTGGCCCTGACGTCAGTGACGGATACACCCGGGTATACCCCGGTCAGGGTGAGCTCGCAGGTGGCCGGGTCCGGCTCGAGGACGCCAAGATCGGTGATGACCTTCCGCGGTCCCGCCCCGGTCAGCCCCAGACGACGCCGGCGGCCGGGGCCGTCACCGTAGCCGATCGACGTGACGAAGTCGACCCGCTGCACAAAGGACCGGCGGGTCTGCCGCACGATAACGATCACCTCACGGCAGGACGCGGCGATCTCGGGCGCGCCGCCCGCCCCCGGCAGCCGCACCTTCGGCTGGGCATAAGTCTCGCCGATGACGGTCGTGTTGATGTTGCCGAACCGGTCGATCTGCGCCGCACCGAGGAATCCGATGCCGATCCGGCCCGGCTGCAGCCAGTAGTTGAAGATCTCGGGCACACTCACCACCGCGTCGGCGGTCTCGGCCAGGATGCCGTCTCCGATGGAGAGCGGGAGCCGGTCCGGCTTGGCGCCGATGGTGCCCGACTCGTAAATAAGGACGAGCTTCGGGGCGTGCGTGGCCCGCGCCAGGTTAGCGGCCGCGCTGGGCAGCCCGATCCCCACAAAGCACGCCATACCGTCGTGGAGGGCCCGGGCCGCGCAGGCCGTCATCATCTCGTCGGCCGTATACGAGGCTGGTTCGGCGGCTGCCGCGGGCGCCGTGGCCGCCGGGCCTGTGCCGTGCATGGCCCTCATCCTCCCTCGCCGGTCCGGGTGCCGGCCAGGCTGCCCGGGCTCACCCCGAATACTTCGGTGTCCAGCCACCGCAGGAATCGTTCCCGGTCCCGGCTGGTCTCGTCCCAGGCCTGATAGAAGCCGTTGTCGCGGGCCGAATAGCCGAGCGCGTAGGACGGGTGTGCTCCCCCCGGCACCTCAGCCACGTAACCAACCGTCCAGGACGGCAGCACGATAGCCCCCGGCTGGGGCCGGAGGACGTTGACGACCTCCTCGACGGTGACGATCGACCGCTGGGCACCGAGCACGGCTTCCTTCTGCACCCCGGTGATGCCCCAGAGCTGGACGTTCCCCGCCCGGTCGGCCCGCTGGGCGTGGATCACCGCCACGTCGGGCCGGAGCGCGGCCACGGCGGTGAGCGTCTCACCGGTGAACGGGCAGGTAATCGGGCGGACCGCCGGACCGCCGTCCAGGCCAGGCAGACCCTCGAGGCCGGTGCCACGGTATCCGCGCAGCACCGCGAACGGCACGCCGGACGCCCCGGCCACGTACCGGTTGGCCATGCCCGCGTGGCTGTGCTCCTCCAGTTGAAGCGGGCCCGGCCAGGAGTTCTCCACGGCGTCGCGGACCCGGTGCAGCGAGCCGACCCCGGGGTTGCCCGCCCACGAGAAGATCAGCTTGCTGGCGCAGCCGGCCCCGATCAGCTGGTCGTACAGCACGTCTGGGGTCATCCTGATCAGTGTGAGCTCACGCCGCCGCTGCCTGATGATCTCGCGGCCCGCGGCGAACGGGATGAGGTGCGTGAATCCTTCCATCGCCACCGCGTCGCCATCGTGGATGGCGCGCGCGACAGCATCAGCGAGTGAGACGATCTCGGCCATTCCCCTCCTGCCCCTCAGGCCGCCTGCAACAAAACCATATTGACGATTTGGTCGCTATAAGTACAGTCGTTCGTAATACGGACATCCTCTCACGAGTGTTCTCCCTGATGGCAGGGGCGCCGCTCGGAACCTGCCGTCAGAGGCTGTCCGCCAGCACGCGCTGGGCTACGCGGAAGGCCCGGTTGGCGGCTGGGACCCCGGCATAGACGGCGACCTGGAGCAGCACCTCCCGGATCTGGTCGGCGGTGAGCCCATTGCGCAGCGCGCCGCGCAGGTGCATGGCCAGTTCCTCGTCCTGCCTGAGCACAGCGAGCGCGGTGAGCGTGACGATGCTCCGCTCGGCGCGGGACAGCCCGGGCCGCGACCAGATCTCCCCCCACGCGTACCGGGTGATGAAGTCCTGGAAGGGCGCGGTGAGCGGCGTCGCGCCGGCCACGGCCCGGTTGACGTGCGCATCGCCGAGTACCTCGCGGCGGACGGTCATCCCCGCCGTGGCGCGTTCGGTGTCATCCATCGAGCTTTCCTTCCATCGTCACGGGGGTCAGCGGGGCAGCCGGGACCCGGCCGCGGCGTGCGCGCCGAGGGCCGCGTCCACGAACTCCCCCGCCGAGCCCAAGTAGCCAGCTGGGTCCAGGGCGGATTCGACCTCATCCGGGGTGATCCCGGCCTCGTCGAGCCGCTGCCTGATCTCCGGGGTGCCCAGCAGGGCGTCCCGCAGGAGAACGCCATCTTTCGCCGCCCGCGCGCTGGCCTCAGCGACCAGATCATGCGCGGCGATCCGGCCCAGCGCCGGCCCGAGCACCGAGGCAACGTGTTCGGCCATCGGCAGCCCGCCGGCCGCCTCCAGGTTCCGGCGCATACTGGCCGGGTCCACCTCCAGGCCGGTCAGCAGTTCCGCCCCCCAGGACGCGGCCGAGCCGGTCAGCCGGAGCAGGTCACTGAACGGCTCCCACTCTGCGTGCCAAGCCCCGGCGGCGCGCTGATGCTCCTGCTCGGCGGCCGCGGTCAGGGTGGCGATCAGCCCCGGCACCTGCCGCGTGCAGCCGAGCATGGCGATCGCCCCCACCGGGTTGCGCTTATGCGGCATCGCCGACGAACCGCCCCGGCCGCCCACGCCCCGGCCACCCTCGCCCCGGCCGCCCACGCCGACGCCCCGGGATCCGGCAGGTCCGCCCGCGGGGTGGCCGCCAGCACCTGGGCCACCGCCCTCCCGGACCTCAGCCACCTCGGACTGGGCCAGCAGGGTGACGTCCCTGGCCACCTTGCCGAGCACCCCAGCCGCCCGGGCGCATGTCCCGGCCACGTCCAGCACGCGCATCCGGTTGGTGTGCCAGGGCAGCACCGGCAGGACGAGCCCGAGTTCGTCGGCGAGCAGCCCGGCTACCCGCCGGCCGGCGCCGCCCAGCGAGGCGAGCGTGCCCGCCGCCCCGCCGAACTGGATCGCCAGGCGTTCGGCGCGGACCCGGGCCAGTGCATCGTGAGCGTCGTCCAGGCCAACCAGCCACCCCGCTGCGACCAGCCCGAATGTGACCGGCACCGCCTGCTGAAGCAGCGTGCGGCCGATCATGATGGTGTCCCGGTGCGCGGCCGCGAGTCCGGCGGCGGCCTCCGCGGCCACCGACAGGTCCGCGGCCACCGCGGACAGCGCGCGGGCGGCCAGCAGCATCGCCGCGGTGTCGATGATGTCCTGGCTGGTCGCGCCCTGATGGACGGCGGCGGCCGCGTCCGGGGGGACGAGCTTGCTCAATTCCCGCACCAGGGCCGGCACCGGGTTGCCGGTGAGCGCGGCCTGCCGGCCCAGCTCGGCGGGGTCGAACGCGTCCGCCCGCGCCGCGGCGGTCACCACCGCCCCGGCCCCGGGCCCGGCCAGGCCGGCCCGCTCCAGCGCCCGGGCCAGAGCGGCCTCGGTGTCCAGCATGGCCTGCAACCATGCGTCATCCCCGGTGTCCACGCCGCCGCGGCCGAAGACGCCCGCGAAGAGCCCCTGGTCAGTGCGCACCGCCTGCTCCTAGTTCCGACTGATACGTCCTCCGGGCTGACAGCGACGCCGGCGGCCGCTCCACGATAGCCCGCGCTCGCCGTCGGCTACGGAATCACACTGGCCCAGCTGACCCTGTAGGACGCCGCCGGGCATGCGTTCGCCACCACCACATTGGTTCCCGGGGTCACGTGGCGCGCGCCGGGGGCGGGTGAGGGATGAGGGACGGGAATCCGTTTCTGCAATCTTGGGTGTTCGTGCTTTATGGTCGCTGTATGACCGTGCCAACCTCAGCCGGCGGCCCTGGTCTCCCCCAGGAACGCCGCCTTGTCACCGAGATCCCCGGCCCCGCCTCGCGGGCGCTCCTGGCCCGGCGCGACGCCAGCGTGGCCCGGGGGGTCAGCCATGTCCTGCCGGTGTTCATCACGGCGGCGGGCGGCGGGGTGCTGGTTCGACGCCGACGGCAACTCGCTCATCGACTTCGGGTCGGGGATCGCGGTGGCCTCCGTGGGCAACAGCGCGCCGCGGGTGGCCGCGCGGGTCCGTGAGCAGGCCACCCGGTTCACTCACACCTGCTTCATGGTCACGCCCTATGAGGAGTACGTGGCCGTGTGCGAGGAACTCGCCCGCCGCACCCCCGGCGATCACGACAAGCGGTCGGCGCTGGTCAACTCCGGCGCGGAGGCGGTGGAGAACGCCGTCAAGATCGCCCGGCACGCCACGGGGCGGCCCGCGATTGTCGCGTTCGACCACGCGTACCACGGCCGGACCAACCTGACCATGGCGCTGACCGCGAAGAACATGCCGTACAAGGACAAGTTCGGCCCGTTCGCCGGTGAGATCTACCGGATGCCGATGGCCTATCCGCTGCGCTGGCCCGGCGGCCCGGAGCGGTGCGCGGCGGAGGCCCTGGACGTCATCACCGGGCTGATTCACACCCAGGTCGGTGAAGGTAACGTCGCCGCGGTGCTGATCGAGCCGATCCAGGGCGAGGGTGGTTTCGTTGTTCCGCCCGAAGGGTTCCTGCCGGGCCTGGCCGAGTTCTGCGCCGCGCACGGCATCCTGCTGATCGCCGATGAGATCCAGACCGGGTTCTGCCGGACCGGCGACTGGTTCGCCTGCGACCACGAGGGGGTCGTGCCCGATCTGGTCACGACCGCGAAGGGGATCGCGGGCGGGCTGCCGCTGGCCGGGGTCACCGGGCGGGCGGAGGTCATGGACTCGGTGCACATCGGCGGGCTCGGCGGCACCTTCGGCGGGAACCCGGTGGCCTGCGCGGCGGCGCTCGGGGCCATCGAGACCATGGCGGCCGAGGACCTCGCCGGGGGAGCCCGGCGGATCGGCGAGATCATGCTGCCGAGGCTGCACAAGCTGGCTGAGACGCACCCCGCCATCGGTGACATCCGGGGCCGTGGCGCGATGATCGCGATCGAGCTGGTCCGGCCCGGCGGCATCGAGCCGGACGCCGCGGCCGCGGCACAGGTCGCGAAGGCCTGTCACGCGGCGGGACTGGTCGTGCTCACCTGCGGGACGTTCGGGAACGTGCTGCGCTTCCTGCCGCCGCTGGTGATCGGCGAGCATCTGCTGGAGGAGGGGCTGTCCATCCTGGAGGACGCCTTCGGCAACCTGTGACGGGTGCCACGGTCAGCCGCGCCACAGCTCGCGGAGCAGCCAGGCCACCGCCTTGGGCTGACGGTCGCGGGTGAACACACCTTTGTGGTTGCCGCCCGGCCGGTGCACGGCCTGGGCGGCGGCGAAATCGGCGAAGTTCCACACGTGCTCGCCGATGACCTCGGGGACCCGCCCGAACACCCGCAGCGACATGGCTATCAGGGCGTGCTGGTATTCCTCGGACCAGACGGTCGGCGGGAGCGCGTGCAGCCCGGGCATCGCGTCGGCACCGAACTCGGTGACCAGAATGGGCTTGCCGTGGCGGGCCCACGCGCGGAGTTCGCTTTCCAGGTGCTCCTCGGCCGCGGCCAGGTCGCCGGTGTCCACGTACCAGCCGTAATAGCGGTTGACGCAGACAAGATCGAAGAGGTCGGTCACCACGTCGCGGTCCGGGGGGGCCGTGGCCACGTTCGCGAAGCAGACCGGACGGGTCGGATCGAGCTCCCGGGCCGCACCGGCCAGCGGCGCGAAATAGTCCCGCGCGGCCGGCTCGGCGGTGTCGGGCTCGTTCGCGATCGACCACGCCACCACGCTCGGGTGGTTACGGTCACGGGCGATCAGTTCCCTGATGGCCGCCAGGTGGGCGGCCCGGGCCTGGTCGCCGATCCGGCCGGGGCCGAAGGTCGGTGTATCCGGGTCGCCCATGTGGCCGAGACTGAGATGCAGCCCGACGGCCGGGGTCTCGTCGATGACGAGCAGGCCCTGGCGGTCGGCGTAGTCGAGCACTTCCTCGGCGTAGGGGTAGTGGGACGTGCGGAACGAATTCGCCCCGATCCACTTCAGCAGGGCGAAGTCGCGGACCATCCGCGCGTCGTCGTGCCCCTTGCCGCGCAGGGCGGTGTCTTCGTGCATCCCGAAGCCGCGGAGCCGGACGGGCTGCCCGTTGAGCAGCAGGCGCGTGCCCTCGACGCGCACGGTGCGGATGCCGACCGGCAGCGGGTACCGGTCGGCCTCCGGGCCCTCGCCGTGCTCGACGTCGAGCCGGTACAGGTACGGATCCTCACAGCGCCACGGGCGGACGCCATTGACGACGAGCACCCCGTCGCATCCCGTGGCCTCCGCGACCAGGGCCCCGGTCGCGTCCCGGAGGACGACCGAAGTCGGTCCCGCGCCGGCGACGTTGACGTGGTACGCGACCCGGCCGGATCCGGCGGGCCGGCCGAGGTCGGTGGTGACGGACACGTCCGCGATATACGTCTGCGGCGTCGTGTACAGCCACACCGACCGGTGGAGCCCCGAATAGTTGAAGAAATCGTGGAAGTACCGCTGCTGCTGGCGGCCGCCGGCCCCGGTCGAGATCGTTCCGGGTGGGATGGTCGCCATGGTCAGCTCGTTGTTCACCCGGATCGTGAGCCGGAAGGGCTCGCCGCACCGGACGTAGTGGGTGACGTCGGCCTCGAACGGGGTGTAGCCGCCGGCATGCTCGGCGACCTGGACGTCACCGGCCCACACGGTCCCCCGGTGGGTGACGGCGTCACATCGCAGCACGATCCGCCGGCCCGCCCAGGACGCGGGCACCTGGACGTCACGCTGATACCAGACGTCACCGACGTGCTCGCGCTCGGCCGGGTCGGTGGTCAGATCGTTAAAGCTCGCCGGGACGGCGATCTCGCGTGCATCGTCCCAGCGCCGCTCCCACCAGCGCCCGGCGCTGCCTTCGGCGCCGGGGTCGACCCGGAAACGCCACAGGCCGTCGAGCCGGCGCGATTCCCGGCTGCGGCTGTCTCGCGGTGCCAGCATGGCTATGCCCCTCCTCGGCGGCGGTCCGGGGCACAGTCAGCGGGTCACGGTGATGTCCCCGGACTGATTGGACACTGTGATCTTGTGCTGGGACGACGGGTTTGTCGGCACGGCGATGGCCTTGTTACCCGAAGAAGTACTGGCGTTGACATCGTAGGTCGTCGCGCCGGGCGGGAGCACCAGCGTGATGTTGCCGGACCCGTTGCTGACCTGGACCCGCTCGGGAACCTTCGTGAAGGTCAGGCTGATGTCGCCGGAACCATCGCCGGCCACTACGTCGGTCCCGGCCAGGCCGGTGACCACGATGTTGCCGGAACCGTCCTGGAGCCGTATGCCGCCAGCCAGCCGGGACGCGGTGATATCGCCGGAGCCGTCGTCCAGCCGGATGGTTCCCGCCAGGCCGGACGCCCCGACGTTGCCGGAGCCGTCGTCCAGCCGGATGACGCCCGACAGGCCGGACACCCCGAGGTCACCTGAGCCGTCCGAGAGCGTGACCGTGCCGCGAAGACCACTGACGTTCATGTTCCCGGACGAGTCGGTGACCGCGATGGGGAACCCGGCCGGAGCGGTGATGGCGTACTCCAGCGAGCAGATCCCGGCCGGCACCCGGCACTCGGAGTGGAGGGCCAGGCCCGCCGCCGTCGACCGCCAGCTGAACGTGGGCCGGACCAGGCTGCCGCGGAGAGTCCCGCGCACCCGGATCTGGTCGCCGCTGCCGCTGCCTAGGTTGACGTCCGCGTTGTCCGCGGTCACGCTGACGTGGCCGCCTTTGACCGGGACGCTCACGGCGATCCGGCGGCTGACCTGGCGGGTCAAGGCGGTCACCGCCCCGCTGGCCCAGCCCGCGACGCCGGCCAGGATGAGGACGAGGGCGATGGGGACGCCGATCACGAGGATGGCCCGGCGCGCGGGTGTCATGGGCAAGGAGACGTTCACGGTAATCCCGCTCCTAGGTAATGCAGGACCGCGAGGACCCGCCGGTGGTCACGGTCGGCCGGCGGCAGGCCGAGCTTGGCGAAAATGCTGTTGATGTGCTTCTCCACCGCTCCCCCGCCGATGACCAGCGCGGCCGCGATGGCCGCGTTGGAGCGGCCCTCGGCCATCAGCCCGAGCACCTCGCGCTCCCGGGCGGTGAGGCTGACCAGCGGGTGATTACTGCGGGCCAGCAGCTGGGCGACGACCTCCGGGTCGAGGGCGCTGCCCCCGGCGGCCACCCGGTCCAGCGCGTCGAGGAATTCGGTCAGGTCCGCCACCCGGTCCTTGAGCAGGTAGCCGACGCCGTGCGGCCGACCGGACAGCAGTTCGGTGGCGTAGCGCTCCTCTACGTACTGCGACAGCACCAGCACGCCGACCTCGGGCCAGCGGCTGCGCACCACCAGGGCGGCACGCAGCCCCTCGTCGGTGAAGGTCGGCGGCATGCGCACGTCGATCACCACGGCGTCCGGCTCGTGCTCGCCGACGGCCCGGAGGAACCCCTCGCCGTCCCCGGCCGCCGCCACGATATCGTGGCCGGCCTCGGCGAGCAGCCGGGCCAGCCCCTCGCGCAGCAGCACCGAGTCCTCGGCGATCACGATCCGCATGGCAGATCCACCTCGATCACGGTCGGCCCCCCGGCCGGGCTGCGCACCGACAGCCGCCCGTCCACCCCGGCGATCCGGTCGGCCAGGCCGGCCAGGCCCTGCCCGCGCGGGTCGGCCCCGCCGATCCCGTCGTCGCGGATCACGATGTGCAGCACGTCTCCGTGACGGCCGGCCGACACCTCGGCGCGGGTCGCGCGGGAGTGCTTGGCCACGTTGGTGAGCGCCTCCGCGACGACGAAGTAGGCGATGGCCTCGACCGACGCGGTCGGCCTGGCGTTCAGGTCGGCGCGCACGGTGACCGGCACCGGGCAGAGCGCGGCCAGGCCGGACAGCGCGGCGTCCAGGCCCCGGTCGGTCAGCACCGGCGGATGCACGCCCCGGACCAGGTTGCGCAGCTCGGTCAGGGCCTCCTTGGCCTCCACGTGCGCTTGATCGATGATGGCCCTGGCCCCCTCGGGGTCGTCGGTAAACCTGGCCTTGGCCCGCCCCAGGTCCATGGCCAGTGCGACCAGGCGCTGCTGCGCACCGTCATGCAGGTCGCGCTCCATCCGGCGGCGTTCTGCCTCCGCGGCATCTACCACCCGGGCCCGGCTGTGCTCAAGCTCGCCGATCCGGGCGGTCATGTCCGCGCCGCTGCCCGGGCCGATCAGGTACCGGGCGATAGCGATGTCGGCGGCGGCCAGAGCCCGGGTCAGCTGCGGCGCGACGAGCAGCAGGATGAGGCCGAGCGCCGCCGCGCCTGCCAGATCCGCGGCGCGGCTCAGCACGGACCCACTGAGGTCCGCGCCAGCCCAGATGCGGGGCAGCAGCCAGCCGAGGAAGGGCAGCCCGAGCAGGGCCAGGGGCAGCGACCACACGACGATGACAATGACGAACTGAACCAGGCTGAGCGGGAACCGGAGCAGCGCGTACCCCAACTGCCGCAGGGTCGCGGGCGAGACCAGGAACCGCCAGGTGCGCCGCCACCAGCTGGCCTCCGAACTCAGATTCCGCGGCGGGGCGGGCATTCTCGCGCCCAGCATGACCGCGAACCTGACCCGCTCGAAGCGGGCGAACTGCACACACAGCCAGAGTGTGACCGCGAGCACCGGGATCCCGGCGAGGGCGGCCGCCAGCAAGCCGATGCCGGCCGCCACGCCGGTCACGCTGATGATAAAGGCCACCAGACCGATGACCAGCCCGGACAGCAGGTGGATGACGGCCAGCCAGGTCCGGCCGGACACGATGGCGTGGACGGCCCGCAGCGCCGCACCGGCCGCCGGCGCTTCCGCGGAGGCCCCGGACGACGCCCGGGCGCCCGGGCCGGACGCAGCCGCGGGCCCGGCCCCAGCGACGTCTTCGGCCATCCGGTCCTCCTGCCTTCCCCGCGTGCCCCTGGACGCGGGGCTGATCCTTCCCATGACGCTAGAGGAATGGGCGGCGCGGCGCCTATCCCACCGGCCCCCGGATCGACGCGGAGGCTAGCCTCACCCCGGGTTCGGTGGTCTGCATGATGTCGCCCGGGCGGCCCGATCCCGGAAGCTGCCTGGTAAGGCCTGCCCAGGCCGCATCCCAACGGAGGTCGCCCGTGAATACCACATCGCTGTCCGCCGAAGAGCTTCGCGCTGCCGCGGAGATTCACCGCGAACTCGGGCCCGATTATCAGAGCGCGGTCATCGAGTCGTTCCTCGATCGCGTGGGCCAGGAGATCGACGCCCGGGTGGATGCCCGGATCGCCGCCGGGCTGCGGACATCCGGCTCACCGGCGGAGCCGCGATCAGCTCGCCCGCCGAAACATGCGCAGCCGGCCGTGATCGCGCTCGGCTCGATGGTGCTCGGCATCCCGCTCAGCGCCGTCTCTGCCGCGGCCGGGGCGCACCCCGCCGGGTTCTGGGGCCTGCTGGTGGTCTGGATCGCGATCGCCGCGATCAACATTGCCTACGCGATCCGCTGGCGCCCGCCGGACCGCCGACCCTAGGCGGCAGGCATTCTGCCGTGGGAACCGAAGGGCACGGGGGTTAGCCCCACCCCGGATTCGGCGGCCAGCAGGATGCCCCCGGCGGACCCGGCTGAACGAGGCTGTCCATCGCAGGCAGTGCATCCCACGACACCGGCAGTGCATCCCACGACCAGATTGAGGTCTTTCCATGGAACGCTCGTCCGTTTTCGCACCGCCCGAGCAGGCTGATCCGGACCTACCCCGGCACCACGCCAGTCCTCGCTCCCGGCCACCGGTGGTCGAGCGGATCGCGGGCTGGAGCGCCCGGCACCGCAAGACGGCCGTGCTCGGCTGGCTTTTCCTGGTCGCCGCCCGGTCTTCGTCGGCGGCCAGATGCTCCCCGCCAAGAACGTCCAGAGTCTACGACGCCGGCCAATCCGGGCAGGCCGAGCGGACCCTGAACGGGCTGAACGTGCCCTCCCCGCCCGCCGAGAGCGTGCTGATCCAGGCCCGGCACCGGGCCGGACGTTCGCGGCCGACCCCGAGATGCGGCAGGCGGCGCGGCAGGTCGCCGCGGCCCTGCGCGGCCTGCCGCAGGTCCGCGGCCGACATCCGCTCGCCGCTGAGCCCGGGCGCCGCGTCGCTCCTGTCCGCCAGCGGACGGAGCGCGCTGGTCAAGTTCAGCATCCCGGGAAATTCGGGCAACGAGGATCAGACCGTCACCAGCGATCTGAATGCGGTCGCGGCCGTCCAGAACCGCCACCCGGACCTGCTCATCCAGGAGGCCGGGGACGCGAGCGGCGACCGGGCCATCAGCGCCCTGGTGAGCGCCGACTTCCGCAAGGCCGAGGTCACCTCGGTGCCGATCACACTGATCCTGCTGATCGGGGTGTTCGGCGCGCTCATCGCCGCGGGCATCCCGCTGCTGCTCGCCGCGACCGCGGTGATGACCGCCATCTCGCTGCTCGCCATCCCGGGTCACTGGCTGCCGGTCGGGCAGAGCACCTCCGAGGTCGTGCTCCTCATCGGGATGGCGGTCGGCATCGACTACTCGCTGTTCTACCTGCGCCGCGAGCGCGAGGAACGGGCCAAGGGCGCGGAGTCAGCGAGGCACTGCGGATCGCCGCGGGGACGTCGGGCCGGGCGATCGTGATCTCGGGCCTGACCGTGATGCTCGCGCTCGGCGGGCTGTTCCTGACCGGAGCATCGGAATTCACCGGCATGGCGATCGGCGCGATCACCGTGGTCGGCGTGGCCGTGGCCGGCTCGCTGACCGTCGTGCCCGGCGTTGCTGTCCTGGCTGGGCCGCTGGGCCGACCGTGGGCGGATCCCGTTCCTGGGCCGCCGCCGCACCGCCGCGAAGCCGTCGAGACTGTGGGCCGCACTGGTCCGCCGGGTGGTGCGCCGGCCGCTGCTGTGGGGCGGCGCGGCGGCCATCGCCATGCTCGCGCTGGCCGCGCCCGCACTGGGCATGCGCCTGGCCTACCCGGTCAACGACGTGCCGAAAACCGTCCCGATCGTGGCCACCTTCGACCGGATCCAGCAGGCGTTCCCGCAGGCCCCGTCCCCGGCCCAGGTGGTCGTGACCGGCACCGACCTCACTGGCCCCGCGGCCAGGAACGCGATCACCGCGCTTCAGGCCCGGGCCTCGGCCCACGGCCCGATCCACGGGCCTATCACCACCACGACGGTGGCAAGCGGCCGCGCCCTGATCGTCAACGTCCCGCTCGCCGGCAACGGCACCGACACCGCGTCCAACAATGGCCTGCTCACCCTGCGGAACCAGGCCCTGCCCGCCACCCTCGGCCGGGACACCGGGATCAGCTACGCCGTGACTGGCAATACCGCGTCCAGTTATGACGACACCCACCAGCTCGACGCCCGGATTCCCGCTCGTGCTCGCGGTCGTGGCCGCGCTCGCCTTCCTCCTGCTGCTGGTCGCGTTCCGGTCCATCACGCTGCCGCTGATCTCGATCGGCCTCAACCTGCTGTCCGTCGGCGCGGCCTACGGCCTGATCACGCTGATTTTCCAGGACGGCAGGCTGCAAGGCCCGCTCGACTTCACCAGCTTCGGCGCGATCACCCCGTGGGTCCCGCTCTTCATGTTCGTGTTCCTGTTCGGCCTGTCCATGGACTACCACGTGTTCATCCTCAGCCGGATCCGCGAGCTCCGGCTGGGCGGCGCGAGGACGACGGACGCGATCAGAGGCGGCATCGCCAGCAGCGCTGGCGTGGTGACCAGCGCGGCGCTCATCATGATGGCGGTGTTCTCCATCTTCGCCACGCTGCACCTCATCGAGCTGAAGATGCTCGGCGTGGGCCTGCCCGTGGCGGTCCTCATCGACGCCACCGTCGTCCGCGGCATCCTCATGCCCGCCGCCATGACCCTGCTCGGCGACCGCTGCTGGTACCTGCCGCGCTGGCTGTCCTGGCTCCCAGGTAAGCACGCGGCCGCCGTCACCAGCGGTCGCTGAGCACAACGGGCTGACCAGCCTTCGGGGGCCCGGCAGCCACGCCGGGCCCCCGCCGCGATGTGTGAGCCGCGCCTGGCGGGCAGATACAGTCCGTGCCCCTCATCATCGGAACCTCTGGCTGGCAGTACCGCGACTGGCGCGAAGGGCTGTACCCGAAGGGCGTGCCTCAGCGCCGCTGGCTGGAGCACTACGCCACCCAGTACATGACGGTGGAGAACAACAGCACCTTCTACCGGCTGCCCGCACCAGAGACCTTCGCGGGCTGGCGGGCCCGCACGCCCGACGACTTCGTCATGGCCGTGAAGGCGAGCCGGTACCTCACTCACGTCAGGAAGCTGCGCGACCCGGCCGAACCGGTCGCCCAGTTGCTCGGCGCGGCGGCGGAACTCGGCCCCAAGCTCGGCCCGATCCTGGTCCAGCTACCACCGACCCTCAAGGCTGCGCCCGGCTCTGCTGGATGCGTGCCTGAAGGAGTTCCGGGCCGCGCGGCCCGGCGGCCAGCACGGGCCGCCGCGGATCGCGGTGGAGCCGCGGCACGAGTCCTGGTGGACCGAGGAGATCCAGCAACTGCTGGCCGCCCACGACGCGGCGCTGTGCTGGGCGGACCGGCTCGACCGCCCGGTCACCCCGCTGTGGCGCACCACGGAATGGGGGTTCCTGCGCTTTCACGAGGGCACCGCCGACCCGTGGCCCAGCTACGGCGAGCAGGTCCTGCGGTCATGGGTGGACCGCGTGCGGCAGGCGTGGCCGGGCGACGAGGACGTGTACGTCTACTTCAACAACGACCCGGGTGGAGCCGCCGTCGTCAACTCGGCCGAATTCGCCGCGCTGGCCCGCGACGCGGGCCTGGTGGTGACCCGCACCCCGCCGGTCGGGGCCGTACCGCTGACCACCGCCATCCCGACCTGGTGAGCGTCACCCGCTGACCGGGAAGCCGAGGTTGACACCCCCGTGGCTGGGGTCCAGCCAGCGCGACGTCACGGCCTTGCCCCGGGTGTAGAAGTGCACCCCCTCGGTGCCGTGCATGTGCGTGTCGCCGAACAGCGAGTCCTTCCAGCCGCCGAACGAGTAGTAGGCCATCGGCACGGGGATCGGCACGTTGACGCCGACCATGCCGACCTGGACATCGGACACGTACCGCCGGGCCGCTCCCCCGTCGTTGGTGAAGATCGCCGTGCCGTTGCCGTACGGGTTCTCGCTGACCAGCCGGAGCGCGTCCGCGTAGGTCTCCACCCGGACCACGGATAGCACCGGCCCGAAGATCTCGTCGCGGTAGCAGCCCATCGACGGCGCCACGTGGTCGAGCACGCTGGGCCCGAGCCAGAACCCCTCACCCACCTCCCCAGCCCCCTTCATGCCGCCGATGACCGGGTGCACCCGGCCGTCGATGGCGAGCGTCGCGCCTTCGCGCACCCCAGAGTCCAGATAGGACGCCACCTTGTCCCGGTGCGGCCCGGTGATCAGGGGGCCCATGTCGGAGCGCTCGTCGTGGCCGGGCCCGACCCGGAGTTTGGCCACCCGGTCAGCGATCTTGCTGACCAGCTCGTCGCCGACCGACCCGACGGCGACCAGCACCGAGATGGCCATGCACCGCTCCCCCGCCGAGCCGAAACCCGCGGACACCGCCGCGTCGGCGGCCAGGTCCAGGTCCGCGTCGGGCAGCACCACCATGTGGTTCTTGGCGCCGCCCAGGGCCTGCACCCGCTTGCCCGCCGCGGTCGCGGTCTGGAACACGTGCCGGGCGATGGGGGTGGATCCCACGAAGCTCACCGCGCGCACGTCCGGGTGGGTGAGCAGCGCGTCCACCGCGACCTTGTCGCCCTGCACCACGTTGAACACGCCGTCGGGCAGGCCCGCCTCTGCCCACAGCTCGGCCAGCAGCAGCGACGCCGACGGGTCCTTCTCCGATGGCTTGAGCACAAATGTGTTACCGCAGGCGATGCCGATGGGGAACATCCACATCGGCACCATGGCCGGGAAGTTGAACGGGGTGATGCCCGCCACCACCCCGAGCGGCTGCCGGATCGAGTACGCGTCCACGCCGGTGGAGATGTTCTCCGAGTAGCCGCCCTTGAGCAGGTGCGGGATCCCGCACGCGAAGTCGGCGACCTCCAGGCCGCGGGCCACCTCGCCGGCCGCGTCGGAGGTGACCTTGCCGTGCTCGGCGCTGATCAGCGCGGCCAGCTCGGCCCGGCGGGCGTGGACCAGCTCGCGGAACGCGAACAGCACGCTGGCCCGCTTGGCCAGTGAGGTCTGCCGCCAGCCCGGGAAGGCATGGTGGCGGCCGCCGCGACCGCGATCGGCCTCGGCGGCGAAGGCGAAGTCCGACGGAGCCGGTGACCTGGCCGGTGGCCGGGTTGTAGATGTCACCGTGGCGCTCGCTGCGCCGTCCCACGGCTTCCCGCCGATCCAGTGCGTGCAGTGCTTGATGGCTCGCTTCTCCGCGCCCGGCGGCGCGTCGCTCGCGGGCGTCATACGGCTGCCTCGGCATTACCGCGCCCAGGGCGTCGGTGAGGATGCCCAGGCCCTCCTTGGCGTCGGCCTCGGACAGGGTCATCGGCGGCGCCATCCGCAGCGCGTGCCCGTACAGGCCGCCCTTGCCGATGAGCAGGCCGCGCCGCCGGGCCTCCTCCAGCACCCGGCTGGCCAGCGCCGGGCTCGGCGCGCCGGTGCCCGGCTCGACCAGGTCCACCGCGAACATCAGGCCCTTGCCCCGGACCTCGCCGACCGCGTCCAGCCGCGCCGCCGTCTCGCGCAGCCCCCCGATGATCATGCTGCCGAGCGCGGCGGCATTGTCCTGCAGGTCATGGGCGAGCACATAGTCCAGGGCCGCGTTGGCGGCGGCCGTAGACAGCGGGTTCCCGCCGAAGGTGGAGATGCCGTTGCCGGGCAGGCCGTCCATCAGGTCGCCCCGGGCGATCACGCCGCCGATGCGCGAGCCCGTTGCCGAGCCCCTTGGCGAACGTGATGATGTCGGGGGTCACGCCGTGCGCGCCGATCCCCCAGAAGTGCTCGCCGGTCGCGGCCCCAGGCGGTCTGCACCTCGTCGGAGATGAGCAGCGCGCCGCGCTCGCGCAGCACCGCGGCGTACTCGCCGAGCAGCCCGTCGGGCGGCATGGTGAACCCGCCGACGCCCTGGACCGGCTCGGCGATCAGGCAGGCCACGTCGCCGCGCGGTCGCGGCGGTCAGCAGGTGCCGCAGGTCCGCGACACAGGCGGCTCGAAGTAGCCCGCGTCGTCCAGGCCGGCGAAGGCGGGCAGGTACCGGTCCGTGCCATGCAGGTAATGCACGCTGAACGGGGCCAGCTGGCGAGCTCTTCCACGCCCCGTTCCCGGTGATGGCGACGGCGCCGAACGAGCGCCCGTGGTAGCTGTTGCGCAGCGCGAGCACCTGATTGGACCGGCGGGCGGCGGTGGCCAGCATCAGCGCGGTCTCGTTCGCCTCGGTGCCGGAGTTGGTGAAGAACACCTTGGCGTTCTCGATCCCGGACAGCCGGGCCAGCTTCTCGGCCAGTTCCACCTGGCTGCGGATCAGGTAGAGCGTGGAGGTGTGCACGATGCCGGTGCCGAGCTGCCGCTGGACCGCCTCCCGCACCTCGGGCACGTCGTACCCGAGCATGTTGGTGAGGATGCCGCAGAAGAAGTCGAGGTAGGTGCGGCCCGTCGCGTCGGTGACGCGGCTCCCGCTGCCGCTGACCAGCTCCAGCGGATCGTCGTAGTACAGGGCGACCCAGTTCGGGATGACGTGGCGGTGACGCTCGTGCAGTTCTGACATGCTCCCCAGTCTGCCTGGTCCGGGCTCAACATGTTGGAAGTAATCTGGCCCCAGATACTGACACTATGTAAGTAACCATGGAGGGGCGTCATGCTGCCGACCGTGGCCCAGATCCTCGCGCTCGATCCTGTGCGGGCGGGGCGGCCCCGCGTCGTGGCGGGTGCCCGGCGGCTGGACGCGCCGGTGCGCTGGGTGCACGCGATCGAGCTGGCCGACGCGGCGCGGCTGCTGCGCGGCGGCGAGCTGGTGCTGACCACCGGGATCGCGCTGCCCGAGGCACCGGCGCGCGCTGGAGGCGTATGTCGCCGGCCTCGCCGGAGTCGGAGTGAGCGCGCGTGGCGGTCGAGCTGGGCCGCAGGTATACCGGTGGCCTGCCGCCCAGCTTCGTCCAGGCCGCGGAGGACCACGGGCTGCCGCTGATCGTCTTCGGCCGGGAGGTCCCGTTCATCGCGATCACGGAGGCGGTCCACGCCCTGATCATCGAGGATCAGCTCTCTGAGCTGCGGCGTCCGCCCGGCTGCATGAGGTGTTCACCGACCTGGCCGTGGCCGGCGCGGGACCCGGCGAGATCCTCCGGCAGGCGGCGCTGCTGGCCGGCCGCCCGGTCATCCTGGAAGACCTCTCCCATCACGTGCTGGCCTGCGAGCCGGCCGGCGCCGACCCGGCCCGGCTGCTCGATGGCTTCGAGGCCCGCTCCCGGGCGGCCGCGACCGGCCCGCACCGCGTACGACGAGTCCTCGGGCTGGCTGATCACCATGGTGGGCGCGCGGGGCGAGGACTGGGGCCGGGTCATCCTCGCCTGCGGCGCGCCCCCGGGCGGTACCGACACGGTACTGGTGGAACGGACGGCGACCACGCTCGCGCTCGGCCGACTGCTGGCCCGCCAGCACGAGAGCCTGGAGCGGCAGGCCCACGGCACGCTGATCACCGCCATCCTGGCGCAGGCCCACACCCACCCGGACGAGGCCGCGATCCGGGCCCGGGCGCTGGGCGTCCCCGTCACCGGCCGCAGGCTGCTCACCGCGGTGATCAGGTTCCGCACCAGCGGGTCTGGGCTATCAGCCCAGGCGCAGGTGCTGGAGGCAGCCGAGGCCATGGCGGACGCCTGCCGTGGCGAGCGCATTCCAGCACTGGTGGGCTCCATCGATGAAGGGCGGGCAGCCGCGCTGCTGTCGCTGGAGCAGGGAGCGGATCCCGACGATGTGCTCACCGCGGTCTGCACCGCCGCCCGGCAGCGGTTCCGGCAGCGGTTCCGGCATCTCGCCGACGCGGCCGAGGAAGATCCGGTGATCGGGGTCGGGTCCGCGGCGGCGTCCATGAGCGAGGTGCGCCGGTCGCTGGTGGAGGCTCAGCAGGTCGCGGACGCCGCGGCCCAGCCGCCGGCGGGCCGCCGGCCAGCCCTTCTACCAGCTGGCCGACCTGCGGCTGCGGGGCCTGCTGCACCTGCTGGCCGGCGACGCCAGGCTGGTCACGTTCGTGCAGCGGGAACTCGGCCCACTGCTGGCCTACGACGCGGCCCGTGGCACCGACCTGACCGGGGTGCTCGCCGCGTACCTGGCGGCGGGCGGCAACAAGGCCGAGGCCGCCACCCGCACGCAGCTGGCCCGGCCCACGCTCTACGACCGGCTGCGGCACATCGAGCGGATACTCGGGGTCAGCCTTGACTCGGCGGAATCGCGCTCCTCACTGCACGTCGCCCTGCTCGCCGCGGAGTCAGCGGGCTGAGCCCACTGATACTGGGAGCCCGGCCACCAGAACTGACCCGCCGACGTTACGGCAGCGTCCAGGACTGGTTACCCGCTCCGGTGCAGCTCCAGATCTGGACCTGGGTGCCCGGGGTGGTTGAGGAACCGGTGTCGTCGAGGCACTTGCCGGACTGCGGGTTGGCCAGTGCCCCGCTCGACTGTGGCTGCCAGACTTGAGCACCCGTCCCGTTACAGGTGTACAGCTGGACCAGCGTGCCGTTCGCGGTGCCGCCCCCTTGGACGTCGAGGCACTTGCCGAGGGCCTGCAGTGTGCCGTTCGATTCCACCGTCCACGACTGGGCGTTGGTGGAGTTGCACGTATAGACCTGCACCGGGGTGCCGTCCACGTTGCTGGCCGAGCGCACGTCCAGGCACAGGCCCCCGTACCCGACCACTGCGCCCGTAGCGGCGGTCCCGGAACCGGCCGGCGTGACGGTCCATACGAACGAGGTACTGGCCAGCGCGCCGTTGCCGTCCTTGGCGGTGACCGTCACCGTGCTCGTCCCGGCGGTGGCGGGCGTGCCCGTGATCGTGCCGGAACTGGAGATGGAGACTCCGGCGGGCAGCCCGGTCGCGGTGAAGGTGAGCGTCTGGCCGGCGGTGGTATCGCTGGCCGTCACGGGCACGGACACGGCGGCGCCAGCCGCGTCCTCCTGTGGGCCGGGCGCGGTGATGGTCACCGGCTGGCCGATCTGCGCCGAGGAGACCGAGAGCGTGCCGGACAGCGGCAGGCTGGCTTCGGAGTCGCCGACCGAGATGCCGTAGCTGCCGGTGGCGGTCGCCCAGCTGTTGCTGCTGGCGTCCCAGTACTGGAGGTTGCGCTGGGCGAGCTGGAACGTGACCGTCTGGCTGGCGCCCGGCTGCAGGCTGACCCGGGCGAACCCTTCCAGCTGCCGGGGCGGCTCACCGGACGCGGCCGGGTCGGTCACATAGAGCTGGGCCACGTCGGCGCCCGCACGGGAGCCGGTGTTGGTCACGGTGGTGGTGACCGCCGCCGCGCCGCCCTGAGCCAGCGTGCCGACCTTCAGATTGCTAAACGAAAAGCTTGTGTAACTCAGCCCGTAGCCGAATGGGAACAAGGGAGTGAGTCCCTTGGCGTCATACCAGCGGTAGCCGACGTCGATACCTTCGGAGTACTGCACGGTGCCCCCCGTCCCCGGCCACTGTGCAGTGGTGCTGGCCGGCACCTGGGACAGTGACGCCGGGAAGGTCACCGGCAGGTGGCCGGACGGGTTGGCCGTGCCGAACAGCAGCGCGCCGATCGCGGTGCCGTCCTGCTGGCCCGGGTACCAGGCCTCGAGCACACCTGCGACTGAGGACAGCCACGGCATGGTGACCGCGGACCCGGTGTTGAGCACGACGACGGTGTGGGAGTTCGCCGCTGCCACCGCGGAGATCAGCGAGTTGTCCGCGCTGGACAGATTGATGCTGGACAGGTCGCTGCCCTCGGACTCGTTGTTGCTCACGAATACCACCGCGACGCTGGAGGACGCGGCGAGGGAAGCGGCTGAGCTGTCGGACGAGCCGTTGTTGTAGCTGACGGTGACTCCGCTCGGAGCCGCGGCGGTGATGCCCTGCAGCGGGGTGACAGTGCCGCTGGAGTTGACGCCCGCGCTGCCACCGCCGGCGGTCAGCGGGCTGGATGAGGCGTCCGCGCCGATGACCGCGACGGACCTGGCCGATGACGTCAGAGGCAGCACGCTGCCGCTGTTCTTCAGCAGCACGGCGCCTTCCTCGGCGAGTTGCGCGGCGTCCGAGACGTGCGCGGCGCTGGTGGCGGTCTGCGCCGGCGAGCCGGCAGGCGGCCTGTCGAACAGGCCGAAGCCGAACATTTCGGCGAGCACGGGCGAGACCATGGAGTTCAGCGTGGCGGTGCTGACCGCTCCGGAGGACACGGCGCTGGCCAGGGCGGCACCGAAATACCCGTCGTTGCCGGGCATGTCCTGGCCCAGCCCGGCGTTCGCCGAGGCAGCGGTGGAATGGGTGGCACCCCAGTCGGAGGTGACGAACCCGCCGAAGCCGAATTGCTGGCGCAGCACAGTCGTCAGCAGGTAAGGGTTCTGGCAGGCGTAGGTGCCGTTGATGGTGCTGTAGGAGCACATCACCGAGGACGCGGCGCCCTGCTGGGTGGAGTCCTGGAACGCCGGCAGGTAGATCTCCTGCTCCGCCCGGGTGCTGACGACCGCGTTGTCCGACGGTGTATTGCGGTTGGTTTCCTGGTTGTACACCGCGAAGTGCTTGACCTGGGCCATCACCCCAGCGGACTGGACACCCTGGATGTCGGCGGCACCGAGCGCCCCGTTGAGGTAGGGGTCCTCGCCGATCGACTCGAACGCCCGTCCCCACCGGGGATCGCGGACGATGTTGATGGTCGGCCCGAGATCGACGGTGGTGCCCTTGGCGGCCTGCTCTGAGCCGATGACCTGGCCGTAGAGGTGCTCGGCGGAGGTGTCCCAGGTCGCGGCGACGTCCACGGGCGCGGGCAGCTGGGTGACGTTGCTCATGCCATCGCCCACGCCGGCCGGGCCGTCTTCCAGGTTCATCGCCGGGATGCACAACGAGCCGATGGCCGGCGTGAATCCGACGTAGCTAGAACCGCTGGCCCCGGTGGCCAGGGTGACCTTCTGGGCGACGCTCATCTGGGCCAGAAGCTGGCTGACCCGCTGCGGGATCGGCGCGCTGGAGCCGACCCACGGGCAGACCGTGGCGGCGCCGGCCGGCGGAGCAGCGCCTGCCGCGGCGACGAGGGAAGCGGACGCGGTCGCCGCGGCGAGCGCCACGATCCGCAGCCTGCTCAGTATCGATCCTGTGCGTGACACGGGCACGACGTCTCCTGACCCAAGTGACCTGAATGGCTCACGGCAACGAGCGCCATCTGCCCTGCCCCCAGCGGCGGGGAATGGTTTCCCGCACAACATAGGTTTGGCAGCAACGGCCGGCTAGGACCTGCGGCAGAAACAAACTGGAAATAATTCGCCCGTGCCGCTGACGGGAACCCGCCCGCCACTCCGGCCGACGGTCCGCGCGTTCAGACGGCCGGTGCCGCGACCGGGTTAATCGAGCGCATCAATGAGCCAGGATGTCGAGGCCGAGGCGGCGGCCTTCGGTCCATTCGTCGTGCTGCTCGGCCAGGACCGCGCCGATGCTGGAATGGTCTTGGGCGGCAGGGTTACTTAGCGGCCGCGGTGGGACGGAGTCCATCGAAGATGATGGTGAGTGCCCGGTGCTGGAGGTGTCTGTCCCAGCCGCCGTGGAGCGCGCCTTGGCAGGTGCTGGTGAGGAGGGCCATGACCTCGGCGGTCTGGACGTCCGCGCGGGCTGCGCCGGCCTGCTGAGCGCGGGCCAGGAGCGTGCCGATCCCGTGTTGAAGGGCTTGGATGGCGGCGGTGACCTGGACATCGGTGCCGGTGGCGGCCAGGAGGTCGATGACGGTCTTCTTCGCCGCCGCTTGCTCGACCGTACTGGTGAAGAAGCCGAACAGCGCGGTGGCGGGATCGCCCTCGACGGCGAGCAGTTCCACCTGGCCGGTGAGCTGTTGCAGCAGGTCCTTCATGATGGCCCGGAGGAGGTCGTCCTTGGCGGGGAAATGCCGGAAGACGGTCCCGATCGCGACCCCTGCCCGGCGGGCAACCTCCTCAGTCGAGGCCGAGGTGCCCTGCTCGGCGAAGACTTCGGCGGCGGCGGTGAGGATGCGGGCGCGGTTGCGCCGCGCATCGGCACGCAGCACCCTGGCGCTGCCTGTGCCGCCCGCATGGGGCGGTGGCGGGGCGGGTGGTGTCATCGTGGCTGCCTGCCCTTGCCCATTGACAACATGAGTGGCCACTCATAATCTTCAGCAATAAGCCGAGTACACACTCATATTAGTCGTGGGAGGCGTGCCATGGCCGGGCAGTCTGGTGCAGTTCTGGGACCCCGTGAGATCTTCGCGCGGATGAAGCAGCAGTGGCTCGGGAACAGCGTGGACGCGATGGACAGCCTGCTCGCCGACGATGCCGTTATCGAGGCCCCGTTCGCGCGGCCGGGCAAGCCGCGGCGCCATGTGGGGCGGGATGAGTTCCTGGGGTTCGCCCGGGCCGAACGGGCCAAGCTGCCGGTGCGGTTTGAAGAATGCCGGGAGACGGCGATCCACGACACCGCCGACCCGGAGGTGATCGTGGTCGAGTACGAACTCACCGGGACCGTGACCACCACCGGCCACCGGGCGAGCGCTCCGTTCATCGGGGTGCTGCGGGCCCGGCACGGGCAGATCGCAGGCTGGCGAGAGTACCAGGACACGGCTGCGATCGCCCGCGCCCTGGGCCAGCCGCCCGCCTGACACGGCGGCCAGTCAGTAACCTCGCAGGCGTCTGCGCTGGTAGTGGCGGTGGCGGGCGACGGCCTGGTGGCGGCGCGGCGCCACTTGGGCGAACGTGGTGACCATCGCACGGAGCAGATCCGGGCTGGCCTGCGCGAGCTGCTCTTCCGGCGCAAAGCCGGCCACCACACCAGCGGACGCAACTCCCAGCCAGAAGAAGAAAGCGGCCATCCGGCCCTAAGTCAGCGGTGCTGCATCCAGAGGAGCATGGCTGAGCGAGCGGATGGCGGCCAGGTCGGATGGGGCGGCCAGGCCGGCGTGATAGAGGCGCAGTTCGGTGGCGCCGGCCGCGCGGACCACCTCGGCTTGCTCGCTGAGGGTCCCGGGCTCACCGCCCAGGCCGGCCACGGCGAGCAGGGAGGCCGCGATGCGGGCGCCGGGCGGGGCCGTCGCGGCGGTCCGGGCCACGTGTGCCGCCGCCGTGGCTGGGTGCCAGCACGCCAGCACGATTCCGTCGGCGCCGCCCGGGCCGAGCAGCACCGCCGGGTCGTGGCCGGGGTTGGCGCCTGCCGCGCGCGGGTCGGGATGGGCGTGGACCAGGACGGGCTTGCCCGGTGCCGCGGCGCGAACCGCCGCGATCACCTCGGCCAGGAGCCGCCCGGCCAGGGTGGCCCGGACGGTGAGCAGCAGGTCGGCCATTCCCGCCGGGAGCAGGCCAGGATCGCCGGTGAGCGCACCCGCTTTCCCGCCGTGGCCGCCGTAGATCTGGTCCACGGCCGAGCGGGTGGCCGCGCGCAACTCCCCCGGGTCCGCTCCCGCCGCGGCGTACGCCTGGCCGCAGGCCGCGCAGAAGCAGACGGACAGCAGCCAGGCCGCCGCGGAACCGGCCGCGCCCGCGGTCTTGTCGTGGGCGCTGCCGTGCTCGATCCCGTACCAGCCGCACGCTTCCAGTTCGATCGCGTCGGCGCCGGCCAGGGCGGCCACCTCGGCGGCCAGCGCCGCCGCGTAGTCGCGGACCGCGGGCGAGCCGGCGCACAACGCCCACGGGTAGCGGTCACCGAAGGCGTTCTCGACGGTGCAGGACGGGTTGGCCGCGCCGATCCGGGAGTTGTGCGTGAGCACCGCCCACGCGGTGACCTTGACGCCTGCGGCACGGAGCTGGGCGGCGGCGCGCTCAAAGGAGCCGGCCGGTTCGGCCGGCACCGGGCGCAGCCGCGAATCCCGCCAGCGGGCGGGGTCGGCGCGGTAGTACACGGCGGCGTCCCGGGTCACGATCCGGTGCCGCGGGTGGTGCGGGGTGACCGCGCGCACCGAGTGGTACGCGGCCGCGAGCGTCACCTCGGTCAGCCCCAGCCCCGCGATCCGGTCAGCGGCGGCCGGATCCCCGTCCACGTCCCACGGGTAGAGGTTCGCTGACCCCCGCACTACGAATCCGCGGGTGGGCGGCCCGCATCCCGCAGCGCCTCGGGGAGGAGGGCGGCCGGGAAATCCTGGTAGACGACCGGGATGAGCCAGCGGCGGATCGCCGTCGCGCCTACGGAGGTGTAGCCGGGCGCGGTCGTGGCCGGCCACGGGCCGCCGTGGTGCTGCGCCCAGGTGACCGCCACTCCGGTCGGCCAGCCGTTGAAGATGACGCGCCCCGTCGTGCGGGCGAACACGGCGGCGATCTTCCCGGCGGCCGACATGTCGGCGGCCGAGCCTTCATCCGCGTGGATGCCCCCGGTCAGGTTGCCGCCCAGCTCGCCGAGCACGGCCGGCAGGTCGTCCGCCGACTGGTAGGTGATCACCAGGCCGGCCGGGCCGAACCGCTCATAGGCCAGGGCCGGCAGTCCGGCCGTGAAGTCAGCCAGGCTGGTCTGGAACACCTGCGGGGTGGCCGCCCACGGGCCCTCCCCCGGCTGGCCGGCCGCGAGCGGCGTCGTGGCGGTGCGGTCGGCCAGGTCCGCGACGGCTTCGGCGTAGGAGTCGTGGATCCGCTCGGACAGCATCGGCCCACCGATGCTGGCCCCGACCGCCTCGGCGATGGCCGCGCGCAGCCCCTGGTCCCCGGGGATGAACAGCAGCCCCGGATTCGTGCAGAACTGCCCGGCTCCGAGGGTGAGCGACGACATAAACCCAGCGGCTATCGCGGCCGGGCGGGCCGCCGCCGCGCCGGGCAGGATGACGACCGGGTTCACCGAGCCGAGTTCACCGAAGAACGGGATCGGGACCGGGCGCTCGGCACAGATCCTGGCCAGGGCCAGACCACCCCGGGCGGAACCGGTGAACCCGGCGGCGCTGATCGCCGGATGCCGGAGCAGCCGGGCCCCCGCGGGCACACCGTGCACGACCGCGAAGATGCCGGGCGGCGCGCCGGCGCGGGCCAGCGCGTCCGCCACGATCTGCCCGGTCAGCACCGAGGTCTGCGGATGGCTTTCGTGCGCCTTGACCACCACCGGGCACCCGGCGGCCAGCGCCGAGGCCGTGTCGCCGCCCGCGACGGAGAACGCGAAGGGGAAGTTGGACGCCGCGAAGACCGCCACCGGGCCAACCGGGCGCTTGATGCGGGCCAGGCCGGGCACCCCGTCCCCCGGCGGGCTGATGATCACATCCTGGTATCCGCCGTCCACCAGGACTTCGCCGAACAGGCGCAGCTGCCCGGTCGTCCGTGCCACCTCGCCGGTGAGCCTGGTCACCCCCAGCGCGGTCTCGGTGTCCGCCACCGCGACCAGGTCAGCCGCGCGGGCGTCCAGCGCGTCGGCCACGGCGCCGAGCATCCGGGCCCGGTCCGTCCGGCTGGTACTTGACCAGGGCCTGGCGGCCTCAGCGGCCGCCGAGGCGATCCGGTCGAGGGCCTCGTCCGTGGTTTCCGCCACCGGGTCCCCGGCGGGCTTGCCGGTGCGCGGGTCATATCCCTGGATCATCGTGGCCAGTTCCTCACTGCGTTGCGGGCTTCATACCGGGCGGGCTTCATACCGGGCGGGTCGTTCAGGTCAGGTGGTCGGCGTCGAGGCCGGGCAGGGTGAACTCGCCACCGAGGTGCGCGAGCACCGGGTCGGCGGGATCAGGCTCCCCCTGTTCCGCGATGAGCTCGGCCGCGTAGGTCTCCGCGTCATCCCGGGGCTCATAGCCGAGCGCGCGCGCCTCCTCCAGCGACACCCAGCCGCCCCGGGTATTGGCCGACACCCCGAAGATCACCCGGAACCCGGGCTGCTCCGCGGCCAGGCACGCCTCGAACAGCCGCCCGGTGTCGTCCGGCGAGAGCCAGGTGGACAGCATCCGCACCGAAGTCGGGCGCTCAAAACAGGACAGGATCCTGATGCAGATCGTGTCCAGACCGTAGCGGTAGTGGTACAGCCCGGCCAGGCCCTCAGCTGCCACCTTGGAGACCCCGTAGTAGGTGTCGGGCGCGGGAAAGGCGTAGTCGGGCACGGGAAAGGCCGACCGGGGGGTGAACCCGACCGCGTGGTTGGACGAGGCGAAGATCACCCTGGGCACCCCGGCGCGCCGGGCCGCCTCGAACACCACGTAGGCCCCGTTGATGTTGATCTCCATGATCCGCTCCCACGGAGCCTCGCCGGGAATGCCCGCGAGATGGATCACGGCGTCAGCCCCGGCGCTGGCGTCCGTCATCGCGGCGAGATCGGTGACGGACGCGAGGATGGCCTCCTCGCCGGCGCCTGGAGGCAGAGCGGCCAGGGAGGGCGGGTCCAGGGGGGGCGGGTCCAGGGGGGGCGGGGGAACCACGTCAAGCAGGCGCAGCGTCCGGCCGGGCCGGGCCAGCCGCGTCCGCAGCATGGACCCGATCCGGCCGGATGCGCCAGTTATCAGGATCGTCGGCACGCCGGTTGACATTACGCCGTCACCGCCGGAGGCCATGTGGGCAGGATCATCCGGCTCCCGAGCGCTGAGGCCGCCACCCGCCCAGGTAGCTGGCCACGGTGTACCTCGCCGCCTGGGCCGCGGTGAGCTGCGGGACGTCCGCGGCGACGTCCGCCGCTCCGGGGCCGGTGTTCTGGTACTCGTAGAACCGGGCGTTCTGCCACGGGAACGGCGGGCTGGACCAGTTCTCCCAGTGCTGGGCGTTGATCGCCGCGGTCAGGTAAGTGTTCCTGATCGTGATCTGGCCGACCGGCCGGGTGACACCGGTGTGCTGCCAGGGCCGGCCCAGGAAGTTGCTGCCCGCCGCGAGGGTTCCGTTGCTGTTGATGATGCGGCTGTCGGTGATCAGGTACCCGTAGGGCTGCTCCAGGCCGGTGTCCGGGGCGGTCACGGACCCCCCGGGATGCCCGATGATGTCAATCGTGTCGCGGTCGAAGACGGCGGTACCCGAGCCGCACAGGAAGTCCACGGATCCGTCGATGTAGTCGTCGTAATAGAACTGCCTGGCCGGCGCTGGCGTGGTGCTGCCGGGCGCGGAAGTAGCCGGAGGCCCACCCGGGCCGAAGCAGTCCGCGGGCGTGAACGGATCGGCGTACGAGCTGGCGAAGACGGTGTCCTGGATGCCGAGGAACCGGTCATGGGCGAACACCACCCGGTCGGCGACGGTCTTCACCGCCACCGCCTGCGGCGAGGTGATCTGCGGGTTGGCGGTGGGATCGAAGGAGTTCTGGACGGTGATCCCGTAGGCGGAGAACCCGTTGCCGGCGACAGACACCGTGGCGCTGCAATCCGTCCCGTACTGGTTGCCGTTGGCCGCGATGGTGCCGTGCGCGATGTCGTCGGTGATGGTCACGTCCCGCGGGTCGCCGGTGGCGCCGAGCAGGGTGATGCCCGGCTTCGACGCCGGGACGTACACCTGCCCCGAGTAGGTCCCCTTCTCGATGAGGATGGTCACCCGGCCCCTGTCCCCCGGTGGCACCGCGTCGATGGCCGCCTGCACGCTGGCGAAGTGGCCCGGCCTGCCATCCTGGGCCACCACGAGCACACTGCGGGTGGCCGAGGCCCACGCCGGGGCGACCGGGGCGGCCAGTGCGGCGGCTGGCGCCGCGATCAGGGCCACGGCACCGACGAGCGCCGCGCCGGGCCGCGCCCGGAGCAGGTGCGTTATCCCGTGCTTCACGGCGTGACCGCCACTCCGCCGACAGTCACGTCCTTGACGACCAGGTTGGAGACGTCCACCGAGGAGTTGGCGGCCGTCGAGGTGGTGACCGTGATGTCGGTCAGGGTCACGGTGCCGACCGGGTCAGTGGCGGACGCGCCGGTCAGTGACCAGATGCCCGCACAGGTGTCCACCGTCCAGTCGGCCAGGGTGATGCCGGTCAGGTCGGGCGGGAAAGCGCCCGTCTGGGCGTTGTAGGTGCCCTGGATGAGCAGCAGCGGGCCGCCGACGGTGCCGGCGTTGATCCGGTACACGTTGCTGTTCTCGACGAAGCCGCCGCGCAGCGTGTTGGTCTTGATCCGGTGGCCGGCCTGCAGGTTGGCGCTGTTCATGGTCAGGTCGCGCGCGTACACATTCCGCACGCCGCCCGTCATCTCGCTGCCGATGGTGATGCCGCCGTGCCCGTTGGCGAAGTTGCAGTTCTGGATGACCACGTTCTGGCAGGGCACATTGACCCTCCGCCCGTCGGCGTCCCGCCCGGACTTGATGGCGATGCAGTCGTCGCCGGTGTTGAACGTGACCCCGTCGATGACCACGCCGTCGCAGGACTCGGGGTCGCACCCGTCGGTGTTGGGCCCGGAGGAGTTGATCGTGACGCCCTCGACCGTGACGTTGCGGCAGAGGTTCGGGTTCATGTGCCAGAACGGCGAGTTCTCGATGGTCACGCCCTGGATGAGAACGGTATCGCTGAGGAACGGCTGGATCATCTGCGGCGGCAGGAAGTGACCGGCGCCAAACACCCGCTGCGCCACGGGGACGTTGTCGTCGGCCATCGTCTCCAGCAGGGTGAAGTCCGGGGTCTCCAGGGTTTTCCAGTTCCACCAGTGGTTCGCGTCGGCCTGCCCGTTCAGGGTGCCCTGGCCGGTGATCGCGATGTTGTGCTGGCCGTAGGAGTAGATGGGCGGCGAGTAGTTCATCAGCTCGATGCCCTGCCACCGGGTGAACACGACCGGCAGGTACGCGTTGGGATCCTGGCTGAACAGGATCACCGAACCCTGCTCCAGGTGCAGGTTGACGTTGCTGAGCAGGTGAATCGCGCCGGTAAAGAACGTGCCCGCGGGCACGATGACGTGCCCGCCGCGGCGGCTGCACGCGGCGATCGCGTCCCGGAACGCGCCGGTGCAGTCGGTGGTGCCGTCGCCGACCGCGCCATAGCTGGTGATGGGGAAGAACCGGCGAGGAAATCGGGGCCGCCGGACGGAGCGGATGATGCGGTCGGCGGCGGCGTCCGCGGCGCTGACGCGGTGCCCGGCCAGCCCCAATGCGCCCGCCGCGGCCTGGGCGGTCCGGGTGGCTGACGCTTCGGCCGGGCCACCGGCGGAAAGCAGCGGCGCGGCGAGAACCCCCGCGCCCGTGACAGCGGACAGGCGCAGCAGGGTGCGTCGGTCGATCTCGTGGGACATCTTCGTACTACCTCCGATCGACAGGACCGTCCGGCAGGTGGGCGCGCCCGACAATCAGGTGACGCCGCGCGTTGCCGGGGGAATCATGGTGGTGCCCGCCCGGGCGGTAAACTCGGCTGAGGGTGTTACCGGTACCGCCCGGGCGGGAGCTGGCCGGCAGGTCACTGCGGGTCCGGCTGGGGGTTGCGGCCGGGCCTGGCCAGGAACTCGAAGTCGCAGCCCTGGTCGGCCTGGCTGACCTGCTCGCTGTAAAGCGCGCCGTATCCGCGCTCGAACTTTTTCGGTGGCCGCCGCCACTGGGCGCGGCGCGCGGCCAGTTCCTGCTCGGTGACCTCGAGGCGCAGCTCCCGGGCGGGAACGTCGAGCGTGATCGGGTCACCGGCGCGGACGAGCGCGAGCGGGCCGCCGATCCACGACTCGGGCGCGACATGCAGGACGCACGCACCATAGCTGGTCCCGCTCATCCGCGCGTCCGAGATCCGCACCATGTCGCGCACGCCCTGGGCCAGCAGGTAATCGGGGATCGGCAGCATCCCGTATTCGGGCATCCCAGGGCCGCCCTGCGGTCCCGCGTTCCGCAGCACGAGCACCGAGTCGGCGGTGATGCCGAGCGACGGGTCGTTGATCCGCTCCTGGAGCTGGTGGTAGTCATCGAAGATGACAGCCGGCCCGGTGTGCTTCAGCAGCCTCGGCTCCGCCGCGATGTGCTTGATGACGGCGCCGTCCGGGGCCAGGTTCCCGCGCAGCACGGCCACGCCGCCTTCGGCCGCGAGCGCGTTATCCGGGGAGCGGATCACGTCCTCGTCATGCACGGGCGCATCCGCTATCTGCTCGCCGAACGTGCCGCCGGACGCGGTCACGCGGTCTGGGTGCAGCACGCCGGGAACCTGGGCCAGGCGGCCCAGCAATCCCGGCAGGCCGCCCGCATAGTAGAAGTCCTCCATCAGGTACGCGCCGCTCGGCCGGATGTTGGCCAGCACCGGCACCCGCCGTGAGATCTCGTCGAAGTCTTCGAGGCTGAGCGGCACCCCGCAGCGCCCGGCCATGGCGATGAGGTGAATGACCGCGTTGGTCGAGCCACCGAGCGCGAGCACCGTGGCGACCGCGTCTTCGAACGCCTCGGTGGTGAGGATCTGGCCAATGGCCAGGTCTTCCCAGACCATCCCGACGATCCGGCTGCCGCTGGCCGCCGCCATCCGGTAGTGCGCGGAATCAACCGCCGGGATGGACGCCGCTCCGGGCAGGGTCATGCCCAGCGCTTCCGCCGCCGAGGTCATGGTCGAGGCGGTGCCCATCGTCATGCAATGCCCGGGCGACCGGGCCAGGCCGCATTCCAGCTCGGCCATCTCGCAGTCACCGATCAGCCCGGCCCGTTTGTTGTCCCAGTACTTCCACATGTCGGTGCCGCTGCCGAGGGGCTGGCCACGGTAGTTGCCGGGAGCATCGGCCCGGCGGGCACGAAGATGGCCGGGAGCCCCGCGCTCGCCGCCCCCATCAGCAGCGCGGGTGTGGTCTGTCGCAGCCACCCATCAGCACGGCGCCGTCCACCGGGTAGGACCGGAGCAGTTCCTCGGTCTCCATGGCGAGCAGGTTGCGGTACATCATCGGGGTTGGTTTCTGGAAGGTCTCAGACAGCGTGGACACGGGGAATTCCAGCGGGAAGCCGCCGGCCTCCCATACGCCCCGCTTGACCTGCTCGGCCCGCTCCCGCAGGTGCATGTGGCAGGGGTTGATGTCTGACCAGGTGTTGAGGATGGCGATGAACGGCTTGCCGAGGTGCTCGTCCGCGCCGAAACCGAGCTGGCGCATCCGGGAACGGTGGCTGAACGAACGCAGTCCCTCGCCGCCGAACCACCGGTGGCTGCGCAGTTCCGCGGGCTGCTTCGTCACGGCCGCACCTCCGGCCCGCGCAGGCCCCACGCGTCAAGAATGGCGGTGACCTGCGCGCGCACCTCGCCGGGCGGGGCGGCGGCGGGCGACGTCGGCGCGGCACAGGCCGAGCTGGGCGAGCGCCTCCTTGACCACGCTCACGTTGTCAGCCGACGAGTCCGCCGCGCGCAGTTCCTCGAACGGCCTGACCGATTCCCATACCTTCATCGCCATGCTGAAGTCACCCGCGCGCAGCGCGTCGAGCATGGCGATCGACAACGCGGGCGCGACGTTGACGAGCCCGGAGGTCAGGCCCGTGGCACCGACCGCCCAGTAACCCGGCGCGTACAGCTCGGCCAGCCCGGCGATCCAGGTGAACCGGTCCAGCCCCGCGTCCCTGGCCACCGACGCGAACCTGACCGGGTCGGGCACCGCGTACTTGATCCCGATCACGTTCGGGCAGAGTTCCCCGAGGCGGCCGATCTGGCCGCCGCCGATCCGCGGGTCGCGGAGATAGAGCACCAGGCCCATGTCCGGCACCGCGTCGGCGATGGCCCGGTGGTATTCCAGCCAGCCGTCCGCGGACAGGTACGGATGCACCGGCTGGTGCACCATCACCATCCTGGCCCCGGCGTCCCGGGCATGCCGCGCCGCCTCGATCGCGGTCGCGGTGTCCAGCCCGACGCCGACCAGGACCTCGGCCCGCTGGCCGATCGCCGCGGTCGTGGCCCCGGTCGCCCGCCGCGCCTCGGCGGGGGTGAGCGTGTAGAACTCCCCCGTGTTGCCGTTGGGCGTGACGACGGTCACCCCGCTGTCCACCAGGCGGTGCAGCAGCTTCTCGTAAGTGTCCCAGTCCACGCCCCCATCTGGGCCGAAGGGCGTCACCGGGATCGCCACCACGGTGCCGAGTGCGGCGCGCAGCGTGTCCGCGGCCGCAGAATCCAGATGGTTTCTCAAGCTCCTAGGCGCGACCACGGGGAGGCAGCCCCCGGATCCCCGGACATCGGGCCGACCCGGGCCGCCCCCGGGCCGTCGGGGACGAAGCCAAAGTTCCGCGCGACGAATGACTCGATATGCGCGCTGAGCAGTTCGCAGGCCTGGGATGCGTCACCTATCTCGGCGGCGGCGAGTATCGCCCGGTGCTCGGCGGTTTCCCGCTCCCAGGAGGGGCTCTGCTGCCAGGCGGCCGCGGACACCAGCGCGGTCTGATCCCGCAGGTCATCAAGCACCTCAACGAGAAGCACGTTGCCGCAGCCGAGATAGAGCGCGCGGTGGAAGTCCCGGTTGGCGAGGACCGGCCGGCCGGTCGGTCGCCGCGTCCGAGCGGGCCAGCGCCCGGCGGGCCGACGCCCACTGCGGGTCCGGGGGATCGACCGGCGGAGCGCCTCGGGTTCGAGCAGTAGCCGCATGTCATAGACGGACCGGGCCAGTTCGTCGTTGACGCTGCGCACCATGGCCCCCTTGTACGGGCTCATCGTCACGAGGCCCGCGCGGGCCAGCGTCTTGAGCGCCTCGCGCACCGGCGTCTTGGAAACGCCGAGCGTCTGCGCCAGTTCGGTCTCGACCAGGCCCTGGCCTGGTCGCAGCTCGCCGGTGAGGATCGCGTGCTTGATGGCGTCGAGCACCACCAGCGTCCGGGGTGGGATGGCCCCGATGGCCCCCTCCAGGAACGTCCGCCCGGCCGGCGCGGCCCCGTCACTCATCACCGCGGCATCACCGCGGCCTGGCCGTGTTCCGTCATGCTCATCCCGCCAAGTCATCCACTCCCGCCCAAAAACCCGATCCAGCAGAACAATCGTATGGCATCTCATATATGACGTACGAGGACGTTACTGCCATGTCACACACCTGTCAACGGCGGTGGGCGAGGGGGTGCCCGGACGTCAAACGGCGTCGATCATGTATTGGCGCGGCCGGGCTGGCTCGGAACGGAGGGTGCCGTCTCGGCCAGCCGGTCTTGAAGGAAGCGCTGTTCGGGCTCGGTCTGCGCGAGGTCGAGCGCGCGGCGGTAGGCGTGGTGGGCCTCACTGTCCCGGCCGGCGCGACGCAGGAGGTCGGCGCGCGTGGAGTGGAAGTACCGGTAATGGTCGAGGTCGAGGCGGTCGAGGATGGCCAGGCCGGCTTCGGGCCCGTCGATCTCGGCCACGGCGATGGCCCGGTTCATCTCGACGATCGGGGAGCCGGTCTGCCGGGCGAGCGTCTCGTACAGGGCGGCGATCTGCCGCCAGTCGCGGGGCTCATGCAGGTACAGGTCCGCGATGGCCGCTTGGACCAGGTAGGGCCCGGTGCGCCCTCGTGCCATGGCCCGCTGCAGCAGCGCTCGGCCCTCGTCGATCTGCCGCGTGTCCCACAGGGTACGGTCCTGGTCGTCGAGGGGGACGATCTGCCCGTTGCGCAGGCGGGCCGCTTTGCGCGCGTCGTGCAGCAGCATCAGCGCCAGCAGCGCGAGTACTTCAGGCTCGTCCGGCATCAGGCCAGCCAGTGCCCGGCCGAGGTGGATCGCTTCCGCGGCGAGGTCGACGCGGCCGCCGCCCCAGCCCTGGTTGAAGATCAGGTAGACCACGGCGAGGACGGCCGCCAGCCGGTCGGGTAGCTGGTGATCGGGCGGCACGGCGAACGGGATGCCCGCGTCGCGGATCTTGTGCTTGGCCCTGGTCAGTCGCTTGCTCATGGTCTCGAACGGGACGAGGAACGCCAGCGCGATCTCGTCGGTGGACAGGCCGCCGAGGGTGCGCAGGGTGAGCGCCACCTGCGCCTCGAGGGCGAGCGCCGGGTGACAGCAGGTGAAGATCAGCTCCAGCCGCTCGTCCGGGATGGTGGCGGGGTCGTCCATGAGGGCCTCCGGTGGCTGTGGCCCGGCCTCGATGTCGCGGGCGAGCAGCTTCGTCTTGGCGGCCAGGACCTGCTGGCGGCGCAGCTGGTCGATGGCGCGGTTACGCGCGGTCGTGATCAGCCAGCCGGTGGGGTTGGCCGGTTCCCCGTCGCGTGGCCAGCGTTCGGCGGCGATGGCGAACGCCTCGGCGGCCGCGTCCTCGGCCAGCTCGATGTCGCCCAGGATCCCGATCAGTGTGGCCAGCACGCGGCCCCACTGGTCGCGGAAGACGGCGTCAAGCACCACGGAAGCGTCCGTCGAGGATGGGCCGCACCTCGATCGCGATGCCGGGTCTGGTCTCCTGGAGCAGTTCCTCGGCGATGGCGAGTGCCCCGTCGAGGTTGCCGGCCTCGATCAGGAACAGGCCGGCGAGGTACTCCTTGCTGTCGATGAACGGTCCGTCGGTCAGCAGCATCCGGCCTTCGTCGTTGCGCAGCGTCGTCGCCGACTCCTCAGCGTGCAGCCGGGCCCAGCCGGTGACGTCTGGCCGGTCGAGCAGGGCGGCCAGGCTACCCGGAATCGGGCGTGTTGCCCGGTCCGTGTCCTCCGGCGGGGCGTAGGCCAGCAACGCGTACTGCATGAGTCCTCCGGCACGGGTCGATGCGGTTTCAAGTATCAGACGAACAGCGTCGCCGTGGACGGACAGCAACCACCGGGAGATTTTCCGCGCCGTGGTGTCCGTCCGGCGCTTGGCCGTTCGTCACTGCTGCAGATCCGCCCGAGAGGAGGCGGCACAACCAAGGAGAATCGATGACCACCGAACCCATGCCCAGCCCGGACGCCGCGCGGTTCGAGCGCACGTACGACGCCCCGGCGGACTGATCTGGAGCTGCTGACCACCGCCGCCGGCCTTGAGGAGTGGTGGGCCCCTGACGGCTTCGAAACCCGGGTGAACGAGCTCGAGCTCAGGCCCGGCGGTCAGCTGCGGTACACCATGACCGCGACCGCGCCGGAACAGGTCGCGTTCATGCGCAGCACCGGCAACCCGCTCTCGATCGAGTTGCGTAAGACGTTCACCGAGGTCGCACCGCCGAACCGCCTCGCCTATCTGTCACTGATCGACTTCGTGCCCGGCCACGAGCCGTATGAGCACCTGACGACCATCGACATCGAGCCCACCGGTGACCGCACGAACGTGGTCATGACGATCGACCCCCTCCACGACGAAGGCTGGACCCAGGGGTACCACGCCCATCGCGGCGACGAACTCGACAACCTCGGGGCGGCGATCAGGCGACGCACAATGAATGAAAGGCTCGATAGAGATGGGGACAGGTCTAGAGCAGATTTGTCGCGTATGTAATCTCAG
>CAWGIW010000007.1:0-211160 GCA_963822825.1 uncultured Actinomycetes bacterium | reverse complement strand
TTCTTTGGGATTTTCAGAGCCGTAGCGTGATGTTGTAATGACTTACGGCGAGCCTGCTTAACATCGGTTCCCGGGCGGTGTAGTTCTGTTGCGTCTTGTTGCTGGTCAGAGAGACGCGGGGGTGGGCGGTTGCGGCCGTTTCGGGTGCAGATGCCGTCGGGGAGCCGTTACTGGACGGTGCTTGATGAGGCGATGGACGTGGTGCCGGTCGCTGACCGGTATCTGCGGGAGCTGAGGTTCGGGCGGGACCGGGCCGAGTTGACTACGAAGGCGTACGCGGGCGCGATCGCGCTGTTCCTGCGGTGGCGCCGGCCACGGGCCGGGACTGGCGCGAGGCGGCCGACAGCATCGGCCTGTTCATGACGTGGCTGAAGTACACGCCTGCAGAAGGCGGGACGGTGGTGCCGGGTCCGGGTGCCAGGCCTGCCAGGGGCGAGCGGCGGGTCAACCGGGTCCTGGTTGCTACCCGGGGGTTCCTGGTGTTCGCGGTGAACGGCGGGGAGGCACCGCAGTGGGTGATCTCCCAGCTGTTCGAGGTGGCCGATACCCGGAGCCTGCCCTTGGCGGCCCAGGGCGAGAGCACGGCCCTGCGTTACCGGATGCGGGCCCGGCACCAGGTGAAGGAGCCGGACAGCCCCGTGAACCGGGCCTCCGACGAGGAGATCGTCGCCCTGCTCGGCGCGTGCCTGTCGGCACGGGACCGGCTGATCGTGCTGCTGCTGTCCCGGGCCGGCCTGCGGCGCGGCGAAGCCGCCGGGCTGCGCCGCAGCGACCTGCACCTGCTGCCCGACAACCGGGTCTTCGGCTGCGGCACCGGGGGCGCGCACCTGCACGTGATCCGCCGCGAGAACGTCAACCGGGCATGGGCGAAGTCCCGGCACGCGCGGGTGGTCCCGCTGGACTTCCTGGTCGTCCAGGCGGCCGACCAGTACCAGGTGGAGCGGCACCAATGCCCGGCCGCGCGGGACAGCGATTTCCTGCTGGTGACCGTTCCGCTCGCCGCTGGGCAGGCCGGTGACCCCGGAGGCGATCGGCGAGCTGTTCGAGGCGCTGTCCGCGCGGGCGGGCCTGGCCAGGGCGGTCACGCCGCATCAGGGTCGGCATGCGTTCGGTAGCAACCTGGCCGAGGCCCGCGCGCTGCTGGATGAGATCCAGCAGCTCCTCGGGCACGCGAGTCCCTCGTCCTCGCAGGTCTACATCCACCCGGGTGCGGCGCGCCTGCGGGCCGCGGTGGAGCGGGTGCCCCTGCCCCGCGAGACGGAGGAGTCCCGGTGACGGCGCTGGCGGCGGCCGGGCTGCCCGCCGTCCCTGGCGGCGGTGACGACCTCGCCGCCAGGGTCTGGGAAGCGGTCGACGAGGAGTTCCTGGCGGTGATGAGCTGGGACCCGGCCCGGCAGACCGTGACCTTCCCGCGTGGTCACCCGCTGCTCGGATGGACGGAGTGCGCGGTCTCGGGCTGCCGCACGAGCGCGCAGTCGCGCAGCGGGCTCTGCCTGGCCTGCCAGGACAGGCGGGCGGGTGCGGCGGGCCTGTCCCTTGCCGCGTTCTGCGCTATCCCCCGGCCCGTTAGGCGGGGCAGGGGCGTGGTGCCGTGCGCTGTCGGCGGGTGCGGGCGGCCCTCGGAGCCGGTCCGGGGGCACCTGTGCTGCGCGCATGCCTACCAGTGGGCGAACGTCCTCCGCCTGCCGCTGGAGGAGTTCCTGGCTCATCCCGGCGTGGTCCCACTGCCCTCGTTCGGGCCGTGCGGGGCCGCTGCCTGCACCCGCGACCGGACGGCCCGCAGGCCCTACTGCCACCAGCACGCCCAGCGCCTCGGCATGGCAAGGAAGATCGACCCGGACCTGGACATTGAGGCCTGGCAGCGGACGGTGCCGGCCGTTGCGGAGGGAGCCCGGGTCAGCCTGCGCGGCCTTCCGCCGCTCGTCGTCGCCGAGGTTCTCTACGGGCTCAGGAACGCGTCAGGGCGGACGTCAAGACGACCCAGGTCTACTTCCGCCCTTACTGCGACCTGCTGCGCCGCGAAGGGGCCGCGCCCATCGCCGACGTGGCCCTGACCGCGAAGCCCCAGTACCAGGTAGAGCTGGAGGTTCTTTCCTCAGGTCAGTGCGCCGCCGGGAGATGACCCCGGAAACCGAACGGCACAAGAACGAGGACCTGTTCGCGTTCGGCCACTGCGGCCGCCTGGCGTTCACCGGGATCAGCCAGCCGTGGCTGCGCGAGGCCGTCAAGCGGTGGGCGTTCGACGACCTTCCGCGCCGCCGAGGCGACAGCGTCTCGAACACGGCCCAGCGGAAGGTCAGCTCGATCGGGCACCTGTCGGAGAGCCTGCGCCTGCAGCGCGCCGACCACGGCGACGTCATCGGCGCGCTGGGCCGCGAGGACATGACCGCGTTCTGCAACCGGATGGCCTTCCTCGCCGGGCAGGGGCAGATCAGCGAGCACATGAGGTGGACCTTCGCCCGCTGCGCCCGCATGGTCCTCGGCCGGTGCCGGTCGATCGGCCTGACCCGCGAGGGCCAGCCGCTGCACGGCCTGCCGGATGACTTCACGGTCCTGCCGGAGGACGTCCCGGACGAGCCAGAGGAAGAGGACACCGCGGGAAAGGACCTGCCAGCGGAGGTGATGCGGGTCCTGACCAGCCATCTCGACCGGCTGGAAGCCAGCAGTACCAGAGAGGTCCGCGTGGCGGTCGAGCTGCTGATGGACACCGGCCGCCGGCCGGACGAGGTCGCCAGCCTCATGCTGGACTGCCTGGAAACCGACCCGGACGGCAAGCCCGTCCTGATCTACGACAACCACAAGGCCCACCGCAACGGACGCAGGCTTCCCATCGCCGCCGCGACCGCCGCGGTCATCACCGCGCAGCAGGAACGGACCCGGGCCCGGTTCCCGGGCACCCCGGACTCCCAGCTGCGGCTCATCCCGGCCCCGATCAAGAACCCCGCCTGCTGCTCGCCCATGGCCGACAACTTGATCTCGGCCTGTCACCGGGCCTGGGCCGACGGGCTTCCCGACGTCGCCGTCCCGACCGCCGTGGACGACGGCGGCAGGCAGGTGACCAGGATGCTGCCCTTCAGCAAAGAGAAGATCATCCCCCGCGCCTACCGGCATACTTACGCCCAGCGGCACGCGGACGCCTGCGTTGACGTCACGGTGCTGCAGGAACTGATGAACCACCGCCATGTCACCACCACTCAGGGCTACTACCGCGTCGGTGCCGGGCGGCGCCGCGAGGCTGTTGACCGGGTGACGGCGATGCAGTTCGACCGGCACGGCAACCGCGTCTGGCGGCAGGCCGGGGCGCTGCTGGCCTCCGAGCGCCAGCGGCGGGCGGTCGGCGAGGTCGCCGTCCCCTACGGGGGCTGCTCCGAGCCGTCCAACGTCGCCGCCGACGGGTGCGACTGCCCGCTGCGGTTCCGCTGCATCGGCTGCGGCCACTTCCAGACCGACATCTCCTACCTGCCCGACCTCGAACGCTACCTCGCGGACCTGCTGCGGCACCGGGAAAAGCTGCGGGCGGCCGTGGACGCCGACGAGTGGGCCAGGGCCGAGGCCACCCCATCAGACAACGAGATCACCCGCGTCCGCCTGCTCATCGAGCGGATGAAAGGCGACCTGGACGACCTCACCGGCGACGAGCGCGGCCAGATCGAGGACGCCGTCGCGACCGTGCGCCGCGGCCGGTCCCGGATCACCAGCCTGGGCATGCCGAAGGTCCGCCAGGCACTGCCCGACATCCGGGCGGAGCGTGGCGCGTGACCGTCACGCCGATGACCCGGGGGCGGCGGACCGACTCCGCTCGCCGCCGGCAGCGCGTCATCAAGGCGATCAACGAGACCAGCGGCAATGGCGGGGAACTGAGCGTGTCTGCCATAGCCCGGGCCGCCAGGGTTGACCGCACGTTCCTCTACCGGCACGCCGACCTGCTCGCCCAGGTTCACCTCGCCCAGGAGCGCCCCGCCGCCGCCGAGAACGGCGGCCCCGCCGCCAGCCGGGCATCGCTGCAGGCCGACCTGGCCAACGCCCAGGGCCAGATAGCCCGCCAGGCCGCCCGGACCCGCCAACTGGAGGCCAAGCTGTCGCAGATGCTCGGCGAGCAGGCATGGCGCGAGTCCGGCCTCGGCACACCTGAGGACATCGGCAAGCTCAAGCGGCGCATCACCGAGCTCGAGCAGGAAGTCATCGAGATCACCCGCCGGCACGAGGAACGCGGCGAGGAGCTCGACGCCGCCCGCGCCGCCAACCGCGAGCTGATCGCCCAGCTCAACGCCGTCCCGCGCAGGAACGCCCGCCCGGGACGCGAACCGTGAACGGGCGCCCGCAACCGGCAGGCCGCCAGAAGCGCCGCGTCGGCCTCGCCCGCCGCTGGATGCACCCGGGCTCTGCCGGTCAGGCGAGGCCCGTCATGAGACACATACCCCATTGCATAAACCTGCAATGGGGTAGCATGTCGGCATGATGGCAGTGACCCCGCAAGCCCAGGCAGCCAGTGAACTTTGCATAGGCGAGCATGCGGTCGCCAAGCTGAGGGACGCCGCGGTCCTAGCGGCACCGCCTAGCCGCACGGGCATCTACGCGCACTCGCTGGAGACGGCCGCATCGGTCCTCTTCACAACGATCGCCGCCGGCGACATCGCCGTGCACCTAGGCAAGTTCGGTCCGGACCAGAACCCTCACTACGGCCGTGCCTTCGCCGGATGGCACCAGGAGAAGAGCCTCGCCCTTCCCGCCGCACAGCGACGAGACTGCTGGCGGGGAGCGTGGAACGACATGAGCCTCGGCACCGGGCTCAGCTTCGTCGGGCACACCGCCATCGCAACGGTCAGCGGCTTCATCGTCGATGTCGCCAGCGTCACCGGCGCCAGCCTTTGCCCATGCTGCCCGTGCGTCGTCTTGGACCTTCAGACCCCCAGCCCTGAGGCCGCGGCCCGATACCGCGGCCGCCGCGTGACCGTCCCCCCGCGAGGAAAAAAATGGACATCAGGGCCACCCGCAACAGTCAGCGACCCGCGCACATAAGCGGTTACGCCGCCCACCATCCCCAGCAGCCCAGCACCGCCGCACGACACGCGCGCTACACCTGTTGCGCGATAAGCAGCTATCGGCTCTAGTCATGAACTGGCACAACGCGAGAATGCCCGATTCGCGACGTGCTGACTCCCAGAGAAGAGAGGAGCATACCGACCCGCACCTGGTCGCCGGGTTCGGCGATCCGCGGGAGCTGGAGCCGGATCTGCGTCCGGACGGACGCGGGATCTGCGGCGCTGACCGGGTTGCTCGGTCAGCCGTTGGCCCTCGCCCCGGGTGCTGCGCCAAGCCGGTCTGGCATTGCTCGGTCCGGGCCGCGCCGGAGGACCGGATGCTGTCCGATGCCGAGTGGGGCCAGGTCGCCGGCCGGGATCATGGACCGGACCGGGTCGCACCGGAGGGGGACGATTCCGGGGTGCGGTGGGTCGCGGTCCGGCACGCCCCGGATCACATCCATATCGTGGCGACGCTGGCCCGCCAGGACGGCGGCCGGGTCAAGACCTGGAACGACTTCTACCGGGTGCGGGAGGCCTGCCAGGACGCCGAAGCGCCGGTTCGGGCTGCGGTCCACGGCTCCGGCGGACCGCACCGCCGCCAAGCGGCCCGCCCGCGCCGAGACGGAGCAGGCGGCCCGGCGCGGA
This sequence comes from uncultured Actinomycetes bacterium, assembly GCA_963822825.1. Classification (GTDB taxonomy): domain Bacteria; phylum Actinomycetota; class Actinomycetes; order Streptosporangiales; family Streptosporangiaceae; genus JAWWPY01. Next base: position 205,491 of record CAWGIW010000007.1, on the reverse strand, counting down.
TGGAGCGAGGCGCCCCGCGTGACCCTGCGCCGGGACGTGTGCACCGCGGCGGCCGGGGCGAGCACGGAACAGGAGTTCTTCGCCCGGCTGGAGCAAGCCGGGGTCCTCGTGCGCAAGCGGTACAGCACGATCAACCCAGGCGAGGTCACCGGATACGCGGTCGGCCTGCCGGACCACACCACCAAGGACGGCGGGATCGTCTGGTACGGCGGCGGGAAGCTCGCCGCCGACCTCACGCTGCCGAAGCTGCGGGCCCGCTGGGCCGGGCCAGCCGAGGGAGCACCTCGGGCAGCCGCTGCACGGCGTGATGGCCCGCGCCGTGCTTCGGAACAGGGTCACCGCCGCAGCGGAGCAGGCCCAGGACGAGGCCGGGTTCTTCGCCCGTCTGCGGGAGGCCGGCGTCCTGGTGCGGCTCCGGTTCAGCGAGATCAACCCGGGCGAGGTCACCGGGTACGCCGTCGCGCTCCCCGGGCACACGGCCAGGACGGGCACCCCGGTGGTACGGGGGAGGTCGGCTGGCGGACGGGCTGACCCTGCCGCAGCTGCGCCGCCGGCTGGAAGCAGGACCGCACCGGCGCCGCCCCGCGCGGCCGGATCGTTCCGGTTCACCGCACCGGAACGCGAGGCGTTCTACCGGCACGCCGCCCGCCAGGCCGCTGACGGCCGCGGAGCACATCCGGCGCAGCGCCGGAGAACGATCCGGCCGCGGCCGCCGATGCGGCCTGGGCGGCGGCCGCCACGTTCCATGCGACGGCCCGAGCGATCCGGGACCCGGCGCTGCGCCGCGCCGCAGACAGCTACGACCGCGCGGCCCGGATGGCCTACGGGAAGATCCCGCAGCGGACCAGCGAGGGGGACAGGCTGCGCGCCGCCGCGCGGCTGCTGGCGATGGTCGGCCACGACACCGATGGCACCATGCCCGCGGCGGTCTCGCCTGGCCGCGAATCTCGTCAGCCTGGCCACGGCGGTCGGCGAGCTGCGCCAGGCGCAGCAGCACGCGGCGCAGGCCGCTGCGGCGAGACAGGCGGCCGAGCACCTCTACGCCAGCCTCAGCCAGACGAGGGCAGGCGCCGCCGCGCTGGGCATACCAGTCCGGCCGGGCCAGACCCGGACCGCCCGGAGGCCGGGAGATGCCGCCCGTCACGATTTCCCGATGCCGACTCCGGCCCGGGCGCCGCTACCAGCTGAGCCGAGCCTCACCGACCCGCACGCCAGCCGCAGCCCCGCCCGAAGCGCGCCCAGCCGCGCCAGACCAAGGCGATGACGCCGTGCTCAGACCCCGGTATCCGGGCATCGTAAGCACAGGGTTCGGTTGCTGCCCGGATCACTCTTGTGGAAGGTCGGATTGGATCCGGCGAACCTGGCTGGATAGTTCGGGTACGTCAATGATCGCCACGTCCCACAGGATGTCGAGATCGACCTCGAAGTAACCGTGCACGACGCGGTTACGGGTCGCGATGATCTGACGCCAGGGCACTTCGGGGTGCTGGGAGATGAACTCATCGGACAGCCCGGCGGCGGCCTCCCCGATCACCTGGATCAGGTGGACCAGGACGATCTGGGTATCCTCGTCAGCGTCGAACGCGGCCCGGCCTTTGGCGGCCCGGACGGCGATCTTGTCGGCGGCTTCAATGATGTCGGCCAGCCGCTCGTCGTCACGCCTCACAGGGCGACGGCCTCCCGGAGCACGCGGTCGCGGATCCGGAGCTTCAGCCCACCCGGCGTCGCTACCTGAGTCATCACGCCGAGTTCGTCCTCGACACCCAGGGCGAACCCGGCCATGTCGAAGTAGCCATGGCCCCGCTCAACGTCGACTAGCAGGTCCAGGTCGCTGTCGGGGGTGGCCTCGCCGCGGGCGACGGATCCGAAGGCCCGGATGTTGCGCACGCCGAAGCGCTCACCGAGCCGCTTGATCACCTCGCGGTGCGCGCGTACCTCGTCCAGTGTGACGGCACGCCGCGGAGCCTCAACCTTCACGTGCCTACCTCCAGCCCGTCACTTCAAAGGATAGAGGCTAGGGCCCCTACGGGGCCGACAGCGGACCCGACGAGCACTCGTACGCCAGCCCCAGCCCTACCCGAAGCGCGCCCAGCCGGGCCGGGCCACGCCGGTGACAGCTCGCTCAGCCCCGGGTTACGGCAGACCGAAATTCAAGGCCGCTCGGTGCCGGGCTTGTTCAATTCATGCCGCCTGACCGTGGCGCGTCCTGTTGACAAATCGTTGACAAATGATCTTGAGGCCAGTTTCCTGGTCAAGGAAACTGGCCTCTGACCTGCACAAACTGGTGGGCGATACTGGGATTGAACCAGTGACCTCTTCGGTGTCAACGAAGCGCTCTCCCACTGAGCTAACCGCCCTCGAGGCGGAGACGGGAATCGAACCCGTGTACAGGGCTTTGCAGGCCCTTGCCTAAGCCACTCGGCCACTCCGCCACACGCCCCCTGGCCGGGAGTCCTTGCTGGATGCCCGGGAGCCATGCGGACCATCGGCCGCGCGAAACGGCGTCCGGCGTCTCCGAGCGGACGACGGGATTCGAACCCGCGACCCTCACCTTGGCAAGGTGATGCTCTACCAGCTGAGCCACGTCCGCGTGCACCCGCCGAAGCGGGGTGGTGCATACCCGCCAAGGGCGGGTATGCGTTCAGAACTGTAGCCGATCCAGCCCGGCGAGCAAACTCGCCCCATGTCGCGGACCGTCAGACCAGTGAGCCTACTTGCTCGGCGTAGTAGGTCACCCCAGCGACATGCCCCGCAATCTGCCCCAAAGTCCATGCCTCACCCCGGGGAGCGTCCCAGGAGGCCGTCCCGGCGGTCTCGTACCGGAGCAGGTAGCACCGGGCGAGTCGGCGCAGCCGCGAGCATGCCTCGTCGAAATCGGGCTCGGTGAAGCGCGCCCAATCGGCGTCGAGCGTCAGTAGACGTCCATGCCACTCGTCAGGCATGGCTTCGGCCCCGCGAGCAGGGCTTCCACCTCGTGCAGGTGATCCAGGAGGTGGTCGGCGATCCGGCGCAGGGCCTTGTGCGGCGTCCACGTGTTCGGCCTGCCGTCCGCGGTCTTCGGGATGGGACGCCCGTCCCACGCGTGCCACGTCCGGGCCAGATCGAGGCATTGCTCGACGCTTGCCACCACGAGCTGTGCCGGGTTGTTGCTGGTGTTGTCATCCATGGTTCGACCCTGGCCGAAGGATGCTTCAGCTACGGTCGAACTATGGCTGTGGACCCACCGAGCACTGTCTACTGCGCTGACATTGCGCCCGCCGCGGCGCTGATGGCCGACCACACCCGGGCGGCGATGCTCACGGCTCTGCTCGACGGACGGGCTCTGGCCGCCGGGGAACTGGCCCAGCTGGCGGGCGTGACCCCCGCGACCGCCAGCACGCACCTGGCCCGGCTGCTGGACGGCGGCCTCGTGGCCCGGGCCAAGCAGGGCCGCCATCACTACTACCGGCTGGCCGGGCACGAAGTGGCCTCGGCCATTGAGGCGCTCTCGCACCTGGGGTCCCCGGTGCCGGTGCGGTCCCTGCATCAGTCACGGGAGGCGGCCGCGCTCGCGGAGGCCCGGACCTGCTACGACCACCTGGCTGGACGGGCGGGCGTGACGCTGCTTGACGCGCTGCTGGCCCGAGGCCTGCTCGCGGGCGCGCCAGCAGGCCTGGTCGGGGCAGGCGCACTCCCGGGAGCCACAGTCACGGGAGGCGCAGTTCCAGGAGGCGCAGGGGTGCATACGGTGGCCGATCCGGCGGCGGGGCCGACGTGGCGAGTGAGACGGTCAACTTTCCCACCGATGTGGCGTACGCGGTGACCGAGGCCGGGACCGCGGCCCTGGGTGAGTTCGGCGTGGATGTGCCCGCGCTCCGGTGCTCGCGGCGCCGGTTCGCCGGCGCGTGCCTGGACTGGACCCAGCGCCGCCCGCACCTGAACGGGGCACTCGGTGCGGCGATCACGGCCCGTCTGCTTGACCTCGGCTGGATAGAACGGGGCACCGCACCGGCGGTCCATCCGGGTAAGCCCAGCAGGGCGGCAAGGGCTGGCCAGCACGTTTGGCTGGGACCCGGCGCGCCATGATCACGGCAATTTGTCAGTCGTAGGCCGGGGTGGGCACCGTTGGCCGAAGGTCGGAGGCGGTTGGCCGAGGGTGAGGCCGGTTGGCCGGAGGGCGGGGGCCGGTTGCCGGAAGGCGGGGGCCGGTTGCCGGAAGGCGGGGGCCGGTTGCCGGAAGGCGGGGCTGGTTGGGAAGCTATCAGCCATGCGAACACTGGTCGTCAATGGTGATGGCCTCACCGTGGAAGACGTTGTGGATGTCGCCCGGGGCGAGGCGCGGGCCGAACTCGGGGCGGACGTGGCCGCTTCGATGGAGCCCAGCCGGTCCGTGGTGGCAGCCGCCATCGCTGGTGACGCGCCGGTTTACGGGGTGAACACCGGGTTCGGCGCCCTCGCCGACACCCGGGTGGGGGAGCAGGACCTGACCCGGCTGCAAGGCGCCATTATCCGCTCGCACGCGGCGGCCACCGGGGAGCCGCTGGACGACGCCACGGTGCGCGCCGTGCTGCTGCTGCGGGCCCGGACCCTGGCCGCCGGGTACTCGGGCGTCCGGGCCGACCTGCCCCGTCGCCTTCTTGAGCTGCTGAGCCTCAGCCTGCTGCCGGTGATCCCGGGCAAGGGCTCGGTGGGCGCCTCCGGGGATCTGGCCCAGCTGGCCCACCTGGCCCAGCCGCTCATCGGCGAGGGCCGGCTGCGCACCCCCGATGACGGACCCAGCGGACGGCCTGCCGCCGAGGTCCTGGCGGAGCACGGGATCGTTCCCCTGCACCTCGCCCCGAAAGAAGGCCTGTCGCTGGTCAACGGCACCGAGCCGATGCAGGCGCTGCTCGCCTTCTCCGTGTATGACGCGCAGATGCTGGTCACGGCGGCGGACATGGCGTGCGCGCTGTCGATCGAGGCGCTGCTCGGCACGGACCGGCCCTACGACGAGCGGGTGCAGGTCATCCGGCCGCACCCGGGCCAGCTGGACAGCGCCGCCAACCTGCGTGCGCTGCTGGCCGGCTCCCCGCTGCTGGCCAGCCACCGGCACAGCCGGCACGCCGTGCAGGACGCCTACTGCCTGCGCTGCGCGCCGCAGGTCCACGGCGCCGTCCGTGACGTGCTGGCGTACGCCCGGCGGGTGCTCGACATCGAACTGGGCGCGGTGGTGGACAACCCGGTGGTCGTTCCGGACGGAGAGGTGATGACCACCGGCAACTTCCACGGTGAGCCGCTCGCGTTCGCCGCGGACATGCTCGCGATGGCGCTGGCCGAGCTGGCCAGCATCAGCGAGCGCCGGGTGGACCGGATGCTGGACCCGGCGTTCTCCCGCGGCCTGCCGCCGTTCCTGGCCCCTGACGCGGGCACCAACTCGGGCTTCATGCTCGCCCAGTACACCGCCGCGTCCCTGGTCAGCGAGAACAAGGTGCTGGCCCATCCGGCGAGCGTGGACACCATCCCGACGTCGGGCAAGCAGGAAGACCACGTGTCGATGGGCTGGACCGCGGTCGCAAGCTCCGCGAGGTGGTCGGCGAACGTCCGCACCTGCCTGGCCGTGGAGGTGTGCTGCGCCGCGCAGGGCATCGATCTGCGGGCCGAGGTCGCCGAGCCGAGCGAGCCATTGCGCGCGGTGCACGCGGCGGTGCGCGCGCGGGTCCCGGTATGCTGGTCGACCGGGAGGTCTCGGAGCAGATCACGACCGTGGACACCCTGCTGCCCGACCTGGTCGCCACGGCGAGCGCGCATTGCGGCCCGCTGCGCTAGCGTTTTGCCCGTGACAGTCTGGATCAACGGAAAACTGCTCCCCGACGATGAAGCGCGGATAAGCATCTTCGACCACGGCCTGGTTGTCGGGGATGGCGTTTTCGAGACCGTCAAGGTCGCGTACGGGGTCCCGTTCGCGCTGACCAGGCACCTGGCCCGGCTGCGGGGCTCCGCCCGGGGGCTGGCCTGGCCGTGCCTGACGCGGACCAGATAAGGGCAGCCGTGCTGGCCTTGCTCGAGGATTCCGGCTGGCCGGAACGGGCCAGAGTGCGGATCACCGTCACCGCCGGGCTCTCGGGCCTCGGCTCTGGGCGGGGTGAATCGCCGCTGACCGTCATCGTCGCGCTCGGCCCGCTGACCGAGTGGGGTCGCCAGGCCGACGTGGTCACCGTGCCGTGGCCGCGCAACGAGCACAGCGCGATAGCCGGGCTGAAAACGACGTCTTATGCGGAGAATGTGCTGGCGCTGGCCTACGCCCGCGAACGCGGCGGCGAAGAGGCCATCTTCGGGAACACGGCCGGGAACTTGTGCGAGGGCACCGGCACCAACGTGTTCGTGGTGACCGGCGGCAGGCTCATCACGCCGCCGCTGTCGGCCGGCTGCCTGGCCGGGGTGACCAGGGATCTGGTGATCGAATGGGTCGGGGCGGCCGAGGAAGACCTGCCCGTCGGCGTGCTGGCCGCCGCCGACGAGGCCTTCCTGACCGGGACGACCAGAGACGTTCAGCCGATCCGCTTCGTGGACGGCGTGCCCTTGCCCGCGGCGCCTGGCCCGGTCACGCGGAAAGCCGCCGATATCTTCGCGGCTCGCTCAGCCGAACTCGTCGACCCCTAGCCGGACCTCGCCGCCCCCGCTCGCCCGGTCCGGCAGCGCGCGCGGGCAGCGCACGGCTCAGGCCCGGCGGAGCAGGTTGTCCAGCTCCCCATTCAGGTCGATGAACTCGCCCTCCTGGCCCGCGGGGATGACCTGGAACGTGCGGAGCAGGAAGCCGGCCAGCGCGTTGAGCGGCGCCTCGAAGTGCGCCTGGCCGAACGGGGAGGACAGTGAGATGTTGAGCACCCGCTGGTTGCCCGCGGCCGCGGGCCACACCCGGACGTCGCCTTCGCCTGCCGGCTCGGTCAGGCCCTCGGCGAGCAGATCTCTCGCGAAGATCCACTCCACCGGCTCATCCATGCCGACATGAAAGGCCATCCGGATCGCATACGGGTCATCGCCCCGGTAGTGAAGACTGGCCATGAGCGGAACGCCATCGTGTTCTGGAACCAAGAGTCTGAGGCCCAGCTCGGCTGCGACGGTCTTGCTGCTGTTCATTGTCTCGCCAAACCTTTGCCTTGTCCGGACCCGGAGCGCCGGGCTTCACCGATCGAGCAGTGCCGTCTCAGGCCTACTGCGGGCACGCGGACACGAAAATCTTCTACTGGGAAGATTCCGCGACCGCGGCCCGAACTAACCTCGGTCACCAGCCAATAAACTGCCTCTGACCTGGGCAAACGTGTGCTGGAGCCCATCGTCATCATGACCCGGCTCGATGCCCGTGACCAGGAACATCATCATGTGATCTTGGTCTCACCAGTGGCCCCCAAGAATTGGCGCGCCGTGCGGTGGCTGCCTCCGCTTTGCGGGCAGATGGCGAACCTTCATGCTTTGTCCGATCGGGGGAGCATACCGCCTTCCCTGGTAGGCGCACTACCAGATACGGCGGTCTTTCCCCGGGCTCCCGCGTGCAATCTAGACATTCATGGACTTAATCACCGTGACCTTAATATTCGTATTCAATGCGGACAATTGGCCGACCCTCTGACCCGGGCCGCGGGCGGTCCTCTGGAGCGGTCGGCTCGCTTCCGGCGGGCGCCGGGACCGTGATGCGCTAACCTGTGTGGGCCGGCTGGCGGCAGAAGCCGCAGCGGGCGAAGGGCGATTGGCTCAGCGGGAGAGCGCCTCGTTCACACCGAGGAGGTCACTGGTTCGATCCCAGTATCGCCCACTCAGGCCAGGAAACCTGGGCAGCAGTCCCGGATCCACGTTACGAGCCAACAGAAGCGGCGCGAGTGTCCGCCTGTTGTCTATGGTACCCGTGTGCAGCGGATACTGACGGTCTTGCGTCAAGCATTTACCAGACCGGGGCGCCAGCCGGGTGATCTGAGTTCGTATGCCCGTCTATGGCTTACCGACCAGATGCCTGGCCTGACCATCCTGGTGGTCTCAGTCGCCTCCCGGCCCGGGACGCTGGCTCTATGTTGGCGGTCATGAACCGTACCCGGCTGTACCGAAACGGCATCCTCGAGGCTGAGGGTTTCCCTGTCGCCGACGTCTCCGACCATCTCGCCGACCCCTCCGCCGTGGTCTGGTTCGACTTGTGCGAGCCCACCGCCGACGACCTGGCCTCGATCAGCGGGGAACTAGGGCTGCATCCGCTGGCCGTCGAGGACGCCGTGCAGGAGCATCAGCGGCCCAAAGTCGACCGCTACGCCTCGCATCTGTTCGTTACCGCCTACTCGGTCGCTCTGGACAAACGACCGGGCAGCTCGGCGTTAACGAGATTGACGCGTTCGTAACGACCAACGCGCTGGTCACCGTGCGCAAGAGCCCGCCACTTTGACATCGACGCCGTGATCAAGCACTGGGACCAGTCCCCGGACCTGGCCATGCACGGCACGGGCTTCCTGCTGTACGGGCTGCTCGACTACGTCGTCGACACCCACTTCGAAGCCGTGCAGTCCCTCGACCTTGAGGTGGAAGGGCTCGAGGACGGCCTCTTCGAGGAGAACCCGCAGGACCGGCACATGCAGATACGCACGTTCCAGCTGCGGAAATCGCTGGTTACGCTGCGCCGGGTCGTGCTGCCCATGCGCGAGGTGGTCAATTCCCTGCTGCGCCGGGACGTGCACGCGATCGACGCTGAGATGATGCCCTACTTCCAGGACGTGTACGACCACGTGCTGCGGGCCACGGAGTGGACCGAGTCGCTGCGCGACCTGGTCACCACGATCCTGGAGACGCACCTCACCGTGCGCGGAAACCGGCTCAACGTGATCATGAAGCAGGTCACCAGCTGGGCGGCGATCATCGCGGTGCCCACGGCGGTGACCGGCTTCTACGGCCAGAACGTGCCCTACCCCGGCTTCGGCCGGATATCGGGACTCTGGACATCCATCCTGCTCACCCTCACCCTGGCCGTGGGCCTGTTCGTGGTCTTCCGGCGCAAGGACTGGCTCTGACTCGCGCGGCCCGCGCTTGACCCACCGGCTGCGTCCCGGCGCCTGCGCACCGGTCATATCCAGCTCCTCTTGGTTACTGAAATCAATTCGTGATCATCCGTAATGACCTTTTTGCCCGAGGGTGGGGGCAACGCCGGGCGGGCACATCTAAAGTCACAGGCGGGGGATTTGGCCGGCCTCGTCGGGCACGGCCGTGCAGCCAGGACGGGACGAAGCCCCGAGGGTCGGTGAGGGAGCGGTAGTTGTTTGCTTCGAGGATGAGGGTCGTCATGGTGGCGACGGTGATCGGTGCGGTCCTGGTGGCGGGGGTGGTGCTCGTCCTGACCCTCGGCAACGCGAGCCCGGCCCGCTCGGCGGCCGCACTGGCGAGACCGCTGGCCACCACCCATCCGGCCACCCATCCGGCCACTCACCCACCCACCTCGCCGCCGCCCGCGCCGCTGCAGGTCATGTCGGTCTCACCAGGAAACGGCACGGCCGCGGTGAACGGCGTGGACCCGGTGCAGGTGGTCTTCTCGGCCGCGCTCGCGCCGAGTTCCCCGCTGCCGACCTTCAGCCCCTCGGTATCGGGCAGCTGGCGGGCCGCAGCGCCGGCAGCATGGTGTTCACCCCCACGACCCCCTTCCCGCCCGCGACCGAGGAGACGCTGAGCGTCCCCGGAGGGGCCAAAGGCGTCCGTTCCGTCAAGGGCGGGCAGCTGGCCAAGCCGGACACGGTCCAGTTCCAGACGGCCGGATGGTCCACGCTCCGCCTGGAGCAGCTGCTGGCCCAGCTCCATTACCTGCCGCTGACCTGGACTCCGGACGGTGGCTCCGCAGCGGCCAACCCCACGTCACTCAGCTACTCGGCGCAGCTCGCCGACGTGTATACCCCGCCCGCCGGCACGTTCACGTGGCAGCCCGGCTATCCGTCCGCGCTCACCAGCCAGTGGGCGCTCGGGAGGTCCAGCACCATCCTCACCGGCGCGCTGATGGCCTTCCAGTCCGTGCGCGGGCTGACGATGGACGGCACCGCCGGCGGCCAGACGTGGCAGGCGGTGCTCGACGCGGCGGCGAGGGGCCAGGACAACCCGAACGGCTACACCTACGCCTTCGCGAGCAAGGCCAGCCCGGAGACGCTGACCATCTACCACGACGGCAAGGTCGTCCTGCACACCCTGGCCAACACCGGGATTCCCGCCGCGCCCACCGTGGACGGCACCTTCCCGGTTTACCTGCGCTACCGCAACCAGATCATGAAGGGGACCAACCCGGACGGGACCAAGTACGCCGACCCGGTCCAGTACGTCGCCTACTTCAACGGGGGCGACGCGGTGCACTACTTCCCGCGCTACTCCTTCGGGTACCCGCAGAGCCTGGGCTGCGTCGAGCTGTCGCTCGGCGACGCGGCGACCGCGTGGCCCTACCTGAGCTACGGGAGCCTGGTCACCGTCGCCGGCTGAGGCCCCCGGCCGCATTACTCGCGCGCGCCCGGCGCCGCGCCTCGGTAACATCAGGGCGGGACGCCGTCCCGTTCGCCGTGCCCTGACCGAAGGAGTCACCGTGCCTGCCCAGCCGCTTCGCATCACTCTCGCCGGACGCGAGCATGTGGTGGAAGCGGGCACGACCGCCGGTGACGTACTGAACATACTCAACGGATCGTCACCGGCACCTGGGCCAGCGGGCGCCGTGGTCGCGGCACGGATCAACGGCGAACTCCGCGACCTGGCCGCGTCGCTGGCCGATGGCGACGAGGTCGAGCCGGTCGAGATCGCGAGCCCGGACGGCCGGGCCATCCTGCGGCACTCGTCCGCGCATGTCCTGGCCCAGGCGGTGCAGGAACTCTTCCCTGAGGCGAAGCTGGGGATCGGCCCGCCGGTCGAGAACGGGTTCTACTACGACTTCGATGTCAAGGAGCCGTTCGGCCCTGAGGATCTCAAAGCGATCGAGCAGCAGATGCGCAAGATCGTCAAGCAGGGCCAGCTCTTCTCCCGGCGCCCGGTCACCGACCAGCAGGCCCGCACGGAACTGGCCGCCGAGCCCTACAAGCTGGAACTGATCGGCCTCAAGGGGGGCGCCGCGGATGAGGCGGAGTCGGTCGAGGTCGGCGGGGCCGAACTGACCATCTACGACAACACCGATCCCGCGTCGGGGGAGTTGTGCTGGAAGGACCTGTGCCGCGGCCCGCACCTGCCGACCACCCGGCACATCCCGGCCGTCAAGCTGCTGCGCAGCGGCGGCGCCTACTGGCGGGGCAGCGAGCGCAACCCGCAGCTCCAGCGGATCTACGGCACCGCGTGGGAAACGCGGGAGGCGCAGGACGAGCACCTGAAGTTCCTGGCCGAGGCCGAGCAGCGGGACCATCGCAAGCTGGGCGCCGAGCTCGACCTGTTCTCGTTTCCCACCGAGATCGGCAGCGGGCTCCCGGTGTTCCACCCGAAGGGTGGGATCATCCGGCGGGTGATGGAGGACTACTCGCGCCGCCGCCACGAGGAAGCCGGCTACCAGTTCGTCAACACCCCGCATGTGACCAAGGCGGAGCTGTTCGAGACCTCCGGGCATCTCGGCTTCTACGCCGAGAGCATGTTCCCGCCCATGGAACTGGACGGCGTCACCTACTACATGAAGCCGATGAACTGCCCGATGCACGTCCTGATCTACCGGTCGCGCGGGCGGTCCTACCGGGAACTGCCCGCGCGGCTGTTCGAATTCGGCACTGTCTACCGGTACGAGAAATCCGGCGTGGTGCACGGCCTGACCCGGGCGCGCGGTTTCACCCAGGACGACGCGCACATCTTCTGTGCCCCCGAGCAACTGGCTGACGAACTGGCCTCGCTGCTCGACTTCGTCGTCGGCCTGCTGCGGGACTTCGGGCTGACCGAGTTCGAGGCCGAGCTGTCCACCCGGCCGGAGAAGTTCGTGGGGGAGCCGGAGGAGTGGGAGCGGGCGGAGGCGGCGCTCAAGCACGCCCTGGACGTGTCCGGCCTGCCGTACGTGGTGGCCGAGGGCGAGGGCGCGTTCTACGCGCCCAAGATCGACGTGCACGTGAAGGACGCGATCGGCCGCCGCTGGCAGCTGTCCACCTTGCAGGTGGACTTCCAGGAGCCGGGCCGGTTCGGCATCGAGTACCAGGCCGCTGACGGCACCAGGCAGCGCCCGTACATGATCCACCGGGCGCTGTTCGGGTCGATCGAGCGTTTCTTCGGCATCCTCGTCGAGCACTACGCGGGCGCCTTTCCGCCCTGGCTGGCCCCGGTACAGGTGGTCGGCATCCCCATCGCCGACGCGCATGTGCCCTATCTGGAGGAGGTCGCCGCCCGGCTGCGGGAGCAGGGGATCCGGGTGGAGGTGGACGCCAGCGACGACCGGATGCAGAAGAAGATCAGGACCGCGCAGCGCCAGAAGGTCCCGTTCATGCTGCTGGCCGGGGATGACGACGTGGCCGCCGGGGCGGTCTCGTTCCGCTACCGCAGCGGCGAGCAGCGCAACGGTGTCCCGATCGGCGAGGCGGTGGCCCAGGTCGTCGCCGCGGTCGCGGACCGGATCCAGGTGTAGACGGTGGTGTCTGATGAGCCCTTCGCGCAGGACGGGATCGGCGTGCCCGACGGCTTCGCGCGGCTGTGGATGCCGCACCGCATGGCCTACATCAAGGGCGAGAACCGGGCCGTCGGCAGCGACGAGGGCGACGGCTGCCCGTTCTGCCGGATCCCGAAGCTGGATGACGAGGACGGGCTGATCGTCGCGCGCGGCCAGCTCGTGTACACCGTGCTCAACCTTTACCCGTACAACGCCGGCCACCTCCTGGTCGTCCCGTACCGGCACGTGGCCGACTACCCCGATCTCGACGAGCCGGAGACCCCGAGCTCGGCCGAGCACACCAAGCAGGCCATGACGGCGCTGCGCGGCACGGGCAACGCGCAGGGCTTCAACATCGGCATGAACATGGGCCAGGTCTCGGGCGCCGGCATCGCCGCCCACCTGCACCAGCACGTCGTGCCACGGTGGGGCGGGGACACCAACTTCATGCCCGTCGTGGGCCAGACCAAGGTGCTTCCGCAACTGCTGCGGGACACCCGAAGCTGATCGCCGACGCCTGGTCACCTCGCCGCCTGTCACCCGGACGCTGAGGCCTGGCCGCGCACCTTCCCGGCCAGATGGCGGGCAGCGGCTCGTGCCGCAGATAGGTACGGGTGAACGAGCCGGTCCCGTGTGACATCGACCGCAGGTCGATGGCGTACCGGGTGATCTCGAGTTCGGGTATCTCGGCCTTGACCAGGGTCCGCCCGCCGGATACCGGCTCGGTGCCGAGCACCCGGCCGCGCCGCGATGAGAGGTCCGACATGACCGCGCCGACATAGTCGTCAACCACCAGCACGGACAGCTCGTCTACCGGCTCAAGGAGCAGCACGGTCGCCTTCTCGGCCGCATCCCGCAGCGCCGCCTTCCCCGCCTTCTGGAACGCCATGTCCGAGGAGTCCACCGAATGCGCCTTGCCGTCGAACAGAGTGACCCTGATGTCCACCATCGGGTAGCCCGCCAGCACCCCCAGTTCCATCTGGGCGCGGATGCCTTTCTCGACCGACGGAATGAACTGGCGCGGGACCACCCCGCCGACGACCTTGTTGACGAACTCCAGGCCCGCGCCGGACGGCCGGGGCTCGACCTCGATGTGGCAGATCCCGAACTCACCGTGGCCGCCGGTCTGCTTGACGTTCCGGCCCAGCCCCCTGGCCTTCCCGCCGACCGTCTCCCGCAGCGGAACGCGCAGCTCGCCGGTCTCCACGGCGACCCCGTAACGGCTGGACAGCCGGTCGAGCAGCAGGTCGGAGTGGGCCTCACCCATGCACCAGAGCACCAGCTGGTGGGTCTCGGCGTTGTTCTCCAGCCGCAGCGTCGGGTCCTCGGCCACCAGCCGCCCGATGGCCTGCGACAGCTTGTCCTCGTCGGCCTTGGACTTGGCGTGAATCGCCACCGGCAGCAGCGGCTCCGGCATCGACCACGCCTCCATGAGCACCGGCCGCTCCTTGTCCGACAGGGTGTCACCGGTCTCCGCGCTGGACAGCTTGGCCACGGCGCAGATGTCTCCCGCGGCGCACTGCGCGACCGGCCGCTGCTGCTTGCCCAAGGGCGAGGTGAGCGCGCCGATCCGCTCGTCACTGGTCATGGTCGGCATGGCCGCGCTCGGCCAGGCCATGCCCGGACACGTGCACGACCGCGTCGGGCCGCAGGGTGCCGGAGAACACCCGGACCAGGCTGATCCGCCCGACATACGGATCCGAGGTGGTCTTGACCACCTCGGCGAGCAGCGGGCCGTTCGGGTCGCTGGACAGATCGGTGACCGGCTTGCCATCCAGGGTGGTCACCGCGGGCAGCGGGTGCTCGTCCGGCGCGGGAAAGGCCTGGGTCATCACTTCGAGCAGTTCGGCCAGCCCGACGCCCTGCTGGCTGCCCACCGCCCAGCACCGGGTAGAAGCTGCCCCGGGCCACCGCCTTCTCCAGGTCCTCGATGAGCACCTTGGTGGCGATCTCCTCACCGGACGAGGTACCTGTCCATGAGGCCCTCGTCCTCGCTCTCCTGGATGATCCCCTCGATCAGCGAGCTGCGCAGTTCTTCGACGCGGTCCGAATGGGCGGGTTCAGGATCGCGCTCGGTGCGGGCTCCGCCCGTGTAGTCGTAGAAGCGCTCGGACAGCAGCCCGATGAGCCCCCGCAGTTCGCCCTGATCGTCGGACACTGGCAGGTACAGCGGTGCCACCGCGTCGCCGAACGCGTCCTGGCAGGCTCGCAGGGCTTCGTCGAAGTCGGCCCGCTGGTGGTCGAGCTTCGTGATCACCACCGCCGCGCGGCATGCCGACCCGCGCGCACTCATCCCAGAGCATCCGGGTCAGGCCGTCCACGCCCTCGGTCGCGGGCACGGCGAACAGCGCCGCGTCCGCGGCCCGCAGGCCGGCCCGCAGGTCCCCGGTGAAGTCGGCGTAGCCCGGGCGTGTCGATCAGGTTCACCTTGACCCCGGCGTAGCTGACCGGGGCGAGCGTGAGGTTTACCGAGCGCTGCTGCCTGACCTCGACCTCGTCAAAGTCGCTCACCGTGGTCCCGTCTTCGACCCGGCCCGCCCGCTGAATCGCCCCGGTGTGCGACCAGAAGCGCCTCGACCAGCGTTGTCTTTCCTGCTCCCGAATGGCCGACCAGCGCGACATTCCGAACGCTGCCGGGCTGGCCTGCCGCTGGTGCTGCCGCCTGCGGCTGTCGGTCCTCTCCTGTCGGTCATGAGTGTCGCCTCCTGCGGGTCCGTCCGGCTGCGTACAGCCAGCCTTTACCTCCCGGCCACCGGATAACAAGCCCCCAACCGGAATCACCCTTCCGTGTCCCACCCGCCAGTAAGATCGGACGGCCATGCTGAACTTCCTGCGGCCCGTGCTGAACCGGGTGCTGATCCCGGTCGGGCAGGTGCTCGCGCGTACCCCGGTAACCCCGAACGCGATCACCGTGACCGGCACCGTGGGCATGACCGCGGGGGCGCTGTGGCTGTTTCCCACGGGCCACCTGTTCGCCGGGACGATGGTCTGCACGTTCTTCGTGCTGGCCGACATGCTGGACGGTGCGCTGGCCCGGATCACGGGCACCACCGGGCCCTGGGGCGCCTTCCTCGACTCGACCCTGGACCGGGTGAGCGACGCTGCCGTCTTCGCGGGGCTCGCGATCTGGCTGGCCCGGGGCGGCCATCAGCCCGTGCTCGCCGCCGTGACGCTGTACTGCCTGGTGGCGGGCGCGATGGTGTCCTACGCGCGGGCCCGGGCGGAGGGCTTGGGGGTGCGGGCCGACGTCGGCGTGGCCGAGCGATCGGAGCGGCTCGTCATCGGCCTGGTCTCGGCTGGTCTCACCGGCCTCGGCGTGCCGTACGTGCTTCCGGTGGGCTTGTGGGCGCTCGCCGGGCTGAGCACGGTCACGTTCGGCCAGCGGGTGCTGGTGGTGCGGCAGGCGGTGGGCCCGGCGCCGGGCCGCGTGCGGCCGGGGAGCGAGCGGCCGGCGAACGAACAGCGCGGGAACAGGCCACCGGGGAGCGCACCGCCGCCGACGGCCACGGGGATGGTGGCACTGGGCCCGAAAGCATGGGGCACGAAGGCACGGGAGAGGGCGCAGGATGGCCGCGCTGAAAGACCGGCTGGCCGACGCCGCATACGGGCTGGGCTGGTCGGTGGTCTACCGGGTGCCCGAGTCCTGGCCCCGCTGGGTCTTCATGCGGGGCGCCGACCTGGCGTGGCGCCGCCAGGGTCCGCGGGTGCAGGTCCTGGAGGACAACCTGCGCCGGGTGATCGGTCCCGCGCCGTCGGGTCAGGACCTGCGCGCGCTGTCCCGCGCGGCCATGCTTTCCTACGCGCGCTACTGGTTCGAGGTATTCCGGCTCCCGGCCATCAGCACCGAGCGGATCCTGGCCAGCACGCTGTCCGTAGGCGCGGAGGACGTCCTGCACGCCAGCATGGCGGCGGGCCGCGGGGTGGTGGTCGCCCTGCCGCATATGGGGAACTACGAGGAGGCCGGGGCGTGGATCATCGCCCGCGGGGCGGGGAAGTTCACCACGGTGGCGGAGCGGCTCAGGCCCGAGTCGCTGTACCGGCGGTTCGTGGAGTTCCGTGAAGGCCTCGGGTTCGAGGCGCTGCCGGCCACGGTGGCAACAGCCGGTTTGGGATCCTGGCCCAGCGGCTGCGCGCCGGCGGCTGGTCTGCCTGGTCGCCGACCGTGACGTCACCGGCGGCGGTATCGAGGTGGAGTTCTTCGGCGAGAAGGCGCGGATGATGGGCGGCCCGGCGGCGCTGGCCGTCCAGACCGGCGCCGTCCTGCTGCCCACCACGCTGTGGTACGAGGGGGACTGCTGGGGAGTCAACGTCCATTCTGAGGTCCCTGTGCCGGACGGGGGAGACCGGCGGGAGAAAGTAGCCGCCATGACTCAGCAGGTCGCGTGGGCCTTCGAGGCTGGTATCCGGGCCCATCCGGCGGACTGGCACATGCTGCAGCGGGTTTTCGTTGCTGATCTGGATCCTGAGCGGCTGGCCGCCGCGGACGCCGCGGCCGGCCGTGAAGACGGGACCGAGCCGTGAGGGTCGGCCTGGTCTGCCCCTATACCTGGGCCGTGCCGGGCGGCGTGCAGCAGCACATCAGGGACCTGGCCGAGGCGCTGATCGGGCTGGGCCACGAGGTGTCCGTGATCTCTCCGGCCGATGAGGACACGTCCCTGCCCGACTACCTGGTATCGGCCTGCCGCGCGGTCCCGGTGCCGTACAACGGCTCAGTGGCGCGGCTGGCGTTCGGCTTCCTTTCAGCCAGCCGGGTGCGGCGGTGGGTCAAAGAGGGCGCGTTCGATGTGCTGCACGTGCACGAGCCCGCCGCTCCGAGCCTGTCCCTGCTGGCCTGCTGGGTCGCGGACGGCCCCATCGTGGCCACCGTGCACACCGCCACGCCGCGGTCGCGGGTGATGCACGCCTCCGCCCCGGCCCTGCGGACCGCGCTGGAGAAGGTCAACGGCTGGATCGCGGTATCCGAGGCCGCGCGCACCACCCTGGTCGAGCACACCGGCGGGGACGCGGTGCTCATCCCGAACGGGGTGACCGTGCGCCGGTACGAGAAGGCGACCCCGCTCCCCGGGTGGCCGGGCCCGGGAGGTGCCCTGGGGTTCCTCGGCCGGATGGACGAGCCGCGCAAGGGACTGGACGTGCTGCTGCGCGCGTTCGGGACGCTCGGCGCGCAGCGGCCGGGTCTGCGGCTGCTCATCGCCGGCCCGGGGGACGGCGACAATGCCCTCGAGAAGCTGGCCGTGCCGCTGCGCCAGCGGGTGATCATGCTCGGTCAGGTCAGCGAGGACGACAAGGCGCGCGTCTATCACTCGGTTGACGTGTTCTGCGCGCCGAACACCGGCGGCGAGAGCTTCGGCATCGTCCTGGCCGAGGCCATGGCCGCGGGTGCGCCGATCGCCGCCAGTGATCTCGACGCGTTCCGGCAGGTGCTGCGGGGCGGCCGGGCCGGGGAACTGTTCGAGACCGGCGACCCCGATGACCTGGCCCGGGCGGCCGGGCGGCTGCTGGACGACCCGCAGCGGCGGGCCGACCTGTCGGCCGCGGCCGCCGAGGCGGTCCGGATCTATGACTGGCCGGTGGTGGCCAGGGACGTCGTGCAAGTCTACGAGGCCGTGGTGCCCGCCACCGGGCAGGTCGGAGTCGCCCGGTGAGGCGGCGCGGCGGCCTGGGGCCAGCGGATGAGGCGGGTGGCCCGTGCTGATCGACGCCATCCTGATCATCGTGCTGGCCGTGCTGGTCGGCGTCTACGTCTCGTGGCGCGCGGGCCGGCTGGACCGGCTGCACGCCCGGGTGGACACCGCGCGGGCCGCGCTCGATGCCGCGCTCTTGCGCCGGAGTTCGGTCGCGCTTGAGCTCGCCGCGTGCGGGGTGCTCGATCCGGCGACGAGCCTGCTGCTCGCGGGGGCCGCGCACGACGCCCGGGCGGCGGGTGAGCCGAACGAACTGGCCGAGAGTGATCTCACCCGGGCCCTGCGGGCCGTGGTCGGCCAGCCTGACTTCCGCAAGACGCTGAGCGGGCAGGACAGCGCGGACGACCTGCTCGCGGAGCTTGAGGCCGCGGCCCATCAGGTTTTCCTGGCCCGCCGGTTCTTCAACGACGCGGTGGCGGCCACCCGCGCCGCCCGGCGGAGGTGGCTGGTCCGCGTGCTCGGCCTGGCCGGCGGCGCGGCGCTGCCGGAGTTCTTCGAGATCGATGACTCACTGGTCGCCGGGGGCACGGAGGGCCGGGGGACCGATATGCCCCATTTGACCGGCTGACCGAGCGCCTACCATGGGGGAGGTGCGCCCATCCGATTATGTGATCAAGTGAGGTCTGTCGTGTCAGTCAGCAGTGCCGCAGCCAGTGCCGGTGAATCGAGCACCGGGACGGGAGCCACCGGCCGGACCGGGACCGCGCGCGTCAAGCGGGGCATGGCCGACATGCTCAAAGGCGGCGTGATCATGGACGTGGTGACCGCCGACCAGGCGAAGATCGCCGAGGACGCCGGCGCGGTGGCGGTGATGGCGCTGGAGCGGGTGCCCGCCGACATCCGCGCGGAGGGCGGTGTCGCGCGGATGAGCGACCCCGACATGATCGAGGAGATCATCGCGGCGGTTTCCATCCCGGTCATGGCGAAGTGCCGGATCGGCCACTTCGCCGAGGCCCAGGTGCTGCAAGCGATCGGCGCCGACTACATCGACGAGTCCGAGGTCCTCACGCCTGCGGATGAGGCCAACCACGTCGATAAGTGGGCGTTCACCGTGCCGTTCGTCTGTGGCGCCACGAACCTCGGCGAGGCCCTCCGCCGGATCACCGAAGGTGCGGCCATGATCCGGTCGAAGGGCGAGGCCGGGACCGGCAACGTCGTGGAAGCGACCAGGCATATGCGCCAGATCTCGGCGGACATCCGGCGTCTCGGCGCGCTCCGCGGCGAGGAGCTGTTCGCGGCGGCCAAGGACCTGCAGGCCCCCTACGAGCTGGTCGCCGAAGTCGCCCGGGCCGGCCGTCTGCCCGTCGTGCTGTTCACGGCGGGCGGCATCGCCACCCCGGCCGACGCCGCCATGATGATGCAGCTCGGCGCGGAAGGGCTGTTCGTCGGCTCCGGGATCTTCAAGTCGGGCGACCCGGCCCGGCGGGCCGAGGCGATCGTGAAAGCAACTACCTTCCATGACGACCCTGACGTTGTCGCCAAGGTCTCTCGCGGGCTCGGTGAGGCCATGGTCGGCATCAACCTGGACACCCTGCCGCCCGGCGAGCGTTACGCCGGCCGCGGCTGGTGACCTTCCCGGCATCCCCGCGCCGTGCGCGCCCGGATGCCATTGGCTGCACCCATCGTGGGGAGCGCGGACATGTTTGAGAGGTTCACTGACCGGGCGCGCCGGGTCGTGGTCCTGGCCCAGGAAGAGGCCCGGATCCTCGACCACAACTACATCGGCACCGAGCACCTCCTGCTCGGCCTGATTCATGAGGGCGAAGGCGTCGCGGCCAAGGCCCTGGAGGCCATGGGGATCAGCCTGGAGGCTGTGCGGCAGCAGGTCGAGGAGATCACTGGCCGTGGAAAAGACGCCCCGTCCGGGCACATCCCGTTCACGCCGCGCGCCAAGAAGGTCCTCGAGCTCTCGCTGCGCGAGTCACAGCAGCTCGGCCACAACTACATCGGCACCGAGCACATTCTGCTCGGGCTGATCCGCGAGGGCCAGGGTGTGGCGGCCCAGGTGCTCACCAACCTGGGCGCAGACTTGGACCGGACCCGCCAGCAGGTCATCGAGCTGCTGCACGGCTACCAGGGCGAGGGCCAGGACAAGCCGCGTTTCGGGGGATTTGCGGTGCGCCGTCTCGAAGAGGCCGTGAGCCAGCAGGTCCAGGAGATCGTGAGCAGGCTCGATGCGATCGACGGTCGGCTGGCCGCCATCGAACGGCTGCTGGGCCACGCCGCGGAGACCCCCCGGCCGGGGGTTCTCCGGCCGGAGAACCCCCGGCCGGAGAGCCCGCTCAGGGCGGCCCTGCCCAAGGAGGACACACCCGAGAAGGACACACCCGAGGCCGCGCCTCCCGGGGAGGACCCACCCGGGGAGGACCCACCCGGGGAGGCCCCACCCCAGGAGGCGTAACAAGCTGGCGGCGGTGTCCCCGTGTTCTTTGTCAGCCAGTAGGGCCGGGTTCTTTGTCAGCCAGTAGGGCCGGGTGGTGTTGCCGGTCAGATGCCACAAGTCAGCCGCGATCATGAAATGCGGTGCGGCCGTCGGCTGATACAGGTTTTGGCCGACCGATTCCCGTGCGTGGCGGGCGCCGTATCCGGCTACCGAGTACATAGCACACGTTACGACCATGATCACGGGAGGTTTGTCCTGAATTGTGGTCACCAAACGCGTGAAAAGTCAGAATGATCGCACTCCCGGGCAGCGCGCTGGGTGATGTGATCCGTTGTGGGGGGTTTTCGCGGTCTGTCGGCCGGTGTTTCGGGTGCTCGGGGGACATCGATACGCTCAGAGGTAACCCGTGCCCCCGCCGATCCCCAGGAGGATCGCCATGCCCGCCCCCCCGGACGCCCCGGTCGTCGGCGTTCTGGCGTTGCAGGGGGACGTGTCCGAGCACCTGGCGGCGCTGGCCGTCGCGGGTGCGTCGGGGATGCCGGTACGCCGGCCCGACGAGCTCGAGGCGGTCGACGGGCTGATCATTCCCGGCGGGGAATCCACCACAATGTGGAAGCTGGCTGTGATATTCGACCTGATGGACCCGCTGCGGAAGCGGATCAGCGCCGGGATGCCCGCGTTCGGGTCGTGCGCGGGCATGATCGTGCTGGCGGACCGGCTGCTCGACGGGGTGAACGGGCAGCAGACGTTCGGTGGGATCGACATGACGGTCCGCCGTAACGCGTTCGGGCGTCAGCTGGACTCGTTCGAGAGCGACATCGCGCTGGCCGGTGTGCCTGGCCCAGCGTTCCGCGCGGTCTTCATCCGGGCCCCCTGGGTCGAGCAGACCGGCGCGCAGGTCGAGATCCTCGGCACCGAGTCGGCCACGGGTAGGATCGTCGCGGTCCGGCAGGGTCCCGCGCTCGCCACCGCGTTCCATCCGGAGCTGACCGGCGACACACGCGTGCACAAACTCTTCGTTGACATGGTGAGGGAACGTTCATGAGCGGCCACTCGAAGTGGGCCACGACCAAGCACAAGAAGGCGGTCGTTGACGCCCGGCGCGGCAAGCTGTTCGCCAAGCTGATCAAGAATGTCGAGGTCGCGGCCCGGACCGGCGGCGCCGACCTGGCCGGGAACCCCACGCTCTACGACGCGGTGCAGAAGGCCAAGCGGAACTCGGTGCCCAGCGACAACATCGACCGCGCGGTCCGCCGCGGCGGCGGGCTCGAGGCCGGCGGGGCCGCCTACGAGACGGTCACCTACGAGGGATACGCCCCCGGGGGAGTCGCCGTGCTCGTGGAGTGCCTGACCGACAACAGGAACCGGGCGGCCGCGGACGTCCGGGCCGCCCTGACCCGCAACGGTGGTTCCATGGCCGACCCCGGCTCGGTGTCCTACATGTTCCACCGCAAGGGCGTCGTGATCGTCCCCAAAGCAGGCGGGGTTACCGAGGACGACGTGCTTGGCGCGGTGCTGGACGCGGGCGCGGAAGAGGTCAACGACCTCGGCGAGTCGTTCGAGGTGATCAGCGAGCCCGGCGATCTGGTGGCGGTGCGCACCGCGCTGCAGCGGGCCGGGACCGAGTACGAGTCCGCGGAGGCCGCGTTCCTGCCCGCCGTCGAGATCGAGCTCGACGAGGATCAGGCCAGACGGGTCTTCCGGCTGATCGAAGCGCTCGAGGACTCCGACGACGTGCAGGATGTGTACGCGAACTACTCCGTGTCTGACGACGTGATGGAGAAGCTCGGCTGACGCCCGCACCCGGCGGTGACCCGGGCCGCGACACGCCGGACGTCCTCGCCGCGCCGCGGCGTCCGGGCCGGTAATGTCGCGACCGAACAGGTGTTCGCCGGTGCTGGGCACTGGCCGGGATGGAGCGGCAATGCGGGTGCTCGGTGTCGATCCCGGACTGACCCGGTGCGGGCTGGGCATCGTGGACGGCACCCCGGGCCGCCCTCCCGGCCTGGTGGCGGCCGGTGTCATCCGCACCGAGGCCGGCGATGACCTCGCGACCCGGCTGCTGGCCCTGGAGGTCGAGATCGATTCCTGGCTGGCCGAGTACCGGCCGGATGCCGTGGCGGTGGAACGCGTATTCAGCCAGCACAATGTCCGGACGGTCATGGGCACCGCGCAGGCCGGCGCCGTGGCCGTGCTGTGCGCGGCGCGACGCCGGCTGCCGGTCGCCCTGCACACGCCCAGTGAGGTGAAGGCGGCCGTCACCGGCAGCGGGCGCGCCGACAAGGCCCAGGTGACCGCCATGGTGATGCGGCTGCTGCGGATGGCGGACCCGCCGAAGCCCGCGGACACGGCGGACGCCCTGGCCCTGGCCATCTGTCATCTGTGGCGGGGGGGCGCCCAGTCGCGTCTCGCGGCCGCCGTCGCCACCGCCCACGCGAGCCGAAGGGACCTGCGGTGATCTCTCATCTGGACGGGCTGGTCGCCGCGATCGCCCCGGAGGGCGCCGTGATCGAGGTGGGCGGCGTCGGCCTGCTGGTGCAGTGCACGCCCAGCACGCTGGCCACGATGCGGACGGGGGAGCGGGCCCGGGTCGCGACCTCGCTGGTGGTCCGGGAGGACGCGCTGACCCTGTACGGCTTCGCCGGCGACGATGAGCGGGACGTGTTCGAGCTGGTGCAGACGGCCAGCGGGGTGGGGCCCCGGCTGGCCCTGGCCATGCTGGCCGTCTTCAGCCCGGACGGCCTGCGGCGCGCCATCGCCGCCGAGGACGTGACCGCGCTGACCCGGGTGCCTGGCATCGGCCGGAAGGGCGCGCAGCGGATCGTGCTGGAACTCGCCGGGCGGCTCGGCTCGCCCGGCACCGGGGCGCCCGGCACCGGGGCGGTCGGCCCGGGGGCGGGCGTGCCCGCCCCGCGCGCCGCGTCCTGGCGCGACCAGGTCAGGGCCGGGCTGGTGAACCTGGGCTGGCCGGCCCGGGATGCCGACCTGGCCATTGCCGCGGTCGAGGCGGAACTGGCCGAACCGCCCGCCGGCCCGGAGGGCTCGCCCGCCCCGGCGGCGGCGGAGACGTGGATGTGGCCGTGGCGCTGCGCGCCGCGCTGCGGAAGCTGAGCCGCGCGTGACCGGCCCGGATCCGGCCGCGCGCGATGGTGCCCACCCGGCGGCCGACGCGGCGGCGCAGGAGGCCCCCGCGCTGACCGCCGCCGAGCAGGAGCGGCTGATTTCCCCGCTGGCCGACGCCGATGACCGGTTCATCGAGGGAGCGCTCAGGCCCAAGCGGCTGCACGAGCTCATCGGCCAGACCCGGGTCCGCGAGCAGCTGTCCCTCGTGCTCGAAGGCGCGCTGCGCCGCGGCCGGCCACCCGACCACGTGCTGCTGTCCGGGCCGCCCGGCCTCGGCAAGACCACCATCGCGATGATCATCTCCGCTGAGCTCGGGACTCCGCTGCGCATCACCAGCGGCCCGGCCGTCGAGCGGGCCGGCGACCTCGTGGCCATCCTGTCCACGCTCGGCGAGGGCGACGTCCTGTTCATCGACGAGATTCACCGCGTGGCCAGGCCCGCGGAGGAGATGCTCTACCTGGCCATGGAGGACTTCCGGGTCGATGTTGTGGTCGGGAAGGGGCCGGGCGCCACCGCCATCCCGCTGGCCATCGCGCCGTTCACGCTGGTGGGCGCCACCACCAGGGCCGGGCTGCTGCCCGCGCCCCTGCGGGACAGGTTCGGGTTCACGGCCCACCTGGATTTCTATCAGCCGGCCGAACTGGAGATCATCATCCGGAGGTCGGCGGACCTGCTCGGGGTGGCCCTGGGTGGCGACGGCGCCGACGAGATCGCCGGCGGTCCCGGGGAACCCCCCGGATCGCCAACCGGCTGCTGCGCCGGGTCCGCGATTACGCTGAGGTGCGCGCCGACGGAGTGATCACCCGTGATCTCGCCCGCGCCGCCCTCGCGCTGTACGAGGTGGACGAGACAGGCCTGGACCGCCTCGACCGGGCCGTGCTCGGCGCGCTCGTCATCAGGTTCGGGGGTGGACCGGTCGGCCTGTCCACCCTGGCCGTGGCGGTCGGTGAGGAGGCGGAGACGGTCGAGGTCGTGGCCGAGCCGTTCCTGGTCCGGGCCGGGCTCATGGCCAGGACGCCGCGAGGCCGGGTGGCGACCCCCGCGGCCTGGGAGCATCTGGGCCTCGCGCCGCCCGAGCCACCGGGCCTGGCCGTCCCGGGCGGCCTGTTCGAGTGACCGAACCGGGCGATTTCAGTCGCAGGCATGTCACGATCAGTCGCGGAAAGCCGTAGCCTGTTGGTGCGTCGCCTGCACGCCGCTACACTTCGGCAGTCGGTCAACGACAGCCACCTGGGCCAGGACTCCGGCCCCCGCCGGTGTCGGTCCTGGCTGGCGTGACCAGGCGAAGCACATCAACTGGAAGGATGCCCCGGATGGGGAACTTTGAACTCGCGGCCGCGGCCAAGTCATCGTCGGGCAGCTACACGTTCCTGCTGGTGATCGTGGTTCTGTTCGGCCTGTTCTACTTCGTGATGATCCGCCCGCAGCGCAACCGGCAGCGCCAGGTCCAGCAGATGCAGCAGCAGGTCATGCCCGGCCAGCAGGTCCGCACCACGGCGGGGATGTATGCCACCGTGGTGTCCGCGGACGATACCGACGTGGTGCTGGAGATCGCGCCCGGCGTTCAGGCACGTTTTCTGCGCCGGGCCGTTATGGAAGTAGTGCCCGACGACACCGGGGCGGACGTGAGCGAGCCGCCGGTGAGCGACGACACCGGCACGCCGGAAACCACCACCGAGGACGGCTACACCACGGAGTTATCCCCCGGCCAGTGACGCTCGCCACCGGGCCTGACGGCATGAGAATCAAAGGACAAGCGAGAATTGGCTCCCCCAAGCGGTAACGTCTCCCGGCCGGGGCGCGCACTGACGGTGCTAGGCGCGCTGATCGTCGTGCTCTTCCTGCTGATCGTGGGCGGGAACCTCGTCCAGCCGGCCAGCTGGCACAAGGACTTCAAGGTCAACCTCGGCCTCGACCTCACCAGCGGCACCACGGTGTCGCTGAAGGCCCAGACGGCCAAGGGTGCCATCCCCCCGGCCTCGGAGATGCAGCAGGCGCTGACCATCATGCAGAGCCGGGTCTACGGGGCGGGCTTCGCCCAGGCGCAGGTCGTGCAGCAGGGCAACGACGTCATCAGCGTGTCGGTCCCCGGCCAGGGAACACAGCAGGTGGTGAACCTGGTCGGGCAGACCGCCCAGCTGCGGTTCCGCGAGGTGCTGCTGGAGGCCCCGAACACCACCGTGGCCACGCCGGCGCCCTCGGCCAGTGCGTCATCGACCGCTTCGCCGAGCGCCAGCCCATCGGCGACGCTGAAAGCTTCGCCCAGTGCGTCCGCCAGTTCCTCCGCGCACGCCGCGGGCGCGGCCGGCGCGGCCGGGGGAGCAGCCGGCGCCCAGGAGATGGCGAGCCGGGCCCGGGCGCTGCCCGCCGCTTCGGCCAGCCCGTCGGCCACGGCGTCCGCGAGCCCGTCGGCGTCGCCCAGCGCGTCACCGTCCGCCACTTCCGCGGTGAGCGGCGCGGCGGGTGAGGCCAGCCTGGTCAGCGCGCCCGTGCAGAAACTGTTCAACAAGCTCAACTGCGCCAACCCGAAATGGAAGGAGCAGGTGGGCTACACGGGCCAGCAGTTCGACAACCCGAATACGCAGATCGTGGCGTGCGGTGCTGGTGACTACGGTCCCCAGACCAAGTTCGTGCTGGACAAGGCCAAGGTCCTCGGGCAGATGGTCACCGCGGCCAGCGCCACGCTGATCTCGACCAGCGTGTACTGGGAGACCAACCTCACCTTCAACAACAAGGGCACGGCCCTGTTCGGCGCGCTCACCAGCCAGATGTACAGCCAGTACGGCAGCAGCATCAACACCAGCGCGACGGCACGAACCCTGGACGAGCTCGCGGTCGTCCTGGACGGGAACGTGGTCTCCGCGCCCGACCATCAACGCGGCCATCCCCGGCGGCTCGGCCACGATCTCCGGTCCCAGCAACGCCGGATTCAGCCAGACCGAGGCCGGGTCCCTGGCCAACGTGCTCAGCTACGGGGCGCTGCCGCTTACCTTCAAGACGCAGCAATTCTCGACGGTCTCGCCCACGCTCGGCCGGGACCAGCTCAACGCGGGCTTGCTGGCCGGCGCGCTCGGCCTGATCCTGGTCGTGGTGTACTGCCTGCTCTACTACCGCGGCCTGGCCATTGTCGCGGTGTCCAGCCTGATCATCGCCGCCACCCTGGTCACTGAGTCGATCATCGTGCTGAGCAAGTACTACCAGGGCTTCTCGCTGGATCTGGCCGGGATCGCCGGCCTCATCGTGGCCATCGGCATTACCGCGGACTCGTTCGTGGTCTTCTTCGAGCGGCTCCGTGACGAGGTCCGGGAGGGGCGGACGCTGCGGACCGCGGTGGAACGCGGCTGGAAACGGGCGCGGCGGACCATCCTGGTCTCCGATACGGTGTCCTTCCTCGCCTCCGCGCTGCTGTGGTTCTTCTCCATCGGGGACGTCAAAGGCTTCGCCTTCACCCTCGGCCTGACCACCATCATCGACGTGGTCGTGGTGTTCCTGTTCACCAAGCCGACGGTGACCCTGCTGGCCAGGACCAAGTTCTTCGGGCAGGGGCACCCGCTGTCCGGCCTCGACCCGGCCCGCCTCGGTGCCCGCGCGCCGTGGCGGGGTTCGTCACCGCGCCCGGCCACCAGCCCGGCCCGGATCTCGGCGAAGGAGGCGTGATGTCCCGGCTCGGCAACATCGGCGGCAAGCTCTACCGCGGTGAGGTCTCGGTCGAGTTCGTCGGCCGGCGGCGCCTCTGGTACGCCATCTCCGGGCTGATCCTGCTGATCAGCGTCGGCGCGCTGGTCGGCCGCGGGCTTAACTTCAGCGTCGATTTCAAGGGCGGCTCCGTCTTCCAGTTCGCCGATCCGCACGCCACGATCGCCCAGGTGCGCAGCACGGTGACCGGTTCAGGGGGCGGCCCCGACGCGATCGTCCAGCAGGTCGGCAGCGGCAGCAAGGCCATGTGGCGGGTGCAGACCGGGAAGTTGCCGTCCTCTCAGCAGGTCGAGAGGGTGCAGAACGGCATCAGCCACGCCTTCGGGATACCGACCAAGAACGTGGCCGCCACCTTTATCGGGCCCACCTGGGGCAGCCAGATCACGGATAAAGCGCTGCAGGCGCTGATCGCCTTCCTGGTCGTGATCGTCGTCTACCTGTCGGTCGCGTTCGAGTGGCGGATGGCCGCTTCCGCGTTCGTCGCGCTGATCCACGACATCGTGATCGCGACCGGGATCTACGCGCTGGCCGGCTTCGAGGTCAGCCCGGCCAGCGTGATCGGGTTGCTCACCATCCTCGGGTACTCGCTCTACGACACCGTGGTCGTCTTCGACAAGGTACGGGAGAATACCGCGGGGCTGGCCGGTTCGTCCCGGAGCACCTACAGCCAGGCGGCCAACCTCGCGCTCAACCAGACCCTGGTCCGGTCCATCAACACCTCGATCATCGCCTTGCTCCCGGTGGCCGGGATCTTGTTCGTCGGCGGAGCCCTGCTCGGGGCCGGGGAGCTGAAGGACCTCGCGCTGGTCCTGTTCGTCGGCATGCTGTCCGGCACGTACTCCTCGATCTTCATCGCCACCCCCGTCCTGGCTCAGCTGAAGGAGCGCGAGCCGCAGTTCAAGGCGCTCGCCAAGCGGGTGGCCCTGCGCGAAGCGGGCGGCCGGGCGGCCAAGCGCGCGGCGGCCAAGACGAGCGGCAAGGCGCCCGGCAAGCCTGGTCCGGCCGCGGCGGCCGTGGCGCTCGATGACGGGCCCGCCGCGGAGGACGCCGTGGACGACAGCTATGACTCCGGCGCCGAGGCCGGTCCGCCTGACGAGTCGGCCGGGGAGAAGGTCGCCGCGGGCCGGGCCACTCCACGCGGCACGCCTGCGCCCGGCGCCCGCCCGGGCCCGCGCCAGCAGCCGCGCCGTCCCGGTACCGCCAAGCGCCGCCCCAGCGGCAAGAAGAAGCGGCGGTAGCCGGTGCTGCCCGGGGAGATCTCGGCGGACACCGTCATCGCCGACCTGATCAGCGCCAAGATCCGGGACGTGGCCGACTACCCGGAGCCGGGCATCGTATTCAAGGACATCACGCCGCTGCTGGCGGACGGCGCCGCGCTGGCCGCGGTCGTCGCGGCCCTGGCCGCCGGGCACGGCCAGGTGGACAAAGTCGCGGGCATCGAGGCACGCGGTTTCATCCTGGCCGCCTCGGTCGCCTGCCAGCTCGGTTCCGGCTTCGTACCGGTCCGCAAGCAGGGCAAGCTGCCCGCTCCGACCTACGCCCAGAGCTATCAGCTGGAATACGGGACGGCCACGATCGAGGTGCACCAGGATGCCTTCGTACCCGGCGAGCGAGTGCTGATCGTGGACGACGTGCTGGCCACCGGCGGCACCGCGGAAGCGGCCGCGGACCTGGTCCGGCGGGCCGGCGGTGAGGTCGCCGGTATCGCGGTGATCCTGGAACTGGCCTTCCTCGAGGGCCGGGCGAAGCTCTCCGGGGTGGCGGTCCGCTCCCTCCTGGTGGTGTGACGGCAGCCGCGGGCATCGTCCGCCGATACCTCCCCGCGGGCCTCGTCCCCCGCCGATCCAGCACTGTGGGTATCGGCCGCCGATAGACTGAATGTACTGGCGTACCTGAGGAGCCCCATTTGGCCGGTGACGTGGCAACCACCGGCACGAGCGGAGCCGGTGTCACGCCCGCCCTCCCGGCAAGCCGCGAACAGGATGCCGCAGCCGGGGAGGCCGCCGTCGTGGCGCCGGACGAGGCCGTGCCGGGCACTGCCACGCACCCCGCCCCTCCCGCCACCGTCACCGCCCCGGCCGGCGGGGCCACGGCGGCCGGGCGGCCCCACGGTCCGCCGGCGGCTCGCGCGCCTGGGCGCAGCCCGCGGAGGGGGAATGAACCCCGTGCTCGAGCCGCTGATCAAGACGGTCCGCGCCACCCATCCCAAGGCGGACGTCAGGCTCATCGAGCGCGCGTACGGCGTCGCCGCGCACTGGCATTCCGGTCAGAAGCGCAAGAGCGGTGATCCCTACATCACCCACCCGCTCGCCGTGGCCACCATCCTCGCCGAGCTGGGCATGAATCACGAGACGCTGTGCGCGGCCCTGCTGCACGACACCGTTGAGGACACCGACTACACCCTGACCGAGCTGCGGCGCGAGTTCGGCGACGACGTGGCGGCGCTCGTCGACGGGGTCACCAAGCTGGACAAGGTCAAGTACGGCGAGGCCGCCGAGGCGGAGACCGTCCGCAAGATGGTGGTCGCGATGTCCCGTGACATCAGGGTCCTGGTCATCAAGCTGGCCGACCGGCTGCACAACATGCGCACGCTGCGTTACCTGCCCCGGGAGAAGCAGGAGCGCAAATCGCGTGAGGTCCTGGAGATCTTCGCCCCGCTCGCGCACCGGCTCGGCATGAACACGGTCAAGTGGGAACTCGAGGATCTGGCCTTCGCGACGCTGTTCCCCAAGCGGTACGACGAGATCGCGCGGCTGGTGTCCGAGCGTGCCCCCCGCCGCGACGTCTTCCTGCAAGAGGTCATCGAGGACGTTTCCTCCGACCTGCGCAACGCCAAGGTCAAGGCGCGGGTCACCGGCAGGCCCAAGCATTACTACTCCGTGTACCAGAAGATGATCGCCCGGAACGTGGGGTTCGACGACATCTACGATCTGGTCGGCATCCGCGTCCTGGTCGACTCGGTCCGGGACTGCTACGCGGCCCTCGGCACGGTGCACGCCCGGTGGAATCCCGTCCCCGGGCGCTTCAAGGATTACATCGCGATGCCGAAGTTCAACATGTACCAGTCGCTGCACACCACGGTGATCGGCCCGGAGGGCAAGCCGGTCGAGCTGCAGATCAGGACCTGGGGCATGCACCGGCGGGCCGAGTACGGAGTGGCCGCGCACTGGAAGTACAAGGAGGAGACGGTGCCGGGCCGCGGTGGCGTGCCGGGCGGCACGGCCGACATGGCCTGGCTCCGGCAGCTCGTCAACTGGCAGCGGGAAACCGCCGATCCCGCCGAATTCCTTGAGTCGCTGCGATTCGACCTGGGCGCCGCCGAGGTCTACGTCTTCACCCCGCGTGGTGAGGTGATCGCGCTGCCCCAGGGCGCGACGCCGGTGGACTTCGCCTACGCGATCCACACCGAAGTGGGCCACCGGACGATCGGCGCCCGGGTGAACGGCCGCCTCGTCGCGCTGGAGAGCACCCTCGACAACGGCGACACCGTGGAGATATTCACCTCCAAGGCTCAGGACGCGGCGCCGAGCCGGGACTGGCTGGGCTTCGTCAAGAGCGCCCGGGCACGCAACAAGATCCGGCACTGGTTCTCCAAGGAGCGCCGCGAGGCGGCGGCGGAGACCGGGAAGACCGCCATCGCCCGGGCCATGCGCAAGCAGGGCCTGCCGCTGCAGCGGCTCGCCACCGGGGACGCGCTGCTCGCCATCGCCAGGGACCTACGGTACGCGGACCTATCCGCCCTGTACGCGGCCGTCGGCGAAGGACATGTCAGCGCGCAGTCCGTGGCGTCGAAGCTGGTCCAGTCCGCGGGGGGAATCGCCGGCGCACAGGAAGACCTGGCCGAGGCGACGCTCCCCACCCGCTCGCCCCGGCCCCGGCCCGCCGGGGACTCGGGGGTGGTCGTGGAGGGCGCCTCGGACGTCTGGGCCCGGCTCTCCAAGTGCTGTACGCCGGTGCCGGGCGATGAGATCACCGGTTTCGTCACCCGCGGGCACGGCGTGTCCGTGCACCGGGCGGACTGCCTCAACCTCCGGCACCTCCTCGATTCCCAGCCCGAACGGCTGGTGGCGGTGCGCTGGTCGCCCACGGACGGCTCCCTGTTCCTGGTGGCCATCCAGGTGGAGGCGCTGGACCGGACCGGCCTGCTCTCCGACGTGACGCGGTCCATCTCAGAGCAGCATGTCAACATCCTGTCGGCCTCCGTGACCACGACCAGGGACCGGGTCGCGGTCAGCCGGTTCACCTTCGAGATGGGTGACCCCAAGCACCTGGGCCACGTGCTGCGCGCCGTGCGCGCCATCGACGGCGTCTACGACGTCTACCGGATCACCAGCTAGGCGTGTCCCCCCTTAGCCCCCGGCGGATCAGCCAGACAGTTCGGCCAGGGTCCGTTCGGCTTCTTCCAGCCAGGAACGGCGGGCGGCGATAGCTTCCTCGGCCTGCGCCGCGGCCCGGGTGTCGTCGCGCGCCTGCGCCTTGGCCAGCTGCTGTTCCAG
The DNA here is from genome assembly GCA_963822825.1 of uncultured Actinomycetes bacterium. Classification (GTDB taxonomy): domain Bacteria; phylum Actinomycetota; class Actinomycetes; order Streptosporangiales; family Streptosporangiaceae; genus JAWWPY01. The sequence goes on along the minus strand of CAWGIW010000007.1, from coordinate 173,553 downwards.
GCTGGTGATGGCCGCCCGGATCTGCTCCACCGTGCCCTTGGCCCGGGCCAGGGCTTCCGGGTTGGACCGCCGCCACTGAGAATCCTCGGCCTTGCGCACCGCATCCTCGATCCGGCGCAGGCCGGACTCCAGCCGTTCGTGGGCCTCCCTGGGCACCGGGCCGGCATGCTCCCAACGCTCCTGGATGGACCGCAGGGCCGACCGGGCGGCCCGGGCGTTGGTCACCGGGACGAGCTTGCCCGCCTCCTCGAGCAGCGCGGTCTTGGCCTCAGCGTGCTCCCGCAGCTCGGTCTCCTTGGCCGAGAACACCTTGGACCGCTCCTGGAAGAAGGTGTCCTGCGCCGCCTTGAACCGGGTCCACAGCTCGTCCTCGTCATCGCGGCCGGCCCGGCCCGCCGCCTTCCACGATCGCATCAGCTCGCGGAAGGCTGCCGCCGTGGGACCCCAGTCGGTCGATGACGTCAGCGCCTCCGCTTCGGCCACCAGCTTCTCCTTGCGGGTCTTGGCCCCTTCCCGCTCCTCCTCCAGCCCGGCGAAGTAGGCCTTGCGCCGCTTCGTGAAGGCATTCCGCGCCGCCGACAGGCGCTTCCACAGGGCGGTCTCCACCGCCCGGTCCGCGCGCGGCGCGGTCTTCCATTCCTCCAGCAGCTGGCGCAGCCGCTCGCCGCTCATTTTCCAGTGCGTCGCCTCGGCGGCGATCTGCTCAGCCTCGGCCACGATCCGCTCCTTGACGTCCTTGGCCTCGGAGCGGGCGTGTTCCCGGGCGGCACGTACTTCCTCGCGGCGGTGATCGACCTGGCCGGCCACGGCCTCCAGCCTGGCGTGCAGTGAGTCGAGATCGCCCACCGCGTTCGCTGTGGACACGGCCTCCAGCAGCCGGTCGATGGTCGTCGCGCGCGCTGCCCGGGGACAGGTCGGTAGCCGAGATCCGCTGCTCAAGCAGGGTGACCTCGGTCTCCAGGGACTCGAACTTGCGCCGGAAGAACGCCAGCGCCTCGTCCGGGCTGCCCGCCTGCCATGAGCCAACGACCCGTTCGCCACCCTTGGTACGCACGTAGACCGTACCCTCGGCATCCACCCGGCCCCACGGATCGTTGGCGGTACTCACCGCTAACCTCCTGCTCAGCCCTGATCCGGCGACGCCGCCCAATCAGGTTTTCTTGATGGTTACGCTCTCGATGACTACCGGCTCCTTCGGATGGCCGTCGCCGGAGCCGTTGGCGTTGTCCGTGCCCTGCTTGGCCACGTTCTGGATGATTCCCAGTCCCGAGACGACCGTGCCAAATGGCGTGTAACTGGGGCTCAAGGTGGAGTTCTTGTACACGAGGAAGAACTGGCTGCCGTTGGTGTTGGCGCCGGAGTTGGCCATCGCCACCGTCCCCCCCGGGTACTTGGCTCCGGCCAAGTTCTCGTCGGCGAACTTGTAGCCCGGGCCGCCGCTGCCGGTACCGGTGGGGTCCCCGCACTGCAGCACGAAAAGACTGCCTGACGTAGTCAGCCGGTGGCACTTGGTGTTGTTGAAGTACTTTTTCGCGGCCAGGTACACGAACGAGTTGACCGTGCAGGTCGCCTTGCTGTTCAGCAGGTCGATCACCACGTCGCCGCGATTGGTGGCGATGGTCGCCTGGTACGTGGCGGTGGAGTCGGGTGCTGGCCGGCGGGGTGCCGACCGTGCGGGCCGCGGGCGGATTGGACGCGTAGGCGCAGTGCGTGGCTGGCTCCGCCGCCGTGCTCGGCGTCGGCGTCGCGCTGGCCGTATGCGTGGGGGTGGCGGTCGCCGAGGAGGCGGCGGCGGTGGTGCCCCCGGGCCGGAACAGGAAGTAGCCGCCCACGCCGAGCCCGACGATCACGACGATCACCACGCTGATCGCCGTCCAGAACTGCGCGCGTCTGGCCCGCTGCGCGCGCCGGGCCTGCTGGCGCAAGTGACGCTCACGGGCTAGCTTGCGTCGGCGTTCCTGCTTTCCCGCCACCGGTTCAGTCCTCCTGCTAGTTGCTGCCTGCTTATCAGCGAAACTTCGCGAATGGTACCGGCCGGTGCGAGGTCGTGACATCGCTGTTACCGGTTCGCGGCTGGCACGACCGAATCGGTAGCCTGTACGCGCGGTACCCGCTCATCCCGCCCACACCCGTTCCCGCGTCCGCCAGGGAGGTCAGTCGTGCTGATCGCAGGGTTCCCGGCCGGCTCGTTCGCCGCGAACTGCTACGTCGTGGCGCCCGGGCCCGGCGAGGAGTGCCTGATCATCGACCCAGGCCAGGATGCGGAAGACGGGATCGACGAGATCCTCGCAGAGTACCGGCTCAAGCCGGTAGCGGTGCTGGCAACACACGGTCACCTCGACCATGTCTGGTCGGTCGCACCGGTCTGCGGCGCGCGAAACATACCCGCTTTTATTCATCCGGCTGACCGGGCGCTGCTGGCCGACCCGGGCCGCGCCTTCGCCCTCCAGGTCGGCCAGCAGCTCCTCCGCGGCCTCACGTTCACCGAGCCGGACGAGGTCAGAGTGCTGGCCGACGGGATGACGCTGCAGCTCGCGGGCGTGGAGCTCATCGTGGATCACGCGCCCGGCCACACGCCCGGGTCGGTGACATTCCGGGCCGGCCGCGACAGTCATGTTCTCCGGCGACCTGCTGTTCGCCGGGTCGATCGGGCGGACCGACCTGCCCGGCGGCGACCATGCCGCCATGCGCCGCAGCCTGGCGCGAGTGTGCCTGACGCTGCCGGACGAGACCCAGGTGCTGCCCGGCCACGGGCCGCAGACCACCATCGGTGAGGAGCGCGCCAGCAATCAGTTCCTGGTCGGCCTCACGCCCGGGTCCCGGCCGGACCGGCCGGCCCGGCGCCGCCCCGGCCGCCCGCGCCCGGGCCACCGGACTGTGACCGACTGTGAACAACGTGATGGAGAGGCTGGGCGGCCAATGATCCGGACCCACGAGGCAGGCACGCTTCGCGTGTCGCACGTCGGCGCCAGCGTGGTCGCTGGCCGGCTGGGTGGCCCGTCGGCGTGACCACGGCGGGGTCACCTTCATCGACCTGCGTGACGCCAGTGGTGTCGTTCAGGTGGTGCTCCGCGACGAGGGGCCAGGCAGTCCCGTGCACGCTCTGCGCGCCGAGTTCTGCGTCCGGGTCACCGGCGAGGTGCGCGCGCAGGCCCGCCGGGCAACGAGAACCCCGAGCTGCCCACCGGCGAGATCGAGGTGGTCGCCGGGGAGCTCGAGGTGCTGGCGGAGTCCGACCCGCTGCCGTTCCCCATCGAGGGCGGCGGTGAGCTGAACGAGGACGTCCGGCTGCACTACCGCTACCTCGACATCCGGCGCGCCGAGACAGCCGCCGCCCTGCGCACCCGTTCGCGGGCCACCTACCTGGTGAACGACGTTATGCGGGAGCATGGGTTTGTCAACGTGGAGACGCCGTACCTGACCCGGTCCACCCCCGAGGGGGCCCGCGACTTCCTGGTCCCGGTCCGGCTGCGCCCGGGCCACTGGTACGCGCTGCCGCAGTCGCCGCAGCTGTTCAAGCAGCTGCTCATGGTGGGCGGCCTGGAGCGGTACTGGCAGCTCGCCCGCTGCTTCCGCGACGAGGACTTCCGGGCTGACCGGCAGCCAGAGTTTACCCAGGTCGACATCGAGATGAGCTTCGTCACCCGGGATGACGTCATTACCGTGGCCGAAGACATGGTGGCCCGGCTGTGGGCCGAGATCGCGGGCTACGACCTGGCCCGGCCGATCCCGCGGATGACCTACGCCGACGCCATGGACCGGTTCGGGTCGGACAAGCCGGACCTGCGGTTTGGCTGTGAATTGGCCGACCTCACCGGCTACTTCGCGCAGACGTCGTTCCGCGTGTTCCAGGCTCCGTACGTGGGGGCGGTGGTGATGCCCGGCGGGGCGGCACAGTCCCGGCGGGAGCTGGACGGCTGGCAGGAGTGGGCCCGCGCGCGCGGCGCGCGCGGGCTGGCGCTACGTGCTCGCCGGCTCCAGCGGGTCGGTGTCGGACGCGGGGCCGGTGGCCCGGCACCTGGCGGTCGCCGAGCGGGCCGGCCTGCCCGCGGCGGCCGGCGCGCGGCCCGGGCGACTGTGTGTTCTTCGCGGCGGGCCCGGCGGCGCAGGCCAAGTCGCTGCTCGGCGCGGCCCGCCTGGAGATCGGCCGCCGGCTCGGCCTCATCGACCCGGCCGCCTGGGCGTTCACCTGGGTGGTGGACGCGCCCATGTTCGAGGAGGACGGCGCGGGCGGCTGGACCGCGGTGCACCACCCGTTCACCGCGCCGCTGCCCGAGTGGGCGGACAAGTTCGTGGCCGAGCCGGGCGGGGCGCTGGCCGACGCCTACGACCTGGTCTGCAACGGCACGGAGATCGGCGGCGGGTCGATCCGTATCCACCGCCCCGCCATGCAGCAGCAGGTCTTCGACGTCATCGGGCTGCCGCGGGAGGAGGCGCAGTCCGCAGTTCGGCTTCCTGCTCGAGGCGCTCCGCTTCGGCCCGCCGCCGCACGGCGGGATCGCGTTCGGCTGGGACCGCCTGATCATGCTGCTGGCCGGGCGGGACACGATCAGGGACGTGATCGCCTTCCCGAAAGCGGCGTCCGGGCTCGACCCGCTGACCGGCGCGCCCACGCCGATCACGCCGCAGCAGCGCAAGGAGGCGGGTATCGATGTGATCCTGCCGCCGGATGGGGAGCCGCCGGATGGGGAGCCGCCGGGCGGGGAAGGGCCCGGTGCCTGACCGCCCGGGCCAGGCGGACAGCCTCTTCGACGCGGCCGGGGAGGAAGCGGCGAGGGCCGCCGCCCCGCTGGCGGTGCGGATGCGGCCGCGCACCCTCGACGAGGTCGTCGGGCAGCCGCATCTGACCGGCGAGGGAACGCCGCTGCGCAAACTGGCTGAGCATGACGCCGGCATGTCGTTGGTGCTCTGGGGGCCGCCAGGAACCGGGAAGACCACCCTCGCCCACGTGATCAGCCTGGCTACCAAACGGAAGTTCGCTGAACTGTCCGCGGTGACCGCCGGCGTGAAAGATGTACGGTCGGCGATCGAGAGCGCCCGCCGCGACCTGGGCCTGACCGGCACCCAGACCGTGCTGTTCATCGACGAGGTACACCGGTTCAACAAGGCCCAGCAGGACGCGCTGCTCCCCGCGGTCGAGAACCGGTGGGTGTCGTTCATCGGCGCCACCACCGAGAACCCATCGTTCTCCGTCGTCGGGCCCCTGCTGTCCAGGTCCCTCCTGCTCACCCTGGAGCCGCTGGGCGACAGCGACATGCGCGTGGTGGTCAGCCGCGCCCTGACCGACGAGCGGGGGCTCGGCGGGGCGGTCACCCTGGAGGATGACGCGGCCGAGCACCTGGTCCGGCTGGCCAGTGGGGACGCCCGCCGCGCGCTCACCTACCTGGAGGCCGCCGCGCTCGGCGTGCGCCGGGGCGGGTCCATCGACACCGCCACCCTGGAACGGGCCGTGGACCGCGCCGCGGTCCGCTACGACCGCGCCGGGGACCAGCACTATGACGTGATCAGCGCGTTCATCAAGAGCATCAGGGGCAGCGATGCCGACGCCGCGCTGCACTACCTGGCCCGGATGATCGAAGCGGGGGAGGATCCCCGGTTCATCGGCCGCCGCCTGATCGTGCACGCCAGCGAGGACGTCGGGATGGCCGACCCGTCGGCGCTGGGCGTAGCGGTCGCGGCCGCGCAGGCGGTCGAGTTTGTCGGCCTGCCCGAGGCGAGGATCAACCTGGCCCAGGCCACCATCCACCTGGCGCTCGCGCCCAAATCCAACGCCGTGGTGAAGGCGATCAGCGCCGCCGGTCAGGATGTCCGTGCGGGGCTGGCCGGCCCGGTGCCGGCGCACCTGCGCGATGCGCACTACCCGGGCGCGGCGCGGCTGGGCCATGGCCAGGACTACCAGTACCCCCATGACGTCGACGAGGGCATCGTGGCCCAGCAGTACGCGCCGGACGCGGTCACGGGCCGCCGCTACTACGAGCCGACGCGGCGCGGCGCCGAGGCACGCTACGCCGACCGGGCTGAGCGGATCCGGGCGATCCTCGACCAGGCCAGCGAGCAGGGGGGCAGCTGAGCACGGGCTGGGCTCGCGCTTCGGTCCAACGCGATAAGGTCGGCGGATGAAGGAGAAGCCATGCTGACTGCCGTTTGGGTGGCGGTGATCGTCGTCGCCGCGTTCTGGGTGATCGGGGTCTGCGCCGCCGTCTACGTGCTGGTCAAGCTGGCCGGGCTGGTGTCCCAGACGTCGAGCGCGGTCGCCGGGCTGCGGGAACGCGGTGATCTCGCCATCGACCGCGCGAACGCGGCCATAGAGCGGGCCGGTGACCAGATCACCAGGACGGACGCGATCACCGCCAGCATGGACGAGGTCACGGCCAACATGGCCGATCTGACCGGCCGGGTAACCGCTCTCGCGCCGCTCGCCCGCGTGATCGCCAGCGGCGCGGGCTCGCCGGTGGCGAGGGTAGCCGCGCTGGTGTACGGGGTTCGTCGAGCCGCGCGGTTGCGCCACGAAGACCAGGCTGGCGGCCACAGGAACCGTGGCGGCCCGCGGGCCAGGGCTGTCGCCCGGCCGCTGGAGCGGGGCCTGCCGCCCCGCCGGCGGGAGGAGGCCGGGCGGTGATCCGCAGGCTGTTCTGGCTGACCCTGGGCGCGGTGATCGGCGTGGCCGCCTACCGGCGGGTCACGGCGCTGGCCCGCTCCATCTCCCCGGGACTGCGGGCCCAGGAAATCGCCCGCTTCGCGGGGGATGTACGCGAGGGCATGGAGCTTTATATGGAGCGACAGCCCGGGCAGGCTCCGCCTACCCTCGGAGGTCAGCAGGTGCGCCCGGCACTCACTGAGCACAGATCGCCTGACCACGGGGAGGATGGCCGCTGATGGAGTCGGCAGAGATCGTCCGCCGTTTCCTGACCTATTTTGAGCAGCGGGGGCACACGGTCGTCCCCTCGGCCAGCCTGATCGCCGAGGATCCCACGCTGCTGCTGGTCAACGCGGGGATGCAGCCATTCAAGCCGTACTTCCTGGGCCAGCAGTCGCCGCCGTTCCGGCGGGCCACCAGTAGCCAGAAGTGTGTGCGCACCCCCGACATCGAGGAAGTGGGCAAGACCACCCGGCATGGGACGTTCTTCCAGATGCTGGGGAACTTCTCGTTCGGTGACTACTTCAAGGACCAGGCGATCCCCTTCGCCTGGGAACTGCTCACCCGGCCGGAGGCCGATGGCGGGTTCGGGTTCGCCGAGGACCGGCTGTGGCCCACGGTGTTCCACGACGACGACGAGGCGTTCCGGCTGTGGCGGGACATGGTCGGCGTGCCCGAGAGCCGGATCCAGCGCCGCGGCATGGCGGACAACTTCTGGTCCATGGGCGTTCCCGGGCCGTGCGGCCCGTGCTCGGAGATCTACTACGACCGCGGTCCCGAGTATGGGCGGGAAGGCGGTCCGGTCGCGGATGAGGACCGCTACCTGGAGGTCTGGAACCTCGTTTTCATGCAGTACATCCGGGGGGAGGGTGCGGGCAAGGAGGGATGGCCAATCGTTGGCGACCTTCCCGCGCGCAACATCGACACCGGCATGGGCCTGGAGCGGATGGCGGCCATCCTGCAGGGCGTCGACAACATCTATGAGATCGACACCATGTGGAAGGTGCTCGACCGCGCGGCGGAACTGACCGAGCAGCGGTACGGCAAGGACCACCGCGCCGACGTGGCCCTGCGCGTGGTCGCCGATCACGTCCGCACCTCGGTGATGCTGGTCGCCGACGGGGTGCTGCCGAGCAACGAGTCGCGCGGCTACGTCCTGCGCAGGATCCTGCGCCGCAGCATCCGCAACCTCCGGCTGCTCGCCGGCGGTCAGCGCGGCGGCGGGGACGAGCGCTTCCTGCACGAGCTGGCCGGAGCCGGGATCGACGCCATGGCGGAGCAGTTCCCTGAGCTGCGCACCGATGCGCCACGCATCCTGGGGGTGATCGACGCGGAGGAGGCGGCCTTCCTGGCCACGCTGCGCACCGGGTCGGCGATCTTCGATGCGGCGGTCGGCGAGGTCAAGCGCCGCGGGTCCGCGACTCTGCCGGGGGACCAGGCGTTCCAGTTGCATGACACCTACGGGTTCCCCATCGATCTCACCCTGGAGATGGCCAGCGAGCAGGGCCTGGCCGTCGACGAGGAAGGGTTCCGCCGGCTCATGGCCGAGCAGCGGCAGCGAGCCAAGCAGGACTCGATCGAGAAAAAGACCGGCAACGCCGACATCTCAGCGTTCGCCTCCCTCCTGGATAGGGCGGGGCCGGTGATTTTCACCGGGTACGACCAGGTCACCGGCGACGCCACGGTGACCGGGCTGCTGGTGAACGGCGCCTTGGTCGCGGCGGCGGGTGCGGGTACCCAGGCCGAGGTCGTCCTCGACCGCACCCCGTTCTACGCGGAAGGCGGCGGGCAGCTAGCCGACGCTGGCATCATCCGGGTATCGGGGGCGGCCGGCGGTTCCGGGGCCGAGTTCGAGGTGCGCGACGCGCAGTCGCCCGTACCAGGACTGGTGGTGCACCGGGGAGTGGTCACCGCCGGGGAGGTAACGGTCGGCGCGCCGGCGTACGCGGAGATCGACGTCGAGCGGCGGCGGGCCATCTCTCGGTCGCACACGGCCACCCACCTCGTGCACCGGGCGTTCCGCGGCGCGCTTGGTGAATCCGCGGCCCAGGCCGGTTCGGAGAACTCGCCGGGCCGGCTGAGGTTCGACTTCACCGCGGCGGGCGCGGTTCCGCCGTCCGTGCTCCGCGATGCGGAGGATGAGGTGAACCATGTCCTCATCAACGACCTCGATGTCCGGGCCTTCGTCACGCCGATCGAGGAGGCGCGGGCGATGGGCGCGGTCGCGCTGTTCGGCGAGAAGTACGGAGACCAGGTCCGCGTCGTAGAGGTCGGCGACTACTCCCGTGAACTATGCGGAGGCACCCACGTCGCGCGATCCGGCCAGCTGGGCCTGGTCAAGATCCTCGGTGAGTCGTCGATTGGCTCGGGTGTGCGGCGGGTGGAGGCGCTCGTTGGCACGGACGCGTTCAGATTCCTGGCCCGGGAGAGCGTCCTGGTCAGCCAAATCACCGAGCAGCTCAAGGCCCGCCGGGAAGAGCTGCCGGAACGCGTCGCGGCGCTGGTGACCCGGCTGAGAGATGCCGAGCGTGACCTGGAGCGGCTCCGCTCCGCTCAGCTGCTAAGCGCGGCTGATGGCCTGGCTCGCGACGCCGAGGACGTGAGCGGTGTGGCGTTCGTCGCGTACCGGGTCCCGGACGCCGTCGCGGCTGACGGGGTCCGCAAGCTGGCGCTGGACATCCGCGGTCGGCTGCCTGCCCAGCGGGCGGCCGTGGTGATGGTCGCGGGCCAGCCCGCCGACCGGCCCGCGGTGGTGATCGCCGTCAATGACGCGGCGCGTGCGCGTGGCCTGGCGGCCGGCGCCCTGGTGCGGACGGCCGCGGGCGTTCTGGGCGGGGGCGGCGGCGGCCGGGATGACATCGCCCAGGGTGGCGGGGCGCCGCTCGGTGACAACACCGCGCGGGCGATTGACGATGCTTTTGGTGCAGTTCGGGCGGTTGTGAGGGACATGACACGACCCGGTAGCGTACCGTGAGACCGTGCTGCAGCTATACCGTTGCACCGATGAGATGCGGGGTAAGCGGGGTTCCCGGTTGAGGGCCGGGGTCAGGCTCGCCGTCGATCTGGGATCGGCCCGGATCGGCGTGGCGACCAATGACCCCGACGGGCTCCTCGCCAGCCCGCTGACTACTGTTCCGCGTGGCCGGGGCGATCTGGACAGCCTGGCCGGGCTCGCCGTCGGCCATGACGTCATCGAAGTAATCGTCGGGTTGCCGACCGGCCTGTCCGGTCGGGAGGGCGCCGCCGCCGCCGCCGCCAGAGAGTTCGCGGGCACCCTGGCCGCGCGGCTGGCCCCCATCCCGGTGCGCCTGGTTGATGAACGTTTCACCACGGTGATCGCGCACGATGCGCTGCGCCGTGGTGGCCGCGGATCGAGGGACCGGCGGTCGGTGGTGGACAAGACGGCGGCGGCCTTGCTGTTGCAGGGAGCGCTGGACCGGGAACGGCTGACCGGTAGCCCGGCCGGAGAGATCGCCGAACCTGCCCGCGGAGCCCAGGGGTGAGCCGCCACGCGCGGCGGGATGCGGCGGACGAGCAGGATGGGCCGCGGCCGGAGGGCCGCGGTGACGACCCCGTAGCCGGCGATTACGGCTCACCTGGCCCCTGGCCGCAGGATGACCGGGCTGGCCCGGGGCGCGGTGACGCGGGCGGTATTCCGGGCTCCCCGGCTGGCCGCCGCCACGCCCGGCCCGATGCTCGGGCGGCCGAGCCCGAGCCAACCTGGGCCGCCGAGCCAGCCCGGGTATCTGAGCACGCCCGGTTCCCCGACCAGAATGATCAGGCTGCGGAGCCGTTTCGCTGGACCCCAGACCAGGGCGATGCGACACCGGATCCCTACGAATGGTCTGCTGGCCACGGCGGTGGCGCACCCGGTTACGGCACCGGGGTCGGCGCGGGCGATGAGGCGCGCGGCCCGGCCGGCTATGACGCTGGGGCTGGCTACGGCTCTCCGGCTAGCTACGACACGGGGACCAGCTACGACACGGGGGCCGACTACGGCACGGAACCGGGCTATGACACCGGGGCTGAGTATCACACCGGGCTTGGCTACGACACCGGCACGGGCTACGACACCGGCACGGGCTACGACACCGGGACGGGCTACGGCGGCGGGCCTGCCTATGACGGCGGGACCGGCTATGACTCTGGGGCCGGCTATGACTCTGGGCCGGCTATGACGGTGATGCGCCCGGCTACGACGGCAGCGGGCCTGATCACCGCGGCAGCGCATCCGCCTACGGCAACGGTGCATCACTGAATACCGGGCCGCCCTGGCAGGCCACCGCCGCCGGGCCGCTGGCGCCGCTGCCGCCGCCGTCCCAGGCCGGGCCGCAGCACCCGTCCGGGCCGCTTCCCCCACTGCCGCCCCCGTCCGGGACCGCGTCCAGGCACCCGTCCGGGCCGCTTCCCCCACTGCCCCCGTCGGAACTGGCCTGGCGTCAGTCCCTCGCTGATCCGCTGCTCGACGAGTCCGCATCAGGCCTGCGGGATCGTGACCCCTATGGCGATGACACCTATCCGGGAAGTGCGCCTGCCGGGGATCCGGGGTACCAGGCCTATGGAGATGGTCCCCGGGATCGGCGCGCCCGTGGTGCCGAGGAGGCGCGCGAGTATCCGGACGCCGGGGGCTGGGAACCAGACGTGGAAGAACCGCAGGCCTGGGCCGAGGATGCAGAGGATGAGGGCGGCTTCCTGCCGGGGCTTGAGACCAGCCGGATCAGCCGGCGCCACGCGGATAGCGGCTCGGGTACCGAGTCATCGCGCAAGCGCCGCAAGCGCGGCCGCAGGGCGGTCGTGGCGGCCGGGACGGTCATCCTGCTGATCGTGGTGGCCGTGCTCGGTGCCGGCTACACCTACTGGCGCAAGTACTACAGCCCGCCTGACTTCTCCGGCCCGGGCGAGGGTTCGGTCGTGGCGCAGATCAAGCCGGGTGAGGTCGCTGCCGTGGTCGGCCAGCGCCTGGTCAATCTCGGCGTGGTGGACAGCGCGCGTGCCTTCTCGCTCGCGGCCGAGCACAGCACTCACGGAACCGCGCTCGAGCCCGGCTACTACCACCTCCGCAAGCACATGAAGGCGTCTCTGGCCTTCGCGCTGCTGCTCAAGCCGTCCTCGCGGATCCAGACCACCGTCGCCATCCCGGAGGGTTACCGGCTGTCCCAGATCATCGCCAAGCTCGGCAGCGCGACCGGCAATCCCAAGGGTTACCAGCAAGCGGCGGCGCAGACGGCCTCGCCTGGGTCTCCCGTCGTTCGCCAAGGGCAACCCTGAGGGGTATCTGTTCCCGGCGACCTACCCCATCCAGCCGAACACCCCGCCGCTCACCGTCCTCAAGAACATGGTGCTGCGGTTCGACCAGGAGGCGGCCGCCATCAGCCTGCCGGCCGTGGCGGCCCGGGTGCAGCTCACCCCCGCCGAGGTGATCATCGTGGCCAGCCTCGTCCAGGCGGAGGGCAAGCGGCCCGAGGACCTCGCGAAGATCGCCCGGGTGATCTACAACCGGCTGAACAGCGTCCCGCCCATGCCGCTGCAACTCGACACGACCGTGCTCTACGCGCTGCACTCCTCCGCCAGCGACGTCACGATCAAGCAGACCCAAACCAACTCGCCGTACAACACCTACCTGCACGCCGGCCTGCCACCCGGACCGATCGACAGCCCGGGGAACGCCGCCATCCAGGCCGCGTTGCACCCGGACCGGGGGGACTGGACCTATTTCCTGACCGTGAATCCGGCGAACGGGCAGACCCTGTTCACCAACAGCTTCACTCAGTTCCAGCAGTTCCAGACGCGGCTGGCGAACAACACCAAGAACGGGTGAGCGCCCGAGCCATGAAGGCCGCGGTCCTCGGCATCCCGGTCGCCCATTCCCTGTCACCGGTTCTGCACGGTGCCGCCTACCGGGCGCTTGGCCTCGATGACTGGTCTTATACGGCGATCGAGTGCGATGAGGCCCGGCTGCCCGGGCTGCTGGGCGAGTGCGGGCCAGACTGGGCGGGCCTTTCCCTGACGATGCCGCTCAAGCGGACCGTGCTCGGCCTGCTCGATCACGCCGAGCCGCTGGCCGTGGATGTGGGCGCGGCCAACACGGTCGTGTTCCGGGGCGGCGCCCGGCACGGGTACAACACCGACGTGCCGGGCATGATCTCGGCGCTCACCGAGGTCGGGTGGCCGGCGCCGGGGTGGCCAGCGCCGGGGTCCGGGGCGCCCCCCGCCCCCGTGCTGATCCTGGGGGCCGGGGCGACCGCATGTTCCGCCCTGGCCGCGCTGCGCGGCCTGGGCGCGCGTCAGGTGACAGTGGCCGTCCGTGACCAGCAGCGGGCGGGCGGCCTGCTGGCGGCGGCCGACCGGCTGGGCGTGGCCGTCCGGCTGATCCCGTTCGACACATCCGGCGAAGCTGCCCCCGATTTGCTGATTTCCACCACGCCGGCTGGCGCCGCCGACATTCATGCTCAACGGATCCGGTGCGGAACTCTCGTGCCCCGCTACGTGCTCGATGTGGTGTATCACCCGTGGCCGACGCCGCTGGCGGTGGCGGCGCAGCAGTCCGGGGCCGTCGTCGCGGGCGGGTTCGGACTGCTGCTGCACCAGGCGGCCGAGCAGGTTTCGCTGATGACGGGCTTGGCTGCACCGGTTGAGGTGATGCGGGCGGCCGGGCTGGCGGCCCTGGACGGCCGGGCCGTTGGCCGTTGAGCCCTGGCTATCGGGCCTCCCAGACGGTGGGTCCGGCCGCTGCCCGGCGGCGCGGAATACCCTGCGCCGTTGGAATGCTGTTAGTCTTGACGAATGACCAGCCCGGCATGCCCGTGCTGGGCGTGCAAGCGGAGGACCACCTCCCACCTGGCCAGCGCTGAGCTGTAAGAAGCACTTAGCTGTTCGCGGCACTGACGTGTTGCAGCACTTAGGTGTTTGCGGCACTTAGGTGTTTGTGGCACTGAGCTGGCAGGTCGGCTTTCCGGTCTCAGGGCCGGCGGGCCAGCCGGACGCAGCGGCCTCGATGGCGTAATGGCCGATCGGGTGCTGCGGCAGTCTGGCGCTGCGTTCCTGGCGCAGGGGCCGGCAAGGCCCCGCACCAGGTCTCGTGGCGTTGGTGGGCTCCGCGTGCATGCCATGCGGGGCCTTTTCCGTGTGTGGCGGCCAGCCGCCGCGGGAATGGCCTGGCAGGGATGGTCCCAGCTATATCCCCTCGGGCGACGAGGCCCGGAGGGAGACGAGGCCCAAGGAGGTCACATCAGCGCTGAACCCCGTATCAACGAGCGCATCCGGGTTCCTGAAGTACGGCTCGTCGGGCCGAACGGCGAGCAGGTAGGGATCGTCGCGATCAACGATGCGCTCCGGCTGGCCCAGGAAGCGGACCTTGACCTGGTGGAGGTGGCGCCGACGGCGCGCCCCCCGGTCGCCAAGCTTATGGACTACGGCAAGTTCAAGTACGAGTCCGCGCTCAAGGCCAGAGAGTCACGCAAGAACCAAACGCAGACCGTCATCAAGGAGATCAAGCTCCGGCCGAAGATTGACCCGCACGACTACGGCACCAAAAAGGGCCACGTCGAGCGGTTCCTCCGGCAAGGGGACAAGGTCAAGGTGACGATCATGTTCAGGGGACGTGAGCAGTCCCGGCCCGAGCTCGGGTTCCGGTTGCTGCAGCGACTGGCGGGCGATGTCGAGGAACTCGGCTTCGTCGAGGCCCAGCCTAAGCAGGACGGCCGGAACATGATCATGGTGATTGGGCCGCATCGCCGGAAGAGTGAGACCAAGGCCGAGCGGGCCGTAGCTCATGAGGGCGCCGCGCCAGCCGAGCGGCCCACCCGGGTGCGCCGGGCCCCGGCGCCGTCCGCGGCCGAGGTGCGCGAGGCGGCCGAGGACGCTGCTGCTTCGAACGGTGCGTCCGCACACGGTGCTTCGGAGGCCCAGGCCGGAGCCTGACCGCCCGAGAACAGCGTCGTGCGCGACGGCGCGCAGGGAGCGCGCTAGGAAGCGCGCCGAGATGTCGTGCCGCAAGCACGTAGAGACTGTCGTGCCGAAGGTGCGCAAGAGAACGTCGTGCCGAAGGCGCGCAAAGAACGTCGTGCCGAAGGCGCGCAAAGAACGTCGTGCCGAAGGCGCGCAAAGAACGGAGACGACGGCGACCATGCCGAAGATGAGGACGCACAGTGGTGCCGCGAAGCGATTCCGGCTGACCAGTTCCGGCAAGGTGATGCGTCGCCGCGCCAACCGTAACCACCTGCTTGAGCACAAGGCGAGCAAGCGCACCAGGCGGCTATCCCGCGATCAGGTGCTGGCTAGCGCAGATGTCAGGAAGATCAAGAAGTTGCTGGGGAAGTAGCCCCACCCGCCTCAAGGGAGTCGAAGAAATGGCACGCGTGAAGCGGGCGGTGAACGCCCACAAGAAGCGCCGGGTCGTCCTTGAGCGGGCGAGCGGCTACCGCGGTCAGCGGTCACGGTTGTACCGCAAGGCCAAGGAGCAGGTTCTCCACTCGATGACGTACGCCTACCGGGACCGCAAGGACCGGAAGGGCGCGTTCCGGAGGCTGTGGATCCAGCGCATCAATGCCGCGGCCCGGGCCGACGGCATGACCTACAACCGGTTCATCCAGGGCCTCAAGGCCGCTGGTGTCGAGGTGGACCGCCGGATGCTCGCGGAGCTCGCCGTCGCCGACGCGGCCGCGTTCTCTGCCCTGGTGGAGGTGGCCAAGGGCGCCCTCGCGGAGGCGGCCGAGGGAACGACCCCGACCAGTACCGCGGCGGCCTGACGCCGCCCGTCGGCCCCGAGCTGACCAGCCTCCACTCACCTCGGGTCAAGTCCGTCCGGCAGCTGGCCAAGCGGGCGCTGCGGCAGCGCACCCGGCTGTTCCTGGCGGAGGGCCCGCAGGCGGCGGGCGAGGCACTCGCCGCCGCCGGAGTAGCCACGGAATTGTTCATCACGGCCCCCGCGCAGGCCCGGTACGGCCAACTCGTCGTGGCGGCCGCCGAGCAGGGCGTACCGGTCCACCTGGTCAGCGGGGAGGTCATGGCCGAAGTCGCGCAGACCGTCACGCCGCAGGGCATCCTGGCCGTCTGCCGGTTCGTCGATGTCCCGCTCAGCCAGGTCGCGGCCGCCGCCCCACGCCTCGCGGTGGTCCTCGCGAACGTGCGCGACCCGGGGAACGCCGGCACGGTGCTGCGCACGGCGGACGCGGCCGGAGCGCAGGCCGTGATCTTCTCCGAGGCCTCGGTTGACCCCTACAACAGCAAGTGCGTGCGTGCCTCGGCGGGCAGCCTGTTCCACGTCCCGGTGGTGATGGGAGCACCGCTCGCCGCGGCGAGCGCGGCGCTGCGGGACGCGGGCCTGCGGGTGCTGGCCGCCGACGGCAGTGCCCGGCGCTCGCTCAATGACCTTGATTCCGCTGGCCTGCTGCGGCCGCCGACCGCCTGGCTGTTCGGCAACGAGGCCTGGGGAATGCCTGACGAAGTGCTCTCGCTCGCGGACGAGGCGGTCGCCGTGCCCATTTACGGCCGGGCGGAGAGCCTGAACCTGGCGGCGGCGGCCGCCGTCTGCCTGTACGCATCGGCCCGTGCGCAGTGCTAGCCCGGGGGGCGACCCCCGGACCCCCGCGAAAGATTGGCCCTGAGAGGTACCCCTTCGGGGCACCCCGCAGGGCCAATACTGAGTCAGCCCGGGGGGCGACCCCCGGACCCCCGCGAAAGATTGGCCCTGAGAGGTACCCCTTCGGGGCACCCCGCAGGGCCAATACTGAGTCAGCCCGGGGGGCGACCCCCGGACCCCCGCGAAGATTGGCCCTGAGAGGTACCCCTTCGGGGCACCCCGCAGGGCCATACTGGGTCAGCCCGGGGTCCCAGCCTCAACGTAGGGGGGCTGCCGCGCGACGGGGTGGGCGCGCTAGAGTCTGATCACGTTGCGTCACGCGGGTGACAATTCTTGATGCCGGATGGAGGCAGCGGTCGAGTGGATGGGCTCAGTCCAGTCAGGGCGGCGGCCGCCCTGGCCAGTGTGCCAGCCGGGGCGGTGGCCTCGGGTGGCCTGGTCTGTGCGGACGAGCTGCCTGACGGCGTGATCGTCGCTGACCACGAGGCCAGGATCTCGGTGTTCAACAAGGCGGCCGAGCGGCTCACCGGCGTCGACTCCCTCAACGCGCTGGGCCGGGATGTCAGGCAGGTACTGCCGCTGCGTGACGCGGACGGCCGCAGCTGGTGGACCTTCGTGGATCCCTACCGCGGGCTGTCCACCCGGACCAGGCATCCGGAGACCTCGCTCTACCTGTCCGACGGGACCGAGCTCCTGGTCACCGTGGGCTACGTACGCGGGCCACGGTACCGCGATTTCGGCGCCGGGCGGAATGGCGGCCCAGGCGCCGTGCAGCGCATTGTGATCACTCTGCGCGGGGCCCAGCAACGGGCGCGTATTGAGCGCCGCCGGGCCGACCTGGTCTCGACCGTCGCCCACGAACTGCGCTCGCCGCTGACCAGCGTCAAGGGGTTCACGGCAACGCTGCTGGCCAAGTGGACACGGTTCACCGACGACCAGAAACGGGTCATGCTGGAAACAGTCAACGCGGACGCCGACCGGGTGACCAGGCTGATCACCGAGCTGCTGGACGTGTCCCGGATCGAGGCGGGCCGGATCGAGGTCCACCGCCAGCTGGTGGACATCCCGCAGCGGGCTGAGAAGATCGTCGCTGGACGGGTCGCGGCGGGCGACTCCCCGGACCGGTTCCGGATCGAGGCCCCGGCGGACCTGCCGGAGACATGGCTGGACGCGGACAAGGTCGACCAGATCCTCGGGAACCTGGTCGAGAACGCGGTGCGCCACGGCGCTGGTACGGTAACGGTTGTGGTGGAGCCGGTCGAAACCGTCAGCGCCCGGGCATTGAACCGTCCGGACGGGATCTCGGCCACCCCAAGGCCGGCCGAGGCTGGCTCCGTGGCCGTGTCGGTACGCGACGAGGGCGACGGTGTGGCCCCGGAGCTTGTGCCGCGGATCTTCCGGCAGTTCTGGCGGGCCAAGCGTCGTGGTGGCGCCGGCCTCGGTCTGTACATCGTAAAGGGCCTGGTCGAGGCGCACGGCGGCACCATCACCGTGCTGGGAGCGCCCGGTGGCGGAGCTGAGTTCCGATTTACCATGCCCGCTGGCGGGCCTGACTTCGGGTAACTGGGCCATGCCGGGGCAAAGCCCCGGCGCGGCCGGTAGCCGGGAGTTCGCCCCCGGCGGGCGGCCATTCCTTCCCACCCCTTGTCCGCAGGAAAGCAGAACTCGATGTCAGCCCCGAACAAGCATTACGATCCCGTGGAGGTGGCGTTGCTGTCTCCCGGCGAAGTGTCCAGGATGGCCGCCGAGGCGCAGGCCGCCATCGGCGCCGCGCGGACGCTCGATGAGCTGAAGACCGCCCGGCTGGCGCACTCTGGCGACCGGTCGCCGCTCGCCCTGGCCAATGCCGAGATCGGCGCCCTGCCCCCGGAAGCACGGGCCGAGGCGGGCAAGCGGGTCGGCGCGGCGCGGCGCGAGGTCGCCGAGGCGCTCGCCGCGCGCCAGGCCGGCCTGGAAGCGGAACGGGACCAGCGCGTTCTCATCGAGGAAGCGGTGGACGTCACCCTGCCGTGGGACCGGGTTCCGCCCGGCGCCAGGCATCCGGTGACCACGGTCGGCGAGCGGCTGGCCGACGTGTTCGTCGCCATGGGCTACGAGATCGCCGAGGGTCCCGAGGTCGAGGCGGAGTGGTACAACTTCGACGCGCTCAACTTCCCGCCCGACCATCCGGCCCGGGAGATGCAGGACACCCTGTTCGTGGCCGCGCCGGACGGATCAGCGTCCTCGGGCATGGTGCTGCGCACGCACACCTCGCCGGTCCAGATCCGGGCCATGCTGACCCGGCCGCTGCCGCTGTACGTGGTCAGTCCGGGCCGGTGCTTCCGCAGCGACGCGCTGGACGCCACGCACAGTCCGGTATTCCACCAGATCGAGTGCCTCGCGGTGGATGAGGGCCTGACCATGGCCGACTTGCGGGGTGCGATCCGTGCGTTCGTGGACGCGATGTTCGGTGAAGGGCTGCGCACCCGGCTGCGGCCCGACTTCTTCCCGTTCACGGAGCCCTCTGCGGATGTATCCATGGAGTGCCATGTCTGCCGCGGGGCCTCGGGCCGGCCCGGCGGCGAGCCGTGCCGGGTCTGCCGGTCCCAGGGCTGGATCGAGCTGGCCGGCTGCGGCATGGTGAACCCGCGGGTGCTGACCGCCTGCGGGATCGACCCAGACCGCTACAGCGGGTTCGCCTTCGGGCTGGGCATCGAACGGACCCTGATGATCAGGCACGGGGTGGCCGACATCAGGGACACCTTGGAAGGCGATGTTCGGTTCAGCCGGGCGCTCGGGACGGAGGCCTGATGCGACTGCCACTGTCCTGGCTGCTGAGCTCTGCCGGTCTTGATGGGGCCGGTCTTGATGGGGCCGGGATTGACGAGATCGCACCCGCGGCCGCGCCAGATGAGGTTGCCCGGCGGCTCACCGCCGCGGGCCTCGAGGTCGAGGCGGTCGAGCAGGTCGGGCATGACATCCGCGGCGTGGTAGTAGCTGAGGTCACCGCGGTCGAGGAGCTGGCCGGGTTCAAGAAGCCGGTCAGGTACGTCCAGGTCTCCACCGGAGCAGGCGAGCCGCACGGGGTCATCTGCGGGGCGGTCAATTTCGCGGTGGGGGACCGGGTGCCGCTGGCGCTGCCGGGCGCGAGCTTGCCGGGCGGCTTCGAGATCACCGCGAAGAAGGCCTACGGGCGGATGTCGGAGGGAATGATCTGCTCGGCCGCCGAGCTGGCCATCGGGGATGACCATTCCGGCATCCTCGTGCTGCCCGCCGACGCGCCGCTCGGCGCGGACTTCGTGGCGTATGCCGGGCTGGCCGACCATGTGCTCGACATCGCGGTGACCCCGGATCGCGGCTACGCCCTGTCCATCCGCGGCGTGGCCAGGGAACTGGCCACCGCCTACGGGACCGACTTCGCCGACCCGGCCGACGCGGGGCTTCCGGAGGACGTCGCGGCGGTCTCACCGGAGGTCTACCCGGCCAGCATCGAGGACCCTTCGGCCTGCGACCGGTTCGTGCTCCGCGAAGTGCGCGGATTCGACCCGGATTCGGCGACCCCGCTGTGGATGCGCGTCCGGCTGGCCCGCTCCGGGATGCGCTGCGTGTCGCTGGCCGTTGACATCACCAACTACCTCGTGCTGGAACTCGGCCAGCCGATGCACGCGTTCGACCGGGAGAAGCTGACCGGGCCGATAGTGGTCCGCCGGGCGCGGCCCGGGGAGCGCCTGGAAACCCTGGACCACGTGGTCCGCCAACTCGACCCGGACGACATCCTCATTACCGACTCCTCCGGCCCCATCTCGATGGCGGGCACCATGGGCGGCCTGGCCACCGAGATCTCGGCAACATCCCGCGACCTGGTCATCGAGGCTGCTCACTTCGACCCGCGCGGCACGGCCCGGATGAGCCGCCGCCACAAGCTGTTCAGCGAGGCGTCCTACCGATTCGAGCGGGGGGTGGACAGGGAACTGCCGCTCAGGGCGTCGGCCAGGGCGGTGTCCCTGCTGGCCGCGCTCGGCGGCGGGACCGCGGTGCCGGGCTGCACCCACGCGTACGCCGAGGTGCCTCAGGTGTCGATCACCATGGCCGCCGACTACCCAGACCAGGTGGCGGGCCTGGTCTACGGCCGTGACACGGTCGTGCGCAGGCTGCGGGACGTGGGGTGCACGGTGGCCGAGGCCGAGCCGGACGGCGCCGTGTCGGCGCCGACGGGGCTGAGGGTGCTCCCGCCATCCTGGCGGCCTGACCTCCTCTACCCGAGGGACCTCGCGGAGGAGGTCATCCGGCTGGAGGGGTATGAGAACATCCCGGTGCGGACGCCCAGGGCGGCGGCCGGCCGCGGGCTGACGGCGCAGCAGCGGCTGCGCCGGGCGACCGGCGGGATGCTGGCCGACGCGGGGTACGTCGAGGTGCCTGGCTCGCCGTTCGGGTCTCCCGCCGACTTCGACATGCTGCTGCTCCCGGAAGACGACCCTAGGCGGCGGGCGCTCGCGGTGGCCAACCCGCTCAGCGACGATGAGCCGCTGCTGCGCACCACCCTCCTGCCTGGCCTGCTGCGCGTTCTGGCCCGCAATGCCGGGCGCGGGTTCAGCGACGTGGGGTTGTTCGAGATGGGACTGGTCTTCCGGCCTCGCCCGGGGGCACCGGCGGTGGCGCCGATTCTGCCGGTGGACCGGGGACCGACCGCGCAGGAGGTGGCGGCGCTGGAGGCGGCGCTGCCGGATCAGCCGTTGCGGGTGGGGGCCGTACTGGTTGGTGATCGTGAGCTGCCGGGCTGGTGGGGTCCCGGGCCGGCCGGCTGGCCGGACATGATCGAGGCGGCCAGGGAGGTCCTGAGGGTCAGCCGGGTCCCGTTCGAGGTACGCCCTGATCAGCACGAGCCCTGGCATCCCGGCCGGTGCGCGGCCGTGTTCGTCCGGGCCGAGGGCGGGGAAAGGCTCGCCGGGCACATGGGCGAATTGCATCCCCGGGTGACGGCCGCGTTCGGCGTGGCCCCGCGCACCTGCGCGATGGAACTCGACATGTCGGTGATCGAGACCGCCACCGCGTCGCTGAGGCCAGCTCAGGCGCCGCGGATTTCCCCCTACCCGGTGGCTATCCAGGATGTCGCGCTGATCGTGCCGGAGACGGTGCCCGCCGCTGACGTCGAGGCGGCCCTGGCCGCCGGGGTCGCCCGCAGTGACCAGCCCGATCTGCTGGAAGAAGTCCGGCTGTTTGACGTCTACACGGGAGCCCAGGCCGGTGAGGGACGCAAGTCGCTGGCCTACACGCTGCGGTTCCGCGCCCCAGACCGCACACTCACCGTCGAGGAGACCACCGCGGCCCGGGACGCCGCCGTCTCCGAAGCCGCCCGCCGGGTCGGCGCGATCCTGCGCGGGGCAGCCTGACCGCCGCGCCGTGGTCGGCTCAGCGTCCCCCGGACCGCCGGTACCAATCGCCCCCTGAGCGTGGGTGGAGAGGCCAGCCACGCGCCCCATACGATGAAGAGCGCCCCGCCGAGGACTCCCACGAGCCCGCGGGACAGTATTGGCTGATGCAACTCGGTGCTACCGGCGATCGTCATGAGTGCGCCGCCCACTCCAAGCGCGACCCCGCACACCGGAAACCCGTTCACGCTGCTGTCTCGCATTGACGGTGACACCCTTTCACTATCAGGCTCATCTGCCGTGACTTCGCGCGTCCAGATTATGGCGGCGCTGCCGTCGAAGCATGACCAGCCGCGCTCCGCTTCTGGCCGCCGCCACGAGGCCCACCAGTCCGACCAGGAACAACGGAATGCTCCGAACGCTGTGGTCAGCGGCCTCGTAACCGCCGACCGCCAGCACGCAAAAGGCGATCAACACCAGAACTGCCGTTGTCTCGGCCAGCCAACCTAAAGCGGCGTCGTCAACTGACGGCTTGCCGGTGATGCTGCTCGTGACCGCTGCCCGGCGGGCTTCCCGGCGCTCATCCGCGGCCGCTCGTCGATACGACCTGCTCAGCATCATGATCTCCGACTCCCGCTTCTGGGCTCGGTATGTGATACCAGGACTTTCCATGATCCTTCACTTTTAGCCAATCGTCAAGGGTCAAGGGCATCATTATATTGCCAAAAATATATTGGCCCGGAATGATGCTCTCCGCCTGGGCTCAACCAGGCGGAGAGCATCATCCTCGCTGTTATCGTTTATCCATCGTTGTTCCGCTCTTTGGCCTCAGCACTTTTCGAGTTTCACCACTTCCCCAACGCCAATGCCTGCGTACAGGCACTTGCCTGTATAGGTCGGGATCGGGAAGGCGTAGGCGGAGAGAACAGCGTAGATGGCACCAGCGAGAGTGCACGCTATGCCTGCCGATTCCGCGCCGAACAGCAAGCAGATCCCGCCTGGGCCAGCGATCTCGCCGATCCACATCAAGTACTGTATGTCGTACGTCGTGGACGCACTGAATTTCCATCCGCAGGTGAAGCTCTGGCATGATGCGCCGCGCGGGATGACCAGTGCGTTCGTCCCATTGGACGTGCTATTAGAAGTGACGAGCGTGACATTGAGGGCAGGATAACCGGCCGCCGTCAGTGCCTGCCTCAGCGTGTCACCTTTGGCGAGGTAACTGCGCAGGAGCGGAAGCCGGGCATTGAAAGAGGCAAGTTCCTGGGCCGACGTGGGGGTGGTGACACTTTGTGAAACCGGCGATGGCTGAGCTGCCGTCGTTTGTGCGCTGGCAGCCACTGCACCCCCCAAGCCGGACAGCAGCAATGTGCTGGCGGTCGCGATGGTGAGTACAGCCGCAATCCGCCTTCCTCCGGCCCTTACGAGATTTCGGGGCATATGCAAGCTCCTTCCGTTCACGCCGTGCTCAGGCTGATGGATCGCGGTCTGCTACCGTTACCCGAGCACAGTCTTTGTCCGCTAAGCGTGCGGCGGGAAGCTGTCACGCGGCTGTCAGCGGCTGTCAGGCATCCCGTACCCGGACGGATGCCCAGCGGCCTGGCTCGCAGTCACGAAGAATGCGCGATGCCATTGCTCATGCGGATAACCGCAGGTCACGGAAGAATGGCGGGCTCTCGGTGAGGTACTCGGGCCGGCCCATAACTGGTTCGCCATCACCGCGAGCGTGGCGACGTCCAGCCGGAAACCGTTCCTGGGCACCTGGCTGGTCGTCATAGTGATCTTCACCCGGGCCGCCCCGGGACTCCGGCGAGGTGGCCGGTGCTGGTGCAATTGGGTGGTTATCAGGATAATTGCGCGGGCATGGTGGCATGGTGGCGTGAGCCTTCGGGATGGTGAGGCGATGGAAGCGTCGAGCGGGCGGGCAGTGGTCCCGTTAGGTGAGTTCCTGGGTGGCCGGCGTCGTGCGGCTGGGTTAACCCAGCAGGGGCTGGCGGATGCGGCCGGGGTAAGTGTGGGTACGGTCCGTGATCTGGAGCAGGGCATCAGCCGTAGCCTGCATCGTGGCTCGGCCGAGCGTTTGGCGGCGGTACTGGGGGACACGGCGGGGGGGCCGGGCCTGACGGTAGGGGCGGGTGGGGCCGGGGATTCGGGGGTTGTGCTTGGTCTGCAGGTGCTTGGTCCGCTGATGGCGTGGCGGGGTGGGGTGCTGGTGCCGTTGGGTGGTGGTAAGCAGCGGGCGGTGCTGGGGTTGCTGGCGGTGCATCCGGGTGTGGTGGTGGGCCTGGACGCGATTGGTGAGGTGCTGTGGGGTGGTGAACTGCCGCGCACGGCGGCGGGGATGGTCCAGTCGCATGTCAGCCGGCTCCGTGGTGTGCTGGATCCGGGGCGGTCGGCGGGTGGGGGTGGGGTGCTGCCGGCGGCTGATGTCGGGTACCGGCTGCTGCCTGGTGGGGTGGAGCTTGATCTGGTGGCGTTCCGGCGGTTGGCTGAGGAGGCCCGAGCGGCTCGGCGGGGTGGGGATTGCGCTGCGGCGTGTGAGTTGTTCAGGCGGGCACTGTGCTTGTGGCGGGGTGAGCCGCTGGCCGATGTTGCGTTGCTGGCGGGCCATCCCGCGGTGGTGGGGCTGGCGGCGCAGCGGGCGGACTTGGTGGTGGAGTACGCGGAGGCCGCGTCGGCGGCGGGCTGGCATGATCAGGTGCTGCCGCATCTGCACGCCCTGGTCACGCGCGATCCGCTGAACGAGCGGGCGCATGCCTGCCTGATGATCGCGTTGGCGGGCGGTGGCCAGCAGGCGGCTGCGCTGGAGGTGTATGAGCAGGTGCGGCGCCGGCTTGATGATGAGCTTGGGGTGCGGCCGGGAACCAGCCTGGCCGGTGCGCAGGCACGGGTGCTGCGGCACGATATACCGGCTGCTGTACCCGATCCTCGCGCAGCTGGCGGCGGTGCTGGCGGCGGGCCGGTTGCGGTTGCTGGCCCGCCGGATGGTGTGCGGTGGGCGCCGGCGTGCCAGCTGCCGCCGGTGGTGGCGGATTTCACTGGCCGGGCGGAGCAGGTCGCCCAGCTTCAGGGCGTGCTCGGGCCGGATGAGGGCCGGGCCGGGGTGCCGGTGGTGGTGATCAGCGGGCCGCCGGGAGCGGGCAAGACCGCACTGATGGTGCATGCGGGGCACGTTATGCGGCCTGCCTTTCCCGACGGCCAGTTGTGGGCCCAGCTCGATGGCGCATCGGACCGGCCGCGCGATCCGGGGGATGTGCTCGGCGAGCTGCTCCGGACGCTGGGGGTGCATGGGTCGGCGGTCCCGGGCCGCGCGGATGAGCGGGCCGCGGTGTTCCGCTCGCGGCTGGCTGACCGCCGGGTGCTGATCGTCGTTGACGATGCCGCATCGGCGGCTCAGGTCCTGCCGCTGCTGCCGGGAACATCCGGGTGCGGCGTCATGGTGACCAGCCGGAGACAGCTGGCCGAGCTGCCGGGAGCGCGGCACCTTCCCCTCGGCCCGCTCACCGCGGGCGAAGCCACCGAGTTGCTGGGCCGTATCGCCGGGGCTGACCGTATCGCGGCCGAATCCGAAGCGGCCGGCGAACTCGCGGCCGCCTGCGGTCACCTGCCCCTGGCGATGCGGATCGCCGGCGCCAAGCTGGCCGCCCAGCACTCTGCGCTGGTCGTGGGCCTGGCGGAGGCAGTTGCCGACGAGCGGCACCGGCTTGATGCCCTCCAGGTCGGCGACCTGTCGGTCCGGGCCAGCCTCGCTTCTGGCTACCAGTCACTCAGTGAGGCCGCCCGCCGGGCATTCCGCCTGCTGGGGTTGCTCGGCCCGTGTGATGTCGCTGAATGGGCCGTCGCCGCCCTGCTCGAAGAGCCGGACGCGGGCTTGGTCGTGAACGAGCTGTGTGACCGGTCCATGCTCACGATCGCCGGCACCGACCCGACCGGCCAGGCCCGGTACCGGCTCCATGATCTGCTCCGCGACTACGCGCATGAAGAGCTGGCCGGCGAGCCAGAGGCGGAGGCTACCCTGGGCCGGGTCGATGACGGCTGGTTCCAGCTTGCGTCAATGGCGAGCGCTACCTTGCCGCGAGATCCCTTCTTTCCGTTCGTGAGCCACGGGCGATCACGAGAAGTTATCCCGGCCGCACGAGCCCGGCGGCTAACGGTTGAGCCGATGGCATGGTTCGCCGCCGAGCGCTTGAACCTGCTGGGCGCGATCGACCGGGCCTGTGCTAACGGCCGTTACGAGTACGCCGCCCAGCTCGCCTTGCGCCAGGCTGAATTCCAGCATCTCCAAGAACGTCACGACGATGCCGCACGTAGCTGGCGCGCCGTCGCGGCGGTGGCACGCGAGGCGGGCGACTCGCTGGCCGTCGCCCAGGCTCAGCTCCGGCTCGCGGCCGCGACCGACGAGCGTGGCTACGCGGCGGATGCGCTGGATCTGCTGGACGAATGCATCCCGGTGCTCGAACGATCCGACGATATCGCTGGCCTGGCCTTCGCCCTGTACTGGCGGAATTCGAGTGCCTGGGATCTCGAGCACTTTGACCTCGCGCTGAGGGAGGCAGAGCGTGGCGTGGTTCTCGCCCGGGCGATCAGGGACAGGCATGCAGAACTCATATGCCTGGTTGGCCTCGGCCGAGTACTGGCCAGCCTCGGTCATAGCACCAAAGCCGTCGCTGCCTGCGAGCAGGCATTGGCCATCGCGGTCGATGTGGGCGACGAGTCATGCGAGGTGAAGGCGCTGCACAACCTGGCCTTCGTCTGCACGATGGCGGCCCGGTGTGATCGGGCCGTCGAACTGTGCGCACGACTGCGTGACCTGAACCGGAAGATCGGAGACGTGCGGGGCGAAGCGTTGTCGTTGGGGGTGCTCGGGGACGCCTACCACGGGCTTGGCCGCTACGAGGACGCGGTTGAGGCGTTCTCGCAGGCGCTGCCCGTCTTCCGTGATCACTTCATCCGCCGTCACCATGGACTGTGCCTGCTTAAGCTCGGCTGTGCGCAGCAGGCGCTTGGTCATAAACGGCAAGCCGCCCAGTACCTCACCGAGAGCCTCCAGTTCTTCCGTGACCTGCGGTTGCCCGCGCATGAGCAACGGGTACTGCGCATTCTCCGTGACTGCGCAGCGGTAACCCAGGTCGGTGCCGACGGGGGTGCCCGCGGACACGAGTAAAGAACTGCCGTCGGCCACGTCCGTGGTGAAGGCCACCAGTTAGGGACCCGGACGCTGTTGGGTGGGTCTGATATCAGACGGCCGGGCGGATGCTTGCTGTAGCGGCTCGTCGGCCAGCGCCCCCAGCAGCTCGGCCAGGTCAGTGGTCACCACCGTGTGCGGGGAGTTTCCCAGGTGCGTGCGGCAGGCGATATAGCGGGTGCGGTCCCCGATAGTCTCCATCCATATCCGGAACCCGGGGTACTCGCGGCGCAGTGTCTCCAAATCGTCAATTTGATTCACCAGATCGGTCTCCTGTCTGCCGGTAGCCGCGTGGCCAGTGCTGGACGAGGCGGCCTCGTGGTCGGGTTGCGGACGGGTTCGTCCCGCCGCAACCCGGAGGGGGGGTACCGGGTTGCGGCGGGACACCTTTCGGCGGGAAGAGCACGCTCCGGGTTCTTGGAGCCGTTCTTCCCATCCCCGGTTCTTAGATGGTGATGGACGAGGGTGTTTGCGTGCTGTCAGCTGGCTGTCAGGGATTCCTGTACTTCGAGCGACTGGGCTGCTGAATCGTGCGCTAGCAGGAGCTTTGCGAACTGAAAGTGCGGCGCACGCCGAAGTGGGGCGCTCGAGGACAGGCATCAGCGGCGTCCTGGTGCATTCTGGTAGGTTCCGTGACAATGGCTCTGGCGGGTGGTGTACGGGTAGCTGATGGCGGGTGAGCCGTACTGGGACGGTGAAGCGATGGAAGCCTCCGGCCGGGAGAGCGGCGTTCCGTTAGGTGAGTTCGTGCGTGGGCGGCGTCGTGCGGCGGGGTGGACCCAGCGGGGGCTGGCGGATGCTGCTGGGCTGAGTGCGGGTGTGGTTCGTGATCTTGAGCAGGGGATCAGCCGCCGGCCGCATCGTGGTTCGGTGGAGCGGTTGGCGGCGGTGCTGGGAGTCAGCCCGCCGGAGGGCTCGGTGGTGGCCGTGGCCGATGACGGGCTGGCTGGCGCGGGCGGGGTTTTGCGTGTGCAGGTGCTTGGTCCGCTGGTGGTGTGGCGGGGTGGGGCGGTGGTGCCGTTGGGTGGTGGTAAGCAGCGGGCGGTGCTGGGGTTGCTGGCGGTGTATCCGGGTGTGGCGGTGAGCCTGGAGGCGATCGGTGAGGTGCTGTGGGGTGGTGAACTGCCGTCGACGGCGGCGGCGATGATCCGGTCGCATGTGAGTCGGCTCCGTGGTGTGCTGGATCCTGGCCGGCCGCCGCGGGGTGGTGGGCTGCTGCAGGCGGCTGGGGTCGGTTACCGGCTGGAGCCTGGTGGTGCGGAGCTTGATCTGCTGGCGTTCCGGCGGCTGGCTGCGGACGCCCGGGCGGCCAGGCGGGCCGGGGATCCGGCTGCCGCGTGTGAGTTGTTCGGGCGGGCTCTGGGTGTGTGGCGGGGTGAGCCGCTGGGGGATGTGGCGTTGCTGCGGGGTCATCCCGTCGTGGTGGGCCTGGCGGGGCAGCGGGCTGAGGTGGTGGTGGAGTACGCGGAGGCTGCGTCCGCGGTGGGGTGGCATGATGAGGTTCTGCCGCATCTGCAGGCCCTGGCCAGCCGTGACCCTTTTAATGAGCGTGCTCTGGCGTGCCTGATGATTGCCCTGGCCGGCGCCGGTCAGCAGGCTGCCGCGCTGGAGGTCTACGAGCAGGCCCGGCGCCGGCTCGATGATCAGCTCGGTGTCCGGCCCGGAGCCGGCCTGGCCGGCGCGCACACCCGGGTCCTGCGCCACGACATACCAGCCGCCGCCCCCGACCCGGAGGAAGTAGGTTCTGGTAGCCCGGTTACTGGTGCTGGCCCGCCCGAGGGTGCCCCGTGGGCACCGGTATGCCAGCTGCCGCCCCCGGTGGCTGATTTCACCGGCAGACCGGAGCTGGTCGCCGAGTTGCAGGCGATGCTCGCTCCGGGCGATGACCGAGCTGACGTGCCGGTGGTGGTGGTCAGCGGCCCGCCGGGAGTGGGCAAGACGACCCTCATGCTCCGCGCGGGGCACGTTGTGCGGTCGTTGTTTCCTGATGGGCAGCTGTGGGCCCAACTGGACGGCGCGTCTGACCGGCCGCGTGATCCCTGTGAGGTGCTCGGGGAGTTGCTGCGTGCCTTCGGGGTGCACGGGTCGGTGATCCCGGCCGGCGCGGAGGAGCGGGCGGCGCTGTATCGGTCGCGGCTGGCTGACCGGAGGGTGCTGGTGGTGGCGGATGACGCTGCGTCGGCGGCGCAGGTGCGGCCGCTGGTGCCGGGCACGGCTGGCTGCGCGGTGATGGTGACGAGCCGGGCGCAGCTGGCTGATCTGGCGGGAGCGCGGCATCTTCGCCTCGGCCCGCTTACCGCGGGGGAGGCCACCGAGTTGCTGGGCAGTATCGCCGGGGCTGACCGGATCGCGGCTGAGCCTGAGGCGGCTGGCGAGCTTGTGGTCGCGTGCGGCCAGCTGCCCCTGGCCGTGCGGATCGCTGGCGCCAAGCTGGCTGCCCGCCCGTCTGCGCTGGTCGCGAGCCTGGTGGAAGCACTTGCCGATGAGCGGCACCGGCTTGACGCGCTTCAGGTCGGCGATCTGTCGGTCCGGGCCAGCCTCGCCTCTGGCTACCAGTCGCTGAGTGAGGCCGCGCGCCGGGCGTTCCGGCTGCTTGCCCTGCTCGGGCCGTGCGATGTCGCAGAGTGGACCGTCGGCGCGCTGCTCGGTGACCCTGATGCCGGAGCCGTGGTGAGCGAGCTGTCGGACCGGTCCATGCTCATGATCGTGGGTACTGACGATACGGGCCAGGTTCGGTTCCGGCTCCACGACCTGCTCCGCGACTACGCGCAGGAGCAACTTGAAGGCGAGCCGGTGCCAGAGCTGGAGGATGCCCTGTGCCGGGCCGATGACGGCTGGTTCCAGCTTGCGTCTACGGCGAGCGCTGCCCTGCCGCGAGATCCGTACTACCCGTCCGTGAGCCATGGGCGGTCGCGGGAAGTCGTTCCATGTGCCCGAGCCGGGCGGCTGACAGCCGATCCGCTGGCCTGGTTCGCCGCCGAGCGGCTGAACCTGCTGGGGGTGATCGACCGGGCCTGCGCTGCCGGCCGCCACGAGTTCGCCACCCGGCTCACCCTCTGCCAGACCGGGTTCCAGCATCTCCGGAATCGCCACGACGACGCCGAACGTAGCTGGCGCGCCATAGCCGAAGCGGCAGCCGCCGTCGGCGACCCGCCCGCCGTAGCGCAGGCCAGGCTCCGGCTCGCTGCCGTGACCGTCGAGCGGGGTTATGCGGCTGAGGCGATGGAACTGCTGGATGAATGCATCGCGGTGTTCGAAGGCTCCGAGGATCTCGTCAGCCTGGCCTCCGCCCTGTACTGGCGGAGTTCTTGCGCCTGGGACCTGGACCTCTTTAACCTCTCCGAGTCCGATGCAGAGCGCGGTGTGTCCCTCGCCAGGAGGATTGGGGACAGGCAGGCTGAACTCATGTGCCTGCGCATTCTCGGCAGCGCTTTGGGCCGCACCGGTTATGGTGAGGAAGCGGTCGCTGTCTGCGAGCTGTCGCTGGCCATCGCCGTTGAACTGGGCGACGAGTCAAGCGAGTCGAACGCCTTGCACAACTTGGCGTTCGTCTGCACGCTAACGGGACGGTGCGTTCGGGCGGTCGAGCTGTGCGAGCGACGGCGTGAACTGAGTCAGAAGATGAAGGACGTGCGGGGCGAGGCGGTGTCACAGGGAGTGCTGGGGGACGCCTACCAGGGGCTCGGCCGCTACCAGGACGCGGTCCAAGCGTTTTCGCAGGCGCTGCCAGTCTTCCGTGACTATTTCATTCGCCGCCATTATGGGCTGTGCTTGTTCAAGCTTGGCTGCGCGCATCAGGCGCTGGGCCATCATCGGCAAGCGGCCCAGCACCTGACCGAGAGCGTGCCGGTCTTCCGTGACTTGGGGCTGCCCGCGTATGAGCAGCGGGCCCTGCGCATTCTTAGCGAGTGCCGGCTGGCCGTCCAGAGCTGACCGAGCTACGGGAGAGTCGCTCGGCGGTCAGGTGCTGGTGGCTGGCTTACGGCCGACAGCGCCGATAATCCGCGCTGTCGGCGGGGTCAGCTTGTGCTGTTGCCAGCCGGGGTGCCATGCTCGGACGTTGACTAGGCCGGGAGGTACGAGGCCGAGGCCGGTGAGCCAGGCGGCGATTTCGTGCTCGCTGCGGGCGGTGACGATGGTGGTGCCGGTGTAGGCGCTGCGCAGCCGCTCGATCAGGGCGGGGTCGGTGCCGGTGGAGGTGCCGACGGACATGATCAGGTAACTGCGGTCGGCTATGGCGGTGCTGAACGCCGCCACGGCTGCGTCGGCGTCGGCTGCGGTCAGGAAGTGCAGCACGCAGGTCAGTAACACGCACACGGGCTGGGTCAAGCGCGATGGTGTACCGCAGTGCCGGGTTGCCCAGGATCGCCTGCGGGTCGCGCAGGTCACCTTCGACGACGGTGACCCCGGGCCCGTCGCTACGACAACTACATCAGTCAGGCTGCTGCCCTTAGCCTTCTGGCCGCTGAGCGCGGCGCAGCCGGGCCACCAAGTCTGAAGGCCGGACGTTAACCGGGAATGGCCGCCGCGCACGGAAGACTTCGTCGCCCGTGACCTCGGCGGCGAGTTCGTAGCGGCCGTCGGTGAGTTCGAAGGCTGTCAGCGTGGGCTCCGCCGGGTCAGGCACGGCGATCCAGTACGCGCCTATCCCGAACCGCTCGTACGCCGCCTGCTTCACGTTGAGGTCGATCAGCGCCGTGCTCGGCGCCTGGACTTCCACGACGAGCAGTGGCGGCTCGGTGACCTTCGCAGCGCCGAGGAGTTGGTCACGGATCACGACGATGTCCGGGTCGAACTCGGTGTCTGCGGCGAGCTGCATGGCGGGCTCTGGTACGGCCACCAGGTTCTCCGGGCCAGCCTGGTTGAGTAGGGCCGCAAGTTCGAACACAACCAGCTGGTGGCCCATCACCGGCCGCGGGCTCACCAGGAGCACTCCGTCCATCAGCTCGTATCGCCGGCCGTCATCGGGCATCCGGTCCAGGTCCGCGACAGTGAATGCCTGACCCGGTGGCGGCCAGGTCCCAGTGACGCTCATGACAACCATCGTGCCTCCTGTTCGTCATGGCTGTCACCCTGGCGCACGCCACCGACAATCGTTTACGCGCTGCTTGACAGCGCCTTTGGGGGCGAACCGGATGCCGGTTGCGCGGGCACCAGATGCGCCGGTAGCTTCGCACAGCGTGGCCGGTGCAGCGTCGGATCGGGTCTCTGAGGAGGGTTAGAACTCGCTTTGCGGGTGGGGCAGGAAGCACGCCCTTTAGGAAGGACTGCGTCATCGACCGAGAAGGCATGGCACGGGGGGAACCATCGGGTGTGCCGGACACTCCACCCGCACCTGCGCCTCGGACGACCTTCAGTGAGGTCTTCGCCGTAGGGGAGTTCCGGGCCCTGTGGCTGGCCCAGGTACTGTCGGTCGTCGGTGACCAGCTGGCCAGGGTGGCCCTCACGTTGCTGGTTTACAGCCGGACACACTCTGCCCTGCTGGCGGCCGTCACGTTCGTGGCCAGCGTTGTGCCGACGTTCATAGGGGGACTGACCCTCTCGGGCCTGGCCGACCGCCTGCCGCGCAGGCAGGTGATGATCGCGTGTGACCTGAGCTGCGCGGCGCTCGTCGCCGTGATGGCGCTGCCCGGAATGCCGCTCGCCGTGCTGGTGGGCCTGCTCTTTGTGGTGACTCTGTTCAGCGCGCCGTTCACTTCGGCACGCGCGGCTCTGTATCCCGAGATCCTGTCCGGGGACAGGTACGTCCTCGGACAGGCCGTGACGCTCACCACGCTCCAGTTCGCGCAAGTGGCAGGGTTTGCCGCCGGAGGCGCTTTAGTCGGTCTTTTCGGCGCCCGGGCTTCGCTTCTCGCGAACGCCGTCACATTTCTAGCGTCAGCGCTGATTACCCGGGTTGGAGTACGTGCACGGCCCGCCGCCCAGGCTTCCCGCACCGTGTCCCCCACGGGCGTGCTGGTGGGTGTCCGGCTGGTGTTCGCGGATCCGCGGTTGCGCACGCCCATGCTGTTCGGCTGGCTGGCGGCGTTCGTCGATGTGTATGAGGGTGTGTCCGCACCGCTGGCAGCGGCGCTGGGTGGGGGCGCTATCGCGGCAGGCATGATCCTCGCCTCGGGGGCGTTTGGTGCCTCGGTCGGCGCGATCGCGTTCAGCCGCCTCGTCCGGCCGTTGCGGCGAGTCCGGTGGATCACCCCCCTGGCCATCGCGTCGTGCGGAATCCTCGTCGCCTTCGCAACGCGCTTGGCCCTCCCGGTTGCCATGCTCGTCCTGGCCGCCAGCGGAGCGCTCAGTTGCTACCAGCTTCCCGCCAGCGCGGCGTTCGTGAGCGCGGCGCCGCCGGAGCACCGCAGCCAGGCTTTCGGCGTTGCCCAGGGGGGCATGAGCCTTGGCCAGGGCGTAGCCATGATCCTGGCCGGTGCCGCCGCGCAGTATTACGCGCCATACACCGTGATCGCAGTCAGCGGAGCGCTCGGTGCGGTCGTCGCCACCGCAATCGCGGCCAGTCGTACCCGCCCCCGACCCGCTGCCGCAAGATGATCCCCACCGGCCGTCCCGGGCCGGGTGGCAATCGCTTAGCTCGTCCAGCCTTTGGTCCTCACGGTGGTCCTCCTTCCTGTGTGGCGGTGTGGGTGAGCGGTGGTTACTTGGTCCAGCCTTTAGTTCTCACGGTGGTCCTCCTTCCTCTGTGGCGCGAGCGTCTGGGGTGCTGGATTGCGGGGGGGCGCGCACGCGCGTCGGTGCTGATCGGACACACGTTCTCACGGCACCCTCGTCAGATGTCTGAAATGTTCCGATAGTGGTAGTTCGTGCGTAGCGGCCCTGGCGGGTAGCGTTGCTCTGGGTAATCGGCAACAGCTATCAAGCTGAACTTGGTGTCAGTGGGTAACGAGGTCTTGACAGGGGGCATACCAACTCTGTGACAATACGGGGCAATGCTCTTACCCCCTGCTACGGATATCTTCTGGTTATGATCCCCGATTCCAGTGAGGAGGAGTCGATGCGCCCCGGCGTCGGCAAACGATTGCGAGAGCAAGTCCGGGGCATCCGTGCATGGCCGATGTGGGAACTGCCCCCCCGGGTGCTGATTTTTGTCCTGGCTGTCATCACCGTCTACGTGGCCGCGATCGGGATGGCCAGCCGGACGGCGGCTCTCTCGGTGCATGGACTGATCCTGCTTGGAGGCCTGCTGCTGTGCATCGGCGCGACGGTGGGGCTCACCAGGCGAGCAGGGGAGAACGCCGGGCTGGCCACGGACGTCTACGCAGTCTGGGAACTCCCGATCGCCATCCTGCTTCCGCCCGTGTATGTACTGGCGATCCCGATTCTCCGGTGGGCCCTTAATCAGTGGCTCATCCGGCCCACGGCCCTGTACAAGCGGGTGTTCACCGCGGCGGCCGTAGGGCTGTCGTATGGTGCCGCCTCGCTTGCTTTTCACGGTCTCACCCGCACTGGTTTCGAGTCAGTCGCAGCCCCCGGTTCAGACGCAGCCGTGTGGATTCTCGTCGTGGCCATCGCGGCAGTCGTGCAGTGGGCCACTAACACCGCTCTGGTGATGCCCGCCATCAAGGGCGGGGACCCCGCTGTCAGGGTTCGCGAGCTGCTACTGGCCAGGGAAACCGTGCAAAACGACGTAGCCGAGCTCTGCGTCGCGGTCCTGGTTACGTTCGGAATCGCTTACACCCCCCTCACCATGGTGTTCGCACTCCCGTTCGTCACTCTGCTGCAGCGTTCCCTGCGGCATGCCCAACTGCTCAACGCGTCCCGCATCGACTCCAAGACCGGGCTGCTCAACGCGGGCACCTGGGAACGTGAGGCCGCGTCGGAAGTCGCGCGAGCGGTGCGTACCAGGACCCCGCTGGCCTTGATGCTGATCGATCTTGATCACTTCAAGGCCGTCAACGACGCCCACGGCCACCTGGCTGGGGACAGGGCGCTGCGGGCCATCTCGCGGACCTTCAAGATCTTTCTGCGGGACTACGATCTGGCCGGGCGGTTCGGCGGGGAGGAGTTCGCCCTGCTGCTCCCGCACACGGGAGCAGCGGATGCACAGCGCATTGCCGAGCGTATGCGAGTTCATATTGCTGAGATGCCCATCGCTGCTGGTGACGATCCAGAGGCAGAGCCTATTCGGGTGAAGGTCTCCATAGGGGTCGCTGCGCTAGGTACGACCTGGGATAGGAGTACGGGCAGTCAGCTCACCGACCTGCTCGCGGCGGCCGACACCGCCCTGTACCGGGCCAAGGGCAATGGTCGCGACCGGGTGTTCATGGTCACCGACAGCGAAGCGGTCGCGCGAGACGACCGGGCGGCGTCCGCTTGACTGTTAGCTGGCCGTTAGCTGACCGTTAGCGGCGGGTCAGGCGGGGGGCGGCGGCAGGATGGCCAGGATCTCGGAGCTGTCCTTGGTGCATTTCGATGTCTGGCCGGTGCGCAGGACCTGGGGGGTGTCGAATCCCAGGCAGATCCAGCCGCTGACCGAGACCGGGCCGCCGCCGCCGTTTCCCGGCGCCTTTCCCGCGGCCAGGGCGGCCGCGTAGGCCTGCTCGATTTTCAGCGCGGCCGGGCAGGCCACCGAGCCGCGGCTGATCTCGATCAGCACACGTACGTTGGCCGCAGTCCGCCCGGAGCCGCACTGCTGGGCCGGAGTCGAGGCTGCGGACGTGGCTGACCCGGTCGCGCCGCAGCCAGCCAGGGCCAGGGCCAGGGCGGGAACGGCCGCTCCGGCAGGCCAGAAGCGGCAACGGCGCATGGGGGGATCTCCTTTCCGCGGACCTCATCATGCCGTGGTACGGGTGTCTTCCCGAAGCCGGCTCCCCTTATCCGGCGCGCCCCTGAGGGCGGGCGATGTAGGGCGATGTCGGTTTCTGGCCGTCGGCCGGCTCGCACCTCCCGCGAAGTTGCATAAATAGTTATTCCAATGCATACTTTTGCAACGAGGCGAAGCGCGGGAATCGAGGCGCAGGAATAGAGGCGGGGTGCATGGGAGTCCGGGTGGCGGTCGCCGGGGCGAGCGGGTACGCGGGAGGTGAGCTCCTGCGCCTGATCTCCGGGCATCCGGACCTCGAGCTCGGCGCGGTCACCGCGGCGGCCAACGCGGGCGCGGCGGTTACCGACGTCCATCCGCATCTCACCGCCTTGGCGAACCGGACTTTCGATCGGCTCGACGTGGATCGCCTGGCTGCCGCTGACCTGCTTTTTCTCGCCCTGCCTCATGAGGAATCGGCTGCGCTCGCGGCCGCCCTGCCCGCCAGCCAGGCGATCATCGACCTCAGTGCCAGCTTCCGCCTGGACGATCCGGGCGACTGGAAAAATTACTATCAAGGCCCACACAACGGACGATGGGTGTACGGCCTGCCCGAGCTTCCCGGCGCCCGCCAGCGGATCGCGGCGGCCACCCGGGTGGCCGCCCCCGGCTGCCATGCCACGGCCGCCATCCTGGCCCTCGCCCCCCTGCTGGCCAGCGGGGTGGCGGAGCCGGGGGACGTCGTGATCCTCTCGGCCTCCGGCACCTCCGGCGCGGGCCGGTCGCCGACCCAGTCGCTGCTGGCTAGTGAGGTGATGGGCTCGGTGTCCGCCTATCAAGTGGGCGGGGTGCACCGGCACACCCCCGAGATCGAGCAGGCGCTCGGCGAGGCATCTGGTGTCCGGCCGGTCGTCTCGTTCACGCCGATGCTCGCGCCGATGCCCCGTGGCATCCTCGCGACCTGCACGGCGCGACTGGCCGCTGCGGGCGATCCGGCCGCCTCGCCCCGGCAGGTCCTGGTCAGTGCGTACGCCGGCGAGCCGTTCGTTTATGTATTGCCGGAAGGCCGCTGGCCGGGCACGGCCGCGACCACGGGATCAAACGCGGTGCATCTCCAGGCGGCGGCCGACGCTCACTCAGGGCGTGCCGTGGTGATCGCCGCCCTGGACAACCTGGTCAAGGGGGCGGCCGGTCAGGCCGTCCAGATCGCCAACCTGATGCTCGGCCTGCCGGAGACCGCAGGCCTGACCGTCCACGGAGTCGCCCCATGACATCCGCCCAGCCGTCATCGCTCACGAGGAAGGCCATCAGATGAGCGTCACCGCGCCGCTTGGCTTCCGCGCGGCGGGCGTCGCCGCGGGCCTGAAGCCGTCCGGCTCCCGCGACGTCGCCGTGGTGGTGAACGACGGGCCCTCCCGGGCGGCGGCCGCCGTGTTCACCGCGAACCGGGTCAAGGCCGCGCCGGTGCTCTGGACCGAGCGGGTGGTCCGGGGCGGGCGCGTGCGGGCCGTCCTGCTGAACTCGGGGGGTGCAAACGCGTGCACCGGCCCGCTCGGCTTCCAGGACACCCACCACAGCGCCGAACGGCTCGCGGCCGCTCTCGGCGATTCCGCGGGCGAGATCGCGGTGTGCTCGACCGGGCTCATCGGTGAGCGGCTGCCGATGGACCTGCTGGATGCGGGGCTGGATGCGGCCGTCGCGGACGCCTCCCGGAGCGGCGGGACGACCGCCGCGGACGCCATCAGGACGACCGATACGGTCAGCAAGATCGCCTTCCAGCGGGCCGCCGGTTACACGATCGGCGGCATGGCCAAGGGGGCCGGCATGCTCGCCCCGGCCCTCGCTACCATGCTCTGCGTGCTGACCACCGACGCCGACCTGACCGCCGGCCAGCTCGACACCGCGCTCCGCGCGGCGACCAGGGTGACCTTCGACCGGCTCGATACCGACGGCTGCATGTCCACCAACGACACGGTGCTCCTCCTGGCCAGCGGCGCGGCCGGCGCCAGCCCGGACCCGGCCGACTTCGCCGACGTGCTCACCGGTGTGTGCGCGGAACTCGCCCGCCAGTTGCAGGCGGACGCTGAGGGCGCGAGCAAGGCGATCGCGGTCGAGGTGGTCGGCGCGGCCAGTGAAGACGACGCGGTCACCGCCGGGCGCGCGGTGGCGCGCTCGGCCCTGCTCAAGTGCGCCATCGCGGGCGAAGATCCAAACTGGGGACGGGTGCTCTCCGCGGTCGGCACCACCGACGCGGCCTTCGAGGCCGATCGCCTCAGCGTGGCGATCAACGGCGTCTGGGTCTGCCGGAACGGCTGCGTGGGTGATGACCGGTCCAAGGTGGACCTGAGCCCCAGAGACGTGACGATCACCGTGGATCTCTCCTCGGGGCCGCACGCCGCCACCATCCGGACCACCGACCTGACCGTCGCCTACGTGCACGAGAACACGGCGTACTCGACGTGACGGCGACCGCGGACTCGGCACTGCACGGCGAACCAGGTGTTTCCGGTAGCCAGGCCGGCCCACGCCGCGGCGACGCGGCGGCCGCACAGGCCAAGGCGGCCACCCTCATCGAGGCGCTGCCCTGGCTGGACCGGTTCCACGGGCAGACCGTCGTCATCAAGTACGGCGGGCACGCCATGGCCGACGAGGCGCTGCGGACCGGCTTTGCCCAGGATGTCGTCTTCCTGCGGTACGCAGGCTTGCGGCCGGTCGTCGTGCACGGTGGCGGCCCGCAGATCTCCGCCCAGCTCGAGCGGCTCGGCGTGCCGACCACGTTCCGGGCCGGGCTGCGCGTCACCACCCCGGAGACCATGGATGTCGTGCGCATGGTGCTCACCGGCCAGGTGAACCGGGACGTCGTCGGGCTCATCAACCGGCACGGGCCGTTCGCGGTGGGCATGTCGGGCGAGGACGCCAACCTGTTCACCGCCAGCCGCCGGGACGCCGTGGTCAACGGCGAACCCGTAGACCTCGGCCTGGTCGGCGAAATCGACGAGGTGAACCCGGGCGCGATCCGGGTGCTCCTGGACGACGGCCGGGTACCGGTGGTGTCCAGCGTCGCGCGGGGGGCGGATGGCGAGGTCTTCAACGTCAACGCCGACACGGCGGCCGCGGCTCTCGCCGTCGCGCTTGACGCGATCAAGCTGGTCGTGCTCACCGACGTCGAGGGCCTGTACGCGGACTGGCAGCCCGGCGGCCACGCCGAAGCCGGTGATGTGATCAGCCTGCTGAAGGCCACCGAACTGGAAGAGCTGCTGCCCAGCCTGGGCACCGGCATGATTCCGAAGATGGAGGCCTGCCTGCGCGCGGTCCGCGGCGGGGTGCCCCAGGCCCACGTGCTGGACGGGCGCCTCGCGCACGCGGTGCTGCTGGAGATCTTCACCGACTCGGGCATCGGCACGATGGTCGTCCCGGACGGGGAAGCTCCGTGACCGCGACCGGGCGGCTGCAGGCCAGGTTCGACGCGGCGCTGATGGGCAACTACGGGACGCCGCCGGTGGCCCTCGTCCGCGGTGAGGGCTGCCGGGTCTGGGACGTGGACGGGCGGGAGTACCTTGACCTGATCGCGGGCATAGCGGTGAGCTCGCTCGGGCACGCGCACCCCGCGATCGTCGGCGCGGTGACCCGCCAGGCCCGCGCCATCGCGCACACCTCCAACCTGTTCCTGCACGAGCCCGAGGTCGCGCTCGCGGAACGCCTGCTGGCCCTGCTGGCCCCCGCCGGCCAGGCCGGCCCAGCCGATGGGCGCGTCTTCTTCACCAACTCGGGCACCGAGGCGAACGAGGC
The DNA here is from genome assembly GCA_963822825.1 of uncultured Actinomycetes bacterium. Taxonomy (GTDB): domain Bacteria; phylum Actinomycetota; class Actinomycetes; order Streptosporangiales; family Streptosporangiaceae; genus JAWWPY01. The sequence goes on along the minus strand of CAWGIW010000007.1, from coordinate 134,271 downwards.
CGCGCTCAAGCTGGTCCGGCGCGAGCAGGGCGCCGGGCGCCCGGTCATCGTGGCCGCCGAGAACGGGTTCCATGGGCGGACCATGGGGGCGCTCGCGCTCACCGGCAAGAGTTCCATCCGCGATCCGTTTGGTCCCTTCGGGGTTGACGTGCGGTTTGTGCCCTACGGGGACGTGGCCGCGCTGCGCTCGGCGACCGGGCCGGATTGTGCGGCGGTCTTCCTCGAGCCGTGCCTGGGTGAGGGCGGCGTGGTGCCGGCGCCCGCCGGGTACCTGCGGGCGGCCCGGGAGGCGTGCGACGCGGCCGGGGCGCTGCTGGTGATCGACGAGATCCAGAGCGGGATCGGCCGGGCCGGAACCTGGTTCGCGCACCAGGCCGACGGGGCGGAGCCGGATGTCCTCACCCTGGCCAAGGGCCTGGGTGGCGGGCTGCCGATCGGCGCCTGCATCGGGCTTGGTGCGGCCGCTAAGGCGCTGCGCAAGGGTGACCACGGCAGCACCTTCGGCGGGAACCCGGTGGCCTGCGCGGCCGCGCTCGCGGTGCTCGACACCATCGCGGCCGAAGGACTGCTGGCCAGTTCGGTGGCGGTGGGTGAGCGGCTCGCGGCGGGCATCGCCGGGCTGAGCCACCCGCTGCTCGGCGGGGTACGGGGCCGCGGCCTGTGGCTCGCCGCCGTCTTGACCGAGCCGGCCGCGGGCCAGGTGGAGGCGGCCGGGCGGCGCGCGGGATACCTGGTGAACGCGGTCCAGCCGGACGCGGTCAGGCTGGCGCCGCCGCTGATCCTGTCGGCGGCCGAGGCCGACGCGTTCCTCTCCGCGCTGCCTGCCATCCTCGATGACGCGGCCGGCCAGGTGGCTCCGGCCGGTGGTTCGCTGAGCGTCCGGGCGAACCGGGACGGGGCGCCGTAATGGTGGCCGTGAGCCCGGTGACCAAGACCGGCCGGCAGGCGCAGATCGTCGCCATTCTGGCCCATGCCGCGGTGCGCTCCCAGGATGAGCTCGCTGAGCTGCTGGCCCAGCGCGGCGTCCGGGTCACCCAGGCCACTCTCTCCCGTGACCTGGACGAACTCGGCGCGGTGCGGCTGCGCGGCGCGGGCGGCGCGCTGGTGTACGCGCTGGCCGGCGAGGCGGGCGGCCCCGGCTCGCGGCCGGGCGGCCTGCCGGAGGGGCGCGTGCGCACCGAGCCGCCCTCCGGGACGGACCGGGAGGCTTCGGCCAGGCTGGCCCGGGTGGCGGCGGAACTGCTCGTCGCCGCCGAGGCCAGTGCCAACCTGGTGGTGGTCCGCACCCCGGCCGGCGGGGCGCAACTGCTGGCCTCGGCCATCGATCACGCGGGCTGGCCGTCAATTCTCGGCACGGTGGCCGGCGACGACACCGTCCTGGTGATCGCCAGAGAGCCGGCCGGGGGAGCCGACGTCGCGCGGTCACTCCTGCAGGTCGCGGAACGACGGAGGTTAGCGGCATACGCGACGACAGCACTCCATCCCGATGCGACAACCACGAACGAGGCAGAGGACAGAAGACCATGACGAACCGCGTAGTACTCGCATTCTCCGGCGGCCTTGACACCTCGGTCGCCATCGGCTGGATCGGCGAGCAGACGGGCGCCGAGGTCATCGCCGTGGCCGTCAACGTCGGCCAGGGCGGGGAAGACCTGGGGGTCATCCGCGACCGGGCGCTGGCCTGTGGCGCGGCTGAGGCCGTGGTGGTGGACGTGCGAGAGGAGTTCGCCGCCGGTTTCTGCATGCCCGCGCTCAAGGCGAATGCCCTCTACATGGACCGCTACCCGCTCGTATCCGCGCTGTCCCGGCCGCTGATCGTCTCGCACCTGGCCCGGGTGGCCCGCGAGTTCGGGGCCAGCGTGGTCGCCCACGGCTGCACCGGCAAGGGGAACGACCAGGTGCGGTTCGAAGTGGGCCTGGCCAGCCTCGCCCCGGAGGTGAGCGTGCTCGCCCCGGTCCGCGACTCCGGCATGACCAGGGACAAGGCGATCGCGTTCGCGGAGGAGAAGGGGCTGCCGATCGACGTCACGTCGCGCTCGCCGTACTCCATCGACCAGAACCTGTGGGGCCGCGCGATAGAGACCGGGCACCTGGAGGACATCTGGAACGCGCCGCAGGAGGACGTCTACGACTACACCGCGGATCCCTCCGAGCCCCGTGAGCCCGACGAGCTGGTGCTGACCTTCGCCGCGGGCGTACCGGTCGCCATCGACGGCAGGCAGCTGACCCCCCTCCAGCTCATCACCGAGATGAACGCACGCGCCGGGGCGCAGGGAGTCGGCCGGCTGGATCTGGTCGAGGACAGGCTCGTCGGGATCAAGAGCCGGGAGATTTACGAAGCTCCGGGGGCCCTGGCGCTTATCGCGGCGCACCAGGAGCTCGAGAACGTCTGCGTGGAGCGGGATCTGGCCAGGTTCAAGCGCCAGGCCGAACAGCGCTGGACCGAGCTGGTCTATGACGGCCTGTGGTTCTCTCCGCTCAAGCGCGCGCTCGACGCGTTCATAGAGGAGGCGTCACAGCACGTGACCGGGGACATCCGGCTGCGGCTGCACGGCGGCACGGCCGTGGTCACCGGGCGCCGCAGCCCGGCCTCGCTCTACAACTACGAGCTGGCCACCTACGACACGGGCGACACCTTCGATCAGGCCCTGGCCAAGGGGTTCGTCGAGCTGTGGGGCCTGCCCAGCAAGATCGCCGCGATGCGGGACAGCCAGGCCGGCAACTGACCCATGGGAGACGAGGAGCGTACGCCGACCCGGCTGTGGGGCGGCCGGTTCGAGTCCGGTCCCGCCGAGGCCCTCGCCCGGCTGTCGGTGAGCGTGCAGTTCGACTGGCGGCTCGCCCCCTACGACCTGCTCGCCTCCCGGGCCCACGCGCGGGTGCTGAACCGTGCCGGGCTCCTGGACGAGAGCGAGCTGGACCGGCTGCTCGCCGCGCTGGACAGCCTCGCCCAGGCCTGCCGCGACGGCAGCTTCCGGCCGACGGTCACCGACGAGGACGTGCACACGGCGCTGGAGCGTGGCCTGCTGGAGCGGGTCGGCTCGCTCGGCGGTAAGCTCCGGGCCGGCCGCAGCCGGAACGATCAGGTCGCCACCGATCTGCGGCTGTACTTGCGCGACCACGCGCGCCTCGTGGCCGCCCGGGTGGCCGAGCTGGAGACCGCGCTGGTCGCCCAAGCGGCCGAGCACGTGAACACCCCGGCCCCGGGAATGACCCACCTGCAGCACGCCCAGCCGGTCGTCTTCGCTCACCAGCTTCTCGCGCACGCGCAGGCGCTCGCGCGCGACGTGAGCAGGCTGAGGGACTGGGACCGCCGGGCGGCGGTCTGCCCCCTCGGGTCCGGGGCGCTGGCTGGCTCCTCCCTGCCGGTCGATCCGGAGGCCGTCGCGGCCGAGCTTGGCTTCGACAGCGCCGCGCCGAACTCGATGGACGCGGTCAGCGACCGGGACTTCGCGGCGGAGTTCTGTTTTGCCGCCGCCCTGCTCGGCGTGCACCTGTCCCGGCTGGGCGAGGAACTCGTGCTGTGGTCCTCGCAGGAGTTCAGCTGGGTGGAGATCGACGATGCGTACGCGACCGGGTCCTCGATCATGCCGCAGAAGAAGAACCCAGACGTCGCCGAGCTGGCCCGGGGCAAGGCCGGACGGCTGATCGGAGGGCTCACCGCGCTGCTCACGACCCTGAAAGGGCTCCCGCTCACCTACAACCGCGACCTGCAGGAGGACAAGGAGCCGGTGTTCGACGCGGTGGACACCCTGCTCCTCGTGCTGCCCGCGCTGGCCGGCCTGATCAGCACGCTCCGGGTCAACGCCGAGCGGATCTCGCGCGGCGCCAGCACGGGCTTCGCGCTCGCGACCGACCTGGCGGAACTGCTGGTCCGGCGGGGCGTGCCGTTCCGGGAGGCGCATGAAGTGGTCGGCCACCTCGTGGTGTGGTGCCAGGTGCACGACTGCGATCTGCCCGATGTGAGCGACGAGGACCTGGCCCGGATCTCCCCGCAGCTGACTCCGGAGGTACGGGAGGTGCTGTCGGTCCAGGGCGCGCTGGCCGCGCGCAACAGCTACGGCGGGACGGCGCCGAAGCGCGTCGCTGAGCAGCTCGCCGCGTTGCGGGTGGTGGTGGACGGGCACGCGGCCTGGGCGGCGGCCTCTTGACGATGGTGGCCGGCCACGGTGATCACCACGACGGCGGCCCGGCCGGGCCCGTGCTGGCCCGCGCGTTCTTCGCCCGGCCCGCGCTGCAGGTCGCGCCGGAGCTCCTCGGCTGCGTGATCGAGCACGAGACGGCGGAAGGGCTGGTCGCAGCCGTGCTCACCGAGGTCGAGGCGTACGAGGGAGCGGCCGATCCAGCCTCGCACGCCTACCGGGGGCGTAGCGCGCGCAACGCCGTGATGTTCGGCCCGGGCGGGTACGCGTACGTATATTTCACCTACGGGATGCATTTCTGCGTGAACATGGTCTGCCTGCCGGAGGGAACGGCGTCGGCCGTGCTGCTGCGGGCCGGGCGGGTCATCGAAGGGATCCCGCTGGCCGCGCGCCGCCGGTCGGCCGCGGCCAGGCGGCCGCTGACGGGGAGCGAGCCGGGCGGGCCGGCCAGAATCTTCGGGGAACGGAATCTGGCCAGCGGACCGGCCCGGCTCTGCCAGGCGCTCGGCATCGACCGCGCTCTCAACGGCGCCGATGTGTGCGCCCCGGCGTCGCCGCTCCGCGTCCGCCCCGCGCTGGCCGCCGGTCCCGGGCTGGTCAGCACCGGACGGATCAGCACAGGGCCCCGGGTCGGGGTCAGTTCGGCCGCCCGGCGCCCGTGGCGGTTCTGGCTGACCGGCGATCCGAGCGTTTCCGCCTACCGGGCGTACGTGCCGCGGGTGAGGCAGAAAGTAGATTCCGCTCCGGCTCCCGAAGATGGGACGATGCCACGGTGACCGACATCATCGACGATCTGACCTGGCGCGGCCTGCTGGCGATCTCCACCGACGTTGACGACCTGCGCAAAGCCCTGGACGCGGGCCCGGTCACGTTCTATGGCGGGTTCGACCCGACCGCGCCCGGCCTGCACATCGGCAACCTGGTGCTGCTGCTGACGATGCGCCGGCTCCAGCGGGCCGGGCACCGGCCGATCGGGCTGGTGGGCGGGGCGACCGGGCTGATCGGCGATCCGAGCGGCAAGGCCGCCGAACGGATCCTGAACCCGCGCGAACTGGTCGCTGGCTGGGTGGACCGCATCCGCGGTGAGGTGAGCCAGTACCTGGACTTCGCGCCGGGTCCGACGGGCGCCCTGGTGGTCAGCAACCTGGACTGGACGGCTGAACTGCCGGCGCTGGACTTCCTGCGCGACATCGGGAAGCACTTCCCGGTCAGCCAGATGCTGGCCCGGGAGTCGGTCAAGGCCCGGCTCGAGGCGGGCGGCATCAGCTACACCGAGTTCAGCTACCAGATCCTCCAGGCCAACGACTATCTGGAACTGCACCGGCGGCATGACTGCCGGCTTCAGCTCGGCGGCAGTGACCAGTGGGGCAACCTGGTCGCGGGCGTGGACCTGATCAGACGGACCGAGGGGGTGGCGGTGCATGCCCTGGCCACTCCGTTGATCACGAAACCGGACGGAACCAAGTACGGCAAGACCGAGGGCGGCACCATCTGGCTGAGTCCCGAGCTGACGAGCCCTTACGCGTTTTACCAGTTCTGGCTGAACCGTTCGGACGAAGAAGTCCCCGGACTGCTCCGGGTATTCACGTTCCGGTCCCGGGAGGAAATCGAGGAACTGGAGCGGGAAACCCGGGACCGGCCGGCGGCCCGCACGGCCCAGCGCCTGCTGGCCGAGGAGGTCACCGCCCTGGTGCACGGCCCGGCCGAGACCGCGAAAGCGGTGGCGGCGAGCCGGGCCCTGTTTGGCCAGGGGGACCTGGCCGAACTCGACGAGCGCACGCTGGCGGCGGCGCTGGCCGAGATCCCCTCGGCGACGCTGCGAGTCCCGCCGGGAGACCCCCGGCCCACGGTGGCCGACCTGATGGCCGCCACCGGTATCACGGCGAGCAAATCGGCCGCCCGCCGCGCCATCAGCGAGGGCGGCGCCTACCTCAACAACCGCAGGGTGGCAGGCGAGGAGGACCGGCCCGAGGAGGCGGACCTGCTGCATGGGCGGTTCGTGATCGTCCGGCGCGGCCGGCGCACGGTCGGCGGCGTGGAGATCGCCTCTGACTGACCCAGATGCGGCCCGCCTGCGGCGGCCGGGCCGATTTGACGGAAACCGCTTTGCTGCCTAGTGTTTCACCTGCCCCAAGGGAAGCGGGACGCCATGCGGCGGACGGTCACCCGGGGCTAGTCAGCAGGATCCTTCGCAGAGGCAAATTCCGGCTTAAGGAGTGCCCCTGTGCCGGTATGCTGGGTGCACAGCAAGTCATAGGGCCAGTAAAAATCGGTGATTCCGGTTGACAGGCCCAGGGCTGGCAGGTAAGTTAGTAGGGTTGCCCCGGATCAAGGCGAGAGCCCCGTGATGGTGCGCGTCCGCTCCTTGAGAACTCAACAGCGTGCTAAAAGCCAGTGCACAAGCACAACCCCCGTCAGTGGGGCTGCGCCGGATACGGCGCAGACCTCGCTACGGAAACTATTGCCAAGATCGCCTTGCACGGTCGGGTAACTGACCTGGCAGGGCACTCTTGAAATGTCAGCAGCCCGCACGGCTCGGATGGTCCCGCCTAGCGGTGGCTAGTCAGGTCATGCGGTTGCATATAGACATCAACGGAGAGTTTGATCCTGGCTCAGGACGAACGCTGGCGGCGTGCTTAACACATGCAAGTCGAGCGGAAAGGCCCTTCGGGGTACTCGAGCGGCGAACGGGTGAGTAACACGTGAGCAACCTGCCCTTAGCTTCGGGATAGCTCCGGGAAACCGGAATTAATACCGAATATGACTGCGGCTGACATCAGCCACAGTGGAAAGTTTTTCGGCTAGGGATGGACTCGCGGCCTATCAGCTAGTTGGTGAGGTAACGGCCCACCAAGGCGACGACGGGTAGCCCGGCCTGAGAGGGCGACCGGCCACACTGGGACTGAGACACGGCCCAGACTCCTACGGGAGGCAGCAGTGGGGAATATTGCGCAATGGGCGAAAGCCTGACGCAGCGACGCCGCGTGGGGGATGAAGGCCTTCGGGTTGTAAACCCCTTTCAGCAGGGACGAAGCGAAAGTGACGGTACCTGCAGAAGAAGCGCCGGCTAACTACGTGCCAGCAGCCGCGGTAACACGTAGGGCGCAAGCGTTGTCCGGAATTATTGGGCGTAAAGAGCTCGTAGGCGGTCTGTTGCGTCCGCTGTGAAAACCTAGGGCTTAACCCTGGGCTTGCAGTGGATACGGGCAGACTAGAGGTAGGTAGGGGAGAATGGAATTCCCGGTGTAGCGGTGAAATGCGCAGATATCGGGAGGAACACCGGTGGCGAAGGCGGTTCTCTGGGCCTTACCTGACGCTGAGGAGCGAAAGCGTGGGGAGCGAACAGGATTAGATACCCTGGTAGTCCACGCTGTAAACGTTGGGCGCTAGGTGTGGGGTCCTTCCACGGATTCCGTGCCGCAGCTAACGCATTAAGCGCCCCGCCTGGGGAGTACGGCCGCAAGGCTAAAACTCAAAGGAATTGACGGGGGCCCGCACAAGCGGCGGAGCATGTTGCTTAATTCGACGCGACGCGAAGAACCTTACCAAGGTTTGACATGCAGGGAAAAGCCGTAGAGATACGGTGTCCGTAAGGGCCCTGCACAGGTGGTGCATGGCTGTCGTCAGCTCGTGTCGTGAGATGTTGGGTTAAGTCCCGCAACGAGCGCAACCCTCGTTCTATGTTGCCAGCGGATAATGCCGGGGACTCATAGGAGACTGCCGGGGTCAACTCGGAGGAAGGTGGGGATGACGTCAAGTCATCATGCCCCTTATGTCTTGGGCTGCAAACATGCTACAATGGCCGGTACAGAGGGCTGCGAAACCGCAAGGTGGAGCGAATCTCAAAAAGCCGGTCTCAGTTCGGATTGGGGTCTGCAACTCGACCCCATGAAGTCGGAGTCGCTAGTAATCGCGAATCAGCAACGTCGCGGTGAATACGTTCCCGGGCCTTGTACACACCGCCCGTCACGTCACGAAAGTCAGCAACACCCGAAGCCGGTGGCCTAACCCGTAAGGGAGGGAGCCGTCGAAGGTGGGGTCGGCGATTGGGACGAAGTCGTAACAAGGTAGCCGTACCGGAAGGTGCGGCTGGATCACCTCCTTTCTAAGGAGCACCTGGCGCGCTCGATCACTTGTGGTCGATGTCGCGTCCAGAGCCACATCTCAGGCAAACGTCTTGAGGTGGCTGCTCATTAGTGGAGCACTGGTTATTCGGTCTGGGTGTCAACCCGCTCCGGTCTAGTACATCCGCAACGAGAGTGCGTAAGCACTGTCGCCGCGGGAGGAACGGCGGTAAGGGGGATGCGAAGGCCGAGCACGCTGTTGGGTCCTGAGGGAACGGCCGCTTTTTGGCCTGCCTCAGCTAGGACCGGTGGCTCTGCCTACACGGGCAGCTGCTCCGGGACCGCCCGTACTTTGAGAACTGCACAGTGGACGCGAGCATCACATCTGTAGTTGCCAAGTTATTAAGGGCGCACGGTGGATGCCTTGGCACCAGGAGCCGATGAAGGACGTAGGAGCCTGCGATAAGCCCCGGTTAGTCGGCAACCAGACATTGACCCGGGGATTTCCGAATGGGGAAACCTGATTGGGCGTAATGGCCCATCGCCCCTGCCTGAACACATAGGGCAGGTGGAGGTAACGTGGGGAAGTGAAACATCTCAGTACCCACAGGAAGAGAAAGCAACCGCGATTCCCTGAGTAGTGGTGAGCGAAAGGGGAATAGGCCAAACCGATTACGTGTCATAGCCAGCAGGCGTTGCGTGATCGGGGTAGCGGGACCGTTCAGCCGGAACTGCTGATCCGGCAGGAAGTAAGAAATCGTTTTAGTAGCCGAGGGCGCTGGAAAGCGCCGGCACAGAGGGTGATACCCCCGTAGGCGAAACTTAAGCGACTTCCGAACGGTATCCCAAGTAGCACGGGGCCCGAGAAATCCCGTGTGAATCTGGGGGGACCACCCCCTAAGCCTAAATACTCCCTGGTGACCGATAGTGCACAAGTACCGTGAGGGAAAGGTGAAAAGTGCCCCGGTGAGGGGTCGTGAAATAGTACCTGAAACCGTGCGCCTACAAGCCGTGGGAGCGTGTTCGGCCTTCGGGCCGACGTGAAGTGACCGCGTGCCTTTTGAAGAATGAGCCTGCGAGTTATGGTATGTGGCAAGGTTAACCCGTGTGGGGGAGCCGTAGCGAAAGCGAGTCTGAATAGGGCGATTGAGTCGCATGTCATAGACCCGAAGCGGAGTGATCTACCCATGGCCAGGTTGAAGCGCGGGTAAGACCGCGTGGAGGACCGAACCCACCAGGGTTGAAAACCTGGGGGATGAGCTGTGGGTAGGGGTGAAAGGCCAATCAAACTCCGTGATAGCTGGTTCTCCCCGAAATGCATTTAGGTGCAGCGTCGCGTGTTTCTTACCGGAGGTAGAGCTACTGGATGGCCTAGGGGGCCGACAAGCTTACTGAAGTCAGCCAAACTCCGAATGCCGGTAAGTGAGAGCGCGGCAGTGAGACTGCGGGGGATAAGCTCCGTAGTCGAGAGGGAAACAGCCCAGATCACCAGCTAAGGCCCCTAAGCGTGTGCTAAGTGGGAAAGGATGTAGAGTTGCTCAGACAACCAGGAGGTTGGCTTAGAAGCAGCCACCCTTAAAAGAGTGCGTAATAGCTCACTGGTCAAGTGATTCTGCGCCGACAATTTAGCGGGGCTCAAGCACACCGCCGAAGCTGTGGCATTCGCGCAATAACCCGGCCCTTTGTGGCTAAGGTGGATGGCGGTCTTGGCCGCTGCGGTTTCGGCCGCGGCTGTCTCGACCGTGGCCACTGGCGCCTTTAGGGTCCAGGTGTGCGGATGGGTAGGGGAGCGTCGGGTGGCGAGAGAAGCAGCGGGGTGACCCAGCTGTGGACGCCACTCGAGTGAGAATGCAGGCATGAGTAGCGAAAGAGGGGTGAGAAACCCCTCCGCCGAATGACCAAGGGTTCCTGGGGCAGGCTAATCCGCCCAGGGTAAGTCGGGACCTAAGGCGAGGCCGACAGGCGTAGTCGATGGACAACGGGTTGATATTCCCGTACCCGCTTAGATGCGCCCATGCCGAACCTGGCGATGCTAAGCACACGAAGCCGGCGAAGTCCTTCGGGACCAGCTAGCCAAGCGTGCGACCCAGACCGGCAGTAGGCAAGCCGAAGGGGTGACGCAGGAGGGTAGCTCTACCGGGCGATGGTTGTCCCGGAGTAAAGGCGTAGGGCGGTGCGTAGGCAAATCCGCGCACCATTAAGCCTGAGACCTGATGCCGAGCCGATTTAGGCGAAGTGAGTAATCCCATGCTGCCAAGAAAAACCTCGCGGTGAGCATCTTTGCGGCCCGTACCCCAAACCGACTCAGGTGGTCAGGTAGAGAATACCAAGGCGATCGGGTGAACCGTGGTTAAGGAACTAGGCAAATTATCCCCGTAACTTTGGGAGAAGGGGAGCCGCGCCCGGTGACGAGGCTTGCCCTCGGAGCTAGGTGTGGTCGCAGATACCAGGGGAAAGCGACTGTTTACTAAAAACACAGGTCCGTGCAAAGTCGCAAGACGACGTATACGGACTGACGCCTGCCCGGTGCCGGAACGTTAAGGGGAGGGGTTAGTAGCCTTCGGGCTACGAAGCTCTGAACTTAAGCGCCGGTAAACGGCGGTGGTAACTATAACCATCCTAAGGTAGCGAAATTCCTTGTCGGGTAAGTTCCGACCTGCACGAATGGCGTAACGACTTTCCCACTGTCTCAACCACGGACCCGGCGAAATTGCACTACGAGTAAAGATGCTCGTTACGCGCAGCAGGACGGAAAGACCCCGGGACCTTCACTGCAGCTTGACATTGGCGTTTGGGACGTCTTGTGTAGGATAGGTGGGAGACTTTGAAGCAGGGACGCTAGTTCCTGTGGAGTCATTGGTGAAATACCACTCTGGTCGTTCTGGATGTCTAACCTGGGTCCGTGATCCGGATCAGGGACAGTGTCTGGTGGGTAGTTTAACTGGGGCGGTTGCCTCCTAAAAGGTAACGGAGGCGCCCAAAGGTACCCTCAGCCTGGTTGGCAATCAGGTGTCGAGTGTAAGTGCACAAGGGTGCTTGACTGTGAGACAGACATGTCGAGCAGGAGCGAAAGCTGGGACTAGTGATCCGGCGGTGGCATGTGGAAGCGCCGTCGCTTAACGGCTAAAAGGTACCCCGGGGATAACAGGCTGATCTTGCCCAAGAGTCCATATCGACGGCATGGTTTGGCACCTCGATGTCGGCTCGTCGCATCCTGGGGCCGGAGCAGGTCCCAAGGGTTGGGCTGTTCGCCCATTAAAGCGGTACGCGAGCTGGGTTTAGAACGTCGTGAGACAGTTCGGTCCCTATCCGCTGCGCGCGCAGGAGACTTGAAAGGAGCTGTCCCTAGTACGAGAGGACCGGGACGGACGAACCTCTGGTGTGCCAGTTGTTCTGCCAAGAGCACGGCTGGTTGGCTACGTTCGGAAGGGATAACCGCTGAAAGCATCTAAGCGGGAAGCTCGCCTTAAGATGAGGTCTCCCTCGGGGTTAACCCGGTAAGGCCCCCAGCTAGACGACTGGGTTGATAGGCCGGAGGTGGAAGCGTGGCAACGCGTGGAGCTGACCGGTACTAATAGGCCGAGTGGCTTGGCTTCTACATTTCTGCGGGGTTCCAGGGGTCGTCCCCTGGGCCAGCAGAGCGCGTCCACTGTGCGGTTCCCGAGGTGCGGTCGGCCGTGCCTGGCCCGGAGTGCAGACTCCTGGCTGGGTGCGGGCCCTGACATCTCCATAGTGTTTCGGTGGCCATAGCGAAGGGGAAACACCCGGTCCCATTCCGAACCCGGAAGTTAAGCCCTTCAGCGCCGATGGTACTGCGCGGGGGACCGCGTGGGAGAGTAGGACGCCGCCGGACATACTTTCGTTGGGGCCGCCCCCGTTCTGGGGGTGGCCCCAATTTTTTTTGCCGGCCCGGCTGGCATCGTTGTCCGCGGAACGGTGGTTGTGCAGACAGGTGGTGCGGCCGTGCGGCCCACAAGGTGAGCTTGGAGGAAGAACGTGGCAGGGGAGCGTCGCGAGGCAGGCAAGGGCGGGCCCGCCCGGCAGGGCCGGCCGTCCGGGTCGTCGCGCGTTTCCCGGGCCAGTGGCGTCGCGGGCGGACGGCAAGGGGCCCGCTCGGGTACGCCCGCCCGCAAGCCTCGCCCGGCCCAGGGGAGCGGTCGTCGCCGGCCGCAGAGCGGGACCGGGAGGGACCGTGGCCTGGAACGGGAACGCGACGGTGAGTCGCGGCCGGCTGGCCCGCGAGCGGCTGGGCCACCGGGTCCTGGGCCACGCGGCGACGCATCACGGAGTGCGGCGCCGCGGGCTGGTGGGGCGCCGTGGGCCGCTGGGGCGCCGCGGGCCGCTGGGGCGCCGCGGGCTGGTGGGGCGCCGCGGGCTGGTGGGGCGTCGAGGAGTGCGGGACCGCGGAAGAGCGGGACGACGGCCGGCCATCGGGGTTATGCCGGACGGGGGTCGGGCCCGCCCAGTGCTGACCGCGGCGAGGGCGGTGCTGCCGGTAACGGTCCGCGTGGCCCCCGCGACGCGGGGGACCAGGAGCGCAGGACGCGGCCCGCGAGTCCGGTAGCGGGCCGCCGCGGGACGGGCGGCAGGCCTGTCACCGGGCGGGCCAGCAGTACCCGGGCCGGGGCTCGGGACGGTGCGGCTACGAGCAACCCGGCCCGTGGGCGGCCCGGCGGACAGGAAAGGCCACGGGGTTCCGGCCGGGGCGCGCCAGGAGCCGCGCCCGGTGCGCGGCCGCGCTGGAGCGCCAGGCCGGCCGGGCCGGGTGAACGGCGGGCGGATGGCCCGGGGTCGTCCAGGCCCGCCGGGGGAGCGCCTCGGCTGACCATCCCGGACGGTATCAGCGCGGATCAGCTTGACCCAGCTGCCGCGGCCGAACTGCGGACTCTGCCTGGTGACCTCGCGGAGGCGGTCGCCCGCCGGCTGGTGGCCGCAGGCGCGGCCGAAGATCCCGAGCAGGCCTACCAGTACGCGCAGGATGCGCGCCGGCTGGCCGCACGGGTAGGCATCGTCCGGGAGACCTCCGGCGTGGCCGCCTACCGGGCCGGCCGCTGGGCGGACGCGCTGGCCGAGCTGCGGGCGGCGCGCCGGCTGACCGGCCGGACGAGCTACCTGCCACTGATGGCCGACTCCGAGCGCGCGTTGGGCAGGCTCGACCGCGCGCTGGCGCTCATCAACGACCCTGGGGCCGCCCTCGACCGGGCCACCGAGATCGAGCTGCGGATCGTCGAATCAGGAATCCGCAGGGATCAGGGCCTGCCCGACAGCGCGGTGGTGGCCCTGCAGGTGCCCGAGCTCACCGACGGGCGGATCCGGCCGTGGTCGGCCCGGTTGTACTACGCGTACGCGGACGCGCTGCTTGAGGCCGGGCGAGACGACGAGGCCCGCGCCTGGTTCGGCCGGTCCGCCGCGGCGGACACCGCCGATGAGACCGACGCCGCGGAACGCTGTGAGGTTCTCGACGAGATCATGATCGACGACCTGATGGATCCAGCCGAGGGTGACGACGGCTAGCGTTCCGGCGGGAGTGCTGCGCGAAGCCGTTTCAGCTGGACTTTTCGAGCCAGTGCATGATCCCCGCCACGCTGGTGGCGGTGCTGCTGACCTGCTCGAACTTGGCCGCCACGGCCGGATCAGCATCCGCGCTCAGCAGGGCGTAACGCTGCCGGGTCCGCTCGTGCACCATGGCCACCGCGTGATCGAGGTCCAGCCGCGCGTCGCGGGCCCGCCGGGTTTCCTCCACCCAGAGCGTGATCTCCTCCGCTGAGGAGTCCAGGACCTGATCGATCGCGTCTACCGGGCCGTAGTGGCTGAACAGCAGCCGGGTCGGCCGCAATGCCGCGAAGATCCGCAACGATTCCAGGGCGGTATCCAGATCGAAGTCGGGGGGTGGCGTGGCGGGTCGCAGGTCGCCCGTGGCCGGAATGTAGACACCGGCGGCGTCCCCGACGTACAGGTCGCCGGAGACCGAGTCGATGAGGCCCACATGGTGCTTGGCGTGGCCCGGCGAATAATGGCTGTCCAGCCGCCTGCCGCCGCCGAGGTCGATGGTCCCGCGCTCCTCGACGGTCCTGATCCGCCCGGCCGGGGTCGGGGCCATCTCACCGAACAGCCCATCGAGGGCGCTCCCGTACACCATCCGGGCGCTGGCCATGAGGCGCGAGGGGTCAGCCAGGTGGCGGGCACCGCGTTCGTGCACGACGATCTCCGCCTGCGGGTACAGGGCGGCGACGTCGCCGGCCCCGCCCGCGTGATCGAGGTGGATGTGCGTGACCACGACGGTCGCCAGGTCGGCCGGCCCGACGCCCAGTCGCGCCAGGGCGTCGCGGACCACCGGCGCGGACGGGGCGGTGCCCGTCTCGACCAGGCACGGCCGGTCGGCACGGATCAAGTACGCCGCGGTGACGCCCTCATACCCGGCCATCCGCGTGTCGATCTCGTACACCTCGTGGCCCAGCCCGGTGATTCCGGGACCCGTGGCCGCTTCGTCCTCAATCTGCCCCATGTTCCCATCGTCGCAGACCCGGGCCGGCCGCCGCCGTGGGCGGCCCAACACGCTGCTGGCTCCGGTAATCGGGTTTCGGCGCGGCTGCGGCGAGTACCATCGGTACGCGTCCGGATCGCGGGCCTACCCCACCTGGAAGCGTGCGGAGCCAACCAGCTGTGAGCGGAACGCCATTGAGAACGTCTGCTGCCCGGGGGCAACGGGCTTCGGCGGCCCCGCGCCGGGAAGGCCGCCCACGGCGGGTCAGCCCGATAACCACCGTCGTCGTGGCGGCCACCGTTCTGGGGCTCGCGCTGCGGCTATACCAGCTGAGCCGGCCCGGGTACCTGCTGGGCGTGACCGAATACGACGACGGGCCCGACTTCGGCAGCGCGGTGCGGCTGGTCCATGGTTACCTGCCCTACCGCGACTTCATCATCGTGCAACCACCGGGCATCACTCTGCTGATGGCCCCGGTGGCGCTGGTGACCAAAGGACTCGGCGTGGCCCGGGGGATGGCGGTGGCGCGGATCGTGACCGCGGTCGCCGGAGCGGCGGCGGTCCCCCTGGCGGGCCTGCTCGTCCGCCATCGCGGCCTGCTCGCGGCGACCGTGGCCTGCGGGATCGTGGCGGTCTATCCGCCGAGCATCCAGTCCGCGCATACTGTGCTGCTGGAGCCGTGGCTGGTGCTGTCCTGCCTGGCCGGTGCGGTCGCGGTGTTCGATCGCGACCGCCTGACCAGCAGCACCTGGCGGCTCGCCGGGGGCGGCGCGGCGTTCGGGTTCGCGGGTGTGGTCAAGGTATGGGCCGTCCTCCCGGTCGTGGTCATCCTGGTGCTCGCCGCTGGCCGGCCCCGGCGGGCGGCGACCTACCTGGCCGGGGTCGCGGCCGGGTTCCTCATCCCGGTGCTGCCTTTCTTCGCCGCCGCGCCCCGCACCTTCTACGACAGCGTGATCGTGGGCCAGCTGATCAGGGTCGATGAGGCCCGGACCACGCTGGCCTTCCGGCTGCACGAGATGACCGGCCTGACCGGCGTGGCCGGGCTCGGGCTGGTGGCCCTGATCGTCATCTCCGTCGCCCTGATCGCGGCGGTCACCGCGGGTTCCGTCGCCGCGTCGCGGATGACCGGGGACCGGCCGCCCGCGCTTGACTGGTTCGCCTTCGGCACTGCCATCCTCGTGGTCGCTGCCTTCCTGTGGCCGGCTGACTTCTACTACCACTACGCCGGCTTCCTGGCCCCCTTCCTCGCCCTGGCCATCGCGCTGCCGATGTCCCGGCTCGTGACCGCGGCCGGGGGCCGGGCGGGGGGTATGGCCGGGGCACGCCAGCTAGCTCGGCTCGCGGTGGCGGCCGCCGCGCTGGCCATCATCGCCATGGGAGCGGTCCAGTGGAGCCAGGAAGCCGCTTTGCGGCCGGGCCTGCCCCAGGCTGATGTCGCCGCCGCCCGGCGGATCATCCCCCCCGGTGCCTGCGTGCTGGCCGATCAGGTGTCCTACGCCATCGCCGCCGACCGGTTCATCTCGCGGGTGCCGGGCTGCTCGCTCATGGTGGATAGTGTCGGCACCGACTACTCGCTCTCGGGCGGCAGGAACGCGGAAACCGGGGCGGCGCGCTCCCCCGGTGTCCGCGCCGCGTGGCTCGCCGCGCTCCGGGCCGCCCAGTACGTGTGGCTTTCCAGCCTGGCCGCCAAGCGGGTCCCCTGGCAGGCGCCGCAGGTCACGAGCTACTTCACGCGTAACTTCGGGCCCGTGCCCGGCGGGCCGCGCGGGCTCTACATCCGCACCGGACTGCGTCCCCGCTGAGCCAGGAAGCTCGGCCATGCCTGGTCAGCCGCTGCTCTCCCCCCATGCTCGCATCCTCCGGTCGAGCTCGTCGCGATCGACGTCTTCGATGTGTGTGCTGAGCATCCACTGGTGTCCGAAGGGGTCCCGCAGCCGCCCGCCCCGGTCGCCGTAGAACTGGTCGGCGAGAGGATGGATCACCTCGCAACCCGCCGCGACCGCTCGCTGCCAGAGCCGGTCGACGTCGGGGACGGTGACCGCCATGACGGCGGTCACCCGGCCGCCGGCCGAGGAGGGGGCGATCGCATCGCCGCCGTCGTCGCCCTCGTCGGTCAGGTGGAGGGCCGAGTCACCGATGCGGATCTCGGCGTGGATCACCATCCCGCCCGGCCCGAGGTGGGGCCGATCGAGTTCCTCGGCGCCGAACGCCTCCTTGTAGAACTCGATCGCCGGCCGGGCATCACGGAAGACCAGGCGCGGTGTGATGGTGTGGAGGTGCTCGGGGACGGGGTTGACGTGCTCAGCCATGTTGGGTGTCCTTGCTCGCTGTTGTCTGCGCTGCGGCCAGTCCGATCTTGCCAGGGGGCCGCCGAACTCCTCAGCCGCGGGCCAAGGTGCGCATCACGAGGCCAGTGCGAGGTTTGGGGGCGAACGAGGTCGAACTTGCGCGGGAGGCGCTCTCCGAGCGCCGCCACCGCGTAGACATCCGCCGGGGACAGCGGGGTGCAGATCACCGCGGTTCCCCCCGGCGCCTCGTCCGCCTGCTCGATCGCGCGGGCGGCGTCATCGTGCACCACCCGGACACTCTGCTCGTCGTCAGCGATCCCCCACACGCGGTTCAGCAGCAATTCCTGGAGCGCCGAAGCGGCCAGCCCGCGCCAGCGGGCCGACCGGTGGGCTGGCATCGCCGCCGCGAGCTGTGCCGGGTCCGGGTCGGTCAGCAAGTGGACCTCACCGCCGCCCACGACCAGGAATGCCGTCCCGTGCTGCCCGGCGGCGGCCAGCGTGGCCAGGGCGGTGGGCCGGGCCGCCGGGTCGCCCGGCAGCGCCCGCACGGCAAAAGCCGCCTTGGCCCGCCGCACGGCCTCGGACGGGTCCAGACCGGGGAGTACCCGGTGGATCGCGCCGATGCGCGGTGGGTACGCGGCGGAGTCGACCAGGAGCGCCAGGCCGTAGTCCCACGGGTTCGGCTCCTGGCCCGCATCGCGGTGGCGGGCCTGCATCTCGAGGTAGGCCGCGTAGCGGTGATTCCCGTCGGCGATCAGCGCCTGCCGCGGAGCCAGGTCGGCCGCGACCCTGGCCTGCTCGGCCGGGTCGGTTACGGCCCAGAGCCGGTGCAGTGTGCCGTCCCCGGTCTCCGCGCTCAGCCAGGCTGGCCTCGTCAGGGCGACCTCGCCGGCCAGGCGGGTGGCGAAGCTGCGGGACGGCCCGGTACCGCCGTGGGCTCCGTCGTAGAGCAGGAAGATCGGTTCCAGGTTGGCCTGGGTCGCCTCCATGAGCTGCCGCCTGCCCGCCACCGGCCCCGGCATGACGTCCTCGTGCGGCAGCACGATCCGCGAGCCGGGCGGGGCGAGCCGCAGCGCGCCGATCAGCCCCCGCTGCACCACACGCCCGCCAGCCTGCTGTTCGTAGACGTACAGGGCGGGCTGGGCGTCCGGTACCAGGATGCCCTCGTCCTGCCATTCCTGGAGCAGCCGGGCCGCCTCGCCGTATCCTTCGCCCGGGTGCGCGGGATCCTGCCGGGGCAAGATGAGCCGGACCACGTTGTGCGGGTCGTCCGCGAGCAGCTTGTCCGCCGTATCGTGCGCGATCACGTCGTACGGTGGTGAAGTGACCTCGGCGAGTCCGGTGACCTTTTCCTGGGCATAACGGACTCCACGGAAGGGCTCGAGCGCGAGGCTGGCTGTCCCTGGTACCGCTGGTCCGTGGCCGGACGGAAGGATCTGCACATATGTCAGAAGGATCGCCGGGCGGCCGGGATTCCCGCCCGGAGAAAGATCAGCTATCGTCGGGCGAACTACCGGCCCCGCCTGGTGACGCGTACTCGTGGTACCAGCGGGGCCTCGAATTGCTCGGCCGGGGCAGCGCGGCGGCCGCGGCGCAGCTCCTGGAGCGCGCGGCCGAGGCAGAGCCGGAGTCGCGGAGCGTGCTGGAGGCCCTCGGCCGGGCCCAGTTCGACTCGGGCCGGTACGTGGCGGCGGCCGCGAGTTTCCGGCAGATCGTGGAGGCGAGCCCGAGTGACGATTACGCCCATTTCGGCCTCGGCCTCGCGCTGGCCCGCAGCGGGGATCCGGCGGCGGCCGCCGAGCATCTCGCGCTGGCCGCGGCGATGCGGCCTGAATTGCCGCATTACACCGACGCATTGCAGGGGGTCCGTGCGACCTTGCGCGCCCGCGCGCGGGCGCAGGACGGCAGCTGAGGGTGCCGTGCTAGGGCGTGATACCGGGAGAGTTCGTGGCCGGTGATGTCACTGAGGCCAGTGGGGTGAGCGGCCTGCTCCGCGGGTGTGCGGATCCGCCGGCCAAGGTGTACGACGTCGCCCTGCTCGACCTTGACGGGGTCGTCTACCTGGGCGCTTCGGCTGTCCCGGGCGCCCCGGAAGCACTGGCCCAGGCGGCGGACGCCGGCATGCGGCTCGCGTTCGTGACCAACAACTCCTCGCGTACCCCGTCAGCTATCGCGGCCCAGCTGGCCAGCTTCGGCGTCGCGGCCCAGGCCGGCGATGTGGTGACCTCAGCCCAGGCCGCGGCCAGACTGCTGGCCACGCGGCTGCCGGTGGGCGCGGCCGTCCTGGTCGTCGGCGGGAACGGCCTGCGGATCGCGGTGCGGGAACGAGGATTGCGGCCCGTCACGGTGGCCGCGGATCGCCCCGCCGCCGTCGTCCAGGGCTTCTCACCGGACATCAGCTACTCGCTGCTGGCCGAGGGGACGTTCGCCGTCCAGGCCGGCGCCTGGTTCGTGGCCTCGAACGCCGACTCGACCATGCCCACGGGCCGAGGGCGGCAGCCGGGGAACGGGGCGCTGTCCCAGGTGATAGTGACCGCGACCGGGCAGCAGCCGGCGATCGCCGGCAAGCCGGAGCCGCCGCTGCACGCCGAGTCGGTGGCCAGGACGGGCGCGCGGCGCCCGCTCATTGTCGGGGACCGACTCGACACCGACATCGAAGGAGCGGTCCGGGTGGGCGCGGACAGCATGCTGGTGCTGACCGGGGTGAGCCGCCCGCTGGATGCGGTGCTCGCGCCACCCCATCAGCGCCCCACGTTCCTGGCCGCCGGGCTCACGGGCCTGCTGGAACCGCACCCTCCGGTCAGCACCACGGGGGATGCCTTCCGGTGCGGCGGCTGGTCAGCCCGGCGGCTCCCCGAGGGCCGCCTGGCCCTCGACGGCTCGGGCGAGATGCTCGACGGGCTGCGCGCGCTCTGCGCCGCCGCGTGGTCCGGGGAGACAGTCACGCCGGAGATGGCGGAGCCCGCGCTGGCCACGCTGCTGGGCTAACCCAGATCACCCGACCGGGACCCCCGCGGCCGTCCCGATGCTCAGGAATCCGGCCGCGGCCGCCGTGGCCGCTGGGTGGGCGCCGCCGACGTGCCGCTGCGCCTGAGCCAGGGCGGACGCGGCCGGTTCCCCGCCGGCCAGGAACCGGTGGAAAGCGATCATGAGAGGGGCGGTTTCGGCATCCGGTACGGGCACCACGGAGGCGATGACGTGCTGGGTCCCGAGCGCGAGGAACGTCGCGCTCAGGCCGAGGAGCTCATCCCCGGCCCGCACGGTCGATCGGCCGACGTCACAGGCAGCGAGAACGACAAGCCGCGGTGCGTGCTGAAGCTGCTTGAGGTCGTACACGGTGAGCGGGCCATCCGCGAGCGTCAGTGAGGTGAACAACGGATTGTTCGGGTGGATATGCCCATGCGCCGCGAGGTGCGCCAGTTTCGCCCCATCCAGCTGGGCCGTCACCGCATCAACCGTCGCCGCCGGGCCGGCCAGGGCGGTCACCTGATGCAAAGCCGCTATCGCGGTGGCTTCGGTGCCGGCCCCGGGCAGGCCTGGACCGGCGGCCACCACGGCATGCCCGCCTGGGCCGCCGCCCCGCAGGCCAGCGTGCCACAGCGCGGCTGACGGCGCCACGGTGACCGGCCGCCCGGCGCACGAGGGCAGGATCGACCAGGGCAGAGACTGAAGCCGGCCGGTGGGAATCACCACCAGCGGCCGGTCAGCGGTGGCGCCGGCCACCGGCCGCAGGAGCAACGCGTCGAGCCCCTCGGCGGCGTCGGCCAGCAGCATGTGGGCTCCCGCGATACTCGTGTCGCTGGCGTGATGGCGGGCCAGCCGATGCAACGCGAACCGTGCCCGGTCGATCAGCTCATGGGCCTGCGCGGCCGGGCCGAGCCGGCAGCGCCGGATTCGGCCGCCGACCACCGTGATCGCGTGCAGCATGCCGTCGAGGTGAACGAACTCAATCAGCGCCGCATCGCCCAGCGAACCAGAAAGCACGCGGGCCGGCAGTGGGCGCTTGGGCCTGGCCCCCGGTTCGGATGGCAGGCGCCGGTCGTGGTCACGGATCTGCCGCTCCAATGCCACTTGGCGGCGCTCCAGCGGGCCGGTGTCGCCGTCGGCGCCGCGGAGCTTCAAGATCTCGCTGGCCGTCGCGCGGAGCTCCGACAGGGCGGCGGCCAGCTCAGGGTCGCTGGGCGGGCGGACCGGCCTGAGCATGAGATGGCTGGCCCGGCCCTGCTCGGCCCATTCCAGCACCCGAGCGGACCGGCCGTCGTCGAACGCCATGCGCAACCCGAACTCGGCCACTTCGACCCGGTGCCCGGCGGCGTGGGCGCGGAGATCTGTCGCTCCCAGGCCCGCCCGGTGCTCATCCATGACGCGCAGCGCGGTGCGGGCCGCGATGGTCGCACCGCGGCGGTTGCCGCTGGCCCACCGGTGCAGGGCCTCCGCGTACCACGCCTGGGCGCGCTGTGCGGCGGGTCCACGGCCGCGATACCGGCTCACCTGCTGAAGTTGCGCGCAGGCTCGGCGGGTCCAGCCTCGCTCGAGGGCCAGGCGGCCGGCGAGCAGGCGGGCATCGAGGGTGGAACCCAGCCAGCCGGCCGCGGCGAGATCGTCGGCGGCATGCTCGAGCTGCCGTACGCCGACACCGCGCCCCCCATCAGGCCGCGGGCCGGCCGCCAGGCGGGCCCGCAGGACGGTGAAGCGGGCCAGGGTGGCCCAGCGGGGACGTCCCTGGCCGCCAAACTCGCGGACCGCCGTGCGGGCTTGCTGGAGTCCGCGGCTCGCCTGGCCATCGAGGATGGCGGCCTGGGCGAGCAGCAGCCGTGCCTCGGGGAGACCGGTCTTGCGGCGCTGTTGCTCGAACTCCAGGACGGCCTCCTCGGCCGCCTGCGCGGCCTCGGTGAGCAGGCGTACCGACAGCAGCAACTGGCTCCGGTCGGCCAGTAGCTCGCCGACCGGGGCACCGTGCGCGCGCAGGCACTGCTCGGCCAGGTCCAGGTAGCGCAGCGCGGCCGGCACGTCGCCGCGCAGCGCCTTGATCCAGCCCAGGTTCTCGTTCACGAAACCCAGGGACAGGTCCAGCTCGAGCTCGGTGCACAGCCGCGCGGCCTCGAACAGGTCGGCCTCGGCGGCCGCGAACTCCTGGCGGTAGCCATACAGCACGGCACGGTTGTACAGAACCCGCTGCACCCATACGTGATCATTGGCGTCGCGCAGCACTGAGAGCGTGGCCTGGTAATCGAGGAGTGCCTCATCGAGCCGGCCGAGCTGCTGCAAGATCGCGCCCCGTTGCGCCTGCGCCTGGGCCCGCGCCACACCCCCGCCAAGGCCTCGCGCTGCGATCTCGATCTCCCGTAGCGCCTGGCGTCCGCGTCCCCGCACCACGAGGGCAAAGGCCAGCGTCAGCCGGCCCTCGGCCACCAGTTCGTCCGAACCGGTGCGGCGACCCAGCCGGATCGCCACCCGCAAATGCCGAAGCGCTACGTCAGGATCTTCCAGTTGCAGGGCTGCCATTCCCAAGGCGCGCTCGGCTATCGAGAGCGATGCGAGGTCACGGCTGCGACGCGCCAGGCCGGAAATTGCCCGCGCCAGAACGGCCGATTTAGCGGGATTTGCCTCTGCGAGCCGAAGTGCCTCGCGTGCCTGCTCACGCAGTGAAGCGGCCACAGGCGATTCTATGCACGGTCTTTCGGGCCGGCGCCCAAGAATTTCCGGCGGCTCGGTGTATCAAGCAGATGCAAGCCGCCTCTGCGTAGTACAGATGGCAGGAAGCCTGCACCGCGGGAGTTCTTGACGGGGCCGCGGCCAGGTCTATTTACACCGCAGGAGGGGGACAAATGGCCATTAGGCATGGCCGGATCGAGGCGTTTCATGACGATCAGCTCGTCGTGGCCCTGCCCGATCTAGGCATCGTGGTCAGGACTCTGGGCGGCCTTGGCGTTGGCCTGGGACCGATCGAGCGCAACGCGGCCCTGGGTCTGGCCCTGCTGCGCGACCTGGTGAACATCGATGGGGCCGTCCGCGTACTCCAGCGGGATGCCGGCATTGGCCCGGACTTGGTGCGTTTCGAGGAAGAGCGGGCCCGCCCGGGCCTGCCCGGGCTGGCGGCGCTCGATCTCCTGGTTGAGGGCATCCATCGTCAGTTCGCCCGGACCTTCCCGGGATGGAAAGTGGCGATCGGCAAGAATTACCGGCCGTCCCAGGTCAAGGGCTATCCCCATGTCGGGGGCGGCGGATATGGGGACCCGGAGCCCGGCTGAGACCACGGCTGGCCCGCCAGGCTCGGGACCGGGCCGGAACGCCCACCTCGGCCACGGCGTGCGGGTCGGGCTGCTCGACACCCGCATGTTCCCCGACCCGTGGCTGACCGGCCGCTATGTCGCCCGCCCCGATGACATCCTCAATCCTGAGCAGCGCCGTTTCACGGTATTCGACGGGCACTGCGCGTTCGTCGGCTCCTGCATCCTGCAGCAGGCACCGGCCGCTGAGATTCACGTGCGCTCGGTCCTCGACAGTGACAACGATGGCTCGGCCTGGGATGCGGCCATCGCCATGGCCGAAATAGCACAGGCCAGAGTTGATGTCGTCAATTTGTCCTTCGGGGAAGTCCGCACTGACGACAATTCCGCGCCGATGGTCTTGCAGGCCGCGGTAAAACGGTTCAGCCCCGAAACCGTTGTCGTCGCGGCGGCAGGAAACAACGGAGACGTCAGGAACCACCCGTCTGAGGCGGCACCCGGCGGCATCGAACCGAACTCGGCGTCGTATCCGGCCGCGCTGGTTGAACGTGGTCGCAGTCGGCGCACTCGATCAAAGTGGGAACCGCGCCGCATTCACCCCGCATCCCGCTCCCTGGATTGCGCTGCTAGCACCTGGTGTCGGGCTTACCGGAGCGTACGTGCGGGGCATGGTCACGATCGAGCATAAAGACAAAGACGGCAACATCCTGGATTCCAAGCCGGTGTTCTTTCCCGGGACCGCCATCTGGGGAGGATGTTCTTTCGCCGCCGGCGTTGTCAGCGGGGCGATCGCCGCGGGCACCGTGCCCGGGCGCCGATCGGCCCGGCAGGCGCTGGAGGATTTGCTCCACCCGGATCCGGCCAAGCCCGGCGGCCCGATCCGGCCCAACAACCCTGACCACTCAGACCACCCAGAAAGCTAGCCGTGCCCGCGCAGAAGACACCGGCGGGTGGGCGGGGACACCCCATGCGTGACGATCCGGTGGTCATCGCCCTGGTGACCCGGGCCCGTGATGGCGACCAGCAAGCCTGGCACGAACTCGTCAACCGGTATGCCCCGCTGGTGTGGTCCATTTGCCAGCGCTACCGGCTGGACCGGCATGACATTGACGACATCGGCCAGACCGTGTGGCTGCTTCTGGTCGAGCACCTTGGGAACCTGCGCGAACCCGCCGCGCTGCCGGGCTGGCTGGCCACCACCACCCAGCACGAATGCCTTCGCGTCCTGCGGGCAGCGCGCAAATACGACCACCTTCGATCGCCGGCGGACAGCGAGACAGCAGCGGACCGGTCCGCCCCGATGATCGAGCACGAGATCATCACCGCGGAACTGAACGCCGCTCTGCGCGCGGCGTTCGCCGGGCTTCCGGCCCGCTGCCGGCAGCTCCTTTCCATGCTGATGAGCGATCCCCCCTGCTCCTACGCTGAGATCAGTGTCACCCTGCCGATACCGGTCGGAAGCATCGGCCCTCAGCGTTCACGGTGCCTGGACCGGATGCGCCGCTCTCCGTCCCTCACCGCCCTCGGTGCCGGAGGTGAGGCACGTGCCTGACCGCCCGGACGACGAACAGCTCCTCGCCGCCCTGAAGGAAGCGCTGAGGGTCCGCCGAACCGTCCCGCCCGAGTTCGTCAAGGCCGGCCAGAACGCCTACGCGTGGCACAACATCGACGCCGACCTGGCGCAGCTTACGTACGACTCCGTACGCGACCTCGACGCCGCGCCGAGCATGAGATCCGAGCCCGCATCAATCCGCGCTCTCACCTTTACCTCGACCTATCTGACCATCGAATTGGAGGTGGGCGAGGATTCCTTGCTCGGTCAGGTCATTCCGGGCGAGCAAGGAACGATCGAGATCCAGACGCGCACGGGTGCTATCGCCGCCATTCCAGTGGACGAGCTCGGCGCCTTTCGCATCCACCCCATCCCGGCTCACCCGTTCCGCCTGAACTGCCACACCGCGGCCGGCACCGACGTGCTGACCGGCTGGATCACCCTCTGATCAGCCCGCCCATGGCCGCCTGGCCAGCTAGGACGCTGGCGCCGGCTGCTCCGGCCCGAGACGGGATGAGGCCCATATCCCCCTGTGGTCGCATATGTATCAGCATTGCGGGCGACGCGGCCGCCCCCGGCTGTCGGCCACACTGGCACCACGGCCGACGGGCACGGGGCCCGGAGCCGGTAGAAAGGACATCACATGATCGAGGCGCAGAGCCTCACTAAACGTTATGGCGAGAAGGTGGCGGTCAACCACCTCTCGTTCAACGTAGAACCGGGGAAAATTACTGGATTTCTCGGTCCGAACGGGGCGGGCAAGACCACGACAATGCGGCTCATCCTCGGGCTGGACCACCCGTCGGCCGGCACGGTCACCGTGAACGGCAAGGCGTTCCGGCAGCTTGCTAACCCGATGCGCGAGGTAGGTGCCCTCCTCGACGCCCAGGCGGTGCACGGCGGCCGCAGCGCCTACAGCCATCTGCTGTGCCTGGCCCAGACCAACAACCTGCCCCGGCGGCGGGTCGGCGAAGTCCTGGAGCTGGTCGGGCTGAGCGAAGTGGCGAAGAAACGGTCGAAGGGTTTCTCGCTCGGCATGGGACAGCGGCTTGGCATCGCCGCGGCGCTGCTCGGCGACCCGGCCATCCTCATGTTCGATGAGCCGGTCAACGGCCTGGACCCGGAGGGCATCCGGTGGATCAGGAACCTGATGAAGGCGCTCGCCGCGGAGGGCCGCACGATCTTCGTGTCCAGCCACCTGATGTCAGAGATGGAGAACACCGCCGACCATCTCCTGGTGATCGGCCGGGGCAAGCTCATCGCCGACTGCACGGTGGCGGAATTCATCGAGCGCAACTCGGTTCAGGCCGTCCGCGTTCGCACCCCGGAACGCGAAGCACTGGTGAGGCTGGTCACCGCGGCTGGGGCGACCACCCTGACCGCCGCCGACGACAATGGCGTCATCGTGGTCCGCGGCCTGGCCGCGGACCAGGTTGGTGACCTGGCTTTCGAGAACGCCATCCGGCTGCACGAGCTGGCCCCGGCGCAGGCTTCGCTGGAAGAGGCGTTCATGGAACTGACCGCGGCCAGCGTGGAGTTCCGCGCGGGCGTGGCCGACCCGGAACCCGGACAGCCGGTTCACTCTGGACAGGGAGCCTGACATGGCGGCGACAACACACCTGGCCCCGGGCGCCCGGGGCGTCGCGCTGCCCGCACCCGCCGGGTCGGCGGGTTTCGGTGGCGCCCTGCGCTCCGAGCTCACCAAGATCCGTTCGGTCCGCTCCACCTACTGGACACTGCTCGCCCTGGTCGTCGTCACCGTCGGGATCGGCACGCTCTCCTGCCTGGGCGCGGTATCCCATGGGGGCGGCGACCACGGGCCCAACTTCGACCCGACCTTCCGCAGCCTGGTGGGCATATACCTGGGCCAGCTGATCATCGCGGTGCTGGGCGCCCTGACCATCACGTCCGAGTACGCGACCGGGATGATCCGCACCTCGCTGACCGTTCAGCCGCGGCGGGGCACCGTGTTCGCGGCCAAAGGCGTGGTATTCGCCGTCGTCTCGCTGATCACTGGCTTGGTGGCCAGCTTCGCCTCGTTCTTCGTCGGCCAGGCCATCCTGTCCGGCCAGCACATGAACACCACCCTCAGCCAGCCGCACGTGCTGCGCGCCGTGATTGGCGGCGGACTGTTCCTGGCCGCCTGCGGTCTGCTCTCGTTCGGGCTCGGTGCCATCCTCCGGCATACCGCCGCGGCGATCACCGCGGCGATCGGGCTGCTCTTCGTGCTGACGATCCTGGTGAACTTCCTGCCGCAGTCCTGGCAGGTTCACGTGAACAAGTGGATCCCCTTCAACGCGGGCTCCCAGATCTGGACGGTGGTCGTCGATCCGGGTGCGCACGTGTTCTCCGCCTGGACCGGGTTCGGCGTGTTCGCGGCCTACGCGGCGATCGCCATCGGAGCCGGGTTCCTCCTGTTCCGCAAGCGCGACGCCTGACGCTGTCCCCAGTTGTGCCCGGCGGCCGCCATCAGGACGGCCACCGGGCACAACGCGCAGCAGGCTGAAGATCTACGGGACACGCCCTAACAGAAGCAACGCCCGCCCGACCGCTCTCTCGGATCATCAGAGTGCTCAGGCGGCGGCCGCTGCTGGGGGGCTGTGGCTGTGGAGGGTTCGTGTGCGGTCGGGGCTGGTGGCGGTGGTGGTGCCGTCGGCGTGCAGGGTGATGGCCCAGCCCCACCGGTGCACGGCGATGAGGTGGTGAAACGCGCAGAGCAAGATCAGGTTAGGCAGGGCGGTCCGGCCGCCTTCGGAGCGGGGCCGGATGTGGTGGACCTGGCAGGCGGCGGGACGCTGGTGGCAGCCGGGGAAGGCGCAGCGCCGGTCGCGGGCGATGACCGCGCGGCGCAGATGCGGCGGCACGGTGCTGGTCGCCGCGCCGGTGTCCAGGGGCAGGCTGACCGCCGGGAACTCGGCGCCCAGCAGGCCGGTGCGCAGGAACGCGGCCAGCCCGGCCGGGCCGGAGAGCACGTCCGCGGCGTGGCGCAGCAGGGTGTCCTGGAGCCGGCGCAGCGTCCGCGGCGGCAGCGGCCTGCTGGTTCGAGAGCCGGGCGGGCAGGTGCAGCGGCCGCAGGCGCAGCGCGGCGAGCGGCCGGCGGCGGCGAGGAACTCCGCGGTCAGGTGCGCGAGCGCGGCGGGGTCGGGGTGCCCGTTGACGATCGGAGTGATCTGCGCGTCGCAGGCATAGCCGTGCGCCTCCGCCCGGCCCGCCAGCCAGCCGGGCTCGCCGTCCCCGGCGGCGCGGCTGACTGCCCAGCCGTTCCCCGTGGCGGCCCCCTGGCTGGCCGCCCAGGCGTTCTCCGCGTCGGCGGCGCCGTCGAGGTTGCGGAGCTGGTCGAGGGTCAGGTGGAGCTGGATCTGTGTGGGCTGCCCGGCCCGGCCGGGCAGGCCCCCGGCCGCCACCAGCCGCCGGCACGCCTCTTCCAGCGCGTCGTGACGGCGCTGAGCCGCGGTCCGGGTGTCTTCGGGGCCGGCCTTCTTGCCCAGCGCCTCCAGCACCGCCGACAACGCCGCCGTGCACCCCGGCGTCAGATCACCGCTCACCCGCCCAGCGCCACCGAACGTCACCCCCAGATCCACGCCCCGGTCATCAAACCCATCGGGGTCCTCATCAGGGGCGGCGCTGCGGCGGCGCATCTCCCCGGCCAGCGCAGCCAGATCCGCCAGCGCCGCCCCACCCTCCGCCGCGGCCAGCAAAATCTCATCAGCGTCCGCACGGCAGCCCCCGGGCAGCAAATCACTCCACCCGCAGATCTCCCGCGCCCACGACACCGACACCGCCCCAGCCGCTAACGCCCGGCCCACCGCCGGATGGGCAGCCAGCCGCCTCACCCAGCCCACCGCCCCGGCCGCCGCGCCGCCGGTGATCCGGGTCTGCCACCTCAGCCACGACCGCGCACACCGCTGCCCATCGTCCTCAAAGCCACCCCGGGCGGTGAACGCGGCCAGCACCCCGGCGCGGGCCGCGGTGTGCTTGGCCTCCGCCCGCTCCAGCACCTGCAGCCACTCCGCCTGCTCCGCCACCGGCAGCGACGCCACATCAGCGCCGTTCAGGCCATCCAGCGCCGCCTCCAGCAGGACCAGCGCCGCGGCCGGGGTGACGGGCTGCCGCGAGACGCACATTCCACCCACCTCCAGCCGACTATCGAAGACTAGTTCGATCCTACCGCCGGGCTCAGACAGTTTCCGGCCGGCAGAGGGTACAGGGAGAATTCGTTATCCGGTTGCGCGCGGCCGGGCGGGGGCGGGCACGAGTGGGCGATCGCGCGGCAGGTACGGCTGGCGGCGCTGGCGGGCGCACCCGGGGCATTCGGCTCCACCCTGGATCGTGAGCTCGGCTTCATCGACGCGCTGTGGCGGGAGCGTATCGCGGCCTCGCCGTGGTTTCTGCCTGGCAGGGAGGGGAGCCCGTCGAGCTCGTGTGCAGCGCTAGATCTCGCGGGAGCCGGCTGAATCAGGCTTGCAGCACCGCCCATAGGGCGACGGTGGCGAGGACCAGCGCCACGGGCGCGGTAAGCAGGCCCAGCCTGGTGAACTCGCCGAGATCGGTTTCGTGGTCGCGCTCGGCCAGCAGGCGACGCCATAGCAGGGTGGCCAGGGAGCCCGCGTAGGTCAGGTTGGGGCCGATGTTCACCCCGATCAGCACGGCGAGGACGGGCCCGGCGCTCACCGGAAGGCCATGACCGGTCACCACCGGAAGCAGCACCAGAACGGCCGGCAGATTGTTGACCACATTGGCCAGGGCCGCGGCCACGCCAGTGATCGCCAGCAACGCCGGAAGTGACGATCCGCCCGGAACGAGGCGGGCGATCGCGGTGCCGAGGCCGTTGGCCACGACCGCGTTGACCACCACGCCGAGGCCGAGCACGAAGAGCAGGAAGGGGACGCCCGCCGCCCGCACCAGGCTGGCCGGGGTGGCCTGGTGCTTGGCCAGGCCACGGGCGGCGAGCAGGCATGCGCCGGCGAATGCCGCCCAGGCGGGGTTCAGTCCCGCGAACGAGGTGATCACGAACCCGGCGAGCGTGGCGGCCACGGTGAGGAGCGGGAAACGCGGAACCCTGAAGTCCGTGGCGGCTGGCGGCGGGCGTGGCGGCGGCACCACGGCCAAGTCCCGGCGGAAGAACCGGCGGAACGCCAGGTACTCCACTCCGATCGCGACCACCCACGGCAGCGCCATCAGCCCCGCGAAATGGATGAGCGTGATCCCGGCGACCGAGTACGCGAGCAGGTTGGTAAGGTTCGACACCGGCAGCAGCAACGACGCCGAATTCGCCAGGTGAGTGCAGGCGTAGACCTGCGGCTTCGCCCGCACCCGCAGCCGCACCGCCGTGTCGTGCACCACGGGTGTCAGCAGCACCACGGTGGTGTCCAGGCTCAGCACGGCGGTGGTCACCGACGCGATACCGAACACCCCGGTCAGCAGCCGAAGCGGTGAGCCCCGGCTGGCCCGGGCGAGCCACGCCCCGGCCGCGGTGAACAGCCCCTGCTGCTGGCAGAGGTGCCCGAGGACCAGGACCGCGGCCAGAAAAGCGAGGACCGGCAGCAGCCGGGCCGCCTCGGCCTGGGCCTGATGAAGCGGGAGTGCGCCGGTGAGGATTACGATCAGCGCCGCGGGAACCGCCACCGCGGCCTCAGGCAGCCACCTAGGGCGGGCTATGGCGGTCAGCAGGATCGCGGCGAGCAGAGTGCAGGAGAGCGCCTCGGCCGCCGGCCCGGTCAGGCGCGCACGGCGCCCATGGCGCCGTTAGTCAACGTCTGCAGCACTGCCACGCTGCCATTATCCGCCAGGTAGCCGCCCATCCTGGCAAGATGGGCGGGGTGGGACCCCTGATGCTGCTGGACACCGCCTCGCTCTACTACCGTGCGTTCTATGGCGTGCCGGAGACCCTGACCGCGCCCGACGGTACCCCGGTCAACGCGGTCCGCGGGCTTCTCGACATGATCGCCCGGCTGGTCCGCGCGCGCCATCCGGGCCAGCTGGTCGCCTGCCTGGACGCGGACTGGCGGCCCGCCTTCCGGGTCGCCGCCATCCCGTCCTACAAGGCGCACCGGGCCCGCCCGGACGGCACCGAGGAGGCGCCGGCGGCGCTGGCCACCCAGGTGCCCGTCATCGAGGAGGTATTGGCCGCCATGGGGGTGGCCATGGCCGGCGCGCCGGGTTACGAGGCCGACGATGTGATCGGCACGCTGGCGGCCCGGGCCGACGGCGCGGTCGAGATCGTGACCGGGGACCGTGACCTGTTCCAGCTGGTGGATGACACAAGGCCGGTCCGGATCATCTACACCGCGCGCGGGCTGACCAAGCTCGATGTGGTGGATGAGGCCGCGGTGACGGCGCGCTACGACATCCCGGGGCGGGCCTACGCCGATTTCGCCGCGCTGCGCGGGGATCCCAGCGACGGGCTGCCCGGCGTCCCCGGGGTCGGGGACAAGACAGCGGCCGCGTTGATCCGCACGTTCGGCACGATCGGGGCGATCACCACGGCGCTGGACAGCGGGCACGGCGGCTTCCCCACGGGCAGCCGGGCCAAGGTCGCCGCCGCGCGCGACTACCTGGAGGTGGCGCTGCCCGTGGTCCGGGTCGCCACCGACGCGCCGCTGCCGGCGCCAGGCGGCCAGCTGCCGGCCGCCCCGGCCGACCCGGGCCGGCTCGACGCGCTCGACGCCCGCTGGGACCTGGGTTCATCGCTGCGCCGGGCCTGCACCGTCCTGGCCGGACGCTAGCGCCGTTCACCAGCGACCCGGGCCTGCCTCACCGATGTGACGTCAGGACGGCATGGTGGTCGGTGCCGTCGCCGGGCTGGGGATCGGCGTGCACGAGCGCGGCGGTAAGGCGGGGGAGCGCGTGCAGGAGATTGTGCTCAGCGCCGACCGCGACCTGATGCGCCTGGATCGCGGTGGCAGCGGCATCAACGATGACTTCACATTCAGCGCGCAGCTGACGACCGGTCCAGCGCAGCCGGACCTGGCCGACGTCCAGCACGCCAGGCGTGCCGCGCAGGGTCTGCTCCGCCTGGTCAACCACGGCGGGGTTGACGGCATCCATGAGGCGCCGGTAGATTTCCCGCGCGGCCTGACGGAGCACGGCCAGGATGGCCACGGTGATTCCCACGCCGACGACTGGGTCGGCCCAGTCCCAGCCCAGCGCGGCACCTCCCACACCGAGCAGGACCGCCAGGGACGTGAACCCGTCGGCCCGGGCATGCTGCCCGTCGGCGACCAGTGCCGCCGAGCCGATCGTGCGGCCGACACGGATACGGTACCGGGCGACGAGCTCGTTGCCGGTGAATCCGATCAGCGCCGCGAAGGCCACAGCAACCAGGTTGGACACGGGGCGCGGGTGAGCGAGCCGGCTAACCGCCGCATAGGCAGCCAGCGCGGAGGACGCGGCGATGATGAGCACGATCACCACGCCGGCCAGGTCCTCTGCTCGCCCGTACCCGTAGGTGTAGCGGCGGGTGGGCGGCCGCCGGCTGGCGATGAACGCGACGGCCAGCGGCGCCGCGGTCAGCGCGTCGGCCGCGTTGTGCAGGGTGTCGCCGAGCAAGGCTATCGAGCCAGAGACCGTCACCACGGCGGCCTGGATGAGCGCCGTGACACCGAGCCCAGACAAGGAGATCCAGAGCGCCCGCATGCCCGCCGCGCTGGACTCCATGGCCGCGTCTGTTTTGTCGGCGGCCTCGTGGGAATGCGGGCGCAACACGTGCCGGAGGCGGGTTGCCATTCCCGGCCCGCGGGCGTGGCCACGCTCGCTCCGGTGGTCGTGGGCCTGGGCGTGGTGCCCGGGATCCGGCGGCGGGTCGCTCATATCTTCAGGATGCTGGATCAATCCGATTGCAGCACATCGACGACAGCAACCCGAAAGCAATTGCGAGGCTTTTGCCGCGCACGGTGACGGCGCTGGGCTCCAGGCTGTGGCGGGCCGGCGGCGCTGTTCAACGATCTGGCGACGGATCGCCCGGTGCCCAAGGACCTGCTGACCGGCTCGTCCGTCAGGCCGACCGTCTGACCGGCCCGCCGAGCCGACCTACAGGACGCGGAGTGCGACCAGGCAGCTGTCGTCTTCGGGGTCGGTGGTGCCGAGCGCGCCCAGCACGGCGTCGATGACCTGCTCCGGGTCGGCACTGCCCGCGGCCGCCCAGCAGAGGGTGCGTAGCCCTTCCTCCAGCGGGCGGTCCCGGCGCTCGATCAGCCCGTCGCTGTAGAAAAGCAGCAGGTCACCGGTTTCCAGGGTGAGGGTGGCGGCATCGTAACGCTCGCGCCCCGCGCCCAGCAGGATGCCTGACGGCTGGACGAGCGGACGCGCGGAGGCAGCCCGGACCAGCACCGGCGGGGGATGGCCGGCTTGCGCCCAGGTGAACCGCTGGCTGGCGGGGTCGAAATAACCCGCCACGACCGAGGCGGTGTGCTCAGGGGCGACGTGGTGCACGAGATCGTTCAGCCAGCCGACCAGAAGTTCCGGGGGTGCTCCCGTGATGGCCAAGCCGGCCAGTGCGCCCCGGAGCCGGGCCATGCCGGCCGCGGCCGCCAGGCCGTGCCCGGCTACGTCGCCGATCGCGAGCAGAACATGGCCATCGGGCATCTCGGCGGTGATGTACCAGTCACCGCCCACCCGGCTGTCACGGGAGGCGGGCAGGTAACGGACGACCGCGCGCAGGCCCGGCAGGTCGAACGGGCCTTCGTGCAGGGGCAGGATCGCCCGCTGCAGCTCGAGCGTGACATGACGTTCCTGGGCCAATGCGGCAGCAAGCTTGGCCTGATCACCCGGTTCGCTGGGAGGACGGGTGGGGCGCAGGCTCACCGGCCCGGGCATACGGCCAATGACCCGCGGACGGGCCGACACAGCAGCCGCGCCTGGCTCAGGAAGAGCCGCAGGAGCAATGATCTCAGGAGTCATCGCCATTCGCATCTGTGAGCTTAAGTAGACCTAGCGTGATGCATGACGGTTGCTCCTGTCTAGATGATTGCTCCCCCCTAAATCGCCGTACAGGCCACGATACGGCGGCCGATGGCGCGATGGGCGCCCGCGGTAGCCCGTGGTTAGATGGCGCCCATGGCAGATGAGCTGGCGGACCTGTACCCGGCCGGGCGGCTCGGGCTGGCGGCCGCAGCGGCGGGCCAGGCCGGCCTGGACGCGCTGCTGCTTACCCCTGGGCCTGACCTGCGCTACGTGATCGGATACGACGCGAACCAGCTGGAACGGCTGACCTGCCTGGCGATCCCGGTGACTGGATCCCCTTTCCTGGTCGTGCCGCGTCTCGAGCTGCCCGCCGCTCAGGCGTCGCCCGCTGGCCGCCTCGGCCTGGAGATGATCCCCTGGGACGAGACGGACGACCCGTACGCGCTCGTCGCGGATCGGCTCGGCCCGTCCGGCGTCTTCTCGGTCGGCCTGGCCGACCGCATGTGGGCGCTGATGGTGCTCCGGTTGCGCGAGGTGCTGCCCGGCGCCCGGCAGGGCCTGGCCAGCACAGCGCTCCGCGGCCTGCGGATCCGGAAGACCCCCGCTGAGGTCGCGGCGCTCCGCGAGGCCGGGGCGGCCATCGACCGCGTCCACGCCCGGGTCCCCCGCTGGCTGCGGGCGGGCCGGACCGAACGCGCGGTCGCGGCGGACATCGCCGAGGCGATCGCCGCGGAGGGGCACGCACGGACCGACTTCGTGATCGTCGCGTCCGGGCCGAACGCGGCCAGCCCGCACCACGAGGCATCCGGGCGGGTGCTGGCTCCGGGCGACGTGGTGGTGGTGGACATCGGCGGCACCATGCCCAGCGGCTACTGCTCCGACTGCACCCGCACCTATGCGATCGGGGCGCCGCCGCCGGACTTCGCCGCCTACTACCCGGTGCTCCGGGACGCGCAGGAGGCCGCCTGCGCCGCGGTCCGCCCCGGTGTCAGCGCCGAAGCGGTGGACGCCGCCGCCCGGGAACCGATCACCGCGGCCGGGTATGGCGCCCAGTTCATCCACCGGACCGGGCACGGCATCGGCCTGGAGACGCACGAGGACCCGTACATCGTCACGGGCAATGCCGAGGCACTGGAGCCCGGCATGGCCTTCTCCGTGGAACCAGGGATCTACCCCGGACCGCACGGGGCCAGGATCGAGGACATCGTGGTGTGCACCGAGCAGGGCCACGAACGGCTTAATACCGTGACCCGGGATCTCGTCCTGGTCGACGCGTGATGCGCGAGCTGCTCGAGCTGACCCGCGAACTGGCCGACAAAGAGCTGCGCCCGGTGGCCGCCGCGGCGGAGCAGGAGGGCCGTTTCCCCCGCGAATCGTTCCGCGTGCTGGGCCGGTCGGGGCTGCTTGGCCTGCCATATCCGGAGGAGTTCGGCGGAGGCGGCCAGCCCTACGAGGTATACCTGCAGGTTGTCGAGAAGCTGGCCACCGCCTGGCTGACCATCGCCCTCGGGGTGAGCGTGCATACCCTGGCCTGCTTCCCGATCGCCACGGCGGGCAGCGCGCGGCAGCAGGAGCAGTGGCTGCCGGGACTGCTGCGCGGCGAGCTGCTCGGTGCCTACTGCCTGTCCGAGCCGCACAGCGGGTCGGACGCGGCCGCGCTGCGCACCCGCGCGGTCCGCACCGGGGACGGCTTCGTGGTGGACGGGGTGAAGGCTTGGATCTCGCACGCTGGCCAGGCCGACTTCTACACGCTGTTCGCGCGGACCTCGGGGGAGCCCGAGGGCCGCGGGCGGGCCCGCGGCATCAGCTGCCTGCACGTGCCCGCGGAGACCGCGGGCGTGAGTGCGGCCGCGGCGGAACACAAGATGGGCATGCGCGCCTCAGTGACCGCCCAGATGATCTTCGAGGGCGCCCGGCTGCCCGCCGATCACCTGGTGGGTGGGGAGGGCGGGGGATTCACGCTCGCCCTCACGGCGCTGGATTCCGGGCGGCTCGGCATCGCGGCCTGTGCGACCGGCCTGGCCCAGGCCGCGCTGGACGCCGCGGTCAGCTACGCCCGCGAGCGGCGCCAGTTCGGCCGGCCCATCATCGAGTTCGAAGGCATCTCGTTCCTGCTCGCCGACATGGCCACCGGTGTCGAGGCGTCTCGCGCGCTCTACCGGGCGGCGGCCCGCCGCAAGGACACCGGGCTGCCCTTCAGCACTCAGGCGGCGATGGCCAAGCTGCTCGCGAGCGACACCGCGATGCGGGTTGCCACGGACGCGGTCCAGGTGCTCGGTGGCTACGGGTACGTCGAGGATTTCCCGGCCGAGCGCTACCTGCGGGAAGCCAAGGCTCTGCAGATCGTGGAGGGAACCAACCAGGTTCAGCGGATGGTGATCGGCCGGGCGCTGGCCCGGGAATGACCAGGCCCAGGCGCGTGACGGCTCAGCTCGCGGCCGCCGCCCCGGCCGTGCTGGCGGTGCCGCGGGCCGCCGGGTGGCCAATGGACAGCGCGCTCACCGCGTCGAAGAACTGAAGGTTGCTGGTGTCCACCGCCAGTTCCATCGGCTCGCCCGGCCGTACCCGGCTGCGGGCGGCCACCCGGGCCGTCCACAGCGACTTGCCCGAAGCCATCACGATCGCGGCGGCATCGTCTGCCGAGTCGTCGTTGACGGTGGCGCTGATGCTGTCGTGCTGCACTGGCACGGCGTCGATCGAGAAGATGACGTGGATCTCGCTGCCGAGTTCCTCGATGACGTCGGTCGTGACGGCCATCCTGGCCCATCCGCTCTCGGCCAGGTTGGCGTCCTCGAAATCCGACGGCCGGATGCCCAGGATCACCTCGCGGCCGAAGTAGTCGCTCAGGCCGGGCCGGGCGTCGATCACCTCGGCGGGCAGCGGCAGCTTATGGCCGGCGAACGTCACCGCGGGACCGCCGTCGCGCACCAGTTCGGCGCTGACGAAGTTCATCGCGGGCGACCCGATGAAGCCCGCGACGAACAGGTTCACCGGAGCGTCGAACAGGGTCTGCGGGGTATCCACCTGCTGGAGCTGACCGTCGCGCAGCACGCACACCCGGTGCCCGAGCGTCATCGCCTCGACCTGGTCATGGGTCACGTACACCGTGGTCACACCGAGCCGGCCATGCAGCTGGGTCAGTGATGCGCGCATGGAGACCCTCAGCTTGGCATCCAGGTTGGAGAGGGGCTCGTCCATCAAGAATGCCTGCGGCTCGCGGACGATGGCCCGCCCCATGGCCACCCGCTGACGCTGACCGCCGGACAGCGCGGCTGGCTTGCGCGCCAGGAACTGCTCCAGGCCGAGCATCCGGGACACGTCGGTCACCCGGCGCTTGATCTCCTCTTTCGGGGTCTTGCGCTGCTGCAGCCCGAACGCCAGGTTCTGCTCTACCGTCATGTGCGGGTAGAGGGCGTAGTTCTGGAAGACCATGGCGATGTCCCGGTCCTTGGGCGGCAGGTCATTCACCACCCGGCCGCCGATCGAGATGGTCCCCGAGCTGATCTCCTCCAGCCCGGCGATCGACCGCAGCGCCGTGGACTTGCCGCACCCCGACGGGCCGACCAGGACCATGAACTCGCCGTCCCTGATCTCCAGGCTGAGCCCGTCTATGCCCTTGACCCCGCCCGGGTACACCTTGTCCACCTGGTCCAGGACGATCTCGGCCATGGCTGTGCTCCGTCGCTGTCAGCTATCTGGATGCTCCTTCTCGGCCGGAGCGTATCGGCCCGCCCGGACCAGGTTAATAGGGGGTCACATCCTGTTACACGAACGTAAAGCCCGTTATCAGGCCGTTATCGCTGGTGAGGCGCGCACTACGGCACGCAGGCTACCGTGACGGGGGTGGAAGAGAGTGATCGGTCATAGACTGGTGGGGTCTCCGCCGCCAACATGATCGGTGCGCGGCGTCGGTCTGCCTGTCGCCTCAGAGGCTGTTGAGCGATTTTTATTGCGCGACGGCCGGTGCGAAAAGCATCGTTTTGCTTGACGCCTGAAACCATCTCAACTGGATGAATACACATCCGTCTGTCCCTTCCCCGACCTGAGCGATGAAGAATGGGCCGTCCTCGCGCCTCTGATTACACCCGGCAAGCAGGCCGGCCACCCGCAGGTGCTTGAGCTACGCCGCATCGTCGATGCCGTGTTCTACCTCTTGCGCACTGGATGCCAGTGGCGAGCGCTGCCGCACGAGTATCCACCTTGGCCCAGCGTGTTCTATCACTATGCCAAGTGGCGCCATCAGGGCACCTGGGAGCGGATCAACACCAGCTTGCGCGAGCGCTATCGCGTCGCTTCCGGCCGCAGGACCCAGCCCACGGCCGCCATCATCGACAGCCAATCCGTGCGCACGAGCAAAGCAGGCAGGCCGCGCGCTTACGATGGAGCGAAGAAGGTCTCCGGCCGCAAGCGCCACGTGCTCGTGGACACCGAAGGCACCCTGCTCAAGGCTCGCGTGCACCCGGCTGACCTCCACGACCGGCGCGGCGCCGAACTGCTGCTTGAGGGGCTTAAGGCAGAGTTCCCGAACATCGCGCTGATCTGGGCCGACAGCGCCTACCAAGGGCTGCAGTCCTGGCTGGCCACAACACTGGGCTGGGCGCTCGTGATCAGCAAGCACTGGTGGACGGGGCTGCACGGCGTGTGGGTCGCGCCCGGCCAGCAGCCGCCCGCGATCCCGCGCGGCTTCCACGTGCTCAAGCGAAGGTGGGTTGTGGAACGGACACTGGCGTGGATCGGGCGCCGACCCGGACGGTGAGCCGCGACTACGAGCGGCTGATCGAGACGGCCGAGATGCTGCTCTATGCCGCCATGACGCGCGTCACACTGCGCAGGCTGGCCGAGGAGGCGTGATCCAGAGACCCGAAGTCCTCCTACTACAGGCTGAAAGTTGGCAGCCATCCGGTCCGCGTTGACTATAACAATACAGCTTCGCCACCAAACCTTTGCTGGAACGGCCCGGTTGATATAAAGCGAATGGCTCGCGCCCTATACTTCGATGGATAGTCGCGCATGAGGCTCCTCGCTTGCACTTTAATTTCTTAACAGCCTCTCAATGCAGCGGCCCGCCGTCTCCGGCCTTGCGGTGGCCGTGGCTGGTGGCGGTGTCCATGTAGTAGCGCAGCACGGCAATGCGGATCGCGGCGGTGAGGGAGCCTTCCCCTTTCCGCACCGCTTCGCGGCCCTCCCTTCAAGGGAGGGGGCTTTGCCTGCGGTTATGTTTCGTATGATACAGACGGGATTTTGTTGCAACAGAAGTCGCTTGCCGCAGCATGTTTCTGTTGCTACTATAACCTATGGAGACTTGGTTACGACCCAGAGAAAAACGCATGGAACCTCCAAGAGCGTGGCCTGTCATTCGAGGACGTGGCGGCGCTCGACTGGACGAAAGGCCGCGATCCGAAGGCCAACGAGGCAAGGATTACGGCGAGGACAGGTTTCAGGCTATTGATCAAGGGGTTTGACGGCAAGCCTTACGTTGTTGTGTTCACCATGCGCGGCGAGACCTTCTGGATTATCAGCTTCCGCCGCGCCCGCGACCGAGAGAGAAAAAGCTATGGCAAAGAAGCCTGACCCACTCATGACCGACGAGGAAAACCCGGAATGGACGGCAGAGGCACGCACGCCGAGGCCCGGCCCTTTGCCGAGATGTTCCCCGAGCAGTTCAAAGCGTTGAAGAGCCGCGGGGCGGACGGCCCCCCGGTCGAAAGCCCGAAGGTGCATATTGGGTTCCAACTCGCGGCGGACGTGGTGAAGGGCGTCCGGGCGACCGGCCCCGGCTACAATGCCCGCGTCGAGAAGGTGCTGCGCGAAGCGCTTTCACAGGGGCGGTTGTAAGATCAGAGGGGCAACTTCCCGCCAGTGGATTTCACCCTCTGGAAGCCCAAATCAGCAATCATGCGGATAGTTGATAAATTGCGCTTCGTTGATCCACGCCTTTGGCCTATCGTCGTCATAGCCTTAGCCCCGAAGTTTTCACTTGGCGTGTGGTGAATGGGCAGGCGGGACGGGCACAAGGGGCCGGTTTGGCTCGCTCTTTTTGTCCATACCGGGGCTTGCGCCGACGCGGTGCGATGTGATTCGCTCCATGCATGTTCATCGACAGCCGTGCCGAATGGCCGCTCGGCCCCAGCCGTGCTGCTGCGCGAGAGCTATCGAGAGGGCAAGCGGGTGCGCAAGCGCACCCTGGCCAACCTCGGCGCACTGCCGTCGGCCGTGGTGGACGGCCTGCGCGTGCTGCTCGCAGGCGGCACGGTGCTGGCACGAGCGGAGGAGGCGTTCGAATCCAGCGCGCGCTGCCGCATGGGCACGTCAGCGCGGTGATGGCGATGATGCGCAAGCTCGACCTGGCGCGTCTGCTCGGGCGACACGAGCCGACCAAGGCGCGTGAGCGCGACCTTGCCCTGGCGCTGATCGCCAGCCGCGTCCTCGCCCCTGGCTCCAAGCTGGCGACAGTGCGTGCCCTGGCGCCCGAGACGGCGAGCACGAGCCTGGCCGGATGCTGGAGCTGGGCGCGGTGGAGGAAGCGGATCTACGCCGCCCTGGACTGGCTGGGCGACCAGCAGGCCCGGGTCGAGCAACCCTGGCGCATCGGCGCCTACAGGACGGCACGCTGGTGCTCTACGACGTGAGTTCGTCCTACCTGGAGGGACGCTGCTGGCGCTGGCCCGGCACGGGTATAGCCGTGATCATCGCCCGGATCGGCTGCAGATCGTCTACGGGCTGCTGTGCGACCGCGGGGGGCGGCCGGTCGCGGTCGAGGTGTTCGCCGGCAACACCGGCGACCCCGCGACGGTGTCGGCGCAGGTGGCCAAGCTCAAGCGCCGGTTCGGCCTGCGCCATGTGGTGCTGGTCGGGGACCGCGGCATACTTACGCGGCGCGGATCAGGGAGGACCTGAAGCCCGCAGGGCTCGACTGGATCACTTGCCTGCGGGCGCCTGACATCCAGGCGCTGGCCGAGGCTGGGCGGCTGCAGCTCTTCTTGTTCGACGAGCGCGACCTGGCCGATCGCCGCGCCTGCCTACCCCGGCGAGCGGCTGATTGTCTGCCGCAACCCTGACCTCGCCGGCGAGCGGGCGCGCAAGCGCGAAGCCCTGCTCACCGCGACCGAGCGCGAACTGGGGCGCATCGCGCGGCGGTGCAGCGTCGCTCTGCCGCGCCGCGACAAGCCGCAGGCTGCCGCCGAGATCGGGCTGGCGGTCGGCGCCGTGCTCGACCGGCGCAAAGTGGGCGAGCGCTGTGCTCGCCATCAGCGACGGCCACTTCACCTTCCGCCGCAACGCCGAGAGCATCGCGCACGAGGCCGGGCTGGACGGCATTTAGTGCTGCGCACCAGCGTGCCTGACGCGGCCATGAGCGCGGCCGAGACGGTGCGTGCCTACAAGGACCTGGCTCAGGTCGAGCGGCGTTCCGCACGCTGAAGGGGATCGACCTGCAGATCCGCCCGGTCCATCACTCGCTCGAGCCGCGCGTGCGCGCCCACGTGTTCCTGTGCCTGCTCGCCTACTACGTCGAATGGCACCTGCGCGAGGCCTGGGCGCCGCTCCTGTTCGCCGACCATGACCGCGCCAACGCGCGGCAGGAGCAGGCCTCGCCGGTGGCCAGCGCCGAATCTCCCAGGCGGCCCAGCGCAAGCGCGGTCGGCGCGCGGTGACGCGGGCCTGCCTGCCAGCAGCTGGCGCGACCTGATCGCGCACCTCGCGACGCGGACGCTGAACCCCGTCGCCTCACGCCCGGCGCCGAACGCCACCTTCACGCTGCTCAGCAAGCCGACGCCGCTGCAGACCGCCGCCTTCGAGCTGCTCGCAACTCCCCTGCCGCGTGTCCAGTAACGCGCCAGGCTGAACCGAACAATCCTGTGCTCGATCAGCAGCTTGCCGTCTTCAACAGTGCAAACTTAGCTTAGCTTTTGCTATTGCCCCGAACAGCTTCCAGAGCTGGTTAAAGCCTGACTCTTGGCACCCATGTAACCGACACAGCTTATAACATTGCTGGCTCGATTCTTGCTGCATTTGTGTTTTATCTCTTCCTCGACGCTAACAGGCGATTGCGCGAAGTCCGTTCTGTAGCTCCTTACGTTTCTAGACTTGTTCGCAACTTGCAGGGGGACGTTAAGGCGGTCTGCATCGAGACTGCCCGCGCCAGCGGCACTCAACTTTCCGACGACTGGCAATTCAACAGCTTTGACGTTGAGAGAATATTCAAAAATACTGACCTCGCACCCACGCAAACATGAGGTTTTCAGATGGAAAAGCGGCAAATATATATGATTATATTATGCGCTGCAAAAGCGAAGTATTTCTTAGATCAATATTACGCTGGTAAGTGCGCAGTTCGGCGCTGAAAGTTTGATGGAGCTACTAGAGCTTCGTAACTCGAATTATCTTACTCAACTTCGAGCCATATGTCATCTTATTCCACACTTTAACAATAAAGATATGTCAGTATTCTCAAAACCCATCTCTGAATATTATGCAAGTTTAGAAGAATTCGAGGCTTCGGCTATGAGGAATGGCTTTTGGTCAAAGTGACACCCATCTCGGCCTGTGCGTCTTCCGCGTCATTGCGCATGTAACTATTGCCCAACTCCGCCGCGACCTGGTAACAGGTCTGTCCGGCTCTACGGCGAGCCCGTAGCCCCTTAAGGCGCAGTGCGGCAGGCCAGTGATGCCGCATAGTGGCGGGAACTAAGGGACCCTGCCGGCCTCGCGGACACGCCAACCGCACCATTCGCAACAGCAAACGGAGTGCGCGCAAATGGCGCTTTCTCCGGCGATGGTGCACGCACTGGCCGAGCTGGTGACTGCCCTCGCCTTCCTCATCAAAGCTCTATGGCCGAACGGCCTAGGCCGGTGAAGCATGGGGGCCGCACTCTGGTGCGGCCCCCTGATAGCTGGTGACGCAAGACCTAAATCGCTGATAACAACCATTTAGTAAATCCTGATAATGGGGCATGGCCTCACCTCTCCCCTCGTCCGCCTGCTGCCCCTCCTGCACCGAGGCCGGGGCGGCGCTCGTACGTGATTTCGTGGTCAAGCTCTATGACTTTCGGGACGGGCAGGAGGTGGATGCCGATGACCCGCGCTCGGTGGTCATCTTGCGCGTGCTGCACGGGGCTATGCTGTGGCCTCCGGGTTCGGGTTAAGGTATTCTGGCCATATGGCCATCTCCACGTCCCCGATTGATCCAGAAGAAATCAAGCCGCTAATGTATTGGCTGGGCTGGCACTGCCGGCTTCGCAGCAATTCGAATACGGCATCAAGTTTATGCTCGTGGCTATTGCCGAGCTTGGATATGCAGGGTTTGACATGGCCGAGGCGGTTGCAATTATCTAGGATCAGACAAAAAGACGGTAGGGCAATTGCTTCGAATTTTAAGAATAACGTAACAATCAGCGATGGGTGGATCAATTCCATCCAAGCGGGCCTCAATGCGAGAAATGAAGTCGTTCCGCCGCTTTTTCACGGATCGTGCCGAGCAGTTGATAGATCCAGCCACGCGCCCGCATGTGTTTGACGACATCAAGCGGCTAAGGAGGACTTTATTCGCGCCGGAGACCGGGCAGTTCAAGAGATTTTGGAAACTATATACGCCTATCACGGCATCAACCTTAAGGAAATTTCTGACAGCGTTCATCATGAAGTTCGAGCACTAAACATCAAACAATGAATGACAAGCTGGACTGAGCTTTGAGATTGCCAATTTCCGCAATGAACGATTATCGCTTACTTTTTCAGTCGCGCCACTAACCCCGTTGCGGCCCCGATTAGGCCTGTTAATCCGGTAGCAATCTTTATATATAGTTCAACGACTTCACGCTTCTCTTTCCGCAAAGCCGGGCCTCGCTCTCGTATCTGGGTCCGCAAGGCAGTCCGGGTGTCATTGTGCAGAAGGCGGTTGCCGAAATCGCCTAGTGCGTAGTGACCCTGGTGTTCCTCATCCTCGAAAGATGGGACGGGCATGTCGTCTAGGTGAATGTCCATTTTTGCGGCTTCCGCCACAAGCTCGGCATCCTCGATCTCTCTGACCAAATCTCTCCATCCGTAAAGTTCCCATTTCTGTTGATCTTTTAAGTGCCGCCCGCTTGTTCGGGGGAAAATCCCTTAGCTGCCTTTGAAGGGCTTCTTCGGCCCGCTGCAATCCTTGTCGTGCATACCTTTTCGGAAGCCACTTTCGCATGAACTCGCATAGGTGTAGCCGCTCGACATCATCGGCGGCCGTGCTCGCTTTCATCCGTCGATTTCTGCTCAGATTAACCGCCTCCAAGACCGCGATCCTGCTCACATTAAGTGCCTCCATGCTCGTGCTCAGTGATCGGTGCTCGACATCATCAGCGCGTGCTCACGCTCGGTGATCGTGGGTAGCACCGCGGTTGGTCTGCTGGTCAGCTCGCAATCCAAAGCGAACCTTTATGGCCGGGCGATACGCCGGACTAGCCGTTTGCGTGTGGCTTGATGTGGGCGCAGTTGAGGCGGAAGCGCCCTCCGGCACGAGGTAGACAAGGTGAGGACCCCTCGCTCGACCTCCGTCCCGAAGGCCATGCAGGCCAAGTACGACGCCGTGGTGGCGCTGACGGACGCATTCTGCCGCGACCACCTGAACGAGGAATACCGCGACCTCGCCCGCGCCATGACGGCCGCCCTCTGCCGCAAGCGCCCGAGCCCCTTGGCCTCGGGCCAGCCGCGCACCTGGGCCTGCGCCATCGTCTACACGTTGGGCCAGCTCAACTTCCTGTCCGACAAGTCGAGCCAGCCACACATGGCCATGGCCGACCTCTGCGCCGCCTTCGGCGTCGGCCAGAGCACGGCGGCGGCCAAGACCAAGCTCATCCGCGACGCCCTGCACACGAACCGCATGGACCCGACCTGGATGCTGCAGAGCTTCGTGGACCGGAACCCGCTGGTGTGGATGGCCGAGGTCAACGGTCTGCTGGTTGATCTGCGCGACATGCCGCGCGAGGTGCAGCAGATCGCCTACGAGAAGGGCATGA
Organism: uncultured Actinomycetes bacterium; assembly: GCA_963822825.1. Lineage (GTDB taxonomy): Bacteria > Actinomycetota > Actinomycetes > Streptosporangiales > Streptosporangiaceae > JAWWPY01. The sequence goes on along the minus strand of CAWGIW010000007.1, from coordinate 89,622 downwards.
TCCCTTACATTCCGGCCGACCGTGAATGAGGTCTGGGATCGGGCACCCCTGACCCACGTCAGCACCCGCCCTTCCACAACACAGCCTGATCCCGTTTGGGTATACCCAACCGGTACAGCGGCATGAGACACTTTTCGCGTGCCAATAGGGTTGCTTCCGGCATTCTGGAACGGTAGCGTGCCGGGGTCTAGACCCTTTCGGGACAACCATGACCGCCTACGGCTACGCTCGCGTCAGCACGCTCGACCAGGACCTCGCCATTCAGCATGCTGCGCTCAAGGCAGCCGGCTGTAGGGTGATCCGTGCGGAGACGGCCAGCGGCACCCGCCGCGACGGACGGACCGAGCTGCAGGCCTTGCTCGACTTCGTGCAGCCCGGTGACACGCTGGTGGTCACGCGCATCGACCGCCTCGCGCGCAGCCTGCGCGACCTCCAGGACATCGTGCACGAGCTGAAGCACAAGGGCGTTGCCCTGCGCGCGACCGAGCAGCCCGTGGACACCGGCACGGCGGCTGGCAAGGCATTCCTGGACATGCTCGGCGTGTTCGCCGAGTTCGAGACCAATCTGCGCCGCGAGCGCCAGCTTGAGGGCATCAGGGCCGCCAAGGAACGTGGCGTCTACAAGGGACGCAAGCCGAGCGTCGATGTCGCCGAGGTGCGGCGCCTGCGTGAGCAGGAGAAGCTGCAGCCCGCGGCCATTGCGCGCCGGCTCGGCATCGGTCGCTCCAGCGTCTACCGCGCGCTCGGCGGCGAGATGGCCGGCGGCGCCGAGGCCGGGTAGCGGTGAAGGGCGGTCGCCGCACGGTGCCGCCCGAAGCCCTCGTCGGCCTGCGCCGGCGCCTGGACACCTTACCCAGCCGCCACCCCGACCGCGCCCGCTTGGTCGAGCAGGCCGCCTCCCTCTACGGCGTCTCCACGACGACCCTCTACCGCCAGCTCCGAACGCTGCACCGCCCGCGCCCGGTACGCCGCGCCGACCGCGGCCTGCCGCGCAAGGTGCCCGCGGCCGAACTGGAACGCTGGTGCGAGATTATCGCTGCGCTCAAGCTGCGCACGACCAACAAGAAGGGGCGCCACCTCTCGACCGCCCGCGCCTTGGAGCTGATGGAGGAGCACGGGGTCGAGACGCCGGACGGCCTGGTCCGTTTGCCGCCTGGCATGCTGACCCGGCCGACCGCGGACCGCTACCTGCGCCAGTGGGACTATGACCAGGCGCGGCTCACCCGTGCTCCGGCCGCGGTGCGCTTCCAGGCCCGGCGCGCGAACGAGCTGTGGCAGTTCGACCTCAGCCCCTCCGACCTCAAGCACGTCTCCCACCCGCTCTGGTCCGAGCCCGGCCGGGGTGCCCCCACCCTCATGCTCTACAGCGTGGTCGATGACCGCTCCGGCGTCGCCTACCAGGAGGACCGGTGCGTCTACGGCGAGGACGTGGAGGCCGCGCTGCGCTTCCTGTTCAACGCCATGGCACCGAAGGCCGAGGACAGCGGTCTCGTGCTGCAGGGCATCCCCGAGGCGCTCTACATGGACAACGGCCCGATCGCCAAAAGCCTGGTGTTCCAGCGCGTGCTCGACTGCCTCGGCGTGCGGCTGATGACGCATCTGCCGGCCGGCAAGGATGGACGCCGGCCTACGGCACGAAGCAAGGGCAAGGTCGAGCGCCCATTCCGCACGGTGAAGGAAGCGCACGAGACGCTATACCATTTCCACAAGCCCGAAAACGAGGCCGAGGCGAACCTGTGGCTCCATCGCTACCTCGCCGCCTACAATAGCCAACAGCACCGGAGCGAGCCGCACTCGCGCGACGAGGACTGGCTGGCGCACCTGCCCGAGGCGGGCGTGCGGGCGATGTGCGCCTGGGAGCGCTTCTGCGCCTTCGCCCGTGAGCCGGAGCGGCGCGTCGTAGGCAACGACGCCCGCGTCAGCGTGGACGGGGTCGCCTACGAAGTAGATCCCGACCTCGCCGGCGAGACCGTGCTGCTGTGGTGGGGGCTGTTCGACCGCGACCTCTACGTCGAGCATGGCGAGCGCCGGTACGGCCCGTATTCGCCCGTGGGCGGTCCCATCCCGCTGCATCGCTACCGAGCGCATCAGAAGACGAAGGGCGAGGAACGGGCCGACCGCATCGCGGCCTTGGCGGACAGACTCGGCTTGCCGCGCGCAGCCCTGGAGGGCAACCCCGACCTGGCCGGGCCGGCGGCGCCGCCGCGGCCCGAGCCGGCGCGCGTGCCGTTCCGCGACCCCGACCCGTTCGAGGAGCTGGCCTACCCGAACGCGATCCGCGCCAAGCTCGCCATCGCCGACCTGCTCGGCCGCCCGCTGGCCCGACTGTCCGAGGAGGAGCGCGCCTGGATCAACGGCCTGCTCGCCGAGACCCTGGCCAAAAACGCCGTGCTGGCCCGCGTGCGCGAGCGCTTCCTGGCGCCGCCGCCGCGCACCCCCGCCGCGGTGGTCCCACCCGCTCGCGCCACCACGGAGGAGGGCATCCCGTGCTGACCGAGGTGATGCGGCACTACGGCCTGGTGCGCGAGCTGGAGGGGGCCGGCTACTACGAGACCGAGCACCACAAGCAGACCTGCCGCGAGGTGCGCGCCGCCATCCTCGCCGGCCGCCTCGTTGCCGTCTCCGGCATCATCGGCTGCGGCAAGACCGCGCTCTTGCGCCACCTGCAGGCCGACCTCGCGCGCGAGAACAAGGTGCTCGTCTCCAAGTCGCTCGCCGTGGACCAGGAGCGCACCACGGTGGCCACCCTGATCGACGCCTTATTCTACGATCTCTCCCCGGAAGGCGAAGCCAAGATCCCCAAGCAGACCGAGAAGCGCGAGCGCGAGCTGCGCACCCTGATCCGGCGTCGGCGCAAGCCGATCGCCTTGTTCGTGGACGAGGCCCACAACCTGCACCCGAAGACGCTGACCGGCCTCAAGCGGCTGATGGAGGTGATCGACGACGGCGGCGGCCGGCTCGCGGTCGTGCTGGCCGGGCACCCCAAGCTCAGGAACGACCTGCGCCGGCCCACCATGGAGGAAATCGGCTACCGCACCAGCAGCTTCGCCTTCGACGGTATCGCCGGTCACCAGCGCGAGTACATCGCCTGGCTGCTCCGTGCCTGCGCCGCTGAGGGCACGGCGCCGGGCGACTTGGTCGCCGACGAGGCCGTCGAGCTACTGGCGGCCAAGCTACGCACGCCCTTGCAGGTCGAGCGGCACCTGACGCTGGCGTTCGAGGAGGGGTTCCGGGTCGGCGGCGAGAAGCCGGTCACGATTGAGATGGTGGAAGCGGTGCTGTCGAGCCAGCTCGACGACCTCGAGCCGCGGCTGACCCGGCACGGCTACAGCGTGCGCACGCTCTCGGAGCAGTTCAACGCCAAGCCGGCCGAGATCAAGCGCCTGCTGCGCGGCGAGCTGGACGCGGCGCGCACGCGCGAGCTGGCCGAGGAGATGCGTGCCGCCGGTCTGCCGCTGTGACCCGCTCGAGGCTGGTGTCACCGAGCGTGAGCACGCGCCGATGATGTCGAGCACCGATCAGGAAGCGCGAGCATGGAGGCGGTTAATGTGAGCAGAGGCGCCGGCCCGCGATCACCTAATCCGAGCAGGATCGAGGGATGAAAGCGAGCACGGCCGCCGATGATGTCGAGCGGCTACACATAGGGAGACATCAGGCTGTGACCCTCGAAATCGTCGCCTTGCTGACGTTGTAGCTGTCGGCCAGCTCCTTGAGGGTCGCGCCGTCCTGCCGTCGCTGCCGGGCCTCTGCGGCCTGCTGGGCGGTCAATGCTGACGGTCGGCCCATGTGCTGCCCTCGCGCCGTGGCGCGGTTCCTGCCCTCTGCCGTGCGCGTCCTGATGAGATCCCGCTCCACGTCCGCCAGCCCACCGAGGACGGCAATCATCAGCCGCCCGGTGCTGGTCGCGGTATCGGCCCACGGCTCGGCCAGGGAGCGGAACTGTCCGCCTGCGTCCACGATGCGCTTGACGATGGCGAATAGGTCGAACGTCGAGCGGGCGAGACGGTCTATGCGTGTCACCGTCACTACATCGCCGGGGGCGAGGGCTTTGAGCATCCGCAGCAGTTCGCGCCGGTCGGCCTGCGCTCCGCTGGCTTTCTCGCGGTAGAGCCTGGCGCAGCCGGCGTCCTTCAACTGCTCAAGCTGGGTGTCGAGTGTCTGGCCGTAGGTGCTGACGCGGGCGTATCCGATGGCGCGATTTTGCGGTGCTGTTTCGGTCATATCTTCTGCAAAGCTTATCCCATTGGCGGGATTAGTGCCAGAGGAATTTGCAAAAGTCTTGACTTTCGACCACGGCCGCAGGGTTGACCCCCAACCTCTAACCCAACTAATATAATTTGTATGAATTAAATCAGCAGGTGAACACCTCATGCCGAACCTGGTCAAGGCTAGCCCCCCTCAAATCGATACGCTCTTGGAAGACTGGCGAGTTGGGCCCGAGGATGATGTGAAATTGCGAATTCGAGGAGGGGTTCTCACTGCTGTCGTCAAAAAGCCAGACGGTAGAGTTCAAACTCGCACGACGATGCTCGACGGACGGTTCCAGCGCCGGACAGCTTTCTACGCATCGGGCTTGTCACCAGCGGAACGCCGTAAAGCCGTTAGGCAACTCCATAAAGAAGGTCTTCGGCAGACAGCAATTGCTGATTTGCTTGGTGTTTCCCAGGCAACCGTTTCGCTTGATTTGTTCGAAGTAATTATTTGAGTAGTGCCTTGCCAGAAGCCTTGGTTTAGCCTTCGTCACTAAAAGTGGCGTTGTCCTGCTCGTATGCAGTTTCCGCTGGATGGGCACGCATCTTCCGTATTCGTGCACTGGCGCGATGAGGAACGGCGCGGCGAGAGAGAATGGACTATGAGTGACAATAGGCACGATTGGCTTGCGGAGCTTGCTACCCTAAGCTCGCGCGTTGCCGCGCTCAACTTGACGTCTGTGCTTCCCCAGAAAAGCTTCGGCACATCCGGCGCGCTCCGTAACCCTGCCGCCTACAAACTAAGCGCGTCAGCGGACCACAACGCGGCAATCGCACGCTGGATCGATGGCCTGCCCCCCAACGCCACCGCATCGCAGCTCCAAAAGCTTCTTGGAGACCTTAGTGTCCGTCCAAGAACATGTTGAGTTTGTGGATTGGTTGTGATTCGCTGCGGGCTGCCGCCGATTTGCAGGAGTTGCCCGATGTGGACCGCTGAGAACCGTAGCCGATATGATCGCAGCCACCTGCGTTACCCAAGTGACCTGACGGATGAGGAGTGGGCGCTGGTCAAGCCTGCGATCCCTCCAGCCAAGCGGGGCGGCAACAAGCGTACGGTGAACATGCGCGCGGTGGTCAACGGGCTGATGTATGTGCTGAGTAGCGGGTGCCAGTGGCGTGCGATCCCGAAGGACTTGCCGCCGCGCAGCACGGTGAACCACTACTTCTGCCGCTGGGATCATGACGGCACCCTGGCCCGGCTTCACCACGTGCTTTACGTGCTCTGCCGCGAGCAGGCGGGGCGCGAAGCGAGCCCGACAGCGGCGATCATCGACAGCCAAAGCGTCAAGAGCGCCGAAAAAGGGGGACGCGCATTGATCGGCCGGGCTTCGATGGCGGCAAGAAGATCAAAGGCAAGAAGCGGCACGTCCTGGTCGACACGCAAGGCCTCCTGATGGAGGCACTCGTACACGCTGCCGACATCCAGGATCGCGACGGCGGCGTGCTGCTCATGGCGACACTGTTCGGGATGTATCCCTTCCTGCTCAAGCTCTACGCCGATGCGGGCTACCAGGGGCCGCAGTTCCAGCGGAAGCTGGCACGGGTCTGCCGCGCGGTGAACGTCGAGATCGTCAGGCGCTGCGACAGCGGCAAGTTCGTGGTGCTGCCAAAGCGGTGGATCGTGGAGCGCACCATTGCCTGGCTGAACCGGTGTAGGCGCCTGAGCAAGGACTGGGAGTGCCTCAATAGCCACGCACGTGCTTTCCTCAAATGGGCGTCCGTCCGGTTGATGCTGAGAAGGCTCTGTCAGAACATCAGATGATCTTGGACGGAACTCTTACCAGCGACCGCAGCCGGACAACCTATGGCACCTTCAGCGAGCTAGCAGCCTATGGGGCATTTGCCAGGGTCGGACTCACATTCAAAATCCAGGTGCCGATGTCCGGCCGCCAGATTCTCAACCCGAACGGGTCAAACCTCGACGGGGAACTCAAGCTCAACAACCGGGTAATGTTCGACGTGAAGGGGTTCGGTCTGCACGAGTACCTTGTCGAGGAACTCATGCAGCGATTAAACGCCGACTTCGCGCCTGACCGTGTGGTTGCTGAGGGAACTTGGGCCATTCCGATCTCAGTCCTGGAGGGCCTGCTTGGCGCACCGGGATACGGAGACCTGAAAGCGGAGCTCACAGCGGGTCAGCACACGCGGGTACGCAGAAATGGACTAGAACTGGTGCGGCGTCCGGCGCAGCAGGTGCAGACAAGCACATCCTCACACAATCCTGTACGCGGCCGCCGAGCAGCACGCTGACTATGCCTTTCGGTTTACCAAGCAGTTCCCGCGTTGTCGCCGTTTTCTCCTGGTATTCGTCTACCACCCCTGGATGGGCGGGCTTGGAAGGCATGTTAACTTTGGCGACGCGACTGACATTTTCCTGAGTCCTTCGCGCGTCGGACGTTCCTGCAATTTCGCAGCAACCGGACAAACCGCGACTTTGGTTTGACACGCGCGGCCGCGTCGCGCCTCTTGTCGGGTCTCTTGTTCCTCGACGCGTGGCAGACAGCGGGGGACCCAGGAACGCACGCCTTTTCCTCAATCCTAACGCCAAGCGGCCGCTCAGTGACCTTGACCGCGATGTGCTCCAATACGGAGGACATTGGCTAGACGTCGATGACTTTCGCCACGATTTCTATTGAGTTATCGAAACTAAGTGTCCGTCTCGGAATGAGAGTGCAACGGAGTGTGGCTGTTTGGATCCAAAGGCTTACGTCCGTCAGGCAATATTGCCGACGCAAGCTGGTAAGAGCTAAATCAGCGACTTAACCCCATTGCGACATCATTCCGAGACGGACACTAACACGCCGTGCATCAATTCAAGCGCGAACGTCCACTATCCGGCAGTTATTGAATATCCGCGAGCCACGCTTGGCCGACATGAGCTCTGCATTGCAGAAGCTTGAATTTTGCGCCAGAAAGGGTCGACGCCACCTATGGTGGTTTCTCTGACTTTTCAGGACTGAGCACCAGCAAATACGGCTTCGTTGGTTCCGGTGGCAGATGGAGAGCGCTACGATACCTGCGAATGGCGAATTCCTGCTCGGCCTTCTGCTTCTGGAAGCTGATGCTTGCTAACAGTTCGTCATGCCGGTCACGCGACATGGAGCCAAGAAGGGTTCCCACGAAAAGGTCGGCAGAAAAAACAAATACGGCGAAGCCCGCAATCGCCGACCGTAGGCTGCTCTTACCAATCATGTAGACAATGACAAGGCCGGCAAAGGTGAGAGTTGCTGGAACTACCGCGCCGACCGCCGACTTACGGCTCACACCGGTGAGGAATCCTGCGAATCATGCCAAGAAAACCGAGCGGCAACCCGGACTGAAATCCGGCAAGTGTTAGCCTTCGGCCGTGTGCGCTGACCCTTGCAGGCCTATATAAAGCGCGAGCGAGACCATAGAACAGTAGAAAAAGCAAAAGTGAGATCGACAGGAGGAGGCCCAACCAGTATAAGCTATCCCTCAAGTCGGATAGTGTCATTTTGACGGATCCGCCTATCAATTCGCCAAGGACTAGCGGATTATACGACCTGTATCAGGGGACATCGGGAAGACGGCACTGAGGGTGGTGGGGCAGCTGCGGGAGGCGAAACATTTAGGAACCCTGGTGAACATATTGACGCAACCCGAAAACTCTGAAATCATTGTCCGACAACGCTTCGCCTTTGGACATTTGCTCTCGCCATTGCGCGCATTGTTTCTCGCTTGCCGCCGGTTTAGCCTGGACAAATTTTCTAGAAGTAATGAGGCTGGCGACCACGATCGCAATCGCGATAGCGGCGTACCGCATGGCCTTCTCCGAAGAAGCCGCGACGGATGTGACGTATATAAGCTTGATTGATTCGTTTGAACAGTGGCTTCTGTAGTTGTCAAAACATCGATGTGGGCGCGAGGCCGTGTAGCTCGGAAACCATTCGCATCGGGCTTTGCCCCAATGGATAGACTGATCGCGAAAGTCCAAACTAGATCACGCGTGCGTTGGCCATTCATGTCGCTGGCGCATAATCTCTAATTATGGAAAGTAGGCGGAAGTCTTGGGTAGTAGAGGGGAAGTCGTCGGGTAAGGGTCGAGGGACACCGGCTGCGGTGACTTGGCCGAGAATAGTCCAAGAGCCTTGCGCGGGCCGGGGTAAGAGCCTGTCTCTGATCGAAGCCGCAACTATATCAAGGCATTGACAAAATTAAATTTGCTTATCAGTCAGATTCGCATCTCCCGGGAGGCAGGTCCAGCAATTTCAGTCAGTTATAGTCATTCCGGCATCATTCGGAGACAGACACTAAGGCCGGACGAATACTTGACAAGGACGTTGCGCGAGAAGCGCAGTTAGGCCGACCCAGGCGAGGCCTCGGCGCCACCCAGCCTGGCGACCAGCCCCGCCACATCCGGGCGCCCGGTCAGCAGCTCGTCCAGCGCGAAGGGGCATGCCTCGGGCAGCGGGCGCGGGGGGACGCCGGCATCCTCCGCGGCGGCCCGCGCCCGATCCGCCGCCTTGTCGTAGAGATCGTCCAGCCCGATCCGCTGGCGCATGGAAGGGGTGAACCGGCGCTGCACGTCGTGCAGGAAGGCCCGGATCTCGTCACGCCAGTGCTGGGCTGCCTGGCTCTCAGGCAGGGCGTGCAGCTTGAGCAGGTGCGCGAGCGCCTGTTCCAACAGGCTCTGGCAGGCCCGCAGCTCGGACAGCCCCACGTCCTGCACCTCCTCGATCACGTTAGGCCAGTCCACTGCCGCGTTCAGGCGCTCGCCGGCGGCGAGCCGGCGCAGCAGACCCGCTTGCTGCTCGGCCCAGGCCAGGGCGTCGTGCTCGTAGAGACCATCCGGCATGGGCGCCTCCTACTCGGCCGCCCCGGGCGGCGCACGGCCCGTGCGCAGGGCGGCTAGGGCCTCCTCGAGGTCGAGCTGTAACCGTGGCTGGAGCGCCGTGGCGTGGGCGTCCCGCCGTGCCTTGCGCCCGGCACGGCCCTCCTGCAGCTCCTCGGTTGCCGCGTCGGCGGCCGTGAGGATTTTTGGGGTCGAAGCGCAGCTCTACCGCGACCACGGCGCGACCGCGCCGGGTCTCACGCCAGCTCAGGGTGAACGGCGCCAGGTGGTCCAACTCCGCCTTAGCGATGCCGAGCGTCTTGCGGCTGAGGTCCGTCCAGTCGCGATACTTGCCCTCAGGTACGCCTAGCAATTCGCGCAGCTCCGCCAAGCTGCCCTGCCAAACCGGGTGGCGACGGCGGTAGAGCAGGCAGCCGTGCTCGTAGAGGGTCACGCTGTAGCGGCTCTCCAGGGCCAGCACAGTCTGCCGGTGCAGCTCGGCGTAGTGGTCGGAGGCCTGCATGACCCGGCGCATCGGCTCGGAGAAGCGCCAGAACACGACCGAGCGGGCGTCGTCGTCCAGCTCCTCGACGCGCTGGGCGACGATGGGAGCGACCAGCATGGCATCGTGACCGCGAGGTGAGCGGACCCGAATGCGGAGCAGCACGCGCTGCAACTCGTCCAGCACGCGCCCAAGACGGTCATTGCTCTGGTGGCTGCCGCGCAGCTCGCCCTTGGTGATCTGGTGCTCCTGGTCCTGCCAGGCGTCGCCGGCAGCCTTGGCGAGCAGGAGCACGAGCACCTTGCGCGCAGCCGCGGATAAACTGGCGCCGTCCGGATAGGTGGCCTCGACCAGTTCGCCAGCCTTTATCGCGCCCTCACCGCCGCCGAGCTCCTGCGGCCGCACGAAGGCGGCTTTCATTGTTCGACCAACGGGTAACGAGGTGGGCTTAAGGTTTAAGGCCATAGCATAGCCTAAATGCCGACCCGCCTTCATAGCAAGAGGGTCGGATCGCGCCCCAAAAGTCGGGATAGACCCCGTTCAAGGCGCCCCAAAAGTCGGGATAGGCGCCCCAAAAGTCGGGTATCCACAGGGTAACTTATTGAAAAAGGCCAAAAAAAACGGCCCGAACACTAGAATCCCTTAGTGAATCCAATACGCGCGTGCGCGTGGGCCTGCGCGCGCGAGGCAGTGGGAGTTGCCCCGGTGCTCGGGACCGTCAAGGGGTGGGTCCTCGCCGTGCTCGCCATGCTCGCGCCAAGCGCGGCTGCGCGTGGCTGCGCGCGGCTGCGGTCCCGGCCCGCGAAGAGCGGCCCGCCCTTGACCGCCCCTGCGCGCCGCGGCCGGCAGGAGCCGTCGGGACGAAGGGCGTCCCGACCCTTCGACTCCCGGCCTCCGGCCAGGGTCGAACAAAGGGCTACCGGAAGGAGGGCGTGAGTCGGGGACGGCCGTGCCCCTCCCGCCTGCCCTCGCCGCGATCGTGGCCTAGGAAGCCGCTAGAAAGGCCGCTGAGGACGGTCCAGGCGATGGCGGGGAGGTTTTCCCGCCGAAAGGCCGCCAGGGGCTTCAGCGGGCTTTCCTGGCGCTTCTCGCCCTGTGCACGTCAGGGATGGACTACCGGCCGCTCATCTTCTCGAGCTGCCGGCGCACGTACGCCATCGAGCCCGGCGGCGGATCGTCGGGGTCGGTCGTCTGTGTCGGCTTGGTAGCGGGAGCTGGCGGTTGCGGCTGGACGACCGGCGGCTGCCAGGTCGCCGGGGCGCGCGAGGGCTGCTGTCGCGCGGGCTTCACCCCCGTCTGCTGCCGTCGGCTCGCTCCGCGGCGATGTCGCGTCAGACCTTGCCCAGATGCGCGCGACGGCGCGGGCGGTCGCGGGCTTGTCCGGCCACCGCAGTGCCGCCCTTGTGCATGCTCGTCGGCGATCTCCGCCAGCGGGGGCCGCCTGCTGACACGGCGGCCAGCATCGCGTGGCGGGCTCGCAACCAGTGATAGGCGGCGATGCCTGCGGTAGGCGGCTTTTGCGCGGACGCTTCAGGACGGTCGCGGTTCTTGTCGGTCATGCCGCCAGGCTGCCCCGTCGGTGCGAACGGCGCCGGCTTTTTCTTGCCCGCGCTGGCACAGCTCTCGAGCGCCAGACGTCAGGCATCTCGAAGCTCTCTCGAGGCCATGTCGGACGGCTGTCTCAGAGCGCTGCTCAGGCCAGCAAAAGGGGCTTCCATACACAAATGCACCGCTCGTGCAGGGGGCACCCCTCCGGCGCGGGTTCTGGACCCGATCCGTGCGCGCCGGGAGCGCCATCCCGGCATGGTTGAGGCGGCCCGCGACGGCGGTTGAGGGCTATACCAGTTCTGATATAAGCCGGCCCTCGTGAAACCGATCGCCTTCCAGGGAACCGCGCTGGACGACCTGCGAGCGTTCCCGGCGGAGGCACGGCGCGAGGCGGGCCACCAGCTCGACCGGGTGCAGCGCGGGCTCGACCCGACGACTGGAAGCCGATGCCGAGCATCGGGCCGGGCGTGCGCGAGGTGCGGGTGCGGGACGAGGCCGGCGCCTTCCGGGTGATCTACACCGCGAGCCGGCCGGAGGCGGTGCATGTGCTGCACGCCTTCCAGAAGAAAACCCCGCAGACGGCCAAGCGGGACCTCGACCTGGCGAAGGCGCGGCTGTGGGAGCTGACACGGAGGGGGCTATGACGGAGGCGGACGGCATTCCCGGGCAGGTGTTCGCGAGCGTGTGGGACGCCTTGGAGGACAGTCCGGCGGCGGCGGCCAACATGCGGCTGCGCTCGGAGCTGATGGCCGCGGTCCAGGAGGCGGTCGCCGCGTGGGGGCTGACCCAGGTCGAGGCGGCGCAGCGGCTCGACGTGACGCAGCCGCGGCTGAACGACCTGCTGCGCGGGCGCATCGGCCGGTTCAGCCTCGACGCGCTGATCCTGCTGGCCGCGCGCGCCGGGCTGAGCGTGCGCATGCAGATCGAGCGGGCCGCGGCGTAGCGACCACTGACGAGTTCCTTGCCGGCAGGTTCTGCACCCGGAGCGCGGCGACCGAATGGGAGCAAGCGAAGTGGTGCAGACGCAATATGCGTTAGGGCTAACGCCCTAACGCTGCGCAGGATGACGGGCAGGCACGATGGACAGGGCTGGGCAGGACGGGGCAGCGAGCGCCGGGGCGCAGCGGGTGCGGGACCATCGCGCTCGCCGACGCGCGGCCGGGCTGGTCGAGGTGAAGGCGTGGGTGCGCGCGCAGGACGTCGGGCGCGCTCAGCTGGTGCTGCAGCCGCTGACGAACGAGGCCAGCCGTGCGCTGGCCCGGCACGCGCGGCAGGGCCGGAGCAACCAGGTGGCGGTCACGGTGCGCTTCCCCCGCACGCCGCCCGGCGCGTTCCGGGAGGCGGTGCTGCGGCGGGGCTGGGGGCTAGCGTGGGACGGGGCGCAGGGGTGCTGGCACGGCACGGTCGAGGACGCGGCCAGGATGGCGGAGCTGCGCCAGGTGGTGGCGCCGCACGGGGGCCGGGTGGAGGCGGGCCCTGTTGCAGACGGTCCTTCCGCACAGCTTCGCGGTCCCTGGGCCTAGATCGCGAACTCCTCCCGCCCACGCCCCTCGGCTTCGAGGGCAGCGAGCCAGCGCGGGGTGCGACCGCGGCCCGACCACGTCTCGCCGTTGGGGCCGCGGTACCTGGCCGGGCGCGAGGTGCCGACATCGCTGCGCTGCTTGCGGCCGGAGGCGGACCCTTGACTCGGAGCGCTGCCGCCGTGGCAGCAAGGCGTCCATGGACAGGCCGAGGGCTGCGGCCCTGGCGCGGAACTCGTCGACGAGCTCCTGCTTGGCGGTCTCCAGCTTGTCGCGGCGCTTCTCTTCGGCCGCCTCGATCAGCTCGGTCAGCTCCTGCGCGCTCATGCGGTCGAGTGCAGCGAGCAGCGAGGCTTTGGACACGTTCGGGTCGGGCATATGCTATCCTTATCGCCTTATGTAGCCGGGCAGATTATCTCAGGCACGAGATACGGCAAGCGCGCGACGGACTTTGCTACAAGGACTGAAGTGCTGGATTCCCCTTAGCGAGACGGATCAGGAACGTTGGAGTGGGCCAGCGGGCCGCTACCGCCAAGTTCGACCTGAAGCCGACATTCACCCACGGCGACGGCGGGCGCTCTGCGGATGACGAACAGTCTAAAGGGAAACCAGACGATACAACGGAGGCGACCACTTTGGCCGATGATCTTGCCGCCATCTACCTTGACTATATCGACTGCCTCAACAGGCAGGACTGGACAGAGCTGAAACAGTTCGTTGATGACGAAGTACGATACAACGATCAGTTGATCGGGCTATCGGGGTATCGCGAAATGCTAGAGAGGGATTTTCGTGAAATCCCGGATCTTCACTTCGACGTTCACATCTTGATCTGCGAACCTCCTCACGTCGCGAGCCGCTTAAGATTTGACTGCACGCCGAAGGGGCGTTTCCTTGGCCTCGATGTGAATGGGCGCAAAGTGTCGTTTACGGAGAATGTGTTTTACAGGTTTGGCGGCCGGAAAATTGAGGCGGTATGGTCCGTCATAGATAAGGCAACCATCGAAGCGCAGCTTTTGTTCTGTGGAGCGAGCCCGAGCCAGCCCGAGTGATCCCGAGCGCAGCCAAGATCACCTCCCTATAGTCCCCTCGTAGCCCCTACGCGCAATTGCCTGTTTCGTAATGATCTCAGGCGCGCTAGGGTGCGTCCCACGAGGCTACAGGGGTGGCGTGTATGGGCTACGAGGGAACCACGCAAGGGGAGTACGTAGCGGGTCAAGACAAGCAAAGCCTGGTGGCTTGTGGACGCTGATCCCGCTACGGAGCTGACCGACGTAGTCCCCCAAGTAGCGAAGACGGGGGACAAGGCAGGGGGCTACGCGGAGGGGGCCACCATAGCCCTCTCGTATCGGGAGTTAGCGGACCGGCTCGGGGTGGCGGTGGAGGCAGTGAAGGCGCGTGCCCGCCGCGGCGGCTGGGCCAAGGTGCCAGGTAATGACGGAGCGGTGCGGGTGCAGGTGCCTGTGGCGGCTCTAGGAGAGCCCAAGAAGGCCCGGGACGCCTTGCCACGGCCTGTGCTCGCCCAGGGAACAGAACCGGCCTTGATAGCCTTTCAGGCGGCTCTGGACGCCCAGGTCGAGGCGCACCGGGCGGAGCTAGGGCGGCTCGACGCCGCGCACCGGGCCGAGTTGGAGCGGATGGCCCAGGGGCACGCGGCAGAGCTGGACCGGTTGGGCGAAGCGCACCGGGCCGAGCTGGCGAGGCTAGAAGCCGGGCGAGAGGCGGTGGTCGAGCGGTTCCAGGAGGCGCCGGGGCTGCGAGGGCGGGTGATCCGGTGGCTGGCCCGGTAGGGAGCTGAGCAGCGTAAGAACCCCGGCCGGGTACGGCCGGGTTTAGTAGGAAGGAGACTTCCAGATGGTCGGTGCGATCGAGGTCCCGCCCGATCGCGGCGCCGGCGAGGCATCACCAGCGTGATCGGCAGCGTGTTGACTGGGTCGGAGTTGTAGCAAGCGCCGCGTCGATCGAGGGACAGATCGAACGCGGGGTGTTGCGGTTCTGCACTGAGGTATGTGCGTGGGCGTGCACGGCTCACATAGCTACAGAGCCATAAGCCGCTTTATGGAAAAGTGTTGTGCCAAACAGGTGTCAGGACAGTGATCATTCACAGTGTGTCTGCGCGAATAAACGCGACACTGCCAATGTAAGAACTACACCTACGGCTGCGCCGATGATCGCAACCAGCAAGGAATCTCGGTTCTTCGTAGAAAAAGCCTCTGCTCTGGCCCCGATTGTTCATTACGACTTCAAGGCTGTGAAAACTGCTTATGTAAGTGACCCACGTTGCCCATGATAGATAAAAATAGTGCAAATGCAATCCCTATATATGGCCAACTTCCTTTCAAAAAGTGATTTCTCCAAAAGCAGAATTGAAAATCATGCTAAATAAAAACAAGATCGCTATAATGATTGTAAACTGACGCCATCCTGCTCTACGGGATGATCTCTTCAATATCGAATTGATCCAAGAGTGAATAGCCCCAGACCCTAGCACATCGCTAGTTGAACAGAATAGATAGTTCCCGCCTTCACCTAAGGTAGTATACATTGCAGGGTGGTGGGCATAAACCTCAAGTGTTTTAAAGCTTACTCCCGGAGTTCTGGGAATACTTCGTTTTCAGCTTCACGAAAATTATCGAACTAGTATTCATTCGTTTTAATCGAAATCTCGTTGCTTTCACTTAGTATGAGTTCCAACTTTTCCAGATCATCTAGATAAAGTCTAATCGGAGGATATCTTTTGTGTAGGGACGGAGTTATCCGTTCGACGGTCATACCTTGAGCCTCGAAATCCGTGCTGTTGTAGCCGTTTTAGCCACGGACAGTCGCGGCCTCAATGTAGCTGCTCGCCGTGTTCGGCCTCGCAATGCCTGGCGTCGGTCACGCAATCCGCTAGGGCTGTCGTCTGAGCCTACGGCGCTCCTCCGCAAGCTCAAGCCGCTTTGGCTCCGAGATCAGCCGCTCGAGCAGGGCAATCGTGAAGTCCAATAGATCGTCGGCATCTTCTTTCCCGAGATTTCCTATGTGCGCTCCATCATTTGCATCCTCTCGAACACACGCGGCGAGTTGCCGCAAAGCGGACGGTACAAAGGTCATTATTAAACATCCAAGCAAGTCGCAGTCCTAGGTCGCGTCGCTGTCTGGAATTAGGCTGAGACTGGCTGCTATCGTTTGGGTCCGGGAGTAAAGGCTTTGTCACAAGGTCAGGGCACAGGCGGAACATAGTTGCGGCTGCATTATAGCACCCTATAGAAAAGGCAGGCTGCACCCTCATTAAAGACACGCTCGATTTCACCAGAAACATGCTCAGGAGACTTCTCTTTTACGTTATCTCTTAGGCTAATAAATCGTTCCACTTCGAAAAAAGTGTTCAATGCAACAGGGCATTTCACGAGAGCATCTGGCTCATTAAAATTCCCATTATGATCATACTTTCTTAACGAAACCAAAAAGGTTGTAGATTTCAGACAACGGCGACATGCACTAAACACTTCATAGAAATTTTTCCAATTGTATTTTGCCCCTGCCAACAACTGCGCTTCTACCTCGAAAGTGAGTCCCCAAAACTGCAGCGCGGGCAGTCGGCAACTAGCAACGACATGTGGTTTATATGAGCCTCGCATCGTCCAGCCGCTTACATTGTAGCTTCGGCTCATCTTCAAGAGCGTCTCGTCGCCACTCTCAATGCACGCTTTCGCCTGTGTCCGCCGTGATCGTCGATCACGCTTAATCGACTGCGCCGCTGAAGGTTGTTCCTCCCTCGGCCTACGCGTCGGCTGCGATGTATTCTCGACGCTATGAAAAGAAATCCCCGAAGCATTGAACCCGAATGCTGCGATAAACTTCGTTGCGTCCTTATGCAGACTGGCCGCAATTCTCGGGCTGCTGTGCCGCGATGGGCGGATCAGCTTCACCGAGCTGGCCAGGCAGACCGGGCTGTCGGTGTTGGCTACCCACCAGCGGGTGCGCCGCCTGGAACGGCGCGGCCTGATCAAGGGGTACGCCGCCGTCATCGATCCCGCCGACGCTGGCCTGCCGCTGACCGCCTTTGTCTCGATCAAGCCGTTCGACCCGGCCGCGCCGGACGACGCGCCGGGCGGCTGGCCCACCTGGCCGCCATCGAGGCCTGCCACAGCGTGGCGGGGGAGGAGAACTACATTCTCAAGGTCCGGGTGGCCTCGCCGACGGACCTGGAGGATCTGCTGCAGCAGATCCGCGCCGCCGCGGGGGTCTCGACCCGGACCACGATCGTGCTCAGCACCCCCTATGAGAACCGCCCGCCTGAGCTATGAGGGCTGGCCAGGCCGCGTACCCGCCCGAAGTCCATCCAGCATCAGCCCCAGCAGCCGTTCGGCTTGCCCGGGGTCGTGGGGCGCGCGCTCGGTCGCCACGGTGAGCGCGTGCGAGAGCCGCATGACGTCCGCGGCGTCAACATCGCGCCGTATCTCCCCGGCCTCCTGCGCGCGGACGAGCAGGGACTCGACCGCCTGCCGGATCACGCTGCTGCAGGCCGAGAAGACCTCTGAGGTCTTGTCCATGGTGGCCAGCATCGACGTCACCAGGCTGCGCTTGGTGGTGCTGAACGCGATCATGGCCCGCAGCCAGGTCCCGAGGGCATCGGCCGGCGACGGCTCGCCGAGCAGGTCAGCGGCCAGCGCGCAGAGCGCCTCGACCTGATCGCGGTACACCGACTCCAGCAGTTCCTGGCGCGTCGGGAAGTGCCGGTAGAGCGTGCCGATCCCCACCCCGGCCCGCCGGGCGATCTCCTCCAGGGACACGTCGTCCGCGCCGTGCTCCGTGAAGGCGGCCAGGGCCGCGCGGAGCAGGAGCTGCCGGTTGCGGCGCGCGTCCGCGCGCATCGGCCCCGGCGGGGGGGCGGGTGTGCCAGTCGTGCTCATCAGACCAACTCTAATTAGGTTGCCAACCGGAGGATACCTCCGTATAGTAACTGGAGGAGGTCTCCGGATAGTTCGGAGACTACCTCCGATCTGCTTCTCACGCCACTCCGGGAGTACACCTGTGCCCGCTTCACCCGCCTCACCATCGTCGGTCCTGCGCCGTCCGCCCACCACACCGCGCCGCGGCCGCCCGGGCATCGCGCTGACCATCGTGCTCGGCGCCCAGCTGATGGTCATCCTGGACGCCACGGTGGTGAACGTCGCGCTGCCCAGCATCCAGCAAGGTCTCCACTTCTCCGCCACCAACCTGTCCTGGGTGATGAACGCGTACTCGCTGACCTTCGGCGGCTTGCTGCTGCTCGGCGGCCGGGCCGGTGACATCCTCGGCCGGCGGCGGGTCTTCCTGGCCGGGATCGCGCTGTTCACGCTCGCCTCGCTGGCCGGTGGCCTGGCCACCTCGGCAGGCTGGCTGATCGCCGCCCGGGCCGTGCAGGGCAGCGGCGCGGCCATCGCATCCCCGGCCGCGCTGGCCCTGGTGGTGGCGGCGTTCCAGGAGGGCCGCGAGCGCAACCGGGCCCTCGGCCGCTATGCGGCGGTCTCGATGGGCGGGGCGTCGCTCGGCCTGGTGCTCGGCGGCCTCATCACGGAGTGGGCGTCATGGCGCTGGGTGCTGTTCATCAACGTCCCGATCGGTATCCTCGTCCTCCTGGCCGCCCCCACGTTCATCAGCGAGACCACCCGCCAGCCGGGCCACTTCGACGTGACCGGCGCGATCACCTCCATCACCGGCATGGCCTCGCTGGTCTACGCATTCATCCGGGCCGCCTCGGCGGGCTGGTCGGACCGCCTGACCCTCGGGGCCCTGGCCCTGGCCGCGGTCGCGCTCTCGCTGTTCCTCTTCAACAAAACCAGGGCCCGGCAGCCGATCACGCCGCTCCGGCTGTTCGCCGACCGGAGCCGCAGCGCCGCCTACCTGGCCCGGATGTTCCTGGTCGCGGGCATGTTCGGGATGTTCTTCTTCCTGACCCAGTTCCTGCAGGACGTCCTCGGCTTCAGCCCGCTGCGGGCCGGGCTGGCGTTCCTGCCCATGACGGTGATCGTCTTCGCCGTTTCGCGGCTCTCCGCCCGCCTGCTCAGCCGCCTCGCGCCCGGGCCGCTGACCATGGCCCGCATACTCCCGGTCATCGCCGGGATGGCCTGGCTCTCGCGGATCTCACCCGGCACTGCCTACCTGCCCGGGGTCCTGGGCCCGATGCTGCTCTTCGGATTCGGGCTGGGCATCGCCTTCGTGCCACTGACCACGGCGTCGCTGGCGGGCGTCCAGCCAGAGGACTCCGGTGCCGCATCCGGCATGGTGAACGTGACGCAGCAGGTCGGCGGCGCACTGGGGCTGGCCGTTCTGGTCACCGTGTTCGGCGCGGGGTTCCGGGCCGCGGCCCGGCATCCGGAGGCCGGCCTGACCAGGATCGCCCAGGCTCATCACGAACTCGTGGCCGGCATGGCCCACGCGTTCACCCTGTCCACGATCTTCGACGTGTGCGCGCTGCTCGTGGTGCTCGCTGGGCTGGTCAGCCTCGGCCGGCCGAACTCAGCACCCGGCGGTCACGGCGCGCAATGACATCCCCGGGGGGAGCGGCGTGTTGCCTCCTGGTGGTCGCCGTCACAGCCGCCGGCGAGCTCGGCCGCGTACACGCGCAGCAGATCGTGCATCGCGTAACGTGCCGGACCGACTGGCCGGATCAGGTGCGCGCGGGCCAGCGCGGACAGCAGCCTGCGCGCTTCAGCCACGGTCGTGCCCATCAGCGCGGCACCGGCGTAGGGCTCGATATCGATGCCCGGGTGCAGCCCGAGCAGGCGGAGCGCACGCGCGGAGTCGCCGTCAAGGTGCTGATACGACCATGAGAACACCGTGCGTAAAGCGGTTCGCGGATCCCCTCCGCCGTCGAGCAGGTCAAGTCGCTGGTGACGGTCGCCCAGTTGCCGCACCAGCTCAGCAAGCGGTGCGGCCGGGCAGGCCACGGCGAGCTCAGCCGCCGCGCACAGGGCGAGAGGCAGCCGGGCACACTCCACCGCCAGCGTCTGCGCCGCGGCCGGATCCGCGTCGACCCGGCCGCCGATCAGCGACCGGAGCAGGTGCACCGCGTCGGTGAGCGGCAGCAGGTCCAGGTCCAGTCGTTGCGCGCCGTCGCGTACCACTAGCCCGGCGAGCGAGTCGCGGCTGGTCACGACTACGGCACAGCCCGGCGTCGCGGGCAGCAGTGGCCTGACGTGCTCAGCGGACCTGGCGTTGTCGAGCACCACCAGCACCCGCTGTCCGGTGAGCAGGCTGCGGAAACGGGCCGCGCGCTCGGTCTGGTCGGCGGGAATCTCGGCGCCTGGAACGCCGAGCGAGCGCAGGAACCTGCCCAGTACCTCGGCCGGCGGCACCGGCGAGCCCGGATCATAGCCACGCAGATCCGCGTGCAGCTGCCCGTCAGGGAAGCGGAACGCGACCTCATGCGCCCACCGCAGCGCGAGAGCGGTCTTGCCGACGCCCGCCGCGCCGGTGACCGCGATGATCGGCCAGGCCGACGCTGGCCGGCTCGTCCGTAATGTGCCCCAGCACCACCAGTTCGGCGGACCGGCCAGAGAAATGGCGCGCCGCCTGCGGAAGCTGCCGTGGCGGCAGCGAGCCGCCGCGCGCCTGGGACAACGTGACCGGGGCCGAAGCCGCGTGGCGCGGGCCCGGTCCGGCCAGCGCCGGGTCCGAGGTGAGGATCCGCTGATGCAGACGGCGCAGATCCGGGCCAGGCTCGGTGCCCAGCTCGGTGATTAAGACCCGTCGCGCGGACTGGTAGACGGCCAGCGCCTCGGCGTACCGTCCGTCCTGGCACAAGGCGAGCATCAGCAGCCGGTATAGCCGTTCCCGGAGCGGATGAAGGTTGGCGAGCCGCCACAGCTCAGCGATCGCCTCAGCACGGCGACCGAGGCGCAGGTCCAGATCGATACGCGTTTCCAGCGCCCGCAGCCGCAGTTCGGCCAGGCGCGGCAGCTCCCGGACGGCCAGCCATTCGGATCGCGCATCCTCGAGTGCCTCGCCACGCCACAACGACAGGGCAGCGCGCAGCAGGTCCGCGGCATGATCCCAGTCGCCAGCCGTGGCCGCCTCCTGCCCGGCCCGCTCCAGTGCCTCAAACCGGGTCACGTCCAGGTCACCCGCGGGCACCCGGATCAGGTACCCGCCCGGCACCGACCTGATCAGGTCGTGGCCGGCATCGTCGAGCACTTTGCGCAGCCGCTTGACGTAGTTGCGCATGGCGGCACGGGCCGAAGGCGGCGGCTCACTTCCCCACAGCGCCTCCACCAGGACATCAGCGGACACCACGTGGTTCGAGCGGAGCAGCAGTACGGCGAGCAGGACCCGCTGCTTACCGGGCGGGACTCTCACCTCGGCTTTCGCAGCCGGGCAAACCAGTAACGAACCGAGCAGGAAGAACTCCATACCCTTGCCTCACGCTGGGGTGCTACAGCAACGCTACAGAGATGTTAGCTGCGCACGCCATTCTGACGACACCAATCGCGCTAGCCGCGCCAGCCACAGGACGGAAAGGAGGCAAGCCTAAGCGCGCTAGCCGCACCAGCCACAGGACGAAAGGACGTGAAAACACGTGGCATTGATCGAGCGGGTCGCCGACCGGATGCTCAACCTGGTCGCGCCGAAACTCACCGCCGGGGCGTGCTGCCTCAGCTACGGCAAGCATGTCACCCAGTACTGCTACGGCGGCTACTGCACCGACTTCTACATCTACAAGCAGAACTGCGTCATCAACTGTTTCTGCGAACTCGTCTGCGGTGCCTGCTACAAGGTCGCGGCCTGCGGCTGAGTAGATCCGGATAACCGGCGCTGTGGCCTGGAACAGCGCCAGGCCACAGCGCCCGGCGCCAGGGCAGGCGATCAATTACTCGAAAGGAAGGATCATCATGGCTATTCTCAGCGCAGCGATCGTGGTAGTGGGCCTGCTGTGCCTGGCCGATCTGCTGCTGACCTTCGGTGTCATCCGCAGGCTACGCGAGCACACCGAGCAGCTCGCCGGCCTCCATGGTCAAGACGCTCCGGTAACCGGCCTGGCCGACGGTGAGATCCCGGAGCCATTTACGGCGCTCAGCACCAGCGGAGAGCGGCTGAGCGGGCCGGCTTGCGGGTCGTCGCGTTCTTCTCCGCAGGGTGCTCGGCCTGCCCGGAGCGTGTGCCGGCGTTCATCGACTACCTGCGCGCGAATCAGGTCGCGCGGGACTCGGTGCTCGCCGTGATCGTTAATTCCCAGCCGGAGCCGGTCAGCTACCAAGAGGACATCGCGGAGATGGCACCGGTATGCGTCGAACCGCTCGACGGCGAGATCGCCGCCGCCTTCAAGGTCCGCGGCTTCCCGGCATTCTGCGTGCTGGACGGGGCTGGGTCGGTGAGCACCTTCAGCCACGAACCGGCGGTGCTGCCGGCGCTCACCGCCACCCGGCAGCGGTGAACCGCCGACGTCGCGGAACGCCGCTGGATCCGCCCGGCGCGCCATCACCGCGCGGCGGCACGCTGGCGCGGACGCTGCTCGCTGCCGTCACGCGCTGCTGGCGGGCCGGGCGGGCCAAGGTCGCGGTCCAGGTGGCGGCGGCCTTGGTCGCCGGTCTGGCCCCGGTGGCGATGGCCTGGCTGCTCCGGGCGATCCTGGACGAGCTGGCCGCCGGCCATCCGCGGCACGTGGTCGAGCTGGCGCTCCTGCTGGGGATGGTCGGCGCTGTCGCGGCGTTGCTGCCCAGCGCCGAGCGCTACGCGCAGGCTCAGCTGACCCGCGCGATCACCCGGACCGGTACCGCGGAGCTGTTCGCGTCGGTGACCGAGATCCGAGGTCTGCGCGGCCTCGAGGATCCGGCTTTCCAGGACCGGCTGCGGGTAGCCGGGCAGGTCGGGGCGGCCTCACCCGGGCAGGTGACGACCGACGGCATCGCGGTCCTGCGCGCCGTTATCACGCTGGGCGGGTTCCTTGGCACGCTGGCGGTGCTCAGCCCGCCGATGGCGGCGGTGGTCCTGGTCGCGGCGGCGCCGGCCGTGTACCTGCAGCGCGGCATGGCCCGGCGGCAAGCGGCCCTGTTCAACGGCATCAGCCACAGCCAGCGGCGCCAGTACTTCTACGCCAACCTGCTCACGCACCCGGCCGCGGCCAAGGAGATCAGGCTGCTCGGCCTCGGCGGGTTCTTCCGCGCCAGGCTGCTCGCCGAGCTGGCCGATACCCAGCGAGCCACCCAGCGGGTAGACCGGCGGGTGCTGACGAGCGAGGCCTGCCTGGCGGGTATCAGCGCGCTGGTCGCGGCGGCCGGCCTGTTGTGGGCGGCATGGCAGGCCGCCGCGGGACGGCTGACCGTGGGTGACGTGTCGGTCTTCGTGGTGGCGCTCGGGTCGGTGTCGCAGGCGGTGGAGGGGCTGGTCACCGGCGGGGCCATGATGTACCAGGCACTGCTGATGTTCCAGGGGTACCAGGATGTGCTGGGCGAGGAAACCGACCTACCGGTGCTTGCGGCGCCGGTCCAGCCCGGCCCGCTCCGGTACGGAATCGAGCTGGACGACGTCTGGTTCCGGTACGGCCCCGGCGAGCCATGGGTGCTGCGCGGGCTGAGCTGCTTTATCCCGCACGGCCAGGCCGTGGCCATCGTCGGCAAGAACGGCTCCGGCAAGAGCACGCTGGTCAAGCTGCTCTGCCGGTTCTATGACCCGGATCGTGGCAGCATCCGCTGGGACGGCGCTGATCTGCGGGACCTGGACGTCGATGCGCTCCGGGACCGGATCAGCGCGGTGTTCCAGGATTACATGACCTACGAGCTCAGCGCGGCGGAGAACATCG
The DNA here is from genome assembly GCA_963822825.1 of uncultured Actinomycetes bacterium. GTDB lineage: Bacteria > Actinomycetota > Actinomycetes > Streptosporangiales > Streptosporangiaceae > JAWWPY01. The sequence continues at coordinate 66,248 of CAWGIW010000007.1, read as the reverse complement.
CGGTTGGCGACCTCGGGCTGGCTGACCAGCCGGCCGCCCTCGTCGCCGCGGCGGAGCAGGCTGGCATCGACGCGACGCTCGCCGCGCTGCCCTGGGGCTACCAGACGCTGCTGACCCGGACCTATTTCGATCTGTCCGACATGGAGGACCCGCGCACTGGCGTGCTGCTGTCCGGCGGGCAGTGGCAGCGGGTGGCGCTGGCCCGCGCGTTCCTGCGCGGCGGCCGGGACCTGATGATCCTCGACGAGCCGAGTTCCGGGCTGGACCCCGAAGCGGAGCGCATGATCCACACGACGCTGGCCGCGACGCGCACCGGTGGGGCCAGCGTGCTGATCTCGCACCGGCTGAACGCCGTCCGCGACGCCGGCCACATCCTGGTGCTTTCCGACGGCGTCGTCCGTGAGCAGGGCGATCACGACACGCTGATGGCACGCCACGGCCTGTATGCCCGGCTGTTCACGATGCAAGCGCAGGGGTACTCGGCGGTGCCCGCGACCATGACGGCCGCCGATGGCTGACCTGGTGATAGCGGCGCTGATGACGGCCGTCGTGACCTACGGGATGTCCGCCACCGCGAAGCTGCGGAGCGGGCAGGCCTACCGTGCCTTCCGCGCCGGGCTCGCCGCCACGGCACTGGTTAGCCGCCCGCTGACCGGACCGGTGTCCGCCGCGCTGGCCGGCGCCGAGGCGGTGGTGGCTGGCCTGTGCGCGACGGCGCTGACCATGACCTTCGTGTCGCACCAGGGAGCGCCGGCCAGGGCCGCCCTGACCGTTGCTGCCCTGGCCGCCGCGGCGGCCCTGACCGCCGTGCTGACCGCCGGAGTGGCGGTGGCCGTGCGCCGCGGCGTGGCCGCGCCGTGCGCGTGCTTCGGCTCGAGCGGCCGCGCTCCGCTCAGCGGCGTGCACCTGACGCGCAACGCGTGCCTGCTCGCCGTCCTCGTGGCCGGGGCGGCCGGCGCCGAGATCGGGCGCTGGCCGCCAGGCCCGGCCGCGGCGGCGCTGGCTGCCGCGGCGGGAGGCGTGTCCGCCCTGCTGCTCACCCGCCTCGACGACCTGACCGCGCTGTTCGGGACGGCGGCACGGTAATGCTGAGCGCCGCCGCATGCCTGAGCGTGACCGCCGGCCTGACCGCGTTCGGCGTCTTCCTGGTGCGGCGCCGGCTGGCCGTCGTCGAGGTCGCCGGTCCCAGCATGCAGCCCGCCCTGTCCTCGGGGGACCGGGTGCTGGTCCGCCGGGCCAGGCTGAGCGAGCTGCGATCCGGGCTCGTCGTCGTCGTGGAGCAACCACGGCCGGACGGCGGCTGGGCCGGTGCGCCACCGAGCTGGCCGCCTGGGCAACGGGAGTGGCTGATCAAACGGGTGGCCGCTCTCCCGGGCGACCGCAGGCCAGCTGATGTGCCGCCGCCAGGCTTGGACCCCGATGACGCGGTGGTGCCGCGGGGAATGTTCGTGGTGCTCGGCGACAACGCCGCGTGGAGCCATGACTCCCGGGTGATCGGCTGCGTTCCGGCGGAGCGGCTGCTCGGCATCATGATCCGGCCGCTGGTCAGCCTCAGCAGGCCGAACTCAGCACCCGGCGGTCACGGCCCGCAGTGACATCCCCGGGGGGAGCGGCGTACCCGGATGCACGATCACGGCGGTGCCGCCGTGCACCCGGGCGGCGTCCGCGATGCCGGCGGCGTCCATGAGGTCCGTCCTGGAGGGCGCCACGATCGTGGCGCCCTCCAGGAGAACCAGATCGACCAGCACGCTGTAGGCCCGGCCCTCGCCGGCCGGCGGGGCCGTGATCACCACATCCTGGCCGGTCATCGGGGCCTCCGCGGCCAGCCTCCGCAGCTCCCCGGCGAGGTGGTCGTGGGTCAGCGGGGCCGGGCGCAGGCCACCGCCCGGCCCGCTGTCGTAGGGGAGCAGGGCCAGGTCTCCGGGCGCGCACCAGGGCGCCTGCACCGCGCCGCGGGACAGCAAGGAGATAAACGGAACCGTCTCCGGCTCCTCACCGAACGAGATGATCTGCCGCACCCGGGAACGCTCCACCGCGGCCAGCACGGTGGGCACGAGCGGAGGCCCGGTCATGAGGATCCGCGCGCCGCAGTCGCTGAGCTGGGCTGCCATCCGCGTCACCGTGGCCGCGCCGCAGATGGGGGACGGCACGGCTCCGGCCGCCCGGACCGCGTGCACCGCGAGGGCATAGCTCGTCGCGTCGGGCGCGCATACCCCGACCACGTCCCCGGACCGCACACCGCGCCAGCCCAGCCCGGCCGCCGCCGCCCGCACCATCCGTGCGAAGTCCGCGTAGCTAAGCCGCCGCCCGGGCCCAGCGCCGCCCCGCCGACCAGCGCGGGCTTCTCGCCCCGTGCTGGCGCCAGGGCGAGCAGCCGCTGCGTGATGGTAGTGCGGGGAGCTGGCTGGTCCATGATCGTCATCACGTGCCCTCCCGTCTCCCCAGGGCTCCTCCGGCCATCCCCCTCCTGATGGCCGGAGGAGCCGTGGCTCGCTGCCAGCTATCCAGCAATTCCTGGCGAGCCGCGCGCGGCCCCCGCATCACGCGCGACCCACCAGGAACTATGTGAATCACACTATGCGTTATGCGGCGAGCGCACATGCGCCGATATATGCATTACGGTGTGTATCCCCCTCACGGGGATGTGTAGGCGGAGGGAATGAGCAGGCCCGGGGGATGGGCGGGATGGGCGGGATGGGCGGGATATGGGCGGGATGGGCCGCGAAGGGTCAGCTGGTACTGCCGTGCCCGCGCCCGGCCATCCAGGCCGCGACCTGGGCGCGGGAGCTGAACCCGAGCTTGGTCAGGATGTTGGCCACGTGCCGGGCCACCGTCGCCTGGCTGATAACCAGCTCGTCGGCGATCCCGCGGTTGGTCAGGCCGCGGGCGATCATCGCCGCGATCTCGCGCTCACGCGGCGTGAGCGCGGACGGCACGGCCGAGCCGCTGCCGCCCTCGCCCGGCGACGGCACCCGGGGAGCACCACCGTCACTGCTGTTCTCCGGCACCACCTGGCCGCCCGCGCTGGTCGCATACCTGACCGCCCGGTCGGCCGTCATCGCGCGGCCCTCGGCCAGCAGCGCGGCGGTGGCCGCCTCACCCAGCCGCCGCCTGGCCGGCTCCAGCAGATCCTCCATCCGCGCCCCGGCCCCGGCCGAGCGGGCCGGCCCAGCCGCCGAGCGCAGATCGAGCGCGGCCCCGGCCAGCCGCACCGATCGCGGCGCGTCCTCCATCCGGGCGGCCACGACCGCGAAGGCCTCCAGGCCCCGCGCGACCAGCAGGCGCTGCCCGGTGGCCAGACTCAGGTTCAGGCTCTCCGTCAGGCTGGACGTGGTAAGCGCGAGGTCGTCCTGGGCCAGGGCCACCCACCCGATGCCGACCAGGCACCGGGCGATGTCGGGCCGGGCGTCGATCTCCCGGTAGAGCGCCAGCGCATCGCGGAAATGCCGGAGGGCGGCTTCGTGGTCCCCGCGCGCCCGGGCCACCCCGCCGAGACCGTAGAGGACCTGCGCAACGCCCCAGCCGTTGTTGTCCCTCAGCACGTCGAGCGCGGCTTCGTAGGTCCGCTGCGCCTCGCGCAGGCCGCCCTGGCGGGCGACGATGGCCGCCCTGGCGTTCAGCCCGAGGCCTTCTTCCCATACGTCACCGGCCGAGCGGGCGCTGGCAATCGCCTCATCGATCCTGGCCAGCGCCCCCGCCTGATCACCCGCCCGCAGGCTGACCAGGGCCAGCATCCGGAGCCCGTCCGCATTCGCACCGTCACCGGCTGACCGGCACAGCTCCAGGCCGGCCTGGGCGTGCTCAAATGCCGCGAGGTAATCCTGCTGTTCGAAGGCCAGCTCCGAGCGGCACACCAGGGCGTGGCCCCGCATCGCGGGCGGCACGTCGCCCGGCAGGGCCAGGAATCGGTCGAACCAGCCGACTCCCTCGTCAACGTCGCCGTTGGCGATCCACGGGCTGCGCAGTCCCATGCACAGCCGGATGCCCTCCTCCGCGTCGCCGCGGTCGAGCGAAGTGGACAGCGCGGCCCGCCAATTAGGCCGCTCCGTCGCGGCCCGGCGGTACAAGGCCACGCGCTCCGGCCAGGACGGATCGCCGCGCACGAACGCCCGGGACACGATCTCCCGCGCGATGAGCAGCATATGGTCGCGGTGCCGGCGCCGGACCGCCATCTCCTCACCTGAAGCGGCCAGCCGGCAGGCGGCGTACTCCCTGAGCGTGTCCAGCAGCCGGTAGCGCGCCCCCCCAGCCACCTCGTGATCGACAGTGACCAGCGACTTGTCGATCAGCGAGATCAGCAGGTCGAGGACCATCCCGGCCGGGATGGACGTGTCCGCGCAGACATCCTCGGCCATCTCCAGCGTCCAGCCCGAGAACACCGACAGCCGGCGCAGCAGGACTTTCTCGGGCTCAGTGAGGAGTTCGTAGCTCCAGTCCACAGCGGCCCGCAGGGTCTGCTGGCGGGCCGGCGCGGTTCGGTCCCCGGACGCCAGCAGCATGAACCGGTCGCGGAGCCGCTCGGCGATCTGATCGACCGACAGCGCCCTGACCCGTGCCGCGGCCAGTTCGATGGCCAGCGGCATGCCGTCCAGGGTCCGGCACAGCCGGGCCACCGTGCCGACGTTGTCCGCCCCCAGCGTGAAGCCCGTGCGGACGGCGGTGGCGCGCTCCGCGAACAGGCGCATCGACTCGTGCCGCCCGGGATCGTCGTCGGCGCCGCCGGGGCCACCGCCGGGATCGCGCGGGAGCTCCAACGGGGGCACCCGCCAGACGGTCTCGCCGCGCACCCGGAGCGGCTCGCGGCTGGTCGCGACCACCCGCACCCACGGGCACCCGCCGAGAATATGGTGCACCAGCTCCGCGCAGGCCTCCACCACGTGCTCGCACGTGTCGAGGATCAGCAGCAGCCGCCGCGGCCGCAGCGTGTCGGTCAGCGTCTCGGCCAGCGGCCGGTCCGGCTCGGCCCGCACCCCGAGGATGGCCGCCACCCGCTGGGGCACCAGGCGGGGATCTTCGGTGTCGGCCATCTCGACCAGCCACGTCCCGTCCGGGAACTGGTCCGCGAGGTCGCACGCCAGCCGGAGAGCGAGCCGCGTCTTGCCGATCCCGCCCGGCCCGCACAGCGTCAGCGCACGGACGTCGCCAAGCAGCAGTTCCAGCTCGGCCAGGTCCCGCTCCCGGCCGACGAAGCTGTTCGGCTCGGCCGGGAGATTGCCCGCGGCGATAGCGATACTGGTTGTCATGGCCTTCAGAGGTCTCGGGGACGTCGCCTGATTGTCTCATCAGAAAGGCCGTTCCTGGGGAACTGCCCGCACTGCAGATGTTGCCTGGCGCCGCTCTGGCCGGCCGGCGCACTATGGTTTTATGACAGCCGCGACGAACAGCATCTCACCAGAGATGACCGGCGACCGGCCAGAGCCGGTCATGCCGGGCGGCCCACGCCACCGCTTATTGCATCGGTCGGTTCTGGCTCTCTTCATCGGGATTCCCCTCGCCGCCATGCTCAGCGCCGTCCCCTTGGCCTGGGGCTGGGGCCTCACCTGGCCCGACGTGATCATCACGACGGTGATGTACGTGGTCAGCGGGCATGGCGTCACCGTCGGCTTCCACCGGTATTTCACCCACCGTTCGTTCAAGGCCAGCAGGCCCCTGCGGATCGCCCTGGCCATCGCGGGGAGCCTGGCGGTTCAGGGCGAGGTGATCCGCTGGGTCGCCGATCACCGCAAGCACCACCGGTTCTCCGACCGCGATGGTGACCCGCACTCCCCGTGGAGGTACGGCGAGTCGCTGCGCGGCCTGGCCAAGGGCATGCTGTACGCGCATGTCGGCTGGATCGTGGAGTCCGGGCACGTCCCGCGCGGCGAGTACGCACCCGACTTGATGGCCGACCCGGACATCGCCGCAGTGTCCGGTCTCTACCCGGCCTGGGTCGCGGCGTCGGTGTTCCTGCCCCCGCTGGCGGGCGGCCTCTGGTCGATGTCCTGGGCCGGGGCGGTGACCGCGTTCTTCTGGGCCACGCTGGTGCGGATCGGCCTGTTCCACCACGTGACCTGGTCCATCAACTCCATCTGCCACGTCGCGGGCAAGCGGCCGCTGCGCTCGCGTGACCGCTCAGGCAACGTGTGGTGGCTATCGGTGCTGTCGATGGGCGAATCGTGGCACAACGTGCACCACGCCGACCCGACCTGCGCCCGGCATGGCGCGCTGCGCGGCCAGGTTGACTCCAGCGCCCGGGTCATCCAGGCGCTGGAGGCGGCGGGCTGGGCGTGGGATGTCCGCTGGCCCGACGCGAGGCGGCTGGCCGCGCGCCGGATCGGCTGAGGGGCAGCGCGGGAACGGCGAGGATCTGGTCGACCCCGGTCGTGCCGTCCTCGAAGGCGAGCGCACCGCCGGCCAGGAAGAGCCGCCACACCCGGGCCCCCTCCTCACCGATCGCCGCGGCGGCCTCGGCGAACCGCCCGTCCAGCCTGGCCAGCCAGGCCCGGAACGTGGTCACGTAGTGCTCGCGGAGGGCCTGCACGTCGCGGATCTCCAGCCCGGCCGCCTCGAGCAGCGCGAGGGTCGCCGAGAGCGGGCGCATGTCCATGTCCGGGGCGATGTAGGAGGAGATGAACGCGCCGCCACCGCGCGCCGGGCCGGTCCGTGACATCTGCTGGATCAGCAGGCGGCCGCCGGGGGTGAGCAGTTCGCGCAGCCTGGCCGCGAACGCCGGATATCCAGCCTGACCGACGTGCTCGCCCATCTCGATAACGGCGATCGCCTCATACGGGCCGTCGTCGATGTCGCGGTAGTCGGTGAGCCGGATCTCGGCCGACCCGGGGAGATTCGCGCCGGCCAGCCGGTCCCGGGCGAACGCGGCCTGCTGATCGGAGAGAGTCACCCCGGTCACCTGGGCGCCGTAGTGCCGCGCGGCGTGCTCGACCAGGGATCCCCAGCCGCAGCCGACGTCAAGCAGCCGCGTTCCCGGCTCGATGGCAAGCTTGGCGCAGACCAGGTCAAGCTTGTCCCGCTGAGCCTGCTCCAAGGAGGCGTCCCCGGTCCAGTACGCGCACGAGTAGGTCATGGCCGGGTCGAGCAGGAGCCGGTAGAACTCGTTGGACACGTCATAGTGGTGAGCGATGGCCGCGCGATCCCGGCGGCGGCTGTGCGGCCGGCCGGTCAGCCTGGCCCGGCCTGCGGGAACCGGCGGCCGGGGCCCGGCGACCCCGGCCCTGACCGCCAGCGCCGCGGCCCGCAGCAGGTCGGCCGGGCCGAACCAGGCCCGACGGCCGCCCCGCTGCGCCGCGCGCTGCCGGGTCAGCTCCCGCATCAGCCGCATGACCTCGGTGAGGTCGCCCTCAATATCGAGGGCGCCGGTGACGAAGGCGTCGGCCAGGCCCAGCTCGTTCGGGCTCCACAGGAGCCGCCGGAGCGCCATCGGGGAGCGCAGCACGATGGCTGGCGCCGCGGCCGGCCCGGACTCGCTCCCGTCGAAGGCGCGCAGCCGCACCGGCAGGTCGGCGCCCGCCAGGCACCCGGCGAACCGGCCGAGCAACGGCGCGATACCCGCACTGCCCGTCACGGGCCCGTCGTTTCCCTGGTCAGCAGGTACTGGCCCACGTCCACCAGCCCGGTACCGAACCCCGCTTCGCAGTAGGCGAGGTAGAAGCACCACATCCGGCGGAAGACCAGGTCGAACCCGAGCCGGTCAACCAGCACCGCATTGGCCGTGAACCGTTCCCGCCAGGTGCGCAGGGTCTCGACATAGTGCGGCGCCATCGGGTGCCGGCTGGCGATCCTCAGGCTGGTGTGACGGGCGAGAGTTTCCTCGATGGCCCGCACCGACGGGATGACCGCGCCGGGAAAGATGTACCTGTCCATCCAGCTAAAGGTGCGGCTGATGGCGACCATGCGGTCATGCGGCAGGGTGATCGCCTGCAGCGCGGCGCGGCCCCCGGGAGCGAGCAGCCGGTCGATCGCCCCGAAATACTCGGGCCAGTAACGGTCGCCCACGGCCTCGATCATCTCGACGCTCACCACGGCGTCAAAGCTGCCCTCCACCTCGCGGTAGTCACACAGCCGCACCCATGCCCGGCCCGCCAGTCCCGCGGACCGCACCCGCTGCCGGGCCAGCTGGCACTGCTGGCGAGAGTTGGTGACCGTCACCACGGCCGCTCCACGCTGGGCCGCGCGAACCGCAAGGCCGCCCCATCCGGTGCCGATTTCGAGCAGCCGGGTTCCTGGCCGCACCGCGGCCAGGTCCAGGATCCGGTCGATCTTCCGCCGCTGCGCGGGCGCGAGGGCACCGGGCCCCGCCACCGGCCTGCCGTCCGCATCCTCGGCGAACAAAGCCGAGGAGTAGGTCAGGGTCTCGTCCAGGAAGGCCGCGAACAACTCGTTGGAGAGGTCATAGTGGCGCCGGATGTTATGCCGTGACCCCGCGATGGTCTGATCCTCCTCCTGGGGACGGCGGCGCAGGTACAGCGGGCGGAGCCGGCGCAGGGCCGCCGGGACGAGGGAGTCGTAACGGTCACCGAACGCGCTCAGCACGGCCGCGAGGTCGTCGGCGTCCCAGTCACCGGCCATGAAGGCTTCGCCGAAGCCGATCGCCCCGGCCGCGCCGAGGCGGCGGAAGAACGCGGCCGGCCGGTTGATGCGCATCTCGGGTGCGCCCGGGCCCGCGTCGGCCAGGGTGCCCCCAGGGGTCGTCACCGTGAGCGCCAGGCCCGCGGCCGCGCGGGTGAACATGGCGCGGGCCACGAGCGCGCGGGCCGGCGCCGCGGGCACCCGGGCGATCTCCGGCCACCGCACCGGGTCGGCCGCCGGGCCCGGGCCGGCCGCCGGGCCTGAGACGGTCACTCGCGTCACCACACACCGTCCTGCGGCTGATGGCGGGGCCGGCCGACGACCGGCAGGCCCTGCCCGTAGAGCCGGAGCGCCTGGACCCGGATGCGGACGGCGGCCGTGAGCGCGGGACAGGGCTGGCGGGCGGACGCGCGGAGCAGGCCGCGGGCCGCTCCCGGGCGGCGGTGCCCGCTCAGCGTGGCGACGAACGGCCGGCCGCCCGGATGGTGCAGCGCGATGGCCAGCCTGAGCCGCTCACCCGGTTCCGGGAGACTGAACGAGTAGTCCCCGCTGACCCCGAAGAACGGCGAGACGTACAGCGCCTTCGCCGTCCGGCCCGGCTGATCAGGCGGCAGAAGGTAGCAGTGCCGTTCCCCGTAGGTGTTGTGCACCTCGGCCAGCACGCAGGCGAGCGAGCCGTCCGGCCGGTGACACCAGTACACGCTCAGCGAGTTGAACCCGTATCCCAGCGCCCGCGCGTGCGCGAGCATGAAGATCTTCCCGCCGGCCAGGTCGATGCCGCGCGCGGCGAGGAACGCCGCGACGTTCCGCCGGATGGGGAGGGCCGGGTGCCCGAGGTGGTCAGCGGGCTCGAAACGGGCCAGGGTCCGCAGCGGCCAGCGGAACCTCGGCAGTGCGTCGAGGTCGACCAGCCACATCCAGGTGCGGTAGCTGAACGAGTGCGGCTGCGGCGCCGGCCGGACATGGCTGAGGCGGCAGTCGTAGATAGCCCCGCCTGGACCCGGGGCTAAGGCGGGCCCGGTCACCATGAGCCCGCCAGGGAGGTGGCGGCCCGCAGGCCCGACCGGCAGCCGTCTTCGTGGAAACCCCAGCCGTGATACGCGCCCGCGTAGGCCAGCGTGCCGTCGTTCAGTTCCGGGAGGCGCCGCTGGGCCGCGACCGATTCCGGCGTGTACAGCGGGTGCTCGTACGCCGCCCGGGCCCGCACCTTCTCCGGGGCGATCGCGGCGTCCGAGTTCAGGCTCACCAGGTAGGTCTCCGGGGCGTCCAGCCGCTGCAGGCGGCTTACGTCGTAGCTGATGCCCACGGGCCCCGGGGGGTCACATTCGGCCTGGTGATAGTTCCAGGACGCGCTGACACCGCGGCGGCGCGGCAGCGTCCGGTCATCGGTGTGCAGGACAGCAGAATTGCGCGAGTACTGGAACGCGCCCAGCACGGCCTGTTCCAGCGGGGTCGGCTCGGCCAGCACGGCCAGCGCCTGATCAGGATGCGTGGCCAGCACGGCCGCGGTGAACCGGTGCCGGCCGCCGGCCTCGTCGGCGACCTCCACTCCCGTGGCCAGCCGCCGCACGCCGCGGACCGGCGTCCCCGTCACGACCGCCGGGAGCCGCGCGGCGATGCCCTCCACGTAGCTGCGCGACCCGCCGACCACGGTTTTCCATGGCGATGCGCGCGCCGCGGCCAGCATGCCGTGGTTGGCCAGGAAGGCACACAGGTACCGGGCCGGGTAGCTATAGGCCCGGCGCGGGGCGCACGACCAGACCGCCGATACGAGCGGCCGGGCGTAGTGGGTGCGGAAGTACCAGGAAAAGTCCTCCGAGGCCAGGAACTCCCCGAACGTCGGCCCGTCGTCGGCTGGGCGGCCAGCGCCCGGATGGGCGGATCGGAGCAGCGCCCGGGCGGCGCGGCGGAACCGCGGGACCTCAGCCAGCATCCGCGTGTACCTGGCCCAGCCCACCGATGGGCGCCGGGCGAGCAACGCGTATCCGCCGCGGCCCCCGGCGTATTCCAGGCCGCAGCCGTCGCAGCGCACGGACATGCTCATGTCGGTGGGCTGGGTCAGCACGCCGAGCTCGGCGAACAGCCGCACCAGGAACGGATAGGCGCGCTCGTTGAAGACGATGAACCCGCTGTCGACCGCCCGAGCCCGGCCGTCGGCGGACGTTACCTCGTGCGTATGGGCATGGCCGCCCAGACGCCGCTGGGCCTCGAATAACGTGACGTCACACGATTGGCTGAGGCGGTAAGCAGCAGCCAGCCCGGCGATACCGCCACCGATCACTGCCACCCGCCGGCTCACCGCGTCCCCGCATGCGCTCGCTGCCCGATTCCCCCCAGATGTCACGATAGCCCGTGGGTGCCCGTGGCATAAGATCCGGGGGCATGAGCCAGGGACCCGACGACCACGGCGCGGAGGGGCCGCCACCCCACGCCGGCCGGGCGCCAGCCGACTCGTTACTGGCCTTGTTCGCCGAGCACCGGCTGACGGCACAGGACCTGACGGTCACGGTGCCACAGGACTGGACGTCGTGGCAGGGCAAGCACGGCGGGCTGATCGCCGGGCTCGCGGTCGAGGCCGCCGCGGCGGCTCATCCGGACGCGGTGGTGAAATCGGTTACCGCGCGTTTTTCCCGGCAGCTGGCCGACAGCCCCTTCGTCTTCCGGTGGGCCGTGGCCCTGGGCGGCCGGGTGGTGCGCACCATCGACGTCACGGCCAGCCAGGATGGCACGCCGGTGATGGCCGCGACGGTGACGATGGTGGCGGGCGGGAGCGACGCGGCCGGCCCGGGCTGGTATTCGCTGCCGCCGCCGCCCAGCCTGCCGCCCGCGCGGTGCTCACCGTACGAGATGGACCGGGCGTTCCTGCCCGTGGGCGGCCACCTCGACATCCGGCCGTGCGGTGGCTGCTTCCCGCTGACCGCCGCCACCGAGCCGTGGATGCTCGCCTGGCTGTCGGTCATCCCGGAGGTGGCGATCGGCCCGGGCGCCGCCGTGCTCCTCAGTGACCTGGCACCTGGGGTGTTCCCGCTGCTCACGTCGCCGGTGCCGGCGCCCACGGTCGAGCTGACCGTGCACCTGTGCGCCGATCTGGGCGCTGCGCCCGGCACCGCTCCAGTCCTTGGCTCGCAGCGGAACTCGTCCACGGCCGGCCACTGGAGCGTTGACGACGCATCCCTGTGGGACAGCGCAGGGCCGGCTGATCGCCCAGGCCCGGCAGCTACGGCGGATCATCGGGGGCATCACGACACGGTAAGGGACGAAATGACGGGGCACCTTCAGCACCTGGTCGTGGTGATCCCGGGCTTCGGCGGAAGCGTCCTGGAGGACGGCAGCGGGTCGCGGCGGTGGGGGCCGGGGTTCGGCGACATCACCCGGGGGATGGTGTGGGCCGGCCCGCTGAGCGTGTCCGAGCAGCCGCACCTGGCCGCGGTCGGGCTGCTGCCGACGGTCACTGTCATCCCGCCGTTCGTGCTGCCCGGCTACGACCGGCTGGTCAGCCAGATCGAGAGCGCTTTCGCCCAGGTCCGGGTGGACGAGGTGCGGCCCGGCCGCGACCGGGATCCGGGAGCGGACGTGGTGCTGTTCCCCTACGATTTCCGGCTGGGCGTGCGGGCCGCGGCGCATCGGCTGAAGGCTGACATCGACGCCCGGCTCGCGGACCTGACCGGGCCGGCGCGGTCCCGCCGGGTGATCGTCATCGGTCACTCCATGGGCGGGCTGGTCGCCCGGTACTGGCTGGGCCCGCTGGGCGGATCACCGGTCTGCCGCGCGCTGATCACCGTCGCGACGCCGCATCAGGGCGTGCCCAAGGCCATGGACTGGCTCGTGAACGGCGTGCGCGTGGGCCGGGTGTCGCTGCGCCGGATGACCGAGGTATCCCGGGAGTGGCCCGGGGTCTACGACCTGCTTCCGCGGTATCCCGCGGTCCTCTCGCAGGACCGCCCGAACGGCCGTGGCGGCGACCAGCCGAGGGTGCTGTACCCGCTTGAACTGGGCGGCATCCTCGCCGCCGGCTTCGCCGCCCGCGCCGCCGACGCGTTCCAGGCGCATACGGAGATCGGCGAGGCGTGGCGCGGGCTGGCCCATCGCGCGGACGGGCCGGAGCTGGCCACCGTCTTCGCCCGCGGTCACGCCACCCCGAGCCGCGCGGTGCTGTCCGGGGGCAAGCTGCGGGTCACCAGGTCCGATCCTGAGTGGCTGCCCAACCAGGGCTGGCGGGGCGACGGGACGGTGCCCGCGATCTCCGCGATACCGCCCGAACGCGCCGACCGGGGGGCCTGGTACCCGGTGCCGGAGCGGCATCTCTCGATGGCCTCCACGCCGGCCGTCATCGGGCTGCTGCGTTCCCTCGACGGTGCCGCGCCGCCCGCCCCGCCCGGAGATCGGGGTGGCCAGCCGTGGATCGGCCTGGAGCTAGACGACATGGTGCTGGCCGGAGAGCCGATGGCGATGGCCGCGGAGGTGCTGGGCGCGGCCGGAGATGCCGCCAGCGCCTGGGTGACCGTGCGCCCGGCTGGCCGGCCGGGCCAGCCGCGGCGCTACCGGCTCAGCCGGGCCGAGGACCGCTGGCGGGGGGTGGTCCCCGGGCGTGAGCCCGGTGCCTACGCCCTCGTGGTGCAGGCCATGGGCATCCCGGGGGTAGGCCAGCTGCGCTGCGCCGAGATGATCGGCGTAGTGGACCTGTGACGACCCGGTCAGCGGGCCACGGACACCGCCAGCGCCTCGGTGTAGCGGACGCGGCCGAAATACATCAGCTTGACGAGGGCCCACCCTTCCCGGCCGGGACGGGCGTCGGCGGGGACGGTAACGGCGTACCTGAGCGTGATGGCGCCGCCGGGATCGGCGCGGAAGCCGAGCGTCCACGGCCGCATCTCGGCCCAGCTGCCGAACGAGGAGATCAGCTGGGCCTCCCCCCGGATCGGCGCCGCCGCGTGGTTCGTCAGCCGCACCGCCACCTCGCCCTTCCCCCCGGGAGGCAGGCACAGCCCGGGGGTGAGGACGGCCAGCTCGACCTCGGCCGCGACCGCTTGCTGGTCGGCTTCGAGGAGGGGGAGCAGGTCATCGATCGGCCGGTCGAGCGCGGGTGCAGGCGGCTCGCCCAGCGTCACCAGCACGACGTCCTCCAGGGTCTGGCCGAGCTCGTCAGCGATCCGCGCCGCGAGAAAGTAGTGGCCCGCCGTGGCGCCCGGGCCGCCCCGCACCGCCAGGTCCCAGTGCCCGTGGCCGCGCCCCCCGAGCCGGTAGCGGAACGGCCCAGGAGGATCGACCACCAGCCCGCCGGGCACGTCGAGCTCGACCACCCCGTGGGCCGGCCGCGGGCCGCAGGCGATGGTGAGCCGCAGGCCGGCGGGATCGGCCCGGCCGCCGGCCAGGGCGATGCGGCTGGGGGACAGGTGCACCGCGACCGGCAGGTTCCCGGCCGGGGCCGGGCCCTTGCCATGCAGCCAGTACCTGGTGAACACGGGCTGCGCGGGCTCCGGGGGGAGTGCCTGGCCGGGCTCCCAGGCCTGGCCTGGGGGCCTGGCGGGCACGGTCAGCGCCAGCGTCACCGTGCCCGCCGCCGGCACCGCCGCGACCGCCTGGCCGCCGGTGACCGGCACGGGCGGCCCGGCGCCGTCCTCGCCCAGGCCGGTCAGGTGCGCGGCGGTGATGCCGGTGAACAGGCTCACCCGGGCCGCGCCCGCGGGGCGGCCCGCGGCATCGCGCAGCCGCGCGGTTACCCCGTCCTCGATACGCGGCTGACCCGGCCGGCCAGAGGCCAGCGGATTGCCCCGCGGCTTCAGCGCCGCCAGCATGGCCGTCGGCCCTCCGGCCGCGCCCGGGTCCGGCGCGTCAGGACTGTGCACGGCGCACAGGCTCATCCGCGCTCCGAGCGGGCCCCGGATGGATCGTCGCCGGGTAGCACAGCAGGCTGTGGTTGTACTCCTGGCCGGCCAGGACCAGGCCAGCGTCCCGCCAGTCCCCGGCCCCGGCCGCGAGCGCGTACTCGAACGTGTGGCTCCAGTGCTGCCAGGCGAAGCTGCTCCCGTCGGGCGCGGCGCGCTTCTCGCCGTCGATCCACACGCCCGACGGCCAGCCGCTGCACGAGCGCATCAGCGCGATGTGCAGCGTCCCATCGGGGGTGACCAGGCTGCTGGGCGTGCCCCGGTTGAGCAGCCCGATCGAGTGGCCGGCCAGCGCCGGATCCAGCTCGCTGGCCGGCCCGGAGGGCACCAGAACATCGATGACCGAATCGGCCAGGTCGCCCGTGACCCCCGCGATCGCCATGGCCAGGTCGCCGCCCGCCACGATCAGCACGGGCAGGTCACGCGGCCCCCGGACATCCGCCCCCGGGCCGAAGACCTGCTCGCGGGACCGCGCGGCTGGGACCCAGACCCGCGCGGCGCCGCCGCCGGCCAGCTGGCGGCCGAGGGTCTCCGCGAACCCCGGGCCAGCCTCGGCGAGCAGCCGGGCGGTCCATGGGTTCTGCTCCGGGCCGCCGAGCGCGATGCGGCAATCGGGCAGGTTGGAGTCAAGGTCGAGCGAGCCGTACCGCGGCCCGTCCGGCCGTGAGCAGGTGGCCGTCACCCCCTGCCCGGCGAGCGCCGCGACCAGGTCGCGGATCGCCGTCCGCCACCCGTCCGGCAGCTCGCCGCCGCCGGACGGCGCCCGCGGCAGGATGACCTCCGCGACCCCGATCGCGCGTTCGCTCCGCCGCCTGCCGGGGCCGGTCAGCGCCACCCGCGCCGCGGCGCCGAGGCCGAACCACTCGTGGGCCGGGTTGTCGAGGGTGAAGTCGTGCTCGGCGACGTCCTCGCCCATCGTCCCGAAGGGCCGCCCCACGACGGCCGTCGCGCTCTGGTACACGGGCAGCCCTCCGGGCACGCTGGCCGGGAAGCGCACCCGCAGCAGCCGGTCCTGCCCGATCGAGCCGTCGGCGTGGGTGCGGAACTCGATCCGGTCTCCGCCGTCCCAGAGCAGCGTCTCCTGGGTCATCCGGAGATCCCCGAGGGCCAGTTCGGCGACGAGCCTGGCCCCGATGGGGCAGCGCTGCGCGGCGACCTTGGCCACGACGCCTGCCGAGCCCGTGCCCGGGTCCTTGGGGGAAAGCAGCCAGGGACCTTCGCCCCACCGCGGGTGGTAATCGTATTCCTCCTGCAGGACAAGCTCGTTCCCGCCGCCGGCTCCGGGCGCATCGGAGCGCAGCAGCTCGGTTCCGGTCCGCTTGTCCAGGATCCGGCTCAGCGTCCCGCCGCGTCCGGGATCGGCCTGGATCAGGAAGGCATCGTTCTCGATCACCGTCCCCGGGCAGGCCTCCCAGCCCGCGGGCGGCGCCGCGGGTGGCTGGGCGGCCGCCGCCCAGTACGTGTGGTAGCCGACGGCGGGCACGTCCGCGCGGAACGTCAGGGTGATGCCAGCGAGCGTGCCGTCCCCGTGCCGCCGCACTTCTTCCGCGAGGAACTGCACCTCGGCCGCCGACTGGTCGCGCAGGGTGATCCACTCGGGTCCGGGGGCCGGGAACTCCAGGGCGGTGGTGACCAGCCCGGACCGCGGCCAGGACAGGGTGTTGAAGACAACCACCGGGCGGGGCTCAGCGAGATCCTCCGGCGGTGAGGTGTCCGCGAGCCCGGCCAGGTACCCGGCGGCGTCCCGGCGCGCCTGGTCACCCCGTTCCCATGCCTCCCGCCACCCGCCCAGCAGGTCCAGGTAGACCTGGTCGGACTCGGTGCCGGTGATCGCGTCGTGATGCGCCCCGAACACCAGCTGCCGCCAGGCCTTGTCGAGCGAGGGCGCCGGGTAGGGCGCGCCCGCCAGCCAGGCCAGGGTGGCCAGCCGCTCGCCGTCGAGCAGTGCCGTCTCCGCCGCGCGCTGCGCCTGCTTGGTGTCGATAAAGGAGACGTCCTTGCCCGGGTAGACCGGGTTCATGTCCCTGGTCTGGGGGGTCAGCCATATGTCCCGACGCGCGGCGTCGGCGCGGACCGCGGCGAAGAACTCACGCGGCAGTGCGGTCACGAACCTCGGCCAGAGGTACCGGGCGTTCCAGTCCCGGTGGATCTGCGTCACCCAGCGGGAAGGGATCACGTGGTCCGCGCCGACCGGCAGGAGCACGTTGCGGGTGGCGGCCACGGGCGCGAGCGCGTCGAACTGGGCCAGCGCCTCCCGCTCCGCCCCGGCCAGGTCGGCCGCGCCCTGCGTCGCCCAGCCCGCGCCGTAATGGTTCGGCATGTAGGCGGTGAGCAGTCCGGCGCCGTCCGGCGACACCCACTCGAACTCGCTGGGGA
This sequence comes from uncultured Actinomycetes bacterium, assembly GCA_963822825.1. Taxonomy (GTDB): domain Bacteria; phylum Actinomycetota; class Actinomycetes; order Streptosporangiales; family Streptosporangiaceae; genus JAWWPY01. Next base: position 49,422 of record CAWGIW010000007.1, on the reverse strand, counting down.
ACTGCATGCGCAGGTTGTCGCCGACGGTCCGCTGCGGGCCCCACTGGTGGAAGGGGCCCCGGGCCCAGGCGGACTCGGTCAGGCCGGCGGCGGCCATCAGCCCCGGGTAGCCCGGATCGTGGCCGAACGCATCGAGCATCCAGGCCGCCCGGATGTCACCCCCGAGCACGTCGCGCTGGTAGCCGAGGCCGTAGATCGCGTTCCGGATGGTGGATTCGGCACAGGTCAGGTTGGTGTTCGGCTCGTTGTAGCTGCCGCCGACGATCTCGATGCGGCCCTCGGAGATCAGCCGGAGCAGGTCTTCGCGATCCTCGGGGTGCGCGTCGAAATGCGGCTTCAGGTAGTCGATCTCGGCGAGCACGAACTTGTAGTCCGGGTCACTCCGGGCCGCGTCCAGGTGCAGCCGCACCAGCTCGAATGCGGTGCGCACCTCCGGCAGCTCCCCGTCGTCGCCCGGCAGGAGCAGCCGTGCCTCGGTGAACTGGCCCTGGGTGTTCCACCACACGGGGTCATAGTGGAAGTGGCTGACCATCCACATCGTCCAGCCCGGCTCGGCCACGGTGATCTCGGCCGCGGCCTCGCACCGGCTGGTCGCCGTCTCCGCGATGACGGTGACCGGCAGGCGGCTTCCAGGGCCATGCGGTGCCGCGATGGCGACCGGAACCTCGGCCGCGGCCTCGGCTCCCGGCGCAACGCCAGGAACACCGGACGGAACCGGTGTGGTAACTCCTGCCCCCTCGACGCGGACCACGACCGGGCTGTCCCTATCGCCCGCCGCGGCAGGCTGGTCATTGACCACCGTGACGCGGACGATCTGCCGGGGATGCTGGGCCGTGCCGACGAAGAGGCTGGTCGGTGTGGTGCTGCCGATCCGCATGCCTCCATCGTCACACGGACATCGTCACATGGAGCATCCGGCCTTATACAGGGATACGATGCATGGTGAATCCGCTGGCGCGAGTCCGCTGGGGCGGGATTGCCGGACGGTTGCAGAGCGGAGCGTGACTGTTTATGCCTGAGACGCCCGTGACGCTCAGGGATGTCGCGGCGCGGGCCGGTGTGCATCCGGCCACGGCGTCACGCGCGCTCAACCCGGAGACCCGGCTGCTGGTCCGGGAGGACACCGCGCTCCGGGTGCTGCAGGCCGCGGAGTTCCTCGGCTACCGGCCGAACCCGGTGGCGCGCAGCCTGCGGACCCGGCGCTCGAACACCGTCGGGGTGCTCATCCCCGACCTGAACAATCCGCTCTTCCCGCCGATCGTGCGCGGCATCGAGGACCGGCTCGCCGCCGCCGGCTACGTCGCGCTGCTCGGCAACACCGACGGGGACAGCGAGCGGGAACGGATCGTCTTCGAGCAGATGCGGGCGCGGCACGTGGACGGATTCGTGCTCGCCACGGCCCATCTCAACGATCCCGTGCTCGCCGAGTCGGCTCGTGCGGACCTGCCGGTGGTGCTGATGAACCGGCTCGCGCACGACCACAGCCTGCCGTCCGTCTCGGTCGACAACGAGCGGGGCGTCCGGCTGGCCGTGGCCCACCTGGCCGGGCTCGGCCATCAGCGCATCGCCCACATCGCGGGGCCGCAGGAGGTGTCCACCGGGCTCGCCCGCTACCGCGGGTTCGTCACCGCGATGGAGGCCCTGGGCCTGCCGCCGGACCCTGAGCTGGTGGTGACCGCCAAAGCATTCTCGGTCGAGGAGGGCCAGCGCTGCACCCGCCTGCTGCTGGAACGCGGTCGCGTGGCGGCCAGGGGCCCGGGCACCGCGGTGGTGGCGGCCAACGACATGCTGGCGCTGGGCTGTTACGCCGCGCTGGACGAGGCTGGGCTGCGCTGCCCCGAGGACCTGTCGGTGGTCGGCTTCAACGACATGCCGTTCATCGACCGGCTGCGCCCGCCGCTGACCACCATCAGGTTCCCGCATTACCAGGTCGGCCGGGAGGCGGCGCAGCTGCTGCTGGAGCGGATCGCCGGGCATAGCGGGCCGGTCAAGATCCTCTTCCTGGCCCCGGAACTCGTGATCCGCGGCTCGACCGCACCATACGGCCCGGCGGGCCAGAGTGCGCCAGGCCGGCCCGCCACACCACTCGGTGCGTTACGCCCGCCGCCGCGCCCTGACGCGGCCCGGCCCTGAGCATCCCGGCCCCGCGCCCAGTGGGGTCCCCGGCCGGGCCTGCTGGCCACAGGACAGCAGGCCAGGGCGGTGCCGGGCCGTCCCAGGCAAGTGATGGCCGAGTGCCGACCGCGACTTACCGGGATGTCGTTGACACGGAAGGGACATGTACGCGAAGCTGTCGCTGCAAACGATTGTTACAGCAGTTTTCTTGCTCGCCTGGGCCAGCCCACCGCCGGCCGGCCACAGCCGGGCACCGATGAGGGGGTGGCGATGGCATCGCAGGGCTACCAGCACCGTCTGGGATGGCTCGGGACCGGCCGGATGGGCTTCGAACTGGCCCGTCGGCTGCTCGCGGCCGACTGCGATGTCACCGTTTATAACCGGACCCGGGCCAAAGCGGAGCCGCTCGCTGCCCTGGGGGCGAAGGTCGTCGGTTCCGCGGCCGACCTGGCCGAGGTGGACATCGTGTTTGTCACGGTCGGCACGCCGCAGGACCTCATGGCCGCGGTGCTCGGCCCCGCCGGCCTGATGTCGGGCCAGGCCGCGCCGGCCATCCTCGTTGACTGCTCTACCATCTCGACCGAGGTCTCACAGCAGGTGCGCGAGGCGCTGAGCCCGCGGGGCACCACGCTGCTGGCCGCGCCGGTCATGGGGAACCCGAAGGTGGCCAGCGTGGGCAGGCTGACCCTGGCCGTCTCGGGGCCGCGGGCCGCCTTCGATACGGCCGAGCCCTACCTGGACCTGCTGGGCGCGGGCGCGACCTATGTGGGTGAGGGTGAGCTGGCCCGGACGGTAAAGCTTTGCCATAACCTCTTTCTCGGTGTGGTCACGCAATCCCTCGCGGAAGTGACCATCCTGGCGCAGCGAAGTGGCATCAGCCGGGAAGCTCTTCTCGCCTGCCTTAACAAGAGCGTGCTTGGTTCGACATTCACCCGTTACAAGACGCCCGCCTTCGTCAACCTCGATTTTCATCCGACCTTCACCGCCGCCCTGCTGCGTAAGGACTTCGACCTCGGCCTGGCCGCCGGCCGCGAGCGGGAGGTGCCGCTCCCAGTGGCATCGCTGGTCCATCAGATCGTGCAGAGCCTGGTCGGCCGGGGGTACGGCGACCAGGACTTCGCGGCCCTTCTCGAACTCGAAGCGCAGTGCGCGGGGGTCCAGCTTGTAAGTGAAAATGCGGATATCTCCGACGGGCTCGACCCGGCGGACATCAACGGCGCGAATGCAGTACCGTGAGCGCCCAGTACCCCAATCCGTGGCCAGCCGGTGACCAAGCGCCCAGCGGGCCGCCACCAGCGACTGGCTATTCATCAGGCCATTCATGAACTGGAAGGAGGACCGGATGAGACCTCACCGCACCCGGTTCTTGTCTCTCGCCGCGATCATCGCCCTAGCCGCGATGATCGTCGCCGCTTGCAGTAGCAGCGGCACCACCAGCACTTCTGGAAACAGCAGTGGCAGCAAATCGCCCATCCTCATCGGAACTTCGCTCTCGCTGACGGGCGACAACTCCGTCGATGGCCAGGCATTCCAGCGCGGCTACCTGCTCTGGCAGAACTACATCAACAGCCACGGCGGCCTGGACGGCGGCCGCAAGGTGCAGATGGTGTTCCTCAACGACGCCAGCGACCCGACCACCGTCACGACCAACTACACCAAACTCATCGCTCAGGAGAAGGTGAGCCTGGTGTTCGGGCCGTTCTCCACCCTGCTGACGGTCCCGGCCGCGAAGGTTGCGGCCCGTTACGGCTACGCGTTCCCCGAGGGCGCCGGAGGCGGCCCGGCGGTCTTCCAGCTCAATCTGCCCAACGTGTTCGCCGTCAGCCCGCCCGTCGCTGACCAGCTGGTGCCGTTCGCCAACTGGGTGGCGTCGCTGCCGCCCAGCGAGCGGCCGACGACGGCCGCCTACCCGATGGTGAACGACCCGTTCGCCGATCCGATGACCTTGACCGCGCAGGCCATCTTGCAGAAGGCCGGCGTCAGGACCGTCTACTCCAAGATCTACCCGGCTGAGAACCCGGACTACAAGGCGGGCGCGGACTCAGTGGCCGCCACCGGCGCGCAGATGGTCATCCTCGGCTCCGTGGACGTGCCCACCGCCACCGCGTTCATCCAGGCCTTCGAGCAGCAGCATTACAACCCGAAGATCTTCGCCGCGACGTCCGGGCCGGACCAGGGCGCCGCGTTCGTCAGCAGTGTGGGAGCGCGCAACACGGCCGGCATCATGGTGCCCAACGGCTGGTACGGCGGGCTCAGCAACCCGCTGAGCCAGGCGATGGTCGCGGCCTACATCGCGAAGTACGGTGGCACCCCGTCTGACATCAATGCCGACGTGGCCGAGGCGTACTCGGTCGGCGAGGTGACGGCCGCGGCGGTCACCGCCACCAAGAGCGTGGAAAACTCTAAGATCATCTCGTACCTGCATAGCGGCGTGACGCTGCAGACCGTGCAGGGGCCCGCGAAGTTCAACAGCGTGGGCGAGAACACCGTGGCCGACAAGTTCATCTTCCAGTGGCAGAGTGGCAGCAAGTTCGTGCAGGTGTTGCCCTCCACGGCCGCCGGTTCGGTGACGATCGTCAACCCGAAGCCGAACTGGGGCAGCTGACCGGTGTAGTGCGCGGGGCGGACAGGGACCGGCCCGGCGGGCGCCTGATGCCCGCCGGCGGGCCGTCCGCCCCGCGCACTCCTGTCAAGGAAGGGAGAAACAAGATGAGGCGCCCCCGCCCCAGGTTCCTGGCGCTCATGGCCGCTGCCGCGGCCACCGCCATATCCGCCGCCGCGTGCGGCGGCGGCACGACCAGCGCCACCACGGCCGCCGCCGATGGCGGCAACGCGGTCACCGTCGGGATTTCGCTCCCGCTGACCGGGCAATTCATGACGGACGGCCAGGCCAGCTTGCAGGGTTACCAGCTATGGGCCAGCGATGTCAACGCCGCCGGCGGCCTGCTTGGCCACCAGGTCAAACTGGTCATCCTCGACGACAAGAGCCTGCCAAATATCACCCAGCAGCAGTACACCACGCTGATCGCCACCGACCATGTCAACTTCGTCCTCGGGCCGTTCTCCTCGTTGCTGACCGAGCAGGCCGGACCGGTCGCGCAGCACTACGGGTACGCCCTCGTGGAAGGCTCCGGCGGCGCGCCGGGCGTCTACGCGCTGAACGAGCGTAATCTGTTCGGCGTCAGCGCGCCGGTCGTCAACCAGGTGCTGCCGTTCGCTAGATGGGTCGCCTCCCTGCCCGCCAGCCAGCGACCGAAGACCGCCGCCTACCCGATGGTGTCCGACCCGTTCGCCGACCCGCCGGTGAAGGCCGCCCAGACATATCTGCAGAACGCCGGGATCCAGACCCGCTACTCCAACGAGGCCGCCCCCATCACCGCCACCAACCTGGCTCCGTACGCACGCGCGGTGGCGGCGCTGAAGCCGGACATCGTGGTGCTCGGCTCGGTCGACGTGCCGACCGTACTGGCCTTCATCCACGGGTTCGAGCAGCAGGGCTACACCCCGAAGGAGTTCATCGCGACGTCCGGGCCGGACCAGGGCCTGGCCTTCCTGAACAGTGTCGGGCCGGGCAACGCGAACGGGATGATGGTGCCGGACGGCTGGTACGGCGGCTTCCCTGACGCGCTGAGCCACGTGATGGTCCAGGACTACATCGCCAAGTTCGGGGGCACCGCCTCAGGCGTCAACGCCGACGTGGCCGAGGCCTACTCGGCGGGCGAAGTCCTGGTGGACGCGGTCAACGCGACCAAGAGCCTCGACAATGCCAAGATCATTAGCTACCTGCACAGTGGCGTCACCCTGCAGACCGTGCAGGGACCCGCGCAATTCGACAGCGTAGGCAAGAACATCGCCGCCCCCACGTTCGTCTTCCAGTGGCAGAACAGCAATTTCGTCCAGGTTCTGCCGGTTGGCTCGGTGGGCTCGTCGCCGGTCCAGACCTTCAAGTCGCCCTGGCTCCCCTGATAAGCGGGGGGGGGGGCACGCACCACCAGCAATTCCGCAGTAGCAGGCACGCAGAGCACGGAGCTGATATGGGACGGCAAGTCTACGAGGCCATCGTCGATGGCATACTGTCCGGCGGGGTTTACGCGCTGATGGCGGTCGGCCTGACGCTGATTTTCGGTGTCCTCGACATCATCAACATCGCCCAGGGCATCCTGGTGGTACTCGCCGCCTACCTCAGCTACGTGCTCAGCGTGCACCTGCACATCGACCTGTTCGTCGGCCTGTTCGTCACCGTCCCGGCCATGTTCATCATCGGCGTCGCCATCCACTGGGCGTTCATCAGGCCGCTGCGCGGGCGGGAACGAACGTCCATGTCCCTGCTGGCCAGCTACGCGGTGGCCATCATCATCGAGGGTGTGCTCTACACGATCTTCGGGTCGACCAACCAGAATCTCCACGCCTCGTACGTCACATCGGCGATCAAGGTGTCCGGGTTCTACCTGTCCTACATCTACATCTACGGGTTCCTCATGGCCGTCGTCCTCGTGATCGGCCTCTACGTCGGCCTGTACCGGACGCAATTCGGCCGTAGCATCCGCGCCACCATGCAGGACCGGACGGCGGCGCGGCTGATCGGCATCGACGTGAACCGGGTGGCGGGCCTGACCTTCGGGATCGGCACCGCCGTCACCGCCGCTGGCGGCATGATCTTCGGCGCCACCGGCGGCGGCTTCAACCCCAACACCGGGTATGACCTGATCTCACGATTGCTTGCGATCATCATCCTCGGTGGTCTGGGCAGTATCGCCGGCGCGCTCGTGGCCGCCGTTTTCATGATCACGTTGGAGGGCGTCGTGGATGTGATCTGGAACCCAAGCTGGTCGGTCGTGGTGTTCTATGCCGCGCTGGTGCTGGTGCTCGTGTTCCGGCCCCAGGGCCTCTTCGGGCGCCGGGCTGCGAGGGCGCAATGAGCTCAGGGACGGCCGGGCCGCGGAGCGCCGGCGGCGGCGCCTCGGGCCGGCCCTGCGGTGGGGTAGCCTGGCGGCCGCGCTGGTGGTGGTCGTCATGTTCCCGCTGGTGATCACGAACGCGCTCTACACCAACTTCGGCGTGCTCACACTGATCTTCGTCGCCTGGGCGGTCGCCTGGAACATGTTCTCCGGGTTTTCCGGGTACATCTCACTCGGGCATGCGGTGTTCTTCGGCACCGGGGCGTACGCGGTCGGGCTCCTGGCCGAGCACCTGCACATGAATGGCAGCCAGATTTTCCTGCTGCTCCCGCTGGGCGGCGTGGCCGGCGCCGCGGTCGCCTTGCCCTTCGGGCTGATCGCGCTGCGCGTGCGGCGGCACACGTTCGTCGTGATCACCATCGCTGTCTTCTTCATCTTCCAGCTGATGGCCTACAACTTCTCGTTCACCGGCGGCAACAACGGGCTCAGCACGCCCACGTTCTTCTGGTCGCCAGGCACCTACAACGACCCCTTCTACTACGCCGCGCTGATCATCGCGATAGCGGCCATCGTGCTGGCCTGGCTGGTCCGGGGGTCCCGCTTCGGCCTGCAACTGCTGGCCATCAGGGACGATGAGGACCGCGCCCGCGGCCTGGGCGTGCGGGCGATGCAGGTGAAACTCAGCGCGTTCATGCTCTCGGCCGCGGTCACCGGGGTCGCCGGCGGGCTGTGGTGGTTCTTCATCGGCCAGGCCCTTCCCGAGACGGTGTTCAACCCGGCTTTCGACCTGTCCGTCGCGCTGATGGCCTTCCTCGGCGGTTTCGGGACACTCGCGGGGCCGATTCTCGGTGCGCTGATCCTGGAGCCGCTGCAGCAGTATGTCGCGATCACCTTCACCAACGGCTACCTGGGCGAGATCGTCCTGGGAGCGCTGTTCCTCCTGGTCATCCTCTTCCTGCCGCGCGGGATCATCCCCACCGCGAACGAGCGCCTCACCGCCTGGCGCACCCGGGGGGACAGGCCGGGTCACCCGGATCCCGCCGTCAGGCCCGCTGACACGTCCACGTTGGCTCAGCCACCGTCGGCCGGGACCGTCGGCGGCGGCCCGGGGACAGGCACACCAAGCACCGGGAGCGTCCGATGACCGCCCTGCTGCGGACCGCGGGAGTGTCGAAGGCGTTCGGCGGCGTGCACGCGCTGACCGACTGCTCGATCGAGGTAGCCCGGGGCAGCATCGCCGGCCTGATCGGGCCCAACGGCTCCGGCAAGACGACATTGTTCAACGTGATCACCGGCTATGAGCACGTGGACGGGGGCGAGGTCTACCTGGACGACAGGAAGATCACGAACGCCCAGCCGGACAAGGTGTTCGCGGCCGGCATCGGCCGGACCTTCCAGCTGACCCGGGTCTTCCCCCGGCTCACGGTGATGGAGAACATGATCGTCGCGGCTCAGCACAAGGAACGGGCCCACGGGCACGCGAAGGGCGGCCGCCTGCGCAACCCGTTCGCCCGGGCGGGCGGCCCCGCCACCCGGCGCCGCGCGACAGAACTACTCGAGTTCACCGGGATCGCCAATCACTCGGCGGCGCTCGCCGACACGCTGTCCTATGGGCAGCGCAAGCTGCTCGAACTGTCCTACGTGCTGATGGCCGACCCCGCGATCGTGCTCCTCGACGAGCCGGCCGGCGGGGTCAACCCCACCCTCATCACGATCATCGCCGACCGGATCCGGCAGCTGAACTCCCAGGGCACGACGTTTCTCATCGTGGAGCACAACATGGACTTCGTGATGGGCCTGTGCGACCAGGTCACGGTCCTCGACTACGGCACAGCGGTCGTGACCGGGCCACCGGACATGATCAGGACTGATCACCGGGTGCTCGATGCGTACCTCGGGACTGCGGAGGAAGACGATGACATCCCAGCCGCATGAGGCCGGCTCGATGACGGCCACCCCCGCCCTGGTGGTGCAGGACGTGGTGGCGGGCTACGGTGGCGGCGATGTACTGCGGGGTGTGTCTCTGCAGGTGAATCAAGGCGGGATCACCTGCGTCGTGGGGCCGAACGGAGCCGGCAAGTCCACACTCCTCGGCACCATCAGCGGGCTGCTCCGCCCCCGGCTGGGCCAGGTCAGCCTGCACGGGGAGGTCCTGACCGGCAAGAGCCCCCGGCAGATCCTGCAACTGGGCGTCGTGCAGGTACCGCAGAATCACAGCCTGTTCCGCGAGATGACCGTGCGCGAGAATATCGTGCTCGGCGGGTACATTCTGCGTGAGCGAGGGCTGCCCGAGCGCAGGCTCAACGCGGTTCTCGAGATGTTTCCCCAGGTCACTGAGTGGCTCGGGAAGAAGGCGGGCAGCCTGTCCGGTGGGCAGCAGCGCCTGGTGGAGTTCGCCCGGTGCCTGATGCTCGACCCGAGGCTGGTCATTCTGGACGAGCCGTCAATGGGCCTGTCCCCGAAGGTCCTCAAGTCCGTGTTCGACGCCATCCGGATGATGAACGCGCAGGGCAAGACGGTGCTGCTGGTCGAGCAGAACGCGCGGGCCGGGCTGCGGCTGTCCACCCACGGCGTGGTCCTGGAGAATGGGCAGGTCCGGCTGGCCGGCACCGGCCGTGAAGTACTGGAGCACCCGGAGATCGGCGCGCTGTACCTGGGCGGCGCCGTGACGAGTTCCGGCAGCGTCCCGGCTAACGGCCATAACGGAGCGGCACGGCCAACGGCACCGCACCGGGCCGGCCGCTTTGATCATTGACGCGCACTGCCACGTCATCGCGGCCGAGATGACGTCCAGCGGGGTGCCGGCGGACTGGCGTCCCGCCGTCACCCGCGAGGACGGCCGCCAGGTAGTCGGCTTCCGCGGCCGGCGACATCCGTTCCGTGGTGGGCGAGTTCACCGATGCGGAGCGCCATGCTGGCCGAGGCCGCGGGCACCGGTGTCGAGCACCTGCTGCTGTCCCCGTGGATCAACCTGGTCCCGCCGACGCGGACCATCGCGAGGCCCGCACCGTGTGCGCAGGTGCAGAACGAGGCGCTGGCCGGCTCGACCGCGGCCCATCCCGGGCAGCTGAGCGCGGTCGGCGCGGTACCGCTGCAGGATCCCGCCCTGGCCGCCCGGCATATCACCGAACTCGTGACGTCCGCCGGCCTGTGCGGCGTCGAGATCCCGGCCAGCGTGGCTGGACGTTACCTGGGCGATCAACTACTTCCTGCCGTTCTGGGAGGCGGCCGAGGCGGCCGGCGCGCTGGTGTTCATCCACCCGTCCACCCGTGGCTTCGGCCTGCCCGCCCTCGACGGCCACTACCTGTGGAACTCGGTCGGCAACCCGCTGGAGACCGCGATGCCGCGGCGCACATCGCCGTGGCCGGGGTGCTGGAACGGCATCCCAGGCTCGCGGATGCTGCTGGCCCACGGAGGCGGCGCCCTCCCGGTGGTCCGCGGGCGGCTGCGCCGGGCCTTCGCGGTCCGCCCGGAGGCCCGGGCCCGGCGATGGCCGGGCCGGATCAGCGCTGCGCCGCTTCTACTACGACACCGTGACCCACGACCACGACCTGCTCGCGGACCTGGTCCGCTACGCGGGCCCGGAGCAGGTCCTGCTCGGCTCGGATCGCCCCTTCGACATGGGCACGGACCATCCGGTCGAGGAGGTGCGGGCGCTGCGGCCTCGGCGGCGATGAAGAGCTTGTCCTCGGCGGCAACGCGGCCCGCCTGATGGGGATGGCCCATGACTGAGGCATCCGGCCGCTCGCGGCGGCACGGCGGGGCCCTGCTCGCCAATCTGCTCATCGAGCACGGCGTGCGGCACGTCTTCGGCGTCCCCGGGGGCAGACGCTCGCGCTCTACGACGGCATCCTGGACCGTGCGCCCGGGCTGCAGCACGTGCTCACCCGGGACGAGCGGTCCGCTGCCTACGCCGCCGACAGCTACGCACGGCTCACCGGCCAGGCCGGTGTCTGTGACGCCACGGTGGGACCTGGCGCGGCGAAGTTGCCGTCCGGGCCTGGCTGAGGCGCTCGGCGCATCGGTGCCGGTTGTCGCGCTGGTCAGTGACCTGCCCGCCCGGCTCGCCCCGCACCGTTACCGCAGCGCGGCGTCGCAGGCCCTCGACCAGTCGGCCCTGCTGGCGCCGGTCACCAAGTGGCACGCGACGGTGGCCGCCCCGGCGACCCTGCCCGCGCTCGTCCGGCAGGCCTTCCGCGAGGCCACCACCGGCCGGCCCGGCCCGGTGGCGCTCTTCCTGCCGCAGGACATCCTGGACGGCCCGGCCGCGGAGACGGCCGGGGAGACAGCTCTCGGTGGGCCGCCCGGCACGAGCGCCCGATTCGGCCGCTTTCCGGCGTTCCGGCCCGCGCCCGAGGCAGCCGACGTGACGGCCGCCGCCGAGGCGCTCCGCCTGGCGCAGCGGCCGTTCATCCTCGCGGGCGGCGGCGTGATGCATTCCGGGGCGGGCGCGGAACTGACCGTCCTGGCCGAGCAGATATCGGCGGCGGTGGGCACCACGCTGTCCGGCAAGGGCGCGATCGCCGAGAACCACCCGCTCAGCGTCGGGGTGACCGGGTCGATGGGCACCTCGGCCGCAGCTGCCGCCCTGGCCGAGGCCGATGTCGTGCTGCTCGCCGGGACCAAGGCGGGCGGCGGGGCCACGTTCAGCTGGACGCTGCCCCGGGCCGACCAGGTCGTGCTGCAGCTCGACATTGACCCGGCCGAACTCGGCCGTGCCTTCCCGCTCCGCGCGGCGATGCTCGGCGATGCCCGGCCCGGCCTGCAGGCCCTGGCGGCGGCGGCCGGCGATCGAGGCCCGGATCGTGGGCTGCCGGATCGTGGGCTGCCGGATCGTGGGCTGCCGGATCGCGCGCGCTGGCGGGCCCGGCTCGGCGAGCTCACCGCCGCGTGGCGGGCCGAGCGTGACCGCGAGCGGGCCAGTGACGCCGTCCCGATCGCGCCCCAGCGGGTCATCGCGGAGCTCGAGGCCGCGCTGGGCCGCCGAGGACATTCTCGTCTGCGATGCCAGCCTGGCCAGCGGGTGGGGCGGCGTCTACCTCGAGCAGCGCGCGGCGGGACGGCGGGTGCTGTGCCCCCGCGGACAGGCCGGCCTCGGCTACGGGGTGCCCGCCGCGATCGGCGCCGCCACCGCCCACCCGGGCGGGCGGACCATCGTGCTCACCGGCGACGGCGCCCTCGGTTACGCGGCCGGCGAACTGGCCACGGTGGTCGAGCACGGGCTGCCGGTCACCATCGTGGTCCTGAACAACCGCTCATTCGGCTGGATCCGGTGGTACCGGCGGATCACCTTCGGCCGCGGCTGGGAGGAGGACGACTTCGCCGATGTGGCCTTCGCCGACGTCGCCCGGGGATTCGGGCTGCACGGCGAGCGGGTCACGCAGCCGGGCCGGCTCGGCACCGGCCCTGCGGGCCGCCCTGACCGGGAAGCCGGCCCTGCTGGACGTGGTGACCGAGGCCTGGCAGACACCGATCAGGGCGCACCGCCAGGCCGTTGAGCAGAACGTGGCTACCCAGCCCGCCGGATATGGAGGCTGACCGATGCCCCGTCACCCCGAGCGCCACCTCGAGCGCCTCGCCCAGCCGGAAGGGGCCCGGCTGCTGGCCGCGAGCGGCGTGGCCGTGGTCGCCACCGGCAGCATCGAGCAGCACGGCGGCCACCTGCCCCTGGGCACGGACGCCTTCGCCGCGCTTTCCATCGCCGAGCGGGTGGCCCACCGGCTGGACACCGCCGTTGTCCAGCTCGGGCCGGTGGGCGTCGCCCACTACCACCTGCCGTGGCCGGGAACGCTCTCGCTGAGCCCCAGCACGCTGGCGGCGGTCCTGGTCGACATCTGCGGCGGGCTGGCCAGCGCGGGCGCTCGCCGGATCCTGGTGGTGAACTGGCACGAGGGCAACTCGCCCACCCTCCGGCTGGGCGCCGACGAAGCGCAGCGCCGGCACGAGGTGCAGGTGGTGATCGCTGAGTCGCACGTGATCACCCACACCCTCTATCCGGAGGAAATGGAGTTCACCCACGCCGGGTCGATGGAAACCGCCGCCGTGCTCGCCTACGACCCCTCGCTGGTGCATCTGGACCGGGCGACCAAGCCCAGCGAGCGGGCCGCGGGCGAGGCCGCCCACGGGCTGTTCCGCCGGCCCGACGTCTACCCGGTGCTGCGCGACTTCCACCAGATCGCCGCCACCGGGTGGTATGGCCGGCCGGAGCTGGCCGAGGCGGGGCGGGCGGAAGAGATCGCCGAGGCCGTGGCCGACCACGCGGTCCGCCGCGCCAGGCAGATCTGGGCCGCGCTGGGCGAAGACGCCGCCCTAGACGAGGACGCCGCCCTGAGCGAGAGCGGAGCGGCCCAGTGAACACCCCGCAGGTGCCGGCCGAGATGCAGGCCGCCGTGCTGCGCGACTTCGGCCAGCTCACGCTCGAGTCCGTGCCCACGCCGGAGCCGGGCCCGGGCGAGGTGCTGGTGCGGGTACACGCCTGCGGGCTGTGCGGCACCGACCTGAAGATCGTCAGCGGCGGTTTCCGTGGCACGTGGCCGCCCGCGCTGCCCTTCATCATCGGCCACGAGTGGTCCGGCGAGGTCGCCGGGCTCGGCCCGGGCACGGACGGCGGCGGACTCGCGCCGGGCGACCGGGTGGTGGCGGAGAACCACACCGGGTGCGGCGCCTGCGCCATGTGCCGGGCTGGGCGCTACAACCTGTGTGAGCGCGTGCGCGAACCAGGGTTCAAGCTGTACGGGCACACCGCGCCCGGCGCCCTGGCCGAGTACGCGGTCCGGCCCGCCGTCGCGCTGCACAAGGTCCCCGCGCACGTCACGGACGTGGCCGCGGCCCTGGTCAACCAAGGCGCGCTCACCGTGCACGCGGCCCGCCGGGCCCGGCTCGGCCCCGGGGACAGCGCCGCGGTGTTCGGGCCAGGACTCCTCGGGCTGCTCATGCTGCAAGTCGCGCGGGCGGCCGGGGCCACCACGGTCGTCATGGTCGGCCGGGGCAAGCGGCTCGCGGTGGCCCGGGAACTCGGCAGCACCGGCGTGGTCGACTACGAGGAGACCGACCCGGTCGCGGCGATCCGGGCGGCGACCGGCGGGCGCGGGGCGGACTGCGTGTTCGACTGCTCGGGCAACACCTCAGTCATCCCTCAGGCCCTCCGGTCGGTCCGCCGCGGCGGCTCCGTGGCCCTGCTCGGCCTGGCCGCCGGGGCCACCGCGGAACTTCCTGTCGATCTTGTGACCCTCGACGAGCTGAACGTCCTCGGGGTACGGTCGAGTCCGAATGCCTATCCGGCGATGATCGCCCTCCTGGCCTCGGGCGCGATCCGCACCGAGCCGCTCACCACGGACCTCTACCCCCTGGCCAACGTCGCCGCGGCGTTCGATGCGCTCGCCCGGCGGGAGGCCATCCGCCCGATCATCACCATGTAGCTGCCCCGCACGCACCCGCCCCGCGCATCCGAGGAGCCTGCCATGCCCGTCGTACGACACCCTGACCAGCTGCCGGTTCGGCGCGGGCCGGGGTGGACCGAGTTGAGCTGGGCCGGTGCCGTCTCCTTCGGCACCCCGGTCCCGATGGAGGCCCGCCGCTGCGTCATCGACCCGGGGACGGCCGGGCCAGCCCTGCGGCTCACGGCGCAGGAGGCTCTGGTCTACGTGGCCACTGGCGGTGGGACGGCCGAGGCCGGCGGTGAGCAGTTCGTGCTCGGGCCGGAGAGCGTTCTCTGGCTGGCGTCCTGCGATGAGGTAAGCCTCCGCGCTGGAGCCGAAGGGCTCGATGCCCTGGTCGCGGAGTCCACCGGCCCCACCGGGGCCGCCGGCCCAGCGCTGGCCAAGGTTTTCGCCGCGGACGAGCTTCCGCACCTGGTCTCCACCCGGGACACCCGGGACCGGCTCGATCTGGTGACCGACGACGTGCCCGTCGGCGCACGGCAGATCCGCGCCGACCGGATCATCTACCACCCGGGTGACACCGCCGCCGGTCACTACCACGCCGACTGCCAGCACGTGTTCTGCGTGCTCGCCGGGTCGGGCGTGCTGCATACCGATCAGGCGGCGGCCGGGCTGGAGGCTGGCATGAGCGCGCTCGTCGGCCCCGGCGAGGTGCACTGGTTTGAAAACAATACCGACGCGAATTTCTCATTCGTCGAGTTCTGGGCGCCCCCGCCGGCCGATACGGTCTGGACCGTGGCCGGGGACCGCTGCACCTGGGCCCCGGGCGGGTGACCGGCAGATCACCGCGCCCGGGGCCGGGCATCCAACACCATTATCGCCGGGGGAAAGGCGAGGTCGCCGGGGGAAAGGCGAGTCATGGACGACCGGCTTGAATCGATGTACCGCCGCTTCACCTGGCGGATCCTCTCCAACTACGTAACGCCGTGGGAGTTCGAGCAGCTCAAGGCGGAGATCACTGGCTACGAGCAATGGTGTGGCGCGTGGAGCCGCCACGCGCAGGGTCACCTGGCGCGCGGCGATGAGGCGCTGGCCGCCGGCCACCGGCTTACCGCGGGAGATTCCTACCTGCGCGCCGCACTGGCTTACCACTGGGCCAGCTTCGTCTTCACCCACGACCAGGCGCAGTTCCGGGCCGCGCTGGAGTCGATGGCGGAGGCCTGGGCCAAGGCCGCGCCGCTGCTCTCGCCGCCGATGGAGATCCTCACGGTCCCGTTCGGGAACATCACCCTCAACGGTTACCTGCGCCTGCCGGCCGGCCCAGTCTCGGCGGGCCCAGCCTCGGCAGGCCCAGTCTCGGCAGGCCCAGTCTCGGCAGGCACTGGCCGGGCACCTATCGTTCTGCTGCTTCCCGGGGCTGATTCGGCGAAGGAGGAGCTTTTCAACCTGGGGGACCATATCGTCGCCCGGGGGCTGGCCGTGGCCGCCTTCGACGGCCCTGGGCAGGGGAGCGTGAGCTTCGACGCGAAGTTGCGGCCTGACCAGGAAGTGGCGGTACAAGCGATCCTGGACGTGCTGACCGCCCGGCCGGACCTGGACGGTTCCCGCGTCGCGGTGGGCGGCATCTCCTACGGAGGGCTGTTCGCGATCCGCACGGCGGCGGCGGACCGCCGGGTCCGGGCGGTGTTCGCGATGTCCAGCTGGTACACGCCGGCGGGCCGGTTCGCACAGATGGATGATCTCACCCGGCCCGGCCAGTACCAGCATCACGGCCCCGATCCGGCCGCGAACATGGCCGCTATCACGCTCGCCGGCGTGGCCGGGAAGGCGACGGTCCCGCTGCTGCAGGTCTACGGCGGGGACGACCCGGGCTCGCCACCATCCCAGGCCGAGCAGATCGCCGCCGAGTACGGCGGCCCGGTAACGACCGTTGTGTACCCCAAGGGGGTCCACATCCTGAACAACGTCTGGCACCAGGCCAGGCCGCTCGTTGCTGACTGGCTCGCGGACACGCTCTAGCCCGAAGTTCCCGCTAGCACTGAGGAGATCCATGGATTACACGAAGGCGGAAGCCAAGCAGGCGGCCCGCGAGCAGCTTGCCGGGCTGTGCGCCGCGGTCACCACCCCCTTTGACGACACGGGCGCGGTAGACTACGACGCGCTCGGGCGTGATCTTGACCGGCTCACCGGCGACCTCCGGGTGGACGGGATCTTCTGCACCGGGGTGATGAGCGAGTTCTGGGCGCTGACCGGAGCCGAGCGACGGCGCCTCGTCGAGGTGATCGTGGACGGGACCAAGGGGCTGTGCCCGGTCATCGCGCACACCGGCCACCACTCGGCGGGGCAAGCTGTCGAGTTCACCAAGCATGCCCAGAAGGCCGGTGCGGACTTCGTCGCGCTGATCAACCCCTACTACCCGCCGGCTTCAGACGAGGGCTTGTTCCAGTGGTTCCAGCAGGTCTGCGGGAGCGTGGACATCGGGGTCTGGCTGTTCGACACGGCTTACTCGGGTGTGTCGCTCTCCCTGGAACTCATCGAGCGGCTGGCCGGCCTGGAAAACGTGTGCGGGATCAAGGTCGGCCGGGACCATGCCACCTACCTCGAGGTGCTGCGCCGGGTGGGGGACAGGATCCTGGTCTGCGAGCCGAACGAGGGAACCTGGCTGGAGAACATGCGCGACCACGGCCAGCGGGTGTTCATGTCGTCGGCGGCACCGTACCTGTACCAGACACCCGGCCGGCAGCCGATGCGCGAGTACACCGGGCTGGCGCTCGGCGGTGACTTCGCCGCGGCCGCGAAGGTCGCGGCCACACTCGACCCGGTCCGCGCTGTGGCGGCCACATGGCTGCATGGCAAGGCACGGCGGGTGGACTCGCTCGCCTCGCTCAAGGCCTGGGCCGGCCTGATCGGCATGTCCGGGGGCCCGGTCCGGGCGCCGCTCACCTCGCATACTCCGGCCGAGCAGGCGAGCCTGGCCGCCGACCTCGCCGCGGCCGGGCTGCTGGACACCGGCGCGTTACCGGCGCGGGCCGGCCTGAACGGTCACAGGCTGGCCAGCCGCTAACGGGCCAGCCGCACACTGGGCGACGCCGTCATGACGTCCGCCGGGTCGTGGCCGAGATCGTGCAGCAGCACGGTGGCCGCGTTACGGCCCGGCGCCCCGGTGATGGATCCGCCTGGGTGGGTGCTCCCCCCGGTCTGGTAGAGGCCGGGGATCGGCATCCGGTGCGACGCCCAGCCGGGCACGGGCCGCAGCGGGCCGCTGAACGCCGGGCCCCGGTTCCCGCCGTGGAACGCGCCGTGGATCATGTGCGGGTTCAGCTGCTCGATGTCGGCCGGGGACTTGACCAGGTGAGCGAGGATCTTCTCATCGGTCAGCCCGGGCGCCGACCGGCGGAGACGGTCCAGCTGCCGCCGGGCGTGCTCCTCCTTGACGTTCTCCCAGCCGCCCATGCTCTGGGGGAGCCGGTAGACCTGCGGTCCGAGGATTTTCACGGTGTGCATCCCGGCCGGGGCACGCCCCGGGTTGACCAGGGTGGGCGTGGCCACGAGAAGCCAGGGCGGCTCGGCGATGTACCGCCCGGCCCGCAGGTCGGCGCCGAGCTGGATCATGTCCTCCGGCCAGCCCGCGAGCCCGGCCGACACGGCGCTGCGAAGGCCGTCATGCGCCTCGAACTCCGGGGGAGCGGTCGTGGCGTAGTAGGTCGCGAACCCCGGCACCCCCACGTCATAGGTGTCCACGCCGTAGTGGAACTCCGCCGGCCAGGCATCCGCGGGCGCCATGTCCCGCAGGTGCTTGATGTGGATGGTGGAGACCACGGCCGTGCCCGCCCGGTACTGCGTCCCGTCGTCGGTCTCGATGCCGACGGCGCGGCCGTCAGACAGCAGCAGCCTGGTCACTCGCCGGTCACACAGCACCCGGCCGCCGTGGTCGGCCAGGTAACCGGTGAGCGCGGCGGTCAGCGCGGCCGACCCGCCGACTGGGATGGACCAGCTGCGCTGCTGCCGCCCGAAGACCTGGGCGTACGGCAGCACGCCCGATCCCGGCTCGTCCACGAGCTGGAAGACCTGAAACGCCATCCACAGCAGGAAGGCCTGGACGTGCCGGCTGGTGAATTCGTGCCGGACCACGTCCACGGCACTGAGCTGGCGCCGCCGCGCCCAGATCGCGCCCTTCGGGTGGTCGGCGAGCATCTGGTCCAGCGACGGGCCGAACCCCACCGGGGTGAACTGCGAACGGCTGAAGATCGTCTTGACCTCGTCGTACTCGTCCAGCAAGCGCAGGTAGGCGGCCGCGTCGGCGCGGGAGAACCGCGCCACCTCGGCCGCGGTCCGCTCGCGGTCCAGCCACATGGTGAACTGCTCACCGTCCGGGAACGCCACGTGCTCCACGGGATCCGGCTCGACGTAACTCAGGCCGTAGTCGGCGATCAGGCCGAGTTCGTCATGCAGCAGGGCCGGGTTGACCCGGATCATGGTGTGGCCGGTGGCGCAGGTGTCGATGCCGAAGCCTGGAAGCAGCAGTTCCTCGGTGGCGGCGCCGCCCCCTGGAATGTGCCGCGCATCCAGGACCAGGCAGCGGTATCCCGCCTTGGCCAGGTAGCAGGCGGTGAGCAGGCTGTTGTGCCCGGCCCCCGCCACCACGATATCCGCGTCCTCGGTCATTCCTCACCTCACCTCGCTCGCCGTACTGCAAACCATTGCATCTAGGACGCTCCGGGGCAAGGAGGCCCAGCCGGCGGCCTCACGCGGCGGGCTCACCCGGCGGGCGCACCCCGGTCTGCCCCGGCCAGCGTGTGCAGGGCCGCCCCGGCCAGCTGATGCACCTGCCATTCGTCCATGAAAACAGCGCCGAGCGAGCGGTAGAAGCCGAGGGCGGGGGAGTTCCAGTCCAGCACGGCCCACGTCAGCCGGGGGTACCCGCGCTGCACACAAATCCGGGCCAGCTCGGCCAGCAGCGCCCGGCCGTGCCCGCCGCCGCGCACTTCCGGGCGGACGTACAGATCTTCCAGGTAGATCCCGTGCCGGCCTTCCCAGGTGGAGAAGTTGACGAACCAGAGCGCGACCCCGACCACCTCGCCCTCATGCTCGGCCACGTGCGCGAACACGGCCGGCTGGTCCGCCATCAGCGACCGGCGCAGGTCTTCCTCGGTCGCGCTGACGTGATGCAGCGACCTCTCGTACTCGGCCAGGTCACGGATGAGCTGGTAGATCGCGGGCACGTCGCCGGCCGGGCCGGCCGGATCAACGGATCACGCCAGCACCGCGCCCACCGTGAGACCGGCGTCCGCCCGGTGCTGATCACCACCGTGCTGGTCACCACCGTGCTGGTCACCACCGTGCTGGTCACCACCGTGCTCGTCCCCTGGGGCAACCGGGATGCGGTAGCGCAGCCGGAACCGGTCGGCGGCGATAACGACCTCACCGACCTCGACGACCCGCCGCCCAGCGCGGTGCGCCCGCTCAACGAGCAGCACCGGAGCACCGGCCGGGATCTCCAGGGCGACGGCTTCGGCCGACAGCGAGGGCCGCACCGAGATGTCCTCCACCACCTGGTCCACGTGGACGCCGATCACCTTCATCCGCTCGATCACCCCCCGGCCCGCGAATGGGCCCTGCTCAGGAAGCGCGATCGGGGTGTGGGCGGTGAGTTCCGCGGGTTCGTAGCTGGTGGCCATCTGCACCGGGGTGCCATCCGCGCTGAGCAGGTACCTGGTCCGGATCACCTGGGCATCGCCACGTCCCGGTCCGAGCAGCGGGAGCCCGAGCAGCCGGGCGACGTGCGGTGGCGCGGCCACGCGCTCGGACTGATGTTCCCAGGACAGGCGGGGTGAGTGCGTCCCGCCGTCGGCGGCCCGCCGCGGATCCTCGAGCCCGAACGGCGACCCGGGGAAGTGCAGCCGGTCGTGCTCGAGGTGACAGGCGGCGGGCACCTTGCGGACATACGAGCCCGAGCCGGCCCTGGCCTCGATGAGGCCCTCAGTCGCCAGGACCTGCAGTGCGTGCTTGGCCGCAGTCTCCCCGACGCCGTACCGGGCGATGATGCCGTTCCGTGACGGCACCCTGGCGCCGGGTGGGAGGGCACCCCCGTGGATCTGCTCCCGCAGGTCCTCAAGCACACGCAGATACACCGGATCGGTCGAGGTAGCCATAGCTCTGATCCTCCTGACGTGCCGCCGCGATGGCGGTCACGAGTCCAGCAGGGGGCTGCGGCCATTGTCGCGAACCGCCAGGCAAGCTGTGTCCCAATGGACATGTTGTGACCATAGCTTTGCCCGGTGTGATAGGGCAGTTACTGCTGGCAATCGTTGAGTATGGTGTTCATTCCGGCTAACCGCGCATCATGGCTATTTCTTCTGGGCGAGGGTCAGGCCGTCCCCGATGGAGAGCATCGCGAGTTCCACACGGTCATCGGCGCGGACGTACTCGTTGAAGTCCCTGATCGCCCGGGCGTCAGGATCTGGATCGGGGCTGAAGATCCGGCCGTGCAGGAAGGTGTTATCCACCAGGATGATCCCGCCGCTTCGGGTGCGCGGCACGATCTCGTCCCAGTAGCTGGCGTACCCGGTCTTGTCGGCGTCGATGAACGAGAGGTCGACCGTCGCGTCCCGCGGCAGGGCGCGGAGCGTGTCGGCGGCCGGCCCGAGCCGCAACTCGATGCGGTCAGCGAGCCCGGCCTTCTCCCAGTACTCGCGGGCCAGTGACGTCCAGTCCT
This sequence comes from uncultured Actinomycetes bacterium, assembly GCA_963822825.1. GTDB lineage: Bacteria > Actinomycetota > Actinomycetes > Streptosporangiales > Streptosporangiaceae > JAWWPY01. The sequence continues at coordinate 28,314 of CAWGIW010000007.1, read as the reverse complement.
CGTTGACGTCACAGCAGATCAGCCTGCCTCCCTCGGCCAGGCCTCGGGCCAGGCAAATGGAGGAGTACCCGGTGAAGGTGCCCACTTCGATCGCGCGGGTGGGCGCGATCAGCCGGCTCAGCACGGTCATGAACGTGCCCTGCTCCGGGCCGATCTGCAGGATCACCCGGTCGGGGAACCGGTGTGCGGTCGCCTGGATCAAGTCACGCAGCACCGCATCCGGCGGGCTGCTGTGCGACACAACGTACTCATGGATCTGCGCGCTGACATGCTCGGTCCCTGAGGCCACAGATCGAGAGTACTTCGCGGGGGGGCCGGGGGTCGCCCCCGGGCTAGCACTGTGGATCGCGCTGTGGATGAACCGGTGGACAGGCAGGTTACGCGGGGGATAACGCCGGACGTTTTGTGGATGACTTGTGGACGACCAAAAAATCTTGAGAATGCCGGCCGTAACCCCTTGTGCGGCCGTGGCCGGGGGCAGTAAAAATGCTCTCACCACCGAAAACGATGGCCCATCCGGGGGCAACCCCGGAGGCGGAAGAACCGGGAAACCGGACCTTTCGCCGGGGAAATCCGCGACCGGTGACAGGCCAGACAGAGCAAGGACGCCGGGCGATCGGTGGGCCAGTGCTGCGAGGCTGGGTGAGGCCCCTCCATCTCATACATGGAGGGGCCTCACACTATTCTGCCCCAGTTATTCTGTCCCGGCCGGTGCGTGCTTGACGGCCTGCAGCGTGTACGTGCAGGGGAGCCGCCACGGCCGGTCGGCCAGCCGCCACTCACCGTCCTCGGTGCGTTCCATCTGGCCGGGCAGGGCTTCCCAGGGCGCGCTGTCATGCTCGGCCAGCCCGGTCAGTCCCATCCCGGCATCCCGGAGCGCGGTGACGATCTCGCCCAGGCCGTGGTTCCACTCGTGCGAGACGTTCTGCGTGAAGACCACGTCCGTCTCGACGTAGGTTCCGCCCTCCTCCCAGGTGGTGGGTTCGTCACGCTCGAAGTAGGGGTACTCCACGACGAGCAGGCCGTCGGGCCGCTGGTCAGCCAGCGACCACAGCACCGGATGCCCCTCCCGGAGGAAGAGCCGGCCTCCTGGCCGCAGCAGCCCGGCGACCACATCGGCCCAGCGGCGGACGCTCGGCAGCCAGCACAGCGCGCCGATCCCGGTGAACACGAGGTCGAACCGGCTCTCGCCGAGCACCTTGACCGCGTCGTACACGTCGGCTTCGACGAATTCCACATCGGCGCCGGCCGCCGCGGCCAGCCGACGCGCCTCGGCCAGGGCGGCGGCCGAGAAATCCAGCCCGGTCATCGTCGCGCCGAGCCGGGCCAGGGAGATCGTGTCGGTCCCGATGTGACACTGCAGATGCACCCCGCGCAGGCCGCTGATGTCACCAAGCCGCGGGCGGTCGAACCGCACGACGTCGCTCAGGAAGCCCGGGTCCGCCGCGAAGCGGGCGGCGCCATAGTCGGCGGAGGCCGCGTGCGCGGGCGCGCGCTCGTTCCAGTTGGCCAGGTTCACGGCCCGGTAGTCCGTCATGCCCATATCGTTCCATGCGGAGCGCACGCCGGGCCGTCCAGCCTGCGAACACATTCAGGCCAGCAGATCAACGAAGACCCCGCGGCCCTGCGTCGCGGCGGCCTGGTATACCTGCCAGGCGATCGCCAGGTCCTGCCACGGCAGGCCGACCGGGGCATAGACGGTGAGTTCATCAGGGCGGCCGCGGCCCGGATGCTCGCCGCGCATCACCTGCCCGAGCGTGACCGCCCCGGCGGCCCGCAGGCCGGGGGCGGACAGTGCGCCCATGGACCGGGCCAGGCGGAGATCGTCCACTACAACGGTGGCGCGGCCCAGGATGTCCGCGGCGAGTTCGCGTTTGCCTGGCTCGTCCGCGCCCAGGCTGGTCAGATGCTGGCCGGGACGGGTATCCGCGAGCCTGGCCAGCGGATCCCGGCTCCAGGTGGCGAACACGGCGATCTGAGCCGCGGCCAGCACCTCCGCCGCGGTGCCGGCCAGCCTGATCGGCAGCCTCCCGGCCAGTTCGTGACGCTCCGCGAAGCGGCGCGCCCGGGCCGGGTCGATGTCGGCGACGGTCACCTGGCTGACCGGACGCAGCCGGGCCAGACCGCCAAGCACCACGCCGGCCTGCACGCCAGCGCCGACGATCCCCACCGTGGCCGCTCCGGGAGCGGCCAGCGTGTCGGTGGCGGCGGCCGCGGCCAGGCCGGTCCGCCACGCGGTCAGGCTGGCCGAATCGAGCACCGCCAGCAGGGCGCCGTCGTCCAGGCTGTGCAGGCACACCACGCCACGGAGGGCCGGGTCCGCGCCGGGGAACTTGGCGTTCACCTTGACGGTGTACGCCGGCACACCAGGCAGCACGCCCGGCAGCAGCGCCGTGGCGGTGCCGGGCCCGGGCAGGCCGGTCCGGGCCCGGAGCCCCGCGATCTGCTGCTCGTCGTCCCGGCGGAAACCCTCGCGCAGCGTGACGGTCAGCTGATCGATGTCAAGCAGATCAGCCACGTCGGAACGGGCCAGCAGCACGGTCACGTAGGCCAGTCCAGCACAGGACGCGGCCGCTCGGGCGATCACGCCCGATCGGCACCGGTACCGAATGACGGCTGCATTTTCCGTCCCTGCGGGCCCGGTGCCGCGGCCCCCGGCGGCCCGCTACGCTCGGCGCATGGCCTTGCCTTTTTACATACCCAGCCCGCCGGTGAACGGGTTTCACATCGGGCCGGCCTTTATCCACTTCTACGGGCTGATGTACGTGGTCGGCATCACGGCGGCCATCCTCATCACGCAGCGCCGCTGGAAGGCGCAGGGCGGTGACCCGGCCCTGGTCGGCGACGTGGCGCTGTGGGCGGTGCCCGCCGGGATCGTCGGCGGCCGGATCTACTTTGACATCACGACACCGAAGTACATCCCGCATCACTGGTACGGGGTATTCGCGGTCTGGGACGGCGGGCTGGGGATCTGGGGCGGCATCGCGCTGGCGGCCGTGGTCGGCATATGGCGGGTGCGGCGGGCAGGCGGGGATGTGCCCGTCTTCATGGACGCCGTCGCCCCGGCGCTGCTGGTCGCCCAGGGGATCGGCCGGATAGGGAATTACTTCAACCAGGAGTTGTTCGGCGGCCCGACCAGCCTGCCGTGGGGACTGCGGATAACCCCCGCGTTCCGCCCGGCCGGCTACCTGCGGTACACCACCTTTCACCCCACATTCCTGTACGAGCTGGTCTTCGACCTGCTCCTGGCGGCGCTCCTGGTCTGGCTGGGCCACCACCGTGGGGTCAGGCCCCCGGGCCTGTTCGCCTTGTACGTGACCGGGTACTCGGCATTCCGGATCTTCGAGGAGTCATTGCGGGTCGATCCTTCCGAGCACTTCCTGGGCTTGCGGCTGAACTTCTATGTGGCGTCCGCCCTGACCGTCATCGGCATCGTGTGGTTCGTGCGGACACAGCGCAGGAGCCCCGTGGCCGGCGCGAGCGGAGCGGCTGGGGAGGAGAGCGGTCCGGCTGGTGATGGCGGCGCGGCGGCCGCGGCCGAGCAGGACGGCACCACCGGAGACGCTGACTCGGCCGCCGACGCCGGGGCTGACGATGACCCCGCCCGCCAGCACTGACCAGTTCAGACCGGGAAAGATCTGCCGCTAGGCGTCCGCGAGCACCACGGTCACCTCCCGGCTGTATCATTATACGGACATCTATTATCAGCATATGAGCCGACGAGATGGCGGGGCGGCTGGCCCCCGCGCCGGGCTGGCGGTGCAGCAGGAGCGCGGGGCCAGCGCCGCGGCCGGGCGCCGGTGGGTGGTCCTGATCGCCGGGCTGGTCGCGATGACCGCGGGCTGCACCTTCCAGTACGGCCTGGCCTACCTCATCCCGGCCTTCCGGCAGGAGGGGCTGTCGCTGGAGCAGGCCGGGATCCTGGTCGCGTGCCCGACCGCGGGACTGCTGCTGACCCTGGTCGCGTGGGGGGCGGCCGCCGACAGGTGGGGCGAGCGGGTGGTGCTGTGGACCGGGCTGGCGGGAGCCGGGCTGGTGCTGCTGGCCGGCACCGCCGTCCATGGGGTCGCCGCCCTCGGGGCCTGCCTGGCCCTGGCCGGGGCGGCGGGCGCGTCGGTCTACGCGGCGAGCGGGCGGCTCATCCTGGGCTGGTTCGGGGCGCACGAACGCGGGCTGGCCATGGGGATCAGGCAGAGCGCGCAGCCGCTGGCGGTCGCGGTCGCGGCGCTGGCGCTGCCCAGCATCGGCGAGCACGGGCCGCCCGCAGCCCTGGCCTTCCTCGGCACGTTCTGCCTGGTGGCGGCCGCGCTCGTGGTGGTGGCCGTGCGTGATCCGGCGCGGGCCGCCCGGCGGCCGCAGGAACGGCATGGGTCGCCATACCGGACCCCGGTGCTGTGGCGGATCCACTCGGCCAGCGCTCTGCTGGTGGTGCCGCAGTTCGCCGTGGCCACATTCGCCCTCGTGTTCCTGGTCGACACCCGCGGCTGGGCCGCGCCAGCCGCCGGGCGGCTGCTCGCGATCGCCCAGGTCTGCGGCGCGGCGGCCCGGCTCGGGGCCGGCTACTGGTCCGACCGTACGCGCCGCCGGATGCGCCCGATGCGCATCCTGGCCCTTGCCACCGCCGTGGTCCTGCTGGCCCTGGCCGCCGAGGCGGTGACCAGGTCGCCGCTGGCCATCGCGGCACTGCTGGTCGCGGCGGTGGTAGCGGTGAGCACCAACGGGCTCGCCTTCACCGCCGTCGCGGAGTATGCCGGGTCATCGTGGGCGGGGCGCGCCCTCGGCATCCAGAACACCGGGCAGAACGCGTTCGCCGCGGCCACGCCGCCGGTGCTCGCCGCCGTGATCGGGGGAGCGGGCTACGCCGTGGCCTTCGGTGCCGTTGCCGTGTTCCCGCTGGCCGCCGCCGCCTTCATCCCGGTGCGCGCGGAAGACCGGGCCCTGGCCGACCGGGCCGTGCGGCCTGGCTCCGCGCCCCCGCCGGCTAACTGTTGATCACGGCTGGCGGACGGTGCATCATGGCGCTGCGGGGAAAGGGTGGGGCGCCATGGGTCAGACACATCAGCTCGACGCGCCGGTCTCGGCGGCCGACCCCTTCGCCGACGACTTCCTGCGTGATCCGTTCGCCTTCCACGAGGAGTTGCGGGAGGCGGGCCCGGTCGTCTGGCTCGAGCGCTACGGGGTGTGGGCGATGGCCCGCCACGCCGAGGTGCACGAGGCGCTCCGGGACTGGGAGACGTTCTGCTCGTCGGCCGGCGTCGGGCTCAGCGACTTCCGCAAGGAAAAACCGTGGCGGCCACCGAGCCTGCTGCTGGAGGCCGACCCGCCCGAGCACTCCCGGGCGCGCAGGGCGGTGGCCAGGGCGCTGTCGCCGCGGACGGTGCGCGCCCTGCGCGAGGACTTCGCCCGCGACGCGGCCCGCCTCGTCCGCGAACTCGTCGCCCGGGCCGTCGTGGATGGCGTGCGTGACATCGCCGAGTCGTTCCCGCTGCGGGTGTTCCCGCTGGCTGTGGGGCTCACCGAGGACGGCGGCGAGCAGCTCCTGGCCTACGGGAACATGGCCTTCAACGCGTTCGGCCCGCGCAATCACCTGCAGCAGGAATCGATGACGCGGGCGGAGGGCGTGATCGCCTGGATCGCGGCCCACTGCAGGCGTGAGGCCCTCGCCGAGGGCGGCCTCGGTGCCCGGATCTACGCGAGCGCCGACGAAGGCGCGGTCACCCCCGAGGAGGCCGCGCTGCTGGTTCGCTCGCTGCTCACCGCGGGCGTGGACACCACGGTCATCGGGCTGGGCTGCGCCCTGGACTGCCTGGCCCGCGACCCGGCGCAATACCAGCTGCTCCGGGACGATCCCGCCCTGGCGGGCCCGGCGTTCGAGGAAGCATTGCGATACGCCTCACCCGTGCAGACTTTCTTCCGCACCACCACCAGGGAGGTGGAGGTCCGCGGCATCACCATGGCCGCGGGGGAGAAGGTGCTGCTGTTCCTGGCCGCCGCCAACCGCGACCCGCGCCGCTGGGGCGACCCCGACGAGTTCGACATCCGCCGCCGGGCCGTGGGGCACGTCGGCTTCGGCTTCGGGATCCACGCCTGCGTCGGCGCCTCGCTGGCCCGGCTGGAGGGTGAGGTGCTGCTGGAGGCCCTGGCTCGGCAGGTGGCCACGCTGAGCCGGCCAGGCCAGCCGCGGCGCCGCCTCAACAACACCCTCAGCGGCTTCGCCTCCCTGCCCCTCCACCTTCATCCGGCCAGCGATTGAGCCCGTGTGCCCGGCGCGCCATACCAGCCCGCAGCTCGCGTCTACACAGCACCGCCCCGGTCGCCGCCACGCAGTTCCCGCAGGTGCCGGGCGACAAAGTCCGGATCCAGCCCGTCGCCCGCCGCCGCGGCACCGGCCCGGCTCCTCGGACGGCGCGCCCACCGGTACCTGCGGGTCAGGCCGACAACGAGCACGGCCACGCCCGCGGTGACCGGCGCGCCGACGAGAAAAGAGATGGCCGCCCGGTCGGCTGCGTTGTCCATCATGGCGTCGCCGGGGTTGGCGGGGTTGACGTAGACGCTCACGGCCTTCGACGACCCGTACCCGGGTGCGTCGAGCGAATAGCCCTGACCTTGCCACTGGTACCTGACGATGCCGCCCTGCTCCGTCCCCACGACCCGGTGACCGGTCCAGAGCACGAGATCCGGCGACTGCAGCTCCAGCACCACCACGAGCAGGGCGAACACAAACAGAGCGGCAGCGAGGCCGACTGACCAGCCGGCGCCGTCGAACCAGCCCCCCACGCGGGCGCGCATACCACCAGCATGGACCATGAACTCGTCCCCGCCAACGGGTTCTGTCACTACCGCGGTGGATGGCCTACCGAGCGTTCGGGCCGTGATCTACCACCCGTACCGCCTTACCTTCGCTGCGGGGGATGCTTCCGGGCTGGACCAGCGCCACTGTGATCCGCAGGCCGGTGTGATCCCGCAGGAGCTGCTCGAGCCGGGCGCGGAGCATTGCGGGCTCTTCGGCGGGGTCGGCAGGCTCGCACTCGAGGGTCATCTCGTCGAGCGGACCGGGCCGCTCCACGATCAGCCGGTAATGCGGTGCGACTCCGCCTGCGCTGAGCAGCACGTGTTCCACCTGAGAGGGATAGATGTTGACGCCGCGCACGATGAGCATGTCGTCGTGACGGCCACGCAGCCCGGTCAGCCGGACCGTCGTGCGGCCGCACGCGCAGGGCTCACTGGCGAGGCAGCCGATATCGCCGGTCCGGTAGCGCAGCAGCGGCAGCGCTTCCTTGGTCAGCGTGGTGAAGACGAGTTCCCCTTCGGTCCCCGGCGCTACCGGGCGCCCGTCGGCGGGGTCGATCACCTCGACCACGAAATGGTCTTCCTGCACATGCAGCCCGGCGCGGGCCACGCACTCCGCGGCGACTCCCGGTCCGCACATTTCCGACAGGCCATAGAAGTTGACGGCGACCAGGCCGAGCGATCGCTCGATCTCCGCGCGCATCGCCTCGGTCCACGGCTCGCCACCGAACAGCCCGAGCTCGAGATGCGGCTCCGGGCCGCTGGAGTCAGCGATGGCCTGCGCGACGGCCAGCGCATAAGACGGCGTTGAGACAAGGACCTGAGCGCCCAGGTCACGCAGCAGCATCGCCTGCCGGGCGGTGAACCCACCCGAGACCGGGACCACCGTGGCGCCGATCCGCTCGCCGCCCTGGTGAAAGCCGAGGCCGCCGGTGAAGAGCCCATAGCCATTGGCGTTGTGGATCACCATCCCCGGCCTGACGCCGGCCATCGTCATGCACCGCGCCATCAGCTCGGTCCAGTTCTCGAGGTCGGCGCTGGTGTACCCGACGATCGTCGGCTTGCCGTGCGTGCCGCTCGAGGCGTGGACCCGCACGAGCTGCTGCCTCGGCACCGCCAGCAGGCCGAACGGATAATGGGCGCGGAGGTCGGCCTTGCTGGTGAAGGGGATGCGGGACAGGTCGTCGAGAGAGCCGACATCCCCGGGCGCCGCCAGGCCCGCGGCGGCCAGCCGCCCGGCACCGAACGGCTGGCCGCGCAGGACGCGCGCAACCGCCGAACGCAGGCGGTCGAGCTGAAGCGCGGCCAGCTGCTCGCGGGGCAGCGTCTCGGCGTGATCCCAGATCCGTTGCTCAGATGCTGCGCTCACGTGCATTCCAGTGCACCTCCAGGTTATGGGCGAGCGCCCGGCTCAGGTGGCAGCGCGCCTGCTCAACCGCATAGGTGGCCATGTACTCGCGAAACAGGTCGAGCGGTTCCTGGCCGGCCCGCAGCGCCCTCCGGTTGGCGGCCGCGTTCACGAGCCCGGAATTGGTGAGCGCCTCGGTCCGCGCCTCGAGCGCCCGGTCCATCTGGCCGGGTTCCACCACCTCGTCACAGAGCAGCGCCGCGTCCGGCTCACCCGCCGTCCACTCCCGGCCCGAGAAGATCGCCTGGCGGGCGGCGCGATCTCCGACGAAACGGGGCAGGCGCAGGTTGGACGCGCCCGGGATGATCCCTTCCCGGCGGGCCGGCAGGAACAGGCGCGACCCGCGCGTAGCGATCACGTGGTCCACGACGTGCAGCAACTGGCAGGCGGCGCCGACCGCGAAACGTTCCACCGCCGCGACCCACAATTTCTCGATCGCGGCGTCCGGGCCGCCGGCGAAGTGCGCGGACGCGCCTGCGCCTAGCGCTGAGAGAGCTATGCCGCGGTAGATCTTGTGCACATAGCCGAGGTCGCGCACCAGGTAGAAGAGGAAGTCGATGCGCCCGCGGTAAAGGCGGGTGAGGTTGATGCCCGATCCGAGGACACGGGCGCCTGGGTAGCGAGGGTGAGCCAGCATGCCGCCGCGTATCACGCCGACCTCGATGTCCGGGTCGAGCAGGATCATGTTGACCGCGCACTCGGTCGGGCCGAGCGTCACGTCGTCCTCGGCGTTGAGATGCCGTGGGTTGCTCAGCTCGAGGATGCCGGCCCGGCCCCGGCGGGTGACCCGGACTGGGCCGAGGTCAATCGTGCCCCTGGCCCGTAGCTCGCCCAGAAGCTCGGATGCCTCGGAGGTGGGGCGCAGCATCGCGCCGATCAGGTGCCGGCCGGCCCGCGGCACGGCCAGCACGTGCCCGACCAGCAGGCCCTGCGCGAACTCGATGCCCTCCTTCTCGGGCAGCGTCCGGGCGCGCTCGGCGTCCATCTCGGCCGGGGTCGGAACGAGGCCGGGAACAGCCGCCGCCGCCTCGTAGACGAACTCCTCGACCCGGAGTGACCTGGTGCACCGGCTGGTCACCGCGTCATAGAGAGCGGCCGCGTGCGAGCGCAGGAAACTCTCGCGGGCCGCGTTCATCATCCCGGCCATGACGTCGTGAGCGGCGCGCTCGTCAGCGCTGCGGCGGACCGGGTCGGGCAGGCGCTGGATGAGCGCCCGCCCGCGGGTCAGGAACACGCCGGCCGCAGCGGCGGCGTCCCCGAACCGGCCGCGCGGGCCTGGCGCGGACGCGGCCCATTCCTCCGCCTCGGCGGCAGGCAGCCCCGCCCGCTGGAACACCGCAGCCGGAAAGTGAACCGTGGTCACCCACTCATCATCCCCGGCGGCCCGGCACAACCGGAAGATCGCGGGCGCACCGCACTTCGGCCAGCCGTCAGCTGGTCTCCGCGAGCTGTAGGCCGCCGGCCGTGGCGGCGCGGGCCCGCCACCAGGCCTGGCCCTGCTCCGGCAGCCGGTAAATGGGGTCGTAGTAGGGGTACTCGCGGCTGAGCGCCAGCGGGTCCTCGGCCTCCACGCCGGTCCGGTAATTCTTCGTCCAGTAGGAGATGCCGAGGTCGGCGTCATACCGGGCCACCTGGTGCACCCAGCGCTTGCCGACATACGGGACGTCGCACACCACCCGCGGGGTGGCGAACCCGGGCAGGTAGCCCATGATCTGGTGCTGCAGGTACTGGGCCTCGGCCAGCGAGAGCCGCCAGTGCTCGCTGCCCGGGATCATGTCGCACATGTAGAAGTAATAGGGCATGATCCCGGCCCCATCCAGCAGGGTGAAGCACAGGTCGAGCAAGGCGGAGGCGCTGTCGTTGACGCCGCGCAGCAGCACCCCCTGGTTGCGGACGTCGCGGATGCCGGTGTCGAGCATGGCCCGGGTGGCCCGGGCGACCAGCGGGGTCACCGACTGGGCCGCGTTGACGTGGGTGTGGATGGCGATGTTCGCCCCGCGCTCGCGGGCCTTGACGCCGAGCCGTTCCAGGCCGGCCCGCACGTCGTCGGCCAGCCAGTGCTGGGGCAGGCCCATCAGCGCCTTGGTGGCCAGCCGGATGTCGCGGATGCTGTCCACATCGAGCAGGGCACCGACGAAGGACTCCAGCCGGGGCCAGGGCAGGTTGGCCACGTCCCCGCCGGAGACCACCACGTCCCGCACCCCGGGCGTGACCCGCAGGTAATGGATCATCGCGGCCAGCCGGTCGGCCGGGGGCAGCCCGAACTTGAGCTTGCCGGCCGACGCGGTGGGGTTGCCGACCAGGTCCATCCGCGTGCAGTGCCCGCAATACTGCGGGCAGGTGGGCAGCACTTCGGCGAGCACCTTGGTCGGGTAGCGGTGGGTCAGGCCCTCCACCGTCCACATCTCCGCCTCGTGCAGGGAGTCCCGGGACGCGTAGGGATGCGATGGCCAGTCCGTGCGCCGGTCGCTGAACACCGGGATCATGTACCTGCGCACCGGGTCGGCGTACAGCGCCTCGGTGAAGCCCGGCTGACCCGGCTGATGCGAGGGCGCCATGGTGTTCAGCATCTGCGGCGGAACCAGCATGGACATCGTGGCCCGCTCGCGCTGGTCGCGCTCCAGGTCGGCCAGGAAGGCCTCGTCGAGCCCGGCCCCGAGTACCTCGCGGAGCTGGCGCAGGTTCTTCACGCAGTGCGCCCGCTGCCACTGCGCCGACTCCCACTCCGCGACGGCGACCTCCGACCAGCCGGGGATGCGCCGCCAGTCCGGCTCCGTGAGCTCGACCCGCTGGTACGCATATGGCTGATCGATCACGCTGCTCACCCTTCCCGTTTCGGCCTCGTATTTATCAACGATAGCCTTCTATCCGGGGCACATTGAGAAGAAGCTAGTGTCAGAGTAGCTAATCACAGGAAAATCTGCTTTGCCGCGCGGCGCCTGGCCAGGCCCGGCCGGCAGGCCTGGGGCGGCGCCGCGAGCGGCCCACGCCCGGCCGGGAAGGATGCAACGTGACTTCGTCGGTGCTCGGCGGCCAGGACCGCCCCGGCCCGTCAGCCCTCGGCCTGCACCGGGTGCTCGAGCCGGCCGGGGTGCTGCCCCAGGCGGCCTGGCGGCTCGACCCGGACCCGCGGACCGGGCCAGACGAGGTGCGGGTCCGGGTGGACCGGCTCAACCTGGATGCCGCGTCCTACCGCCAGCTCCGCGAATCGTGCGGGGGCACGGCCGAGGCGATGCGGGCCGCGGTCCTGGAGATCGTCGCCGATCGCGGCAAGATGCAGAACCCGGTGACCGGCTCCGGCGGGATGCTCACCGGCGTCGTCGAGGAAGCCGGGCCCCGGTCACCGCTCGGCCTGGCCGCCGGGGACCGGATCGCCACCCTGGTCTCGCTCAGCCTCACGCCGCTGGCCATCACCGACGGCCTGGCCGGCTGGGACGGCGCTTCCGAGCAGGTACCCTGCGCCGGGCACGCGATCCTGTTCGGCCGGTCGATCGCCACCGTCCTCCCCAGCGACCTGCCTGGCCCGCTGGCCCTCGCGGTCCTGGACGTCTGCGGCGCCCCCGCGCTCACCCACCGGGTCGTGGCCGAGGCAGCCCGCCGCGCGGCCGCGGACACCAGCCCGGCCCGCCCCGGCGCCGGCCGGCCGGTCGTGGCCATCCTCGGGGCGGCCGGCAAGAGCGGCTCGCTGTCCGCCGCGGCCGCCCGGCAGGCCGGGGCGCGGCACATCATCGGCGTGGTGCCGACGGAGGCAGAGGAAGGCGTGCTGCGGCGCAGTGGGCTCGCTGACCATGTGGTGATCGCCGACGCGCGGGACCCGGTGGCGCTGGCCGGCGTGGTGGCCGGCGCGGGCGGCCCCGCGGACGTGACCGTTGTCTGCGTGGACGTGCCGGGCTGCGAAGGCGGCGCGGTACTCGCCACCGCCCAGGGGGGCACGGTCATCTTCTTCTCGATGGCGACCTCGTTCACGGCGGCCGCGCTGGGCGCCGAGGGACTGGCCGCCGATGTGACCATGCTGATCGGCAACGGGTATGTACCCGGGCATGCCCGGCTGGCCCTCGACCTGATCCGGGCCGAGCCGGGGGTGCGCGCGATTTTCGACAGGAGGACGCGTGAGAGAGCCGAAACTCGGGCTTGATCCGGCGGTCGTCGGCGAGGCCCGTGACCTGGCCCGGGCGGCCGGGCAGCCCATCGTCGAACTGGCCAGGACGCACACGACGGTGTCGGTCGAGCGGGCCGTGCTGCGTCTCGCTGGCCTCGACGGCGCCGACGAGGACGGCATGCCCTGGGTGAACCGGCTGGCCGACGCGGTCCGCGACAGCGCCGGGCTGGAGCACGGGGTGGCCCTGCCGGCCTGGGATGCGCTGCTGGCCGGGGGGCACGCCGGCCTGGCCGGGCTGGCCCGCGACGCCGCGGCCGGGAAGGTCAAGTTCCACGTGCCGGAAGGCCAGGACGCCACCGCGGCGCGCGCCGCGGCCCGCGCGGCACTCAGCCAGGGCATCGCCGTGATCGACGCCCGGCGGGCGGAGCGGGACGCGATGATCTGCGAGACCGCCGACCCGCCCAAGCCATGGATCTACCTGATCGTGGCCACTGGCGACATCTACGAGGACATCCCGCAGGCCCAGGCGGCCGCCCGGGCGGGCGCCGACATCATCGCGGTGATCCGGTCCACGGGCCAGTCGCTGCTCGACTACGTGCCCGAGGGCGCGACCCGGGAGGGCTACGCAGGCACGTACGCGACCAGGGAAAACTTCCGGCTGATGCGGTCCGCGCTCGACGACGTCTCGCGCGAGCTGGGCCGGTACGTGCGGCTGACCAACTATGCGTCCGGCCTGTGCATGCCGGAGATCGCCGCCCTGGCCGGGCTCGAGCGGCTGGACATGATGCTGAACGACTGCATGTACGGGATCATCTTCCGCGATATCAACCCCCGCCGCACCTTCATCGACCAGCGGTTCTCCCGCCAGGTGCACGCCCGGGCCGGGATCGTTATCAACACCGGCGAGGACAACTACCTGACCACGGCGGACGCCGTGGACGCCGCGCACACGGTCGTGGTCAGCCAGCTGCTGAACGAGTTCTTCGGCCAGGAAGCCGGGCTGGCCGACGCCCAGCTCGGCCTCGGCCACGCGTTCGAGATCAACCCTGAGGTGCCGGACTCGTTCCTGCTGGAACTCGCGCACGCGCAGCTGGTCCGGGAGCTTTTCCCGGACGCGCCGCTCAAGTACATGCCGCCGACCAAGCACATGACCGGGAACGTGTTCGCCGGCTACCTGCTCGACGCGTTCTTCAACCTGGCCGGGGTGCTGACCGAGCAGTCGATCCTGCTCGTCGGGATGATGACCGAGGGCATCCACACACCGTTCCTGTCCGACCGCGACCTGGCGCTGGAGAACGTCCGGTACGTGGCGCGGGCCGCGGGCCGGCTGGGCGAGAACTTCCGGCCACCGCCGGGCGGTTTCGTGGAACAGCGCGCGCAGCAGGTCCTCGGTGAGGCCGTGGACCTGCTGCGCCGCATCGGCGCTGACGGGCTGCTCGGCGCGATCGCAGACGGCACATTCGGCATCACCCGCCGCCCCGCCGACGGCGGCCGGGGGCTCGACGGGGTCATCAAGCAGGCCGACGGCTACTTCAACCCGGCAACCGAGATCATGGAAGGTGCCGCATGACCGAGTCCGCGGCCAGCCAGCGGCACTGATACGTCCCTACGGTGACACCACGGGAGATGGGCGGGTGCAGGTGTCCTTCACCCTGCCGGTCCCGTTCGGCCGCGAAGAGGAGCGCGCGCGCGCCGAAGGCGCCGCGCTCCAGCTCGCCGCGGCCATGGGCCTCGACCCGGCGATGGTGGTGCACGCCAAGGGCATGGGCCCGGACTTCACGTTCTTCATCGTCTATGGCCGGCTGAGCCACCTGGTCGACCTGTCCAAGGTGACCGTGGCCCGCCGGGAGTTCCCGTTGCTGTCGTCCGCCGAGATCAACCTGCGGATCCGCTCCGGGCTCGGCCGCAAGCTGGTGGTGCTCGGCGCCTGCATCGGCACCGACGCGCACACTGTGGGCATCGACGCGATCCTGAACGTCAAGGGCCACGCCGGTGAGAAGGGCCTGGAGTACTACCGGGAAATGCGGGTGGTGAACCTGGGCGCGCAGGTCGCGGTGGACGATCTGGTCGCCCGGGCGCGGGCCGAACGCGCCGACGCCGTCCTGGTCAGCCAAGTCGTCACCCAGCGCGAGGCGCACCTGGACGGCGCGCGTGAGGTGGCCGCCGGGTTCCGGGCCGGCCGGGGCGATGGCGCGCGCCCGCTGCTCGTCGTCGGGGGCCCCAGGTTCGACCCGGCCATGGCCGCGGATCTCGGCGTGGACAAGATCTTCGGGCGGGGCACGACACCGCGCGAGGTGGCCAGCTACCTGGTGCACGCCCTGGCTCCCGCGCGCGAAGCGGCCCTAGCCCACGGCGGAGCGGTGGCATGACCGCCGCCGAGGGCCAGGCCGTGACGCACCGCCGGTACGTGCCGGCCAGCCACGCTCATTACGGCGGGAACCTGGTGGACGGGGCGTACGTGCTCGGCCTGTTCGGTGACGTGGGGACGGAGCTGTCGATCCGCGCCGACGGTGACGAGGGGCTGTTCGCGTCCTACTCTGATGTCCAGTTCCGGGCGCCGGTCCGGGCCGGGGACGTGATCGAGGCGACCGCGACCGTGCTCCGGGTCGGCCTGCGCAGCCGCGAGATCGCGTTCGAGGCGCGGGTCGTGTGCCGCGCCGAGCCGGAGCGCGGCCCTTCGGCCTCCCGGGTGCTGGACGAGCCCCTGGTGGTGGTCACCGCGACCGGCACCGTGGTGGTGCCGCCCGGGTAAGCCCGCGTCGGGGCCACGTGGAACGGGTACTTCGCAGCGTGGGATCACCCGAAGCGAAAGGAGTGTCATGGCTCAGGCAGAGATCGCGGCCCCCCGGATCGACGTCCTGTTGGAGGGTTTCGGCATCAACACCGACGCCGGCCTGGCCGCGCTCTGCGCGGTCATCCTCATCGAGGGCGCCGACGCTCAGGGCCGGCTCACCCGGATCCTCGTCGATCCAGCGCACGTCGGCCGGCGGACGTTCCTGTGGGACTCATTCGCGAGCCGGGGCCTGGCCCCCGGCGACATTGACATGGTCGTCCTGACCCATGCTCACTGGGATCACGTGCAGAATATCGATGTATTCGATCACGCACCGCTGTACATGCATCCCGACGAACGCCGCTACTGCGAGCATCCACACCCGAACGACTGGGCGACGCCGGCCTGGACCGGAGCGGTTCTGGAGCGGATGGACATCCGCGAGATCGGGGACGGCGACGAGCTCATCCCCGGTGTCGGCATCGTGGACCTGGCTGGTCATACGGCCGGCAGCATCGGTATCACCGTAGCCAGCGACGAGGGCCTGTCCCTGATCACAGGCGACGCTCTGCATTACGCGAGCGTTGCGGTCAGCCGGCGCAGCCCGCTCATCTTCTGGGACGCCGACCAGGCACGGGCCAGCATCGACCGGGCCCTTGCCGTGGCCGACATCATCTACCCGGGTCATGACCAGGCGTTCCGCTTGACGGCGGATCGCGAGGTCGAGTACATGCGCCCTTTCAGCCTGACCATCACGGGCACGTCCCGTGACCGGCCGGGGCTCCGGTTCGAGGACACAACGCGGGAACCCTGGATCATGCCGGGGATCGGGGAGCAGGCGGCACGGATCAGGCGCGGTATCGGCCGGCCAGCGGTGCCGCCCGGCTGACCAGCTCAGTCCAGCAGCTCGACGGTCACGAACCGCATCGGGACGTCCCCGGCGTTCTCGAAGTCGTGAATCAGCGGCTCGTCGTCGCTGTGCTCGGAGTAGCTGGTGTCGCCGACGTGGTACTCGCGGGTGATGACGGTCCCGTCCGCGGTGCGCTGCCGGCCGATGCCGCCGTCCACGACGGTCCAGAAGTAGCGGCGGGTATGCGCATGGAAAGGACCGCGCTCGCCTGGCCGGAGCCGGACCTCCCACACCCGGATCCGGTCGTTCTCCAGCCACAGGTGGGTGCCGACGTCGTGGTTATGCGGTGCCGCGGCCAGCTCGGCGGAGTAGTCGGCCGGATCGAAGGTGGTTTCGTTGAGGATGGTGGTGGCCAATGTTGTCTCCTTGGGACGTGACTGCTGATATCAGTGCCCGGGTTCGTGCAGGCCGAAGATCAGCCGCGGATCACCCGGGCGGAAGGTAGCAGAGAACTGCGAGCTGTCGCCGATCTCGCGGGTGCGGGCGAGCAGCGACCGGCCGACCCTCAGTTGCCGGTGCTCCCATGCGCGCAGCGCGCTGGGCACGTCCCCGCCCGCGGCGGTGAGTTCCTCGGCGAGGGCCCATCCGTCGTCCGCCGCCTTGGCCGTGCCCGCCGCCGCGTGCGGGCGCACCGCGAACGCGGCGTCGCCGAGCAGGCAGATCCGGTCACAGGTCATCCGGGGGACTTCGATGTCGTAGATCACCTGGACGAACGGCTCCGGTATGCCCGTGACCACCTCGGCGACCGGCCCAGCCAGCGCCGCCGCGGCGACCCGGCGCAGCTGGCTGACGGCCCCGGCGGACACCGCGCCGGGCGGCAGCGAGTTGGCCCGCAGCAGCCCGTCGCGGCCCGTCATGAGCTGGTCCAGCTCGTCCCCGGCGGGCACGTTGACATACCAGACGATGTTGATGAGCCGCTCACCCTCGGTGAGCGAACCGTCCGGGCCGGGGATGGGATACACCAGGATGTGGCTGTGCTCCAGCACCTGGTAGGTGAGCGCGTCGCCGAGCGCCGCGGCGGTGACCGGGGACAGGCTGCGCTCGGGCAGCGTGCCCCGCCACGCGACGTAGCCCGCATACGACGGCGTGGCCTGCGGCATCAGCCGGGCCCGGGCCATCGAGCTGATGCCGTCCGCGCAGACCAGCAGGTCGGCCTCGGCCCGGAGGCCGTCGGCGAGCGTCACCCAGGCGCCGCCGCCGGCCGAGCCGAAGTCCACCACCTCCCGCCCGAGAAAGTAACGGTCGCGGTCGAACAGCCCGAGCAGTGACCGGTAGATCGTGTTCCACGAGGAGAACCGGTAGCGGTGCCGCTGCTCGTGCCGGACGCTCCCGCCGGCGTTGACGAACCGGATCCAGTCAGTGCCGGAGCAGACGTCCTCGGGCTGGTACGCCGCCGCGATCGGTCAGGTAGCGCAGCGTGGCGTCGAGGGCGGCGATGCCCGCTCCGCGGGCCCGCAGCGCGGACGAGGATCTCTCGAACACGCGCACGTCACAGCCGGCGTCCCGGAGCACCAGCGCCGCGGTCAGCCCGCCGAGCGAGCCTCCCATGACGATGATCCGGGGCATCCGGGACACCGGCCAGACTCCTTCCCCGGGTGGTGGGCAGGGACCGCCGCTACGGGCGGCCGAAAATGTTAGTGGCCACTTGCGCACTCCTTCGTGCTGCCCACGGGGGATTGACTGGTCAGGCCCGGTACCGGTCGACCAGTTGCCGGATGATGACGTTGCGCTGGATGTCGTTGGTCCCCTCGCCGACCACCATCAGCGGGGCGTCGCGGTAGTACCGCTCGACGTCGAACTCGGCGGAGAAGCCGTAGCCGCCGTGCACCTTGATCGCGTCGGCGGTGACCTGCAGGCACGCCTCTGACGCGAACAATTTCGCCATTCCGGCCTCCAGGTCGCTGCGCCGCCCGGCGTCCAGCGCGGCGGCCGCCCGGACCGTCAGCAGGCGGGCCGCGTCGACGCGGGTGGCCATGTCGGCGAGACGGTGACCGACCGCCTGGTGCCGCCAGATGGGCTGGCCGAAGGTCTCCCGCTGCTGCGCGTAACGCAGCGAGTCCTCCAGCGCGGCCCTGGCCACGCCGACGGCCCGGGCGGCGACCTGGATGCGGCCGAGTTCGAGGCCGCCCATCATCTGGCGGAAGCCCTGGCCTTCCTCGGCCCCGAGCAGCGCGTCGCGCGGGCACTCGTAGCCGTCGAAGACGATCTCGCAGCTCTCCACGCCCTTGTAGCCCAGCTTGGGCAGGTCGCGGGAGACCGTGAAGCCGGGTCCCGGCTCGGCCAGCAGGATGCTGATGCCCTGGCTGGCGGGGACCGCGTCCGGGTCGGTCTTGCACAGGACCGCGGTGACATCCGCCGCGCGCGCGTTGGTGATCCATGTCTTCACGCCGTCGAGCCGGTACCCGCCGCCGGCGGCCGTGGCCCTGGTCCGGATGGCCTGCAGGTCTGATCCGCCGCCCGGCTCGGTGAGCGCCATGGTCGCGCGGGCCTGGCCGGTAGCCAGCCGCGGCAGCCAGCTCTGCTTCTGGGCGCCGGTGCCGAACGTCGTGATGAGCCGGGCCACGACGCTGTGCCCGCCCATCGCGCCGGCCAGGCTCATCCAGCCGCGGGCCAGTTCCTCGGTGACCAGCGCGAAACACGCGGTGGAGACGCCGGAACCGCCGTAGGCCGCGGGAATGGCCAGCCCGTAGACGCCGAGCTGCTTCATCGCCTCGATCAGCTCGGCGGGATACGTGTCCCTGTGTTCGAGATCACGGGCGACCGGGCGCACGCTGCCGTTGACCCAGTCGTGCACGACCGAGACGATGTCGCGCTCGTCCGGGTCGAGGTCGGCGAGCTCAGGTGCGGCCATGGCGTCGCCTCGCATCCTTCAGCGCGCCGCGCCGGCCGGCGCCGTCGCGGGTCAGGTCCATGACGGCGCCCGGTAGTCCCAGACCGCCGGGATCAGTTCCACCGGATCAACGCCCAGCCCAACGATGAGGTCGGCCGCTGTGAGCAGCGGCGACTCCATGGTCCCGCCGGTGAAGAGGCCCAGCGCGCCGACGATGGCGGCCGCGGTGCGCGAGGACCGGGACATCTCGCGGCCGGGCGCCAGGCGGGTCGGCCCCGGCATCAGGTCACCGGTCACGGCGTGTCTCGCCCGGGCCGGAGCTGGTTCCACCCGCCCCCGCAGCTGGAGCCGGTAGGAGTAGCGGTCGGGATGGAAGTGGTTGATCGCGAGTTCCAGCGGATTCAGGTCACGGTCGCGGTACAGCCGGTCGATGCGGAGCACCGGCCGCCCGGCCGCGCAGCCCAGCCGGCGGGCGATGTCAGCGGTGGCCGCGACCGCGGTGGCGTTCTGCAGCGCACCGTGGATCGGGTGATCGCTGACCTGGTTGACGAGGCTGATCACGGTGAGCCGGGCGCGGGCCCCGGGCTCGGCCAGGGCAGCCAGCTCGGGAAGCCCCCGGAGGCTGCGGCCGAGGGACATCGGAAGGTAGACGCGCGTGTAGCAGAACGGCACATTCTCGTGCCGCCGCAGGAAAGACATGGTCATGACGGTGTCGTCGGCGACGTGCAGCTGGTCGGCGGTCTCGACGCTGGCCAGCACGTGCAGCGGCTCGACGACCTGCATCTCGGTGTCCAGCGAGAGCGCCATCAGGTCATCGACGCTGCCGAACGACCTCAGGTACTTCCCGTCACCGGGCTCGGCGAACGTGCCCCGGCCGCGTACCCGGTAGATGACGCCCTCGGTGACGAGTTCCTGGAAGGCCCGGCGCACCGTCTGGCGGCTCAGCCCGGTGGCGGCGACCATTTCGGCCTCGGTGGGCAGCCGCTGCCCAGCCGGGTACCGGCCGGCGGTGATCGCCTGGCGCAGGTCGGACGCCACCTGACGGTACGCGCTGACCTCTTCGGAGGACGGCTCGCAACGAGGTGCGGACGGCTCTGGCTTCCACCCGGTCGCTCCTGCCCCCGTAGCTGCGCTGCCGGGTGGTCCTTCAGACGGCCATATTGCGACTGCTGGGAGCCCCCGTCAAGGTGGCCGCCGGTATCGGCCAAGACCAGCGGGTCTCGGCTAAGCCAGCGACCAGCGATGGCTTGACAGAGTCGGCCCACGCAGGCTTACTGAACCAGCGGGCTGATTTGGCCGGCCTAATCCGCTAGCGGGTCACCGGCCAGGGCGGGAGGTTCGGTGACGGAATCACTCGTGACGTCCGCGCTCGCCGACCTCGCGGCCGCTGGCCGCCCCGGGCCGTCCGAACTCGAGCGAGCCCGGCTGCTGCTGGCGGACTACCTCGCGGTGGCGACGGCCGGCGCGGCGGCCGACTCCGCGCGGCGGGCGAGAGATGCGCTGCTGCCCGCATCGGCCGGTCCCGCCGTGGTCCTGGGGACCGGTCAATCGGCGGCGGTACGGGATGCGGCGCTGCTCAACGGGATCAGCGCGCACAGCCTCGAGCTTGACGACACCCACGAGCCGTCCAGCTCGCATCCCGGCACCGTCATCTGGACGGCCCTGCTCGCGGCGGGGGCCCGGCCCACCACCGGGGCGCCCCCGACCGTGGCCGCGGTGCTGGACAGCGCGGTCGTCGGGTACCAGGTGATGGCCAGTCTCGGTGAGCTGCTCGGCCCGGCCGAGCTCTACCGGCAGGGCCTGCACCCGACGGCCATCTGCGGGGTGTTCGGCGCCGCGGCCGCCGTCGGGCGCCTCTCGGCCCTGGATGCGGACACGATCCGCCGGGCCTTCGGCATCGCCCTGAGCCAGTCCGCGGGCAGCATGGCCTACTTGAGCGACGGCGCATGGACCAAACGGCTCCATTCCGGGTCGGCGGCGGCGGGCGGCATCCTGGCCGCCGAACTGGCCGCGGGTGGCTTCACCGGCCCGCTGGACGCCTTCGGCGATCCCAGCGGCCTGATGCACATCTACGGGGGCATCCGCCCCCCCGCGCACGCCGAGGCCGTGCTCCGCCGCGCGGCCGGGCTCCAGGCGGTGCATGAGACCAGCGTGAAGTTTCATCCATGCTGCCGCTACATGCACGGCGTCATGGACCTGCTGGCCGCGTACCGCACCGGCGGCGGGCGCGTCGAGGGGCTCCAGCGCATCGACTGCGGAGTGCTCAGCGGCGGGATGAGCCTGGTCGGCCAGCCTCTGACGCGCAAGAGAACCATCACCAGCATGGTCGACGCGCAGTTCTCGATGCCGTTCGGCGCGGCCCTGGCGCTCGCCCGCGGCACCTCGTCGCTGGCCGACTTCACCGGCGCCCGCCAGGTGGCCCCCGAGCTTCAGCCATGGATGGACCTGACCGAGGTGCACACCAGCGCCGCGCTGGACGCCGCGTACCCGGCGCAGTGGGGGGCCGAGGTGGCGCTGAGCTTCGCCGACGGCGAGGTCGTGGAGCTGCGCACGGCCGCGTTCCGGGGCAGCCCCGGCTGGCCCGCGGGCCGCCCGGAGATCGCCGGGAAGGCCGCCGAATTGCTGGGCGACCGCGCCGCGCACCAGATCCTGACCGGGCTGGACGCCGTGGACGGCGGCACGACCGCGGATCTCACCGGCCTGGCCGGCCATGCTCATCGATAGCCGCGCCGACGGCGGCCGGCCGCTGGACGGGGTGCTGGTGGTGACGGTGGAGCAGGCGGTAGCGGCCCCGTTCGCCACCCGGCAGCTGGCCGATCTCGGCGCACGGGTCATCAAGATCGAACGTCCGGGCCGGGGCGACTTCGCCCGCGACTACGACAGCGCCGCCGGCGACGGCATGTCCAGCTGGTTTGTCTGGCTCAACCGCTCCAAGGAGTCCGTGGTGCTGGACCTCAAGGCGGGCGCCGGGCGCCGGGCGCTGGATCTGCTCATCGGCCGCGCCGACGTTTTCGTCTGCAACCTCGCGCCCGCGACCGTCCGCAGGCTCGGCCTGGAACCGGGCCAGCTCACGGCGCGGCACCCGCGGCTGGTCGCGTGCCAGCTGACCGGCTACGGCGAGGCCGGCCCCTACGCTGACCGCAAGGCCTACGACCTGCTCGTGCAAGCCGAGGCGGGCGTTCTGGCCGTGACCGGATCCCCGGACGCGCCGGCCAAGGCGGGCATCAGCATCGCCGACATCGCGGGCGGCATGTACGCCTACAGCGGCATCCTCAGCGCCCTGCTCCAGCGGGACAGAACCGGCCGCGGCGGCGTCGTCGCGGTGTCGCTGTTCACCGCCCTCGCCGAGTGGATGTCGCACCCGTTGCTGCTGACCAGGCTCACCGGCCGCCCGCCGTCGCGCAGCGGCGCGCGGCACGCGACCATCGTCCCGTACGGCGACTACCTGACGGCCAGACGGTGACCAGGTGCTGCTGGCCGTGCAGAACGAAGCCGAGTGGGCCCGGCTGTGCCGCGACGTCCTCGACCTGCCCGGCATGGCCCGCGACGCCCGGTTCGCCGGGAACCAGCAGCGCACCGCGCGCCGCGACGAGGTCGAACGGCGGCTGCGGCGGGCCGTGGCCCAGCTCACGACCAGCGAGTTCCTGCGCCGGCTGGAGCGCGCTCAGATCGCCTATGCCTCGGTGAAAGGCGTCGAGCAGGCGGTGAGCCATCCGCAGCTGGAGAGCCGGTGGACGGCCATCACCGCCGGGGACCGGCCGGTGGAGGTGCTGCCGCCACCGGCCCAGCACAGCGGTTTCAGCCCGGTGCTCGGCCCGGTTCCCAGCCATGGCCGCGACACCGAGGCGGTCCTGGCCGAGATAGCCGGCGGCGCCAAGCCGGCCCCGCAGGGGAGGCTGGCCGTCGTCGATCCCTTCCCGGTCGCGGCGCTGGCGGCGCTGTTCGACGACGGGCTCGCCACCCCCGGCCCGGGCGAGCCGCTGCCTGCCTACTGGCACCTCGCGGCCTGCGCGGCCACCCCGCCCAGCGCCGTCCTGGCCGCCGACGGACATCCCGGCGGCGGCCCCATCCCCGCTCCGCCCACCTGCCGCGGCGAATGTTCGCGGGCGGCCGGCTGCGCGCCGTGGGCCGGGTCCGGGTCGGCGAGCGGCTGACCCGGCGGACGCTCGTCACCGCGAGCACGGACAAGGAGGGACGGTCAGGGCGGCTGCGCTTCGTCACCACCGAGACGGTCCTGGCCCGGCCGGACGGCGAGGCTGTCCTCGTCGAAGAGCAGGACATCGTCTTTCGCGCCGGTCCCGCCGGCGGCCCGGACCGGGCCGCGGCCGCGGCTGATCCAGGGCCGCTGCTGACCCGGCATGGCCCGCTGCACGCGGCCTTCCGCGCCGATCCTGTCGCGCTGCAGCGATTCTCCGCCGCGACCAGCAACCCCCACCGCATCCACTACGACTACCCCTATGTCACGTCGGTGGAGGGCTATCCGGGACTGGTCGTGCACGGCCCGCTGCTGCTGCTCTCGCTGCTTGAACTGATCCGCCTCGACCTCCCGGGCCGGGTCGCCGCGGCCATCGCGTTCCAGGCCCGCTCGCCGGTGTTCGCGGGCGAGACGGTCGATCTGGCCGGCGAGACGGACGGCGGGGGCCTAATCCGGCTCGCCGCCCGCCGCCAGGACGGCAGCACCGCTATGACCTGCGAAGTGACTCTCGCGGCGGGCTGAGACGCCGACGGCGGTGACCCGGGCCAGCCCGGGCCACCGCCGTCACGGCACGGCGAGGCGGTCCTACTCGGTGCCGAATGCTTTGATCTCCTCGACTTCCGTCTCGCTGAGCTCCTTGGGCTTCTCGCCCTGGGCCAGCTTGGCTTCCTGCACCTGCTGCCTGATGTCCTCGACGATTTCCGGATTGGCCAGGGTGGTGACGTCGCCGGTGTCGGTGAAGTTGGAGATGGCGGCGATCACCCGGCGCATGATCTTCCCCGAGCGCGTCTTCGGCATATCCGGGACGATCCACACGTTCTTCGGCCGGGCGATCTTGCCGATCTCGACCTCGATGGCCCGGGTGACCTTCTGGGCCATCTCCTCACCTCCCGGGGATCCGGGCTTGAGCGAGATGTACATCTCGACCGCGCGGCCGCGGATGTCGTCGACCACTGGGACCGCCGCCGCCTCCGCGACCTCGGGCACGGTGAGCGCGGCCGACTCCAGTTCCTTGGTGCCCAGCCGGTGCCCGGCCACGTTGATCACGTCGTCAACGCGGCCGAGGATCCGGTAGTAGCCGTCGGGGGCCCGGACCGCGCCGTCACCGGCGAAGTACGGCCAGTCGTGCCAGTCCTTGCTGTCGGGGTTCCGGTTGTACTTCTCGTAGTAGACGGAGACGAACCGTTCCGGCTGCCCCCAGATCGTCTGCATGATCCCGGGCCACGGGTTGCGGATGCAGATGTTGCCCGCCTTGCCGTCCGGGACCTCGTTGGCATCCTCGTCGTAGATGGCCGGGTAGATGCCGATGACCGCCGGGCCACAGCTGCCCGGCTTCATCGGCTTGAGCGCGGGCAGCGAACTGCCGAGGAAGCCCCCGGTTTCCGTCTGCCACCAGGTGTCCACGATGACGGCCTCACCCTTGCCCACGGCCTGGTGGTACCACCGCCAGACCTCCGGCTCGATCGGCTCGCCCACCGTGGTCATGTGCTTGAAGTGGTAGTCATACTTCTTCGGCTCGTCCGGCCCGACCTTGCGGAGCATCCGGATCGCGGTGGGCGAGGTGTGGAAGATGTTCACCCCGAGCCGCTCCGCGATCCGCCACGGGCGGCCAGCGTCCGGGTAGTTGGGCGTGCCCTCGTAGATCACGCTCGTGGTACCCAGCGAGAGCGGGCCGTAGACGATGTAGGAGTGACCGGTGATCCACCCGATGTCCGCCATGCACCAGTACGTGTCGTCGGGGTGGATGTCCTGGTAATACTTGGACGTGCCGGTGACGTACGCCAGGTAGCCCCCCGTACTGTGCTGGGCGCCCTTGGGCAGGCCGGTGGTGCCACTGGTGTACATCAGGAACAGCGGCGCCTCGGCGGGCATCGAGACGGGCTCGACGATCTGGCCGCGGTACTGCTCGATCACCTCGTCGACAAAGAAGTCCCGGCCGTCCACCATCGGGGTCTGCGAGGCGTACTCGCCCGGGTGACGCCGCCAGACCAGCACCTTGTCGACGTCCTGGCCCTGCTTGTTGGCCTCGGCGACGGCCTCGTCGGCCTTCACCTTGTGGTCCTGCATGGCGCCGCTGCGGTAGTAGCCGTCCATGGTGATCAGGATCCGGCTGCCGGAGTCAGCGATCCTGGTCCCGCACGCGTTGCCGCTGAACCCGCCGAACACCTGGGAGTGGACCACGCCCAGGCGCGCGCAGGCGAGCATGACGACCGGCAGTTCGGGGACCATCGGCATGTGCAGCGTCACCCGGTCACCGGCCTTCAGCCCGCCGAAGTCACGCAGCAACGCGGCGAACTCGTTGACCCGGTGGTAGAGATCCCGGTACGTGATCGCGACAGGCTCCACGGACTCGGGCTCAGGCACCCAGATGATGGCCGCCTTGTTGGCCTTCGTGGCCAGGTGCCGGTCAACGCAGTTAAAGGACGCGTTGAGCCTGCCCCCGACGAACCACTTCCAGAACGGCGCGTTACTGGTATCCAGGATCGTCTCCCACGGAGCGTCCCAGCTCAGCATGTCGGAGTACTCCTTGAAGCAGTCAGGGAAGTTCTCCTCGCTGAACCGGTCGAAGATCGCCGGGTCCGCGGCGTTAGCCTGCCGCACAAACGACTCGGGAGGATAGATGTACTCCTCCTCGCGCCAGTGCACCGCAATCTGCGACTCGGAGACCTGCGCCTCCTCCTGACCTTCTGTCATGGCCCGTCCTCCCGCTGGAAATAACTGATCTTCAGCAACTACGCTCAGGATTCACTCACGGTTACGGCCGGCCAGCCCGCGCACCGCTGCTGCAGCCGACCACGGAGCGCTAGAAGCTTGCCCGTCACATGACGCTGGGTCATCCTCGCCGCCCGGCGGTACCCCCGCGCGGGCGCGGCAGGCCAGCGGGGTGCGGCTGGGACGGGCGCGATCCACGCGATAGCCGTTCCGGCCGCGGACCGCCCGCTGACAACGTCGTCATGCCGCCCTCACACGCTGGGAAACCGCTTCATGCTATCGCCAGGGGCCTACCGGGACTAGGGCCCTATGTCATGCTGGCGCCGCGTGCCTAGCCGGCTACCCAGGGTTGACATCACGCTGATCGGGGGTAAGTTGCTACCCAGTCCAGCACCGGGCTAGCCGCTGGGGGCGGTGTCGTGCCGACGGGGCTGTGCCGGGGGTGAGTGCGTCTTCTCGTCCTGGTACCAGGCGCAGTGCAGAGGAGGCCTGCCGCGGCTCCGGCTGGGTGGGGGGTTGGACCCGGGAGGGGCCTGGGCACCCAGTAGACAACGGAGACTGAGCTCGTTGCCGACGGGACGGACTCCGGTCCGAAGGGATGCCCAGGCCTTCTTCCTTTCCATCCGGGGGCGTGCCCAGGCCAGCATCTGGCCGCCGTCCACTCACTGCCGTCCTGCTCCAGCAGACGCCGCCGAAATCCGCTTCGACCTGGTGACGGCGCGAATAACCCATATCCGTATCCTGGTGATTCCGGGGGACTTGTCCTAGTGCGGGTAAGCAGTCGTGCAAGTTTCTATACTGACTGGACTGCCACGGCTGTGTTGCTGCCCGGCGACGGTAGCCTGCATGAAGTTACGCGCCGATGGCTGGCCGCGTACGCAGTGCGACGCAATGGAAAGGCGGAGAGTTGACTGAGACGGATCCATCCGGCGGTCCTGTCGGCCCCGTGGCGGTCATCATCCCCACCTACAACGAGCGGGAGAACCTGGAGGCCATTGTCGGCCGCGTCCGCGCCTCGGTACCCGAAGCCGACGTGCTGGTGGTGGACGACAACAGCCCAGATGGCACCGGGGAACTCGCTGACAAGCTGGCCACCGGGGATTCCCACGTGCACGTGCTGCACCGGACCGGGAAGAACGGCCTCGGCGCGGCCTACATCGCCGGGTTCGGCTGGGCCCTCGACCAGGGCTACGGCGCGATGGTGGAGATGGACGCCGACGGCTCCCACCAGCCCGAGCAGCTGCCCGATCTGCTCTCTGCCCTGGCCCACGCCGATCTCGTCATCGGATCACGGTATGTACCCGGCGGAAAAGTGCTCAACTGGCCCAAATCCCGGGAAATCCTCTCCCGGGGGGCCAACACCTACGCGCGCCTCATGCTCGGCATCCACCTCCGCGATGCCACCGCGGGGTACCGGGCGTTCCGTGACACCACGCTGCGGCGGATCGCGCTGGAAGAGGTGGAATCGCAGGGCTACTGCTTCCAGGTGGATCTCGCGCTGCGGGCCCTGCGGGCCGGGATGACGGTGGTGGAGGTGCCGATCACCTTTGTGGAACGCATCCGGGGAGCCAGCAAGATGAGCCGGTCCGTCGTCGTGGAGGCACTCTGGCGGATCGCCCGCTGGGGAATCTCCGCCCGGTGGCGGTCCCTGCGCAAGCCCCAGGCCCGGCAGGCCGGAGATCCACGGCACACGTCCTAGAACTCAGGCGCTCTTCCGCTGCCTGGTGCCTACCTTGGCCGCCGGATCCTCGCCACGCTGGCCCCTGATCACGGCCAGGCGCTCGGCCAGGACTTCCTCGAGATCGGCAATGGACCGGCGCTCGCGGAGCATGTCCCAGTGGCTCCGCGGCGGCTTGGCCTTCCTCGGCGCGGACAGGTCCCCGGTCGTGGTGAACGCGGTGGCCCCGCACACCCGGCACTCCCAAGTCGCCGGAACGTCGGCCTCGGCGGCGAACGGCACGCTAAAGTGGTGACCCTTCGGGCAGTCGAACGCTATCTCCTGGCGAGGGGCCAGGTCGGTATTGCGGTCGTTTTCGTAGCTCGTCGCCCCGAGCCGGGTCCCACGAAGTGCGCGTTCGGCCATTGGTCAGTGCCTCCCAGGCGCTCAGCCATCAGAGTTTGATAACGACGAGTACGCGAACAAGATTCCCGCTGTGCCCGATTCCAACCCCCGGCGCGCCCGCCGCGATGGCCGCTGGTGAGCCTGGGATGCTGGTTTGGGTGGCTGGCAGCGGCCGCTCAGCCGTGCCTCGGATGCCACTGGCCACGGCAGATCAGCAGGTCACGCAGCGCGGCAGTCTCGTCAGTCATGATCCCGTCCACGCCGAGGTCGAGCAGATTCGTCATGGCCGCCCGGTCATTGACCGTCCACGCGTGGACCTGCAATCCGAGCGCATGGGCCCGGCCGATGAACGACTCCGTGGCGACCGACTCCGGCACCTGGGCACACCGCACGCCGGTACGTGCGAGGCGCTCGGCCAGCGCCGCATAAAGGCCACGTTCGGGCCTGGATGGCGCCAGCGCCAGCTGCGCGGCAGACCCACGGTCCGGGCCAGCGCGGTGCGGGCCGCGCAGGTCACGAGGGCCGCCGAAGCGGAC
>CAWGIW010000006.1:0-546157 GCA_963822825.1 uncultured Actinomycetes bacterium | reverse complement strand
TGCCAGATTGTCAGCCGTGATTGTAGCAAAATCGTAAACCAGTCTTCTCGTCTAGGACATTGTATGCACATATCTCCAGAACTCGACTCAGCCACGACAGTACCAGCGATACGCGAAGACACCCCCCCCCCCCTTTCCCCCCTCTCTGGTTCCGTAACAACTCGCCGCTTGGCAGGGAGTACGATCAGCAGGATCGCGTACGTATTATATTCGATATCGACGCAATGTCATCAACTCACGCAAATACAGTCAATTTTGGAAGAGGCTCTTGATTGTACAGCCGCCACACCAGATAGAGCGAGCGTTGATAACTGAACGCGTTAGGGAGAGAGGCTGGCAAACATGAAGCTATCGAACTGCAAAAGTGCTCCCACAGGCAGCTATGATCAGGACCATAAGGACGCCGGTCAAACTGAGTGCCACGACCCACCGCAGATTATGCAGCATCAGGGAAAACCAGTTTGTATGTGTGGGGGTAGTGTTGGATCGCATATCAGTGGAAATTGCAGTTCCCCTGATTGAACGAGAGTGAAATAGTGCAAAATGAGCGTTGCTCTTGTGCACTGCGTTGGCATATAACACCGAACAAGGAAATAGACAAAGTGGTCTAGCCCGGACGGAGCCTTCGACGCAGAACGAGAACACGCCAACGAATACGGGTCGACCAGTTCCTCGTGTGACGGGCGACTCAGGTGGATGAGCCGGAAGATGATATGTGGCATTGTCATCTCCAAGCGGCAAGTATGGGAAAGGCCGCAGAAAGAGCGAATTGCACGAAGCGGAGTAATTCGACGGTGAACGGAAACATTTTCATGCATCACAGATGGATGAGTTTGTCTTGTTCGCGTTTTGTCATATTCGTCTTATTAAGTGTGAAGATTGCAACACCTTATGCTGGCAGAAACATTGGTGACGTTTTCTTGCATGCAGCTGAG
Organism: uncultured Actinomycetes bacterium; assembly: GCA_963822825.1. Classification (GTDB taxonomy): domain Bacteria; phylum Actinomycetota; class Actinomycetes; order Streptosporangiales; family Streptosporangiaceae; genus JAWWPY01. The sequence continues at coordinate 545,222 of CAWGIW010000006.1, read as the reverse complement.
GCTAGATAGAACATCCCTCACATTAGTTCAAAGAGCATTCAACGAACAGTCGACTGACACTGACGCTCGCTCATAAACAACTGGAATATGTGTTTTGGTACCTGGACTCTTGGTGAAGTTGGCTCATTGCAGGTTACGTCCACTGTTGAATATTGACTGAGAGCTCGACGGCATGGACAACCCAGCTGTAACCACAGACAGCTCCAGTACAGTCGCCACGGACGAAGAGCTGCACGCGAGATCACGCAACGTCGTCTGGTATGTGAAAGATCTCGAGAACGTGCCGCAAGTCTCCAGAGAGGTACTCGAGCAATACAGCGGAATCCCGGCGGACAAAGTCCACGATCATGTCTACCGAATTGTGGGTCACTATAACATCCCACAATTGCCTGTATGGCCGTTGACGAGCCACAGAGGGAGCAAGCTTGGGATGTCTGGCCCTTCCCTTGCCTGGGCGGATGGCGTTTCCTCAATATCACGCTCCCTACTATGCCGCAGTATGGAGAAGTCCTCGACCGCTGTCGGAATGGAGGGGCACTGCTCGATCTAGGCTGCTGTTTCGGCCAGGAGATGCGGCGGCTTATATTTGATGGCGTCCCCAGCGGCAATCTCTATGGCGTAGATCTCCGGCCTGAGTTTCTCGAGCTGGGATACGACCTCTTCCTTGACCGAGACAAATGTGGCGCTGACTTCATCGCCGCTGATATCTTTGAGCAACCACTTTCCCCGCAGTCGAGGCGCTGTTCGGGAACTTCTCGGTCGTCTACGCGGGGGCCTTCTTCCACCTGTTCGACCGTGCCCAGCAGCTCGATCTCGCCAAGTTCATCACGCGGCTCCTGCGGCCTGAGGCGGGCAGTATGCTGCTCGGGCGGCAGGTGGGTAGTGTGAAACCTGGCACCTACCATCACTCGACGAACGAGTTCGGAGCGATGTTTCGGCACGATGAAATCCCTGCGGCCGGGCGAATCCGGCCACGAGCTGGCCTACGCCGACCGCCACGAAGCCAGTGATCAACCCGGTCAGCACGCCGCGGCCCGTGTTTCGGCTGGCGGTACGTCCGGGATCAGGTGGAGCTTTCACAGGTTCTATTCGTAGCCCATCACGATCTGGATTGGTCGGGCTGGCCGCCAAGCCGGTCACGTGTCGGCAACGAATAAGGAGAGTGCGGATGACGGAAAGCCAGTCGTGGCCCTCGCCGGATGACCGGCGGGCGGGCCAGCCGTCGGCGCACGGGCCGCCGCCGCCCGGGGAGGCCGGCGATCTCGGCGGGCTCCTGGCCCGGGTGGCCCGTGGTGATCAGCCAGCGTTTGCGGCGGTTTACGACGTCGTGGCCGGCCAGGTGTTCGGCTTGGCCCGCAGCGTGCTGCGTGACCCGGCACAGGCCGAGGAGGTCGCTCAGGAGGTCTTGCTCGAGGTGTGGCGCACCGCGTCCCGATTCGACGCCACGCGGGGGAGCGGGACCGCGTGGGTTATGACGCTCGCGCATCGCCGCGCGGTTGACCGGGTCAGATCACAGAAAGCTTCAGCGCAACGGGAGCTCCGCGCCTACTCCCCGGAGATCGACTACGACGTCGTGGCCGAGACGGTCGGGGCCCGCCTGGACGCGGAGCGAGTGCGCAAGTGCCTCGGCGCCCTCACCGAACTCCAGCGGGAGTCGATCACCCTGGCCTACTACGGGGGGTACACCTACCGTGAGGTGGCCGGCCTGCTCAACGTGGCGGTAGGCACGGTCAAGACGCGGATGCGGGATGGGCTGATCCGGCTCCGCGACTGCCTGGGGGTGGACGAATGAAGATCCGCCGGACCGACCCGCACACCCTGCTCGGCGCGTACGCGCTTGACGCGCTCACCCAGACTGACCGGGCCCGGTTCGGTCGGCACCTGCGGGCCTGCGAGTCCTGCCGGCACGACGCCCAGGGGCTGCGGGAGACCACCGGACGGCTGGCGGCCGGCGCCGTCACCCCGCCCCCCGGCCGGCTGCGGGAACGGGTCCTCGCGGCCGCGGCGCGGACCCGGCAGATCCCGCCGCTGACCCGGGAGACCTCGGCGTGGCCAGGCCGCCGCTGGGGCATGGCGATGGCGTGCGGGCTGCTGGCGGTCGCCTTGGCGTTCGGCGGTATCGCACTCAACACGCAGCACCGGCTCAGCCAGGAGCAGGCGCACACCCGCGCGATCGCCGCGGTGCTCAACGCGCCGGACGCGACCATGATGACGGCCCGGGCGGTCGATGGGGGAACGGTCACGGTGGTGATGTCCCATCTCGACAGTTCGCTGGTCTTCACGGCGGCGAAACTGCCCGCGCTGCCGTCGTCACGCCGCTACGAGCTGTGGCTGATGGGCTCGCGCGGAGCCCGCCCGGCGGGCATGCTGCCCACGGCGCACCAGGGCATGACCCCGCCGGTCGTGGTGGCCGACGTCGCCGCCGGGGACAAGGTCGGGCTCACGGTCGAAGCAGCGGCCGGCGCCAGCCACCCGACGTCCCGGCCGGTCCTGCTGCTGTCCCTGCCGTCCTGAGACCGGCCTCGTGCGGCCGGCGCGGCGCTCCCCAGGTCAGCTGGCGAAGGTCCAGCGGGTGGGTGAGCCGGTGAAATCGCCGTGCACCATGCCGAAGACACGCTGCGGGCGGACCGAGAACGTGGCGTTCACCGCGGGATCGAGGAAGCCAAGCTCGATATCGGTCGAGTATTTCTCGTTCATGAGATCGATGACCCGGCGCAGGCTCACCGGATCGGTGACGACCCGCGCGGCGCCCTCGATGATGACCGGGTTGACGGCGTCCTCGGTGGTGACCACGCACCGTGGGTCGGCCATCAGGTTCCGTGCCTTACGTGACTGAACGCCGCTAGTGAACCAGAGTTCACTGTCATCCCACATGCCCCAGACCGGCATGGCGTGGGGGGCGCCGCTGTCCGGGCGGATGGTTGACACCCAGTAGTTCTGCGCGCTTGTCAGCCGCTGCGCGGCCCATGACCAGGGAAGCAGCCCGCTGCCCTGGTCGGCGGGGGCGATTCCGTAGCCCGGCATAACGGGCCTGCTCACCCGAGGGAGCTCCATGCCCCCCAGACATACCGTTAGCGGGCGGCGTCCGGATGCCGTTTGGGGGATCCTATGTCGGCGATCGGGCTGTTTCCGGTTGCCGCGGTGGCAGGCTAACGTGGGGACCCGTGAAAGCATCTCCCGAGGCGCAGCTGCGGCTGCTCGAGCTGGCCGATCTTGACGCCGAACTCGGTCGGCTCGATCATCGTCGGCGCACCCTCCCGGAACACGAAGAGGCTGACCGGCTGGAGGCGAGGGACGCGGCGCTGCGGGACGAGATCGCGGCCCTGGAGGCGCAGGAGCGGGACCTCGGACGGGAGCAGGTCAAGGCCGAGGGAGACGTCGAGCAGGTCCAGTCACGAGTTCGACCGGGATCGCGCCCGGCTGGACGCGGGGCAGGTGTCGTCGCCCCGCGAACTGGAGAACCTGCAGTCGGAAATCGCGTCCCTGGCCCGCCGCCAGTCCGATCTCGAGGAGATCGTGCTGGACGTCATGGAGCGTAGTGAGGCGGCCCAGAGGAGGCGGAGATCGCTCGCCGCCGAGCGAGACCAGATCGCGGGCGACCTGGCCCGGGTACTGGCCCGCCGGGACGCGGCTCTGGGGGAGATCGCCGAGGAAGCGGGCAAAGCCCAGGACCGCAGGGCCGCCGTCGCCTCCGATGAGCCAGCCGACCTGATGGCGCTCTATGAAAAGCTCCGCGCCCAGCACGGGGTGGGCGCCGCGGCGCTGCGCGGGGGGCGCTGCCAGGGGTGCCATCTGTCGCTCAACACCGTGGACCTGAACACGATCCGGGGCGCCGCGCCTGACGAAGTGCTCCGCTGCGAGGAATGTCGCCGGATCCTCGTCCGGACTCCTGAGTCCGGCCTGTGACCCGCCAGCTCGTCGTCGAGGCTGACGGCGGGTCGCGGGGCAACCCGGGGCCCGCCGGATACGGCGCCCTGGTGCGCGACGCGCAGACCGGTGAGCTGCTCACCGAGGTCGCCGAGAGCGTGGGCCGGGCGACCAACAACGTGGCCGAGTATTCCGGCCTGGTGGCTGGCCTGCGAGCCGCGGCCGACCTGGCGCCGGGCGCCGACGTTGAGGTCCGGATGGACTCCAAGCTGGTGGTCGAGCAGATGTCCGGGCGCTGGCAGATCAAGCACCCCGACCTGCGGCCGCTGGCCGCGGCGGCCAGGGAGGCGGCCCGCGGGCTCGGCCATGTCTCCTATTACTGGGTGCCACGGGCCCGGAACACGGATGCCGACCGGCTGGCCAACCGGGCCATGGATGAGGCGCAACGGGATCGCTCCGGCGGTCGGGAGCGGCCGGGGGCAAATCGTTGGGAAGGTAATGGTTCTCCCCCTGGGGCGGCGGGCCCGGCCAGCGCGCCACAGCCGGGCCCGGGCGCGGCAGCGGGGCGCGGCCAGCCGGTCACCACGGTGCTGCTGCGGCACGGGCAGACTCCGCTGTCGGATGAGCGGAGGTTCGCGGGCCGCCGCGACATCCCGCTCACCGAGACCGGACGGCGCCAGGTCGAGGCGGCGGCGCGGCGCCTGGCCGCGCGCGGCGGCATCGACGCGATCGTGACCTCCCCGTTGCAGCGGGCGCGCGACACCGCCGACGCGGTGGCCTCGGCCACCGGTGCCCCGGTGCGGGTTGACGATGCGTGGATGGAGATGGACTTCGGGGAGTGGGAGGGGCTGAGTTACGCCGAGGCGGCCGAGCGCTGGCCCGCCGACATGGCCGCCTGGATGAAAGACTCGGTGGCGGCGCCGCCGGGCGGGGAGAGCGTCGCGGCCGCGGCCCGGCGCGTCCTGCCCGCCCTGGCCCGGGTGCTCGAGCAGCCCCCGGGCACAGTCGTCGTGGTCAGCCACGTCACCCCCATGAAGATCGTGCTGCGGCACGCGCTGCTCGCCCCGCCACCCGCGGTGCGCCGGATGCATCTCGATGTGGCGTGCCTGTGCGAGATCGACTGGTACAGCGAAGGGCTCGGGGTGGTACGGACCTTCAACGACACCGCCCACCTTCACCCGCGCGAACTGGCGGCGAGCACCTATGCTGAGGAGCGCGGCGAGTGAGTCGGCCGGGCGGCCGCGCCGGGACCATGGCCCCATGAATTTATGGGGGGCCAGGGACCGGTGAGGAAGGTCCGGGCTCCGCAGGGCAGGGTGGTCGGTAACGCCGACCCGGGGTGACCCGCGGGACAGTGCCACAGAAAGCAGACCGCCTCTGGCCCGGGTTTCGGCCCGGTCAGGGGTAAGGGTGAAACGGTGGTGTAAGAGACCACCAGCGCCGCAGGTGACTGCGGCGGCTTGGTAAACCCCACCTGGAGCAAGGTCAGAAGGGCGCTGCGTTCTTCGGGGCGCGGTGCCTGCGCGAGCGTTCGAGGGCGGCCCGCCCGATGCTCGTGGGTAGACCGCACGAGGCTGCCGGCAACGGCAGTCCCAGATGGATGGCCGTCGGCCCGCTTCGGCGGGTGCACAGAACCCGGCCTACAGGCCGACTCACCCGCCGTGAAACGAGGGAATATAGGAGATGCCGACGATCAAGCCATCCTCCGTGAGGAGCCTGGTCACCGTCTGTCCCCACGGCTCGGTGCGGGCCGGGTGCAATAGCTCAAAGCCCGCGCGCTGAAGCTCGCCGCCTGCCGCTGCGACAGCTTCCGCGTCCTCCACCTCGAACTCGATCGATGCCTGGGGAACCACCCGGTCAGCGGGCCACTCCGGGGTGCCGAAGCACGCCTCTGCCGCCTGCGAGAGCGGCCAGACACCGAAGTGCTTGCTGCCGGGGATGCTCCCGCTGGAGTAGTAGCCATCGCCTTCGCCCTCCAACGGGAGGCCGAGGGCATCAATGAACAACTGGCGGCTCTGCGGCGGGTCAGCGGCGACAACCGCCACGCTCGCGATGAAGAGAACGTTCATGTGACCCAACCTACGGGCCGGACGCCTGAACCGGCGGTCCGCGCAGCGCGGACCGCCGGTGCCGTGGTGCGGCATCAGGGGATGAGCATCAGGGGATGAAGGACTCCACCGCGAACAAGGTGTTTGAGGAGGCCTGGGTCCCGCTCGGCGGGAGCGCGGAGCTAAGTGAGGATATGAAGGCCACCAGGTTGCCAGAGCCACCATTGCCGGGCGCGAAGCTGGCCGAGCACGTGGTCCCTGACTGGCAGTCGGCCAGTTCGGTGCCCGTCGTCGCGTCGAAGATCTCGATGAAATACGGCGTGGGGCCGACGTCGCTGTTGGCGGTCGCGGTGTAGGTGCCGCCGAATTCCGTCAGGCCCGGGCCGGAAAGCGAGACCTGCCAGTTGGAGTCGGCCCATGTGACGAAGCTGGCGGCCGATGTGGCCTGTGTGCCGGCTGGCGGCAAGCTGCCGTCGAAGTCGGAGACGTAGGCGATGTACTCATGCGTGGCCGCCGTGGCCGAGCTTACGGTGGCGCTGCATGAGGTGCCGAAGCCGCACGAGCCGATGAGGGTGCCGGTCGTGGCGTCGAAGATCTCTGCGTAGTAAGGCGTCGGCCCGATGTCAACGTTGGTGGTTGACGTCACGGTGACTTGCTGCCCGGTGGGCACCGTCGTCGCACTGACCGCCAGAGAGATGCCGTACTCGATCGGGAAGGCGAACTGGCTTCTCCGGGACCCGGTGGTCGGGTGGGGTTTGGCCGGCCTTGTTATCCCGGGCGTGGCGTGCGGCGCGGGAGCCGAGCCGGCGGACGCGGGAACTGCGGCGGCCATTACCAGGCCGGGTGCCCCAGCCAGCGCGAGCACCAGGAACGCGAGCCTCCTGGGCGAGCGCAGCGCTGCCGAGGGCCGCCCGCCCTCGTGCCCAGTGTGGTTATTGGTGGCCTCCTGCCGCGGCGACGTGCTCTTTCTGCGCCGCGAAAGCGCCGACATTGAACGCATCTGTGTCCTCCGGTTCGTGAGCTGAACGGTCTCGTCAAGGATTGGCCGGTAGCTCTTGAGACGGTCTTGATGTGGTCTTGACGGGCTGGCCAGCGAGGATGGCGCACGGCACTTCCGCGCCGCAGCGGGTACGCATGGCCGGACCGCGGCTCACGCTTTGCTGATACGGCCCGGCTTCTCCAGGGATGAACCAGAAAGGCTGGCTACCCGTTTACCGGGGTGCGGGACCGCAGACAGCGAGCCCTTCCTGTGGAGCCACGGAAGGGAAATTTACACAGCATTTCGCATGCTCAGTTCTGTCTAAAACAATGAGTAAATCTCTTTGCGCGCCATTCAGTCTGGGGGTGACGGCGGTGCGTGCCGGAAACGATGCGTTGTTGCGGGTCCAGCTGCTCGGCCCGGTGCGAGCGTGGCTGGGCCAAAGGGAGCTGGACCTGGGCGCACCGCAGCAGCGTGCGGTGTTCGGCATGCTGGCCATGCGGGCGAACCGGACAGTCTCGCGCAGCGACCTTATCGACGGCGTGTGGGGTCAGGAGCCGCCGGTCAGCGCGGTCAACGGCGTGCATGTCTACGTGGCCGGGTTGCGGCGGGCACTTGAACCTGACCGCGCGCACCGGGCGCCCGGGCAGGCCCTGCTCGCCGACGCGGGCGGCTACATGCTGCGGCTGGAGCCTGGCCAGCCGGATACCGAGGCATTCAGCCAGCTTCTGGCGCAGGCGCGTGAATCAGGCGCCGCGGGCGATCTCGCGACCGCGGCGCGGCTGCTCGACGCGGCATCGCGGTTGTGGCGGGCCGACCCGTTATCGGGGATCCCGGGCCCGTGGGCGGAGATTGAGCGGGTACGGCTGAGGGAGCTGCGGCTGAACGTGATCGAGGAGAGCGTTGATGCCATGCTCGCACGGGGCCGCCACGCCGATGCGGCCACCAAGCTGGCCGGGCTGGTCCGTGAGCATCCGCTGCGGGAACGGTTCCGTGGCCAGCTCATGCTGGCGCTGTACCGGTGCGAGCGCCAAGCCGAGGCGCTCGCCGTGTACGCCGAAACCCGTTCGGTCCTGGTCGAGGAGCTGGGCGTCGAACCTGGACCCGAGCTGCGGCGCCTGCACGAGCGGCTGCTGCTGGCCGACGACGCCCTCGGCCTGCCCGCCGCCGCGGGGACCGCGCGGGCGGCTCCGGCCCAGCTGCCCGCCGATGTGGATGCGTTCACCGGGCGTGCGGTCGAGCTGGCCGAGCTTGACCGGCTGCTGCCGTCGTTGGCGATGGCCATCTTCACCGTCTCAGGCACCGCCGGGGTCGGCAAGACCGCTTTGGCGGTCCGGTGGGCCCACCGGATTCGCGGCCGGTTCCCTGACGGGCAGCTCTTCGTCAACCTGCGCGGCTACGATCCTGACCGACCCGTGTCGGCGGCCGATGCGCTGGCCGGGTTCCTGCGGGCTCTCGGCATGGCGCCGCCGGACATCCCGGCTCGGATCGACGAGCGGGCCGCCGCCTACCGGACGCTGCTTGACGGGCGGCGAGTCGTTGTCGTGCTGGATAACGCGGCCACTGTCGAGCAGGTCCGCCCGCTGCTGCCCGGCAGCCCGTCCTGTGTGGTGGTGGTGACCAGTCGCGACTCGTTGCCCGGACTTGTGGCCAGGCACGGCGCGAGGCGGCTCGATCTTGATCTCCTGCCTCCCCGCGACGCGGTGGGCCTCCTGCGCGCGCTCATCGGCGATCGGGTAGACGCTGAGCCCGTCCCGGCCGCCATCCTGGCCGAGGAGTGCTCGCGCCTGCCGCTGGCGCTGCGGATAGCAGCCGAACTCGCCGTCGCCCGCCCGTCGATGACCGTGACCCAGCTCGCCGATGAGCTGGCTGATCAGCAACGGCTGATTGACCTGCTTGACGCCGGCGGCGACCCGCGCACCGCCGTCCGCAGCGTCTTCTCCTGGTCCTACAGTCACCTATCCGCGGACGCCGCGCGAGCTTTCAGGGTGCTTGGCCTGCACCTGGGCCCGGACATCGACCAGTACGCCGCCGCCGCTCTCATCGCGGCCAGGCTCGGCCAGAGCCGCCATCTCCTTGACCTGCTGGCCCGCGCACACCTGATCGAGGACGGGCGCCAAGGCCGATATGGCCTGTACGACCTGCTGCGCACCTATGCCGCTGAGGTGACCTCCGCTGAGGACTCTGAGGACGAGCGGCACGCGGCGCTGACCCGCCTGTTTGACTATTACCTGTCCACTGCCGCCGCGGCCATGGACGCGGTCTTCCCCGCCGAGCGCGGCCGCCGCCCCAGGATCCTCCATCCGGCCACACCCGTCCCCGCGATGAGCGACCCCGCTCGGGCGCGGAACTGGCTGGACACAGAACGTGTCACGTTGGCGGCCGTGATCGGGCACGCGGCCACACACGGCTGGCCCCGCCATGCCATCCTGCTCGCCGCCACCCTGTTCCGTTACCTCGACACCGGCAACCACCACGCCGATGCCGTCGCTTTACACGGCCACGCTCGCGACGCGGCCAGGGCCAGCGGCGATGCCGCCGCCGAAGCCACGGCGCTGAGCAATCTCGGCGTCGCTCACTGGCGGCAGGGCATTCACGACCAGGCCGTGGGCAACTTTCAGCAGGCCCTCACGGTGTTCCGGAAGACCGGTAGCCGGACAGGCGAGGCCCGCGCGCTTGGCAACCTGGGCCTGATCCACTGGCGGCGGGGCTGCTACCAACAGGCGGCCGGGCAGCACGAGCAGGCCCTCGCCATTTTCCGCGAGATCGGCGACCAGACCGGTGTAGCCCGCGCGCTAAATAATCTCGGCACTGTCTACCTGCGGCAGGGCCTTTACGAGGAGGCCGCCAGGCACCACGACCAGGCCTTGGCTTTGTTCCGCGAGATCGGCGACCGGACCGGCGAAGCCCGCGCCCTGAACAATCTCGGCTCAGTTGAATGGCAGGAAGGCCGTTACGTTCAGGCCGCCGCGTATCACGAACAAGCGCTGGCCCTGTTCAGGGAAGTCGGCGACCGGTTCGGCGAAGCCGACGCGCTGGCCAGCCTCGGCTGCGTCTATGAGCGGCAGGGCCGCGGCGGGCAGGCGGCCAGCCACCACGAGCAAGCGCTGGCCCTGTTCAGGGAGATCGGCGACCGGACCGGCGAAGCCGAGGCGCTGAACCGCCTGGGCGAAGTGCTGCTCGTCACCGGCCGGCCTGGCGAGGCCCATGCCACATACCTGGGAGCCGTGGCCCTGGGCGGTCAGATCGGCGACACATACGAGGCAGCCCGCGCCCACGACGGCCTGGCCCGCTCCCAGGAGGCCACCGACCGCCCAGGTCCGGTCCTGTGAGCGCTCACGCCGGGGCGGCTTTCACCACCTGGTACAGGACGTGGTCCTGCCATTTACCGGCGATGTTGAGGTACGCAGGCGCCACGCCGAAACGGACGAAGCCGTTGCGTTCCAGCACGCGCTGCGACCTGACGTTGTGTGGCAGGGTTTCCGCCTGGATCCGGTGCAGCCTCAGATCCTCGAACGCCATACCGATGATGTCATGCACAGCCGCGGTGGCCAGGCCGCGCCCGTTGTCGGCGGCGCTCACCCAGTAGCCCAGACTGCACGACTGGAACGCGCCGCGCACGATGCCGCTCAGCGTGATGCGGCCGACCACGCGGCCGGATTCGTCGAGGATGACGTGCGGAAGGACTGATCCCTGCTCGTGCCGGACGAGTGCGTCGTGGATGACGGCTCGCTGGCCGTCATCCGTGAAGTAAGCGTCGTTCTGGATCGGCTGCCACGGAGCGAGGAAGTCGCGGTTGACGCGGAGCAGGTGCGCCATGGCCCGGACGTCGTCCAGCGTGACCAGGCGGGTGGCGCTCACGCATCCATAGTCGCAGGCGGCAGGACCCGGCCGGGAGCCTGGCGGACACTTAGCGACCAGGGCCGTCACTGTCGGCGATGGGCGCCGGCTGAAGCTTGAACAAGGGATTCTCGATCAGGCCGACGAGATCCCCGGCCGGGCTGCGGAACGTGCCGAGTTTGATGCCTTCCCCAACATCCCGGACAGCTTCAACGACAACCGCCCCCGTTGCGCTCATGTGTTCCTCAGCCGCGGCGATGCTGCGCACGCCCCAGTACGTGCGCGGACCGACCGACGGGTCGGCGTTCGGGTCGAGGCCCAGCTCGTAGCCGCCGGGATCGAACCCCACGTAGAACGGCTCGTCGAAGTAGGGCTGAACACCGAGCACTGCAGTCCACCACGCTCTGGCCGCGGCGAGGTCGGGGGCTGGGTACACGACGGTGCGGAGTCCGAGCAACACGGCTGTCCCTAGGTCGACGACGCTGATGACGTCCAGTCAACGGCCCAGCGGCCGCGGCGTCTTGAACGAAACGGACATCGGTGTCAGTCTGTCCGCCGCGCGTCGGTTGCCGGACGGGTCATGTGCCGGTGAGCCAGGCGAAGCTCCACGGGTGAAGCCCGGCGGCCGGAATGAATCGTTTCGCCGGGGCGCGGGTCTAAGAGAGCGATGGATCCGGAAGAAAGGACCCGACAGATGCGCAACGCACGAGCCAGGACTGACGCAGGCTCAGCACGAGAGATCCAGAAGCCCGATGAGCAGTGGCGCAAGCAGCTGACTCCCCAGCAGTACGGCGTCTTGCGCCAGGGCGACACCGAGCGGCCTTTCACCGGCGAGTACGTCCGCAACCATGACGACGGTTCCTACCGCTGCGCAGGCTGCGGGAACGTGGTGTTCCGGTCCGACGCCAAGTTTGAGTCGGGCACCGGCTGGCCGAGCTTCTACGAGCCGGCGGTCGCGGAGGCCGTCGAGCTGCGCTCGGACAACAGCCTGTTCATGCGGCGTACCGAGGTGGTGTGCCGGCGCTGTGGCGGGCATCTGGGCCATGTCTTCCCGGACGGGCCCGCTCCGACGGGTGACCGCTACTGCATCAACTCCTGCTCGCTGGCCTTCGAGCCCGCGACGGCGGACGCGGATCAGGGCGACGCGGGGCCTGCCTGACCGGCCCGCACGCGGCTGGGCCAGTGCGGCCCAGCCGTTCCAGAGCCCGGGCTGGCCCACTACGGTGGTTCCACGCCGCAACCTTGATGACCGGTTCAGGAGAGCAGCGACAGGAGACGTCATGATGCTGCTGCGCCACACCGATGATCATCATTGGTCGCAGCAGCATCTCTCTCATTACGTCGAGGGGGACCTCGGCCGCCGCGCCCAACGGCGTCTGGGCCGTCACGCCCGGAATTGCGTTGACTGCGGGCGCGGCATCCTCGCGATGCGGGCCCTGGTGCACATGATCCAGGGGCTTGACGGCCTGGCGGGCGTGCGCGCTCCGGCGGGTATCTTCGACCGGGTGCGTGCCTCGCCGGCCCCGCCGCGCCGCGCGTGATGTCACGGCGGGGCGACAATCGTGTTCACGGGCGGGCTCAAACCGAGGCAAACCTGGTCGCCCGGGCCGCGGCCGGGGACGTCAACGCGTTCGAACAACTGGCCAGCGCGCACGCCGACCGCCTGTTCGCGGTGCTGCTGCGGCTGCTCGGCGACCGCGGTGAGGCTGGAGACGTGGCCCAGGAGGTCATGCTGCGCGCCTGGCAGGGCATCGCCCGCTTCGAGGGCCGGTCCGGTTTCTTCACCTGGCTCTACCGGATCGCGGTGAACGAAGCCAACCGCGCGCTGGCGAAAAGGTCTCGCCGGCCAGCCGACGTCCCGATCGATGCCGAGGCAACGCAGCTACCCGCTTCCTCCCGCGACGAGCCCACCTGGCAGGCCGAGAACAAGGAGCTGCGCACCGCCCTTGACCAGGCCCTGGCCGACCTGCCGCCACCGCAGCGGACCGCGATCGTGCTGCGTGACATCGAGGGCCTGTCAACCCGAGAGGCCGCGAAGATCGCCGGGGTCAGCGAGGCCGCGTTCAAGAGCCGCCTGCACCACGCGCGGCTGAGGGTCCGGGCCGCGATCGGTGACGAGGCACTGATCACCGCAGGCGGATGATCTGGCCGCCGCCGGCCCGCGTGTGCGCGCGCTCGGGTTAGCCGGCCGTGTCCGCCTGGACCGCGGGTGCTTGGGGCCGCTGCCAGCTCACCCTCAGGTGGTCGCGTCGGCCGAATCTTTCGAGATCCCGGGTGATGAGATCCTGGATCCGCTGAAGGTTCTCCTCGTTCGTCGCTTCGGCGCGCACCGTCAGCGTGTCCGGGCAGGCTTGCATGGTGCACCTGCCCCAGTTCAATGTGAGGGTCCCGGCGGTGTCGGACCATTGAACGTGCTGCACCTCAGGGCGCGCCTGCGCGTTGCCGGGGTGGAGCTGGAGGAGCTTGCGGCCGATGCTGTCGGCGTGGCGGCAGAGCCGGACGAGGTACCGGCTTGGGTGCTCGGTCTGGATGCGGGCTTCGCTGGTCAGCATGCGTCTTCCGTTCTGGTGAGGGCGACCAGCCAGGCCCGGATCGCCCGGGCTGGTGGGGCTGGCGCATACCGTACTGCCTTGAGAATGCCTATAATGAGAGACAGGTTTATGTTGATTCACATTGTGAGATTACTCAGTAATTAGACAGAGGGTCAATAGGCGGGGGTCAAGCAGTGGAACCCGGGCTGAGCAGTGTCCAGCTGATGGAGCAGTTCAGGGCCATAGCGCACGCCACCCATAACCGGACGAACGCCCAGATGAGCGCGGCCGGGCTGTCCCTGGCCAGGTTCCGGGTTCTGAGCGCGCTCGAGCCCGCCGAGCGGATGCGAATGAACGAGCTGAGCGCGGCGCTTGGGGTCGTCCCCCGGACCGTGACGACGATCGCCGACGCCATGGAAAAGGAAGGCATGGTGGTGCGGCTGCCCGACCCGGCCGACCGGCGCGCGACGCTGCTCGAGATCACCCCAGACGGACTCAGTCAGCTGCGCCGGCTCCGCGCCATGCATGACTCGGCCGCGGCGGAGCTGTTCGACGTGCTCACGGCCGCCGAGAGGCACCAGCTGGCCGGGCTGCTCCGCCGCCTGCAGGCCGCCGCGGACGCGGATTCCGGCGGAAGCCCCCGGCCTGGTCCGCTGGCCTGACCCAGGCTGGCTCTAGGGGTCAGCCCAGGAAGGCCAGCAGCTTGGCGGTGAACCAGGCGGGATCATCCAGCCACGGGTAGTGACCGGCGCCAGGTTGTACCGTGAGTTCCCAGCCGGGGAAGAGCCCGGCCATCTCGGCGGCGAGTTCGGCGGTGGGGCCGATCTCGGCTTCGCCCGCGTACACCATGACCGGTGCGGTGACTCGAGCCAGCCCGGCCCTGGCGGCCGGCGGGTCGAACGCTCCCGGAGCGTAGAAACCGGCCTGCACCGCCCTGGCCCGCTCGCTGAATCCCACCAGCGCATGCGCCCGCGCGGCGTCGTCCCAGCGGCCATAGAAGAATGGCATGTAGCGCAGGCGGGTCTCCGCCGAGTCGTCACCGGCCTCCGCTGCCTGTATCGCGGCCTGCGCGTCGGAGTACCAGGACTCCGAGCCCGCCGAGGCCGCCCAGGTAGCCGGGGGTCCGGCCGGGCCCGCCGGGCAGGCAGACCAGCGGCCGCCCGGCCCCGGCCCGGCGGAACGCGAGCTTGGTGCCGTCATAGGACGTGAACTGCGCCATGGCAGCATCTTCACCCCTGCCGCCCGTCACCGTGACGCTCGTTCACTGACGGCCGAACCACGGCCCGGCCAGAGCCAGCGGCCCGCTTGTCGCGTCACCGGGTCCGGGCGTCCGGGGGTGCCTGGGGAGCGTTGTCGGGGCAGTCGTAGAGGATCACCGTCACCGCGCGGGTCGTGCCTTCGGTGGGGTTCGCGTACCGGTGCGGCATGGAGGATGGGAACTGCATGCTGTCGCCTGGTTCGAGCTGGTAGTGCTCGAACCCGACGGTGATGTCCAGGCACCCGCTCGTGACGAGCACCATCTCAGTGCCTGGATGGGAGTAAAGGGTCGGGTTGGACTGGGCACCCGGGCCGTAGACAAGCTCAAAGAAATCGAGGTGGCGCATGGTCTGCGGGGTGAGCCGCTCCCAGCGCACCCCGCCTTCGATGTCGATGGTGGCCCGGTCGCCGCGGCAGACCATGTACCGGCCGTGGCCGTCGGGTTCGGGGGGCTGCCGCACCAGAGTGGCCCACCCTTCCGGGGCTGGCGGCAGCGCCACCACCACCGGCGGGGGCGCAGCCGGTGGTGCGGCCGGCCCCGCCGCCCCCGCCGGCTCGCGGAAGAACGCGTCCACGGGGATTTGCAGCGCCTGCGCCATCGCGAACAGTGTTGAGACGGACGGGCGAGACTGGCCGCGTTCGATCTGGCTGATCAGGCTGGGGGTTACGCCTACCTCTCGGGCGAGCTCGGCGACCCTCTTCCCGCGCTTCCCACGATGCGCCGCCAGGCGCCGCCCGATATCACTGGCCAGATCCGCCGGGGACGCGCTCCGCACCGGCTCCGGCGCACGCCCGCCGCGCCGTGCCCGCGGGCCGCCGCCAGCGGTCGCTTCAGTAGTCCTACTCGTGTCAGTCATGGTGTAAGCAATGCTACTGGAGGCACCCCACCAGGGGGTTCCCCTGCTGGTTTAGTACTGCTATCGTCTGGATCGACAGTCTCACCTGCATTTATTGTCACTGAACTACCCGTCATTCCTTCTGGCTGGCGTTCCCGCCTGCCACAAAGTTCTCCCGGACCGGCCTACACTGCCCAGCGCTGCCACACAGAGACGGAGGCACGGTTGTCACAGCAGCCGCACCAGGGGAGACGAGCGCCATGATGAGCCGGCGTTTCAAGGTCGTCGTCACCGACCAGGTGTTCCCGAGCATCGACACCGAGGCCGCGCTGCTGGCCGGGATCGGTGGCCACCTGGAGGTCGCGGACGGCACCCCGGACGGTGTCGTGCGGTTGGGAACGGACGCCGATGCCTTGCTCAACACCTACATGCCGATCACCGACGATCTCCTGTCCCGCCTTCCGGCCTGCCAGATCGTGGCCCGGTACGGCATCGGGGTGGACAATGTGGACCTGGCGGCGGCGGCCCGGCGCGGCGTGGTCGTCACCAACGTGCCCGACTACAGCGTCGAGGAGGTCGCGGTACACACGCTCGCCCTGCTGCTCTCGCTGACTCGCCGGGTGCCGGAGGCGGCCAGGCTGGTCGCCAGGGGGGGCTGGGGTCTGGATGGGCTCCGGCCGATCCGGCGGTTTTCCACGCAGCGGATCGGGCTGGTCGGGTTCGGCCGCATCGCCAGGCTGCTGGCCAGCTATCTCGCGGCGCTGCGCTGCGAGGTGGTGGTGCACGACCCCTTCGTATCGCCCGCCCCTGATATTCCGCCACTGGTCCCATTGGGCGAGCTGCTGGCCGGCTGCGACGCGGTTTCGCTGCACGCGCCGCTGACGCCGCAGACCCGGGGCCTGATCGGGGCGGCGGGGCTGGCCGCGATGAAGCCGGAGGCGGTGCTGGTCAACACCGCGCGGGGCCCGCTCGTCGACATCGATGCCCTGATCGACGCGCTGCGAGCCGGGCAGATCCGCGCCGCGGCCCTCGACGTCCTTGACCGGGAGCCGCCTGCGGGGCGGCTCCCGGACGACCTCCCGAACCTGCTGGTCACCCCGCACATGGCGTATTACTCCGAAGAGTCCATCGCTGAATCACAGCAAAAGGCCGCGACCCAGATCATCAAGGTGCTGACCGGTGGCCAGCCCGACTATCCGGTGCGGCCCTAGAGGGCAAAGCCTCCGGGAGGCCCTCCCACAGGGAAAGGATGGCAGGGATGAAGGAAGCGTTTGGTGGGCTGAGTACGGATTGGCGGGAGGGTATCAACTGGGCGGCGGTGCGGGCGTGGCGGCTGGGGCGGGCGCGGGAGGCGATGGCGCGGCATGGGCTGGGGGCGTTGCTGCTGATGTATGACGAGAACATGCGGTATGTGTCGTCGACGTATACGCCGGGGTGGAACCGGCTGAAGCCGGGTTTGCGGTATGTGGTGCTGTGTGCGGGGCGGGAGCCGATTGTGTATGAGCAGGGTGATATCGGGATGCATCTGAAGGTGCATAATCCGTGGATCCCGGTGGGGAATGTGCGGCATTCCTATAGCTGGATCAAGGGGGCGGCTGGGCCGGCGGCGGAGAGCCAGGTGGCGAAGTTCACTACGGCGCTGGTGAATGATCTGGAGGAGGCGGGGGTGCTGGGGCAGCCGCTGGGGGTGGATTTCGTGGATATCAACATGATCGCGGCGTTCGGGCGGGCGGGGGTGGCGTGGGTGGACGGGATGACGCCGATGATGGAGGCGCGGTCGGTGAAGAGCCCGGATGAGCAGAAGGCGGCGCGGATCGTGGGGGCGATCTGTGATGGGCTGCATTATGAGTTCACCCAGTTCCTGCGGCCGGGGATGACCGAAAATGAGGTCGCCGCGTTCGGGTTCGAGTATCTCTACAGCATCCCGGGGGTGGAGGACGTGGAGGACATCATCGTGTCCTCGGGGCCGAACGCCTGGCCGAACTGGCGTAATTTCTCGGACCGGATCATCCGGCCGGGTGAGCTGGTGATCATTGACCTGGCCGCGCTGACCTGGAACGGCTTCAAGTCGTGTGTGTACCGCACGTACTGCGTGGGCGGCACGCCGACCGATGAGATGAAACGGTATTACGACACCGCGCACACCTGGCTGTGGGACGCGATCGACGTTGTCCGCCCCGGGGTGAGCACCCGCGACATCGCCAGCAAATGGCCCTCAGCCAAAGAAGCCTGGGGCTATGACGAGGAAGACCAGGCCGCCGCCAACCTGTGGGGCCACGGGCTCGGCCTGGCGCAATACGACCGGCCGGTGATCTCCCGGATCTGGTCCCTGGACTACCCCGAGGAAATCACCCCCGGCATGGTCTTCGCCCTGGAAACCCAGCACGGCAAGGTCCACGACTTCGGCGTCCGCCTCGAGGAAATGCTCCTGGTCACCGACGACGGCCACGACCTGCTCTCCACCTACAAATCCGACGAGATCATCATCGCCGGATGAGCGGCCCCTCCCGGCGGCTCCTGCCGCTCGGCTGCGAGGTCAGCCAGGCGCCGGGTGCCGACGATGTGCTGGGAGCGAAGGCAGCGCGGCTTGGACGTGCCTGCGCCGCCGGGCTTCCCGTCCTGCCAGGCTGGGTGGTGCCTGTGGCCGAGGCAATTCCGGCGCTGGAGGCCGGGATCGCCGCCGTGCGGGCGGGCCGGCCCGCGGCGGCGCGCCGGGCGGTGCTCGGCCGACCGCTGGACGATGGCCTCGCCCGCGAGCTGAAGGAAGCCGCGATCAGGCTGGGCGGGCGCGTGATCGTCCGCTCATCGAGCCCGCTGGAGCGCGACGGGCGCTGGTCGGGCGCCTTTTCGTCGGTCACCGAGGTTGGCCCGGACGATGTCACCGCGGCCGTTCGCAGTTGCTGGGCGTCGGCTTTCGCCGTGGACCCGCTGGAGCGGCTCGCGCTGTGCGGGCTGCCGCTCGAGGCTCTGCGGCTCGGCATCCTCGTGCAGCCGGAGATCCGGATGGCGACGGGTGGGCTCGCCAGGGTCACGACCAGGGGAAACGGCGGCGAGGTGATCGTCGAGGGCGTGCTGGGTCACCCCGGGCCGCTGCTGTCCGGCTGGGCCGACGGAGCATCCGCGCGGGTGCCGCTCTCGTTCTCTCTGGCCGGCTCCTCTCCCTCGGCACGGCTTCTCTCGTCGCCCCTGAGGGGGGGCTGGCGGAGCTGATCGGACGCGAGACGGTGGCAGCGGTCGCCCGGCTCGCCGCGGGCAGCTACCGGGAACTGGGCGAAGACACGATCGAGTGGGCTGCCTGCGACGGCGAGACCTGGCTGCTCCAAGCACAGCGCTCAGCCCCCGCCGGCGCGGGCAACGTACCACGCCGGAGGCCGGCGGCGCTCCCGGCGGCGGCCGGGACCGCCAGCGACGGGGCGCCCGAGGCCTTGCGCCTGCTGGCCGCCGCCGGGCTGGCCGACTCTGGCCACGCGGCTCAGGTGACGGCCGCGCTGCGGGCCGCGGATGCCCACCATGGCCAGCCCGGGTCGCGCCGGTGGATGCCGTTCCTGGCCGCCGTGGTGCTGGCCCAGGGCCAGCACGTGCCGGCCAGCCCCGCAGTGGCGGGTACGGCGGCGGGGCGTCTCGTGGAGTGCCGCCCGCATGAGCGCCCGTCCGCCGACTGCCGGGACGCCATCCTTCTGGTGGACCGTCCGCTCCCGTCCCTGGCGCCGCTGCTGTTCGCGGCGCGCGGCGTCATGGCCAGGGCCGGCGCGGCCGGCTCGCATCTGGCCGAGGTCGCCCGCAGCCTCGGCGTGCCGATGGTGATCGGATGCCTGCCCGGACCGGTGACGGGTTCCTGCGTGGCCGGCCGGGACTGGATCGCCGCTATAGACGGCTCAACGGGCGAAGCCGCGCTGCTCGCCGGGTGAGGACAGGTACCAGGAATCCGATGACAGCAAAGGTGGCGAGCATGGTGCGATGGGGAATGGTCGGGCTGGGCCGGATAGCTGATACCGAGATCGCCCCCGCGATCCATGCCAGCAAACATGGGGTCCTGCGGGCGGTGGTCAGCCGGGACCAGGGGCGGGCGGATAGCTTCGCGCAGCGGCACCAGGCGGAGCGCGGGCTCGCGGACTACGCCGAGATGCTGGCCGACCCGGGGGTGGACGCGGTCTATATTGCCACCCCGAACGCCCTGCACGCCGACCAGGTGGTGGCGGCCGCGGAGGCCGGAAAGCACGTGATGTGCGACAAGCCGCTGGCGACCAGCACCGCTGAGGCCCGGCGAGCGGCCGCCGCGTGCCAGGCGGCCGGGGTCCAGCTGGGGATCACCTTCCAGACCCGGTTCCACGACGCCTTCGTCCCGTGCCGGGAGGCGATCCAGGATGGCTCGCTGGGAGATATCCGGGTGGTGCAGGTGGAGATGAGCTCGGGCCGGACCCTGCTGAAGGGGTGGCGCACCGATCCGGCGCTCGCCGGGCTGGGCACCATCAACAACATCGGCGTGCACGCCTTCGACCTGATCCGCTATCTACTCGGGGCCGAGGTGACCGAGACGACGGCGATGGTCGGGCATGAAAGCGGGCTGGACCCGGAGACGCTCGCGCTCGTGCTGCTCCGCTTTGACACGGGCGCGCTCGCCTACGTCAACGTGAATCAGTCCGTCCCCCGCTACCAGGCGGACATCAGCGTCTACGGCACGAAGGGCACGGCGGCAGGCCGGTCCTGTACCCGGCCGAACATGACCGGGACGCTGAGCATCCTGACCGACGACGGCGACACCACGGTCGAGACGTCCAGCTTCGACGCCTACAGCAAGGCGGTGGCCGCCTTCGAAGACGCCCTCGCCGAAGGCCGTGAGCCCAGCCCGTCAGGGCTGGATGGGGTGCGCAGCGTCGAACTGACCACCGCCATCGCGGAATCGATCAGCGCCGGGCGCACGGTGGCGCTGGGCTTTTAGGCGACCGTTGGCGCTGGCCCCATAGGCGATCAGCGCGAGAGCATTCCCTTCAGCACCGCGAAAACACACGCCGGGTCTTCCTCCAGCCGACCCTGCGCGAGCGCGGCCAGGTGAAGCTGCGCGCTCGCCGAGAACAGCGGCAGCGGGCAGCGCACCTCGCGGCTGAGCCCGCTGATGAGGTCGATGTCCTTCTGGAAGAATTCCAGGCGCATGTTAGCTTGCGTGAAGTCGCCCGCGATCATCATCGGGCCCCGCACCTCGAGCATCCGGGAGTTCCCCGCCCCGTCGGACAGCGCCTCCAGTGCGAGCACGGGGTCGAGGCCCGCCCGCTCCGCGAAGACCAGCGCCTCCGCGGCCGCCGTGTGGTGCACGGTGACCAGGTGGTTGGCGATCAGCTTCATCCGCATCCCGTTGCCGAACGCCCCGACCTCGTACTGGACCCTGGAGAACGCGGCGAGCACCGGCCTGCACCGCTCGATGGCCTCCGGCTCGCCGCTGGCGTACACGGCGATGTCCCGCACCCGCATCTGGCTCGCCGTGCCGCTGAGCGGGCAGTCCAGCATCACCACACCGGCCTGCGCGAGCACCTGCCGCGCCGCCTCCTTCTCGTCGAGTGGCAGGGTGCTCGTCTCGACCACGATCAGCCCGGGGGAGGCGGCCGCCGCGAGCCCGTCGCTGGCGTCAACGACCGCCCGCAACGCGGCCACCGAGGGCAGCGATGTGATCACCACGTCGGCTGTGTTCGCGGCCTCACCAGGGCTCGCGGCCGCGTGGCCGCCGGCCTCCTCGAGCGCGTCGGCCGCTTCCTGGCGCACGTCATAGCCCTGGACCAGGAAACCCGCCGCGAGCAGGTGCCCCGCCATCGGGCTGCCCATGTTGCCCAGCCCGATGACGGCTACGGTCGTGGTCTCAGATGCCATGTCGGTGCCGTCCCTTGGGTAGCGGGCCGGGCGACGCCGCCCCTTGATTCCTGTTGTTCCTCACCCGCAATGGCGCAGCCCCGGTCAGACATCGCGGCCGTGGCGGTGCCCCTCGAAGACTGCCTCGTACGTTCCCCGCGGCGCCACCGCGTCCCCGATCACGGCGCAGGAGAACCCGGCCCGCCGGGCCGCGTCGGCGAGTGAGTTCACCGACTGCCGCGCGGTGGCCATCACGACCGCGTCGGCGCGGACCTCGACGGTCTGGTCCGGTGCGTAGACGTTGTAGAGGGTGACCGAGCCCTGCGTCATCGAGCGGACGAAGTGGTCCACGTACAACTGCACGCCGCTTTCGTACACCTGCGGCATGATCCATTCGAAGTAGGCATCGGCCAGGGTCTCGGTCCCCACCATGGGCCACCTGGTCACCAGGCGTACCGCGGTGGCGCCGTTGCGCGCCGCATGCACGGCGATCAGCGGGCCGATCAGGTCGGCCTGGTCATCCAGGACGAGCACCTCCCCGCTCAGCTCGGCCTGGCCGGTCACCACTTCATCCCAGCCCAGGCAGCGCGCCGGTCCGCGCCGGGCAGCGCGGCTCCCGTCCAGCCCTGGAAGCCATTCCGGCAGACCCGGGAACCGGTGGCCACCACCACATGGTCGGCCCGCTCATCGTGGCCGAGCGCGGCCAGCGATTCGCCCGTCACCTCCGCGCCCGTGTGGATCAGCACGCCTGCCTGGCGGGCCTGGGCCTCCAGCCACCGGGCGATCTCCCGGTAGGTGCCGCGCCCGGGCAGCAGCGACTGAAGACGCACGTGGCCGCCGAGCTCGGCGTCCTTCTCGATGCACCGACACGGTGTGCCCGCGCATGGCCGCGATGCGGGCGAACTCCAGGCCAGCCGGCCCACCGCCGACCACGACGATCCGTTTGGGAGCGCTGGTCCGCAGCGGTGCCGCCTTCCCCCAGTGCCTTTCCCGGCCGACCGCCGGGTTGTACACGCACTGCACGCGCATTCCCCTCGACACACTCTTCCAGCAGTGGTTGGCCGCGACGCAGGGGCGGATATCGTCGCTGCGATCCTGGGCGACCTTCATCACCCAGTCCGGGTCGGCGAATAGCTGGCGGGCGAGCCCGATCGCGTCGGCCACGCCCGACGCCAGCAGTTCCTCGGCGACTTCTGGGGTGGTGATCCGGCCGACGGCGAAGACCGGCTTGCTGCTCACCTCGCGGATCGCCGCGGCGTAGTCGCGCTCCCACCCACCCTCGAAATGCATCGGCGCGTGGATGAACTGATGGTGCACGCCGACGCTGACGTCCACGAAGTCCACGTCCGCCCCGGCCTGCAGGTCCTGCACGATCCGCAGCACGTCGGCCTCTTCGAGGTCACCCGGCCACAGCGAGGTCGAGTTGATCCGGAACCCGAGGAAAGCGTCGGGACCGATCGCGGTCCGCATCCGGCGAAGGGCCTCCAGGGAGAACCGGAGCCGCGCCTGGTAGCTGCCGCCCCACTCATCCGTCCGCTTGTTGTAGAGCGGGGAGAGAAACTGCCAGGACAGGTAGCCGTGGCTGAGGTGAAACTCCACCCCGTCCAGGCCGGCCTTGATGGCCCGCCGGGCCGCGCTCGCGTGGCCGTCGAGGATCTCCTCGATCTCTTGGCCGGAAAGC
This sequence comes from uncultured Actinomycetes bacterium, assembly GCA_963822825.1. Taxonomy (GTDB): domain Bacteria; phylum Actinomycetota; class Actinomycetes; order Streptosporangiales; family Streptosporangiaceae; genus JAWWPY01. The sequence goes on along the minus strand of CAWGIW010000006.1, from coordinate 522,345 downwards.
TCCTTCGGGGTGTGCCCGCCGGGGAACTCACCGAGCGGCACCTGGCTCGGCGCCAGCGTGTACCAGGTCGCGTCGAGGTCGTAGGCGGGATCCTCCTTGTACTGGGGGAAGCCGCGGACGCCGGTGTGCCGGAGCTGGACGGCGAGCTTCGCGCCGTGCCGGTGGACCGCCTCGGCGACCCTCGCGAAGCCTGCGATCTGCGAGTCGTCCCACAGGCCGGGCTGCGCGAGCGGGGCGGCGATCGAGCTGCGGTGCACGTGGGTGCCGCCAATGATGATCAGGCCGACGCCGCCGCTGGCGCGCTCCTCGTAGTAAGGGGCGGCGAGGTCATTGAACCGCGCCGACTGCGGGTCGCTTACCCAGGAGGGGCAGGTTGGCGGGAACACAATCCGGTTCTTCAGCGTCTGCCCGCGCAGTGGCAGCTCGCTGAAGAGCCGGGGGAACCGGCGTGCTCCGGGGGACTGGTCTGGCACTGGCTAGCCCCTCCCCGGTACGTGCATGAACTTGCTCATCGTGAAGCCGCCGTCGATCAGGACGTCCGTCCCGGTCACGTAGCTGGCGTGGGCCGAGGCCAGGTAGTGCACCAGCGAGGCGATCTCATCCGGATTGGCGATGCGGCCCAGCGGCGCGACCGCGCTCCGCCCGGCCAGCACCTCTGGCCGGCTGTACAGGTCCTCGGTCATCGGCGTGCGGACCATGCCCGGGCTGACCGATAGCGAGCGGACGCCCCGGCCTGCCGATTCGATCGCGAAACTCTTGGCCAGCATCACGAGCGCCGCCTTGCACGGCGCGTACCCGCCGGTGTTCGGGTAGGGCGCGTGCGCGGCCGTCGAGCCGATGAACACCAGCACGCCCGAGCCCTGGCGGAGCATCAGCGTGCCCAGTTCCCGGCCGAGCAGGAAACCACCACGGAGGCCGACCGCGAGCAGCCGGTCGAAGCTCGCGGTCGGCAGCGATTCGAGGTGGCCGGGCATGCGCTGGATCGCGGCGTGCACCAGCACATCCGCGCGCCCGAAGCGCTCGTCGATGGCGGCGGCCATCCGCTGGACCGCCGCCTCGTCGGACACGTCGATGCCGAACGCCACAGCGGTTCCGCCCGCCGCCTCGACCTCGGCGGCGACGGCGTCGCAGGTCCGCTGATCCACGTCGATCGCCGCGATCGCGGCCCCGTCCGCGGCGAAACGGAGCGCGCTGGCCCGCCCGATGCCGCCGCCCGCGCCGCTGATGACGACGACTCGTGGCACCTGTCCCGGATCCGGCGGACGGGCCGTCACCGAACCTTCGCTTCCGCGGCGCTGACGGTCGCGGCGGAGATCGTCTCAAGTTGCTGGAGGGTCCCAGAAGACGACGCCTTCACCACGTTCCACGGACCCGACACGTTGTGGTTCTTGTCGAAGTCCATGGGGCCGCTGGCCCCGTCGTAGTTGATCTTCTGTCCCTTCTTCAGTGCCGCCACGCCGGCCGCATAGGTGAACACCATGGTCCCGGGGGGGTTGGACGCCAGGACCAGCCCGCGCGTGATGTCGGTGTTCGACGTGCCCTTGGCCGCGTCCATGGCGAGCGCCATATCGATGACCCCGTCATACGCGTAGTTCGCCCCGGCCAGCGGGGCCGTGTGGAACAGTTTCTGGTATTCGGCGTTGAAGACCGGCCCGGCGCCGGTGGTGGGCGTGCCGCCTTCCACCGAGGTGACCTCGGCGTTGGCGGTGGACGCGCCGACAGCGCTGATCCAGTCGCTGCCCGCCGTGATGTCGGTTCCGATGAAGGGAAGCTTCGTGCCGTTGAGACCCTTGAGCCCGCTGAAGAAGGTGGCCGCGGTGGGCGGGTCCAGCTGCCCGAGGATGGCCTGCGGATGCGTGGCGAGCAGCTTCACGATCTCCGAGTTGTAGGAGCTCTGCCCGGGGGTGACGTTGACGACCGTGGTCAGCGAGCCGCCCAGCTTGGTGAAGTCGTTCTTGAGGAATGGCTCGAGTTCCTGCTGAGAAGCCTCCGTGGTGAACAGGATCGCTGCCTTCGTGTAGCCCTTCTGCCGTGCGTACAGCGCGAGCGCGAGCGCGAGCTGCGAATCCGAGGGGTTGATGCGCCAGATCCACTGGTCAGTGTTGGTGTCGAAGGCGGTCGAGCCGCCGTTGAACATGTCCGGGATCTGGTTCCGGTCGATGACCGGATGCACCCCGAAGATTTCCAGTGTGGTGGGACCGATGATCCCGACGGGGTGATTCTTGGCCAGTTCCTGCTCCAGCGAGGGGACGGCATCAGCCGGGTCACCGTGCGTGTTCAACCTTGTCCAGGACCAGTTTCTGCCCCATGATCCCGCCGGCGGCGTTCACCTGCGCGGCCCCGGCCACAGCTCCGTTGTACATGGCCTGCCCGATTTCCGCGTAGGCCCCCGTGTCGGAGCCGAGCACGGTCATGTGGATCGAGCCGCCGGTGCTGCCGGTGCCGGAGCCCGACGAGGAGCCCGAACTCCCCGACGAGCACGCGGCGACGGCCAGCGCGCCGACGCTGGCCAGCGCGACGAAAACGCTGGCCCGCCTTCTCCTGTGTCCCTGCTGTATCAAGCGTGTCATAGCCCCAGCCCTTTCTCTCTGCCACTGTTGTTGTCCGGCTGGCATCGGCGCTCTCTGCTCGCGGGAGGGCAGCCAGCCGTCTAGCCGCCTAGGTACATGTCCACGAGTTCACGCCGGCCAAGAAGTTCCGGCCCGGGGCCTTCCGCTACGGTCTCGCCGTTCACCATCACGTACGCCCATTCCGCGTGCCCGAGGGCACGCCTGGTGTTCTGCTCCACCACGAGCACGCCGATGCCCCGGCTCTGGACGGCCAGGATGTGCTCCCACACCTGGCCCTCCACCAGGGGGGCCAGGCCGGCGGTCGGCTCGTCGAGCAACAGCAGCGTGGGTTCGGCCATCAGCGCCCGGGACAGGGCAAGCATGCTGCGCTGCCCGCCGCTCAGGGTGCCGGCGGGCCGCCCGAGCGCGGGCCGCAGATCGGGGAACAGCTCGCAGACCTCCTCGACCCGGGCCTTCACGCCTGACCGGCGCCGATACGCCCCCACCAGCAGGTTCTCGTGGACGGTCAGGGTGGCGAAGGTATTGGCGACCTGCGGCACATAACCGAGCCCCCGGGCCACGCGCTGGTCCGTGGACAGGCGTGACACGTCCTCGCCGGCGAACATGATCCGTCCCTGGTCCAGGCTCAGCTCGCCGGCCAGCGCCTTCAACGCGGTTGACTTGCCCGCTCCGTTGGGCCCGACAATGCAGTTCAGGCCGCCGGCCCCGATGCTGAGCGAGGCCCCGCGCACGACCGGCGCGCCGCCATACCCGACCACGATGCCCTCAGCTGAGAGCCGCGGCGACTCAGGCATGGGGGGCACCCTGACCCAGGTAGGCCTCGACGACCTGCTGGTTTTTCCGTAGTTCGGTCATCGTGCCTTCGCCAATCACCGCACCCGCCCCCATCACGATTACGTTGTCGCAGGTACGTTCCACGAAACGCAGGTTGTGCTCCACGATCACGACGGTCACGCCGCTGTCGCGCAGATCGGTGATCGCCCGGCCCAGTTCCTCGGCGAGCACCGGATTCACGCCCGCGAGCGGCTCGTCAAGCAGCACGATCTTCGGTGCCGCCATGGCGACCCGGGCGAACTCGAGCAGCCGCTTCTGCCCGCCGCTCAGCCTGCCCGCCAGCTCGTGTGCGACCGGCGCGAGCTTCAGCCGCTCGAGCAGGTCGGCGGCCTGTTCCTCGAGCAGTCGCTCCCGCTTGCCCAGCGCGCGGCGTGCGAACAGTGCCCGCCAGATGGTCTCCTGCCTCTCGGCCGGAGCGGCCGCGATCACGTTCTCGGTCACGGTCAGCGCCGGCCACTCGCGCGCGACCTGGAAGGTGCGAACCAGGCCCTGCCGGCTCGTCCAGTCGAGGCTGTGACCCTGGATCTCGTGCCCGTCCAGGCGGATGATCCCCTTATCCGGCTTGATCAGCCCAGAGATCAGGTTGATCGCGGTGCTCTTGCCCGCCCCGTTGGGCCCGACGAGCCCGGTGATGCTGCGCGGAGGCACCGAGAACGTGCAGCCCCGAACGGCGCGGACCCCGCCGAAGCTTTTCCATAGGTCGATGATCTCGAGGGCCGGTGTCACCGTTGGGTTGGCCACCGCGGTCAGCTCTCGCCCGACCCGGCGCCGTGGCGGGCGCGCCAGTTCCACGATCCCGCGGTCCGCAACTGCCCGCTCATGGTCTTCAGCTCCGGCAGGAGGCCTGCCGGCCGGAACCGCAGGACCACGATGATAAGCAGCCCGATGGTGATGGCCTGCACCGCCGGGCCCGCGTTCGAGTTGCTGCCGAAGGCCGGTATGAGCTGGGCCAGCTGCGGGAACGCGACCAGCACGAGCACTGCGCCCGCCACGGCGCCAGAGCTGTTGGCGGTCCCGCCGACCAGGAGCGCTCCGTAGAGCAGGAAAGTCTCCAGGGGGGACCAGGACGCCGGGTTGAACGCCGATATGTAGTGCATGAACAGGCTGCCGCCCAGGCCGGCGACCACGCCGCCGAGGACGTACGCCTTGAGCCGGAGCCGGTAGGGGTTACGCCCGAACGCGGCCGCGGCCACCTCGTCCTCGCGGACGGACTTGACCGCCCGGCCGAACGGACTGCGCCGGATGAGCTCGAGGATCACGAACACGGCGGCCAGGATCGCGACGCACAAGCCGAAATAGAAGGTCTGGTACGCCTGCGGGCCGAAGTTCAGCACGCCCTCGAAGGGCTGGCTCGCCCCGTAGAGGCCGTTGTAGCCGTTGAACAGCGGGGTGTACTGGCTGATCGTGGTGTAGCCGATGATCGTCGTCGCCACTGTGACGATGGCGAAGTATTCAGCGCGGAGGTTTCGCAGCGCGACGGCACCGATGGCCAGGGACAGCAAGCCGGTGACGGTCCCGGCCCCGAGGAACCCGACCACGAAAGGAAGACCCAGGCCGAGAATGTAGTGCACCCCCGGCGTCGTGCTGGCGGCGGGCAGGGTCAGCACGCCGTCCACGTAGGCGCCGAGCGCGACGAACAGGTAGTACCCCAGATCAAGCTGGCCGCCCAGTCCCCACCGGGAGTTCAGCCCGAGGGTGAGCATGCTCGTGATCGCGGCCAGGGTGCCGATGCTGACGAGGTACTGGAACATGTCCCCGCCTCAGGCCGCCGCGGGCAGGCGGGCGGCCACCAGGCCCTGCGGGCGCACTAGCAGGGCGAGGATGAGCAGCATGAACGCGACTACGGTCTTGTAGTCGGAGCTGATATACAGTGCGCTCACCTCCATGGTGATGCCGACGACCAAGGCGCCTGCCATCGCGCCGTAAGGCTGGCCAATGCCGCCGAGGATCGCGGCTGCGAACACGATCAGCAGGAACTGAAAGCCCATGGCCGGGTACAGGCCGCCGGTGGTGAGACCCAGCACGAAACCCGCCAGGCCGGCCATGGCTCCAGTAAGGACCCAGGTCCGGTTGATGACCTGGGCGGAGTTGATCCCGCTGGCCTGGGCCAGGGAAAGGTTTTCGGCGACGGCCCGCTGGGCCCGGCCGAAGTAGGTGTACTTCAGCAGTACGTGGACCGCGGCCATGATCACCACCGCGAGGACGATGATCAGTTCCTGCTGGGTGGTGAAGAGGAACGGGCCGAGGTGATGTGGTGTCCCCCCGCCGAGGGGCAGTGGCTGGGTGGATCCGCCGAAGATGAGCAGCACCACGTTCTGGATGATGATCGATGCCGCGATCGTGAGCACGAACAGCGTCAGGCGGGCGACATTCCGCCGCCGGAACGGGCCGAACAGCAGCTTGTTGATGGCGACACCGAGGACACATCCCGAGGCGATGGCGGCGAGCGCCGCCAGGAGCACATTGTGGACCGCCCGGTCAGTGACCAGCGCGGCGTACGCGCCTACGGTCATCAATTCGCCATGGGCGAAGTTGGGCACCCGCGTCACCCCGAACTGAAGGGACAGCGCAACGGTCGAGATGGCCAGCACCGACGCTGTCACCAGCCCGAAGCCGATCCCGAGAAACAGCGTGTTCATTCACGCACGCGCTCTGCGGTTGGCGCTGGCCTGGGCACCGCCTGCGCGTCACGGGCGGGCTCGTTCTTGACCACTGTGGCTCCTCCCGTTCGCTTCTTCGCGCCGAGGAATCGTCCGCCCATGCGCGGTCAGAATCACCTGACTCGCGGTATAGGGAGCCCGCCTGCGACCAATAGCAGGATTAAAGTCGCAAGTTAGCATGGCTACAGGGGGGCGTCAACAGCCTTGCTGGTCAGAGCCTGTGGGCATAGTGTCGCTTGACACCGGCCCGATCTGATCAGGAGGAACTGGCGTGTTTCTCGACGTCCACAACCACGTCATCCCCGATGCCGTGCTGCGCCTCGGCGAACAGGAGCCGGCGCTCGGCTTCTCGGTCGAGGGTGGGGTATGGCGTGGCCCCCACCATGTGCCATTCACGCTCCTGGACTCCTTCCGCAGCCCGGTGGAGAAGATCAGGGATCTCGGCGAGCGCGGGCTCTGGGGGGCGGTCGTCTCCCCGGCCCCGGTCCTGTTCGGGTACGACCTCCAGGCTGACCTGGCGGACGCGCTGTGCTCGGCGAGCAACGACGGGATGGCCGAGTTCTGTGCTTACGCGCCGGACCGTCTGCACTGGCTGGCCAACCTGCCGATGCAGGCCCCCGAGCAGGCGGCACGGGCCTTCCGCGACGCGGTCGCGGCCGGGGCGGTAGGGGCCGCTATCGGGACGTCGATCGTCGGCCGCCGCCTCGACGAGAAGGAGTTCGACGTCTTCTGGGCCGAGGCGGACGCCCTAGGGTGTCCCGTGCTCATTCACCCGGCGTTCAATTGCAGCCATCCGGCGCTCGGGGAGTGGTACTTGCAGAACGCGATCGGCAACCCGCTCGAGACGACGATCGTGGTCGAGCGGCTCATCTGTGCCGGGGTGCTGGATCGCCACCCCCGGGTGCGCTTGGTGCTCATGCACGGGGGCGGCTTCCTCCCGTACCAGACGGGGCGCTTGGTCCACGCCCGCCGGGTACGCCCGGAACTCGCCGACACACCGGTTGACGCCTGGTCGTTCTTCGGCCAGCTGTACTTCGACACGATCACCCACGACGCGCAGGCACTGCGCTACCTCGTCGAGCGGGTCGGCGTCGACCATGTCGTCCTGGGTACCGACCTGCCCTTCGACATGGCGCTCTCGGCGCCGGTGGCCACCCTGACCGAGGCGCTGGACGAGGATCAGATCCAGGCGGTGGCGGTCCGCAACCCCCGGGCGCTCTTCGGCCTCGGCTGAGGCGTGGCCGGTGCGCTCCGCCACGGCCCAGGTTCACCGCGCCGGCGCGGTGAACCTGGGCCGGCGTCACTGGCTGAGGAAGCGGGCGACGACGAGTTCCACCGTCGATGATCCCGGCGTTTCCAGTTCCCCGGCGACCACGATCTTTCCATCCGGCTGGATGGCGACCGCTGATCCCTGGCCGGGCAGGCTGGTCGTCTCCGCTCCACCGGAGCCGAAGGTGGTGTCCAAGGTCCCGTTGCTGTTGAGCCGGGCGACCGCGAGCGCCGAGGTGCCGCCCGAGCTGTGAAGCCCGGTGACCACGACCTGGCCGCCGGCCTGCCCAACGAGGTAGCTGCCGTTGGCCTGGAAGGCCGTGTTGCCGATGCCTCCGGTCGATGCGATCGTGATGGGCGACGCGGTGACGGCTCCTCGGGCTGCACACGGGCCCAGACATCGGCGTCTCCGCGGCCGCGGCGCTCGCCGCGACCACTGAGGAGGAGGCCGGCCGCCAGCTCGGGTTCCTGTCCGGTGTGCACCTGATCGACGAGGCACCGCCCGGCCGCTACCGGCTTCATGACCTGCTGCGGATCTACGCTGCCGAACAGGCCCGTGGCGTGAGAGCCCCGAGGGCCGCGGATCCGCGATCCGGCGGCTACTCATCTGGTACCTGCATACCGCCGACAATGCCGACCGGGTGCTCGTACCCGGACGCCGGCACGTTCCCCTCGGCTCCGCGCCGCCCGGCTGCGAACCGCTGTCGTTCAGCGGCTACGAGCAGGCCTTGGCCTGGTGCGACGCCGAGCACGCGAACCTGACCGCGGCTATCCAGCTGGCCGCGGAGACCGGTCATGACGATGTGGCATGGAAATTCCCCGTCGCTATGCGGAGTTCTTTCGGCCTGCGCAGGCCATGGGCCGACTGGCTCGCCTGTGCCAGCATCGGGGTTACCGCCGCCCGCCGCGCCGGCGACCGCGGCGGTCAGGCCTGGGTACTGGACTGCCTCGGTCACGCCTATTCGGGCCTCGGCCAGTTCGAGGATGCCCTCGCCTGCTATATGGAGGCACGGAACATCCGCCGTGAGAACGGCGACCGATGGGGCGAAAGCGCCAACTCCATGAACAACCTCGGCTGCACGTATCTGGAGTTGCGCCGGTTCGACGGCGCCCTCGACTGCTTCCAGCAGGTACTGGCCGCGTCCCGGCGAGCCGGGCAGCAAGTATGTGGAGACCCTCGCCCTGGTCAACCTCGGCCAGACCTACATCGGGCTGGGCCGGGCCGGCGCCGCCCTGGCCTGCTCCCGGCAGGGGCTGGACGTTGCCCGTGAGATCGGCTACCGGCAGATTGAAGGCACGGCTCTGAGCGACCTCGCCGCGATCTACCGGGCGATGCGGAAGCCGGGCCAGGCCCGTGACTGCTACCGGCAGGCTCTCGCCGTCCACCGGCGCGCCGGTGATCGGCACGGCGAGGCCGAGACACTTCGTGACCTCGGTGATCTTTCCGGCGCCGTCGGCCACCCGGAGGCGGCCCGCCGGTCCTGGCGCAGGGCGCTGGCCATCCTGGAAGCTCTCGGGGACGCCCGGGGCGCCGCCCCGATCCGTGACCGGCTGGAGCGCAGCGGCCCGCCGGGTTCAGTGGCCGCGGAGCCGGTACGTCACGGCGAATCGCTGCCGAACGCCGCGTCGAAGGACGCCTGCGGAGGCTCGAAGTCGAACCGCCGCAGGTAGGTGACCGCCTCCGCCGCCCCGGCCAGCCGGTCCATCCCCGCATCCTCCCACTCGACCGAGATCGGTCCGCGGTAACCGATCGCGTTCAGCATGCGGAAGATATCTTCCCAACGGATGTCCCCGTGGCCTGCCGAAACAAAGTCCCAGCCGCGCCGCGGATCTCCCCAGGGCAGGTGCGAGCCGAGGCGGCCGTTGCGCCCGTCGAGCCGTTTACGTGCTTCCTTGCAGTCCACGTGGTAGATCCGGTCCCGGTACGCGGCCAGGAACGCGACCGGATCGAGGTCCTGCCAGACGAAGTGACTCGGGTCGAAGTTCAGCCCGAACGCGGGCCGGCGGCCCACGGCTTCCAGCGCGCGCTGGGTGGTCCAGAAGTCGTAGGCGATTTCGCTGGGGTGAACCTCGTGCGCGAAGCGCACCCCCTCGGAGTCGAAGACATCCAGGATCGGGTTCCAGCGCTCGGCGAAGTCGGCGTAACCGCGGTCGATCATGGCGGCTGGCGTCGGCGGGAACATGGCCACGGTGTGCCAGATCGACGACCCGGTGAACCCGACCACCGTGTCCACCCCGAACGCGGCGGCGGCGCGGGCCGTGTCCGCCATCTCGGCGGCCGCCCGGTGGCGGACACCCTCGGGTTCACCGTCGGCCCAGATCCGGGCGGGCAGGATGGCGCGGTGCCGCTCGTCGATCGGATGGTCGCAGACGGCTTGCCCGACCAGGTGGTTCGAGATGGCCCAGCATCGCAGGCCGTGCTTGGCCAGCAGCGCGCGGCGTGCGGACAGGTAACCGTCGTCGCCCAGGGCGCGGCTGACCTCGAAGTGATCCCCCCAGCAGGCCAGCTCGAGGCCGTCGTAGCCCCAGTCGCGGGCCAGCCGGCAGACCTCTTCAAGGGGCAGATCGGCCCACTGGCCGGTGAACAACGTGAAGGGCCGGGACATCAAGCGCTACCTTTCGTTGGGGCTGAGAAACTCAGTTCGCGGGCGGCGGGACCGGTGTCCACCTGGACTCGTGCGCGGCGCTGTGCAGGACGGTGGCCAGCACCCGCTGCACCTGCAGACCGTCGGCGAAAGACGGCCGCGGATCGCGCCCCTCGGCGATGGCGGTGACCAGATCCCGGACCTGATGGGTGAACGTATGCTCCCAGCCGAGCACGTGACCGGGCGGCCACCAGGCCGACAGGTAGGGATGGCCGGGCTCGGTCACCAGTATGCGCCGGAAGCCGGCCGTCATCCCGTTGTCGGTGCGGTCGTAGAACCGCAGCTCGTTCAGCCGCTCCAGGTCGAACGCGAGGCTGCCGCGGTCGCCGTTGAGTTCCATCCGCAGCGCGTTCTTGCGGCCGGACGCGAACCGGGTCGCCTCGAACGAGCCCAGAGCCCCCGAGCTGAGCCGCGCGGTGAACAGGGCGGCGTCGTCCACCGTCACCGGCCCGGAGCCCCGCTCGCGGCCGGCCGCGCCGGGCCGCGGGCGCTCGCCCACGAAGGTGGTGGTGACACCCGAGACGCCCGAGATCAGTTCGCCGGTCAGGTACTGGGCCAGGTTGACGACGTGAGCCCCCAGATCGCCCAGCGCCCCTGATCCCGCGTGTTCCCGCTGCAGCCGCCAGGTCAGCGGGAACGACGGGTTGACCAGCCAGTCCTGGAGGTAGCTCGCACGGACGTGACGGAGCGCGCCGATCCGCCCGCCGGCCACCAGCTGGCGGGCCAGAGCGAGCGCCGGGACACGGCGGTAGTTGAAGCCGACCATCGAGCGGACACCGCGCGCGGCGGCTCGCCGCGCGGCGGCCACCATGGCCTCGGCCTCTTCGACCGTGTTGGCGAGCGGCTTCTCGCACAGCACGTGCTGGCCGGCGTCGAGGGCGGCGATGGCGATCTCGGCGTGCCGGTCGCCTGGCGTGCATATGTCGACCAACTGCACGTCGGCGCGGCCGATCAGGTCGTGCCAGTCGGTCTCCGCCGCCATCCAGCCGAGCCGCCCGGCGGCCGTGCGGACCGCCGCCGCGTCACGGCCGGCCAGCGCGACCATGCGGGGCTGCAGCGGCAGGTCGAAGACGCGCGGCGCGGTGCGCCAGGCCTGCGAGTGGGCGGCGCCCATGAACGCGTACCCGACCATGCCCACGCCGAAGGTCGGCTGAGCTGCCTGCTGGTCCACGTGCCCTCCCCAGGATCGCTCAGACCATGATGGTCCGGGCGTACGGATCCCAGTCCGCTTCCAGCGCATCCGGGGCGCTGAAGGTGGTCCGCACCCGCTCGAACGAGCCCCCGGAGATGGACCGCTCGATGGCCTCCATGGTCTCCAGGACATGCAGCGCGATCTCCCCGGACGCACGATGGGAGGCACCGCCGCGCAGGGCGCGGGCCATATCGAGGGCGCCGAGCCCGCGCCCGGCGGTGGCTCCCTTCGCTGGTATCGCGGTCCAGTCGTCGGCGCCCGTCGTGCGGATACGGACGTCGCCGTCGAAGTTGTTCGGGTCCGGCAGCGCGAGCACGGCCTCGGTGCCGGTGATCTCGACGAAGCCGTGCCGCCGCAGCGGTGAATCGAAGCTCAGCACCAGCGAGGCGGCCTGGCCTCCCGCGTAGCCGACCAGAGCGGCGACGTGGGTGGACACCTCGACACCGAACCCGGCTCCGGCCCGGGGCCCGCTGCCGATGACCCGGCGGTCGCGACTGCGGCGGCCCACCGCTGCCACCTGCTCGGCTGGGCCGAACAGCGTGGCCAGTGCGGTCAGGTAATACGGCCCCACGTCGAACAGTGGGCCCGCGCCGCGCTGGAAGAGGAACTCGGGGTCCGGGTGCCAGCTCTCCGGTCCGGGGCCCTGCATCAGCGCCAGCGCGGTCTGCGGCCTGCCGATGGCATCGGCGTCCATGACCCGCCGCGCCGTCTGCAGCCCGGCGCCCAGCACGGTGTCGGGCGCGCAGCCGATCCGTACGCGGGCCTCCTCGGCATCGGCGAGCAGCCGGCGCCCGGACGCGGTGTCGAGAGCCAGTGGCTTCTCGATCCAGACGCTCTTGCCCGCGGCGATCGCCGCCGTGGCCGTCTCGGCATGCGCGGCGGGCACCGTGAGGTTGACGACGAGTTCCACGCCCGGGTGCTCGAGCGCCTGGGCCGTGCTGCCGGCCGCGGGCACGCCGTACCGCGCGGCCTGCGCCTCGGCCCGCTCGATGTCGAGATCGGCGCAGAAGAGCACCCGCAGGTCGGGGAACGACGTCAGATTGCGCAGGTAGGCATCGCTGATGGTGCCGCAGCCCACCACGGCCACGCCGACCGGCTCACCACCAGCCATCGTCATGCCCCGAGCGGGCGCCGGGCCGGCCGGGCCAGCCCATGGGCGGCCAGCCACCCCAGGCTCTCCCCGACGGCCGTCATCATGTCGGTCGCGCAATGGTCCAGCTCGACGACATGCCACTCGGCAGACGAGCCCGCGGCCAGGATCCCGGCGACCGGCATCCGCCCCGCGCCGACCGCGGTCATCGGGTCATCCCTGGTCACCGGGCCGTCCTTGACGTGCAGGTAACGCACGCGATCACCAAGCCGGCCCAGCAGCGCGGGGACATCCTGCCCGCCGACCGCCGCCCAGTACGTGTTGACTTCGAGCAGCACCCCGCCGACACCCCCGCCAGCCCCCCCGCCATCCACCGGGTCGTCCAGCGCGTCGGCCAGGACCTCCAGCGCGGGCCGGCCGTCCACCATGGACGAAAGCTCGAAATCGTGGTTGTGATAGCCCAGCCGGAGGCCCTGGTCGGCGGTCCGGGCCGCGATCTCGTTCAGCTCATCCGCCAGGGCCAGGACGCTCGCACGGTCGGCGAACCGGGCCGGCGGCATGTGCGGCACGATGACGGTGCCCGCGCCCAGCGTCCGCGCGGCCCGCAGCAGCGCCGCCGTCTGCTCGCCGGAGGGTGTCGCGTGGACGCTGCACACGAGCAGGCCAGCGGCGTCGAGGTCGGCACGCAACCCGGCGGGGTCATCGAGGATGTTGAACGGCTCCACCGCCCCGTACCCGAAACCGGCGATGCTGGCCAGGACGGCCTTCCGGTCGTCGGCCAGCCGCTCGCGGACCGTATAAAGCTGCAAAGCCGGGGGATTCGTCGTAGTCACGCTGCTGGGCTCCTCGTACACGCGGGACGGCTGGCTGACGGGGCCAACGGTTTCGAAAAACGTTCGCTCTACAGGCAGGCTAAAGTGGGCGCGGCTTGGTGGTCAATAGCCGCGTTTCGCCTACTATGAGGGCCTGACACGACGGCGCTGTCCGCCTTCCGGCCGGTAAAAGTTTCGAAAAGGAGCCGCTGTGGCGCCTGGCATCCAGCGCAACACCCTGGCCGGCATCGCGGCCGAAGCCGGGGTGTCCGTCTCAGCCGTGTCCAAGGTTCTCAACGGGCGGACCGACGTCGCCGCGGATACCCGGGCGCGCATCGCGGCGCTGCTGCGGCAGCGCGGATACCAGGTGGCGTCCCGGCTGGGCTTCGGCGTGGTGGACCTGCTTATCGGGAGCCTGCACAGTCCCTGGGCCGAGGAACTGATCCGCGGGGCGGTGGAAGCCGCCGACGAGGCCGGGGCCAGCGTGATCGTGACCACCGTGGCGGCCCCGGATGAGTTCACCCGCTGGCTCGGCCGGGCGGCGGCCCGGGGCACCGGTGGAGCGCTGTGCGTCCTGCACCTGCCGCGCGGCCAGGAATTGCAGCGGCTGGCGGCCGCCCGGATCCCGCTGATAGTGATCGACCCGCCCGAGGAGCCCGGCGACGGCATCCAGTCGGTCGGCACGACCAACTGGCAGGGCGGCATGACCGCGACCCGCCATCTCGTCGAACTCGGTCACCGCCGTATCGGTGTCATCGGCGGCCCGGCCGAGCTGTGGTCAGGGCGGGCCCGGCTGGCCGGTTACCACGCGGCCCTGCTGGCGGCCGGGCTGCCAGCGGACGAGACGCTGGTGCGGCGGGACAAGTTCTCCGCGCCCGGGGGGAAGCGGCAGGCGCGGCTGCTGCTCGCGCTGCCCGAGCCGCCGACCGCGATCGTCGCCGGGAACGACAGCCAGGCGTTCGGCGTGCTCCAGGCGCTGGGCGAGCGGGGCCTGCGGGCCCCACGCGACATGAGCGTCATCGGTTTCGACGATGTCCCCGTGGCGGCGTGGGCGACGCCGGCCCTGACGACGGTCCGCCAGCCGCTCGCCGCGATGGCCGCGACGGCCTTCCGCATGCTGCGGTCGCACGCGTTGGCCGGCGCCGCGGAGCCGCATCACATCGAGCTGGCGACGACGCTGGTCATCCGGGACAGCACGGGGCCGCCGCGCGGCTGATCACCGGGGCCGCTGCGCGGCTGGGGGCCGGCCCGGCGGATAATGGGCTGGTGAAAGTCCAGGCTGCCGCTGATTCTGTCCGCCGCCGGGTGGGTGCGTCGATTTTCGAGCGGGTGGCCGGGTCCGAGGGCCCGGCCCGGCGCCGGGCGATCCACGGCGCGGGAGGCGAGCGGTGGTTCGCCGAGGACCGGCCGATACGCCGGGTGCACGGGGACTCGTCGATGTTCGTGGGCGGTATCCGCGCCCTGCTGATGCAGTCGCTGCACCCGCTGGCGATGGCCGGGGTGGCCGGTCATTCGGGCTATCGCGGCGACCCGTGGGGACGGCTGCAGCGGACCAGCTACTTCCTCGCCGTCACCACGTTCGGCCAGGCCAGCGACGCGCAAGCGACCATCGAGCGGGTCCGGGCGATCCACCAGCGGGTCACCGGGACGGCACCGGACGGGCGGCCGTACGCGGCATCTGATCCGCACCTCCTGACCTGGGTGCACATCGCCGAGGCGGACAGCTTCCTGCGCGCGTACGCCCGCTTCGGCGCCCATCCCCTGGACCAGGCCGGACGTGACGGGTACGTCGCCGACCTGGCCCGGATCGCCGTGGAACTCGGTGTGCCCGACCCGCCGAGGACCGAAGCAGAACTCGCCGACCGGATCAGGCACTACCGAACGGAACTTCGCGGCACCGCCGAAGCCCGCTCGGCGGCGAGGTTCCTCTTGCTCAAACCGCCGCTGCCGGCCGTGGCCCGGCTGCCCTACGGGGTGCTCGCCGCGGCGGCCACGTCACTCCTGCCCGGATGGGCCCGCCGCCCGCTCTACCTTCCCCAGCTGCCGCTGACCGAGACCGCCGTGGTCCGTCCGGCGGCCGACGCGGTCATCCACGCGATCCGCTGGGCCCTCACCCCACCCCACGCCACCCAGGCCGCCCCGGCCAGCTAGCTGGTGCGCTCCAGCCCGTCCAGCACGGCGTGGATGGCCAGCTTCCAGCGGCGATCCCGGGATGCCGGGGATGTGCCGAGCCAGCCCCCGTTCTCCTGCGCCGCCAGCCCCTGGGCGAGCGCCAGGAGCACGTGGGCGATGTCGGTATCGCCGCCGCCCAGGATGCCCGCGCTCGTGCAGCGCCGGACGTGGGCCACGATGAACTCCCGGACGGCGCGGCCGGCGTCGAGTTCTGCGGGACCGGGATCGAAATCAGCGAACGGCCGTGCGAACATCACCTGGGTCAGCATCGGGTTCGCGCGGGCGAACTCCCGGAAGGCCTCGATGACGGCGATCAGGTCGCCGCGCGGATCGCCGGACTCCTCGAGCTGGTCGAAGTGGCGCCGCAGCAGCCGGAAGCCCTCGAAGAACACCTCGCGGACCAGCCCGGCCTTATCGCCGAACAGCTCTCGAGGGCGATATCAACGTCGCCGTTACGGGCGTAGCGTGTCGCGCCGGGTCCATCTGTCATCGTCGTGCCTCCCTCGGTTTACAAACATCGTTCGCGAACTGGTCTAAGTGTTTGGGTACACTGTTCGCAAACAAGCCACCAGGAGGCCGGAATGGCACCGGAGCGGCCCGGCGAGGTCATCTGGATGCGCCCCGAGCACGCCAGCGTGGGGCGCCCCGCGCAGCGCAGCCGCGGCGAGATCACCGCCGCCGCCATCGTGATCGCCGACCGGGAGGGCCTGGACGCGGTGTCGATGCGGCGGGTCGCCGCCGAGCTCGGGACCGGTGCGGCGTCGCTCTACCGCTACGTCGACACCCGCGATGACCTGCTCGACCTGATGGCCGACTCGACGGCGGCCGGCTATTCCTTCGCCGCGCCGACGGGGGACTGGCTCGCCGACCTCGTCGGGATCGGCGAGCAGGGGCGCGCCATCATGCGGCGGCACCTGTGGCTGGCCACCCTGGTCGCGACGCGTCCCGTACTCGGGCCCAACGGTGTCACCTTGCTCGAGCATGTCCTCGACGTGCTCGAGCCGCACCCTGCGGACACCGCGACCAAGCTGGAGGCATTCGCCATACTCAACGCGGTCACGGCGATTTTCGTCCAGAACGAACTCGGCGGCGGCCCAGCCGCGCAGCAGCGAAACGCCAGCTACCTGAGCCACGCCGTCACGACCGGGGAATACCCGCGACTGGCCCAGCTGCTGCGGCAGGCCTCGTCACCGGCCGTGGGCCCCGCCGACCGGTACGGCGACATCCTCGCCCGGGTCCTGGCCGGCCTGCTCGGGCCGGCGCCACCACGCCCCGGCCGAAACGGCCGGGCTTGACCGACAGCATCCGGTGGGCGCCAGCAGCATTCGGAGGGCACCAGGACTCGCGCCGGGCACCACCGGGTATGTCCGGCAACCGGTCGCAGGAGCCTTGTATACCCGGTAGTATGCTCAACATGCTATCGAGTTATGTGACGTCATGAGCGTCCGGCACGCCCTGCTCGCGCTGCTGAGTGAGGGGCCCAAGTACGGGCTGCAGCTTCGTGAGGAGTTCGAGGCGAGGACGGGCGAAGTGTGGCCGCTGAACGTGGGCCAGGTGTATACCACGCTGCAACGGCTCGAGCGTGACGGGCTGGTCGAATCGGACGACGCGATGGACGACGGCCCCCAGAAGGGGTTCCGGATCACCGCCGAAGGCGCGCAGGAGCTGGCCACGTGGCTGCGTACGCCGCCCGACCTGGCCTCCCCGCCTCGCGATGAATTGGTGATCAAGGTGCTGGTGGCGATGCGGGTGCCCGGTACCGACGTGCGTGAGGTGATCCAGGCCCATCGCCGGTACCTGGTCGAGCTGATGCAGCAGTGGACGCGGATCAAAGAGGATGAAGCCGAGTTCGACCTGAGCCTGGCGCTGGTGGTCGACGCCGAACTGTTCCGGCTCGATGCGGTCATCCGGTGGCTGGATGCCGCCGACGGCCGTCTCAAGCGCGCCGCCGTCGATCCACCCCGGCCGGTTCCGGCCGCCTTGCCCAGGCTGCGGCGCCGGGTGGGAGTGCGGCGATGAGCAGCCTGGAGCTAAGACCTGACACGGAGGTACGGGGATGAGCATGCTGGAGCTGCGGGGCGTATCGAAGACCTACGGGGTGGGGGAGACCGAGGTACACGCACTCCGCGGCGTTGACCTGTCGGTGGAGGCGGGGGCGATGGTGGCGGTGATGGGACCGAGCGGCTCGGGTAAGTCCACGCTGCTGACCATCGCCGGGAGCCTGGAGGACCCGACCAGCGGAGAGGTGCTGGTTGGCGGCGCGGCGCTGGCCGGGATGTCGCGCAACGACAAGGCCCGGATGCGGCGGCGAGCGGTCGGGTACGTGTTCCAGGACTTCAACCTCCTGCCCGGGCTGACCGCGGCCGAGAACGTCGCCCTGCCGCTGGAACTCGACGGTGTGTCCGCCGGGAAGGCCCGGGTGGCCGGCCTGCGAGCACTGGAGGGGCTCGGCCTGGCCGAGCGGGCGTCCCGATTCCCCGACCAGCTGTCCGGCGGCGAGCGCCAGCGGGTGGCGATCGCCCGCGCGGTGGTGGGGGAGCGCCGCCTGCTGCTGGCTGACGAGCCGTCGGGCGCGCTGGACTCGGTGAACGCGGAGGAGGTGATGCGCTTGCTGCATGAGGCGTGCAAGCGGGGCGTGGCCGCCGTAGTGGTGACCCACGACGCGCAGCTGGCCTCGTGGGCCGACCGGGTGGTGTTCCTGCGCGACGGGCGCGTGACCGATCAGACCGCTCCGCTCCCGGGCCCCGAATCGCTGCTCGGCGCGGCCCCGGGCGGCCCCTCCGGAACCCCCCGCATGCCAGGCCAGAGCCAGTGACCACGGCGCTGCGCGAGCGGCCGGCCCAGGCGGGAGCCGGTAACGGGGGCGTTCCCGCCCGCCGCGCCGTGATCCGCTGGGCGTGGCGGATGTTCCGCCGCGAGTGGCGCCAGCAACTGCTGGTCCTGGCGCTCATCATCGTCGCGGTGGCCGCCACCGCCGTCGGGGCGGCGGTGGCCACCGACACGCCCCCGGCGGCCAGCGCGGGCTTCGGCACCGCCCGGGACCTCGCCACGTTCCAGGCGCCCGACCCGCACCTGGCCACTCAGATCGCCGCGCTGCGGCATCGCTTCGGCCGCGTCGACGTCATCGAGAACCAGACCGTCGCCGTCCCCGGCTCGATCAGCACCTACGACCTGCGCGCCCAGAACCCCCGCGGCCCGTTCGGGCAGCCGATGCTCTCCCTGGTCAGCGGGCACTACCCCACGGGTCCGAGCCAGGTGGCCGTGACCGCCGGCGTGGCGTCGGCCTTCAACCTCAAGATCGGTGACGTCTGGCACCAGGGCGGAACGGCCCGCCGCGTGGCCGGCATCGTCGAGAACCCGCAGAGCCTGCTGGACGAGTTCGCCCTCGTGGTGCCGGGACAGGTCACGGCGCCGACCCAGGTCACGGTCCTGTTCGACGCGCCCGGGGTGCCCCTCGCCTCCCTCGGCCCGAACGTGCAGACTCCGGCGTCGGCGGCGGCGGCCAACCCGTTGAACCCCGAGACCATCGTGCTCGCACTGGCCACGGTCGGCATGCTCCTCATCGCCTTGGTGGCGGTGGGCGGCTTCACCGTACTGGCGCAGCACCGGCTGCGGTCGTTCGGGATGCTCGGTGCGCTGGGCGCCACGGACAAGAACGTCAGGCTGGTCGTGCGGGCCAACGGGGCCGTGGTGGGTGTCGTCGGCGCGCTGATCGGCGCCGCCGTGGGCCTGGCCGCCTGGCTGGCCTACCGGCCGCGCGTCGAGGCGGATGCCCACCACGTGATCGGCCCGTTCCAGCTGCCGTGGGCAGTGATCGGCGGGGCGATGGTCCTGGCCGTGGTGGCCACGTTCTTTGCCGCCTCGCGGCCGGCCCGCGCGATCACCAGGATTCCCGTCGTCACCGCCCTGTCCGGAAGACCCGCTTCCCCGAAGCAGGTGCACCGCTCGGCTTTGCCGGGTGTCATTGCCTTCGTGGTCGCCGGGTTCCTGCTGTCCTACGCCGGCAGCAACGGGAACGGTGGCGGAGCGCCCGAGCTTGTCTTCGGCCTGGTCGCCCTCATCGTGGCGGTGATCCTGCTGTCCCCGCTGTGCCTGGCCACGCTGGCCAGATTCGCCCGGTGGACCCCGATCGCGGTGCGCCTGGCCCTGCGGGATCTGGCTCGCTACCGAGCCCGCTCGGGCTCAGCCCTCGCGGCCATCAGCCTCGGTATTCTGATCGCCGTTCTCGTCTGTGTCCTGTCCGCGCAGCGGTTCGGGAACGTCCTGGACTACGCCGGGCCCAACCTGGCGTCGAACCAGCTCATCGTCTACACGCCCAACGGGCCAGGGGGTGGGGGTCCGCCGGGCAAGGGGGGCCCCAGCGGGCCGCCGACGGGGAGCCAGCTGCGGTCGATGGCGGCAAGCGCGCGTGGCATCGCGGCCGCGCTCGGCTCCCACGACATCATCGAGCTCGACTCGACGGGCGCCTCGCTCCAGCACGCCGCGGCCGGGCGCAACTTCGGCGGGACGGTGTATGTCGCCACCCCGCAGCTCCTCCGGGCCTTCGGGATCAACGCGTCTCAGGTCGGCCCCACGGCCGACATCCTCACCATGCGGCCCGGGCTGTCCGGCATTTCCAAGATGCAGCTCATCTACGCCCACGGCTTCCAGGGCGGCGGGGGGCCGGGCGGTGGGAACGGCCCCAACGGCCCAACGTCATTCCCCTGCCCGGCCAGCAGTTGCCTGGCCAACCCACCGATCCAGGAGGTCGGTGCCCTGCCGTCCGGTACGTCGGCACCCAACACCGTGATCACCGAGCACGCCGTCCGCGAGTTCCACCTCCAGGTCAGCGCGTCTGGCTGGTTCATCCAGACCCCGCACCCCCCCACCGCCGCGCAGATCAGGAGCGCCCGGCTGGCGGCGGCCGCGGCGGGCCTGACCGTGGAGACCAAGTCCAGTGCGCCATCGTCGTCGGAGATCATCAACTGGGCCACCGTGTTCGGCATCGTCCTGGCGCTGGGCATCCTCGCGATGACCGTCGGCCTGATCCGCAGCGAAACAGCCAGCGATCTGCGCACCCTGGCCGCCACCGGGGCCAGCGGTCCGACCCTCCGCAGCATCACCGCCGCCACCGCGGGCGCGCTCGCCCTGCTCGGCGCGGTGCTCGGCACGGTGGCGGCCTACGTCGGAGCCATCGCCTATTCCTGGGACAACCCGCTCGACGGCCTCGGCGGCCTGACCAGCGTCCCCACCGAGAACCTGCTGATCATCCTCGTTGGCATGCCGCTCATCGCGGCGGCCGTCGGCTGGCTGCTCGCTGGACGTGAACCATCCGCCATCGCTCGCCAGCCGATCGGGTGAACCAGCACCGCCGGGCCCACGACGGCCACCCTCAGCCCGGCGCTGGTACGGCGCTTCCCTCGTCCACCCGGAGTGCGTTGTCGAGCTCGCCGACCAGGCCATCCAGCCGCAGGGCGGTGGCCGACCATTGCGTCTGCTCCACCGCGAGCCGGTCCGCCGCGTCGCGGATCTGCTGGATCGCGCTGTCCACCTGATCGGCGGCCGACTTCTGCTGCTGGGTGGCCAGGATCGACTCCTCGAGCATGGTCGCCGTCGAGGCCATCAGCTCCCCGACCTCACGGGCCTGGCGGGTGCCCTGCTCGGTCGCCATGATCGTCGCGTTCGTCTCATCCTGCACCCCGGTGATGATCACACTGATCGAATCGGTCGAGTGCACCGACCGCTCAGCCAGCTTGCGCACCTCCGCCGCCACCACCGCGAACCCCTTCCCCGCCTCACCGGCCCGGGCCGCCTCGATCGCCGCGTTCAGCGCCAGCATGTTCGTCTGCCCCGCGATGTCATTGATCAGCTGGAGGATCTCCCCGATCTTCTGCGCCCGCTCACCCAGCGACAGCGCCCGCTCCGCGATCGCCTCGACCTTCTCCTGCATGTCCCGCATCGTGTCGCCGGTCCGCTCGGCCATCTCCGCCACCGCATGCGTGTTGTCCGCGATCGACCCCGCCGTCGTCGCCAGCTCCTCGATCGTCGCCGACGTCTGCGCCACCGCCAACGACTGCTCACTGCCCACCGCAGCCGCGTTCTGCGCCGCCGCATGCAGCTCACCGGCCACCCCACTCAGCACCCCCGACGTCGAACGGAGCTGAGCCAGAAGCCGGTCCCGGTCGCCCAGCCGCCCGAGCGCGGACATGAGCTGATGTGCTCGCCGGAAGGCCCGGCCCAGCAGCCGGAGCACGAAGGCCCCGAGCGCGTTGCCGATCGCGATGGTGACGAGAACGGTAGCGATCCCGATGGCGCGCGCCTGACCCGCCGCGGAGTTGGCCGCCGCCGCCGTGGCCGCCGCGCGCAGCGTGACCGAGCGGCCAAGTGCGTCCAGGGGGGGCACGACGCCCGCCGCGGCGGCCTCCAACTGGCCGGCCGCCACGCCCTCGCGGACAGCAGTCGTGCCCGCAGCGCCGCTGACCTGCGTGAAGACGGAATAGTAGTGCGCAAACGCGGTCAGGGCCTCCGCTCGTGATCGTGCGTCCGCGCCCAGGCCTGCCCCTCCGAGCTGTGCGGCCAGCCGCTGGAACTGATCGTGCTGCGCGGTCGCGGCGCGCAGCATCGCTGGGTTCGGGGCAGTGATAAAGCTGTCGATCGCCTGGCGTTCATGCCAGAAGGCGGTGCTGAGTTCCGCCGTGGTCGTCACGTCCGCGCGCTCGTTGAGCGCGACGGCGGCCCGGGCGAGGGCCACCTCGTAACGCCAGGTCGAGAAACCGATCATGGCGATGGCCGCCGTGCCCACCACGGCGATAAGCCACGCTGACCGCGTCAGCCCATCTTTCTCCATCGCTCTTGCTCTTCCTGGCCGCCGGGCCCGCGAAGGTCGCGGGGCGCGTGTCATCTCAGACCTACCCATAAATCACTCACCGTAGCTATAAGTGACCTTACGTAATCACTGGGCGACGCGGCCGGGACGTTCTGAACGAACCGGGCCCCGGCGGCCAGGGTCAGCGAGGATCGGCACTCTTTCCGCTGTAATTGCTGGCGATGCGCGTTATGAGCTCGTTTTCCCTGCGGATCTCCGCCTCGGTCGGGGACAGCGAGATGACCGCGGTCAGGACGAACGTCAGGATGCTGATGCCGAGGATGAGCGGCACCAGGAACGAGGATGCGCTGGCGCCGCCCGGCATGCCGGGTGTGCCACCGGCCGCAGCGGTCGCATAGACGTGCATGGCCGCCATGCCCGTGTAGTGCATTCCACTGACGGCCACCCCCATGATCAGGCATGCGACGATGGCCGACCACAGCGTGTCGAGCCGCAGCGCGGCCAGTAGCGCGACGGTCCCGGTGACGACGGCGATGATCACCGAGAGGATGACCAGGCCGGCGCTGTAGCGCATCGTGTCCGGCATCCGCATCGCCGACATGCCGATGTAGTGCATGCTGGCCACGCCGAGCCCGATGATCACGCCGCCGGTCAGCAGCGGGCCCAGCCCCTCACCGCCGAACCCCACGATGAGCAGGCCAACGCTGACCACAATGACCGCGATCAGCATGCTGAAAATCGTCACCGGCACGCTGTACCGGATGGTGTGGCCCGGGATGGTGAACCCGAGCATGGCCACGAAATGCATGCCCCAGACCCCCGCGACCCCGATGGACACCGCCGCCAGCAGCAGCCACCGGACACGGGACGCACCGTGCACGACCCGGGCCCGCGTGGTGCAGCGCAGGCCGAGGAAGCAGCCCAGGCACGACATGAGATAACCCAGGGCAGGCGTCAGGAAGCCGTAGGAAAAGTTGTGGACGACCACCATCAGCCCAGGCCCCCCGGCCACGCCCATGGAGGTGGGCATGAGATGGCCACCTCACGATCAGTTTTACTTAAGCATCAATAGCCTCTGCTGTCACGTCTGCCTCAGCATTGGCGCCCGGGCTGGCGTACTGCCCCAGCCGGCGGCCAGGATTTCGGGGGCTAACCTTCAGCCAGGCGGTCGTGCGTTACGACGCCTTGGTGATCGCGGCGACCTCGTCCGGGCTGAGCCGGATTCCCGCGGCGGCGATGTTCGCCTCGACGTGGTCGGGGGATCCGGAGCCGGGAATGGGAAGGATCTGCGGTGACCTGGCCAGCAGCCAGGCCAGCACGACCTGGTGGGGACTGATGCCGTGGCTGGCGGCGGCATCGCTGACGGCGCGGTTGCGGTCGGCCTCCTGGATCGGCGCCCACGGCAGGAACACAAGCTGCTCCTGCTCGCAGAGGTCCACGACACTCTCCGAGGACCGGTCGCTCGCGTTGTAGCGGTTCTCTATCGACACGATCGGGGTGATCTGCTGCGCCTCGTGCAGCTGCGCCTCGGACATGTTCGAGACCCCGATATGACGGATTTTCCCGGCGTCCTTCAGCTCAGCGAGCGCCCCGATCGAATCGGCGATCGGGACCTTCGGGTCGGGCCGGTGGAACTGGTACAGCGGAATCCGGTCCAGCTTCAGCCGCTTCAGGCTGCCCTCACAGGCCTGCCTGAGGTGCTCGGGGCGCCCGTCCGGTCCCCAGCGCCCAGGGCCGGGCCGCACCAGGCCGCCCTTGGTGGCGATGACGAGCTCATCAGGGTAGGGGTGGAGGGTCTCGGCGATCAGCAGCTCGCTGACGTCCGGCCCATAGGAGTCGGCCGTGTCGATGAAGTTGACCCCCAGCTCGACCGCCCGGCGCAGGGCGGCCTTGGCCCGCTCCCGGTCCGGCGGGTCCCCCCAGATGCCCGGGCCGGTAAGCCGCATGGCGCCGAAGCCCATCCGGTTCACCGTCAAATCGCCGCCGAGGTCGATCGTCCCGGCTGCCGCCGCGGTCGCGTTCCCGTCCATGCGGTACCTCCTCCTAGGGTTCTCCCAAGCTTTGCAGCCCTTCTCGGTGACTCGCACCCGGGGGTCCGCCATTGCCTTCCCGTTACCGGGCGGCCATTACGAAACGGCTTTGAGCAGGCCTTCGATCCGGCCGAGGCGATCGGTGAGCTCAGCGACGTCGGCCTTGGTGGCGCTCTGCTCAGATGGCTTCAAGGTCAGCACGAGCTGACCTCCGGGCTCGAGGTTTCCCTGGCTGATCTCCGAGACGTCGTTGCCGTTCTGGAGGCGCACCGCGTGGTCGAGTTCGCTGCGCCGCAGGCCCAGCCTCCGCAGCGCGCGGTTGACCGGGTGACCATTGCTGATCACGGTGGTGGCGCGCCCATCGAAGATCCGCGCGGCGGTGGGGCTGACGGCGATGAGCCGGTTGACCGCGGAATTGACCGTGACCAGGGTGACGGCTCCGATGATCCCGCCGATCAGCGATGCGTCGTTGCCGATGACCGCGTTCTGGACCACGTTGGACAAGAGAAAGATCACAATGAAGTCGAACGTATTCATGCTGGCCAGCCCCCGCTTGCCGGTGAGCCGGAAGAGCACCGCCAGCAGCGCGTAGACGATCACTGTCCGCAGGATCTTCTCAGCCAGCGGTATCTGCTCGACGAACATGTCATGCCACATGGACGGCCCTCCGTTGGGCTCGAAAAATGAAATCTTCAGCGTCCTGGAGATTGGGACGGTACATGGGCGAGACCGGCCACACCGCCGGCGGCCGCCGCCGCGTCCGGCTCAGCTCACCCGCCGGATGTTGAACTCGGTGATGACGCCCTGTCCGACGGTGTAGCTGCCCTGGTAGATCTGGATCGTGCCATTCGTCTGCACGGCGACCACCCGGGCCCGCACCAGGGGGCCAGACACCGACAGGATGGTCAGGTTGTCCCGCTCGGTCGTGCCGAAGCCGCGCACGAAGCTCTGGTACGTCGATCCGCTGTTGTCGCCGCCGAGACGCCACGCCTTGGCATAGTTGCGCGTGTTGATGGCTGAAATGTACTTCCGCACGGTAGCGGCCGGGCTGCCGGCCGCGGAGGTCACGGCGGACGTGGCTGGGCCGGCCGTGGGCGTGGACCCGCGATGGAGCGCCGATGTGTACCGGTGGGCCGCCACCACGCCCCCGGCCAGCAGGAGCACCGCGGCGAATACCGCGGCGACGGTCAGCCGTGAGCGTCGCGGCCGCTTCGGCGGCGGGTAGGCGTGTGAGGGCTCCGGCATCGGCCGCGTCAGTCTCGGTGCGGGCGGCCGCGGGCGCGCGGTGTAGACGTCCCTGACCGGAGGCGATGGCGGGCGCGGCGATCCCGGGGCGGCCGCCGGCCGGACAGTCTGGGTAGCGCTTCGCACCGGTGGACCATGAACGGCCGCGGGCCGGGCGCTGGCGTCGGCGCCGGCCCGGAGCCCGAAGGCCGCTTGCAGGGACGAGGCGAAGCCCAGGCACGTGTCATACCGGTCGCCGGGTGCCTTGGCCAGCGCCCTGGCGATGACCTGGTTGACGGCGGCCGGCAGGTCAGGGCGCCGGCTGGTCAGGGCAGGCGGCTTGGCCGACAGTTGAGCCCACAAGACCGCCAAGCCCTGGTCCCTTTTGAATGGCGGCGTCCCGGAGAGCATCTCGAACGCGGCACAGGCCAGCGAGTAGAGGTCCGTGCGCCCGTCCACCGGGCGGCCCTCGACCTGCTCGGGGGCCAGATAGTCCAGCGTGCCGACCAGTTGCCCGGTGCGGGTCAGGTTGGACGTGGCCTCTGACTGCTTGCTGACCCCGAAATCGGAGAGGTAGACGTGATCGGCCGCGCTGCTTTCGGCGCGATCGTCGAGCAGCATGTTGGCCGGTTTCACGTCGCGGTGCACCAGCCCGCAGGCGTGGGCGGCATCCAGCGCCGACGCGACCTGTGTGACAATGCCCGCGGCGCGCGCGGCAGGCAGCGCGCCCACCCGGTCGAGCAGGCTGCGCACGTCCTGCCCGCCGACGTAACGCATCGCGATGAACAGGACCCCGTCGGCTTCGCCGGCCTCGAAAATCGGGATGATGTTCGGATGGTCGACGGCCGCCGCGGCCCGGGATTCCCTGATGAACCGTTGCCGGAAGACCTGGTCACGGGCGAGGTCAGGGGCCAGGATCTTCAGGGCCACCCAGCGGTCGAGCCGGATGTCACGGGCGCGGTAGACAACGGCCATCCCGCCGCGGCCGATCTGCTCAACGATGCGGTAGCCGGCTATCTGCGAGCCCGCCACCAAGTCGCTGAACGCCCCGGGAAACTCCTTGTCCACGATGCCTCCAGCGTCCATCTGCCCGGCGCCCGCCGACAAACCGGGAGGAGGCGCATGAGAAAACTATGGCAGAGCCATGGCCGGCGGGAGGTGGGTTGCCGGTGCGGCTCAGCCGTGGCCCGCGGACAGCGCGGTGAGCACCGCGAGGACGACCGTGGCGGTAGCGGCCAGGCCGTGCAGCATGACCAGGCGGGCCGGAAAAGGCGCCCGGGCGGCGTTCCCGCGGCGCTTGGCCGCCCGCGCATTGCTGGTCAGCCAGCCAAGCCCGGCCGCGACGGTCACCACCACGATGCCGAACGAGATCCACGCCAGCGGCCGGTAGTGGAGGCCCACGAAGAGGAACCAGCACGCGAGGCCGACCGCCCCCAGTGCGGGATGGCTGAACTCGAGTAGCGGGTGCTCGCCCGGTGCGGCCTGGACCTTCGTCCGGGGAATGGGCGGCGGCCGGCCCGCATCGGTAACCGGGGGCGCGGCGGATCGGGGCAGCATGGTCGCCACCGGCCCGCGACGGGCCATCTGGCGCCTCGCGTTGTTCCCTGAGATCAGCACGGAGATGCCCGCGCTGACCGTCAGTATCCACAGGACCAGTGCCGCGATGGCCAACCGGGTCCCTCCGCATCGCCCGACACCGCTGGCCGCGAGCCCGTCGTGCTGAAGGCGGGGCAGCCCTGGCGCATCAGGCTAGCGAACGCGGATCCTGGCGGGCGGCCGGGCCCACGACGCGAGTCCGCGTCGTCCCGCCGCCGGTGGGCGAGAATGCAGGGATGGTCGCGCACCGCCCCGAGGGAGCTTGAGGCCCGGCATGGCCGACTCGACGTGGGCGCCGCTGCGTTTCGGGGTGTTCCGGGCGCTCTGGATCGCCGCGCTGGTCAGCAACGTCGGTACCTGGATGCAGACGGTGGGCGCCCAGTGGCTGCTGGTCACCAGTCGCATGCCGCGATCCTGGTTCCCCTCGTGCAGACCGCCGACATGCTGCCCTATGTCTTGTTCGGGCTGGTCGGCGGGGTGCTCGCCGACACCTTCGACCGGCGCCGACTGCTCATCGCGGTCCAGTGCGGCATGGTGGCCGCCGGTGCGGTCCTGACCGTCCTGACGGCGGCCCACCAGATGCCGCCGGCCCTCCTGCTGACGTTCACGTTCGTGCTTGGCTCCGGCTCCGTCCTGGCCGTGCCGACCTACCAGTCGCTCGTGCCGGACCTGGTCCCTCGCACCCAGGTGCGGGCCGCCTCCACCCTCACCTCGATCAGCGTCAACCCGGCCCGGGCCGTCGGCCCCGCCCTGGCCGGGGTGCTGATCGCCCGGACGGGGGTAGCCGCCGTGTTTGCGGTCAACACGGCCTCGTTCCTGTTCTACGCGGTGGTACTGATCGCGTGGCATCCCCGTCCGGGACTGGCCCCGGAGTACCCGGAGCATTTCGTCTCGGCGCTGCGGGCCGGGGGGCGGTACGTGCGCAACGCGCCGGTGGTGCAGCGGGTCCTGCTGCGGGCGGCGCTGTTCCTGGTGCCGGGCAGCGCGCTGTGGGCGCTGCTGGCGCTGGTCGCCACCCGCACGCTGGGCCTGGGGCCGGGCGGGTACGGCCTGCTGGGCGCATTGGGAGCCGGCGCCGTCGGGGGTGCCTTGATCCTGCCGCAGGCCCGGGCCCGGCTCTCCAGCAATGCCCTGATGGCCACCGCGAGCCTGGTCTATGCGGCCGCCATGGTGGCCGTGGTCCTGCTGCGCAACGTTGCGGTCACCCTCGTCGTCCTGCTGCCCGCCGGCATGGCCTGGATCGCGGTCCTGTCCAGCGTCAACGCGGCGCTCCAGCTCTTCCTGCCCGGGTGGGTCAGGGCCCGCGGCCTGTCCGTCTACCAGACGGTGCTGTTCGGTGCCCAGGCGGCCGGCGCCGCGGGCTGGGGCGTCGTCGCCGGAGCGGTCGGGCTGGTGCCGGCGTTCCTGGCCGCCGCCATCATGATGACGGCGGGAGCGGCGACCATCCGGTTCTGGCCGTTCCTGGACACCGCTGGCATGGACCGCAGCCCGGCGGTGTACTGGCCGGACCCGCAGCTGGTGGTGGACGCCGGTTCGGTCGCCGGGCCGGCGAGAATGCGCGGGCGTTCGTCGAGCTGTTCGTGGTGCCATCCTGGGAAGAGCACCTGAGGCAGCACTCGGGCCGCCTGACCGGCACTGACCGGCAGTACGAGGAGGCGGCGAAGATACTGTCCGACCCTCCGGTCACGACCGCGCACCTGATCGCCGCCGACGTCCCGGGCGTAAACTAGGCGCGGTGCAGGCCCGCTGGGCGTGGTCGAGGCCACCGGGCCCTCAAGGCGGCGCTCACACCCCGCTGACGCGAGGATGCGCCGCCCCGACCAGGTCAGCCAGCAAAGTGGCGATCTCGGCGGCCGCGCTCGGCCGGCTCAGCCGGGCTGACGCCATTCGCATTGTTTCCACGGCGATGGGGTCACCGCGCAGCCGGCCGATCTCATGAACGAGCTGCCGCACGCCCGGCACGTACCGCCCAGCGCCGGCGGCGACCACGAACTCGGTGTTGCCTTCTTCCTGGCCAGGCACATAGGAGGTCAGCACCAGCGGCGCGCCGCAGCACGCGGCCTCGGCAATGGTGCCCGGGCCCGCCTTCGTGACGACCAGGTCGGCGCAGCGCAGCCACTCGGCCATGTTGTCCACGAAGCCCTGCACGGTCAGGCGCCCGCCGGACCGCACGGCCAGGCGGGTCAGTCTGCGGTGCAGGTGGCGATTACGGCCGCAGATAGCGACCACGGCGACGTCGTCGAGCCGCCTGAGGATGGCGGCGGTGCGCCGGTAGATGCCGCCCGAACCCTCGGCCCCACCGGTTACGACGACGAGGAACTGCCGGCCGTTCAGGCCGAGCGAGCGGCGCACGACCCGGCGTTCGTGGGCCTGGAGCGGGGCGCTCACGAATTCCGGGGTGACGGGCAGCCCGATTTCCACGTAGCGATCGGGGGCGATCCCGCTGCGATGACAGTGCCAGCTGACCTCCGCGGACGGCACGACGATCCGGTCCACCTGAACCCAGCGCCAGGACAGGTGCGTGGTGACCAGGTCGGTGACCACGGTGACGACGGGCGGCCGGTCCGCCGCGCCGTGCAGGGCCCTGACCGCCGCTCCGGCGGTCAGCGGGTGGAAGGACACGATGGCAGCGGGCTGATGGGCCGCCACGGCGGCAGCGACCGGCCGGGCCGCCAGGGGAAACACGGCCCGACGGAGCCATCTCATGGCGGGCCGGGAATTGAAGCCGTGGTAGATGGCCCCCCATATCCACGGCGTCAGCCTGATCGAAGGACCGTACAGACCGGTGACCCAGCGCAGCGGCCGGAACGCGCCTGGACCCCCAAGCGGGTCACAGAGGACGGTGGCGAACCGTCCCGGGTAGGCCACTTCGAGGGCCTGGCCCACCGCCCGGGCCGCGCTCCGGTGTCCCCCGCCGGTGTCGGCGATGAGGAAGAGCAGCGGCACCGGGGCAGGTGGCCGCACGCGGCGGCCCGGCGCGGCGGGCGCCGTTTCCGCCGCGGGCGTCAACGCGGCCTCCCACGGTGCCCGGCCCGGGCCAGGAGACCGTAGAGCGACTCCCAGGCCCTCAGCGCGGCGTGGCGCCCGTGTGCGCTGACGATCCGTGAGCCGGCGGCGGCCATCCCCCGGCGCAGCCCCGGGTCACCGGCCAGGGTGTCCAGATACACCGCCATCTCCTCGGCGCATCCGCGCCGGAACAGAAACCCGCTCCTTCCGTGACGGACCAGTTCGGCCTCCTGGGGGCCGGAGCCGGCGATGACGATCTGGGCCTCCCGAGTGAGGCGGGCGGCCGCGCCGATGAGGACATCGATGCGCTTCTCCGCGCTGAGGCGGCCGACCGAGAGAATGAGCGGCCGGTCCCGCCGCAGGCCGTAGCGGTCGCGAAGCCGCTCATCCGCGGGGCCGGGGGAGTACGTCCCGGCGTCCACACCGTTGGAAATGACCATGGATGGGATGCGCAGCCCATGCTCACGCAGCAGGCCGAGCGCGGTCGCGCTGGGAGCGGTCACGTAGTTGCACCGATTCGAGAAGCCGATGACGTAAGCGTAGAAGGAGCCGTCGAACGCGCCCGGCCTCCGGCGCCGCGCGGGGTTCACGTTCACCGGCAGGTAGTGGTTCGTGTACACGACCGGTACGCCCAGCCGGCGTGCCCTCATCTGCGCGAGAACCCCGAGCAGTAGCGGGGAATGGATGTGCACCACGTCGGGGACGGCGGCGAACAGCGCCCCGACGCCGCTGATGGTGCGCGGATGATGTCCCACATGACCAGCCGGCTGCGGGGATCGAGCCCGGTCGTCGGCTCATCGAGAAACAGCACCCGGGGCCGGCCGATCAGGCTCGCCGCGAGGTCCAGCCGGCGCCTCATCCCGCCGGAGTAGGTCCGGACCGGCCGCCCGGCCGCGTCCTCCAGGTCGAACTGCGCCAGCAAGTCAGCCGCCCGCCGTTTTGCCTGACGCCGTGGCAGCCGGCCAAGCTCGCCGATCATGACCAGATTGGCCCGGCGGTGAGCATCCGCACGATGGTTGTCTTGCCCGCCCCGTTCGGCCCGAGCAGGCCGAGGGCGGCACCCGCGGGCACCCGCATGTTCAGCCCGGTGACAACCCGGGCCGGGCCGAACGACTTGGTCAACCGCTCGCTTCAATCATCAGGGGCGGCTTCACAATGGTCTCCCTATCGGAATCGGCGATCGCGTTGTTGGGCGCGGGAACACGGCGGGGCGGACATGGCCAGCGGTCAGCGGTCGATCCTCATTGACGCGAGGCTCAACGGGATGCCTGGTGCTCACGGTCTCGCCAGGTCGGTGATGAAGCTGGCCGAGCACATGGGGGCGGCCGGGACGGCTTGGCGCTGCGGATCCTGGTCAACCCGGCCCGGACCCAGTTGTTCCCGCTGGCGGGGGTGTCCGGGTGGGCCGAGTTGCTCGGCACCTACATCCGGCCGGGTGCGGTGCACCGGTGCCGGGAACTCGGTCGGCTGATCCGGGACGCGGGCGCCGCCGTGCTCTACGCGCCTCACCCCTTGTTCGCGCCGGTCATCTGCCCCTGCCCGATGGTGGTCACCATCCATGACTGCATCATCGAGGCCAATGCCAGGCACGCCGGCGGCTGGCACCGCCAGCTCGGCCTCAAGGTGGTCACCAACGCCATGCTGCGCCGCTCGGCCGCGGTCACCGCGCCGACGCGGGCGACTCTCGACGAGATCCGGCGGCACTACCCGGGCGCCCCTCCCGCGCAGATCGCCGAACTGGGCTTGCAGTCCCGGGTCAGGCTCGTGCCCGAGGTGGCCGAAGAATTGCTGGCCGCCGTGTACCGGGCGGCCTGGGTCTTCGCCTTCCCCTCGGTCGTCGAGGGGTACGGACTCCCGGTGCTGGAGGCCATGGCCGCCGGCGTTCCCGTGGTGGCCAGCGCCATTCCGTCGCTGGCCGAGGTGTGCGGATCGGCGGCCGTGCTCGTGCCGCCGGACGACGCGTCGTCGTGGGCATCGGCACTGCTGACGGCTCTGGAGGACGGCCGGGCCGCGTCAGGCATGGTCGAGGCGGGACGCGCGGTCGTGGCGGACGCCACGTGGGAAATGGGAAGCCGGGCTCTCGGCGATCTGCTGTCTTCGGTTGTGCACGCGACTTCGTCGGGTACGGCCGTCCGCTGACCGCCCGGGGCCGCCCACGGGCCCAGGCGCGCCGGTTCCGCCGCAATTGATGCGTGCATGATCGCCGCCTCCCCATCAGCCTGCCCCGTCGCGATGTGCACAGCCACCGACTGCCTTCATCGGCCTGCCTCAGACTGCAATCATCTGGGGAAATCTCAATCCGCGATACCCCCGATGCCGGAACGCCGCCGCGGTGACCGGCGTATGAAGGCCTCGCACGGGTAGCCCTAGCGCATGGACAATTCCGCGCATCGACCAGCCAGCCCAGCCGAAGTGCCAGCTGAGCCGCCAGCCGAGCGGGCTGCGCAAGCGCTCCCGGGAGAGGTGGCTGAGCTCGTCGGCGAGATCAGCGAGACCCCCGATCCGTCACGGCGCCGCAAGCTCACCGCGGCGATCCCCCGGCTGGCCGCCCGCAGCGGGCGGGCCACCTGGTTCGGTGTGCAATATGGCGGCCGGTGGCTGACGGCCGAGGTACTCGCGATGGCGCCCCGCCTGCCCGTGCGGGACCAGCTGACGCTGCGCGCGCAGTTCCCGGGGCTCACTCCCGAGGAACTCGCCGACGCGCTGATTCGGGGCGCGGCTCGGGCGGCGGGAGCGGTGGGCGCGGCGGCCGGCACCGCCATGGTGCTGCCCCTGCCCGCTGCCCCCGTCGAGGTCGCGATCGAGGCCCTGGCTCTCGTCGGCATCGAGATCAAGTTGGTGGCTGAATTGCACGAGGTCTATGGCCAGCGCGCGCCGGGTACGGCTACCGAGCGCATGCTGGCGTACGTGGCGGCGTGGGCGCACCGGCGCGGGGTGGGTCTCGCACCCGGAGGGCTGGCCCTGGCCGTGGGCTCGCCGCTGCGCAGGCAGCTCCAGCGTCGGCTCCTGGCCCGGGCCGGGCGCAGCGCCACGTCCCTCGGGCCGTTGCTCACGGGTGCGGTGATCGGCGCGGCGCTCAACCGGCGCGAGACCCGCCGTCTGGGCGCTGATGTGCGCGATGACCTCAGGCAGCGCTCGCCGCAGGCGACGCACTGGCCTGGCTGAGCGCGCCTGGTGGCGTTGTGGTAGGCCTATGTCATGACTGCGCCCCGCGTGCTCTTCATCGGCGGCACGGGCGTGATCAGTACGGCGTGCGCCCACCAGGCGGTCAATGTCGGCTTCGACCTGTTCATGATGAACCGCGGCACGACCGCCGTGCGGCCGGCCCCGCCTGAGGCGCGCGTGCTGACCGGCGACATCCGGGACCCGCAGTCGGTGCGGAACGCGCTCGGCGACCGGGAGTTCGACGTGGTCGTGGAGTATCTCGCCTTCACCCCCGATCATGTCCGCGCCGACCTCGAGATGTTCCGCGGCCGTGCCGGCCAGTACGTATTCATCAGCTCGGCGTCCGCTTATCAGACGCCGCCGGTCCGGCTGCCCATCACCGAGTCGACCCCGCTGCGCAACCCTTACTGGCCCTATTCCCGGGACAAGATCGCTTGCGAGGATCTCCTCGTCCGCGCGTACCGCGAAGAGGGATTCCCGGCCACGATCGTGCGGCCGTCGCACACCTACGACCCCACGTCGGTGCCTTTCGAGGGTGGCTGGACAATGATCGACCGGATGCGCCGCGGTGTCCCGATCGTCGTCCACGGCGACGGTACGTCGCCGTGGACCTTGACGCATCACACCGATTTCGCACGGGCCTTTGCCGGGCTGCTGGCCCAGCCACGGGCGGTCGGCGACACCTTTCACATCACCTCAGACGAGACCCTGACCTGGAACCAGATCGCTTGCGTGCTGGCCGCGGCGGCGGGCGCGGAACCCCGGATCGTGCACGTGCCGTCCGATGCCGTGGCGGCCGTGGACCCGGAGTGGGGGGCCAGTCTGCTCGGCGACAAGGCGCACGCGGCCGTGTTCGACAACACCAAGATCAAGAGTCTGGTGCCCGGGTGGACCGCAACGGTGCCGTTCTCGCGGGGCGCCCGCGAGATCATCGAGTGGCACGACGCGGACGCCAGCCGGCGCCGCGTCAACCAGCAACTCGACGCGACCATCGACCGGCTGGCCGGGGCGTTTCACCCGGGCCGCCTGTTGGCCACCGGCCCGGGCACGATCGGGTAGGCCTGCGCGGATAGACCTGGTCGAGCACGGCCTTCTGCCACCATGGCCCGGTGCCGCTCATCGCGGCTCAGGCTAGCCGTACGCTGTGTCTGGCCCACCCTGAAAAACTCGTCCGGAGCCGCTATGCCCGAATCAGACCCGCCAGTCGATCGTGCGGGCGAGCAGCGATGAGCCGCGCGGCGGTGGTGGTTAATCCCACGAAACACGACGACCTGCCGAAATTCAGGACTGACGTCGGCCAGATGATGTCCGATCAGGGGTGGGACGAGCCGTTGTGGCTGGAAACGACGGTGGATGATCCAGGGCAGGGGCAGGCCCGGGAGGCCGCGGCGGCCCGGGTTGATCTGGTCGTGGCCAGCGGTGGCGACGGCACCGTCACCGCGTGCGCGTCGGGGCTGGCGGGCAGCGGCATACCGCTCGCCGTGCTGCCGCTGGGAACAGGAAACCTGCTGGCCCGAAACCTCGGACTGCCCCTCGAACTCGGCGACGCGCTGGTTGTCGGGCTGACCGGCGCCGACCGAGAACTGGATGTGGGCACCGCGAACGGCAGCCCGTTTCTGGTCATGGCGGGCGTTGGCCTGGACGCGAAAATGCTCGACGGCACCAGCGAGCAGCTCAAGAAGCGCCTGGGCTGGGCCGCCTACGCCGTTTCCGCGCTGCGGCATCTGCGGGACCGGCCGGTACGGGCCAGCCTGCGGGCCGACAGCGGGCCGCCGCTGCGCCGCCGGGCCAGCGGGATCATTGTGGGAAATGTCGGGACGCTGCAGGGCGGCGTGCCGCTGCTGCCGGACGCGGAACCGGATGATGGGCAGCTGGATCTCGTGGTTCTGACCGCCGGGGGGTGCCGGCTGGCTCGCGCTCGCGGCGCACGTGCTGATGCGGCGCAGCGCGCCCGGGCGTGTGGTCCACAGCACCTTCCGTGAGCTGCGCATCGACCTCGACCGTCCGCAGTTGTGGGAAGTCGACGGAGAAGTCATCGGCCGCACCCGGCAGCTCAAGGTCGCCGTCCAGCCCGGCAAGCTGCTGCTCCGCGTGCCGCCCGCGGCACG
Source organism: uncultured Actinomycetes bacterium (assembly GCA_963822825.1). Taxonomy (GTDB): domain Bacteria; phylum Actinomycetota; class Actinomycetes; order Streptosporangiales; family Streptosporangiaceae; genus JAWWPY01. The sequence goes on along the minus strand of CAWGIW010000006.1, from coordinate 487,167 downwards.
CATGGCCCCGGCCGAAGAGGGTAGCGCACACCAAGCTCCGTGAGACGATACCGCGACATCCAACCCCCGAAGGTGGCGCGAACGTGTGGAACCGGCTCGAGCGCCGCGAGGTACGGCGCCTGTCCCGCAGCCTCGGTGCCCGGCCGGCCGGGCCGCTTCCGCGGCCGGACCTCCCGGCGGGCAGTGACCTGCTGCCGCAGATTAAGCACATCGTGGTCCTGATGATGGAGAACCACTCCTACGACAACTATCTGGGCATGCTCCAGGGCCGCGGTGAGGGATTCCCGCTCGGCCCAAACGGCCAGCCGGACGTGTCCAATCTGGGTGCGGACGGGGGGTCTGTTCCGGCCCATCACCTGGCCACCACGGCCCAGCAGCCGGGGGTGCCGACGCAGGGCTGGCACGCGACCCACCTGCAATGGGGTAATGGCAAAGGCGACGGGTTCGTGAGCAACATCCAGGCTCTGCTGCCGGGCCGGGATGCCACCCTGGGCATGGGTTACTGGTCCGAACGCGACCTGCCGTTCTACTACGGGCTGGCCCGGACCTTTCCGCTGGCGGACCACTGGTTCAGTTCCTGCCTGGGACCCACGTTCCCCAACCGCCGGTTCCTGATCGCGGGGACGGCACACGGGCTGATCGACGATCTGCCCTACGACCTGGCGGACTATCCGCCTGCCGGGACCATCTTCGACTTGCTGACCCGGCACGGTATCTCGTGGGCCAACTACCATCCAGTGGCCGGGGACCGGTCCAGCCTGAGGCGCTTCCTGCGTCACCGGCGCCGGGTCCTGCGCCGCCGGATCATGTCCCTGCGCCGGCTGTTCCCGCCGCTACTGCAGGGAGTTCACAAAGATATGCAGTTCACCGCGGACATCTTCCCGCTCGGCATGGCGCGGTGCATGCTGCATATCCGCAGCACCGACCAGTTCTTCGCGGACGCGGACAACGGCACGCTGCCCGCGTTCAGCATTGTCGACCCCGACTTCGACGCCTACTCCGAGGAGAACCCGCAGGACATCAGGAAGGGCGAGAGCTTCGCCTCCGAAGTGATCAACCGGGTCATGCACGGTAAGGCGTGGGAGAATACCCTGCTGATCTGGCTGTATGACGAGCACGGCGGCTACTACGATCACGTCCCGCCGCCGGACGCCGTGGAGCCCGACGACGTCGAGGGCCGCTGCGTGCTGACCGAGCGATCCTGGCTGCGATCCGCCATACGGCTGTTCTTCCCCGCCTATGTCGCCCACGTCGAGCAGCTTGATTCCGGGCCGCGTCGCTACGACCGGTACGGGTTCCGCGTCCCCGCCGTAATCGTGTCTCCCTATGCGCGCCCGGATTACGTGTGCACCCAGGTACTCGACCACACGTCGGTGCTCAAGATCGTCGAGCAGAAGTGGAACCTGCCGCCGCTGACCGCCAGGGACGCCGCCGCGGCCACGCCACTCGACGCGCTGGATCTGAGCGGGCCGCCAGCCTTCCTCGAGCCCCCATCCTTGCCCGAGCCCAGCCTGCGATGGGGCTCCTGGTAACCAGGAGATCTGATCACCGAGAGGACAGGACCTCGGCGATCTTCGCGGCGGCGCCCGACGGATCCTCGGTGTCGTGCAGGAGTTCTCCCCAGGACCAGCGGTAATACCAGCGCAGGCGGCCACTGCCGTCAGTGCCCGGAGTGCAGTCAATACTTTCCGCAAGCATTGATGCACCCGGAGTGAAAATATGCAGAGCGGCAGGATAGGTGGTCTTTACCGTCGCGTGCAAGCCCCTGGTGTCGAGGGCTGTCGCCAGCCGGTGCAAATGGTAGCTGCGTGCGTGATCGCGCCTTCCGTTCAGCATGTCCCCTGCCCTTAGCGTCGGTCGGCACATTCTCGCGGCGCAGTGGTCGGGTTTGTCAAGCCTGACGCGGCTGGTAGCCGCCATATCCGTCCGGATCGTACGGGTCCGTGCCGTATCCGTCGGCGTATCCGCCGCCGTTGTAGGTGCCCGTCACAGGCTCAGCCGGCTCCGTGTAACCGGCCGGGTAGCCCGGATCCGCCGCCGGACGCCCGGCGCCGTAACCAGCGGCGTCAGGATAGCCAGACCCGCCCGTGTAGAAGTAGTGGCTGGCCGGGTCGGCCGAAATATCGGGTGCTGCTGGCGGCGGCGCCGCGTGCCAGCCGCTGTCCTGTCCCGGCCGGCCGGCGGCAGGATCAGATCCTGCAGGCGGCCTGAATGGGGGGTCCGGGTAGCCCGTGTCCGCGGCGGCTGGATAGCTTCCGTAGCCGGTGTCCGTCCGCGCCCGGTCCTCGGGATATCCGGCAGCGTGACCGCCCGCGGGGCCGGCTGGGGAATTGTTCACGTAGCTGCCATAGGGATTCCCGGCCGGCCCGCGCGACGACGCCGGCGGCGGAGCCGGCTGGTTCACCGGCGGCGGGGCCGACAGTGGGGTCGGCTGTGAGGTCGGCTGTGGAGCTGGCCCGCGGTCGGCAGGCCACGCGGCTGGGTAGGCAGGCTGAGGATTGGTCAGCTCCCGGTCGCCGGCTCCGTAGCCCGGCCGGCCGCTGCCGCCGGCAAGGCCGCCGCTGAGGTGGCCGCCGCTGGCACCGTTGGCGTAGCCGCCGCTCCCGCCGCGCGGATAGCCGCCGCTGGCCCCGCTGGCTCCGTTGGGGTAGCTGCCGGTGCTGGCGCGCGGGTAGCTGCCGCTGGCCCCGCTGGCTCCGTTGGGGTAGTCGCCGGTGCTGGCGCGCGGGTAGCTGCCGCTGGCCCCGCTGCTCCGTTGGGGTAGTCGCCGGTGCTGGCGCGCGGGTAGCTGCCGCTGGCCCCGCTGGCTCCGTTGGGGTAGTCGCCGGTGCTGCCGCGCGGGTAGCTGCCGCTGGCCCCGCTGGCTCCGTTGGGGTAGTCGCCGGTGCTGCCGCGCGGGTAGCTGCCGCTGGCCCCGCTGGCTCCGTTGGGGTAGTCGCCGGTGCTGCCGCGCGGCCGGTCTCGGCCAGCGCTCCGGTAGGACCGGCTGTCCCGGGCCGGCGTTCCCTGCCGGGAGAAGGAGGGGCTGGTCAGGGGGTCGTCGTCAGCGCGCGAGGCCGCCCCGGGCCGCCGCTGCGTGGGTGAGTTCGCCAGGCTGGTGAGCATGGCCAGGCTGGGCTCTCCCGCCTGCTGCGCAGGAGGCTGTTGCATAGCGGGCTGGGGCATCGACCGCTGTGGCATTGAGGGCGGTGGCATTGAGGGCGGTGGCATTGAGGGCGGTGGCATTGAGGGCGGTGCGGCCGCCGGGCGCGGCCTCGGACCGGGAGCGCCTCCGTTTGTTCCTGATGCCTGTCCCTGCGCCCGGGCGCAACGGACTGCCGCTCCGGCTGCGGCTTCGCCGGCCGGGACGGTGCGGGCGCCGGCCGCCCCGGCGCCGGCGCGGCCGGCCGCGCCTGGGCCGGCTTCGGCTGAGCCGGCCTGGGCTGCGGCTGCTTCGGCTGGGCCGGCATGACCTGAGTCGGCCCGGACGCCGCCTGGATGTCCTTGGGCGTGGATGGCTGCGCGGCGCGGGCCGTGGTCGCGAGCGGCTTGTCGGCGGACAGCTCCGCCCAGTACTGCTCGTCGGACAGCTTGTCCCACTCGGTACTCGGCCAGTCGTCATCGTCCCCGCGCTTGCTGCGCGGCTGCCGGGACCGGCCCTTGGCTGGCGCTGGCGGCTTGCTGGCTGGGGGCGGCGTGTCCGTACGGATCCGCGGGAACACATCCGAGTCGGTGAGCGCGGGATCGTCGTCGTGCTCGGGGGCGAACGTGTGCTCGCCGGACACCGACGTGCTGCGCGCCATCGCGGGGGAGGGGCCGGTGTCGTACAGCTGCTCGCGCGGCCCTGAGTCAAAACTGACCGTCTCGTAGCCGCCGCTGTCGTAGCCGCCGCCCGCGTCGTAGCCATCAGGCTGCTGGCGGGGGCCAGGGCGGCCAGCGGGTGGCGGACCGGCCGCGCGCGTCCCGCGACCCCTGTCCGCCGGGTTGTCCGGCGCGACGGAGGCGTCCGCGTACCGCTGCGTGGGGCGGCCCTGATAGCCGCGGTCGTCTGGCTGAGCCCGGTTGCCGCGCCCGGCCCGGCGGGTGGCATACGCCGGGGGCGGCTCGTCGTCGCCGCGCAGCGGTTCCTCCGTCCGCCGTGACGGCCCCCCACGCCCGGGGCGGTGCGGTCTCCTCAGCTCCTGGGCCGGGCTGCGCCAGTGGCCATCCGGGCCGCGGACGGCCCACCGGCCACCGGTCTCGTCCTGATCATCGTCTTGCCCGCGCCGAAAGGTGAGATAAGCAGCGACGAGGATCACGAGGATCACGGCGACGATACCGACCAGAAGCAGAGTCATCGCACCACCCAACAAGCCATGGCCGCGTGGACGGCACCAGCGAGGCACACGCGGCCATGGCGCGGACCTGCCCCTGTATCGCTAGCGCCTTGAAGGCATCCAAGGCTGAGCTACATGATCCGTTAGTCTGGCGGACCGTATGAGCCCTGTCATGCGTTTAGAGAATTTTTTGCCGTATCCGTTTACGCGCCGTGACTAAGTGATTACGGGTTGGCAATAGCGGTGAGCGTGCCGCGCGCGATGGCCGCCTGTGCGATCGCCGTCCACGCGGCTTTATCGCTGGTCCCAGCGGGCAGCCTCAACCCATCGCTGAGTGCATAAACGGTGAACCGGTATCTGTGGGAACTATTCCGGGGGCAAGGGGGGTCATAACCCGCGGTTCCCTTGCTGTTGTCGGCCTGACGAGCACCGGGCGGAAGCTGCCCGTCCAGAAGTCCGGTCGTCTGCGGGCCGATATCGAACACAATCCAGTAGATATATGGGGTGATCGGGGCCGAGGAATCATCTACCACAATAGCGAACGCCTTCGTGCCCGGTGGAGCCCCAGACCAATCAATAGCCGGACTCGTCCCCGCGCCATGACAGGTATATCTCAGGGGCATCACGTTCCGGCTGAACTGCTGGCCGCTCACGGTCATCACGAGCGGGACGTCCTCCATGACCGTCCTGGGCCCTCCCACCAGCCCGCACCCACAGGCCAGGCTGGCCGTGGCGATCGCGGCCGCGGCCGTCCGTCCGAGCCGACCGAGCACTCCACTCAACCGGCCCACGTTCTTTCTCACCCTCATCAGTCGCTGCCGCGTCCTCGCCGCCGATCGTACGCCGCCGGCGCCAGGCCGGGCAGCGTGAATCCGAACACGGCCGCGCGGCGCGTGGCCTTCAGCGCGGTAAGTGCCCACATCGGGCGTACGTCCCGCGAATTCTCTGCCCCCATGCACCCGCGGCCGCGGCGAAGGGATTTGCCGTGGCGGCGAATCCGGGAATCGGGCTGATTCGTGCGAGCGCACCCTCCGGGGAAATGGGCCGCACCCCGCTCGCACCCAAGGTCCGGGGACGGGCCGACCGACCACGTGCCCCGGCGATCGGCCTGTTGCGGAATCCGCCGAAACCACCGGGCCAGATGCCGCTGAGCAGGACCAGCCAGTTCCGCGGGCCAACGAGCCGAACTGTTGCCGCGAACGGTCAAGGAAGGGCGTGGCGCAGATAACCGTACGCTAACGGTCGCGCTGCCCGACGACGTCCACGCCCTAGTCAGGCTGCCTGGAGTTGCCGAACATGATCTCGTCCCAGGAGGGCACGGACGACCGCCGGGAACGCCCTCCGGCTGCCTTCCTGGCTGGCCGCTCGCGGGCCGCGGCAGGCGGCTCCGGCGCGGTGTCCTCCTCGGCACTAGCTTCCCGGCCGCGGGCCTGCGCGGCGGTGGCTCGCCGGCTGGCGCGGGCCTGCGCGGCGGCGTGCCGGTGCTCCTGCTCCGGTTCCGGCTGAGCGAGCGGGGTGAGCGGCCCGGCGGCCTGGACCGCCGCGGGCGGCCCGAGCGGGGCCAGTCGCGTCGCGATGGGCGTGACCGTAGCGCGGGTCACGGGAGCGGGACCGCGCGGTGGGGCGGGCAGATCAGCCTCGGGCAGCGACAGCCGGCCAGCGTCGTCGTCGGCGGGCGTGACGTGCCTGCGCCGTGGGTCGAAGACCCATTCGGCCATGTGCGGTCGGCCCCCCGCCGTGAACATGAGCTGCACCTGCCAGTTGCCATCCGCGCGCTTGCGCGAGTCCCACTGCGCGTCCTCGGGGCTCGCCCCGAACGTGGTGAGGCGCTCGGCGACGATGTCGCCGAGCCTCGGCCCGGGCCCGGAGTCTCCTGGCTGGCGGATCGCCGCTCGCTGCGCCTCCTGCGCACGGTACGCGCGCTCGGCGAGCACTGGGCCCTCGAACCGGCGCACGCGCTCGATCGGCACCCCGGCCGCGTCCGCGATCTCGTCCGCTGTCTCTCCGGCACGGATCCGGTCCTGGATCTCCTTGGGTCGCAAGGGACTCTCCACTTCGATCTCGTACTGAGCGAGCCGGGAGAACTGCCCGCGCGCCACAATCCGCAGCCGGTCGTCGATCGGCAGCGAAAAGCGCCCACCGCGTCCTGGTACCGCGAGAACGGCATAACTGCCATCCTCACTCACCGCGACGAGGCGCAGTTCCTGCATCGGCGTCCCTCCTGCGCCGCCGACGCTGTCGGCGGGCGTGATGCCGCGCGGGGGCGTAGCTCGGACTTCCCCCTCAGGCGAGTCTGTCGGTTCGAGGCCACTTCTGGCCAGCACCGTGCCGGCATGTCCCGCAGAACTCCGCACACTATTGCCGGCGGCCGCGCCCGGCGGCCGGGAACCGGGATAGTCCCGGCCGGATTCCGGGGTATCGTGAAGATATTATGTTCGGTAACAGAAGCATATTGGCGGAGCGTGCCCGGCCCGAGGCGATCCGCAGGTATCCGGGTGCGGCGTGGCTGGCCGTCGCCGTGGTGTGCTTCGGGGCGTTCATGGGCCAGCTCGACGCCAGCATCGTCACCCTGACCTTCCGCCCCATGCAGCTCGAATTCGGCGCGCCCCTGGCCGCCGTGCAGTGGGTGTCGCTGGTCTACCTGCTGACGCTGGTCGCTCTGCTGGCGCCGATGGGCCGGGTCTCCGATGCCCACGGCCGCAAGCTCATCTACAGCTACGGGTTCGTCGCGTTCACGCTCGCTTCGGCGGCCTGCGCGCTGGCGCCTTCGCTCCGCCTGCTGGTGGCATTCCGGCTGGTGCAGGCGATCGGGGCGGCGATGCTGCAGGCTAACAGCGTGGCGCTGGTCGCGACCAGCGTGCCGGAGCCGGCGATGCGGCGGGCACTGGGCGTGCAGGCGGCGGCGCAGGCGCTCGGCCTCGCGCTGGGCCCGACTCTGGGCGGGATCCTCACCACGACCGCGGGCTGGCGCTCGGTCTACTGGATCAACGTGCCGGTCGGCTGCGCCGCGGTGATCGCGAGCCGTTACCTGTTGCCCCGGACGAGGCAGTTCAGCCCGGCCGGTGACTTCGACTGGCCGGGCACGGCGCTGCTCGGCCTGGCCACGACGTGCCTGCTGCTGGCGCTGTCCGCGGCGGGTGGCCTGAGCATGCCCGGATGGGCCGGTGCCGGGCTGGGCGCCATGGCGGCGGCGGCCGCGGCCGGATTCGCCGCGCGTGAACTCCGCGCCAGATTCCCGCTGGTCCCGCGCGCGTTCCTGGATAGCTGGCGGCTCGGCCTGGGACTGGCTGGGGCGCTCTGCGGCTACCTGATGCTCTTCGGGCCGCTGGTCCTCATTCCCCAGGTCCTGGCGGCATCGGGCGGGTCGGTCAGGGTGGGGCTGATGCTGTCGGCGCTGCCCCTCGGCTTTGGCCTGGCCGCGCTGGGCGCTGATGCCGTGGCGCCCCGTAGTCTGGGTAACCGCCATCGAGGAGTGATCGGGGGCTGTATCTCTACTATCTCGCTCGGTATGCTGGTCTTTATGCCCATGCCCAATACCTGGATCGTCCTCCTGCTGGCCATGGCCGGCGTGGGCCTGGGCGTGTTCGTGCCCGCTAACAACACAGTCATCATGCGCTCGGCGGGCACGGCCTCGGCCGCGGTCCTCGGCGGGCTGGTCAACATGGCCAGGGGGATCGGCACCACGCTCGGCATCGCCCTGATCACGCTGGCCATGCATGCGACGGCGGGCCGCGCCGCCGGTATGGCCGCAGCGCATGGCGCCCGCCTGGCCGGCGTTGTGCTCGCCACAGCGGGGATGGCCGCCACCCTGACCGCCTTGACCTGGCGGACCACGAGCGGCACGGGCGGCCGCGCCCGGGCCCGGGAGGAGTCGGCCAGTGCCGTCCGTTGACCTCGCCGATGTCGTCGCCCAGCTCCGGCGGGCCATGCGCCGCGCCGCGCGGGCCGCCGATCCCGCGGCCACGCTGTCCGTGGCTCAGCTCGAAATGCTGTCCTGCCTGGCCGAGAACCCCGGCGCCCGTCCCGGCCAGCTGGCCCGGATGCTGAGGCTGGCCCCGAGTTCGGTGGCCACGCTCACGCTCGGCCTGCGCCGGGCGGACCTGGTCACGCGGACCGGCGGCGAAGGCGACCGGCGTACCGCGTGCCTGCGGCTCACGCCCGCGGGCGAGGCGGCGGTCATCCGGTGGAAGGTACTCAACGAAAACCTCCTGCGGACCGCGTTCGCCGCACTTCCGGAGGGCAGCCGCGGCACCATCCAGGCGGCCCTGTCGGCGCTGAGCGAACTAGCCGGCGCCGTCGACGCGCTGGCCGATGAGCAACAGGCCGGCCCGCACGGGACCGGTCACAGCTCGCTGGCGCCGATCGGGAAACCGGTGCCGTCCGTCGGTGCCGCGGCGGGACCGGGCGCGGCGTCACCGCCGCCCGCGATGTCGGCCTGATCCGGCCGGCCGCCTCCGGACCGCCAGCACCGCGCCGGCTCATCCGGGACGGCCACCAGTTCCACCGGCCGAGCAGGACCACGGTGGACGGCACGAGCAGGGTGCGCACCAGGAAGGTGTCCATCAAGATGCCAAACGCGAGGCCAAGCCCGATGTCGCGGACCTGGCTGCCGCCTGAGCCGCTGCCGGCCACCACCGTCAGCACCAGGAAGCTGCCCGCGAGAACCAGGCCGGCCGATGTGATCGTGGTCCCGGTCATGCTCAGGGCGCGCGTGACCGCATCGCGCAGCGGAAGCTTCTTGGCCTCCTCCCGGATCCTCGTCATCATCAGGATGTTGTAGTCCTCGCCGAGGGCGAGCAGGAAGATGAACATCAGGAACGGCATGAAGAACACCAGCCCGCCGCTCCCGCCCAGCTTGATGAAGACCAGGACCGAGAGGCCGAGCGCGGCGAGGTAGGAGATCCCGACCGAGGCGATCAGGTACAGCGGGGCCACCAGGCTGCGCAGCACCAGCGCGAGCAGGATCCCGATGACCAGGATCGCGATCGGGATCACGTGCTTCAGATCGCTGTTCGAGATGCTGCTGATGTCATAGATGGCGGGCGCCTCGCCGCCGACCGCCGAATCAGCCGCGCCGATCGACCGGCCGACGGCGGTGGTCTCGGCGCGCACCGCTGGCACCACGTGCATCGCGGCAGTGGTGCCCGGGTCACCGGCCTTCAGGCCGGCCGCGTACAGCACGATCCGGCCGTCGGGGCTGACGAAGTTCGAGGTCGCCCGGTAGGCCTGGTATTGCGCCACGGGCACCCGGATGCCGGGCGGCGGGACCGGCGGCAGGGCTTTGGGCGGGCCGAGCTGGCTGTGCAGCGCGGTGTACTGCAGCGGGCGACAACGTGGGGCCGGTGGGATTCAGCGGCCCGGTCACCTGCGTGAGGAGCTTACTGGCCTCGAGCTTGCTCGTGGCCACGGCCAGCGGCCCGGGATTCTGCCATACCGGGGCGCTGAACCGGAATATCAGCGTGGTCGGGTTCGCCGCCGACTGGGGGAAGTACTTGGTGAGCAGGGTTTGCCCGGCCGCGGAGTCGCTGCCGGACGGCGGGGCCGTGTTCCCGCCGAAGCCCGCCGCCGTGTAGCCGAAGACGGCGAACGCCAGCCCGCCGAAGACAGCAATTCCGGCCAGGAGGGTCGGCGCTGGGTGCCGCACGATGCGCCCGGCCACCCGCCCCCAGACCCCGGCCTTGCCGGTTCCCTGGATGTTCCACGGCAGCAGCTTCGGCCTGCCGAAGAGCGCGCGGAACAGGGCGCGCTTCATGGCCAGCAGCGACAGGCGGATAGACAGCAGCGCGGGCAGCAGGGTCAGCCCGGCGATCAGAATGACGCCGATGGCGATCGCGAACGGGACGCCGAGGTCGGAGTAGAACGAGAAGCTGGCGAGCAGCAGCGTCAGCACCGCCGCGATCACCGTGGCCGCCGAGAACGTGATCGACTCCCCGACCCGGGTGACCGACCTGACGATAGCGTCCCTGGCCGGCCGTCGGGGGTGGATCAGGTCGCCGAACAGGCTGCCGCGCGAGCCCGCGGGACCCTGGATATTTGTCCCCTAGCTCGCCGTGGTTCTCGGCGCGCAGTTCTTCGCGGACCCGGAACACCAGGAACAGCCCATAGTCCGTACCGGCGCCCAGCACGAGCACGATCAGCAGGAACTCGGCGATGGGAGACACCTGGAGACCGTGTTTCGCGGCCTCCGCGACCAGAGGGCCGGATATGAGGACCGAGAAAGAGCGGGAGCGACGGTCGTCAGCGCCAGCGTGAACGACCGGAAGATCAGCACCAGCAGCAGCACGATGAACGCGAGCGACAGGAACTGCAGCTTGCTGCCCGTGTTGCCGGAGGCCTTCTGCTGGTCAACCTGGGCGGCGACATCACCCGCCAGGTGTGCGCTCAGCCCAGCCGGCAGCCCGGCCTGGGCAATTTTCGCGCGCAGGCCGTTCACCAGGTCGGTCGCGTAGTTCTGGTTGCCGCCGCCCTGCGCCGCCAGCACCACGAACTGCTCGGCCTGCCCGTCGCCGGAGCGTCCCGCATCCAGGACTTTGCTGACTCCGGTCACCGACCCCAGCCGCCCCTGGAGCGCGGTCAGCGCGGTCACGTCGGCCGGGGTCAGTGCTGATCCGGAGCGGGCCGCCACCACGGTAATCGGCACCAGGCTGGACGTTCCGAACGGGGTCGCGAGCTGGGCCGCATGCTCGCTCGGCGCGCTGGCCGGCAGGAACTTCGTGTTGTTGCTCTGGGTCACGCTGGACAGGGACGGAAGCAGCGACACCGCAGCGATAGCCCCCGCCACCCAGGCCAGGACCACCAGCCAGCGGAACCGTACTGCGAATGACCCGATCGCCCGGAAGATGGCATCAATATGCACTCGGGCAAGCCTACGCTAGGCGCGCTGAGGCGCCGCTGAGAGCCCACGTCCAACCGGCGTGTCCGCGGCACCGCTCAGATCCACCGCTGGCCGGCCCTTTGGCCTATCATCGCGGAGCGATGACCAAGCCAGCCGAGCATCCGCAGATCAGTGTCGTGCTCCCGGTCTCGGGGGTCGAGGAGTACCTGGGCGGATGCCTGGACTCGGTGCTGGGCCAGCCGCTGGCCGGCATCGAGGTAATCGCGGTTGACGACGCCTCACCGGACCGCTGCGGGGAGATCCTGGCCACCCGGGCCGCCTGGGACCCGCGGCTGCGGGTGATCCACCTGGCCGAGAGTGTCGGGCCCGGGCCAGCCCGGAATCTGGGGCTGGCCCAGGCCACGGGTGAGTACGTCTGGTTCGTCGACCCCGACGACCTGCTCACCGCCGGATCGATGGAAGCCGTCGGCGAGGCGCTCGGAGGGAGCCAGCCCGACGTGCTGCTCATCGACTACCGGAGCCTGGGCCCGTCGGGCCGGACGGAGCCGAGCCCGGGGGGCAGCTTGCGGGGATATCAGGGGACCGGCTCGCTGGCGCAGTGGCCGGCCCTGATCAACCGGACCATGACGTCGTGGAGCAAGGTGATCCGCCGGGACTTCCTGGGTCAGCTCGGCGTGCCGTTCCCGGCCGGAATCCACGAGGATGTGCCGGTCAGCTGCGCCGTCCTGCTGAGCGCGCGCCGCATCGCGGTGCTGGACCGGGTGTGCTATCTCTACCGGCGCCGCCAGCGGCTCGTTCCTGGCCACCAGGAGCGTGGCGCACTTCGCCATCTTCGCGTCCTACGCCCAGGTTTTCGCGGCCATGGACGACAAGTGCCGGGCGGCGGCCGGGTGGCCGCCGATCACCCCGCCGATCACCCCGGCGGTCCGCGGCGCGCGCCGTGTTCAGCCGGGCCGTGGAGCACTGTAGCTCGGTCCTGTCAAGCGGGTTGGTCCCGCGGCCGGGCCCGCCGCGCGTACTTTCACCGCATGGCGGCCGATTTCCGGCGGTACCGGCCCGCCGGATATTCGGCCCCGCCAGGTGCCCGCGGCATGAAATTTCATCTTGTCGAGCGGGACGCATGGTGCCGGTACGCTCTTCTGGAGCCGCTGAACAGGGCCCGGGTGGTGGCCCGCCGGACCCTCGGGATCGGCCGTGCGCGGCCGCAGGAAAAGCCCATGCCTGCGCTGGTTTCCCGGGAGCCGGGATGAACGCGCCGGGCACAAGCGGGCCCCTGCGGCCTGGCGTCATCGGCGGGCGTTATCACGGTCAAGTCCAGTAGAGTCGCTGCGCCACTATCTCCGGTACGGGTGCGGGTAGAGGGCAGGTGATTGTATGCGGCACTGGATCGGCCTCGGCCTGGCCATCGTCCTGGCGCTGGCCCTCTTCTACGGTGGCGGCTGGGGGGTGGCGCGGATGTCCGCCCTGCCCGCCGAGGGCCTGACCGTGACCAGCAATCGCGGCCTGGCCGCGCTCGGCGTGCTGCTCGGCGTAGGCCTGCTGCTCGGCATCCTGATGGTCACGCCCAAGATCTCGCCGCTGGCTGCCGGGCTGCCCGGCCTGGCGCTCCTCGGCTGGACCGCGCTCCTCGGCCTGAGCGGCACGTTTGCCGTCAGGCTGATCCCCATGAGAACGGAACCCTCTGGGGCTGGTTTCCAGGACCTGCTGGTGAGCGGTGTGCTGGCGGTGCTCGGTATCGCCATGATCGTGCCGCTGTTCGTGCCGTCGCGCTGGTGGCAGGACAGGCGGGACGACGAGCGACGGGAAGAACCGGCCGCGGGACGAGGGCGACGGCGAGGGCGAGCGGCCGGCAGGCTCGTCGCCGCGCCCCCGCCCGCCCGCGCCGCCGGGTTTGCTGGAGCCGTAGTCGGCTCTGGCTCTCTGGCTTCAGCGGCCCGGACGCGCCGGTCATCTAGTGCGCGGCCGAGAACTGCTCGGCTCTCGGTCGACCCGGCCAGCGCCACGGTGGCGGCGTCCGGCGTGATGGCCGAGGTGACCAGGTCGAAGTAGCCGGTGCCGACCTCGCGCTGGTGGCGGGTGGCGGTGTAGCCGGCCGCCTCGGCGGCGAACTCGGCGTCCTGCAGCCGCACGTAGGCGGGCATGCCCTCGGCGGCGTAGCCCGCGGGCCAGCTCGAACATCGAGTAGTTCAGCGCGTGGAAGCCGGCCAGCGTGATGAACTGGAACTTGTACCCCATCGCGCCCAGTTCGCGCTGGAACTTCGCGATCGTGGCGTCGTCCAGGTGCTTGCGCCAGTTGAACGACGGCGAGCAGTTGTAGGCCAGCATCTGGTCCGGGTACTCGCGCCTTGATCGCCTCGGCGAACTCCCGCGCCTCCTCCAGGTCCGGGGTGGAGGTCTCCATCCAGAGCAGGTCGGAGTACGGCGCGTAGGCCAGGCCGCGGGCGATGCAGGCGGCCATGCCGTTGCGGACCCGGAAGAAGCCCTCGGCGGTCCGCTCGCCGGTGACGAACGGCCGGTCGCGCTCGTCCACGTCGCTGGTGATCAGCGTGGCGGCGTGCGCGTCGGTGCGGGCCACGACGAGGGTCGGCACGCCGCAGACGTCGGCGGCCAGCCGCGCGGCGTTCAGCGTCTTGATGTGCTGGCCGGTCGGGATGAGCACCTTCCCGCCGAGGTGGCCGCACTTCTTCTCGGACGCCAGCTGGTCCTCCCAGTGCACGCCGGCGGCGCCGGCCGCGATCATCGCCTTCATCAGCTCGAACGCGTTGAGCACGCCGCCGAAGCCGGCCTCGGCGTCGGCCACGATCGGCGCCAGCCAGTGCGGCTGCCCGGGAATTCGCCGTCCGATTCCGACCCAGGTGATCTGGTCGGCGCGCAGCAGCGCGTTGTTGATCCGGCGGACCACCTGGGGCACCGAGTTGGCCGGGTAGAGGCTCTGGTCCGGGTAGGTCTCGCCGGCCAGGTTGGCGTCGGCGGCCACCTGCCAGCCGGACAGGTAGATGGCCTGCAGGCCCGCCTTGACCTGCTGCACCGCCTGGTTGCCGGTGATCGCGCCGAGCGATGAGACGAAGTCCTCGTGCGTGCAGCAGGGTCCACAGCCGCTCGCGCGCCGAGCCGGGCCAGCGTGTGCTCCTCCTGCACGCTGCCGCGCAGCCGCAGCACGTCCTCGGCGGTGTAGGTCCGGTCGATGGCGCGCCAGCGCGGGTCACTCGCCCACGTCCGGCGCAGCGCTGCCGCCTGTTCGTGCACGGGGCTGCCGCCCTGGCGCCCGTGGCCGTTGGCCGCTGACTGGCCATTCGCTGACTGGCCATTCGCTGACGGCCGTTCGCTGATGGCCCGGTCCCTGATGGCCCGGTCCCTGATGCCCGGTCCTGTGTGCCCGAGTTCTCTGTGCTGCCTGAGTTCTCTGTGCTGCCTGAGTTCTCTGTGCTGCCGAATCTGTGCCCTCGAGGCGACTATCGCTCACTGGGTCCTCCCGACTCTCGTCGTCCCCTGGGTTGGTAGCCCCAGGGTGCGCAAGGAGACCACGACGACACCAGTGCCCGAGGTCCTGAAGATTTGAAGATTTTCACATATCATGAACTTATGGCGGAGTTTCGGCACGAGAAGAGCCGCAAGATTTGACGTCAAGTGGTCTAGACCTTGCAACGTTCGGGCAGCGGCTGCGGCATCTGCGGCGGGCTCAGGGCATCACGCTGGCCGAACTGGGCGAGCGGGTGGGCCGTGCCCCCTCGGCGCTCTCACTGCTGGAGAACGGCCGCCGGGAGCCCAAGCTGTCGCTGATCGAGTCGCTGGCCACGGCGCTGTCGCGTGCCGGCCGAGGAGCTGCTGCGGCACCAGCCGCCGAGCCGCCGGGCCCAGCTGGAGATCGCGGTGGAGGAGGCGCAGCGCGACCCGTGTACCGCGATCTCGGGCTGCCGCACCTGAAGGCCGGCGCCCGGGTGCCCAGCGACGTGCTCGAGCACGTGGTCGCGCTCTATACGGCGAGCTGCGCAGGCAGCGCACCAGGCCGACGGCCACGCCGGAGGAGGCCCGGATGGCGAACGCCGTGCTGCGCGGCGCGATGCGCGAGCGCGGCAACTACTTCCCGGAGATCGAGGCGGCCGCCGCGCAGGCGCTTGACGATGTCGGCTACCGCGGCGGCGCGCTGTCGCAGGGCACGCTGATGGCGATCGTCGCGCGCCATGGCTTTGCCGTCACGCTACGCGCAGGACCTGCCGCGGTCCGTCCGGTCGGTCACCGACCTGCGGCACCGCCGGATCTACCTGAAGCAAGAGACCATGGGCATGCACTCGCCCCGGACGATCCTGCTGCAGACGCTCGGGCATTTCGTGCTCGGCCACGACACCCCGCAGGACTTCGCCGACTTCCTGCGGCAGCGGGTCGAGGCCAACTACTTCGCCGCCGCGGTCCTGGTCCCCGAGCGGTCCGCCGCGCGGTTCCTGCTCGAGGCCAAGCAGAGCAGGGAGCTGTCCGTCGAGGACCTGCGGGACGTGTACTCGGTGTCGTATGAGATGGCCGCCCACCGGTTCACCAACCTGGCCACCCACCACCTCGGCCTGACCTGCCACTTCGTGAAGAACGACGAGAGCGGCATCATCTACAAGGCCTACGAGAACGATGGCCTGGTGCTGCCCGGCCGACTCCTCCGGGCGCGATCGAGGGCCAGCGGATGTGCCGCCAGTGGTGCTGGCCGGCAGGTGTTCTCCGCGGCCGACCGGTTCTCGCCGTGCTACCAGTACACCGACACGCCGTCGGGCACGTACTGGTGCGTGGCCCACGTCGATCCCGGTGCCGAGCGCGGGTTCGCGATCACCCTCGGCATCACCTACGAGCACTCCCGCTGGTTCCGTGGCCGGGAGACGGCGCACCCGGCGGGCGTCGCGGTGCCCGGACGGCGACTGCTGCCAGCGGCCGCCGGCCGAGCCTGGCCGGCCCGCTGGGAGGGCATGGCCTGGCCGTCGGCCCGGGCGCACTCGCACATCCTGTCCGCGCTGCCGACCGGCAGCTTCCCCGGCGTGGACGAGACCGACGTCTATGAGTTCCTGGACCGCCACGACCAGGGCTGAGTGACGGGCACGGTCTAGGCGCTGGCTCGGCTGCCTGGATGCTACTCATCAGTAACATACGGACGACCGGCCGGCCGAGGAGCACCATGAGCAGCGCCGACCCCCTGACCCCGCCGCGATTCTCCCTGGATCCCGGGCCCGACCTGCGCGAGATGCGGGACTGGGTGCATGGCTTCGCCGGCGGACACGTATCAGGCCCGCGGCGGCCGAATGGGACGAGCGCGAGGAGACCCCCTGGCCGATCCTGGAGGAGGCGGCCAAGATCGGCCTGTACTCGCTGGACTTCTTCGGCGAGCAGTGGCTGGAGCCCACCGGCCTCGGCATCCCGATCGCGTTCGAGGAGCTGTTCTGGGGCGACGCCGGGCATCGGCGCTGTCCCTGGTCGGCAGCACGCTGGCCGCGGTCGCGGTGGCCAGCAACGGCACCCACGGAGCAGATCGGGCGAGTGGCTGCCGCAGATGTTCGGCGGGCCAGGCGACGTCAAGCTCGCCGCGTTCTGCGCCTCCGAGCCGGACGCGGGCAGCGACGTCGGCGCCATCCGCACCCGGGCCGTCTACGACGAGGCCACCGACGAGTGGGTGCTCAACGGCACCAAGACCTGGGCCACCAACGGCGGCATCGCCGACGTGCACGTGGTCGTGGCGTCGGTGGACCCGGCGCTCGGCAGCCGCGGGCCAGGCGAGCTTCATCGTGCCGCCGGGCACGCCGGGCCTGTCGCCAGGGGCAGAAGTTCCGCAAGCACGGGATCCGTGCCTCGCACACCGCCGAGGTCGTGCTCGACGATGTGCGGGTGCCGGGCCGCTGCCTGGTCGGCGGCAAGGACCGGCTGGACGAGCGGCTGGCCCGGGTCCGTGCGGGCGGCCGGGGCGGCGAGCAGGCGGCGATGAAGACGTTCGAGGCGTCCCGGCCGAGCGTCGCCGCGATGGCGGTCGGCATCGGCCCGCGCGGCCGTCGAGTACGCCCGGGACTACGCCCGCGACCGGGTGCAGTTCGGCCGGCCGATCGGGCAGAACCAGGCGATCGCGTTCATGCTGGCCGACATGCAGGCGTCGGTGGACGCGGCCCGGCTGCTGGTCTGGCGGGCCGCCTGGATGGCGCGCCACGGGCTGCCGCTCGACAACGCCGAGGGGTCGATGTCCAAGCTGGTCGCGGGGGAGACCGCGGTCCGGGTCACCGAGCAGGCCATCCAGATCCTCGGCGGCAACGGCTACACCCGGGATTACCCGGTGGAGCGCTGGCACCGGGACGCGAAGATCTTCACCATCTTCGAGGGCACCTCGGAGATCCAGCGCATGATCATCGGCCGCGCCCTCACCGGGCTCGACGTCCGGTAGTTTGACCTGCGGTTATACGGATTCGCTGGATGGAAGGCGGGTCGCCCCACTCGGGAGTGGGGCGACCCGTTTCATGTCCGAATTGCCAGAAACGTACCGGTTATTTCCCGTCGTTTCCGGGCCGCGTGCTGAATCCGTGCTGATACCAGCGCGTATAGGTCTAGACCAATCCTGGGCAGGTATGGGCGGGAACGGGTCGCGGCACCGGGCGGATGGGTGCCCGGGGAATCGGCGGGAGCGGGCGAGAGGTCGTCAGCAGGCCTGTTCGGCGTCGTTTCTTTCCTGGCCCTGGCACCCCCGCCGACGCCGGGATCAGCGTGGCCTGCGGCATCCTCGCGCCGCTGCTCGGCCTGCCGCAGCCCTTCCCTGCCTGAGGCACGCCCGCCACCCGGCCGAGGGCCTGCAGTTTCACCCCGGAGTCAATTCTCACCGCCACGGGCGGCACGATCATCGACCGCTTCATCCGGGCGGTCCGCGCCGCCCGGCGCACCTCGCCGGGCTTCGCTAGCCGACCGCTATCGCGAAGATGTGCAGCGCGGGCCCGGAGACGCCCTGGCCGATGTCGGGCAGGATCACGCCAGCTACCTGGGCGGTCGAGTCCAGCGCGACCGACTGCTCGTAGACGTTGACCGGATGGCTGTTCTGTACGTTGCCGGGGGCGTTCCGGTAGGCCATGGAGATCGCCGAGTTCGCCGTCCCGCGACCGAGTACCAGTCCGGCGTGGTGAGCGTGAAGCTCTGGGTCGTGCCGTTGGCGTAGACGATCGTGCCCTGAGCCCTGCACCGGACCGTACGTCGAGGTGTCCAGGAAGCCCAGCGTGCTCCCGGACTGGTTCACCGCGATCTCCTGACCGGAGGCGACCACGTTATCGGCGCTGCCGGGGGCGGCGGCGGGCCAGGCGAAGCTGAGACCGCCGGCCGTGACGGCGGAGCCGGGCGTGACCCCGGCGCTGGCCAGCGCGGTCGCCGAGAAGCTGTAACCGGAGCCGTCCAGGTCGGCGGCGCCGGTGTCGGAGTCCGCCGAGACGCCGGCGTTGCTCGAATGCCGCGGCCAGCGAGCTGTAGGGCGTGTCCGACCTCGTGCTGCCGGCCAGGACCTGCTGGCCCGTGCCGCGAGCCGCGAGTAGCTGGCGATCGCGGTCAAGATGCACAAGCCGGGCGGCTGCGACGAGGCGGGGTCACGGTGAACGTCGCGGTCGCCGTGCCGCCCGCGCGGCACCGTGCCGAGGCCGACCGGCTTGCTGGCGGTCCAGCCTGACGGGCGCCAGCAGCGTGACCCGTGTGCCGCAGCGGCCGGCGCCCGGATCCCCGACCGTCGCCTTCACGGTAAGCCTGCTGACCGCCGCGGTCGGGCCGGAGTGCACACCCAGGTAGGGCTGCGGCGGAACCTGGAACGAGCCGACCGCGAGCTTGCGCGCTCGCGTCGGTGACCTTGATCGTGTGCGTGCCGGGTGTCAGCGAGGTGTCGGTGAATACCGTCTGGCCCGGATCGGCGAAGGCGCGTACGTGCGACCTCGCCATGCGGCTTGCCGTCGATGGAGATCCGCGGCCTTGCCGCCGCCGGGGCCTTCGCCGGACGAAGGCGATGCTCCTGCCGGTGAAGTGCAGCGTGACCGAGGCGCCGTGCTGGATCGTGCTATGCGTGTCGCCCTGATCGGCGAGCGTGCCCTGAGCGGTCCAGTCGCCGGTGTAGCTCAGGGCCTGGTTGTCGTCGTCGTAGACCGGCGGGAACGGGCGTGGGTCGCGGCCCGGCCGCGTTCATGATCGCCCGCGCGGCGGCGGGCCAGGGCCGCCGGACACCACCGTCGGGGGCGTGAGGTGATGTCGGTGCCGTTGTTGTTCACCGACGCGGTCGCGGAGTAGTTGGCCGGGCCGACGGTGATGTTGTTGATCGTCGGGGTCCACATGCCGATCCAGGTGCCGCCCGCGGCGAAGTTCACCACGTTGTTGTAGGTGTGCCAGTAGGAGCTGCCCTCGTCCTGGTAGAGCATGTTGTCGTCGTGGTTGCCGATGGCGACGTAGTTCCCGGCCAGCACCGAGTACACCCCGGCGCCGTCCTCGCCCTGGCCGCCGTTGGTGTAGATCGGGCCGCCGTCGAACAGCGTGTTCATCACGTCGTGCACGTAGTTGCCGGTCACCTTGTTGCCGCCCGCGTAGTTGGTGCCGTGCTCGCAGCTGGTCAGGCCCTGGGCGGCCTGCATGCTGCACGGCGAGGCGTATCCCCAGCCCCAGCCGATCGACATGCCGGAGTAGGGCGTGTGGCCGATGTCGTTGTGCGAAATGGTCAGGTCGCGGGTGTACCCGGCCCAGACGCCGACAGTGTCGGAGTAGTCCTGCCCGGTGTAGGAGATCACGTTGCCCGACGACCGTGTCGCCGGTGGTCATCAACGCCGGGTCGGTCTGGAAGTAGTCGTCCACCTCACCAGCCGAGATGCCGCCGCCTGCCGTGTCGGTGATCGTGCTGCCGTGACCGAGGAGTCCTGCGTCCCGTCGGCGAAGTTGACCCCGGTGGCGCCCAGGTGCTCGAACGCGTCACCGGCAAACGCTGATGCCGGAGCCGCGTGACACGGTGACCGCTCGCGGGACGATCGCCGGGCACAGTCGTCGCCCCCGAGGTGTCCCACAGCACCCCGGCCTGGTTGTCGATGTAGCCATTGGTCACCGGGAGGTTCCAGGTCGAGTACTCGAAGCCGATGTCCGTCGAACGAGATGTCCCGCACCGGGATGAACCGGATCCGGGGTGACGGCGAAGCCGTCCACGGTGAAGTACGTGCCGCCCGTCTTGACCATCTTGACGTGTGGGTGCCCTGGGTCAGGCCCTGCACCGAGTAGACCACCTGCTGCGCCAGCCGGGTGTCCGCCACTGCTGTTCTCCGTCCAGGCCTGCCGGGTGTCCTGCTTGCCGTCCACGTAGACGTCGAAGCTGCCCTCGTCGCTGTAGGTCTCGCCCAGCACCTCCACGCCCGTCCCGGAGAACGTGCAGGTCATCGAGTCGCCATCAGCGGTCGCGGCCTCGATGTCGTTGCCAAGGTCGCCCAGGCCCGGCTGGTGTGCCCTGCCAGCTCGGCCCGAGTAGACGGGCCCGAGACGTTCTGGTTCACCGGGGCCAGGTGGCCGGGCGTTCCCTGCACGGTCAGCAGGCTCTGCAGTACCGGCAGTTCCACGTCCGCCGTCGCCATGTCCTGGCCCGGCCGTGGGATGTAGTACAGGTAGTCGCCGGCCTGGTCCAGGTAGAACTGGCCGGGCTGGGTCAGCAGCTGGTAGGCGTTCTCCACGTAGGAGATGCCGGACATGGCCGGAAGCCCGTTGCCGTTGTAGGGGAAGCCGAGGTTGGGCACGTCCACGTTGTTGGCGTGCCAGCAGCTCGGCAGCAATGTTGATGTCCGACCCGCCGCCGGGCGCGGGCGTGATGCTCTGCACCGGGCAGCTCTCGTGCTTCCAGTCGCTGTTGTCCACCACCTCGATCTGGCTCTGGTTGGTGAACGAGGCGTAGGTGGGATCGGTCGTGCTGAACCCGGTGGCGGTGACCTGCACCCCCGGCGGCGAACCCGCGCTCTGCGCGAGCTGGGCGCGCTGCCCGTCCACGAACAGTTGCTGCCCGCCCGCCGCCGCAGCGGCCGCGGACACCGGGGCGCGCCATATGTCGAGCCCTCTGTCGTACTCGGTGAAGCCGGTGACCTGGTCGGCGCCGCTGATCACCGGGTGCCTGACCGCGAACGGCCTGCCAGACCACGGGTAGCCGTTGCTGCCCGAGTCCGCCGGACCGAACCGGAGGCCGCCGGCACGTGGTAGGTACCGCCATACAGGTCGACGTCGATGTCGCTGGTCATGTTCTGGTTGAGTTGCTCAACCCGGCTCTTGGCCCCGGCGAGACTGCACGGTGCGTGCCTGGCGCAGGCCGTCCCGCTGCCGTGGGGAGACGCGTAGAGGACGACTAGCTGACCGGTGGTGTCCGCGGCCGCGCTTGCCGTGCTCAGGCTGGTCCCAGCGAGACAGAGCACCGCGACCGCGGCGAGGCGCTTCAGCGTTCCCACGACGTTTCCCTTGGCAGCAAATTCATCGGATGTATAGGCGGCAATCGGGGGGGCCTGCGCCCCATACTTCTCATAGTGGTGTCGGTTCCTCGGTATGAGATCCGATGTCTGTCCCTGATCTAAGCCCGAGCACGCTCCGGGGTCAAGAGGTGCGCGTCGTCTCGCGGGGGTCCCGGCCGGTACTCCGGCGTTATCGTGCGATGAGGGGGATCGATCCGTGATCCGGGTCAGTCAGCGGGGGCAAGATCACTGAGTTCTGGGCCGCGACGACGGACCCGCAGGCGAGCATCGACTTCTGGTCCTGAACTTCCAGGTTTCTGAAATAACGCCGGGCACCGCGCCCGGCCCGGGGCCCATTTCGCCGGGCGCGGTATCTCCGTCGCATGCACATCGGGTCGGCGTTTTTTCTGGTCTGCCTGGTCATCAACGTCGCTACCAGGCCGGTTCCCGGTGAATGGCCCGGCTGAGCAACGGCGGTGGCCGCGTAGCACCCGCCCGACCCCATTCCCGGCAGGTCGCGCAGCCCCAGGTGCCCGCTCTGCGGTTGTCTCGGACACCGAGCAGTCGCGGGCCCGCTGCCTGCGGCGTTCTGGCGGTGATCAATGCCATTAGCCATGCATACGTAGCGGTGTGCTTATTGTATGAGCGACACCACGATCCGCCTGGACAGCGCGGTGCGGGACAAGCTCCGTGCGCTCGCTGATGATGAGTACATCACTCTTGGGGACCTGCTCGGTCGGCTAGCTGTTCTGTCCAGTGAGGTTGGTGACGTGGCTGACGGGCGGCTGGCCTGGGAGTGCGGTGTGACCCCGGTGGTGGTTGTAGGGGTGCAGCCAGGGGTCAAGGGCGGCAGGGCGTTCGGTTTCGGTGGCGTAGGGGGGGCGTAGGCCCATTCGTCGGCCAGGGTGCGGTGGAACCGCTCGGCTTTCCCGTTGGTCTGGAGCCGGTAGGGCCGGGTCCGTTTAGGGATGATGCCCAGGTCTGAGCAGGTCGCGGCCCAGGTCTTCGAGCGGTGGCAGGAGCCGTTGTCAGACAGGACGCGTTCGATGGTGATCACGGCGGCGGCGTACCAGGCGTGCGCGCGGGCCAGGAACGCCACGGCGGTGTCCTTGGTCTTATCAGGCAGGATCTCGGTGTAAGCGAGCCGGGAGTGATCGTCTAGGGCGAAGCGGCCACTCCTCATCGACGAGGCACCGGGCCAGGCGCAGCCGCCCGGTCCCAGACAGCGGGGCATTACGGTGGACCACGAGGACCTCCCGGGCTCTGGTGCAGATTGTGGTGATCCACACCCGAACCCTGAGGTCCTCATCTATTCAAGATCATCCACCCGTGTCGCCGTCACCAACGTCCATGGGCAGTACATCCCGCGACCCCCAGCAGCTCAGGGTCGAGGTCACTGACGACGCCCCGGCCTCCCGGCACCACCGTCCCGGCGGCGGTTACGGACTAGTGGGGATGCGGGAGCGGGTCGAGGCGCTCGGCGGCAAGCTCCGGGCCGGCCCGCTGCCCGGCGCGGGCTGGGCGGTCCAGGCATCGCTGCCTGTCCCCGCACACGGCCGGCCGTGACCGTCCAGGTCCTGCTGGCCGACGACCAGGCCATGGTCCGTAGCGGCTTCCGGCTCATCCTCGAAAGCCAGCCCGGCATCACCGTGACAGCAGAAGCCGCGGATGGCATACAGGCCGTCGCCCTCGCCCGGGAACTCCGCCCGGACGCATGCCTGGTCGCCGCTGGGTTCAGCCGGGTGATGACGACCTCGGATATGTCGGCACGGAAGAGGTCTCCGTCAGACCCGTAGTGTCATTCCTTTACGACAAAGATGAAGGAGAATATTCAAGAGCGGTCAAGAGCGCCGCCGAGATTGCTGTGGCAGGCACGCAGCCCGCGCCGCAGGCTGGTGATCTGCGAGCGCATCAGGCCGGCGGTCATCTGCGCTTCCATCCCGGCGACCACGTCCCGGTAGGTATCGAGCAGTTCCCGGCCCTTGGGGGTCAGCGCGACGACCAGCCGACGGCGGTCCGCCCGGTCGCGGTGCCGTTCGACCAGATCCAGCGCCAGGAGCGCGGAGACCATGTCCGACATCGACTGTGAGGTGACGAAGGAGTTCCGCGCGAGCTGAGCGGTGGACATGTCCGGATGCCGTTCCAGCACGGTCAGCGCCGTGTACTGCAGCGCGGTCAGCCCGGCGGGGCGGATGATGTCGTCGAGCCGGGACCGTACGGCGAGTTCGAGCTGTTTGACCAGGTACATCAGCATCGGCTCGGGCCCAGCAGATGCGGACCCGGGCCGATGCTCGTCTACCTCGGACATACAGGGGAGATTATCGTGCGTATACGGTAACTTCCCCGGTCAGCCGTCCGGGCCGGTAATCGATGAACCCGGCCGCCCCCAAGTTCAGGCTGGCAGCCACCCGGTTCAGGCTGCTGGGCTCGGCGACCAAGTCCCACCGTCCGGTGCTCACCCGGTGGGAGAGCGCCAGCAGGCCCGCCAGCAGTTCGGCGGAGCTGAAGTTGCAGTGCCCGACGCTCGCCACGTACGCCTGGCGGAGCAGCGCATCGCTCCCGGCTTCCCGTACCCGGTGGGCGTACCAGTTCTCCTGCTGGACCGGCACGAGCTGGTCGGCGATGGTGTGCAGGTCGAGTTCGGGTACCGCCAGGCGCCCGGTCGGGACCGAGGTGTGCTCAAGGGATCTGACCGCGGCCGGGTCGGCGGTGATGTCGGCGTGCCGGGTGAGGGCGCCCAGATCGGAGCGCAGGCTGAGCCCGGCGGCCCGGTAGAGGGCGGCGACCTCGCCGCGGTACGGGGAGCGGTCCAGCGCCGCCGCGAAGTTCACCCCTGTGGTCCAGCTCGCGTTGCCGCCGGAGGCCTGATCGATGGAGGGCCGTGCGGACTCGATGAAGTCCAGCGTGTTGAACGCGCCGGTGAACTCCACCTGGTACTGATCGGCCTCCAGCGTGGCCGGATCCGGTACCGCCGGACTGGCCTGACCGGACGAGGCGTTGAGGAAGGCCAGCGCCAGCGCCAGCCTGGCCCGCCCGGCCGCGCTCTGCTGCGCCGTCACGGCGGCGTTCTCCAGCGTCGACGCGGTGGTCAGCGCGGCGCCGGCGTTGGCGAAGCCGACGAGCTGGACCTGCTGGCCGGGCAGCAGAAGCTGGGCGAGCGCGTACTCGCCGTCGAGCTGGTAGTTGTTGAGGTTGATCCCGCCGGCCACGATGCCGCATGTCGTCAGCGACCCGTCGATCCGCCCGGTCCCGTACTGGTCCTCCAGCGCGCTGACCAGCCCGCCCATGGACGTACCAACCGCTAGCACATAACGGGGCGTCCTGGGCAGCACGGTCGTCTCGACTGCCCGCAGGCTCTGGAACTGGTCGCTGACCGCGGTGTCCAGTGCCCACATCGACCCGTTCGGGTCGTAGGAGGATCCGGTGAGCGCGTAGCCCCGGGCGAGCAGCGCCGACTGGGTGGCGGGGTCCGGGGCGTCAGCGGCGATCTGCGGGCCGAAGCCGTGGCTGTACAGCAGCAGGGTGCCGTTCCAGTTCGAGGGCACGTCGGCGATCCACGTCGTCCCGTTGGTCAGGGTGCCGGTCACATGCTTGACCGTCGACGCGGCTGAGGCGGCCGACGTGCCCGTGGCGGCCAGGGCGGTGGCGGTGAGCAGACCTGCGCACAACGTTGCTTTGAGCGATTTCATGACAGCGTCTCCGGGTTGAGAAGTGTTTCGTGTGCCTGTCCGCGTACGGCCGTGAAGGTGAGCGCGGCGGCGACCAGCGCGGCGATGCCGCAGATCAGGAAGCCGATGGAGTAGGCGTGGCTGAGCGCGTGGAAGGCGACCTCCTTCAGCGGGTTGAATGGGACCATCTTGCCGCCGGGGCCTGGGACGGCGGCGGGCACCGCGTTGGCGCCCAGCGGCCCGGAGTTGACCGCGCCCACCGCGGCCTCTACCGAGGCGCGTTGCGCGACGGGCACGTGGGCCGGCGCGGCGTTGAACGCGCTGACCGCCGCGCGCAGCGACGGGCTCGCGGCTACCGTGCGTGCCATGGAGGCCGCAGCCTGGCTGAGCGCGACCGCGCCGATCACCGCCGGGCCGAGGGTGAAGCCGAAGTCGCGGAGCATGTTCGTGGTGCCGCTGGCCATGCCCTGCAGGTGGTTCGGCACCGCGTTCACCGTGACCGACGTCACCGAGGTCACGGCCAGCGCGAAGCCGGCCCCGACCAGGATGAACGGGACGATGACCGGTGCCAGCGACAGATTGGTGGCCGGTACCGCCGCCAGCCACAGCGCTCCGGCGGCCATCAGCACGAAGCCGGTGCCGAGCGGCCACTTCGGGTTGTACCGCTCCACGACCCGTGCGGTCAGCATGACCTGGACAAGCGCCATGCCGTTCAGGAACACGAACGCGATCGAGGTCTTCAGCGGGGAGAATCCCTCGATGGCGGAGAGCCGGATGCTGGTCGCGTAGGCCACGCCGAGGAAGGCGAACATGCCGAGCACCGTGACGATAGAGGCGACGGCAAAGGCCCGGTTCGCGAACAGGTCCAGCCGCAGCAGCGGAGCCGTCGTCCGGCGTTCGGTGAGCAGGAACAGGATGAAGAAGACCGCGGCCACGACGAAGCCGGCGATCACCTGGCCGCTGCCCCACCCGCTGGTCGGTCCCTGGATGACGCCGTACAGCAGCGCGAAGAGCGCGACCGCGATCGTGACCTGGCCGGGGATGTCAAGGGACCGGCCGGCCGGCGCGGAGGAATTTCGCGCCGCGATGAACGACACAGTCGCGCTGACGAGCGCCAGGATCAGCACGACGATGAACGCCCACCGCCAGCCGGCGTTCGGGTCGCTGCCGAAGTGCAGCTTGGAGACCAGGCCCGCGAGTACCGATGAGATGGTCCCGCCGACCGACAGCGCGGCCGCCCAGATGGAGATCGACCGGGCCCGCTGTCGTGCGGTGCGCGTGCCGGCCGCGACCATCGCCAGGCTGGTGGGGAACAGCGCCGCGGCGCCGATGCCGGCGATTATCTGCCCGGCCCACAGCACCAGGACCCGCGAGCCCGTGGCGGTTCCCGCGCCGGGGGTCAGCACGGCGACGGCCTCGCCGACGGCGAGGACGACGGCGCCGCCGACCAGCAGCCGCTTGCGGCCGAACAGGTCGCCGAGGACGCCGAAGGTCAGCTCCAGCAGGCAGACGGGAACGAGGAATGCGTCGGAGATCCAGGTGAGCTGTGACGAGGTGGGTCCGAGATCGGTCTGAAACAGGCCGTTCAGCACGGCCGGGACGGCGAGCGCTACCTGCGCCACGCAGACGGCGATCGCGGCGGCGGCAAGGGTTCCGGTGGTGAGTTCTCCGGTGCTGGTCGCTCCGGGTCTTCCGGCATCGAGGTCAAGTTCGGCCATTGGGGACGCTCCTCGCATCTCCGAGTGGTCCTGACTTGGCCCGAATCATGTCACGCCATCGTGAAGATGTACAGGTTTCCTGTATAACTTTCGTTCCGGTGGTGTAGCCCGCGCCCGGCCATCGTGATCATGCTCAACGCAGCGTTGGGCACACCGAGCCAACCCCCCGCCCGGCGCGGGCGTGAGTAGGCCAGCTCGATTACCCAAACCGATGTCTCTACGGTTTGAGGGGCATCTCCACCAGCAGATGCAGCAGGTATCGGCTCGGCTGCCGGCGTATGGTTAGCCCGCTGCCAGCTCGCGATGGTTGTCTGGCATGCTCTCGGGCAATTCGTCCAGCGTGAACAGCCTCATCTGCAGGGCGCTGGGGCCCGTGATGTGAACCATCGACTTGTGATGAACAGGTTTCCTGTCTATCTTCCTCCCAGGAACCCTGACGAGGGAGTCGGCGATGAGCACGGATCTGAGCGGTAAGGCGGCGGTTGTCACCGGTGCCGGGCGCGGTCTGGGCCTGGCCTACGCGACCGCGCTGTCGCGAGCCGGGGCCAGCGTGATCGTCAACGACGCCGACAAGGACCTGGCCGACCATGCGGCGAGCGCGATCACCGGCTCCGGTGGCACGGGGGTGGCGCACACGGCCGCGGTGGGGACGGCCGGGGCGGCCGACGAACTGGTCACGGCGGCCCTGGAGGCGTTCGGGCGGCTCGACATCCTGGTTACCAACGCCGGCATCCTGCGGGATCGGGTGCTGTGGAAGATGACTGACGAGGATTTCGACGCGGTGATCGGCGTGCACCTGCGCGGCACGTTCACCTGCGCTCGTGCGGCGGTCCGGCACATGCGGGAAAACGGCGGCGGGCGGCTGATCCTGGTCGGATCGCCGGCCGGCCAGCGGGGCAACTTCGGCCAGACGAACTATGCCGCGGCCAAGGCGGGGATCGCGGCCATGGTGCGCACCTGGTCCATGGAGTGCGCCAGGGCGGCCATCACGGTCAACGGCATCATTCCGGTCGCGGCTACCGCGATGACCGTGACGATCCCCGCCTTCGCTCCCTATGTGGAGGCGTGGGAGCGGCGCGGCGAGCCGTTCCCCGCCTGGCTGCGGAGCGGAGAGGGGTTCGGCACGCCGGAGGATGCCGCGGGCCTGGTGGTGTTCCTCGCCTCGGACGCGGCAGCCGGCGTGACCGGCCAGTGCGTGGGAATCGGCGGGGATCGGCTGTCGCTGTGGTCGCATCCGCAGGAGATCGCGGTCGCCCTCCGAGAGGGAGGCTGGGATCCAGGCTCGATCGCCGATGCCTGGCCGGGGACGCTGGGCCGCCATACACAGACGGTCGGCATCCCGGCACCGGGGGAGCGGCAGTGACCTCGTCGCTGGACCTGGAGAACCTGGTCGCCATCGACGTGCACACGCACGCGGAGATCTCCTCCGACGGGCACACCTCGCTGCCCGCGGAGCTTGAGGCGGCCAAGGCCAGATACTTCAAGGCCGGGAATCCGCATCCGACGATCGATGAGATGGCGGCGTACTACCGGCAGCGCCGGATGGCGGCCGTCGTCTTCACCGTGGACGCCGAGACCGCCACCGGCCATCCGCCGGTGCCGAACGAGGACGTCGCCCGGTCCTGGCCAAATACCCGGATGCTGATCCCGTTCGCCAGTCTCGACCCGTGGAAGGGCAAGGCTGCGGTCCGCCAGGCCCGGCGCCTGGTGGACTCCCATGGTGTGCGCGGGTTCAAGTTCCATCCCTCGCTTCAGGCCTTCCACCCGAACGACCCGATGGCCTACCCGCTGTACGAGGTCATCTCCGAGCTCGGCGTGCCCGCGCTGTTCCACACCGGGCAGACCGGGATCGGCGCCGGGGTGCCCGATGGCGGCGGCATCCGGCTGAAGTACTCCAACCCGCTGGACCTCGATGACGTGGCGGCGGACTTCCCCGGCATGCCGGTCATCCTGGCGCACCCGTCGTTTCCCTGGCAGGCCGAGGCACTGGCGGTGGCCACGCACAAGCCGAACGTGTACATCGACCTGTCCGGCTGGTCGCCGAAATACTTCCCCCCGCAGCTTGTCCGGTACGCGAACACGCTGCTGAGGGGCAAGGTGCTGTTCGGTTCGGACTTCCCGGTGATCACCCCGGACCGGTGGCTGGCGGACTTCGACACACTCGACATCAAGCCCGAGGTCCGGCCGCTGATACTCAAGCAGAACGCGATGCGCCTGCTCGGGCTGGACGCGGGCTGACTCGCGGTGCGCAACCAGGGAACCGGCTCCTGGCCCGACCGGCGCGCCAGGATGACCCCGGATACGACTGCTGTCGTTCACGACGGACGGGGCTGGACCTATGCCGAGTTCGCCGCGCGGGTCAACGGTGCCGCTCACCGGCTGCGCGGCCTGGGCATCCGGCCCGGAGACCGGGTCGCCTATCTGGGCAGGAACCTGCCCGAACTTCCGCAGACGCTGTTCGCCGCCGGCGCGCTGGGGGCGGTCTTCGTCCCGTTGAACTTCCGGCTGGCCCCGCCGGAACTCGCGGCGGTACTCGACGACTGCGAGCCCAGCGTGCTCGTCTGGGACGAGGCCTTCGCGGACACGGTCACCGCACTGCGCGTCCGCTGCTCGATCGGCGCGGCGAAGATGCGTGACGCGGAGCCGGGCGAGCTGCTGGACACTCCGGTGAGCCAGGACGACCTGTGCATGATCCAGTACACCTCCGGGACGAGCGGACGCCCCAAGGGCGTCCAGCTCAGCCACGCGAACATCACCTGGAACTGCTTCAATATGGTGATCGACACCGATATCGCCAGCGACGAGGTCAGCCTGGTCAGCGCCCCCATGTTTCACACCGCCGCGCTGAACCAGCTCTTCCTGCCGACCTTCCTCAAGGGCGGCACGTCGGTGCTGATGCCGGCGTTCGATCCGGCGTACGCCCTGGAGCTGATCGCGGAGTACCGGGTGACCTGGATGTTCGGGGTTCCCGCCATGTTCAGCGCGATGACGCGCGTGCCCGGCTGGGACACCGCGGATCTGTCGTCGCTGCGGATCCTGCTGTGCGGCGGCGCCCCGGTTCCCACGCCGCTGATCCACGCCTACCAGCGGCGCGGGCTCACCTTCGCCCAGGGCTACGGGCTGACCGAGACCTCGCCGGGCGCGCTGTTCCTGCGCGCGCGTGAATCGGTCAGCAAAGCCGGCTCGGCCGGAACGCCGTGCTTCTTCACCGACGTCCGCGTGGTCGATGAGGGCCTGGCCGTGGTCGCGCCGGGCCAGACCGGCGAGATCATCGTCTCCGGCCCTAACGTGACGCCCGGCTACTGGAAGCGGGAACCCCTCCAGGGCTGGCTCATGACAGGCGACGCCGCCACCGTCGACGAGGACGGATACGTGTTCATCCGCGGCCGGATCAAGGACATGTTCATCTCCGGCGGCGAGAACGTGTACCCCGCCGAGGTCGAGCAGGTTCTGCTCCACCACCCGGCCGTCGCCGAGTGCGCCGTGATTGGGGTACCCGACCAGGAGTGGGGCGAGGTCGGGCGGGCTGTGGTGGTACTCAGGGCAGACACCACCGCCGTTATGGAAGAAATCCTCGGTTTCCTCGACGGGAAGCTCGCCCGGTACAAGATCCCTAAATCGCTAGTCTTCGCCAGTGAACTGCCCCGGAACGGAACGGGGAAGATCCTCAAGGCCCGGCTCGCCGAACTCCACGGGAGCACCCCATGACCATCGTCATCGACAGCTTCGGCGAGCTCAAAGGCCAGGTCCGGAGAGCGCCTGGGCGACAGCCGGTTCCGGAAGAGCGGATCGACATGTTCGCCGACGCCACCGACGACCACCAGTGGACCCACACCGACCCTGAGCGGGCCAGATCCGGGCCGTTCGGCACGACGATCGCGCACGGCTAGCTGACGCTAGCCCTGCTCATCCGCTGCGGAGCGAGCTGGTGGAGATCCGCGGCGCGCGAACCAGCATCAACTACGGGCTCAACAAGGTGCGGTTCCCCCGCCGGTCCCCGTCGGCTCCAAGATCAGGCTCGGCGCCACCCTCGCCGCCGTCAAACGACATCCCCGGCGGCATCGAGACCATCGTGGACGCCGTACTCGAGTGCGAGGGCGCCGCCAAGCCCGCGTGCGTCGCGCAGGCGATCCACCGATACTACGCTTAGCCGATCATCTTGCCAGGGTCCCGCGCGGGCGGAACGCGAAAACCACTAGACAGGCATGGTCGCCCTGCGTGAGATGTCAAGATCATCTCGCGTCGGAGGTGCGCTCGTTCTACTGCTCGAGCGCGGCGACATGCCACTGACCTCAACGGCGGCGCAGGCGCTGAGCGACGGGAAGGCCGCCAGGTCCTGGACCCTGGACGCGTCCAGGTCGGAAATCCGGCTCAGGTCCAAGAGCATCTGGGGCCTGCTCCGGTCAAGGGCGTTTTCCGTAAGGTCACCGGGACCGGCGAGGTGTCGCCGTCCGGGCGGGGACGGTAGAAGTGGACGCCCGGTCCATCGATACGAAGAACAAGAAGCGGGACGATCACCTGCGGTCATGAAGTGCAGCACTGCGGCGAGCAGCACGCAGGCCGCCGCGGCAGGGTCAATGAGGGCCCCGGACATGATCGCCTCCGGCTCCGTGAGGTCCGCCCTGACGGCCAATACCCCGTCCGAGCCGACCAGCAGCGACTTCGCGTGCAGCGCGGCGACTGGGTCATTGTTGACATACACCTCATCGCCTTTTCAGGGACGCCCCTGAAACGTTAGCCCGGCACGCGCATGCTCTCCGGCGGCCCGAGGTAGCTGTCTTCGAGGCCGCCCGTATCGACGACGAGTCTCTGGAGGACGACGGTCGGGTCGATGACCCAGAAGGTGAGGGTGTGGACTCCCGGGCTGGCGATGACGTGGGTGGTGACGGTGCGGTTGACGTTGTCGGCGATGTTGCGTCCCCACTGGGTGTTCATCGTGGCGTCGTTGGCTCCCGTCTGCTGCTGGATGTTGACCGTCTGAGGGGTTTCGTCGTCGACGGAGATGCGCGTACTGCAGGCCGCCGTGTGCCAGGACGTCGTTGCGCGGGCAGAGCCAGGCCCAGACCTTCACCGGCCCCGTAGCTGGTGAGCGTCATCGTGTACTGCAGCCGCGGGCTGCTGTCGCTGAGTGGCTGTGATGGCCCGGTGACCGGCAGCGGCTCCATGCCCGCTCCGGTCAGGCCGATGCCGGGGATGCGCTGCCACGAGCCAGTCACCGATGGCGCGACTGTAGTGGTCGGCCTGCATCGGCGACGTAGCCGTTGGCTTCGACGAATCCCCGAAGCTGACCGGGACGGATGCCCGGTTTGCCGACCGGCGCCTGGACGATGACGGCCGTGCCGGCACCGGAGATGGTGATGGGCACGGTGGCTGCTGCCCGTCGGGGCCCGGCGCCAGTCGACCTGGACGGTGGCGCGGATCTGCTCGTCGACGGTGCCGGATGCGGGAGCGACCCGCAGCCATGGCACGCCGGTGGTGATGGTGTAGGCGAACGGCGTCTGCCCGCGGTTGAAGACATCGATGTACTGCCGGGCTGAGTCTGGTAAGGGCTGAACTCGGGAAGTACGGCAGCGGCGTACTGGCCACCGTCCGGAGCCGTCGACGGCCACGCCCATGTCGGCGGCCACGGGTACGGTGATGCGCTGCACGGCGGGGTATATCTCGTCCGGCAGCGGCGGGTCCGCCCAGGTGGCGTTGGAGCCGTACCGCGCCACATCGCCATAGCCGATGTGGGTCTGGGTCTGCCAGCCGTTCCACTTCCCTCCGGCGAGCTGGTTGTTGTAGTAGCCGGACATCGCCTGGTCCTTGGCGAAGAACGCTTCCGCTTGGTCGGCGAGGTCGTTGGTGGCGGCACGGCCCTGGGCGGCGTAGCGGATGTTGGTGAACTCGGCCTTCCGCAGGGCGTAGAGGTTGGCGGTGGCGCCGACCTCGTAGCCGATCAGCCCGAACCAGGCGTCCCGCGCGGCGGCCGGCAGCGACTGCCCGATGGCGTCTGCGCGCGCGGCCAGTCGCTGCCACTGGGCGGTGACCTGATCCATCTCCCGGTAGCCGGTCAGGCTGAAGGGCAGCGCCTGGTCGTCGAACGAGACAGCCGATGGCGTTGACGGATCTGACTCGAACGCGCAGTTGAGCAGTTCCGGCTTGCGCCGGGCCTGCAGCTGGCGTATTCCCACAGGATATCGGCGATGGCGGCCGCGTTCGCGAGGCCGAAGTTCTCGGCGGCGTAGCGCCGTATCCAGTCGCCGATATTGCCGGCCGAGATCGCCTCCGGGTTCCAGGCATAGTCGAGGAAGAACTGGAGCGGCACCTCCTCGTTCTTCACGTCGCCGACGTTGGCGATCCAGAGCCGGTCATCGCCGTAGGCATAGGCCTGATGCAGTTGCTCCCAGGTGCTGGCCAGGTTGATGGTGTCTAGCCACTTGTAGCTCCGCGGCGCGCCGACGTAGTCGAAGTGGTAATACAGCCCGTACCCGCCCTTGTGCGGCGGGAGATCCCGAGCGGGGAGCTGCCGGATGTTGCCCCAGTTGTCGTCGGTGAAGACCACGATGACGTCGTCCGGCACGCGGAGGCCGTCGTCCCAGTACTGCAGCACCTCCTTGTAGAGGGTCCATACCTGCGGAACCGTCGTGACGTCCTGGCCGGTCACCTCGCGCGATGATCTGCCGCTCGGTGCTGATGATCTCTTCCATCAGGTCGATGCCGGGGCCGTCGGTCAGCGCGGTGTCGCCGTTGCCGCGCATGCCCACGGTCACAACCATCTCGGCGTTCTGGTCGGCCATCCGCTGGATGCCGTCACGCCAGTACTGCTCGATGGCCGCGCGCGTTGTACCGGAAACTCCACTCGCCGGTCCCGCCGTACGGGTCATGGCCCGGCGTGATGATGTTCCCGTTGGCGTCACGGACGGCGGGAACCGCGAACCGGTTCCATTCCTCGATGCCACGAGCCATCGGCGCGTCGTGCGAGGTGCCCATGACAATGCCGTACGCGGTGGCGGTCGCCTGGTTCTCCGGGTCGTCCAGCGCGAACGCCCGACCCCATTCCGCCGGCCAGATGTAGTTGGCCTTGAGCCGCAGGGCGAGCTCGAAGATCTTCTCGTAGTACTTGTGGTTCAGGCCGCCCGGATAGCCC
This sequence comes from uncultured Actinomycetes bacterium, assembly GCA_963822825.1. Taxonomy (GTDB): domain Bacteria; phylum Actinomycetota; class Actinomycetes; order Streptosporangiales; family Streptosporangiaceae; genus JAWWPY01. The sequence goes on along the minus strand of CAWGIW010000006.1, from coordinate 453,089 downwards.
GGCGCGAGGCCGGGACCGAAGTAGGCCGGTGCCCAGGTACCGGTCTCCGGGTTCTCGTCATTGATATAGAAGCCGCGGTACTTCACCACCGGGGTGCCCTGGCTGTGCCGGCCGGGCAGCACGTAGAGCGCGTCGTGCCGCTGCGGCGGGACGTCGTCCCACCAGTACCACGGCGAAACACCGATGGCCCTCGAGACGTCATAAGCGCCGAAGATGGTGCCGCGCTGATCGCTGCCAGCGATGACGAAGGCTTGCCGCACACCGGGCAGCGGATCCTGCACGACGGTCTCCAGCGACGTCTCCCAGTTGCCGGTGATGCCGCTGACGTCCAGCTTGCCGGAGCTGATCAGTCCGTCGATCAGCGCGCTCCTGCCGATGGTGCCGACGATCACGGGGGTCGCGCCGACAGGGACCGTGCCCTGGACGACATCCGGCGTGACACCGGTGACCTTGCCGATGTCCAAGCACAGGTCGCCCGCCACGCGGACGACGCCGGGATAGTCGCTGGCGTCGACGACCAGCGGTGCCGCCTTACCGCCGGCCACCAGCGCGAACTGGCCGGGCCTCCGGCCGCGGCGACGTAGCTGCCCGGCAGGAATTTACCGCCCCGGCTTCGCGCCGTCCCGGCGATGGCAGGCGCGAACGCCACCGCCCCCAGCCCGGCGCCGGCCGCGCGTAGCACCTGGCGTCGTGACGGACCCGCGGGCTGACCCTGTTGGCCCGGCAAGCTGTTCATGGTGCTCCCTCCAGGGAATCCCGCTCGAAACTTTCGGCGCCGCGTCACCTAGGTGAACGGCTGTATGGCTGACATTGTTACGGGCGACATGGGCTACTGTCGACCCCGGTTGACTCGCTCTCTCGAGCGTCTCATGCTGATGCTAATCCAAAGTCTTTCCGAAACTTTTCGGCATCAAGCGGGACCGTGCGGTGTTCAGACCCTCACGTCGCAAATTCGCCATCTCTGTCGTTGCTGCGGCCATGGGCATGGCGACGACGGCGCTCAGTGTCGTGGCCGGGGCGCGCGCCGCGGCCCGGTCACCTACTCGCTGTCGTGACCGGCGTCCCCTCAGCGGCGCGACGGTCGCCCCCTACCTGGCCAACACCTCCAGCAGCACCGCCACGCAGGCCACCACGACCGTCAGCAGCGGCTCGTTCAGCGCGAGCATCACAGCCGCTCTCTTGTCACCTATCTCGTGGCCGCTTAAGGCAGGTCAGTGGCCACCGTCGTTATGTAAATTCATTATTTTTCTTAACGACGGTGGCGGCGGCCCACGGTGATGGGAGTCCTCATGGACCGCCGACCACCGGGTAGACGTACGCCGGCTGGAAGAAGGCCGTCCAGCGCACGCTGGGATGGCCCGACCTCCAGGGACGCGTAACTCTCAGTCGGGGGCCGGTGGCTACGGCGGCTTGGCCCCGCCACGGTGGCGGCAGTCCCATACATCTGATGTATGAAAGCGATCTATGAAAACAAGTTAACGCTGCGCCCGCGTCATCTCGACATTTGTCCTTGATTATAGGCATACCTTGACCGTCTATCGGAGGAGTGATACCAAAACGTCGGATCAAAACCTCAGAGGAAGAGGTGATCGGTGCAATGCTGCGGGCCGCGTGGGCTATTGCCTGTACCGCGCTGATGACAAGCGCGGTCGCCGTGTCGGCGAGCCTGCTGTCGGGCCGGCGGCGTCGGCCGCCGTCGCGTTCCCAGGCGCGGTTGGTGTCGGGGCCGGCGCCACCGGCGGTACCGGCGGGTCGGTGTATCAGGTGACGAATCTCAACGATTCGGGTTCGGGGTCGTTCCGTGACGCGGTGAGCCAGCCGCACCGGATCATCGATTTCGCCGTCGGCGGCTACATTGTGCTGAGCTCGGTGGTGAGCGTGAGCAGCGACATCACCATCGAGGGTGACACAGCCCCCGGGCAGGGCATCGGCATCATGGGCCGTGAGGTCTCCTTCGCCGGGTCAAGCAACGACATCGTGCGGTACATCAGGTTCCGGCAGGGCACGCTGGACTCCGACAGCGGCAAGTCGAGCCTGAGCCTGTCCGACGCCAGTGACATGGTCTTCGATCACGTCTCGGTGGAGTTCGGGCAGTGGGACAACGTCGATGCGGTCGGCGGGAGCGACATCACGATTCAGGACTCCATCATCGCGGACCCCATCGGGCAGCGGTTCGGCGCGCACACCGAGACCGGTCCCTACACCTGGTACCGCGACCTGTTCGCGAACTCCCACAACCGCAACCCGCTGGCCAAGGACAACACGCAGTTCATCAACAACGTGGTGTACAACTACCAGGCTGGCTACACCGCCGGGAACACCGCCGGCGTGCACAGCCACGATGTGGTGAACAACTACTTCATCGCCGGTCCCGCCACCACGAGCGCCTCGGACGCCTACTACCAGATGGCCAACCAGCAGGTGTACAACAGCGGCAACCTGCTCGACTCGAACAAGAACGGCACCCTGGACGGGTCGGCGCTCGGCCTGGGCGGCGGCGCCACGGCGCTGAGCTCGCCCTGGTCCGCCACTACGGCCTCGCTGTCAGGGCAGAGCGCCCCCAGCGCCTACACCTGGGAACTCAGCAACGTGGGCGACCTGCCGCGTGACCAGGTAGACACCCTCGTCATCGGCGACGTGCGTTCGGCGGGCACCACCGGCCACCTGTGGAGCAGCCAGACCCAGACCGGCCTGGGAAATAACGGCTACGGCATGATCACCGGCTAACACCGTGGAACGGTACCGGCCCTGTCCAACGACCCAGCACGCCCGATTTTCGTCCTGAAAGGTTTCCTCCTTGTCTTCGTCTTCGTCTTCGTCTTCGTCCTCTCTGGCTATCAGCCGCCGCCGGCTTTTGTTCGCGGCCGGGATCACCGGGGCCGCCGCGGCCGCCGGGGTGCTGCGGCCCGGGGCGGCCCGGGCTACCAGCGGACCGCAGAGTTACACCGCGAGCTGGGCGTCGGTGGACCAGCATCCCCCGGCACCGGAGTGGTTCCAGGATGCCAAATTCGGCATCTACTTCCATTGGGGCGTGTTCAGCGTTCCCGCGTTCGGCAGCGAATGGTACCCGCGCAACATGTACCACTCCGGGTCGGCCGAGAACCTGCATCATATCGCCACCTACGGGGATCCGTCGGTGTGGCCGTACCACAACTTCATGCTCGGCGCCAACGACAAGGCCGGCCAGTTCACCAAGTTCCAGCCCAAGCTGGTGTCGGCCGGCGGCAGCTGGGACCCCACCGCGTGGGCCACGCTGTTCAAGAACGCGGGAGCTAAGTTCGCCGGGCCGGTCGCCGAGCACCACGACGGCTACTCGATGTGGAACAGCCAGGTGAACGAGTGGAACTCGGTCAAAACCGGGCCGGGCCTGGACCTGCTGTCCATCCACGCCAAGGCCATTCGCGCCCAGGGCCTGAAGTTCATGTGCTCACTGCACACCGCGTACCACTTCAACGGCTACTTCCAGTACGTGCCGCAGCAGTCCACCGCCACATTGCAGAAGCTGTACGGCCAGCTCGGCACCGCCGCGGAGAACGCGCTGTGGTACAACAAGCTCGTCGAGGTCATCAACGGTTACCAGCCCGACATGATCTACCACGACTTCGACCTGATCGACGTCGAGGAGTCTTACCGGCTGCAATTCCTCGCCGACTACTACAACGCGGCGGTCTCCTGGGACAAGGACGTGCTGACTACGTACAAGTACGACGGCTTCGACACGCTCGGCGAGGTCTACGACTATGAACGCGGTGGCCCGGCCGCGATCGTGACCCCGTACTGGGAGACCGACGACTCCGTCGCCACCTCTACCTGGGGCTACGTCCAGGGGATCAGCTACTACACGACCCAGGAACTGCTGCACCCGTTCATCGACCGGATCAGCAAGGGCGGCACCATGCTGCTGAACATCGCGCCGATGGCCGACGGCACCATCCCGTCCGCCCAGCAGTCCATCCTGCTCGGTTTGGGTGACTACCTCGGGCGTTTCGGTGAGTCCATTTACGCCACGCGTCCCTGGAGCGTCTACGGCGAGGGCCCGACGACGATGGGCGGCGGCGCCTTCACCGGCGACGTGGCCGGCACCCCGCAGGACATCCGGTTCACCCGGAGCAAGGACAACACCGTGCTGTATGCCACCGCGCTGGGCTGGCAGGGCAGCACGATGACCATCCAGACCTTGAACTCCGGCCAGATCAACCTGAGCACCCTCGTCTCCGCCCAGCTCCTTGACCACGCCGCGGGGAGCTACATCAACCTGCCCAAGCACACCCAGGACACCTCCGGCCTGCACCTGTCGATGCCCTCGTCCAGCGCGCCGTTCAGCGCCCTGGCCTACGTGGTCAAGCTGACCTTCTCCGGTCAGATCCCCGGCTGAACGCGGTGCCCTCTTCCGCATCGTCAACCGCGGCACCGGCACCGCGCTGGACGGCGCGGGCAGCACCACCAAAGGCGCCAGCACGCTCCTGCGGGCGGAAAACAGCAGGACCAGCAACGAGTACGCCATCACCGCGGTCTGAACCCGTACCCGGACATTGTCCTACCGGCGGGCTCTGGCGAGGCTGAGGACGACCGCCACTGCCAGCAGGACACGCCTCATGATGACAGCAGCCGGAGGTCAACCGCGTTGGCCATGGCCTGATAGCCCGCGTCGTCGGGGTGCAGGTGGGTGTTACCCCGGCGGCAGGTTCTGGTAGGGCGGGAGCAGGCCGATCGTCGCGCCGCCGAGCTGCTTTACCGTGGTGGCGGGGGTGCCGTTCACGGGGGCGAAGGGGAGGGCGGTGACCGGCGAGGCGACACGCTGAACCAGGTAGGAGTGGTGCGCCTGCACGCGCAGGGTGAGGAGATCGCCGCTGGCGGGCCCGGCGACGACCGGGTGGGTATCGCCGTCGCCGCGCACGACCTCGATCGCCTGCCCTGGCCAGGGATTGCGGATGGTCATTGTGTGGGATGACCCGGCGAGGATGGCGACCGTGACGGGTGTGCCCCCGCGGACCTGCACGCTGACCTTTGTCTGGTGCTGCACGAACACGGTGCCGTCCACGTCCCAGTCCGACGGCCAGGCGGGGGCGATGCGCAGGACGCCGTCATAATCCTGGACCAGCGCCTCGTTCAGGGCCGCGGCCGTCACTCCGGACTGCTCGATGTACGGCTCGTCGCCGATGGCGCCGTTCCACGATGCGAGACCCGACGGGTAGGACTGGTACCGGCTGGTGACGCTGATCAGGTCCGATCGCATGTCATCGGCGAGCCCGAGACGAGCCGCCTGCAGCGCATCGTTGGACCAGTCTGGCGCGTCCTTTGTCCGGCGGTAGAGATACGTGCGCTTCTCCAGGGCGGTAAGAGTGCTGTCGTCACCGATCAGGCCGTACGGCCAGACGGCCTCCAGGCCCAGGTTCTCCGAGTTGTGGTACGGCGCCGCGGGCTGGTACGAGGGCGCGATCATGTCCTGGCCGGCGGCGTCGGCCGAGGCTGGCAGGAGCTGGGTACGGGTGGCGGTGTCGGTGCGGGGATAGTCGGAGATCTTGGCGACGGCCGCCATCAGCTCGTTCGCCAGCGCGGTGTCGGTGTGCAGGGTTCCGGCGGCCTGGGCCACCGCGGGGAACAGTGCCTTCATCGCGACGATGTCCGTCACGGGATCCTGGACGTCCCACTGCGTCTCGTGCGCGTTGGCGAACGTGTGCAGCAGGCCATCGGACCCGGTCGTCGCGTATGCCAGCAGGAACCGGGCGGCCTCGCGCATCACCGGGTAGTTGGCCGCGAGGAAGGTCGAGTCGTCGGTCATCAGGTACCGCTGCCAGATCCACAGGGCGACCTCGGCGCCGCTGGTGATCGTCCGTGCGTTCCACGACGGAGGAATGCCGGCGTCGCAGGACGCGTTGCTCAGCGAGCCGCTGTAATACCCGTTGCCGTTGAACCGCATGGTTTCCGGCACGCAGATGCCTGGCCGGCCCGCCATGTACTCCTTGGTCCATGCCTCGAGGTTGGCGAGGTTGCCTCGGTAGAGGTTGAAGACCGGATCGTCTAGCTCGGCGGCGCCCGAGCTGAGGTTGGCGGCGACCTGCATCCGCAGGTTCCAGAACCAGTAGCCAGCCGGATACCAGTCCTGGTGGTCTTCGGAGAAGTTGAACAGGTCGGCGACCCCGGCCTGCGACCCTGGCAGCGGTCCCCGCTCCTCGGACGCCGCGGAGTACAGATAGATCGTCCGGAGGTTCTCCATGTACTGCGCGGTGCCGTCGGAGGAATACATCTTGAATTCCCCGACGCTGTCCCAGTAGTGATGCCACCAGGCGAGGTGGCGAGCGCTCAGCGCCGCGTCGGATCTGACCGCGTCCCGGGACAGCAGATCCCGCGCCGTGGTCATCGCGTCACCGCCAGCCCAGTGTGGTGCGCCGACCACGATCCGGTACGACCCGTCGGCATCTGGCCGGAACCGCACCTGTACGCCGAGCGGGCCGGTCACCGCCGCCGTCACGTCCCGGCCGCCGGCGGTGATCGCGGCCAGAGATCCGAACGTCTTGCCCGATGCGCCACCTTGCGTGTCGTCGGCCCACGTCTCGGCGAGTGTCCCGATCGTTCCGACGGCCTGGGCCTGGGGGGAGCGGCCGGACCACAATGTGAGGTCAGCGGTCTGCGCGGAGGCCGGATCGGCGCCGGTCACCTCGATCACGAGCTCATCCTTGTCCGCGCGCACATACATTCTGGCGGTCATGCCACCGCCGGATTCGACGAACGTCCCGTCGTACAGATCCAGGTAGGCGTGGAAGTCCGGCGCGTTCGCGATGGCCGCGAGGCCGGGGACCTCCACCTGGCCAGGTGACTTACGGCCGGGGAGGGTGTCGGCGCGATTGAGCTGAACGGTCAGGCCGTTCGCAGCCCATTCCGCGGCTCCCAGCGTCCCGTTGCCCAGCGGCATCGAATCCTGCGGCTCACTGTTCACCCGATCCAGCACGACATCCGACCGTCGCACCACTCCTGCGGTGTCAACGACGAAGCGCCCGTTGTGCCATGCGGTCGTAACGCCGGCCACCGCCGCGGACGCCATCGGCGTGGCAGTGATCGCGGCGAGGCTGACGGCCGCGACGACCGCGGCGGCGAGCGGCAGCAGCCGGCGGCCCTGTGGCGGGACTTTCATATGCACCTCCGTGACGATGGGGCCGACGCCGGGACCCCGTCCCCGGCCTCCAGTACCGGGGGCGGGGACGGGGGTCTCAGAGCGGGTTCCAGCCGTCGGATCCGGTCAGGTAGGTCACTGGCGTAGCTGGCGGCGCTCGCGCCGAGATGTCGATGCACTTGCCGTTGGCCGCGACGTCAGCGGGTACGTGCCGCCGCTAACCAGGACGGTAAGCCGTATGATGACTAGCGTCAATCTGACCGACATCGGATGTTACCAACGCGTTATATACCTCGGATGGCCATATTCTTACACCTGCTGCATAAAGACATTCATCGAAATCTATAGCTATGGATCACCGAAATTTCGGCGTTCAGATGGCATGAAAACGATCATGCTACGGACGGGCAGAGGTCAGATGTTACGGCGGTCGGCGCCGTCCGGTGCTCGTTCCGCTTATGGCGCGGGAACGGCGAAGAGCCGCAACTGGAGGGCGAGGGTCGCGTAGTAGCCGACGAGGGAGGACAGTTTAGAGGACCTTCTCGCCCTGGGCGGCACGGGCGCCGGTGTACCAGGCGTCGTTCAGGCTGCCGGGCTCGGCGGCAAGCGTGCGGCCGGCGGCGCGGTTGGCGGACTCGTGGGCGTATCGCTCGAACGTGCTGTCCCATGCGGTCCCGACGACCAGGATGGCCATCTCGGGTACCCGGGGCGGCAAGTCGCCGTCGAACGGATCGCCGAGCCCAGAGCCTGGAGAGCACCGCCGAGCGGCGGGCTGAGCAGCATGGCGTTGAAGGGGGCCGTTGAGGCATCTCTCGGCGTCGGTCAGCGGAAAGGGACGCGGCCCGCTGGTGATCTCCGCCTAGCGGGCACGCTGGTCCTGGTCGAGCGCGTCGGGGTGCAGCGGCGGCTACCGCCGGCTGGCCGGTTCCCTGGACTCACCAGGAACGACTTCGGCTGCCAGCCGCGCCAGGTCATCGTCGGTGAGCAGCCGGCCCTCATCCGCCATCGCGGCCTTGGCGCGGCGCAGGATCTCGTCCACCTGACCGGGCGACGCGTCGATGCCGAGCGTCGCCAGCTCGCCGGCGAGGGTATACGGACCGCTGTCAGGGGTGAACGGCACCCTGCGCTCGTTCCCGACCAGGGCGGGTTCCAGGCAATTGTGCAGCAGCGGGTCGATCTCGTTTCCTGGGTGATGAGGTCCATGCCCCTCAGCAGAAGGCGCTGGTGCCGGTGACCGGGTGGTTCCACGCGAGGTGATAGCCGGTCAGCTCCTCGCCAGCCCGGGCGAGCACGGTGAGCTGCTGGGCTGGATACCGGTTCGGACCCCGTAGAGCGCCTCGAATATTGTGCGGATGCAGGCCGGCCTGGACGCTGGGCGCCAGTTCCCTGGTCCGGCGGACCAGATGGGCGTAGGCCTCGGGGCTCATCGCGCCCTGACCGTCGAAGAGGTCAGCTCGGTCGCGCCCGCGCCGGCCAAGACCGGACAGCACCAACCACCGGGCCGGAGCCGCTGACGGCCACGGAGATCCTGAGCAAGCCCACAGTGTGCTTGCCATCGGGTGAGCGCTGAATACGCACCGACGGCGGCGTCGTCCAAGATGTCACGGCATCATGCGGAATCGTGCCGGCACGGTAGCCAGGCCCTTTTGCCGGTGATGCGCTTGCTCCGCACATCGCCTGGCGAGGTTTCTGCGGCACGTCCATCCTCCGTCAATGTCCCTATCATGGAACCCAGAGCGACGCTCCGCATCTCGGGTCCGCGGACCAGCCCGGCGCGCATTGGTTACCCGGTGGTGCATGGGTGTCCGTTGAGGGTGAAGGCGGACGGCGCGGTGTCGTTGGCGGTCTAGGTGGCCTGCAAGCCGGCCGAGGTGCTGCCGCCCGGGCTGATCGTCTCGTCGTAACTGGCATTGGCGGCTGTCACGTTCTCGCCGTTCTGGGTGATGGTGGAGTTCCATCCGCTGGTGATCTTCTGGTCGCCGGGGAAGGTGAACGCCAGCGTCCATCCGCTGACCGGCGCGGTGCCCGTGTTCGTGATCGTGACGGCTGAGGTGAACCCGCCTGCCCACTGGCTGGTCGTGGTGTAGGTGACCGGCATGTACCGTCAGCGTCAGTGGTGGTCGGCGGGGCTGTGGTGGGAGGCGTCGTGGTGGGGGGCGGGCTGGAGGGCGAGGTGCTGTCCAGACCGAGGAAGTGAATGGCGTAGGCGGCCATGCCGGATTCGGCAGGACGTGGCCCGCGCCCTGGATGCTGTAGGCCTCGACGTCGACGTTGCCGGAGCTGTCGGCGTACCGGGTACGCGTCCAGCCGACCACCGGGCTGTCGGTGGATGCCGGTGTCTCGCTGATCCGGAACACCTTGGTCCACTGGTCGATGTCCTGCTGCAGCAGGCCGTACGGCACAAGAGTGTCGGCCGTACCGTGCCACAGCTGTATCCGCGGCCGCGGCTCCGGCTTTGAACACGTCCGGGTACAGGGCCAGCATCTCGTCAACCATCATGGCGCCGGAGGAGGCGCCGGTGGTGTAGACCCGGCTGGGGTCGCCGCCGTATGCCTGCTCGGTGTAGCTGATCATTGAATCGAGCGAGATCGGGTCGCTTCCGCCACCGCGGATCTTGGCCGCGGCCGACCAGGTGTCGAAGCACTTGCCGAACCCTGCCGATTGCTCGGCGCTCGGGTAGATGACGATGAAGCCGTACTGGTCGGCCAGGGAAGCGAACTCGGTGCTGGAATAGAACGCCGGGCCAGAGCTGCCGCATTGATGCATCGCCAGCAGGATCGCCGGGTGGGCCGGGTGGTTGTCCGGCACGTAAACATACATCTGCGTGCCACCTGGGTTGGGGCCACTTGCGTCAGGCTTGCGGCTGACGCTCGGGGCGCGAACGCCGTAAGCGTGCACAGCGCGGCGACCAACGTCACGGCGCAGATGGCGGCGAGAGTCTTGATGCGCCGTCTCATCGCTGTTTCCTTTGCCCGGGCTCAGCGCGCCGGGTCTGGATCTGCCGCATCGGTCGTGAGCAGAGTGCGACCGGAAAACCAGCACCGTCAACGCGTCACCGGCAAAGCCCGGTGCGGTCAATCGCGCTGCAGCGCCTTCCTGGCAGCTTTTCAAGCAGGTTGTTATCAAGCAACTTGCTTGCGAAGTCGGGTAAGTTTCAGTCCCCCGGGGGACATGCCGGGGTATCGTCACCGGGGTGAACGCCGATCCATCCGCACCGCCGCCACTGGAACCCCGTCGCATGTACTCCGTGATGCTGCTGATTACTGGATCCCTGCGGGCTGGTCCTGCTTGAACAAGTTCAGCGGGACTGCGGCGGCGATCGCCCGGTACCCTGCGGGAGTCAGGTGCAGGTGGTCACCGACGTCGAACGTCGGGTTGATCTGCCGGGGGTTCGCCGGGTCGCGGACAGCCGCGTCGAAATCGAGAACCGCATCGAATGCATGACTGGTGCGAATCCATGCGTTGACCGTCTGGCGGGCCGCCTCGCGGAATCCAGTCGGGTCGTCGTATGGATTGTTACCTCCGAAGGGGGTTATCGTCGCGCCGTAAACCTTGATGCCGGCCGCGTGAGCCCTGGTGATGATCTGCTGGAAGGCGGCTATCAGGTCGGCCGCGACCTTCTGCTGGTCCGCTTGGGTTGCGTTGGCGGTGCCGATGTCGTTGACGCCTTCGTAGACGATCAGCCACTTCACACCGCTCTGCGAGAGCACGTCACGGTCTAGCCGGGCCAGGACGTTGGGGCCGAGCCCGTCGTTCAGTATCCGGTTACCGCCCAGCCCTTGGTTCAGGACCGTGAGATCAGAGGTGGATTGGTTTGCCTGCAGCCGGTTGAAGAGCTCGTCGGTCCACTTGTCGTCGCCGTTGGTTGTTGAGCCCCGGCCGTCGGTCAGCGAGTCGCCAACCACGTCGATGGCCGCGGTCTGGCTCGGTTCCCACGACTCGAGGCCGCTGAGGAAGTACCAGTGCGCGACGGAGGCCGCCCCGGGCAGGTCCGCGTCAGTGACGTGGTTCCCGGCGATCATGTAGGTAGTCGTCCGGGAGCCGGGGTGGGACGTGATGGAACTCGAGGCCTGCCCGGCGGACAGGTAGATCGTCACCGTCAGGTTGGAGTTCGTGGCCACCGGGAAGTTCAGCGGATCGGAGATCATGTTGGCGCCGACGGGGATGTCGATGGCACTCCTGTTATCGAAGGTGACCGTCCGGGAACTGCCCGGCACGATCGCGCTCACCCCGGCCGCCCCGCGCGGCCGGGCCACGGAGACGTTGGTGATGGGCAGGTCGGCTCCGCCGTAGGCGTTGTCGAAGCGCAGCCGGATGAACCGCCCGCCGACCGTCACGTGAATCGACTGCCGCACGGTGCTGTCGGCGAAGACCAGGTTGCCGTTGGTGAACGGCGCAGGGGGCATGTTGGATGGCTCTGTCAGCTGCGGCGCGGCCGCCCAGGTGCCCACCCAGTGCCCGGACGTGCCGTCCGCGGGGCTGGCACCCTTCACCAGTACGGCCGACGATACTCTGTCTGGCCGATCGGCGGCCTTATTGGCGGCTCCGACGGCTCCGACGGTGCCGGTCGTGAACAGGGCCGTGATGACGAACGTCGGAACCGCGGCCGCCACGCTCAGCCGGAAGGCATGCGATCTTGTTACCGATCTCAGTGGTATGCGCATCAGGATTGATCTCCCTGTCCGGCCTTCAGGGGCTGGCAGAAGGTGCTTCGACCATGGTGAGTTCCGTTGGGATTCGGGCGGTCATCGCGCGTTCTGTCGAAACATTTCGAATCTGGTTTGGAGACAACGGCACCATAACTCTTCCGGGAAATGCCGACAACCCCGAAACGTTGCCGAATTTTTCGAAACCTGATCTCGCTGCTCACGCCACCAGGTCGCGCCGCGGAACGGCCTCAGCTTAAAGCTCAGGGGTGGCCACGAAGCACGGCCAGATCGCGCCTCGCTCGAAGCACGCCGCCAACCACCGGGAATCCGCCGGGTCGCGCTTGAGGCGGCCGGGCAGGTGCTTGACCTGCTTGGCGTTCACCAGCACGCACTCGAACCTCTCGGCCTACTGCCGGTAGAACGGCCCATTCCAGTAGTCGCCCGTAATCCGGGGTGATGAGGGGACCGTCTGCCACGGCGGGTGAAGGACTTTCGAGGTGGTCGGCGTGTCTGTCGCAGCCGGGTAATCCGCAGCCACTACGTTACAGCGCGTAACGACATTTGACGGAGTGCCGGACGCAGCGGGTGCGCTGCCGCGCCCGGCTGACGCTCTATTTCAGGTCAGGTCGTACAGCACGCTGTCCCGCTTGAGGAGCGCGGCTACGCGGTCATGGGACGAGGCGGCTAACCGGTGGAGGCGCGGCGTGTCGCTGCCTCGCCGAGATCGGCGAGCAGGTGAGGTTGAGGCCCGAAGCGGTTTCCGGGTCACCGTGGCCGCGAAGAGCCGCTGGGCGACTGCGGTTGCGGTGGCCAGGGTGAGCATGGCGTGCTCCCGGGTCCAGACGGTCGAGCGCAGGACCGGGTCGGGGTGGGTTGCCGATCCATACGGGTCGCCCCACTCGGGAGTGGGGCGACCCGTTTCATGTCCGTATTGCCCGAAACCTACCGGTTATTTCCCGTCGTTTCCGGACCGCGTGCTGAATCCGTGCTGATACCAGCGGCGCCGGGCGGGGTGGCGTGGTGATCCATGCAGGGCTCCAGGTGAGGGAAGCGACGGGAACGGAGCCCCATCCAGCCAGCCCCCATGTACCTCCCGTGGACCTGCGGTATCCCGCGCGCCGGCCTGCCATGTACCTGCGATGTACCCGGCGTCCCCGGCCGCGCCGGCTTCCGCCGGCGGCAGCCCCTGGGGCCTCGCCGGGAGCCAGGTCAATTCGGGTGTAGGGATTCATTGAAGATGTCATTTTTGCGCAGCGTTGTTGTCATCTGGAGAGCCTGTATGTCCGCTCTCTGGTGCGGGGAAGCTGTCATTTCCCTCGCTGGGCGGCGTGGCTGTGCCGGGCCGGGTCGGTGTGACTGCCAGCCCTAAGCCAAATCGCCGCTGAGGCGTGCCTGCCCGCACGGCGACTACGCTGACGGCGTGAGTGCTGCGAGGGTGCTGGTGACGGGCAGCGCGGGTCATCTGGGCGAGGCGCTGGTCCGGGTGCTGCGTGACGGCGGGTACGACGTGGGCGGGATCGACGTCAGGCGATCGCCGTGCACGACGGTGGTCGGGTCGGTCACCGACCGGGCCGTCGTGCACGAGTGCCTGGCCGGCGCGGACGCGGTCTTGCACGCTGCGACGCTGCACAAGCCGCATGTCGGCTCGCATGGCAAGCAGGCGTTCGTGGACGCCAACGTCACCGGTACGCTGACGCTGCTGGAGGAGGCCGTCGCGGTCGGCGTTGGATGCTTCGTGTTCACGAGCACGACGAGCGCGTTCGGCCGGGCGCTGACCCCGGCGCCGGGCGAGCCGGCCGCGTGGATCACCGAGGACGTGGTTCCGCGGCCGCGGAACATCTACGGCGTCACCAAGACAGCCGCCGAGGACCTGTGCGATCTCGTCCACGCCGAGCACGGCCTGCCCGTCATCGTCCTGCGGATCTCGAGGTTTTTCCCCGAGAGCGACGACAGCGACGAGGTACGCGCCGCCTGCGTTAACGCGAATGTGAAGGCGAACGAGTACCTGTACCGGCGGGTCAACGTGGCGGACGTGGCGGACGCGCACCTGCTGGCGATGGAGCGGGCGGCGGAGATCGGGTTCGGGAAGTACATCGTCAGCGCGACGACGCCCTTCACGCCCGCCGACCTGACCGGGCTGCGCGACGACGCGCCGACGGTGGTCCGGCGGCTGTTTCCCGACTACGAGGCGGAGTACGCGCGCCGGGGCTGGCGGATGTTCCCGTCCATCGGCCGGGTCTACGTCAACGCCCGCGCCCGTGCCGGCCTTGGCTGGTCACCTCGGTATGACTTCCGCGCCGTGCTCGATGCCCTCAAGGCCGGCCAGGACCCGCGGAGCCCGCTCGCGCAGGCCATTGGCGCGAAGGGGTACCACGACAAGCCGACCGGCGTCTATACCAGCTGACCGGGGCGACGGGCGAACGACCGGACGCCCCGAAGCTCACCCGTCACCGGCCTTCCTCATCACCGGGTTACACGGAACGGCACGCTACGTCAGGAGGCGGGTTGAACTCGGTAGCGCCGTACCGCAGATGACAAGTAGCTGCACAGATGACATCCGGAATGACAAGTAAGCGGTCCAGATGACATCTTCAGCGGGCCCCTACAACCGGCGTGCTTTCCAGGTTCTGCGAATTAGTCTCCCGGGGCGAGTGAAAAAAGGTCCCGCAAACCGGATTTCTGTAGTGTCAGCGGTTGCAGTAGCGGCGGGACCCATCCCGTTATGTCATTTCATTCTCTAGCCTGCGTGACGCTGGATTGCCCGGCGGCCATCACGCGGCAACTGCCTCGTTCTGCCAGGGCCTGTTCCCATCCGGTACCCGACTCTACTGCCGGCCGCGTTCATGAACCGCGTCACCAGCCAGGGACGCGGAGCGGCATGAGAGCCCAGGAGCGGACCCGCAGCGCGCGCTGCGCGAACATCAGGACATCGAGCCCGGACGCCATGGCCTTCTCCAGCGCTGGCAGCGACTGGTGCTCGGGCGGGGCAGGCGGCCCAGTGGAGGCAAGGTTGACGACCACCACCCGGTCCAGGCCCCGGCGTGCACGGAAATCGGTCAGGTCAGCGATCAGCGCGGCCGGGTCGCCGCCCGAGGCCAGGCCGGCCCGATCGCCGCCGCGCCGGCGACCACGGTCGTGGCGACCGAGCCGCGCGCCCCGATGAGCCATACGCCTACCTTCATCGCGCCTCCGCTTCGCCTGGCCGGGCCGCGGCCGCCGGTCAGGTCGGCCGCGGCATGCCCGCGTACTGGCCGGGCACCGTTCAGACCATAAGAGCGGTGGCTATACCAGTCGTATATGCCGAAATACGGCACCGGAAATCCCGACGATATCCGGCCCAGGCTAAAGGCCGGCGGCGGTCCGCAGTGCGGTTAGCCGTACTGCGATCCGGGGTGGTGTCACGATGGATTCCGCCGGGCCGCAGCACAAGGATCAAGGTATGGATGCTACGGCCCATCGAATGTCTGAATCGCTCTCATGACGAGCGTGCCTACGCTCCCGGACCGGACGACACCGGATCCGGCGGCCCTGATGCTGCTCGCCCAGCCGATGCGGATCCGGATCGATGCACAGCTCCGGTACGGCCCGGCATCGTCCGGCGCCCTGGCCAAGATCCTCGGCGAGAGTATTGACCTGGCCAACTTTTACCTGGAGCAGATGGCGGAGCACGGTCTTCGAAGAGGTACCCGATCTGCCGGGCGACGAGCAGCGCTGGTGACGATCCGTGCGCACCCAGCTTGATTTTCCGCGACGTCATTCACGTGACTCCCAGCGAATTCGCCGAATTCCTGGCGGAGTACGCAAACCTGCTCGGCCGTTACCAGCACCACTCAGGGGACGCCTCGCCAGGCGCCCGTGCCGTCCTGACGGCCAGGCGCCTGCCCGGTGGGACAGGGAACGGGAGCCGGCATCGCGCCGCCGGTCGGCGTGGCCTTCGCAACTATCAACTACCTTGGAGAAGAGATCAGGTCATGCCCCCCTTGAGTAAGTCCCTCAGCCGGCTCAGCAGCATTCCCGCGGGACGGAAGAGCAAATGGGCCACTCTGGCCGTTTGGATACTGATCATCGTGACGGCCGTCTCGCTCGCCGGGAAGCTGTCCGGAGCCGAGAAGAACAAGACCACGGTCGAATTGCCGCGCGGTGCCCAGTCCACCTCCGTCAGCGGGGTCGCCAGCCGGTTCCCGGGCGGGAACGTCGCCCAGGGCCTCGTGGTCTACGTGGACAACAGCGGGATCACGGCGGCCGACCGGGCCAAAGCCCAGGCCGACCGAACCGCCTTCGCCGCGCATGCGGTCGGGCCGGTCGGGCCGGTCGTCCCCTCAGCGGACGGGAAGGCCCTCCAGGTGACCGTCCCGCTGAGCAACAGCGACAGCAACCTGGCGACGTACGCCGGCCAGGTGCGGAGCCAGGCGCAGCGGAACCTGCCACCTGGCCTCACCGCCCAGTTGACCGGGCTGGCCGGCAATGCGCTGGACGCCAGTGACGCGCAGAAACACAACACGAAGGCCGTGACCGCGATCACGGTCCTGGTGATTGCGCTGCTCCTGCTGCTGACCTACCGCAGCCCGCTGCTGTGGCTACTGCCCCTGCTCAGCGTCGGCGCCGCCTTCGGGGTCACCGAGGCCGTGTGCTATCTCCTGGCCAGGTCGGCGGGCCTGCCGGTCAACACCGGCAATGGCGCCGTGGTGACCGTTCTGGTCTTCGGGGTCGGCACGGACTACGCGCTGCTGCTGATAGCCCGCTACCGGGAGGAGTTGCGCCGGCACGACGATCGCCACGCCGCGATGGCCCGGGCTCTCCGCCAGGCCGCACCGGCGATCATCGCGTCCGGGGCGACCGTGGGCGTCAGCCTGCTGTGCCTGCTCAGCGCGAGCATGGGATTCAACTACGTGCTCGGGCCCACCGGGGCGATCGGCGTGCTGTGCGGCCTGATCGCCATGACCACGCTCCTGCCCGCGCTGCTGGTCATCCTCGGCCGCTGGGTGTTCTGGCCGAGAATCCCGCACAACGGAGATCCGGACGCCCCGGCCGGGACGCTGTGGGCGCGCGTCGGGGCCAGGATCGTCCGGCGCCCCCGGACGGTGTGGGTCGGCGCCTGCCTGGTACTCGGCGCGGTGGCGCTCGGCTCGCTCGGCCTGAAGACCGGGCTGAACAATGAGCACCTCTACGTGAGCCATCCCGGCTCCATCGTTGGCCAGCAGATGCTCACCGCGCACTACCGCGCGGGGCAGAGCAACCCGGTTCAGGTGGTCACCGCCCCGGCGGACGCCGATCGCGTGGCGGCCGCCATCCGCGGCGTGCCCGGTGTCGCCCAGGTCCAGCCGCCGGTGCGGGCCACCGACGGCCAGCTGAGCCTGGTGCAGGCGGTGCTGAGCGAGCCCTCCGACAGCGCGGCGGCCGCCACAGCGGTCACCAGGATCCGGGCCGTCACCGCCGCCATACCCGGCGCGGACGCCAAGGTGGGCGGGGCCACGGCGCTCAGCATGGACAAGGCCCAGGCGCAGGCTCACGACCGGCGCGTCGTCATCCCGCTCGTGCTGATCGTGGTCCTGGTGGTCCTCGGGTTGCTGCTGCAGGCGCTCGTCGCGCCGCTGCTGCTGATCCTCACCGTGCTGCTGTCCTTCTTCGCGGCGCTGGGAGCCAGCTGGCTCCTCTTCCAGCACGTGTTCGGTTTCCCCGCGGTCGATGTTCAGCTCATGCTGGTCGGCTTCCTGTTCCTGGTGGCGCTGGGCACCGACTACAACATCTTCCTGATCTCCCGGATCCGCCAGGAGGTCGGCCGGCACGGCCACCGGGCCGGCGTGCTGGGCGGCCTGACCGTCACTGGCGGGGTCATCACCAGCGCGGGCGCGGTTCTCGCGGCTACCTTCGCGGCCTTGACCTCGGCCCCGCAGGTTGCCTTCATCCAGGTCGGGATCCTGGTGGCGGTGGGCGTCCTGATCGACACCTTCCTAGTCAGGTCGGTCCTGGTCCCGGCGCTGGTGCTGGACACCGGCCGCGGCTTCTGGTGGCCGAGCCGACTGGCCCGTCATCCCGTCCGGGAGGGAAGCGTCCACTGCCTGGAGCGGGTCCAAGGCTGACGCGGGCGGCGGGGCTCCTCCGCCGTCTGCCCGTATGTCTCCCCGGCCGCGGGCGGGGAGACATACGGCGTATGGGGCGGGCCCGCATAGCACCGGCCCGCAGGCTGGGCGGGTCCAGCGCCGGGCCGGCCACGCCGCCCGGCCGTCGCGGCGGAGGATCGGGAGGACGTGATGGGCGTGGGCGCACCCAGTGCGCGGGCAGCCGTGGTGGGAGCGGGGATCGGTGGCCTGGCCGCCGTGGCGGCGCTGTGCCGCCAGGGCATCACGGTCGATGTCCACGAACAGGCGCCCGAACTGCGGGACGTGGGCATGGGGCTGCATCTGGGGTCGAACGGGACCGGCTGCTGCACCGGCTGGGCCTGGCTGGGCCGCTGCGTGAGCACGGGTGCGCCGCGATGACCGCGGATGAGCATCCCACCCAGGCCCTCGCCGACCTGACCACGATGCAGCGCCATTCGGGCGTATCGAGGACCTCCGGATCCTCCACGTGGGCGACGGTGATCAGGACCTGTCCTTGTGCACTGTGGACGGCAAGGGCGGTCCAGCCCCTGTGGGCTGACGCCGGGTGTGGCCAGCCGTACCCGACTCCAGGGAGTTGCCACCATGGATTTCGCCGGGCGGCGCGATCAGGATGGAGGCATGAATAAGTCCGCTGGGCCGGTCACCCCTCGCGGGGTGGGGCCCTCGGGCGGCTTCCTCCCGGCCAGCTGGCCTGCCGGCGTCTGGGCCGGCGCGCCGCTCCGAGAGCACTTCACCCGGCGCGCCCGAGCCGGGTTCCTCTACGCGATCATCGGCTTGCCGCTTGGCGTGGCCGGTTTCATCTTCACCGTCGTCTCGCTCGGCGTCGGTGCGTACGCCGCCCTCACCGTCATCGGGCTGCCCGTGATCTGCCTGTCCGCCCTCGGCTCCCGCCGCCTGGCGGCGGGGCACCGGCACCTGGCCCGCCGCCTGCTGGCGGTGCGGGTTCCCGAACCGCCGCCGTTCCGCCCGCGGCCAGGACTCATCGGCTGGATCAGGTCCGCGCTCACGGACCCCGTGGCCTGGCGGGCGCGTGGCTATCTGATCCTGAAGCTGCCCGTCGCACTGGCCGGGTTCTTCGTTGCGGCTCTGCTCTGGGTGGCCGGCCCTTACTGGGTGAGCTATCCGCTCTGGTGGGAAATCTTCCACCGGTTCACGTACCAGCCCTCGTGGGCCACCCGGCCGGTGCCGGTGCTCGCTGCCCCCCTCCCGATCCCCCGGATGGAGATCCTGTCCCTGCCCGGCACCTTCCTCATCACCGCTCTCGGCGTCGTGGCCGTGCTCGCCGCCCCGTGGGGGACCCGCATGGTCAATGCTGTTGACGTGTCACTGATGCGTCGGCTGTTCGGCGCGGACACGCTCTCCGAGCGCGTACACGAGCTGGAGCGCACCCGCGCCTATGCGGTCAACGACTCGGTAGCCCGGCTCCGCGCCATCGAGCGTGATCTGCACGACGGCGCGCAGGCGCACCTGGTCGCGGTCTCGATGAAGCTGGGCCTGGCCAGGGAGAAGCTTGAGGGCCGGGACACGGTGGGCAGCCAGCCCGACGTCGATCGGGCTTTGCAGCTGGTCGAAACCGCCCAGAGCACGGCTCAGGATGCGCTGGAGGAACTGCGCGGACTGGTCCGCGGCATCCATCCGCCCGTGCTGGACAGCGGCCTGGAGGTGGCCCTGAGCAGCCTAACGGCCCGCAGTGCCGTGCCGGTGGAGCTGATCGTCAACGTGCCCGACCGGCCAGCACCGGCCATCGAGACCATCGCCTACTTCTGCGTGGCCGAACTGCTCGCCAACGTGGCCAAGCACAGCCAGGCACGGCGCGTCGCGATCGAGGCGGTCCACATTCCGGGCCTGCTCCGGGTACGGGTTGCCGATGACGGAACCGGCGGTGCCGGCCTCGAGGCCGACGGCGGCCTGCGCGGCCTGTGTGACAGGCTCAGGACCGTCAACGGTGAGATGGAGATCAGCAG
The DNA here is from genome assembly GCA_963822825.1 of uncultured Actinomycetes bacterium. GTDB lineage: Bacteria > Actinomycetota > Actinomycetes > Streptosporangiales > Streptosporangiaceae > JAWWPY01. The sequence goes on along the minus strand of CAWGIW010000006.1, from coordinate 433,264 downwards.
CCCCCCCGGCGGCCCCACGGTGGTCACTATCGAGCTGCCGAGCGATGTGTGACGGAAGGACAGGGACCTAGTGCGTGTCGTGATCGCCGAGGACTCCGGAGTGATCAGGGCCGGCCTCGTGGAGATTCTGGCCGATCGCGGGCACGAGGTGGCGGCGGCCGTCGCCGGCGCAGCAGAGTTGCGGACGGCCGTCGCCGAGCACCATCCCGATGTCGCGGTGGTAGACGTGCGGCTGCCGCCCACCTTCACGGACGAGGGAATACGCGCTGCGGTGGCGCTCCGCCAGGACTACCCCGGACTCGGTGTGCTGGTGTTCTCCCAGTACATCGAGACCCGCTACGCGGCCGAGCTGATCGGCGGGTCGTCGGGGGAGGTGCGGCGGGCATCGGCTACCTGCTGAAGGACCGGGTCGGTGATGTCAGCGAGTTCGTGGACGCGCTGGTCAGGGTCGGGAGCGGCGGCACTGCCCTCGACCCGGTTGTCGTCAGCCACCTGTTTCACGCTAGCCGGCACGCGGCCACGCTGGCCGGCCTCACGGCGCGCGAACGTGAGGTGCTGGTGCTGATGGCCGAGGGCCGCTCTAATAACGCCATCGCCGAGAATCTCGTCGTGACCGAGCGTGCGGTCGAGAAGCACATCGGCAACATCTTCATCAAGCTCGGCCTGCCACGCTCGTCCGATGACCACCGCCGCGTACTCGCCGTCCTCCGCTACCTGAAGTCGAACAGCGCTGACCATGACGATACGACCGGCCCCGTGGGAAGCCGAACGCCCCGGCCATGACGGCGTGCGCACGGCTCTGTAAGCCCAGTTCGGCTCAGCGCGGCCGGCCGTCTGCGTAGCGCAGGGGCCATTTTCGGCCGCGGCGCCGCAGCTGGGCACTGGCCGTGATCGGCGTCCTGGTTGTCGCGGTGTGCGCGCTGGCCTTCGCGGTCGGCTGGGTGCAGGCCGGGAACCGCAAGCCCGTCCTCGCCGTCGTGCACGACGTCGCCACGCTGAGCTTGCCGCCGATCGAGGTGATAGTGACGATCCGGCCGTGGCCCTGAGCGCGCATCACCGGCAGTGCCGCCAGCGTCAGCCGGACCGGCGCCATCGCCATCGTGGCCACCGCGGCCTCGTAATCCGCGGGACTGGTGGACTGCACCGCCCCCACCCGGATGATGCCCGCGTTGTTGATCAGGATGTCCAGCCGCCCGTGGCGCTCGCGGGCCGCGTCAACCAGCTGCCCGGCGCTCTCCTCGCGGGTGACGTCGCAGGCGACCGTCGCGACCTCGGCGCCGGTCTCCCGCAGCCGGACGGCGGCGCGAGGTCAGAGGGCGGACTCGACGTGCAGATCAGGCTACCCACCGCAGCGCACCAGAACCACCGCAGGCCAATCCTGGCCGACCGCAGGCCATAGTCGGCCAGGAAATGAGCGACCCGGCCACAGTCAGGCAGCCAGGCGGCGATGCCCAGAAATGCTTGCATGTAAATCCATGCACAATTATCCTTGCATCATGAGCGAACCGCTGCAGCCCCGTGAGGTACGGGACGTCGAGGAACTGCGGGCGCTGGCGCACCCGATGCGGCAGCGCATCCTGGCCCGCCTGCACGAGAGCGGGCCGGCCACCTCCACCACGCTGGCGCGTGACCTGGGCGAGAACAGCGGGATCATGAGCTACCACCTGCGGCTGCTGGCCGAGCACGACTTCGTGCGCGAGGTCGCCGGCCGCGGGCAGGGCCGGGAGCGGTGGTGGGAGGCCTCCCCGCAGCCGGCGTGGATCCCCCGCGAGGGCCTCAGCATCGAGGCACAGGCGGAGGCATCCGGGCTGCGGCCAGCGGCCTGGGCGGACGCGCTGGAAGGCTTCGAGCGATTCCGCGCGGCGCGCCAGTCGATGGGCGAGTGGGGCCAGGGGACCTGGGTCCGGGGGCGCACCACGCTCACGCTCACCAGGGACGAAGCCGTCCAGTTCATCGCCGACCAACAGGAGCTGGTCCGCCGCTACCAGCGAGGCGCCGACGACGCCCCGGACGGCGCCCGCACCGTGGTGTTCGCGTCCGCGACCTACCCCGAGCCGACCCCGGACGAAGGACCCGAATTACCTGGAGCAACGGGCAACGTGACTCAACGCCACCCAGTCCCTCGGCTCCTACCTGGTAATCAGCCAGCTCATCCAGCTCCAGCGGCAGCTGAACGCCTCCGCCCCTACGTCTGGCGCAGGGCAAGCGCCGCGCTGGAAGCGCTGGGGACCGGCCGGGCACGGTACCGCAGGACGGGTACGCCTAAGCCGACCTAAGGACGATGTACCTCGCGTATACCCGCCTTGTAACTGGCGCGCGCCTGTCGCGACATCGACCCCGATCACGATCGTATGGTTCGCGAGAAGCCACAGGTCAGCGGCCTAATGTACCTACTTATACAGCTGCCGCGCCATGACCATCCGCTGGATCAGATTCGTCCCCTCGTAGATCTTCACGATTTTGAGGGAACGAGCGAAATCCAGAGGATGCTGATCGGGCGGGCGATCACCGGGCTGGACGTTCGCTAGTCTGACCTGCAGATATACCCACCATGTACCCGGGAGGTGGCGTGCCCGACTCGGGAGTGGGGTCGCCCCAACGCGTGTCCGCATTGTCCGGAAGGTGCCGGTTATTTCCCGTCGTTTCCGGACCGCGTGCTGAATCCGTGCTGATACCTGTCGGCAGCCGCCGCCGGGGTGATGGTGACACAGGCCCGGGCGGCGTTCCCGGGGGCGAGTGCGGGTGCCCGGTAATCCGGGAGGTCGGCCACCAGGTCGAGGGTGTCGTGGCTGGCATGCCAGCCGCCGGCGGTGAACAGCCGCATTGCCCCGGGGTAGGTCCAGCGGCGGCCAGATGCAGTCCGTGCCTCCGCTGCTCGCGTGGGCCGTGCTGACGCCAGCGGCGCTGGTGCCCGGGCGTGACGAGCACCAGCGGGATGCTCCCGGCCAGGTCAACCGCCGCGAAGCCGACCGCCCGCACGGACCGCGCGGCAGTAGACCAGAATTCTGACCTGGACTATAATTATGATCATGAAGACGATGAGCTTGGCAGCCGCCAAGACCCGGTTCTCCGCTCTAGTGGACGAAGCGGTAGCGACTCATGAGCAGGTTACGGTTACCCGTAACGGCGAGCCCGCCGTAGTGGTCCTCTCGGTGGAAGATTTCGAAGCTCTCGTGGAAACACTCGCAATTCTGCAGAATCCTGCGGATCGCGCGGAGTTTGAACGGTCTCGGCGCGAGGCTGACGAGGGTGACGTGATCGATGAAGAGGAGATGGCGAGCCTGATGGGGGAACGGCTCGGGAGACGAGACGACTAGTGAGCCGCAGGATCGTGCTCACCCGCACGGCCAGGCGGCAGCTCGCCGGAGAACTGCCCGGGCCCGTCGCCGCGGCGGCATGGGAACTCATCCAGGGTGACTTGCGAGCAAAGCCGCAGATCGTGGGGAAACCGCTGCTGGAACCGTATACGGGCGAGTGGTCAGCTCGCCGCGGTACCTACCGTATCCGGTATCGATTTGACGACAAGACCGTGACCGTACTTCACATCCGGCCAAGATCGACCGCTTATCACGCGTGACCCCAGGCCGCATCGAAGACATCCACGAAGCACTCAATCTCGCCGACGGCGGCCGGACGCACGTCGATGCCATCTGGCCGTAGCCCGAAGCGCACTACTACAGTTCCCCTTCTGCTCCGGCGGCATCAGCCGTGTCGTCCGCGGGGTCCCGGTGACTGGAAACGTGGATCCCGCCATCATCGTCGTGCGGGCAGGCGGGGCTGGAGCAGTCCCTCCGGGAGCGGTGCCGGAGCCGTGCTCATCGGGTGTCGCCAGCTTGCCGGTGGCGGAGGGACGGGAGGCGCCGGCGGGCCGCTCAGCATGGTGGCGCTGGACAGCGATGAACCAGGCGAGGCCGACGAGGGTCATGGCGATGGCGATGAAGAAGTTCAGCCGCAGGCCGAGGAAGTGGGCCGAGGAGTCGATCATGGCAGCACGGTAGGCGCCCGGTCGCGCTTGGTCCTGCCCGGGCAGGACCGCCCTCCGGTTTCCTTCGGATGCTGGGCGGCTGGGCGGGATGTCAGTGGATGGCGGTGGATGAACGACCGGTGCACACGTACTTGTAGGGGCAGGCGTGGCCGCCTGCTTTGACGTTGGAAGGCTCGGTGCACGTGCAGTGTGGTGGCGAGGGCGTCCAGGTCTGTTGTCACAAACTGATCTTGGATGCCCACGCTTCGTCTCCGCAGCCACAGCTACCCCTTGGAATTGATCATCTAGCCGTGCAAAGTGATTAGGGGTTATAGGGGGTGGGTAACTGATTGACCGAGCGGTTTCACGGAGTGAACAGGCAACGGTGACTGGCCGGCCGGGGGACGGCAAGGAAGGACCCCCATGGCGCTGCGCCCGGGTAATGCGGACCAAGGCAGTCCCGCCGGCGAAGTCGGCCAGCGACGTCAGATCCGGCTCGCTGCGGCGGCCAGCATCGTCGGCACGTCGATTGAGTGGTATGACTTCTTCCTCTATGGCACGGCCGCGGCCATCGTGTTCCCCACGGTCTTCTTTCCCTCCTCGAGCTCGTACTCCGGCACGCTCGACTCGTTCGCCACGTACGCCGTCGGCTTCGCGGCCCGGCCGGTCGGCGCGGCCATCTTCGGCCACTGGGGTGACCGGCTCGGCCGCAAAGCCACGCTGATCATCACGCTGCTCATGATGGGCATCGGCAGCGCCCTCGTTGGCGTGCTGCCGGGCACCGCGACGATCGGCGTCGCGGCGCCGATCCTGCTGGTGCTGCTGCGGGTTGTGCAGGGCCTCGCGGTGGGCGGGGAGTGGAGCGGTTCGGTGCTGCTGTCCATGGAATGGGGCAAACAGCGTAAACGCGGGCTGATGGCGAGCTGGCCGCAGATCGGCGTGCCGATCGGGTTGTTGCTCGGCACCGGGGCGATGACGGCGATCGCACTGTCCGCCGAGAGCGCGTTCAAAGCCTGGGCCTGGCGCATCCCGTTCCTGGCCAGCCTGGTGCTGGTGGCGATCGGCTTGTGGGTCCGGCTCAAGGTCATGGAGACGCCACTGTTCGCCCGGCTGATCACGGAACAGGCGGTAGCCAAGGTCCCGGTGGCCGAGGTGATAAAGCGGTACCCCAAGGAGATCGTGCTCAGCGCGTTCCTGCGGATGTCCGAGCAGGCTCCGTTCTACATCTACACCACGTTCGCGCTGGCCTACATCAAGGACCACCTGAACAAGGGCGAGAGCCTCGCGCTGGCGGCGGTGACGGTGGGCGCGGTGATCGAGCTCTGCCTGATCCCGACCTGCGGTAGCCTCAGCGACCGGCTAGGCCGAAAACGGGTCTACGCCACCGGGTCCATCCTCATGGGTGTGTTCGCGTTCCCGTTCTTCCTGCTGCTCAACACCAGGACCACCGGGCTCATCATCCTGGGTATCGCGCTGATCGCTGCGGCGCACGCGATCCAGTACGGCCCGCAGGCGTCCTATATCGCGGAGAGCTTCCCGACCGGGCTCGCCTACGCTGGCAGCGGTCTTGGCTACCAGGGGGCCTCGCTGATCGCGGGTGGCCCGGCACCGCTGCTCGCGACCTGGATGCTGGCTACTTTCGGCTGGCAGGCCATCTCGGTCTACATCATCGCGTGCGTGGTCTTGACCTTGGCCGCTGTCGTCCTGCTGGCCGACCGCAGGCACGCCGATCTGTCCGTTACGCCGCCGCTCACCCGGGTGACGGGCCATCTCGCGGGCGGCTGACCCGCGCTCCGGCTGATCTGTGGTGCCATGCACGTAGCGATCGCATGCGCTGGAGGCTGGCTATGGACAAGGCGCGGCAGGTGACGTTTCACGACCTGGAGATCTTGCTGGCGTCCAGGCCATGGCCAGTAAAGGTATAGACGCAACGTCGAGCACGACAAGCAACGCGATGATGCCGACGACGCCCGCTGCCGCGAGAACCAGTCGTCGCGGGGCCTCATGCGGCGGGTTCCTTTCTGGCGGACGGTCGGCTCTGGCGCAGAGAGAGGTTCATGCATCGCGGTCCTTGTGCGCCAGGCGTCGATGGCGGCAGGGATGACCACCAGCCGGGGTGGGCACGCGAGCCAATCGCTTGACCGGGAAGGAAGCGACACAGGGAGATCAGCAGGACTAGGTAGCGAGCACCGCCGAGGAAGGTCGCGAGATAGAGAATGCCGGTGGCGATGGTCTGCCAGCCAATGACAGCGATGAGCGTGATCGAGCGGGAGCCGGTGGATGATCCGATGTCAACAGCAAGCGAGGTGACGACGGTCGTACCTGATCGGCTGCGCGCACCTGGTCATCAACGCCGTGTTCGCCGAGGCTGTCCGCAACAAGAAGATCGCGGAGTCGCCCTGCACCGACATCCCGGTCCCGGACGTCGTCACGGCAGCGGACTTCATCCTGCCGGCCGATGAAGGGCTGGAGGCGCTCGCGGCCGGGCTCCCGGCGGACTGGGCCGCGACGGCCTGGCTCATGTACGGCTGCGGGCTGCGGGCTGCGGATCGGCGAGGCGCTCGCTGTGAGGACCCGCTGCCGCATCAGCCGGGGCACGACCCTGCGGGTCCGGGAGCAGGTCAACCCGGTCGCGCAGCTGAGGCGGCTGAAGTTCCGGGTCGAGGGGCAGTTCCGCGACATACCGCTGCCCCTGTACGTGGCTGATGCGATGGACAAGCACATCGTCGGCCAAGGCATCCCGATCACCGAGGTCTCCCGCTGGCTCGGCCACAAGAGCATCGAGGTCACCAACCAGATCAACGCCGCCTCGTCCCTACCTCCTGGGACCGCGCCCGCGCCGTCCTCGATGACGCACGCCTGAGGTTCCCCGGTGCAGTAGACACGGGTCATGCTACGAGTGGCTGCTGTGAAAGGTGTTGTTCGTACTCGGCGGGCGGGGTGTTGCCGATGGAGCTGTGGAGCCTGGCCTGGTTGTACCAGTTGAGCCAGGTGAAGATCTCCTTTCTGGCGTCGGCGCGGGTGGCGAAGTGCTCGCCGTCGATGACCTCGCGCTTGAATCCGGAGAAGAACGACTCGGCCATCGCGTTGTCGTAGCTGTCGCCGACGGTGCCCATGGACTGGGTGATGCCCAGCGACTGGCACGCCGCCCGGAACTCCCCAGCGGTGTATTGCGTGCCGTGATCGGTGTGAAAAACGATCCCGGCCGCGAGGTGACGGCGGCCGCCGCGGGCGGCGACGGCGGCCAGCAGCGCATCGAGGCACAATTCTGTGCGCAGGTGATCAGTGATGGACCAGCCCAGCAACCCGCGTGAGCACGCATCCACGACGGTCGCCAGGTAGCACCAGCCCTCATCGGTCCAGATATACGTCGCATCGCCGATCCAGAGCTGGTCGGTGCACGGCCGGGTGAAGTCCCGGCGGACAAGATCAGCGGCCGGAGCCTGTGACGGGTCGCGGCGCGTGGTGCGGATCTTCCGGCGGCTGCACCGCCCCGCCAGGCCCCGGCGGGCCATCTCCCGTTCCACCGTCTTGTGGTTGACCACGATGCCCTCTCGGGCCAGCTGGGCCGTCGCCCGCGGTGACCCGTACCGGCGCCGCGCGAACTGGCGTGGACCCGCGCGATATGGCCGGCAATAACCTCCCGGGCAGCTGCGGCTGGCCTCGGCCCGGCGGCCAGGCGGGCCGCCCAGGCATAGAAGCCTGATGCCGAGACGTTGCAGACCCGGCACAGGGTACGGACGGGGAAGTCGGCCTTCTGGGCAGCGACGAACGCGAAGATCCTCACGCGCGTGACTCCTTCACCCAGAAGGCCGTGGCTCGTTTCAGGATCTCGCGCTCCACCTCCAGTTCCGCCACCCGGCGGCGCAGCGCGGCGTTCTCCCGGGCCTCCGCCAACTCAGCCTCAAACCGTCCCGGATCAGCTGCCGCGCGGCCCTCCGCGTCTTTCTTCAGCCAGTAGCTGAGGTTCGACTCGCCGATGCCCAGCTCATGGGCAATGGCGGCGATCGGCCGGCCGTCGACCGCACCAGCGCGACCGCATCAGCCTTGAATTCCGGCGTGAACTGCCGGCGTTGCTGTCCCATCGGGCAGCCATCTACCTGCGGGAACTGCCGTCCAGTCTACGATCTTCACCATCTTCGAGGTCACGTCGGTGGCCGGGCGGCGGGAGCGTCCGCGGCGCCGGAATTGGGGGCCTTCCGCCGGCCGCGTCGGAAGGGGACCGTGCCCGCCAGGATGAGGAGAACGCCGAGGATGGCGCCGCCGAGCGGGCCGGTCACCCGGAGGGTGGCGATCGAGGCGGCGTTTTGCCTGGCCAGAGCGGCCAGCGAGCGGCGGCTGGGCTCCGACATCTTCAGGTCCGCGTCGGCCACCACCAGTCCGTCCTGGCTACCAGGCCCGCGCAGCACGGAATGGATGCGCTCTTCAACGTCGATGGGGACCCCGGTCCGCGGGTCGACCCAGTACGTGTTGCTGGCCTGGAAGTAGCGGTCGGCCACGACATTGCGGGCTGGGCCGGGCAGGCCGACCAGCGAAGAGGGCACGCCAGGCAGCTGCTGGACCTGGGTGGGCGGGATGCGCTGGGTGAACCGGTAGGCCGTGATGCCCTCGACGCGCGCCGTCCCGCGGTAGGTCGCCGGCCAGGCCTGGTCGGTGTTGGTGTCGAAGACCCGGTAGGTGGCCTTGCGGGTGCCGATCGGCCAGAAATACAGCAGGATGCCGTTCTGGCGGACCCGGGTATCGTCGTTGACCGCGGCGCCGCAGCAGTGGACCAGCTGCCCGGTCCGGCGGTCGAAGGCGGCCCGCTGGTAGGTGCTGATCACCTGTACACGGTTCCTGAGATCTTCGAGGACCGTGAACGAGTCCCACACCGCGATCTTGCTGGTACTGGCCCCGGGATCTCCGCGCAGGGTGCTGGTAAAGGTCAGGGTGACGCCGGTCCGGGTCACGAGGGCGCCCTGGTCGAAGTAGGAGGCCCGTGTGCCCAGCAGGGTGTCCTTCAGGTAGATATTGGCGGGTGCGGCGATCAGCCGGGGGGCGGCGTAAAACCGCAGGAGCAGGCCCGTGGCCACCAGGAAGACCCCCAGCCCGGCCATGACCGGGCGCACCCGGCCGCTGCTCGGCCGGGGAGCTTCGCGCCGCGGGGAGATGGCCATGAGCCTGGGCGCTTCGGATGGGAGCATCGGTTCCTCCACGGCGTTGGGGGGATGAACGGCAGGTCACCAGGAGCCTGGTCCTAGGCCGCGTCCTCGCCGGAGCTGGTCTTTCCCTCGTGAACGGCACGGCCGTTAGGAGTGATCGCGGCCTCGTCGCCGACCGGGCCCTCCGCGGTGTGCAGATCGGCGACCAGTCCGGCGAGCACATCGCGCAGCGGCACCCGAAGGGTGGCCAGCGCGCCGCCCGCGGCGGCCCGGCGCAGCAGGTCCCGGTGCTGGTCGTCGCTCATCGTCTCGCCCTGGTCGGCGAGCATGACCGGGATGCCGTCGCGGACCTGGTAGAGGCGGCGCAGCCGCGGGTTGTACAGGACGCCGTCCTCGGCCAGGTACAGCAGGGCCTGCTTGTCGATCGGGCAGGCCAGCAGGTTCAGCAATAGCGGGTCCAAGCTCATAGCAGGGGCCTTTCCGTGGAGAGGGACGGGGCAGCGGCGCTGGCCGCCACGCGGCTGGTATCCGGGACCGGCGGCGGGCGGCGGCCCGCTCGCTCACGACGGTCAGGATGACCGGCACGGTGACGGCGGCGATGCCGCCCGCCAGCCGCATGGCCAGCGCGACCGGGCCAGCGGGCAACCGCTCGTGGAACAGCCACGAACCGATGACGACCAGGTATGCCGGTGCTGATGATGAAGGAGATGGGCATGACGATGGAGGCCGGGCTGCGCTGGAGCGCCGTCTGGAACAGGCACATGCCCGACCGCCGTGCATGCCGAGCAGCACATACAGGTAGGGCGACGGGCGGCGGCGGCGATGCAGCCCGTCATGGGAATGCTGCGGCAACGCACCTCCCGTGGCCGCCACGGTGTGAGTCGCGATGGTGGCCACCGGTCCGGGCGCCCCGGCCCGGGCGGTGAACACCGCGGCCGACAGTGCCTTGAGGGCGAGCCCGGCGACCCCGTAGATCAGCCCGGCGCACAGGCCGTAAGCTGACGCCGGTGACCGGGTACCGGTGCCGGCGGCTGGACGCCCGGTGGGCCTGCCAGTAGATGACCAGGCCCGCCAGGCAGGCGGGGGCCGCGGCCGCCGCGATGGCGATTCCGGCGGCGTGGGTTCCCCGGCCGCGCCCGGGCCGCGGCCGCTGGACAGGCTCAGCAGCAGCACCGCGACGGCGATGACCCCGATGCAGGCGAGCTCGGCGCGGCCGAGCCGTTCGTGCAGCACCAGCCGCGAGAAGACGATCGTCACCACCACCCCGGAGGCCTGCAAGGGCTGGGCGACCGTCAGCGGTTCCAGCGACAGCACCAGAAGCTGCAGCACCAGGCCGCCGCAGATCAGCGCGAAGCCCACCAGCCAGGCCGGAGCGGTGAACAGGGTGCGCACCAGCGGCCAGAGGTGGTGCGCGTCGATGGGCGGCAGGTGCGCGAGGGCCCGCTTTTCCAGGACGAAGCCGAGGTTGTAGATGACGGTGGCCGCCACGGCCAGGATGATCCCGGGATGAGCGATCACGGCGGCCTCCGCTGGGGCAGGCCGTGCCAGTTCGGCGAGCGCCTCGCAGTAGGCGGCGGTGAAGGCCTCCGCGGCGGCCGGATCCAGGAGCGCGGGCCGGTAGTGGACGCACAGGTGCAGCCGGCCGGCGACGGTCACGGCGCCCACGGACAGGCCGCGCGGCATCGGGGCCGGGCCGGAGAACCACAGCGGCTGCTGGCCGCGGCCGCCGAAGCAGGGCGGGTCGGGATGACGCCCAGGTTGCTGAGCAGCGAGGTGTCGGTGCATACCGGCCGGGCGAGGCGGCGGACGAGCCGCACCGTCTGGCGCTTGATCACGGCCGGCGCCCAGCCCGCGGCCAGCAGCCTGCTCATCGCGTCCAGCCCGGGGCGGGGCTGCCGCTTGCCCGCCCGGGTCTGGGCCGCGACGTGCGCGAGCAGGCTGGCCGCATCGGTGCGCTGGCCGGGGCGGGTGGTGACCCGGATCAGCCGCGACTGGTTGCCGGGCCCCTCCCAGCGCCGCCGCGGGTCCCGGTCGTTGACCGGCACGGTGATGCGGATCTGGCCGCCGCGACGGCCGTGGGCCGCGTTCCACCGGTCGACGGTGAGGATGAGCGCCGCGACGAGCAGATCGTTGACGGTCGGGTGCGGGCCGCCGCCCGGGCGGGCGGTCCGGGGAACCGCGATCGATCTCAGCACGAAACCGTACCCGGGCCGGTCGGGCTGGGCCGCGTGCGCGGCGATCCGGGTCACCGTGCCGGGGAGCCGGGCCGGGCCGCGGCGGCTGCGGCCGAGGGGGCCGCTGATGCCCGCCCGCCCAGCGGTCGGTGCGGCCTCCCCGGCGCCGTCGGGTCAGGCACGGGCGGGTCAGGCACGGGCGGGTCAGGCACGGGCGGGTCAGGCACGGGCGGCGAGCGGTCTCCGGGCGGGTGCCCGGGCCGGCGGGCGCCCGCTCCTGGTAGGCGGCGCAGATCGCGGTGAGCAGGGCCAGGCTGGAGATGCCGTCGAAGGCGGCGTGGTGGGTCTGCAGGATCACGACATCGTGCTCAGGCCCCACGGCCAGGATCACCCGGACCGCGGTGTCGTGCAGGGACATGGGCCAGCCGGACAGCCGTTCCCGCAGCGCGGCCAGCTGGCCAGGGCTGCCCCAGCCGGCCACGGTCAGCAGGCCGGCTTCTCTCGCCAGGATCGGGGTGGCGGCCGGCCGGGGTGGCGGGTGCGGCGGTGTGCCAGCGCAGGCGGCGGCCCCAGCGGGAGGTGACGGCCAGGCGCCGCCGGGCGGCGGGGTCGGCGGCCAGCCACTCGGCCAGCGCCGCCGCCAGCGCCGCCCGGTCCAGGTGGACCCGGGCGTGGGTCTCCAGCTGCACCAGGCTGGGTTCGTGGGCGTTCTCCAGGTAGAGGTCGAGCTCCTCGATCGGGGTAAACGGCCACGAGGCCGGTGCGGCCGGGGCGGCGGTCGCGTCCCTGAGCGCGATCACCCGCCCTCCCCCTCCGCTTCGCCGGCCGGCACGAGGGCGGGGGCCCGGCGCCGCGGCCAGTGGCCGGACGGCATCAGCGCCGCGGCCAAGGCGATCAGCGCCGCGGCCTGCGCGGGCCAGCCGAAGGCTCCGGTGCCGGCCTGGCTCCGTGACCCAGGCCGATCACCACCAGCAGCCCGCGATGCACATCGCGACGAAGGCCAGCCACGGCACCCAGCGCGGCCGCCACCAGCCCAGCACCAGCACGGCCGGGACGGCGATCACGAGCGGGCCGCCGACCAGGGCCACCATCCCGGCTACGCCCGCCACCGCGAGCCAGTACCCAGCCGCGCCGGGGCGGGGCCCGGTGCCGGGGCCCGACCCGGAGGCCAGTTCGTCCGGGTCGGCGGCTGACCGCCGCGGCTGGCCCCGCGAACGGCGCCGCGACGGCCAGGCCGCGGCCGCGATCAGCACGCAGATCGCGAGCACGGATCCGGCCAGCAGCCAGTGGTACCCGGTCGTGGGGGTGAAAGTCATGATCACCCGGCCGCCGGCTCCGGCCGGCACCACGTAGGCCTGCTGCCAGCCGTCCAGGGTCACCGGCGTGAGCCGGTGCCCGTTCAGGGTGGCGGTCCAGCCCGGGTTGGCGGACTGGTGGATCTCCAGGTAGGACTGGTCACCTGGGCCGATCGTCGCGGTGCGGTACTCGGTTCCCCAGGTGCCGATCCGCAGATCACGAGCGGCGGTGGCTGATGACGGCGCGGGTGACGGCGTGGCGGGGGTCAGGCTCAGATCGGTGACGGCGAGCGGCAGGCCGGTTCCCGGTGAGGTCAGCCAGTGCCGGCCTGCCCTCAGCGCCAGCGCCCCCGTGGTGCACACGTACAGCGGGACCGGGGTGAAGTTGGTCAGGTCACTCACGGTGCCGGACACGGAGGTGGGATAGGTATGGCCGTCCACGGTCACCGGCGGCCCCTGCCCGCAGGCGAGGCTGAACGGAGTGGTAGAGGCGGGAATGCCGGTGCTCAGGCCGGACAGCGCGGGGATGACCAGCGGCCAGGCCGACCGGCAGCTGCTGGGCCCGGCCGACCAGCGGGTTGTAGGCGGTGGTGGGCATGACGCCGGGGAAGCTGATGTCCAGCTGGTCGGTGACCAGGGGCGGGAAGCGCAGGACGCCGCTCTGCGGCACCGGCACGTCGCGGGTGCCGTCGGGGCTGGTGATCAGCACCCGGGTCGGCTACCGCGGCGATCCCCACGGTCGTCGCCGTCAGCTGGATCTCGCCGATGGTCCGCCGCCCTTCCACCGCAGGTGCAGGGTGGCGCCGGGGCCGGCCGCGAGCCAGCCGGTGCCGTTGAGCAGGTTCTGCGGCCGCAGCGCGGGCAGCGAGCCGAAGGTGGAGCTGGCGGTGATGCGCAGCTGCGCCGGGGTCCCGGGCCCAGGCGGTCCAGAAGCGCGTTGAGCGCCGCGCCGGGCACGGCGGTGACGCTGGCCGAGACCTGGAAGCGCTGGGCGGCGGGCGTGGTGAAGGTCCGGTTCAGGGCCGGTTCCGGGGACGTGCCAGGCAGGCCGAGCGTCGTGGCGGTGTCGCGGTGGAAGCTGAAGGATGGGGACGGCCCGGCCTGGTCCTGGGCGGGCTGCAGGTACCTGGTGACGCGCACGCCGGGGATGGTGACCTCGCTGATGCCCGCGCCCGGGCCCGCCGGGAGTGCCGCCGCGGGCGGCGGCGATGGTGATCCGGAGCCAGCCGGTGGTGCCGGCCGGGATGCTGCAGCGGCTGGGCCGCCGCCGTCACCCGGGTGTCGGTGACGGCGCGGCCCGCGGCGGTGGTGACGACCAGGCGGGTGGCCACCGGCCGCGGGATGTCGTCCAGCAGGCGGATCGCGAGCGGCCCGGACAGGTCCAGCGGGTGGTGAAGCTGATCTGGATCCACTGCCCGCCGGCGCTGCCCGGGCTGGCCTCGGTCCAGGCGGTGGACGGGTCGCCGTCGAAGGCGTTGACCGGGTCGGCCTGCGGTACCTCCCAGAGCCAGGACCCCGCCGAGGACGCGGTAACGCTGGCCGCGCCGGTGAGCACGGCGACGGTCTGGTGCCCGGCGGTGCCCGTCGGGCAGCAGCTGGCGGGGCGGCTGGCCGCCCGCGCCGTGCGGGTCGTCCGGCGGGTTCGTGCCGGTCGCGGTGTAGGTATAGGAGGTGTTGTTGTCCGGCAGGCCGAAGGCGGTGTCGGCGCGGCGGAGCCCGTCGGTGACGTCCTGGCCTGCGGCGGGCGGGTCGGCGCCTGGTCTCCTGGCCCGCGATCACGGCCGGCTGGCTGCCCAGCAGGCCCTGGGCCTCCAGCTGCAGCAGCGCGGCGGGGCCGCCGTCGACGAGCGTGGTCGAGGCGGCGGGCAGCGACGGTCGCGGGCCCGCCCGGCCGCGCGGCCGGATCGGTGGCCTGGAAGATCTCGACCGGCGGGTACTGCGGCTCGATCGCCTCGACCTGCAAGGCGGTCCCCTGGCCGACCGGCCCGGTGGCGCGCCGGCTGGCCGAACGACGCGACCCGGCGTGAACCCCGACGCCGCCAGCGCGGCGTGCACGACCGTCGGCGGGGTGTAGCCGAGCTGGGCCGGGTCCAGGTCGTTGCGGACCAGGACGTACCGGATGCCGGCCCGGGCCAGGTAGCTGGCCAGGCCCGGCGAGGCGGTGCCCGACTCGATCGCCTGCTCGGCGCCGTCCAGCAGGTCGCTGACCCCGCCGCCGCTGAACGGCACCAGGTTGCGCTGCACCCACGGCGAGCGGGCCAGCGGCTCCAGCGGCTCGTCGATCGGCTGGCCCCAGGTGTAGATGCCGTGCGAGTCGGCCGGCACCACCAGGGTGGTCTCGGTGCCGGTGGTGGGCGCCCAGCCAGTTGGCCGCCTGCTGCCAGTAGCTGGGCACCTGGGTGAACGACCCGGGCTGCAGCACCTGCCCGTTCAGGATAGGGCAGGCCCAGGCCGGCCAGGACCGCCACCGCGGCCGACGCAGGCGACGCGGCGCGGCGGCGGGCAGCGGCCACGACGCCGCGGGCCAGGACGTGCGCGATCCCCAGCGCCAGCACCGCGGCCAGCACCGGCTCGATCTTGTAGACGTTGCGCAGCGCCGACAGCGGCCCGTCCAGCAGCGTCTGGACCTGCTGGTGCAGCGGGCCGCCCAGCGGCCCGCCGTAGCCGGCCAGCGCCCACAGGGCGGCCACGGCGGCGGTGCCGCGCAGCCAGACCGCCTCGGGCAGGTCGCGGCGGGCCAGCCCGGCCAGCCCGGCGGCGGCGGCCAGCGCGGCGCCCGCCACCGCCCACGCCGATCCCACCATCACCGATCCGGCGGTCAGCCACGGCTGCCCGAAGTTCAGGTACGCGACCCAGTTGCCGCTGCCGCGCAGCACCGCCGCCGCCGACATGGTCTGGGTGGTGTTGACCGCCTGCTCGATGTAGGGCAGGAAGTTGAAGCCGTACCGGCCCTGGTACAGCAGCGGCCCCAGCCACCAGGCCGTGGCCAGCAGCACCGCCGCCGCCCACCAGGCGGCCAGCGCCCACCGGCGCCGCCCCGGCCGGGTCAGGATGTACATTCCGGGCAGCACCAGCGCGGCCAGGGTGGAGACCGCGTTGATGCCGCCCATGCACGCCACGACGAGGCCCGAGCGGGTGGCCGCCGCCCGGGCTGATTCGGTAGCGGACCAGCGGCAGCACGGCCCAGGGCGCCAGCACGCCCGGCAGCACGGCGCCCGAGGTCGAGCCGATCAGGATCGTGAAGGTCGGCCACAGCGCGAACGCGGCCCCGGCCAGCAGCCGCGTCGGCCGCGATCCGATGCCCAGTGCCTCGGCCAGCCGGACCAGGCCCCAGAAGGCCACCGTGATCAGCAGCGACATCCACAGCCGCTCGGCCACCCACACCGGCACGTGCAGCAGGTGCGCGATCAGGTAGAAGAGGCCCATCGGGAAGGCGTAGCCGATGTACTGGTCCTGCAGGCCGCCGAACCACTCCAGCGGGTTCCACAGATGCCACAGCCGCTGGTAGAAGCCCACCGGGTCGATGTTCACGCCCAGCTTCGTGTCGAACGTCATCCGCCCCGGGTCCTGCACCAGCAGGGCGGCCAGCGCCAGGACCCACACCAGCGCGGCCCAGCGCCGGCCGGCCCGCTCCGCCGCGTCCCCCCAGCCCCGGCCGCAGCCGCCGCGGCGGCCGGCTTCCGCCGTCCGCGGAGCCCGGCTGACCGGAACAGAAGTCCTCGAGCGGGAGCCGAAGGGTGGTCACGCCTGCCGCCGCAGGATGACCAGGAGGTTCCACGTCAGCAGCTCGCGCAGCCCGGGCAGGAAGATCAGGAACCGGCACCAGCGCGGGTAGTAGCGGGGACGCGCCTCGACCACGGTGACGTCGGCGCGACGGCGCACCAGGGCCAGAACCTGGCCGACGCCGAGCGGGAACATCGTCTGCCCGTAGAGGTTCTTCGGCTTCTGGCCGTGGCGGCGGATGTAGCGGCGTGTCGCGTAGTCGCCGCCCAGGTAGTGGAAGGGGGCGGACTCATGGCCGCCCCAGGGCGACAGCCACACGGTGTAGGACAGGTACACCAGCCCGCCGGGCCGGGTGACGCGGATCATCTCGTCGATGAGCCCCGCCGGATCCTTCACGTGCTCCAGCACGTTGCAGGAGAAGCAGACATCCACGCTGGCGTCGGCCAGCGGCAGCCAGTAGCCGTCACCGATCACGCTGGCGCGGCTGGGGGCGCCGCGGCTGTACAGCTCGGCCGGATCCGGCTCGACCAGCAGGCACTCGGCGCCGCGATCGCGGAAGACGGCAGCGAAGTAGCCCGCGCCGCCGCCGACGTCCACGACCCGGCGCCCGTCGAGCCGGATGTGCCGTTCCACCAGGGCGACCGAGTCGCGGGCCAGCAGGCGGTAGAAGCTGCCCGGGTCCGACTGCTCGCGCGCGAACGCCGCCAGCAGGCGAAACGCGCCGGCCGGACGCAGGGCCGACGAGGTCGCGGAGGCGGTGGACGGGAGCGCATCGGCGGGCATGCCGTTCCTCCTTCGCAGGTTCCCGGACGGCCTCCGGGGCCACGGGCGCCCGGTACCGAACCGTTGGCGCCCGGCCGGGTTTGGGAGGGAAATAGCCGGTTTGGCCGGGCGGACAGGGCTACGCTGAACGTGTGACGGCGCATTGTTACTGGACGGTAAGTCACTCTTGATGTTTCGTCAATAACATCTGGATTACGAACAGCTCACCGCCATCCGGGACCCCAGGAGCCGCTCCGAGGACTGTGTCATGGGGTGTTATTGACACTCGATCAATACCGTGTGGACAATGTCGGCGCTGGCCAGCCGGCCGGATCCGAAGGAGGAGATCAGCATGGAGATCGATCGGGCCGTGCTTTCCCCAGCTCAGTACCGGCCTGGGGGTGGTGCCGAGCGAGGGCCGACCGGGCCGCCGGGTGGTGATCGTGGCGTGGCGGGACATCGCCAGCCCGCAGGCGGGTGGTTCGGAGTTGCTGATCGACCAGCTGGCCGCGGGCCTCACCGCCCGCGGCGACCGGGTCACGCTGCTGTGCGGCGGCCCGGCGGCCGCGCACGACTACGACGTTCTGCGCAGCGGCGGGCCGTATACGCAGTTCCTGGGCGCGCCGTTCGCCTACGCGCGGCGGCTGCGCGACTGCGACGTGGTGGTGGAGGTCTGCAACGGCATGCCGTTCCTGGCGCCGCTGTGGTCCCGCAAGCCCATGATCTGCATGGTCAACCACGTGCACACCGACTTGTGGCCGCTGCGGTTCCGCCCGCCGCTGTCCACGGTCGGCCGGTTCATGGAGCAGCGGGTCATGCCGTGGGCCCACCGCCGCAACCTGGTGCTCACGGTGTCCGCGTCGACCGCGCGGGAACTGCAGTCGCTGGGTGTGGAGCCGCGAACGCATCCGCCTGCTCCACAACGGGGTCGCCCCGGCTGGCCCGCTGGCCCCACGTTCCCCTGAGCCGCTGTTCCTGGCGCTCGGCCGGCTCGCCGAGTACAAGCGCATCGACCTGCTGCTGCGCCTGTGGGACCGGGTACGCCCGGTGGTCGGCGGGCGGCTGGTCATCGCGGGGGACGGCCCCCAGCGCGGTTATCTGGAGTCGCTCGCCGGGCCCGGGGTCACCTTCACCGGGCGGGTCAGCGAGGAGGAGAAGCACCGCCTGCTGCGCGCCGCGTGGCTGCTGCGTTCACCCCGCGCTGATCGAGGGATGGGGGATCGTGGTCACCGAGGCGGCCCTCCGCGGCACCCCGGCCGTCGGCTTCGACGTTCCAGGACTGCGAGATTCCGTCGATCACGGCCAGACGGGCCTGCTGGCCCGCACCGAGGCGGAATTCGCCTCGGCGTGGGCGGCGCTCGCCCTCGACCAGCGGCGGCGCACCGCGATGGGCCAGGCCGCGCGGCGGCGCGCCTCCCAGCTGAGATGGTCGACGGCGGTGCACCACTTCTCCGCGGTCATCGACGAAGCCCTCGGCCAGGGGGCGCCACGATGACAGCATCCCGCCCAGGACCCGTCCAGGATCCAGCCGACGCCTGCCCGTTGCACGCCTTCTACGAGGACCCCGGCACCACCGTCAGTTCGGGGCCCGACCGGGCGCGGCGGCAGGCCCGGATGCTCGCCGCGGTGCTGGCCCACCGGAGCGGGCCACAGCAGATCGTGGACGTCGGCTGCGGGGACGGGACCGCCACTCACCTGGTCAAGCGGCTGGACCCCCGCAATACCGTCATCGGCGTCGACTGGTCGGCGATGGCGCTGGCCCAAGCCCGCGCCCGGGGGCTGCTGGTGATCCAGGGCGGTGTCGACGCGGCCGGCCTGCCGCTCGCCGACGCCAGTGCCGACGTCGTGATCATGAGCGAGTTGATCGAGCATCTGGTCGATACCGACGCGGCCGTCGACGAGGTCCGCCGGATTCTGCGGCCGGGAGGCATCTTGCTGGTCTCGACGCCGAACCTCGCGGCGTGGTTCAACCGGGGGCTGGTCGGCCTGGGCATCCAGCCCGTGTTCTCTGAGGTGAGCCTGCGCGGCATCTACGGCAGGCCTGGAGGCCAGGTCGTCGGGCACCTGCGGCTGTTTACCCGGCGAGCGCTGGTGGAGTTCCTCACCGCGCGCGGCTTTTCCTGCGAGCGTGGTAGTGGGCGCCCCGTACCACGACGTACCGCGGTTGCTGCGGCCGCTGGATCGCTCGCTGTGCCACTGGCCGTCGATGGCCAGCATCCTGCTCGTCCAGGCCCGGCGCGTTCGATGAGCGGATTTGGCCTGGAACCGTGCCGCGGGGGCGTCCCCGCGATCCAGCCCGCGACGATTTACCGTGACGCTGTGAGGACATCGGGGGACCCATCTGAAAACAAGGAGCGCCCGGCTCGTCCCGCCCGGCGCAGGCTCGCGCCCGACGACCGCCGCCAGGCGCTGATCAACTCCGCGCTGAAGCTGTTCAACACCCGCCTCTACGACGAGGTGTCGGTGGATGACATCGCGGCCGACGCCGGGATGTCGCGGCCGCTGGTGTACCACTACTACGGGGGCAAGGCCGGGGTGTTCATCACCGCGCTGAGACAGACGGGCGACGACGTGGTGGCGGCCATCAGCGAAGCGGCGGTGGACGACCCGGACAACTGGCTGACCGCCGGGCTGGGCGCCTTCTTCGATCACATCCAGGCCAACCCGATCGGCCTCACTGCCTTGCTCCGCCACGGGTCCCTGGCCGGGGGGGAGGACCGCCAGGTCCTGGATGAGATCCGCGACCAGGTGCTGACTCTCATCCTGGCCGGCCTCGATCCGCCCAGCGACTCGGCCGTGCTCCAGTCGGTGCTGCGCGGCTGGATCGCCATGGTGGAGACGATGGGCCGCGAGTGGCTGCGCCGGGGTGAGCCGACCCGCGAGGAACTGGAGACCCTGCTGCCCGAGTTGCTGCGCGCCGTCCTGGGGACGGCGGCGTGGCACGACGCCGCGGTCGCCGCGGTCCTGCCCCGCCTGCCGCTGAAGCGCCGTTGATTCCGGCCCGGTGACGCGGCGCGGGCGAACCTTGGCCGAGCCGATCCCTTGACACCCGGCTTCCGCGGAGACTTATTCTTACCCTCGGGTAACATCGCCAGCGAGGGGACCGGTCATGGCCTCATCCAGCGAAGGTGGATCGCTCGTCGGCATGGCTGCCCTGGTCACCGGCGGCGAAAGCGGAATCGGGCTGGCCTGTGCGCGGCGGCTGGCCGCCGACGGCGCCACGGTGACCATCTGCGGGTGCTCCGAGGATCGTCTGAAGCTGGCCGCCGACGCTCACGGGCTGCGCTACGTGATCGCCGACGTCACCGACGAGGAGCAGATCGCCTGTGCCTTCGCCGACGCCGCCTCCAGCGGCCCGCTGCGCATCGTGATCGCCAGTGCGGGAGGCTCCGCCTCGATCGGGCCGGTCTCCCAGCTCAACGCGACTGGCTGGCGGGCCACGCTGGAACTCAACGCGACCGGCACCATGCTGACCCTCAAATACGCCGCGCAGGAGATGGCCCGTGTGGGCGGGGGCTCGTTCGTGGCGATCTCCTCCATCGCCGCCATCACCATCCACCGCTGGTTCGGCGCCTATGGTCCCGCCAATGCCGCGGTCGACCACATGGTGGCGCTGGCCGCGGACGAACTGGGCGGGATCGGCATCCGCGTCAACGGCATCCGGCCCGGAATCGTGGAATCCGAACTGGTCGCGGGCATCGCCGACCCGGGTCCGGTACTGGACGACTATCTCGCCTGCATTCCGCTGTCGCGGGTCGGCACTCCCGAGGACATCGCTGAGGCCGCCCGCTTCCTGACCGGCCCGGAGTCGGCCTGGATCACGGGGGAGGTGATCAACGTCGACGGCGGCCAGCATCTGCGCCGCGGACCCGACTACACCGCGCTGTTCGAGCCCATGTTCGGCGCCGCAGCGCTGCGCGGCCTGCCCGAGGACGACGCGACGGGTCAGTGACCTTCGCGGTCGCCGCGTTGCCGGACCCGAGCCGCTCCAGATCTCGTCTCACGCAGGAAGGACCGTATCCATGCGTTTCCTGATCGCCATGCTCATCGGTGCCGTCGTCGCCATCGCCTCGGTAGGGGTCCTGGTCCACAACGCCAGCGCAGTCAGGCCCGCCCCCACCCGGGAGCTGTTCAACTATGGCTCCGGTTGATCAGCCGCGAGAAGAGCGTCGCTGTCGCCGGTGTTCACGCCTGAGCGGTGCGTCCGCCTGTGCCGCCCGGTGGCCGGCGCCTGCGCATTCCTCGCGTTTCTGGTCACGGCGGTGGCCTGCCAGGCTGACGTTCCGGCGCCGGCGCCGGCGCGGGTGCTGTCGAACTATGAGCGGACCACCGGCGTCGCGATCCACCGCGACTGCGGCTACAGCAGCCCGCTGCCGGGCACGCCCGGGTGGAGCCTCTGGCTGTTCTGCGACACGACGATCGCCAGCGTCCGGGGCGGGAAGATCGAGCACCTGATCCTGGGCACGGACACGGCGGCCGCGGGCCCGTACCGGGCGGGCCAGGCACCCTCACGGCTGAGCGAGATTCCGACCCCACCGGCGCCACTGACCTTGCCCAGAGCCGGTGTCCCGCAGCCATTCCTGCCCGCACCGCAGAGCCTCCTGCTCCCAGGCGGCACGTTTCCCTGCACCGGTCCCGGCGCCTACCCGGCCTCCTGGATCTCGGGGGTCACCCGGGAACCGCCGGCCGCCTCCTCCGCCGACCTGCTCATCAGCTACGACGACTACTGCGTGACGGGGGACGGCGACTCGACCGCGGAGGGTTTCGGCCTGGTCGAGTACGACCCGGCGGGCAACCTTCTCAGGCCGCCGGCCCTGGTGTTCGGCAGCCTCACCGGCCTGCCGCTGCCGCCGCAGCAGGTGCTCGGCTCGCCGGTCTTCGCGGGCGACGGCTATCTGTATTTGTTCGGTTTCTGCCCCGCCACGGCCCCGCCCGCCGGATGCGGCCGCGGCCGCGTGTTCCTGGCCCGGACCGTGGCCCAGCCGGCGTACTGGCCGAACCCGTTCACGTACCAGTACTGGACCGGCGGCGGGTGGTCGCCGGACGCGATGGCCGCCGATACGCTGATCCCCGCCGGCCGACCGCTCGGGATCTCGGTCGGCGACTACACCGCGGACGGCCACGGCCTGATCATGATCGAGCAGACGAGCCTGGCCGGCGGCTTCCAGGTCTGGCAGGCGAGGTCGCCGGCAGGCCCGTGGCGGCGGATCCTGGCCGGCCAGGTGCCGTGCCGCCAGGGCACCCAGCGCGGGACGGAGGGCCTGTGCCGGGCCATCATCGGCCATCCGGAACTCAGCACCCGAAGCCAGTTGCTGGTCTCCTATTTCGATCCGGGAAACGACCACGTAGACGTATCCGCCTATCCCTGGCGATCTCCCTGAGGAGCACCGATGACGGTCGCATCACGCGCAGCCGCCCAGCTGCCAGACAGGCTGCTGGTGACGCTCATCAGCCTGGCCTACCGGCGATTTGAGCCGGAAATCCGGCGTCTCGACGAGGTGTGCGGCCGCGGAGGCACGATGCTGGATATCGGCGGCTGGTACGGGCCGTGGACGCGGCGACTGGTCCACCGGGCCGACAAGGTCGTCACCGTCGAGCCGACGCCGATACACGAGGTGCTCCGGCGGACGCTCCCGCCCGCGGTGGACGTCATCGCCGCCGCCGCGTCCGATCATTGCGGGGAGGCCGAGATCTGGCTGCCGCCCTCAGATGGCGGCGCGCGCGGCATCTCCTCGCTGCACCGGCGGGACATCCACGCCGCGTCGATCACGGTGCCGCTGGTGACGGTGGACGGGCTCGGCCTGCACGACGTGACGTTCATCAAGATCGACGTGGACGGGCATGAAGTCCCCGTGCTGCACGGCGCGGCGGAAACCGTCAAGCGAGACCAGCCCCGGCTGCTGGTCGAGGTCGAACAGCGGATACAGCCGGTGGCGGATGTGACGGGTCTGCTGGAATCCTGGGGTTACCGTGGCTGGGTACGGCCAAGCCGGCAGTGGGTGCCGGTCGCCGGCTTCCCGCTCGTCGCGTGCCAGGCCAGGACGGGCCACGTGGCCGAACGCGGCCTGCTGGCCCGGGCCCTGTGGCCGTTCCCGCGCTACGTCAACTCGGTGCTGTTCCTGCCCGAGAGCCAGATCCCCGGCCAGGCGCCTTCGGCGCGGTGACGGCCGGTGTCATGCGCACCGGCCGTCACCGCGACGGCGGCCGCGCGCTCAGGTGTGGTAGTCGCTCGGCGGCCGGGCGCCGCTGACTCCGGTGAACGCGCTGGGCACGGGGTATTTGCCGAGGACGAACGACAAGATGGCGGCGTGCTGGAATTCGACCGGCTGGATCGATGCAGCGGTCTTGATCCCGGCCGCGCTCCTGATCACCGACAATCCGTTCTGGTAGGTCTCACCCGCGACGTTCTCGACCATCAGCGCGAGCGTGGCGAGTCCGGCCACGTTCGTCACCTTGGCGAATGCCGCATTGATGGTCGGCTGGACGACGGGATCGACGGCCGTTACCGGCTGCTTGCCCGACGACGTGAGCACCGAGTTCCACGCCTTCTGATGGTCCTCGTGCTGGCTCATCGCGGTCTCGGCGAAGGTGACGATGGCGGGCGGCACCGGGCCGAGGTGGCCGGCCGTGGCCGCCTTGATTCCGGCCGTGTAGGTGGCGATGCCGGAGTTCTCCAGGCTGGCGGCCATGGCGACGACCAGCAGGTCACCGGAGAGCTTCTGGCCCCCGCCGCCGGCCATCGCCGCAGCGGAACTGGGCGGGCTGAAATTCGATTTCGCCTTCGGGGAACTGCCGCAGGCGGCGAGCAGCCCGGCGCCCGCGGCGCCGCCCGCTGAGATCAGGAACTTACGGCGGTCAAAGAACGCTGAGTGCTCGGCTTCGTCGCGGCGGCCAGCGGTGGTCCGCGCGCGGATCTCCTGTGTCCACTCGCTGAGGCTGTCCTTCAGGGCGGGCAGGGTGAGGTCGTGGTGCAGGGCGTCCAGATCCTCGGTCATGCGGCGGAGCTCGGCGTCTGACAGGTGCGAGACTGGGTCGGTGGCGCTCACGTGAGGGCTCCCTGGGCGGCTGGAGCAGCGCTGCTCGTCGGGTAGAAGGAGTTCGGGAAACCGACCTTGCCCGCGGCGGCCGGGAGTTTGGCGGCGGGCGGGGGAAGCGCGATGTCGGCTCCGGCCCCGGCCTTCAGCAGCGCCTGCACCGCGTTCAGGATGGCGACATGCTGGGCCTCGACGCCCATGATGCTCGCGGTGACCTTCTTCGCGTTCGCGTCGGAGAGCAGGCTCATGTTGTTGACATACGTCTCCGCCGCCACGTTCTCGAGTTCGAGGGCCAGGCCGATGACCATCAGCGCTCCCTCCGAGGGGGAAGCCTGGGTGATCGACGTGACGGCGCTGTTGACGACCGGGACGAAGTGCGGATCGGGCTTGGTTTGCTTCGTCCCGCCCAGGGCGGTGGTCGCGGACTGGAATGCCGCCAGGTGGTCGGCGTGCTGTTGCATGGTGGTGGTCGCGAAGGCCTTGATGACGCCGTTCGCGGAGCCGCCGCCGATGTAGGGGAGGGTGAGCGCCGTCTTGTACGTGGCGATGGCGAGAACCTCGATAGACGACGCCGTCTGCAGCACCTGCACGTCGGTGCCTGAGCTCGCGAAGGCGGGGCTGCCGATGAAGTCGGCGATGGCGGCGACGACGCCGGTCGCGGCGAGCAGGCCGCCGGCCCGCCTGGCGGTCGCGGACAGCCGCCGCCGGTTCTCGCCGGCGAAATTGCGGTTCTCGTCCGGGTCCAGGCTGTTCCTCGATCTGGCCTGGCGGCCGAGGTCGACCATGCCATCCAGCGGCTCCCTGATCGCACGTATCGCGTCGGCATGGGTATCCCGTGATTCCTCGGTCAGGCCGCTCAGCGCGGTCTCGTCCAGTTCCACGTGCATTCCTCCCTGGGTTATCGCGCTCGTGGCCGTCTAGCTCACGACGAGGGTGCCGGCCATGTACTGGTGGATCAGGCAGATATACGGGTAGCTGCCCGCCTTACCCGGTGCCTTGAAAGTCTTCGTGTGGCCGGGGGCAATATCGCCCGTCGTGAAAAGCTTCTGGTTGGTCTTGTCGGTCAGCGTGTGCGTCGTGGAATCCTCGTTGTGGACTGTGACCGTCGCGCCGGGGGCCACCGTCAGGCGGCTCGGACCGAACGCGAACGAATGGATGACAATCGTGTTGACGGCGATGTGCCCCGAACTGGTGGCCGCGGGGGTGTCCGCCGTCGCGGCCGAACTCCCGCCGCACGCGGCCACGGGCAGGACAGCAGCCAGCCCGGCGCAGGCCAGGAGCCAGTGCCCACTACGGAATGTCATGAAGCGCCTCCGCTGAGTGTTCTGGTGGTCGTTGCTTCCCTCGGGCCCGGATCTCCCAGAGCAGGCCCCCGGCGGCCAGCGCGGTAGCGGCCGCGGCGGCCACGGCGGCCGCCGTCTTCTCCGGGAACCAGGCCGGCTCGTACATGTTCGGCAGCGGGCCCAGGCCGCCTACGTTCACATAGCGGTAGAGGACAATCGGGCCCAGCGCGCTGGCCGCGACGACCAGCGCCAGGCCGAACCCCGCTCTGCGGCCCACCGCCAGCACGACCAGCGCGGCGGCCGACGCCGCCGCTGCCTCACCCCGGAACAGCGCTCCCTCGCTGATGGTGGCCCGCACGCCGTCGTAGGCCGGCGCCAGATCGGCGTGCACATACGCCACGACGGCCAGCCCGGCCGCGGCCAGCAGGCGCAGCACAAGCCCAGCCACGGACGCGCCCAGCAGCGGGTGGCCCCGGTCTCCTGGAGCGCTGGCGGTGGCAGGAGCGTGAGCATCAGCGCGGTCGGGCTTACCGAATCTCAGCATCCCTGGCTCCGGGCATCTCGGCGGCCTTCGAGGTCAGCAACACCTATCTGCCGCCGATCACGGCGGCAGCTACCGTAGGTTAGCACTCGATCGCATCTAGTGACGGGTGTGCGCGGCCAGGCGCCGGCTGGCCAGCCGTCGGCTTCACGAGAGGGTCACCGGGCCAGCCGGTGGGTACGGGGGAAGGCGGTCAGCCCGTCAAAGTCGGCCCAGTCGCTTCGGAGAGACTTCTGCACATGTCATTTATGGTTCCTCCCATTTATTCCCGGCCCCGCCGCCTGGTGATGCTGAATTCCCAGATTTGCACCTTCGCGATCATGGCGAGCCGCCCAGCCAAATGCTGCTGCCCTAAACAGCCATATTGCCTCTCACCTGCGCAGCATCAATCTCACATAGCGTATGCTGCCGCTCTTGCCCGGCATGCGTTGTTGCTGAAGCTGGTCTGAATAATTGAGCCCGCGGGCGGTGCGAGCTAACGGCTCGTGTCAGGCGAATCGTTTCCATCTAGGGGTTGACGATGGCGTTTGTCCGGCAAAAGGGTTACGCTCAGTAGAGCAACATAAAGCAACTAGCGAAGGGTTTACCATGGCTTTGCGATTCCTGGGCGGCGACACGGGCGACGGCGGTTCGCCCCGGCTATACCAGGATGGTGAGGATTATCTCGTTCAGGGGTACGCGGTGACCGAGCCTCACCTGCTCGCGGTGCTGAACCTTCCCGCTGGGGAGGCCGCCGTGCGGGTTCCCCAGTCGCTGTGGAAGTACCTGCCGGTCAAACTGGCCAGAGCGGAGTAGGCAGTGTTCGTCGGCTGTGATGCGGGCCGCTCCGAGGTGCGGCACGGGGTGCGCTGCCGGGACGGCCGAGCCTGAAACGTGGCGAACACGGTTCAGCAGGCCCGGGAGACTCTCGGCTACCGGCTGCGGGACATCAGGATGGATGCCCGCATGTCGGGGCGGCAGCTTGCTGCGCTCGCGGGCTGGCACTTCACCAAGATCTCCAAGATCGAGCACGGCCGCTCGATGCCGTCCGAGGCAGACATCGAACTGTGGTGCTTCCACTGCGGAGCCGAGAGCCAGTATCCGGACCTGGCGGCCGCTGTCCGCGGGATCGAGAAGATGTATGTCGAGCTGAAGCGCCTGCTGCGGACCGGCACCGCGCGCTACCAGCAGGAGCTGCTGGATGAGGAAACCAGGACGCGTCGCTACCGGCTTTTCAATCCGGCTATCATCCCCGGCGCGTTGCAGACGCCGGGCTACGCGACGGCCCGGATCTCAGAGTTCGCTGACATGGTCGGCATCCCGGCCGATGTCGAGGACACGGTGGCGGTCCGCATGGAACGGGGCAGGCTGCTGCTGTCGGGGGACCGGCTGTTCCATTTCGTGCTGGGTGAGCACGCGCTTCGGGCGGCCCTGGCTGACCGTGACGTGATGCAGGATCAGCTCCGTCACCTGCGAGAAGTATCTCGGCTGCCGCGGCTGCGGCTCGGTATCCTGCCCACTCGCGTTCGCCACTACATGACATTCTGCGGGTTCTGGATCTTCGATGACCGGGAGGTCCAGATAGAGACGTACTCGGCGGCGGTCAGGATCACGCAGCCGCAGGAGATTGCCATGTACGCGAAGGTCTTCGAGCACTACTCTAAGCGCGCCCTGTACGGCGAGCAGGCCCAGGACCTGATCAGCCAGGCCATCGCAGAGCTGGCCGAGGGCCCTATCTCAAGCAACCTGGGGAAACTTCGTTGATCCTCGCTGACTCCTTCCATACTGTGAGAGGAGCCACTGACCAGCGGAAACAGAGAAACCTGCGACGGAACGCAAGCTCTGAGCCCGTGCCGCATGCGCCCCTGACCGGCCGTGCGGGGGTCTGGCTGGCGTGCTGGACGAGGCTTCTATCTGTTGTCCTGGGTGATTGGCAGCCTGGCCCAGCAAATGCCACTGAGCAGTATGGGGGCGATTAATTGGCCGGCGCCGGTGAGGCACAGGGGCCCGGAGGTGATCAGAAGCCTGATGGGCAGGGTTGCCGCGTTCGTGGAGATGTCTCCGGACGCGATGATGTGTGTGCCTGCCGATGAGTATTTGCGTTAATGACGATGACTATGTCCGAGAATGTTTAAGGCTAATCGCCCTGGCTAAAAAGGCCAGGTGGGTTAGCTGTTCGGGGACTGGCGTGCCGAGCCGATCGGGCAGCCTGCGGTGGGCGGAAGCGGATGGCTGCGCCGACTGGACGGGCGTCATGGGCTCCGAGGGGAGGAGCAGCCTTCGTTGTGCAGGATCTTGGTGGTCGATGACGAGCCGGACTTGCGGTTCGTTCTGCGGAGGATCTTCGAGAAAGCCGGGCATGATGTGGCTGATGCGGGTCACGGGGCGGACGCGCTGGAGTGCATCCGCCGGTCGCTGCCCGAGCTGGTGGTGACCGACATGATGATGCCGGTGATGGGCGGCAGTGAACTGATCCGCCGCCTGCGCGGCGACCCGGCCACGGCACATATCCCGATCCTCGCCGTGACCGGTAACGGCGAGCTCGCAAGCACTGCCGATGCCGTGCTGGCCAAGCCCTACCAGCCAGAGCAGGTCCTGGTCGCGGCGAACGCGCTGCTTGGACGGACCGGGGGGGCCACGTGAAACGACTGGCCACCGGTGTTCCGGGCCTCGACGTGGTGCTCGGCGGGGGACTCGAGCCCGGCTCGGTGACGGTGCTGGCCGGGGCGCCCGGTACCGGCAAGACGATCCTGGCCCAGCAGATCTGCTTCGCCAACGCGAGCCCAGAGCACCGGGCCGTCTACTACACGACTCTCTCGGAGCCGCATTCCAGGCTGGTCCGGCACCTGGAGCCGTTCAATTTCTTCGCCCCTGAGGCGCTGGGGCCGCGAGTGGAATTCATCCACTTGGGAGATCTCATCCGCAACGACCAGCACGGCCGGATGGAGCCGCTGGTCACCGAAGTGGTGCGCAAGACGATGGAGGAGCAGCCGGTCCTGGTGGTGGTCGACAGCGCCAGGGCGCTGCGGGACTTCGCCGAGGACCGCGAGCTGCGCCTGGCCTTTTACGACCTGACCAGCCGCCTGGCCCACACCGATGCCACGCTCCTGCTGGTCGGTGAGTACATGCCCGAAGAGATGGGAGCCGGGGCGGAGTTCTCTCTGGCCGACAGCATCATCGAGCTCGCGTATGAACCCCGCGAACCGGTCGACCGGCGCTGGCTCCGGGTGATCAAGATGCGCGGAGCCCACCACCTGGAGGGCAAGCACACCTTCCGCATCACCGCTTCCGGGGTCGGGGTCTTCCCCCGCATCGAGACCCTGGACGCGGATGAGGCGGCCGAGGTCACCGGCCGGATCGACAGCGGGATACCGGACCTGGACGACCTGATGAACGGCGGGATCAGGGCCGGCGAGGCCACCGTCATCCTGGGGCCTTCCGGGGCCGGCAAGACGATCTTCGGGCTGAAGTTCGTCACCGAGGGCCTCGCCCGCGGGGAACGGTGCCTGTACGTCACGTTCCAGGACACCACCGACCAGCTGGTCAAGATGGCCGCCGGGTTCGGCTGGGATCTCGGGACCGCCCGCGCCAGCGGGCAGCTCGTGGTCCGCCACGTTCCGCTGGGTGAACTGGACCTGGACATGCTCGCCACGCGTATCCGCCAGGACCTCGCGGACGGCACGGTGCACCGTGTCGTGATCGACAGCCTGGCCGAGCTGGTCTTCGCCGCCCGCGAGACGGAACGTTTCCCCGCCTACGCGCGCAGCCTCACCGGCCTGATCCGCGCCGCGGGTGCCTCACTGGTGATCACCAGCGAGACCACCACGCTCGGCCCCACCCCCGAACCGCCCGGAGGAGTCACCTTCCTGTTCCACAACGTGATCCTGCTGCGCTACATCGAGCTGAACTCCGCGGCTGGGCGCGCCGTGAACATCGTCAAGATGCGCAACAGCAACCACCACAAGGACCTGTACCAGTTCGAAATCGGCGAACACGGCCCCACGATCGGCGACAAGCTGGAAGGGGTCACCGGGGCGCTCGGCTGGAGTGCCCTGCGGGCCGCCAACGCGATCCTGTGAACCGGCGCGGTGGCATCTCGGGGACCCAATGCATGATCGTCGGCCGCACGGGCAGTTCCACCAGCGGTAAGCCCCGCCGTGGAGGCCGCCAGCCGTGACGACTCTGCCGTTAGCCTGGGGCCCGGTGCTTATGACCAGTGGCGGGAGTGCAGATGGTGATGCGGCACGCGATGCTCGTCATCGCCCGGGCGGTCTACGACATGGTCCAGATCCCTGGGCAGGAACCCCTTCTGGTCGCCCAGGGTGCGGGCGACGAGGCGGCACGTCAGTGGTGGCACGAGAACGAACAGGTCGTGGCGGCCCAGATATTCAGGCAGAACAACGCCTCATGGCAGAGGAAGCTCGCGGACTGGGATGGGCGCACGGACATCGAATTCGTCAAGGAGCGCCTCCATGAGGGGGGACCGCGGGTCGATGTAGCCCGGATCCGATTCCCGGACGGCCGGGAGAGCGTGGTGCCCCCCGAGGCGGCCAAGGATTACGTTGCGGAAGAATTTCGCGCGGGGAATCCACCGCCCACCGTGGCCGCTCAGTTCGCGGACTGGCGGGATACCGTCCAGATCGCAGAGATGCAAACCTGGATCGGGCGGTTCTTCAACGGAACCGAGAACCTGCCCCTTGATATGGGACTGCCAGCGTCCCAGTTCGGCTTTCCCATCAGGGAAGTGCTCAGCTGCCTGGACCGGCTGGCGGCGGACGGCTGGCACGTAGTGCACGTTTCTGAGGACCGTGGCCTGCGCTACCCAGACGGCGACGCCACCCACGAGTCCGGTGTCACCACGGTGCGGTACCTGCTCAGCAGCACCACCTGACCCCGGGCGGATCTGGCGGCACCCACCCGGCCGTACTCGGCGAGCCGGGCCCGAACCGTGCCCCCGAGGCGCTGCGGACCGAGCCCAGAGGTGCTGGCGCGGTAAAGTGATCATGCGTACAATTGAACGCGTGATCATATACGCCGGGGATGACAGCCGGGGATGACAGATGGCGCGCCGGGAGCACCGCCGACGGAGAGGGAGGCCACCGATGCTGGCGATGATCGTCAAGGAGTTCCGGCAACTGCGGCGGGACCGCCGAACGCTCGCCCTGCTGATCGTGATGCCGGTGGTGCTGCTCATCGTGCTCGGCTATGCGGCCAGCTTCGACGTGTCGTCGGTCTCCACCGTGGTCGCCGGTCCGCAGGCGGCCGCGGCGGCGGCCGCGGCGCACAAGCCGTTTGACGTGCGGCAGATCTCTCCCCGCAGCGGCCTGGCCTGGGCGCAATCCGAGCTGCGCGACGGCCAGGCGGTCGTGGCGGTGGTCACCGGCGGAGCGCACCCGCTGGTGCTCATCGACGGCAGCCAGCTCTTCGCCGCGCGGTCGGCCCTGGCGGCGCTCGCTTCGCTGGGCCAGCCACGCCCCGCACCGGGCGCGCCCGCTGCCTCTCCGCTGGGCTCCGTCGTGACCCGGGTTCTTTTCAATCCAGGGCTCAAGACCTCCAACGTCATGATCCCCGGCCTGGCGGGCCTGGTCCTCGTGTTCATCGGGACGATCATCACCAGCCTCGGCGTGGTGCGCGAGCGGGAAACCGGCACGCTTGAGCAGTTGGCCGTGATGCCGCTCCGTCCCCGGGACGTGTTCCTGGGCAAGGTACTTCCGTACTTCGCGGTGGCCAGCGTAGACCTGGCGATCGTGCTCATCGTCGGGGTGGCGGTCTTCGGCGTGCCCTTCACCGGCTCGCTGGCGGTCTACGCGCTGGGCGCGGTGTTGTTCCTGTTCGCCACGCTCGGCACCGGGGTGGTCATCTCCAGCGTGTCAGAGAACCAGGGGCAAGCCACTCAGCTGGCTCTCATGACGGTGCTTCCGCAGGTGCTGCTGTCCGGGCTGATCTTTCCACTGGCCTCGATCGCGGCCGGCGTCCGGTGGATCTCCTACCTACTGCCCCTTACCTACTTCACGGAGATCTCGCGGGGCGTCATGCTCCGGGCCGAGCCGATCACGGCGCTCTGGCTGCCTTTTGCCTGCCTGGCCCTGCTGGGCGCGCTCATGGTGACCCTGGCCACTCTGCGTTTCCGCCGCTATCTCGCCCCCGCCCCCGCCCGCACCGCCCGCCGGCGGCGGCATCCAGGCCGGGGGGCACCGGCCCAGACAGACGTGGTGGCGGCCGGGGAGCGGGGATGAGCGCAGCGCGACCGGAACGCAGCGCCCGGCCCGCGGGCCGCGACGGGCAGCCGTGGGGCGCCAGCAACCTGAACATACGGTTCGGCGGGAAACTCGTGCTCGAACACGTCACGCTACGGGCGGCGCCGGGCGAGGTGTGCGTCGTTGTCGGCGGAGACGGCGCGGGTAAGTCAACCCTGCTTCGCTGCCTGGCCGGGGTGCTCCCGGCCAGCGGGGGCGAGGTCCACCGGCCCGGTACCGGCCGGGCCGGTTACCTGTCGCCGGGCCCAGGCACGTACCCGGACCTCACAGTCCGGGAGAACCTGGCCTTCCGGGCGGCCGCCTACGGTATCGGACCTGCGGTGGCGGGTCCCCGGGTCGGCCAGCTCCTGGAGCGGACCGGCCTGGCCGCCGCGCGCAATCGGCTGGCCGGGCAGCTGTCCGGGGGGATGCGCAAGAAGCTCGGGGTCATCGCGGCCATGGTGCACCAGCCCGACCTGCTGGTGCTCGACGAGCCGACGACCGGGGTGGACCCGGTGAGCCGGGCGGACCTGTGGTGGCTGATCGTGGTGGCCGCGTCGGAGGGTGCGGCGGTGGTGGTATCGACCAGCTACCTTGACGAGGCCGAGCGGGCCACGTCAGTGCTGGCCCTCGATGGCGGCCGGGTCCTGGCGGCCGGCACCTCAGACGAGATCGTGGCCCGGATGCCCGGTGTCATTCGTTCCGTGCGCGGCCAGCCGCAGGCGGACGAGCGGAGCAGGGCCTGGCTGCGCGGCGGCCAGTGGCGAGTATGGGATCCTGCCGGAGCAGGGGAAGTGAGCGGCACCGCCGGGGCCGCCCAGGACGGTTCGGCTGGGATCCGGCCGGACCTCCAGGACGCGGTGACCGTGGCGGTACTGGCCCATGAACTCGAGACGTCCAGGGGCAGCGATGCGGCCCAGGACGCGGCGATGACCGGAGGCGGCGCGCCATGAGTGAGGTACTCGCTGAATGCCTCGGCGTGACCCGCCAGTTCGGCGGGTTCACGGCGGTGGACCAGGTGAACATGAAGATCGGCCCGGGTGAGATCGTCGGTCTGCTCGGTGCCAACGGCGCGGGCAAGACCACGCTGATCCGGATGCTGCTCGGCCTGCTCGAAGCCTCCGAAGGTGAGGTCCGCCTGTTCGGGCGGCCGCCGACGCGCGCAACCCGCCGCGACATTGGGTACGTGCCGCAGGGACTGGGCATCTATGACGACCTGACGGTCTCCGAGAACCTGGAGTTTTCCCGCGCAGCGTACGGCGGCCAGCGGCGAGATTACACTCTGCCGACGGCGCTGCGTCCCTTTGGCGCCACCGTGGTGCGCGACCTCCCGCTCGGGTTGCAGCGGCGCGCGGCGTTCGCGCAGGCCCTGGCGCACCGGCCGAAGCTTCTCGTGCTGGACGAACCTACCTCCGGAGTGGATCCGCTCGCCCGCGCGCGGCTCTGGGAGACGATCCGCCGCGCTACCGGGATGGCCGCCGGAGCGCTCGTCACGACTCACTACATGGAGGAAGCCGAGGAGTGCGGCCGCCTGATCGTGATGGCGCGCGGGCGGGTGGTCGCGGAGGGAACGGCGGCTGAGATCGTCGGTCACGCCCGGGTCGTCGTGGTGGAAACCGACTCGTGGGCCGAGGCGTTCGCGGCGCTTGACCAGGCCGGCTTGCTGGCCGCGCTGGCCGGCCGGAACCTCCGGATCCCGCAGGCCACCCCGGCTGAGGTGGCGAGCGCCCTCGGCCGCCTTCCCGCGGCGCTCTCCGAAGCGCCGGCCACCCTGGAGGAGCGGTTCTTCGAGCTAACCCGGCCCCGGGACCACGTCACATGACCCGCGGCCGGACCGGCCCGCGGGTCGGCGACAGCGGGACCCGGGAGGCAATTCTGCAGGCCGCGCGCCAGCGTTTCGCCGATCACGGATACGTCGGCGCGACGATCCGGGGCATCGCCGCCGATGCGGGCGTGGGCCCGGCCCTGGTGCACCACTTCTACGGCCCCAAAGAGCAGTTGTTCGCCGCAGCCATGCGGCTGCCGGTCGTGCCGACCGACGTGCTGGCCCGGGCGGCCGGTCCCGATCCTGGGCGTTCCATGGAGAACCTGGGGGAGAACCTGGTTCGCACCGCGCTGCGGATGTGGGACGTCGCCGAGGTCCGGACGTCCTTCCTCGGGCTGCTTCGCTCGGCACTCACGGACGACCGAGCGTTGCGGATGCTCAAGGAATTCCTGACCGAGACCATCCTCACTGCGATCGCCGGCTCGATCGGCTCGGCTGCTGGCCAGCCCGCCCCCGGCCAGCCCGCCGCCGACCTGGCCCCCGATGATGCCAACTACCGTGCGTCCCTGGTCGCCAGCCAGATGGTGGGCCTCGGCCTGGTCAGGTACTTGCTGGAGCTCGAGCCGCTGGCCGATGCCCAGCCGGACGACCTGGCCGTGGCGATCGGCCCGACGCTCCAGCGGTATCTGACCGGCGACGTCCGGTCCGCGGACGGCGATAGCCGGAAGCGTCCCGAACCACCATCAGGCGAATGAAGGAGACCGCTGATGCCCGAAATCGAACCGATCGCCGAATTGCATGAGGGATTTAGTTCGCCGGACGCCACGGCGCGGCCGTGGGCGGAGGTGGCCGACGTGCTGTTGACGTCCGAGATGTTCTGGCTGTTCGACCGTACGCCGCGACGGGCGACCGCACGTCACGCCGCTCCCGGCGATATGGCTCGAAGGGACGCTCCACTTCTGCGCCGGCGACGAGGAGCAGAAAGCGGAAAAACCTGGCGTCCAATCCGCGTTGCATCCTCACGACCGGCACCAACCGGCTCCGGTCGGGCCTCGACGTGGTGGTCGAGGGAGCTGCCGTTCGGGTGACCGACCAGACGCGGCTCCAGCTGCTGGCGGCGATGTGGAAGTCGAAGCTTGACTGGGATTTCCAGGTCGGCGACGGGGGATTCGGCGATCCCGGCGGCCGCGTGGGGCTCGTCTTCGGCGTTACACCGACGAAGGTCCTCTCGTTCGGCAAAGGCGAGCCCTTTAGCCAGACCCGGTACCGCTTCACGGCCTGAGAAACCGGTAGATTGCCAGAGTGCCCGGGAGCGTGCCGAAGGGCCGGGCGCTTGTGCCGGGAGGCGGCTGGTGCGGTTTCACCGGGTAGAGACGGTGCGGCGGATCCCCCATCCTGGGCGGGGCTTCACCCAGGGCCTGGTCCTGGACGGTGACCTGATGTGGGAGAGCACAGGCCAGTACGGCGCGTCGTCGCTGCGCCGGTACCGGCTGGGCGCGGAGGAGCTGGACTGGTCCGCACCGCTGCCGGACGATCTGTTCGGCGAGGGCATCTGCCTGGCCGGCGACCGCCTGTGGCAGCTCACCTGGCAGGAGCGGCTGGCCCTGTGCTGGACACCGTCGGGCATCAGGTCATCTCCCTCCGGTTCGCCCGGTACGGAGTCACCCGGCACGCAGCCGTCTGCCGCTGATTCTCCGGCGGCCGCGCCCTACACCACCGTGCGCTACAACCGGGAGGGCTGGGGCATCTGCAACGCTGGCCGCTGGGCGGTGACCAGTGACGGCAGCAGCGAGCTCATCCTGCGCGATCTGCTGACCCTTGAGCCGCTGTGGACGGTGCTGGTCCGGTGCGAGGGGCGCCGGGTGGGCGGGCTGAATGACCTCGAATGGCGGAACGACCTGGTATGGGCCAACGTCGGATCCACGGCCTGCCTGGCCGCCGTGCACCTGCCCAGCGGAGAGGTACTGGACGTGGTGGACGCGCGGGCGGTGGCCGCCGCGGAGCACGCCAGGCGTGATCCCCAGTCGGTGCTGAACGGCATCGCCGCGCTGCCGGGCTCGGAGGATTTCCTGCTCACGGGCAAGAACTGGAAGTCGATCTACCAGGTGCGCCTGGTGCCCGACCGCAAGTCCCGGCGCCCGGAGAAGCTACTCGCCCTGTGAGGTCAGCACGAAGTCCATCTCGACGACCCGGCTGACGTCCGGTGGGTCACCCGGGCCGGCCATCCTGAACGACCTGATCAGCGAGTCCTTGACGCCGAAGACCGTATCGCTGTCCAGGTAGGGGTTCTCGGCGTCGAAGATGTGCGTGGTGACGGGACGCCGGCCGGGGGCGGACACGATGGCATGGATGTGAGCGGCCCTCCAGCAATGCCGCCCCGAGGCGAGCAGCAGGTCGCCGACCGGCCCGTCGGTCGGGACCGGGTAGCTGGCCGGCCGCGCCGTCTGGAACTCGTACCAGCCGTCGGGCCCGGTGACGAACACGCCCCGCAGGTTGAACCGCGGCTGGCCGGGATCCTGGGTGTCGTAGAGGCCGCTGGCGCTGGCCTGCCAGACATCGAGCGTGGCATCGGCCAGTGGCTTGCCGTCGGGATCGGTCACGTGCCCGCGGACCAGGGTTGGCTCGCCATCTTCTGGGCGCCCGATCTGCTCGCCCATCTCCCGGCGCGGGGCGCCGGGCACGTAGAACGGGCCCAGGACGGTCGACTCCGTGGCGCCGTCCGCGGCATTGATCAGGTTGACCAGGGACGACAAGCCCAGCACGTCGGAGAGCAGGATGAACTCCTGCCGCTCGCCGTCGCATTTCTGGCCGGTCGCGGTGAGGAATTCCAGGCCGGCGAACCACTCCTGCGGTGTCAGGCCCGTCTCGGTGGCGAAGGCGTGCAGATGAGAGATCAGCGCGGTCAGGATCTCGCGCCGCCGGGGGTCAGGCGTGGCGCTGTAGGCGTCCAGCACGCGCCGGGTGAGCTGGTCGGGAGTCATGGCATTCATGTCTGCGGCTCCTTGCGGGCGGTTTTCACGAGGTCAAGTTCGCTGCTCGCGCGCTCGGTACAGCACCATGCTGACATCGTCCAGGCTCAGCGGGTGACCGCGCGGGCCTGGCACGCTCAGAATTCCACGGGCTGGGTGGGGAATTTACCGCTGCCGATCAGCTCGGGGATCTTCAGGCTCGCGTTCTCCCAGACCAGGAGCATGGATCGTTTAGGGGAATAGCCCTTGCGGCCGGTGTCCCGGTCCTCGACGTCCAGATGATCTCGTCGGAGAGCTGGACGAACCACTCGGCGCGGTCGTTGCCGTGGATGATCGGCAGGATGTACTCCTCCATGGTGGGGCAGTAGAGCGAATCCCGGCACACGCTCACCACGCTCGGGTTCCAGGTCACCGGGGAGCGCGACAGGTAGGCGAACAGGCTGAACGACCCGACTTCATCCTCGAATCCCTGGCTCAACCCGGAGCCGGCGGTGGACTGGAACGCCACAGATTCGCGGATTGGGCAGTACGCCCCCGGCTGCGACACCGTGACCGAAGTC
Source organism: uncultured Actinomycetes bacterium (assembly GCA_963822825.1). Lineage (GTDB taxonomy): Bacteria > Actinomycetota > Actinomycetes > Streptosporangiales > Streptosporangiaceae > JAWWPY01. Next base: position 395,838 of record CAWGIW010000006.1, on the reverse strand, counting down.
CGCAACCTCCGCCAGCTCAGCGGGTGGGCCGACCTCCTGCTCTAGCGACCAAGGAGTCCCTAGCGACCATCGCTAGGGACTCCTCTAAGCCGCCCCGTTAAATTGCCCGTTAAGCGGCAGCGACGAGGCGGTTCAGCTGGCTCGCCAGCTGGGCTGGCTCGCTGGTCACAAGGTCCTCGGCCACGCCGGGAATGGTGATCAGCGCTACCCGGGGGGCACGCCGCTCCAGATCGAGCAGGTCGGAGGCGGTAAGGCGACCGGAATGCTCGCCGTGGACCACGAAGGCCGGGTTGGCCAATCCGGCCAGTTCCTCCCACAGAGTCAGGTCGTCGAAACGCTCGCTCCCGGCGCCGGCCAGGTTCCCGACATGGTGCCGCCATTTCCACCAACCGTCCGGGTCCTGGATGAGTTCGCAATCAGCCTCCCGGTGCAGGACCGCTTCCGGCCATCCGGGGTGCCGGGAGGCGAGCCGGGCTACGGCTTCACCGGGGTCGCGGAAGCGCTCGGCACCGGCCCCCGCTTCCTGGCCATGCGCGGCCGTGCCGGGCAGCGTGTCGATCAGTGCGAGCCGGCGCAGAAAGCCGGCCGCGGTGTAGTGATCAAGGCGAGCGCCGTCCGGCCGCCCAGCCCGTCCCCGACGACCAGGCTGGCCTGCGGCGCGAACGCGCGGATGGCCTCGGCTATCGCCCCGGCCAGCCTGCGCGGCTCGTAGCGTCCGTCGCGGCGCCAGCCGGAGCGGCCGTGGCCCGGCAGGTCGATCGCGACCGACGGGCGGCCCAGTCCCAGAGCGACCTCGTCCCAGGCCCGGGCGCTGCGCCCGGCCTCATGCAGGAAGATGACCTCAGGCGGGCCGGATCCCCAGAGCACGGCGCTGACGGGCTCGTCGTCCGGCACGGTGACCCAGCCGCGGCGGACCCCGGGCACCGCGTCCTGGCCGAGGCCGGCCTCGGCCGCCGACTCGGCGATACCTGCGAACTCGCTGTCGAACGCCGCGAATGACCCAGACACCTCTCACCACCCTGCGACAGGATAGCCATAACTGGATGTCGGACCGGGGCAGTAGCGTTCTGCCTGCCGATACCGACAGAAGGCGGGGCCGCATGACCACACCTGAGAAGAGCACTCCCGGCGAGCGAGCCGACCTGCTGGAGGCGCTGGCCAAGCAGCGGTACTTCCTGCGCTACACGGCCCGCGACCTCACCGACGAGCAGGCCGCGCAGCGCACCACCGTGAGTGAGCTGTGCCTGGGCGGCCTGATCAAGCACGTCGCGGCCACCGAGCGGCAATGGATCAGCTTCGTCCTTGACGGCCCCTCGGCCGCCGGCGACTGGCAGGACGAGGGCGTCATGGCTGACTGGCTGGCGGGTTTCCGCATGCTGGAGGGGGAGACGCTGGCCGGGCTGCTTGAGGACTACGAGCAGGTGGCGCGGCGGACTGATGAGCTCGTGACGCAGCTACCTGACCTGGATATCTCGCATCCGTTGCCCGAGGCCCCCTGGTACGAGCCGGGAGCACGCTGGTCGGCGCGCCGGGTGCTGCTGCACGTGATCGCCGAGACGGCACAGCACGCCGGGCACGCCGACATCATCCGCGAGTCCCTGGACGGAGCCAAGTCCATGGGCTGACCGGCTAAGGGCGGAGCGCCCCGGCCACCTCGAGCCAGGTGCCGCGCGAGACGCGCCTCAGCGCCGGTTACGTCAGGATCGGCAGCCCGGAGCCGGGCGGCAGGTCAAGCACGAGCAGCACGTGGCCGGTGCCGTCGGCCCACTGTTCGAGGGGGCTGGGTGGCGTACCGCACTGCGGGCAGGCGGGCGGCTCGCCCCAGGCGGCGCTGAGCTGCCACAGCTCGCACCCCGGGCAGAAGCCCCACACCGCGGGCTGGCTCATGGCCGGTCGGCCGTGCGCCGCGCGCGCTGGGAGCGGACCTGGGCCAGACCTTCCGAGCCTTCGGCGGCTTCCAGGTCATCGAGTATGCGGCGGGCCATCACCACCGCGCCGTCGGTCCTGATGTGGACCTCGCGGTAACCCTCATCGGGGTAGGCGAACATCGTCTGCTGCTGCTCGATCGCCCACCGGTCCTGCGCGACCACTGTGGGCGCGCCCGCGGCCACGGCCTCGGCGAGGCTCTTATCCGGTGAGGCCGCCCAGCGGGCCGTGGCCAGGGCCGATATCGAGCGCCGCCACACGTGGTGCGAATCGTCCCGGGGAGTGATGGTCTGGTGAAGAACGAAGCTCTGTTCCTGCTCGGAGCCCAGCCCGCCGGGCGGGGCAACCGCGACAACGACGTGGAAGAGACCCGGCCCGATCATCGTGTGCCGCTGCACCTGGTCGGCTACCTCCAGGCCAAAGCGGTCCCGGGTCATCGGCGGCATCGCGAACGACGAGCGGCGGCGGATAGTCCTCAGGTACGGGGTGCCGTCATGGTCGCCGCGCTCGATCTCGACCGGCACCATCGCGTCCGCGAGGGAGCCGATGTTGTCCGCGTGCAGCGGGTAGAAGTGGGTCAGGTCGAAAAGGTTCTCGATGAGCAGCCGCGCATTCGCCGCGATCTCCATCGGCTCGGTATTGATCGTCTCCCACGCGCCGGAGCCGATCTCAGGGGTGCGCGGCGGCGCGCACGTGGGCTCCGCGTCACCGGGCCATAGCCAGACCACACCATCGTGCTCAACGACGGGGTACTTCCGCTGCCGTGCGGTCTGCGGGATCTTGTCGTCCTGCTCGTGCAGGGCCGGGATCGCGACACAATGGCCCGCGGCATCGTAGGCGAAGCCGTGATAAGCACACTCGAGCACATCGCCGTCGAGCAGCTTCCCCTCCCAGAGCGGGAAGCGCTTGTGCGCGCAGCGCGCGTCGAGCGCGGCGACTTCGCCTGCCTGCGTCCGCCACAGCACAAGCGGGCGGCCTGCGATGACCTGCCCACCCAGCGCGCCCGGCGCGAACTCGCCCGAGAACCCGGCCGCGTACCACGCGTTACGTATCACTGGGGTTCCCCTCGGCGAGAATCTCCTGGCACAGGCTCAGGCATTCGGCGCAGATCCGCGCGTCGGCCGCCGATGCCATGACCGGCACCTGGTGGCGGCGCTTCCCGCAGAAGCTGCAGCGCTCCGTCCTGGCCTGCTCGGCGACCAGTTCGATGGCCGCGGCGGGCGCCGTGGCCGCGCCGCCGGCGGTGACCAGGCCGGCGGCGGTGGTGACGCAGGCCTCGCAGATATAGACGCCCGGGCCCGCGACGAGCCCCTCTGGCGTCGGGTGACGCCGGCCACAGAAGGAACAGGCGAAGGGTCCCGGGCGGTTCCCGCGGCCTGTGCGCCAGCGCCGGGTTCCCCCGGCCGCCTCGACAATCTGATGGACGCGCTGATGGCTGAGGCCCAGCGCGGCCGCGATCTCCCGGAGCGAGGCGCCCTCAAGGTGAAGCCGGCGCACCGCGCGGTGGAAGTCACAGCGCGCGACCTCCGCGGTGTGCTCGGCGTCAATGACGCGGGCCTCGGCCGCCTTGGCCTGGCTCAGCAGGTCGGCATCGATTGGCATCTGTCTACTGTACATAGACACCAGACAAGAAGTCACCCGGGGTGAGCGAGCCGGGGAACTCAGCCACGAACAGCGGCGCCAGGGACCGGGTAGCCGGTGTAGTTCTCGGCCAGCGAGGTCGCCGCCGCGCGGGAGGTCGTGACGTAACGAAGCTGGGACAACTGCAACTGCGCCTCCATGGCGTCCGCGCCCGGGGTCGCGTGCAGCATCGAGGTCATCCACCAGGAGAAGTGCGTGGACCGCCAGACCCGGTCCAGGCATGTGGCGGAGTAGGCGTCGGCCGGTCCCGGATCTCCGCGCAGCAGCCCGTCGAGCGCACCGGCCAGCACGGCGACATCGGCGAGGGCCAGGTTGAGGCCCTTGGCGCCGGTCGGCGGCACGATGTGCGCGGCGTCGCCGGCCAGGAACAGCCGCCCAGACTGCATCGGCGCGGTGACGAAGCTGCGCATGGGCAAGACGGCCTTGTCCTGGATCGGGCCTTCCTTGAGGTTCCACCCGGGCAGCGCGAACCGTTCCTGCAACTCACCCCAGATCCGGTCGTCGGGCCACGCCGCGATGTCCTCGTCCGGGTCGACCTGCAGGTAGAGCCGGCTCACCTCGGGGCTGCGCAGGCTGTGCAGGGCGAAGCCGTGCGGGTGGTGGGCATAGATAAGCTCGTCGGTCGAGGGCGGCACGTCGGCCAGGATGCCGAGCCAGGCGTAGGGGTAGCTGCGCTCCCACGTGGTGAGCAGCCCGGCGGGCAGGGCGGGCCGGCAGATCCCGTGGAAGCCGTCACAGCCGGCGATCGCATCGCAGGTGACTTCGTGCCGGACGCCGTCCGCGCTCGTGTACCGCAAGACCGGCTGGTCGGTGTCCAGGCGGTCCACTTCGGTGTCAGTCACATCGAACTCGAGGGAGCCACCCGCGGAAATTCGTTGAGCTATGAGGTCTTTGACCACCTCGGTCTGGGCGTAGACGGTGACGGTACGCCCGCCGGTCAGGTCCCTGAAGTCGAGGTGATGACGCTGGCCCGCAAACTGCAGGTAGATGCCGCCATGCTCCAGGCCCTGGCGGTCCAGCCGGCCTGCGACCCCGGCCTGGCGCAGCAGGGCGACACTGCCGTCCTCGAGGACCCCGGCTCGCTGCCGGGCCTCGCAGTATTCCCGGCTGCGGATCTCGATCACGACCGAGTCGATGCCGCGCAGCGCGAGCAGACGCGAGAGCAGCAGCCCGGCTGGGCCGGCTCCGACGATGCCTACCTGGGTGCGCATGTCCTGTGGCCCCGGCTAGAAGGGATAGGGAGCGATCTCCCCGCGGATGGTGACCCAGCGGGTGTCGGTGAACGCGTCGAGGTTGGCGGTCCCGCCGAACCGCGCGCCGGTGCCGGACGCGAAAAGGCCGCCGAACGGGGTGTTGGGGGCGTCGTCCACGGTCTGGTCGTTGATGTGCACGATGCCGGTCGGGATCCGGCGGGCCAGGTCGAGGCCGCGCATGACGTCACTGGTCAGGATGCCGAGGGAGAGGCCATATTCGGTGTCCGCGGCCAGCTTCGCGGCTTCGTCCAGGGTAGAGAAGCGGACGACCGGGGCGACGGGCCCGAAGACCTCGTTGGCGTAGGCGGGCATGGCGGGTTCGACGTCGGCCAGCACGGTGGGCCGGTAGAAGAGCCCTTCGTAGGTGCCGCCCGCGGCCAGCCGGGCGCCTGCGTCCACGCTCGAGGTGACCAGGCCGTGGATCTTGTCGCGCTGCCGCTCGTCGATGATCGGGCCGATGGCCACCTGGCCGGTGGGGTCGCCGACCGGCAGGTGATCGGCCTTGTCCGCCAGGCGGCTGACGTAGGCGTCGTACACGGACTCGTGCACCAGGTGGCGGCCGGTGGTCATGCAGATCTGGCCCTGGTGCAGGAAAGAGCCCCAGGCCCCCGCGGACGCCGCCTTGTCCAGGTCCGCGTCGTCCAGGACGATCAGCGCCGAGTTGCCGCCGAGTTCCAGGTGGACCCGCTTGAGGTGCTGGGCGGCCAGCGCGCCGACCTTGCGGCCGGCGGCGGTGGACCCGGTGAACGAGATGACCCGGACCAGCGGATCGGTGACCAGCGCCTCGCCGGTCTCCGGGCCGCCGGGCAGCACGTGCAGGAGCCCTTCGGGCAGGCCGGCCTCCTCGAAGACCCGGGCCAGGACCACCCCCCCGCACACGGCCGTGCGCGGGTCGGGCTTGAGCACGACGGCGTTGCCCAGGGCCAGCGCGGGGGCCACCGAGCGGATCGCCAGGATCTGCGGGAAGTTGAACGGGGAGATCACGCCCACCACGCCGACCGGCACCCGCTCGGCCCAGCTGAGGTGGGGAGACTCGCTGGGCAGCAGTTCACCGTAGGGCCGTGTGGGCAGCGTGGCCGCCTCGTAGACCTCCTCGGTCGCCACGTGCGTCTCGAACTGGGCCGCGGGGACGATCTTGCCGCCCTCCCGGATGCTCCAGCCCTCGATCTCCTCGGCGTTGGCCTTCCAGATGTCACCGGCCCGGCGCAGAATAGCGGCGCGCTGGGTGTACGGCAGCGCGGCCCACGCGGGCTGAGCGGCCGCGGCCGCCGTAGCCGCGGCGGCGACGTCGGCGGGGGAGGCGATGCCCACCCGGCCGATCTCCGCTCCGGTGGCGGGCTCGATAACCGCGGCGTCTCCGCCGCTGCCCGGCTGCCACCCTCCGGAGAAGACCTTGCCCTGCCAGATCGATTCGTCAATGAATGCCACCGGGTGCTCCTAAGGCTCCGTGCGTACTACGAACATCAGTTCTGTGTACGAACACGCTGAAAATCTAGGTGATGCCGCAGCGGGTGTCAACGCAGCCAGCGGCGCTGCGAAGCCGCCGCCTGGTGGCGGCCAGAGGCCGCGTAGACAGTCTGTCTGAGCTGGGTCAGCCCCGGATAGGCCGGGGGACGAAATGGGCGGAGACTGGCAGTGCGCGGCGACCCTGGCCAGCCGGCGCGGCCAGCGGTTAGTAGCGGCGGATCACGTCGCGGCCGAAGCGGGCCATCTCCTCGCGCTGCGGCGAGAACTGCAGCAGCATCAGCCCCACCCCGGCCTGCTCGTAGGCACGCAGCCGGCCGACGATCTGATCAGGCGTGCCGATCAGCCCGCTGCGCAGCCCCCGGTTGGAGACGCTGTACTCCTCCACCGAGACGCGCGACTCAAGCTGGGACCCTTCGACGAAGTCCTGGTAGGAGGCGTAGGCCTCGGCCGAGGAACGCACATCGAGGATCCGTTCCAGCTCGGCCTGGGCCGCCGCCTCGGTGTCCCGGCAGATCACGTACCCGGACACGCCGAAGCTCAGCGGAGGCCGGCCGGTAACCGCCCGCCGGGCCGTCAGGTCGGCGATCTTGGCCGCGATGACCTCGGGCGCGTCCCCGTGCATGACGTAGGCATCGGCCTGCTGCGCGATCACTTCCTTGGCTTTCGGCGACTCGCCGCCCATGTAGACGGGCGGAATCCGGGCGGGCTTGGGTTCCAGCACGGCGGCGGCCAGTTGGTAGAGCGGCCCCTGGTGGGTCACCGTGTCCTCGCGCAGCAGTCGCCCCACCACGTCCAGCCATTCCTGCGTGCGCGCATATCTGGCGTCGTGCACGTCGAACGGCGCCCCGTACTGGGCCGCCTCGTCCTTCCACCACGATGACACAACGTTCAGCGACAGCCGCCCCGGTGCGATCGTGTCCAGCGTGGACAGCGCCTTGGCGGTCAGGGCCGGTGCGTGATAGTTCGGCCGCACGGCGAGCATGAGCTCGAGCCGCTGCGTGACCGCCGCCACGGCCGGGGCCAGCGTCCAGCAATCCAGCGACGGCGCGTGGTGGCCCTTGAGGTCGTTGAGGTTCAGCTCGGCGATCAGGGACAGCTCGAAGCCGTGCTGCTCGCTCTCGATGGCCAGGTCACGGACGTAAGGCCAGGCGATGCTCATGTGCTCGTCCTGGACGTTGCGCAGCCAGCCGCCGAAAACCGGCATCCAGTACCCGAACCTCATCGGCTGTCTCCCTCGGCGAGGAGCCGGCCGAAGAAGGCGGCCACGGCAGGCAGCGCGGGCCGCGGCGCGACCGCCTCGATCCCCGCGTTGTAGTTCGTCGTCGTGTTCACGTCGTAGGTCACCAGCCGGCCATCCACCGTCTCGATGAACTCGAAGCCCGCGATCTCGATACCCTGGCGCCGGGCGAAGTCCAGGTAGCGGCCGATGATCGGGTGGTCGAAGCGGTCACGGAGCGCGAACAGGCTGTTTCCGGGGGCCTGATCCGCCGCGCAGCCGTCCGCCGCGCAGGCGTCCGCCGCGCAGGCGTCCGCCGCGCAGGCGTCCGCCGCGCAGGCGTCCGCCGGGCAGAGTTCGAAGCCGCCGCGGGCCGTGTCCGCGCTGACCGCGTAGACGAACTCCCCGCCGACCAGTTCCACCCGGGTGATCACTGGCTCGGCGGCCCGCAGGTACTCCTGCAACAGCGTGATGCCATCCACGGGCGGCAGGTAGGCGGGCGAGGAGACATATGCGGCGAACTCGTCGTGGCCCTCGAACAGCCGCACCCCCAGGCCCTTGCCGCCCTGGTTGTGCTTGCTGATGAACGGGACCGGCAGCTTCCTGGCCGCGGCGGGCAGCTCGGCCGCCCCGGCCACGGCGACCGTGCGCGGCACATCGAAGCCCGCCGCCCGCAACGCCGTCAGCTGAGCCGCCTTGCTGACCTCCAGCTCGAGCACCCGCCGTCCGTGCACCACCCGCCGGCCGCTGCTCTCCAGCCAGCCGAGCAAGGCGCGGGCCTGATCCTTGGCGTGCGGGTGGCCCCTGGTGTGGGACGACGCGCTCATCCGTGACCAGAACACGCCCCGGGGCGGCGGATCGTCGAGATCGAGCGGGCCCTCACCAAGCAGCCACGGCTCGTGTGGCACCCCCGCCGCGTCGAACGCGGCCGCGATGGGCGTGTACCAGTCCGGGTTCTCGTGGAGCACGTGGACGTTCACCCATCACCTGCCTCCGCGCGGCTAGCCTGTGAGGCACAGCGTATGGGGTGAGTCAGCCGACGACGGCCGCTCGGACAGCCCGGCGGCCGCCCGGAGCACGTCGGCCTTATTGGTGCTCTCCCAGGTGAAATCCGCGTCGTCGCGGCCGAAATGCCCATAGGCCGCGGTCTTGGCGTATATCGGCCGGTGCAGCTTCAGTTCCTCGCGCAGCGCGGTCGGCCGCAGGTCGAAATGCGTGTCGACCAGTTCCTGAAGCTTGCTGCGCGGGACGCGCTCGGTGCCGAAGGTTTCTACCAGCAACGAGACGGGGTGGGCCATCCCGATGGTGTAGGCGACCTGTACTTCGGCGCGGTCGGCCAGGCCTGCGGCGACGATGTTCTTCGCGACGTGCCTGACCGCGTACGCGGCCGACCGGTCCACCTGGGACGGGTCCTTGCCGGAGAACCCGCCGCCGCCGTGCCGGGCGAAGTCGCCGTACGTGTCTACGCTGACCTTGCGTCCGGTCATGCCGCCGTCACCTGCGGGGCCGCCGATCACGAACCGCCCGGTCGGGTTGACGAAGAAGCTCGGCCGCAACTGGGCCGCCTCGTAGAGGTCCGCGGGAAGAACCTGGAGCACCACGCTGCGCCACAGGTCGGCCGCCAGCCGGTCCTCCACGCCGGCCTGGTGCTGCGTACAGATGACCACTTTCTCGATGGCCACCGGGGCGCCGTCGCAGTACCGGACCGTCACCTGCGCCTTGCCGTCCGGGCGCAGGTAAGGGAGCAGACCCGACTTGCGGACCCGAGCCAGCTGCTGGGCGAGCCGGTGAGCCAGAGCGATGGGCATCGGCATAAGCTCAGGGGTCTCGTTCGTCGCGTAGCCGAACATCATCCCCTGGTCTCCGGCCCCGACGCGGTCGAAGTTGTCCTCATGCCCGTCACGGCGGGTTGCCCCGGCCGGGTCCACCCCCCGGGCGGTGTCGGGGGGCTGCTTGTCAAGCGTGCTGAGGACCGCGCAGCGCTCCGGGTCGAACCCGCACTCGGCGGTGTACCCGATGTCGCACAGGGTGCGGCGGGCGATCTCACTGATGTCCAGGGCCGCGGGCGTGGCGATCTGGCCCGCGACCACGACCAGGCCAGTGGTCAGCAAGGTCTGGCAGGTCACCCGGGAATAGGGATCAGCCTCCAGCGCGGCGTCAAGCACCGCGTCGGAGATCTGGTCCGCCATCTTGTCAGGGTGGCCTTCCGTCACGGACTCGGACGTGAACAGATACTCGTTGCCTGCGCACGGGTGCCTCATGGCCGACGGTTTCTCCTAATTGTCTTGGTGGGTCATCCGCGCTGAGACCCGGGGGAAGAATGGGTGTGCAGGAAATACAAAGCATACGGCCAGGTCACCACGGCCTGTCCTCCGAATTGGCATTGGCGGCCAATTTATCCCGCATTTAAGCGGGGCCGTATAGTGCAACATTCGTATTGCGCCAGGGAGCCGGCTTCAGGTTACAAAAGCGGCTGAATCCCGCCGGACCGGGCAGCGACTCGCTGGTCGGACGTGGCACCCGGTTCAGTGACCCGGCCGCGCTGCCGGACCGGCGGGCAGCTGAGTTGATACGCGAACTTGTCCTCGCATTTCTACCCATCGGCCCGCTGGCGGGGTAAGGTCCGTCAATCAGCCCCAGCCACGACCCGATCATGTGATTAAGGGGTAGGACGATGGTGATGGCCGAGGTTCTGCGCACCGTGGAGGTCGCTGAGGCTGACCGCTTCGCCCAGTGGCGCCACTGGATCTCGAGCACCTTCGTCCCGATGGAGTGCGACCGGGAGCGCCGGCTGGACAACTGCCGCCGCGACCTGGAGGATCCCGCCCTGGCCGAGCGGGGCGTGCTCGCCATCGCGCGGCACTGGGGCTTTGACGACCCCGCGCATTTCTCCAAGATCTTCAAGGCCAGTTACGGCGAGCCGCCTGGGCAGTACCGCCAGCGTGCGGACGCGGGCCGCGCGGAGCCATCCCGCCCGGGGCAGAAGGGGGGGTCGCCATGGCTCGGGTAGACGACAAAGTCGCCTTCATCACTGGTGGTGAAAGTGGCATCGGCCTGGCCACGGCCCGCCTGCTCGTCGCGGAGGGCGCACGGGTTCATCTCGCAGGGCTCATCCAGCATCGGCTGGAGGCCGCCGCTGCCGAGCTGGGGCCCGAGGCGGTCGGCTGGAGTGTCACCGACGTCACCGAGGAGGAGCAGGTCGTGGCGGCGCTGCGGCAGGCGGTCGGCCGCTTCGGCGGCCTGGACATCCTGTTCAGCAACGCGGGCGTCAGCGGTGACATAGCCCCGATTACCGAATACCCGGTCGATGTCTTCCGCCGGGTCCTTGACGTGCACGTACTGGGCGCATTCCTGCTGCTCAAGCACGGGCTGCCGAGCCTGCGGGACGGCGGGAGCGTGATCATCAACTCCAGCGTGGTCGGGCTCACGTCCGACGCGGGCATCTGCGGGTACGCGACTGCCAAGCACGCGCAGGTGGGCCTCATGCGCACCGCGGCGATGGAGATGGCCGCGCGCGGGATCCGGGTCAACACGCTCCATCCCGGGCCGACAGACACGCAATTCCAGCGCGACATCGAGGTCACCGCCACCGGTGCCGCGCCCGATGTTGCCGCGCGCATCTTCGAGGCGCGGATCCCGCTGGCCCGGCACGCCCGCCCTGAGGAGATCGCGCGGTCCGTGCTGTACCTGGCCAGCTCGGACAGCTCGTTCGTGACCGGGACCACCCTCGCGGTGGACGGCGGGATGCACATCTAGCGGGCGGGTTCCCGCGTCGTCGGCCGCGTGAGGGCGCCGCGCGCCCGGGAACCGGCCACGGCGCAATGAAATCGATTGTTAAATCTGCCTTAAACACACCACTAGCTCCGGACCTTTCGTGTAATGCTCGGCACGTCGGCTGGAAGTAGCAAGAGAACGCGGGAGACCGCGCCATGGGGGGGCCTGGGCTGATGGTGGTCGTCCACAACTTTTCCTACGGCTTCCTGACGCCTGCCCTGGGTTACGTCATGTCGTGCCTGGGCTGCTTCCTCGGCCTGCGCTGCACCACGCGGGCCCGGGTCGTGCACGGTGCATCCCGTGTCCGGTGGCTGCTGCTGGCGGCGGTGTCCATCGGGGCGGCGGGGATCTGGGGCATGCATTTCGTGGCCATGCTCGGGTTCACCATCCCGGGCCAGAGCATAAATTACAACGTGCCGGTCACGATCTTCAGCATGCTGATCGCGGCCGTCGTGGTGAGCGTTGGCCTGCTCATCGTCGGGTTCGGCGGTGACGGGCCGGTCCCGCTGCTGACCGGGGGCCTGATCATCGGGCTCGGCGTGGCCAGCATGCACTACATCGGCATGTCGGCGATGCGCATGCCGGACACGATGCGCTACAACGATGGCCTGGTCATCCTCTCGGTGGTCATCGCCGTGGTCGCCGGGACGGCTGCCCTCTGGGCCGGGCTCCGGCTGCACACGGTGTGGTCGACCCTGGCCGCATCCCTGATCATGGGTGTGGCCGTCAGCGGGATGCACTACACGGGCATGGCGGCCATGCACGTTTACGCCTCCGCCGCCGCGGCTACCGGTGGCATGCCTGGCATGTCGGGCGGCGCCAGCGCGGTGTCGTTCCTGCTGCCGCTCATCCTCGGCATCAGCATCCTGACGTTCGTCCTGACCGCGGTCATCTCGCTGTCACCGACCGCGGCGGAGATCCGCGAGGATGCCGAACTCATGGCCCGCATCGCCAGCAACAACGGCGGGAACTCGGGGCACGACTCGTACCGCCGCTTAGCCCACCACGCGCGCCTCGCTAGTTCACCCCAGGGCGCCGCGCTAGGTTGAGCCAGACCGTCCTCCTGGTAGCGGTGCGTCATGGCCCCGGCCAGGACGCTTTCGCACCAACCGGGAGGTTATCCATGACTGACACGATGGCCCCGCCCGACGGGCCAGGCCCCGAATCCCAGCCCGCCGCCCCGGCCGCCACGGCCGCGGCGGCGGTCAAGGCGAATGACACGGCGGCGGCCCGGGCGGCCGCGCGCGCCGCCGAGATCCGCCAGGCACCGCAACTGCACACGCCCAAGCTCGTCCTGTCCAGGCACGTCCGCGGGACCAGCTGGCTGGACAGGATCGCCGACGCGGTCAACAAGTTCTGCGGGTCGATGTGGGTGTTCCTGATCATCAGCATCGGCATCGTGGCCTGGCTGTTCCTGGGCAACATCGTCGGCTTCGACAAGACCCCGTGGCCATTGCTGCTGACCATCCTCAACCTGCCCCAGCTGTCCATCATGATCTCGCTCCAGGTCAGCGCGAACCGCGCGCAGACCGCCAGCGACAAGCGGGCGATCGCCGACCACGAGACCCTCATCGCGCTGCATGAAATGGCCAAGCTGCAGCTTGACATCCTGCGCGGCCAGAACCAGGTGCTGGACATCCTGCACAACTTCGCCAGCAAGGACATGCCCGGACGGCAGCAGCAGATCATGGAAACGACCGACAAGATCCTCGCCGCCATCAGCAAGGACGCTGCCCCGGGCTGACCAGTTCAGCTTGGGCTGCTCGGGACTATCCACTGGATGGCGCCCACCGAACCCTGGCCGCTCTGCAGCATGACCCGGAGCCGGGTCGTGCTGACCGGGTCGAAGGTGACCGCATTGAACGCGTTGTCCGCGATGGGGTAGGTGCTGGCGTTCGAGACGTCGGCGAAGGCGCTGCCGTTCCAGTACTGGACAGTCCACGATGCAGGCAGCCGGACGCCGCCACCGTCGTCGAGCGAAGTAGACAGAACTTCCGTTGGTCGTGATGGGCTGATTCCAGTCCAGCTCTATCCACTGCGTGCCCTGTCTCCGGCCAGGTGCCCCAGTACGGGGTCAGGTCATTGTCGTCGCTCGATTGGACGGGGTAGATCCCGTTGTTGATGGCGGTCACCGTCGTCCACGGCGACGCATAGGACGCCGAGGGGGTTGCCGTCAACGCCAGGTCGGTCGCTCCCGGCGGCAGTGGCAGCGGGGGCTGCACGTGCACCCACTGCTCCGCGCTGGCCGAGCCCGACGCGCCCTCCGGAGCACCGTAGGCCGCCGAGACGACGAGCCCGCTGCCGCCGTTCGCATCGGCGGGCGGCGTCACGTTCCAGCTCACGGTCCTGGTCTCGCCGGGCGCCGATGGCGGCGAAGCTGACCGCGGTCGTAGGCTGGCTCGCTCCAGCCTTTGGCGGCCTGCAGGCTTAGCCGCACGTTGCTGATGCCGCTCGCGCCGGTGTTGGTGATGGTGGCCGAGGCGGTCGTCTGCGCCCCCGAGGTCAGCGTTGGCTGCGCGTGCTTACCGGCCACGGTGCTGGCGACCTGCACGCTGAGCGTCGGCTTGGCGGCGTCGCCCAGCCAGATCGCCGCGGACCGCCCGCCCGGGCTGAGGGTCACGCTGTGGCGTGCGGCGTCGTAGCTGCCGCCGGCGACGCGCGCGCACGCCCGCGTCGGCGAACACCGGAAGCTGGACCTGCACATCGCCGCCCGGCACCTGGCCGGTCAGCGTCACCCGGACGACCCGCGTCCCGCGGTCGGAGCCGACGCTGAGGCGCACCCCGTAGGTACCCCGGCGGGCGGTGCCGACGTTGTAGGAGGACGTCAGGTTGCCGACCGAGATCGTCTGGCCCGGGACGACCCACGCGTCCGGCACGCCCCGCCCGATGTAGAGCGCGGTGCGGTAGCTCGGCGAGCCGTCCGGCGTCGTCCCCGCTGCCAGCCCCTGGGCGACCAGCGACTGCAGCAGGGTCTGGGTCTGCCCGGCCATCGGCCACGCGTAAGGGATCGCGCCGAACTCCGGTGCGGCATGGCTGCCCTGCCACGGGTTGTTCGGGTCGGGGGGCGAGCCGTTGGCCTCCCACCAGGCGTTCGGGCCACCCGTGGTGGTGGCGATCTGCCAGGCGTAGCTGGTGATCGGCAGGTCTCGGTACTGATCGCCGTACAGCGCCGCCGCGGCGTACCCGGTGTTCAGCGCGACGCTGTAGCCGGTGTAGGCGCCGAAGGACGGGTAGGGCACCGAGCCCTGCAGCCGGGCGAAGCCCGTCTGGTACAGGTTGTCGGTCTGGGCGGGGTCGCCGAGGATGCCGTTCAGCGGGCCGCCCTGAAGGAAGATGCTCCAGGCGTTCTCCCCCCACAGTGCCTGGGACGCCCAGTTCGCGTCGCTGGCGCTGCTACAGCGGTCCGCGGTGACCGGCTGGTTCACCTCGCACGGCAGGAAATCGGAGCCGCTGGCCTGCTCGTTGGCGGCCAGCCCGGCGTTGGCCGCGTTCAGCAGGCTGGTGTACGCGCCGTCGGCCCATCGCGCTTCGGCCGCGTTGCCGATGCGGGTCGCGATGTAGGCGTAGGCACTCAGGCCGGCCAGCGCGGTCTCGTCGTCGAACAGCCAGGTGCCGCAGGAGTCGTTGTCGTTGGATGGCTTCAGGTAGTGCGTGCTGGCGTTCAAGCTGCGACAGGTAGTCGGTGTGCATCATCGTGTACAGGCTCGGGCCCCACGGGCTCGGCCCGTTCGCGTCGTCGTGGAAGTATTTACTTACGAAGGCGGTGTCGTTGGTTCCCTCCAGGTACCCGGCCCACGCGAGCGGAGTCCGCCACACGCCGTCCCAGTACCAGTTGGCGCCCACCTCGTTGAAGGTCGGGCTCTCCGAAATCCGGCCGACCAGTAGCAGATTCTGGGCGTCGGCGAAGTCGCCAAGCTCGAAGCGGTTGGCCAGGATGCCGGGCAGGTCGTGGTTGAGCAGCCAGTCGTAATTGTTCGCGCCGGAGAATGGTGACTCGCTGACCTGCACAATCCTGGTATAGACGAACGCGGCCCGGTAGGCGTTCCCGATCGCGGTGCCGGGATGGGCGAGGCCTCCGGTGTTGGGCAGGGCCACGTTCGGCAGCGAGAGCGTGGGGATGACCGACAGGCGCCGGTTCCAGTACCCGGCCATGTGCCGGTAGGCGCGGTCATAGGTCAGAACACCGGTGCCTGGCGCCCCGGGCGTCAGCGCGGCCGGGCCGGGCAGCGTGCCCCCCACGGTGAAAGTGTCCACCGCGGCGGCGAAGTCGTGATGCACGGTCTGGCCCGGCTCGACAGCGTCAGGCTCATAGTTCAGTGCGACCAGGTTCGTCCCCGACTGGCCGGACGGCACGGTCACCGCCGATGAGCCGGTGTTGGTCACCGTGACCCTCGTGTACACGAGTTCGACCGGGCTGCCGCCGATGGTCTGCTGGTCAGCGAAGTCGGTGATCGAGACCTGGACGTCGGCGCGGGCGAAAGACGTGGTCATGGCGGGCAGATAGCCACCGGCCATCGTCCATCGCACCGAGCCGGCCGCCGGCGCCTGGCCGGCGGCCAGGCCGTAGTGGTAGACGCCGAACGAGTACATCGCGCCGCAATAGGTCTGGCCCGATTGCTGGTAGCGCACCGGCACGCCGCGGGCGAAGTAGGAGCCGGACAGGTACGCGAACGGCGCGTAGATGTTGCCCTCCCAGCCGATGACCGTCTGGTTGGCGAAGCCATAGCCGTACGGGTCGTCCGGGACGGGGAAGTTGGTGCCGTAGCTTCGCGGCAGGGTGGAGTCCCGGCACGAGTTGACCGGGAGGTTCGGCAGGGGCACTAAGCTACCGGCGGCGGCCTGCCGCGCGGGGGATCCAGCCGCGGCTCCGGCCGGGAGCGAGATCGCGAGACCGGCGAACAGGGTACCGAGCAGAGCCGTCGAGCGGCGCAATCTGGTCCACATAGCCAGACCCTTCGAGACGTCGCCGCGCGGCGGAGCGCCCGGGGAAGAAAACCTTTTCCGCTTACGCTAGAGAGCCCTCGCCCAGTCGTCAACCCGCCGCTGTCCAGGAGCGGCACGTACCCTGCTGGCCAAGCCATCTGGTGGCGCCGGCCGCCGCGGGCCAAGCCATCAGGTGGCGGCGGCCGCCGCGGGAGGAGGCACGTGAAGATCTTGGTGCTGAGCGCCAGCGACGTGCGCGCCCTGCTGCCCTACGGCGAGTGCGCGGACGTCATGCGGGGCGCGCTGGCCGCGCTCGCCCGCGGCCAGGCCCACCAGCCGCTCCGCACCGTCATCCGGCCGCCGGGCGACGGCGGGCTGATGGCGCTGATGCCCTCGTTCCTGGCCGGCGAGGAGCCGGCCTACGGGCTCAAGGCGATCTGCATCTTCCCCGGCAACCCGGCCCTGGGTAAGGACGCGCACCAGGGCGGGGTCCTGCTGTCCAGCGCCAGGACCGGGGAACTGCTCGCCTTGGTGAACGGATCAGCCCTGACCGAGATCCGCACCGCCGCGGTGTCGGCCGTCGCCACCAGCCTGCTGGCCCGGCCGGACGCGGCGCACCTGGCCATCATCGGCACCGGCGTCCAGGCACGTGCCCACGCCCTGGCCATCGCGGCGTCGCGGCCGCTCGCCGAGATCCGCCTGGCGGGTCGGCCGCCCGCTGAGAACCGCCTCGCGGGTCGGCCGCCCGGCCGTGCGGTCCGGCTCGCGGCGCAGCTCCGGGATCAGCTATCGGTCCCCGTTCTGGCCTGTGACCACGCCATGGACGCGGTAACCGACGCCTCCATCGTGGTGACCGCCACGTCATCGGCCACTCCGGTGCTGCAGCGGGCGTGGCTGGCCGGAGGGACGCACATCAATGCGGTCGGGGCGTGCCTCCCAGCGGCGCGCGAGATCGACACCGCGACCATGGCCACCGCGGCCCTCTTCGTGGACAGCCGCGAGTCCGCCGCCGCCGAGTCGGGAGACTTCCTGATCGCTCGGGCCGAGGGCGCCATCGACGCTGGCCACATTCGCGCCGAACTCGGCGACGTCCTCACCGGGAGCGCGCCAGGGCGCCGCGATGCGAGGGAGATCACTGTGTTCGAGTCCGTTGGCCTGGCCATCGAGGACCTGGCCGCCGCCGCCTACCTGTACCGCGAGGCATCCCGGCTCGGCACCGGCAGCTGGGTGGATTTCTGACCGCCCAGCCGCCCCCGCGACCGGCTATCCGGCGCCCGGGCCGTCAACCCGGTACTTCGCCCATAGCGATTACACGTAATGGACGTTTACCGCGTAAGAATGAGTCATGAGCAAGCAGCCGACCGCCCCGCCACCCGGAGACAGGCCCGTCCCCACGGCCCCCCCGCCGCCTCCGGCCTGGCGGCACTGGCTGTGGCCTGCCGCCTTGCTCGTAACGGTGGTGCTGTACCTGTTCCTGCCGGCCATCCACGTCACTGAGCCGGTCAGCCTCAAGTACTCGCAGTTCATCTCCGACGCGAACGGTCACAAGATCAAGGATGTGACGTTCGGGAACGCCAGCGGCGGCTCGAACACCACGGTCACCGGCACCCTGACGGACGGCAAACAATTCACCACGGTCATCCCTGGCCAGCCCACGACGGCTTTCAGCGCCCAGCTAGCGCGGGACGGCGTGAAGACCGTGACCGCCCTCCCGGCGAGCTCCTCGCTTGGCTCGGACTTGCTGTACTGGGCGTTCCTGCTGCTCCCGCTGATCTTCGCCTTCTACCTGTTCCGGCGGCTTTCCCGGGGGGCGGCCGGCGCACTGCAGGGTGTCCTTGGCGTGGGCAAGTCCAAGGCCAAGGTCTTCGACGAAGAACGCCCGAAGACCAAGTTCAGCGACGTCGCGGGGTACGACGGCGCCAAGGCGGAGATCGGCGAGGTGGTCGACTTCCTGAAAAACCCGGAGCGCTACCGGCGGGCGGGCGCCATGGCCCCGCGCGGCGTGCTGATGGTCGGGCCGCCCGGCACCGGGAAGACGCTGCTGGCCCGGGCCGTGGCCGGGGAGGCGGACGTGCCGTTCTTCTCCGTCAGCGGCTCCAGCTTCGTGGAGATGTTCGTCGGGGTCGGCGCCGCCCGGGTACGTGACCTGTTCGCCGAGGCCCGCAAGCGGGCACCGTGCATCATCTTCGTCGACGAGATCGACGCCATCGGCCAACGCCGGGCGGGGACGGGCCAGGTCGTGGCCAACGACGAACGCGAGCAGACCCTCAACCAGCTGCTCGCGGAGATGGACGGGTTCGAGATGACCCAGGGGATCGTGGTGCTGGCCGCCACCAACCGCCCGGAGGTCCTGGACCCGGCGCTGCTGCGGCCGGGCCGATTCGACCGGCAGGTCACGATCCCGTTGCCGACGCTCAGGGAGCGGGCCGCGATCCTCGCCGTGCACTCCCGCGGCAAGCACCTGGGCCCCGATGTGGAGCTGAATGTGGTCGCCCGCGGAACTCCCGGCTTCTCCGGCGCCGACCTGGCCAACCTGGTCAATGAGGCGGCGATCTTCGCGGCCCGTGAGAACCGTGAGGTCATCACCGCGGCGGATTTCGGCGCGGCCCGGGACCGGATCCTGCTCGGCCGCCGGGAAGACTCCAACGTGCTGCTGCCCGAGGAGAAGCACGCCGTGGCCGTGCACGAATCCGGCCACGCCCTGGTGGCGGTGCTCTCCGAGCACGCTGACCCGGTGGCCAAGGTCACCATCCTGCCCGCCGGGCAGGCGCTCGGCGTGACCGAGCAGCTTCCCCTGGTCGAGCGCCACCTCTACGGCGAGGACTACCTCAAAGACTCGCTGGCCGTCCGGCTCGGTGGCCGCGCGGCCGAGCTTGTTCAGCTTGGCCAGGGTTCCACCGGGGCGGCCAACGACCTGGCCAGCGCCACCGACCTGGCCACCAGGATGGTCCGCGAGTTCGGGCTGTCTGAGGCGCTCGGGCCCGTCGGTTACCCCGAAGGCGGCTCGGTGTTCCTCGGCGGTGGCGGGTCCGGGCTGTCCAGCCGGCCGTTTGCCGAGGCGACCCAGGCCATCATCGACCAGGAGGTGTCCCGCCTGCTGCGCGAGGCCGAGGAGAGAGCCATCACGCTGATCCGCGGGCACATCGCGGAGCTCACCGCGCTGTCCAACCTGCTGCTCGAGAAGGAGACCGTGGACGGCGAGGAGGTCTACCACCTGGTCGGCCTGCCAATGCCGGAAGACCGGCAGGCCGCGCACGCGATCGCGCCGGCCCGCGCGGCCGCCTCCACCGAAGGCCTGGCGCACAAGGTGGACGGGAAGGGATAGCCCGGCGCCGGATGCGTGGCCAACGGCAAGGGAACGGAACCGGCTGACTCTGAGGTGCGTCTGAGCTGAAGCGCCCAGATGCGGGCGCATCGCCGCATACCGGGAGCGTTGCCATGTCTTTCACGCCGAACACCTCATGGCGGGCTCTGGCCGCCGGCGCGGCCGCGGCCGCGCTGCTGATAGGGGCATTCATCCTGGGGACCGGGCAGGGAAGCACAGCGTCCGCTTCCGCCGCCGCGGCATCGCCGCCGGGGCTGCCGGGCACCCGGATCACCGTCACCGGCACCGGCAACGTGTCCGGCACACCGGACACGCTGACGCTGTCCATGGGTGTGCAGGCCAGCGCGGCCTCGGTCGGGTCCGCGCTCCAGCAGGCCGATGCCGCCGTTACCGCCGTGACGGCCGCGCTCCGCGGCCTGGGCGTGAGCGCCCCCGACATCCAGACGTCGGGCCTGTCCATTCAGCCCACTTACCAGTCCAGTCAGGCGCAGCCCGCCGGCTACGGGGTCAGCGAGTCGATCGAGGTGACCTTGAACAACCTGGGCCGGGCGGGCACCCAGATCAGCGCCGCCGTGCGGGCCGGCGGAACGCGGCGGTCATCGACGGTGTCTCCCTCGACTTGCGGGACACCAGCGGGCTGCTGGCCGCCGCCCGGGCGGCGGCCGTGGCCGACGCGAAGGTCAAGGCCGCGCAGTACGCCAAGGCACTCGGCCGGACGCTGGGGCCGCTGGTGAGCATGACCGAGGCAACCGCGCCGCCGGCCGGTCCCGCAGTACGCCGCGATGCCATCGGCGAGAGCAGCGGGCGTGCCGGTATCGCCGGGAACCGAGCAGCTCACCGTGACCGTGACCGCGGTGTTCGCGCTGGCCTGAGCCGGGCCGCCGGCCGTCATGGTGGCGCGGTGCGGTCAGGCCCGCTAAGCTCGGGCTCATGCGATCCAGTGCCCTGCAGTGGTGGCGCCGCCGCTAAGGCGGTGACTGGTTCGCGCATACCCCAGAAGCGATCGCCCGGCAGTGGCGGTCGCTTCTCGCGTCCTGGGCGCCCGGCCCGAGGCAGGGAGCCCCAGTGGACCCGGCAGCACAGCAGGACCCGCAGCGCCAGCGTGACCAGCGCCGGCCCGCCATGACCGACTTTGTCACCGCGGGCGGCGTGCGGGTGACCCGCATCGCGGAGCCGTTCAGCGCCGTCGGACCTCGACAGGTCTGCGCACAGGTCGACGGGCGGCGCGGCGGGGTGCTCAGCTCCGGCATGGAGTACCCGGGCCGGTACAGCCGCTGGCACATGGCCTACGTGGACCCCTGCGCGGAGATCGTGGCCACGCGGCAGGCGGATCACCGTCCGCGCGCTGAACGCGAGGGGCGAGGTGCTGCTCCCGTGCTGGTCGCCGCGCTGCTCCGGGCCGGGAGCCCGGTCACGGCGGCGTCCCGCCGCCGGGCGGTTTCGAGGTGGTCGATCCCCGAGCCCGCCGGGCCTGGTGGCTGAGGAGGACCGCAGCCGGCGGCCCACCGTGTTCTCCGCGCTTCGCGAGATCATCGCGGCCTTCGCGGCTGACGACCCGCACCTGGGCCTGTACGGCGCGTTCGGCTATGACCTGGCGTTCCAGTTCGAGCCGGTGACCCTCGCCACGACCGTCCCGACGGCCAGCGTGACCTGGTCCTGCACCTGCCCGACGAACTGTTCGTACTGGACCGCAAGCGCGAGGACAGCGATCCGGTACCGCTACGAGTTCACCGTGGACGGCGTGTCCACCGCAGGGCCGGCCGCGGGACACCCGGCCGCGCCCGGCCGCGTGCACCGGGCCACTGGCGGCCGCGGCCAGCCGTTCGTTGAGGCTGATGGTCCTGCGGCTGACGTACCCGGCCCGCCGGTGCCCGGCACCTATGCGCGCATCGTGGAGCAGGCCAGGGAGCGGTTCGTCCGCGGCGACCTGTTCGAGGTGGTGCCCAGCCACGTGTTCCGCGGCCCGTGCGCGTCCCCGGCCGCGTTCTACCAGCGGCTGCGGGAGCGCAACCCGGCGCCGTATGAGTTCTTCTTCAACCTGGGCGAGGGCGAGTGCCTGGTCGGCGCGTCGCCGGAGATGTACGTGCGGGTCACCGGGGACCGGGTGGAGACCTGCCCGATCTCCGGCACGATCCGCCGCGGCGGCGACCCGCTGGAGGACGCCGAGAACATCCGCACGCTGCTCAACTCGGCCAAGGAGGAGTCCGAGCTGACCATGTGCACCGACGTGGACCGCAACGACAAGTCGCGGGTCTGCGTCCCCGGCAGCGTGCGGTGATCGGGCGGCGGCAGATCGAGATGTACAGCCGCGCTCATCCACACCGTGGACCACATCGAGGGACGGCTGCGGCCCGGCCTGGATGCACTGGACGCGTTCCTGACCCACATGTGGGCGGTCACGGTGACCGGCGCGCCGAAGACCTGGGCGATGCAGTTCATCGAGGACCATGAGGGCAGGCGCCGCGCCGCTGGTACGGCGGGGCGGTCGGGATGATCGGCTTCGACGGGGCATGAACACCGGCCTGACCCTGCGCACCGCGCACATCCGCGACGGCGTGGCCACGGTGCGGGCCGGGGCGACCCTGCTGTTCGACTCCGACCCGGCAGGCCGAGGAGCGGGAGACCGAACTGAAGGCCCGGGCCCTGCTGGAAACGCTGGCCGAGGCCGGGGCGCCTGCCCAGAAGGTCCTTTTTCCTCGACGAACGCTGGCCGCCGGTTCCGCGCCACGGGCCCGGCGACTTGCCAGGCGCATGGCCTGCGGGTGCTCCTCGTGGATCATCAGGATTCGTTCGTGCACACCCTGGCCGGCTATTTCCGCGAGCAGGGCGCGCAGGTGGCGACCCTGCGCGCCGGGCTTCCCGCCGTCGGCCCTGGACGAGTTCGGCCCGGACCTGGTCGTGCTCTCGCCCGGGCCGGGACGGCCGTCCGACTTCGGCTGCGACGATCTGCTCACGTTGCTGGACGCGCGGGGCTTGGCGGCGTTCGGCGTCTGCCTCGGGCCTGCAGGCCATGGTGGAACACGCCGGGGGAGAACTGGCCTGCTGCCGGAGCCCGTGCACGGCAAGCCGGGACTGGTGCGGCGCTGCCTGGCGGACCTGGCCCGGCCGACCGGCGGGACGGGTGGCGGCCTGCTCGCGGGGCTGCCGCCGGAGTTCACCGCGGCTAGGTACCACTCGCTGCATGCGGTCCCGAGCCAGGTCAAGGGCGACTTCGCGGTGACCGCCGTGACCCCCGACGGGGTGGTCATGGCGATCGAGGACGACGCGGCGGGACGCTGGGCGGTGCAGTTCCACCCGGAGTCGATCCTGACCGCCGCCGGCGGCGTCGGGCATCAGGTGATCGCGAACGTGCTCCGGCTGTGCCGGGCCCAGGTGGCGTCCCGCCAGGCTGTCGGCCGGTCCCGGTAGTCTCCCGCCATGAGAAGCGTGCAGCCCGAAGTGTTCCTCGTTGCCCGTCCCGCCATCGACTACGGTGAACTTGCCGCTTACCTGCGTGAGGTGGGCGGCACCGGCTGGCTGGAGCGACTCGACCGCGGCGAGTCGGCGAGCGACGCGGAGAACATCGCCGAGTTCGCCGGCAAGATGTGCTACCGCGCCTGGGAGCCGGGGCTGAACCCGAACGTCAGCCGGGTTCGCAACGACCACGAGGCATATCTGCGCAACATCCTGAAGCAGGCGCACGGCTCGGTCCTCGAGCATGCCAGTTTCACCTTCGTACTCCACAATGTCAGCCGGGTGCTGACCCATGAGCTGGTCAGGCACCGGCCGGGGACCGCGGTGTCGCAGGAGTCACTGCGCTTCGTCCGGCTGGACGACATCCCGTTCTGGTTCCCGGAGTGGGCGCGGAAGGACCCGGAGTTGATGAAGCGCGCGACGGCCGTGGTCGAGCAACTGGAGGAGTTCCAGCACTGGCTGGGCGGTCACTTCGGCCTGGACGAGGAGGGGACGGCGATGCATGAGAAGAAGCACAAGACCTCGTTCATGCGGCGGTTCGCCCCGGACGGCGTGGCCACGGGGGTCGTCTGGACGGCCAACGTCCGGACCCTGCGGCACACCATCGAGGCCCGGACCGATCCCGGGGCCGAGGAAGAAATCCGGCTCGTGTTCGGCAAGATCGGGGACCTGATGCGGGCCGAGGCGCCTGCCCTGTTCGGCGACTACGAGGTCACCGATGGTGCGTGGGTGCCGCAATGGCGCAAGGTCTGAGGTACTGACCCAGCGCTCAGCCGTCCATAGCGTCGGGATCGTCCAGGTGAATGTGCTCGCCAGACGTCCGGTGGGCGAGCACCCGCAGGGTGGCGCGGACCATGGCCGGCGGGCCGCTCACGAAGACCTCGCTGTACCGCCACGAGCCGTGCTGCCGCACCACCTCGGGCAGCATGCCCCGCAGCCCGGCGAAACCGGATTCGTGCGAGAGGGCCGGGATCACCCGCAGGGTTGAACAGGCTGATTCCAGCCGCCGCAGGTCAGGCACGTCATACAGGTCCTCCCGGCGGCGGGCGCCGAGGAACAGCGAGATCCTCCGGCCGGCCGGGGGGCCGCGGCGTCGATGAGCCCCTCGATGATGGCCTTGATCGGCGCGAGGCCGGTACCGCCCGCCACGCACAGGATGTCGCGGCTTGACCTGTCGTCGGCGACCATGGTGCCCCGGGCCGGGCCGAGCACCACCGTGTCCCCCGGGGCCGTCTCGTAGACGAGCGCTCTGCTCACCCGGCCCGTCGGGATGGCGCGGACGTGCAGGTCCAGCGAGCCGTCCGGGCGGGGCCCGTTGGCGATCGAGTACTTGCGCCAGATTCTGGGCCACCTGGCCACCTGGACGTTCAGGTACTGCCCGGGCTGGTACCGCAGGGGGGGCTGCCCTGGATCGGTCCGGATAGTCAGCACGGCCACGTCGGGGCTGCGCAGGTCGTGGCGGACCACTTCGCCGAGCCACCAGGCGGGCTCGTCCCCGGCGTCCCGCGCGGCCTGCGCCATGACCGTGGTGATCTGATCGAACGCCACCTCCCAGGCGGACTGGGCCCGGGCCGTCCACAGACCGCCGCTGAACGCGCGCAGGGTGGCGATGAGCGCATCGCCGATAACCTGGTAATGGCTGCTCCGCACGCCGAACTTGCGGTGATCGACCGCGAGGTGGCGCAGATATTCAGTCAGCGCCTCCGGGTCGTCCATGCTCCATACAATGCGCGCCAAGGCGGCCAGGAAGTGCTTCCGCGTTGCGTCCATGGCCAGCGGGAACATGGAGCGCAGTTCGGGGTTTGCGACGAAGAGGCGGGCGTAGAAATATCCCACGGCCTTTTCGGCCACGGACTCTATATGGGCGAAAGACTGTTTCAGTGTCGCGCAATCGATCTGGGCTATCCCGCCGCGCCACGCGTCCGGATGGCTTCCTGCCTGGCCTGCCCGGCCGGAAGCGCCTGCGCCCCGTCCAGCCGGTATTTCTCCAGACTGGCGCGCGGGAGGGGCGGCCCCCTCCCGATGCATAGCCGGTATGCCCGGCGGTTCGTCACGTAACCCGCCGCCCAGCGCGATCGCCACGGTCATTAGTGTGGCATCAGTGCCCGAAACCGACAAGTGTTTCTGGACAAGGCTGGATCAAGGATACTGGCTGCGCTGAAATGCTACAGGCGCAACTACTATAGCGCTTAGCGAATTTCCCGCCGATATGGCGATGCCTAAACCCACGCTACTCATTCTGAGTCGCTCAGGCCAGCTGCTTCGCCTTCCGGGGCCTGCGAGGCCGCCTGACGGGTCCGGCGAGCGTGGCTGGCCGGCGGCGCCGCCGAGGTGGGCCCGGCCTACGATGATCCGGTGACATCAGCCGGGTACCTTCGATTTCCGCATGTCCACGGCGACTTGCTCACCTTCGCCGCCGAGGATGACATCTGGCTCGCCGCCGCCTCCGGCGGCCGGGCCTGGCGGGTGTCCGCCGACCAGGCACAGGTCAGTCATCCGCGGCTGGCCCCCGGAGGTGCCCTCGTGGCCTGGACGAGCTGGCGCGACGGGCCGCCCGAGGTCCAGGTGGCCGGGGTGGACGGCGACGACAGCCGCCGGCTCACCTACTGGAGCGACCCGGATACCAGGGTCTGCGGCTGGACGCCGGACGGCGAGATCCTCGTGCTCACCTGCTCCGGCCAGGCCTTCGACCGGCTCACCTGGGCGCATGCCGTGCCGGCCGGCGCGGGCTCGGGCGCGCCGCGCCGCCTGGCCTTCGGCCCGGTGTCGGATCTGGCCCTTGCACCTGACGCCCGCGTGTTGCTGAACGGCACGTGGGGGCGTGATCCCGCGTTCTGGAAGCGGTACCGGGGCGGGACCTCGGGACGTCTGTGGGTGGCGGGAGCGGCCGGCCCATTCCGGCGGATACTGGCCGATGTGCCTGGCCAGTTCGCGAGCCCGATGCTGGTCCGCGGCAGGCTGGCCTTCCTGTCCGATCATGAGGGGACAGGCAACCTTTACTCATGCCGGCTGGACGGCTCCGGCCTGCTGCGGCACACCGACCATGACGGCTGGTACGCCCGCCAGGCCAGCACCGACGGCCGCCGCGTGGTGTACCAGCGCGCGGGGGAGATCTGGATACTCGACGACCTGGAGGCCGGCAGCGAGCCGCGGCAGGTGGAGATCACGCTCGGCTCGGCCGCCGCGGCCCGCGCTCCGCGCCTGGTATCGGCCGAGGACCATCTCGGCGACTTGTCCTGCGATACCACGGGCCGGGCGAGCGCGGTCGAGGTCCGCGGCACGGTGCACTGGCTCACCCACCGGGACGGCCCGGCCCGGGCGCTGGCCGTGACGTCCGACGCGCGGGCCCGGCTGCCGCGCGTGCTCGGCCGGGCCGGCCCGGCCGGGGCCGGCCCGGCCGGGCCGGCCCGGCCGGGAGCGGCCTGGTCGAGGGCGGCCTGGTGGTCTGGGTGAGTGACGCCGGCGGCTCGGACGCGCTGGAGATCGCGCCCGCCAGCGGACCCGAGCTCAGCACGGCCGCCCCGCCGGCTCCGCCCCGCCGGCTCGCGGAAGGGGCGCTGGGGCTGGTCAGCGAGCTGGCCGCGGCACCCGACGGATCAAGCGTGGCGGCCGCTGCCCGGGATGGCCGGCTGCCACATCGTCGACGTCGCCACGGGCCAGGTCACCCTGCTGGCGCAGTCCGACGACGGGCCGGTGACCGGGCTCGTCTACGCCCCCGACTCGGCCTGGCTCGCCTGGTCACATCCTGGGCCGCGGCCGCTGACCCGGATCCGGCTGGCCCGGCTGGCGGATGCCACGATCGTGGATGTCACCGACGGGCGCTTCACCGACTCGGAGCCCGCGTTCACGACGGATGGGCGTTACCTGGCCTTCCTGTCGGTACGGAGCTTCGATCCCGTCTACGACGCACACTTCTTCGACCTCTCGTTCCCGTTCGGTGCGCGTCCGTACCTGGTGCCGCTGGCTGCCGCCACGCCGTCGCCGTTCGCCGCCCTGACGGAGGGCAGGCCACCCGGGGACCGGCCGGGGCCCGCGCCGCAGGAGGCCAGCGGCGAGAAGGCCGCCGCGGAAGACGAGGGCGGCCGGGACGAGGGCGGCCGGGACGAGGGCGGCCGGGACGAGGCATCGCCGCCGGCGGTCACCGTGGACCCGGAGGGCCTGGCCGACCGGGTGGTCGGCGTGCCGGTGGCCGAGTGGCGCTATTCCTCGCTGCGCGCCGTGGCTGGCGGCCTGGTATGGCTGAAGGAGCCGCTGACCGGGGTGCTCGGCGAGGGCGCGGCCGACCCGGACGCTTCGCGGCCGCACCCGGCGCTGGAGCGTTTCGACCTGGCCAAGCGCACGTGCACCGAACTGGTCTCGGCGCTGAACTGGTTCGAGGTGAGCGGCGACGGCCAGCGCCTGGTGGTGCGGGACAAGGACACGCTCCGCGTCGTGCCATCGGACCGCGCCCAGGACGCCGAAAGCTCGGCCGACACGGTCACGGTGGACCTGTCCCGGGCCCGGTTCACCGCCGATCCGGTCGCCCAGTGGCGGCACGCCTACGACGAGGCGGGCCGGTATGTGCGCCACGACTTCTGGGTGGCGGACATGGCCGACGTGGACTGGGCGGGGGTGCTCGATACCTACCGGCCGATTCTGCACCGGCTCGGCGGCCCGGCTGACTTCGCCGACCTGATCTGGGAGGTGTTCGGCGAACTCGGCACATCACACGCTTACGTGCGGCCCTCACGATCGCCCGGCGAGGGTGGATCCGGGCAGGTGGGCCTGCTCGGCGCCGACCTGGCACCAGGACCGGACGGCATCTGGCGGGTGACCCGGGTCGTGCCCGGCGAGTCCTCTGACCCGCGCGCCCGGTCGCCGCTGGCCACCCCGGGCGTCAACGTCCAGCCCGGCGACGCGCTGCTCGCGGTGGACGGGCGGCCGGTCGATCCGGCGACCGGTCCCGGCCCGCTGCTGGTCGGCGCGGTCGGCAAGCCGGTGGAGCTGACCGTCGCCAGCGACGGCGGCCCGCCCCGCCGGCTCGCGGTGACGCCGCTGGCCAGTGAGCGGCGGTTGCGGTACCAGGACTGGGTGGCCGGGCGGCGCCGGCGGGTCCGCGAGCTCAGCGGCGGCCGGGCCGGCTATCTGCACGTGCCCGACATGATGGGTGAAGGGTGGGCGCACTTCCATCGCGACCTGCGCGTGGAGATGGCCCATGCCGCCCTGGTCGTGGACGTTCGCGCCAACCGGGGCGGCCACGTGTCCGAACTCGTCGTTGAGAAGCTGGCGCGCAAGATCATGGGGTGGGACCTGCCGCGTGGGCTGCTGCCATCGACCTACCCGCAGGACGCGCCGCGCGGGCCGGTCGTCGCGCTGGCCGACGAGTTCGCGGGCTCGGACGGGGACATGGTCACGGCCGCGATCCGCATCCTCGGCCTGGGCCCGGTCGTGGGCGCCCGCACCTGGGGCGGGGTGATCGGGATCGGCGACCCGTTCACGCTGGTTGACGGGACCCAGATCACCGTGCCGCGCTACGCCATCTGGCTGGAGAGCTACGGCTGGGGGGTGGAGAACCACGGGGTTGACCCGGACGTGGAGGTGCTCATCACCCCGGACGACTGGGCCAGCGGCACGGATCCCCAGCTGGAAGCGGCCGTGCGGCTCGCCATGGAGGCGCTGGAGTCCAGGCCACCGGCCCGGCCACCGGACATCTCGACCAGGCCGTCCCGGCGGCGGCCGCCCCTGCCGCCCCGCCCGCGGCCCTAGAACCCGCCTCGAGCGGCGGCTACAGGGGTGGCAGCTACAGGGGTGGCTGGTAGCCGTTGATCCAGTGGGTCTGCATCCAGAGGATGGTGCTCGTCCACACCCCGGTGACCTCGAGGACGCCGACGACGACCAGCATTCCGCCGCCTACCTGTGCGATGAGCCGGGCATGCCGCCGGGCGAAGTCGAAAGCGCCGATGCCGCGCTGGAAGGCGAGGGCGACGATCAGGAACGGGATGCCCAGGCCGAGCCCGTAGATGAAGGCGAGCACGCCGCCGCGGCCCGCTGAGCCGCTGATGGCGGCCAGGTTGAGCACCGCCGCGAGCGTGGGCCCAATGCATGGCGTCCAGCTCAGCGCGAAGAGAATGCCCAGGAGGGGCGCCCCGGCGAGGCCGGCGCGCGGGCGCACCGAGGGCCGCAGGATCCGCCCCGCGACCGGGAATCTGTCCAGCGCGCCCGCGAATACCAGGCCGAGCACGATCGTCACCCCGCCGAGCACCGCGGTCAGGACGCCGGTATCCCGCCGCAGCGCCACGCCCAGGCCGCCGAACGCCGCGCCTTCGATGGTGAAGACGATCGAGAAGCCGAGCACGAACAGCGCCGTGCCGATGACCGTCCGGCTGCGGCGGGTCCGCGACTCACTGACCCCGGCCTCAGCCGGGCCAGTGCGCTGGGCGTCCGTGCCGGACATCCCGGTGACATAGGAGAGATAGCCGGGAACGAGCGGGAGGCAGCAGGGAGACAGGAAGGTGACCGCGCCGGCCGCTGCCGCGATCGGCACGGCCAGGATCAGCGGCCCGGACTGGACCAGGTTCCCGACCCCGGCGCCCATGATGCCTTCTTCCTGTTCCGGCTGCCTGTTCCGGCTCGCCCCAACCTATCCCGCACCTGGCCGCCGCCAGGCAAGCGGTCCGATTCCGTGCCAACAATCCATTGCACGCAGCCTGAGCCGGGCTTAGTGTCCGATCAAGTCCAATTGTGTGTGATCACGTCGATCACCGTCCGTTTCCGCCCCCTTACGCCGCCGGGCACCGCGGGGCGTGCTCCCTGCTTGCGCGCCTAGTGCCGACCGCAGGGAGCCGACTACAGAATGGAGACCTGCCATGGTCAGTCCAGGCAATCAACGGCCGCCGGCCCTCCTGGCCGGGCGGCTGCCCTGGCTGCGGGCACAGGGTGGCCATCGCCGGCCATCGCTGCGCAACCTCGCGCTGATCGCCGCCCCGGCGCTGCTGCTGCTGTCGCTGGGCGCGTCCGCCCCGTCCGCGGGCGGTTCGTCCTCGACATCCGCGACGGATTTCTCCTCCGGCGCCCCGACCGTCAACTGGGCCCTGGCCGGCCAGGCCAGCGCCACCTCCTCCGAATCGAGCCATCCGGCGGCCAACGCGGTCGACGGCGACGCCGGCACCGACTGGTGTACCAGCTCATGGACCGGCAGCCTCGTGGTTGACCTGGGCCAGGCCCGGTCCCTCAGCGACCTCGGAATCACGCTGGACTCAGCCAGTCCGTCCGCGGACGCGACGATCAAGGTCGCGAGCACGGCCGGGGACTGGCAGAGCGTGCCGGCCGCCAGCAACGTGGCGCTGGATCCGGGGAACCCGATGTACATTCCGCTGCCGCGCGGCACCCAGGCGCGCTACGCGCAGCTGACCGTCTTCAGCGGCACCGGTGCGGACGTCTGCGTGGGGGAGTTCCGCGTGTTCGGGCCGGATCCGGCGGCCACCGCCATGGACCGCGGCGCGGATCTCTCGTTCACCCCGCAGGAACTCGCCGCTGGAGCGAAGTTCACCGACCGGGGCAGGCAGGCCAGCCCGGTCACCATCATGCGGGACAACGGCGCCAACTATGTCCGGATGCGGGTGTGGGTGGATCCGCCGCCGGGCTACAGCAACCTGGCCAGCGACCTGGCTCTGGCCCGCAGCGTGCGCGCGGCGGGCATGAAGATCTACCTGGACATCATGTACTCCGATTTCTGGGCGGATCCGCAGCATCAGAACATCCCCGCGTCCTGGGCAGGCCAGGACCTCGCCCAGCTCACCGCGACCGTGCAGTCCTACACCCACCAGGTGATCTCGGCGTTCGCGCAGCAGAGAACGCCCGTTCGACCTGGTGTCCATCGGCAACGAAATACGCAACGGCATCCTGTGGCCGGTCGGTGAGGTGAACGACCCGTCCGTCCCCGCGGACTACGACAACCTGGCCACGCTGCTCAAGGCGGGCGTGGCCGGCGCCCGGGCGGCCAACCCGCCAGGCCACAAGCTGCTGATCATGATGCATTACGACCAGGGCGGCAATAACCAGCTCAGCCAGGCGTTCTACCAGAACCTCGTGTCCCAGGGCGTGCCGTTCGACGTGATCGGGTTGTCCTACTACCCGTTCTTCCACGGGGCGATCTCAGCCATGCGGCAGAACGTGGACGCCCTCGCCACCCAGTTCCACAAGCCGATCATCATCGCGGAGACCCAGTACGCGTGGACCCTGGCCAACGGCAACAGCGCGATCGGCGACAGTACCGGCGACTTCGTGTGGGAGCCCAGCCTGCTGTCGCCCGGTTACCCGGCCAGCCCGGGAGGCCAGCTCTCGTTCGTCACCGACGAGCTGTCCATCCTGGCCCAGGTTCCGGATGGGCTCGGCGCGGGGCTGTTCTACTGGGCGCCCGAGTGGATCCCCGGCGTGGGATGGGAGCCAGGAGCGGGCGTGGGCTCGCCGAACGTCAACCTGACCCTGTTCAATTTCCAGGGCACCGCGCTGCCGTCGATCGGGATCTTCCAGAACCCGGCCGCGGTCTGCCAGAGCTACGACCCCTACGACGTGCCCTGCGTCGTCGGGTCCTGAGGGCATAGCGGAAGCCGGCCAAACCTCGGTTTGGGCCGGCTCAGGCGCGGCCACGGTCCGGGCCGAGGATGAACAGGTTCACGACCAGGCCGAGCAGGGCCACCCCGGTCATCAGGGCCATGCCCAGGGAGGCGCTGACGGCGCCGGTATTCACGAACGCCGCCCCGCTGCTCGCGGCGCCCGCGATGGCCAGCAGGCTGACCAGCGAGGTCACGATGATCACCGGGTGCCTGGCCTGGGCGGCCCGGACCGCCAGGGCGATGGCACCCAGGACGAGGATCAGGCCGAGGCCGGCGTGTACGGCGAGGGCCGCGGGCCCGTTCGATAGCGCCCGGCCGACCGCCGCGGGCAGGCCGCCACCCTGATCGCGCTTGGGCACGGTCACGTACAGGTTCACCCACATGCCCAGCGCGTACTGAACGAGGAGGGCTATCGACAAGCCCAGGCTGTTCCAGCGCACGCCATCCTGCGCTGAGCGCTGCCGGACGGGCGGGCGCTGCGCGACTGAGGTCTCCGACATACCGTTGGTCACCGCCATCTCGGGTCTGCGGCACCGGGCCCAGACGCTTCGGTGCCGCGTAGCTTCACCTCCCCAATATAGTTCCGCTCGTAGATTATCGCTAGGTTATAAGTATTAGCGGCGCTGATAGTATCGGGCAGGTGAGCGACGCTGCGCAGGACAGGGATGACGCGGCGCGGGATACGCCGGTGCGCGAAGGCAGCAGCGTGGCGCTGCTCCTGGTGCAGCTCGGGTTCCACGTGGCGCGGCGCTTCGGCGAACGGCTGGTCCCGCTGGGCATCGAGAACCGGCAGGCGGGGATGCTCAGCCGCCTGGCCAGCAACCAGGGCCGGTCGCAGCAGGCGGTGGCCGAGCTCATCGGGGTGAACCCGACCCGCATGGTCTTCCTCGTCGATGAGCTGGAAGAGCTCGGCCTGGTCGAGCGCAGGCGCAATCCCGCCGACCGGCGCTCGCACGCGCTGTACCTGACCGATGCGGGCACCGCCATGCTGGAGCGGGTCAGGGCGGTGACAGCGGAGCACGAGGACTGGATCGGGGCCGGCCTGGGCGGTGCCGACCGGGCCCGGCTGCTGGCGCTGTTGCAGAGGATGGCGCATGAGCAGGGCCTCAGCCCGCATGGCCTGCCCGGCATCCCGCCGGCCGCGTCACAAGGCTAGTGACCGCGCCCGCTGACCAGTGGCGGCGTCGGACGCGAGGGCGCCGTCGATAAAGGTGACGGTGTTGGCGGGGATGGCAGGGATGCGCGGACCGGGAAGCACGATACCGGTGAGGTTGAGGGGGTCGGCCGCGGAGAGCTGGACGGGCTCGCCGGTCGGATGCTGCTTGCGGACCGTGCGCAGGACATCGACCGCGTCCAGGTGCGCGAATTGCTCGCCGCTGAATCCGGCGACGAACCGGCCGCCGCGGATGGTTCCCCGGGCTTCCATGCGCCGGAAGGCCCACAGGACCTCGCGCCAGGGCACGGCGAGGTTCTCCCGGGCGGTGAGGTCGTGGAAGACCACGCCCCAGCGGGCGGCGAGCTGCTCGGCGACGGCTTCGGCCAGCTCGTCCCGGTCACCGGCGACGGCCGGGGTGGGGAGCAGCGACCACCGCCCAGCCGCGCCGGCGCCGGCTCCGCCCAGGCCGCGCCGCAGGCCGCGCCGCGGCGGCGGCGCGGCGCGGGAGCGGCGCAGCAGTGACCGGACCGCCCGGAAGCCGTCCGCGGTGACCAGCCCGCGGGCCACGCCGTCCCACAATGCCTCCTCGACCTCGCTCGGCAGGCGGCCGGTCACGGCCGGAAGGTCTCGCCGGAACAGCGCCCCGTGCTGCCGGAGGGCGTCGAGCACGTCGCGGGTGCGGCCGGGTCCGGGCTCGGCCGGCGTCAGCTCGCCGCGTGCCGCGCGGAGCAACCAGGGCAGGTCGTTGCGGATGGCCAGGGTGATCGGGGTGGCCCGGGACGGGACCAGCCCGCTGCGCCGGGGGCCCGGGTCGGGCGCACTGTCGCGGACCGATAGCCGCCCCCAGGCGACCTGGCCCGACAGGCACGCCTCATCCAGCCACTCGCGCCGGTAGCCGTCCACCCGCGCGGCGAGGACCGCGTTCTCCCAGGCGCCTGCGGCCAGTTCGTAGCCCTGAAGCTGCTCGATGACGCTGAGCACGCCGAACCGGCCTTCGCGCCTGGTGCCAGACGCGACGTGCTGCCAGCGCAACAGGAACCGGATGAAATCCCGCGCGGTAACTGGCTCGATCTCGCGCCGCTGCCGCTCGCGGGTATAGGCGTGGATACGGGCCAGCAGCCGGCGGGCGCAGTACTCCTCCGCCCCGCCGGGCTCGGTGAAGCGCCCGCGGATGGCGAAGCCTTCCTCTTCCAGCCGGGCCAGGGCGCTCACGATGACGCTTTCCGGCAGGCCGGTCACCTGGACCAGGTCCGCGATCCTCGACGGCCCGCTGCAGTCCAGGTGACCGCGGAGCATGTCCGCGGCCGCCTCCTCGGGGTCAGCCGGGCCGGCCGGGACCGGGCACGGGTGATCGGGCACCGCGGCGGCATCCGGGAAGAGGGCCAGGGCGGCGGGGCGGCGTTCCACCGCACACCACAACGGCCCGGCCGGTCCCTCGATGGTCACGGCGCGGCGGTCGCGGGCCAGCTCGTCGAACCATGGCCGCCAGCCGTCGGCGGGGCGGACCGCGGTGAGCGTCATCAGCAGGTCATGCAGCTCATCGGGGTCACGAGGGTCGGGGCGGACCTGCCCGGTGACCCGGTCGATGGCGGCGGGATCGAGCCTGCCCAGCTCATGGGCGGCCACCGGCAGCCCGCGGCGCAGCGGCACCGCGCGGCTGCGGCGTTCCTCCAGCGGGGCGTCGTCGAGGTAGGTGAACGGCCGCCCGTTCAGGATCTCGTGCGCGAGCACCGATGGCTCGGTGGTATCCCGCACCACGACCGTGATCCGGCCGGATTCGATCCCTTCGAGCAGCTGCCTCAGGCCGTCGATGTCCATGGCCTCACGCAGGCAGTCCTCCAGCGTCTGGCGGACCAGGACATGGTCCGGGATCTCCAGCGGGCCCGGCGCGACATTCTCCTGGCAGGCGGCCAGGGTCGGGAACACCGCCGCCATCAGGTCGTCGGCTTCCATCCGCTGGATCGCCGGAGGGTTCTTCTTCCCGCCGCGCATCCGCAGCACGGCCAGGGACCGGTTCAGGTTCCACCGCCACCGGGCCGCGAACATCGGCGAGGTCAGGACGGCTTGCCGGACCACGCCCTCCACGGTCTTGGAAGCCAGGAATTTCGGCACCCGCTCGAGCGGGAAGCTGTGCTGCGGCCCCAGGGACAGCAGGATCGCGTCATCGCTGGCCGCGGCCTGCAGCTCGAAGTCGAAGGTGACGCAGAACCGCTTGCGCAAGGCGAGCCCGAGCGCCCGGTTGAGCCGGGCGCCAAACGGCGCATGCCCGACCAGCTGCATCCCGCCGCTCTCGTCGAAGAACCGTTCCAGCACGATGACGTCCATGTCCGGGAGCACCCCGAGCTGGGCCAGCCCGGCGCCCAGGTAGGCAGTGATGGTCTCCGCGGCGTCGTCGCCGATCCCGCATTCCGTCTTCAGCAAGCGGACCGCATCGGCGGGCTGGCCCGATCCAAGGCTCCCGGCTACCGCCTTCCGGATGGCGCAGACCTCCTCGGAGAGCTCCACCGTGCGGCCCGGGGCCTCGCCGAGCCAGAACGGGACCGACGGCGGCGCGCCGTGGGCGTTGACCACCCGGACGATGCCCGGCTCGACCCGCTGTATCCGCCACGAGGTGGTGCCGAGCAGGAACACGTCCCCGGCCATGGACTCGATCGCCCAGTCCTCATTGACCGTCCCGACGAGGGTGGCGTCGGGCTCGGCCAGCACCCGGTAGTCACCCAGTTCCGGGATCGCCCCGCCCGAGGTGAGCGCGGCCAGGCGGGCGCCCCGCCGCCGGCCAGCCGCCCGGTCACCCGGTCCCGGTGCAGGTAGGCAGCCCGGCGGCCGCGGCCCGTGCGGATCCCGTCCGACACCAGCTCGACGACCTCCTCGAAGTCCGCGGCGGACAAGTCCGCGAACGGGGCCGCGTGCCGCGCCAAATCCAGCAGGTCCTCCTCGGCCCAGTCCGCGGCCGCGCATTCGGCTACCACCTGCTGGGCCAGGATGTCCAGGGGGCAGGCCGGAACGTGCAGCGCGTCGAGTCGGCCGGATCGCGCGCCGCGCAGCAGCGCGGCGCATTCCACCAGCTCATCGCGCGACGTCGGGTACAGCCGCCCGGCCGGGATCCCGCTGCGGGTGTGGTTGGACCGGCCCACCCGCTGCAGAAATGTGGCGAAGCTGCGCGGCGAGCCGATCTGGCCCACGAACTCCACCGGCCCGATATCGATCCCCAGCTCCAACGATGCCGTCGCGACCAGTGCTCTCAGGTCACCGCGGCGCAGCCGCGATTCCACCCGCTGCCGCCGGTCCTTCGACAAGCTCCCGTGATGCGCGGCGACCTGTCCTTCGCCCAGCCGCTCGCCAAGCTGGTGAGCGACACGCTCGGCCATCCGGCGGGTGTTCACGAACACCAGCGTCGTCCGGTGTTCCAGCACGTGCCGGGCGATCAGATCCAGGATCTCAGCCATCTGCTCAGCCGATGCGACCGCGCCGAGCTCATCGCCGGGCAGTTCCAGGGCGAGGTCGAGCTCGCGGCGGTGGCCGGCGTCCACGATGGCACACCGCGGTGACCCGTCCCGTGCCGACCGGTCAGGGCCTGCGCCGACCAGCAGCCGGGCGACGGCCTGGATCGGGCGCTGGGTCGCCGACAGGCCGATGCGCTGCACCGGCCGTGAGGTCACGTGCTCCAGCCGCTCCAGGGTCAGGGCCAGGTGGGAGCCCCTCTTGTTCCCCGCGACGGCATGGATCTCATCCACGATGACTGTGCGCGCCGGGGCCAGCATGGCCCGGGTCCGTTCTGCGGTGACCAGCAGATACAGCGACTCGGGGGTGGTGATCAGGAAGTCCGGCGGGCGCTTGAGCATCGCGGCGCGCTCGGCGGCGGCCGTGTCCCCGGTCCGCACCGCCACCCGGACATCCGGCGCGGCCAGCCCCAGCCCGGCGGCGGCCTCGGCGATCTCGGCCAGCGGCGCTTCAAGGTTCTGCCAGATGTCAACGGCCAGGGCCTTCAGCGGCGACACGTACACCACTTGCGGCCCGGCCGCTGGATCGCCGCCTGCCTCCTGCGCACGGTAGATCCGGTCGATGCACACCAAGAACGCCGCCAGCGTCTTCCCCGAGCCGGTCGGCGCCGCGATCAGCGTATGGTTCCCGGCCGCGATCTCCCGCCAGCCCTCAGCCTGCGGCGTGGTCGGGCCGGCCGGGAACCGCCGCGTAAACCAGGCACGAACCGCCGGGTGGAACGACTCCAGCACCGGGCCACAGTAACCCGCGCCACCGACACTCAGCGGGTCAGGGCTTCACCACCATCCACGACAGCACGGACGTCAACTGCAGGTAGACGAGCAGGCACATGAAAATCACGAACACGACGCTCCACATGAACACACGCCGGAAGATGTCACCCTCGCGCCCTTGCATCCCGACGGCGGCGGCCGCGATCGCGAGGTTCTGCGGTGAGATCATCTTCCCGAGCACGCCGCCGGAGGAGTTCCCCGCGGCGAGCAGCGTCGGCGAGAGATGCGCCTGTGTCGCGGCGGTGACCTGGAGCGCTCCGAACAGCGAGTTCGATGAGGTGTCCGAGCCGGTGACCGCGACACCGAGCCAGCCCAGGATCGGGGACAGCAACGCGAACAAGCCTCCGGCCCCAGCTAGCCACAGCCCCAGTGTCTGGGTCTCACCGGACTCGTTCATCACGTAGGCGAGCGCCAGCACAGCCATCACGGTGAGGATCGCGAACTTCAGCTGCGCCAGCGTGCGTCCGTAGGCGCGCAGTCCCCGGCCTGCTCCTATTTTCAGCACGATCATCGTGAGCAGGCCGGAAATCAGCAGCAGGGTGCCGGCGGCGGACAGGATGTTCAGCTTGAACGTGGTGGCTACGGTCTTCCCCTTGCCGCTGACGATGTGCAGGCCCGGCCAGTCGTAAATGCGGGTCGCCGACTCCAGCCCGGTCCCCCCCGCGCCCGGCTTCGGGGGGGCTACGCCGGTGATAGCAGGGACGCGGGTGGCGATCACGAAGACCACGATGATGATCAGATAAGGCGCGTACGCCTTGAAGGTGTTAACCGGCGAGTCGCGGACCGCGGTTTCCGGGCTCACGCGAGCCTGAACCCCGACCGGCTGAGCCTCGACCGGCTCGAACGGCTGGGCCGGTGCGGCGCTACCGGGGATACGCGGCGGCTGGGATGCCGACCCCCCCCATACGGGCTCTTCGTCGGTCGTCTCGACGTAGCCCTCCTTCGGGTGCCAGACACGCGTGATGGCCAGGACGGCCAATGCCGAACCGAGCGACGCGACGATGTCGGTGAGCGGAACCGACCAGAAGTTGGACACCACGTACTGGAGGACGGCGAACGTCACGCCACACGCCAGCGCCGCAGGCCACACCTGGCGCAGAGCGCGCCGCCCGTTGACGATGAATACCAGGGCCAGCGGCACGAAGACCGCGAGGACTGGCGTCTGGCGGCCGACCATGGCACCCAGATCGGCGACCGGCAGCTTCGTGACGGTGGCGAGCGTGGTGATCGGCACCGCGAGCGCCCCGAACGCGACCGGCGCGGTGTTCGCGACGAGCGCGAGCGTCGCCGCCTTGAGCGGCCGGAAGCCGAGCGCGATGAGCATGACCGAGCTGATGGCCACCGGGGTGCCGAAGCCCGCGAGCGCCTCCATCAGGGCTCCGAAGCAGAAGGCAATGATGATCGCCTGGATTCGCTGGTCGTCGCTGAACGAGGCGAAAGACCGGCGGAGCACGTCGAAGTAACCGGTTTCGACAGTCAGGTTGTAGACCCAGATGGCGTTGATGACGATCCACATGATGGGGAAGAACCCGAAGGCGGCACCGAGCAGCCCGCTGTTCACGGCGACGCCGACGGGCATGGAGTAAGCGGTTACCGCGACTATCAGGGCGACCGCGAGGCCGATGATCGACGCGAGCCAGGCACGCACGCGCAACACCCCGAGCAGCACGAACAGCGTGACCAGGGGCAGGACAGCCACGATCGAGGACAGTCCGAGCGAGTTGCCGAGCGGGTCATAGACCTGCCGATAGACCGTGACCATAACCATTGCCTCCTTCCGGCGTTCAAAGGAGTCCAGCATCCCGCTGTCTACGTTGTTCCGGTATACATTCTGCACATCTGGCGCGGTGGAAACAATGACGGATACGGCCCCCCGCAGGTCACAGGCCGCACGACCGTCAGTGGTGAGTTCTGCCATTCGCTGTCGGCCGGGAGCAGCGCGGTCTCCGTGGCCAGGATGAGATTGGAGCCGGGCAGAGCCGCCGGCCGCGCTCGCCGAGCGCATGGAGCATCCGGTCGAGCCCCCTAATAGTTAGGCATGTACCTAAGTCTGTGCCTCCGAATTGACCAGCGCGCCACCTGCGGCCACGATGTCGGTCATGCGAACAAAACCCCCATTTCGTGCTGATCACGTCGGGAGCCTGCTGCGGCCGCCCGCGCTGCGGGCCGCCCGCGATGACTTCGCCGCCGGGCGCATCGAGGCCGGGCAGCTGCGGGCCATCGAGGACGACGCGATCGCCTCGGCCGTGGCCATGCAGGAGAAGGTCGGCCTGCAGTCCGCCACGGACGGTGAGTTCCGGCGGGCCTCGTGGCATATGGACTTCATCTACCAGCTCGGCGGCATCGGCAAGGCGCCGGGCCACCTGGCGGTGAAGTTCCACAACCCGTCCGGCGACATCGAGTGGACCCCGGCCGCGCTGCACGTCGGCAGCAAGATCAGGCTGGACCACACGATCTTCGAGGAGGACTTCCGCTACCTGCGGTCGGTGGTCACCTCGGCGACGCCGAAGCTGACCATCCCGTCGCCGAACATGGTGCACTACCGCGGCGGCCCGGCCGCGATCGACCCGGCGGTCTACCCCGACATCGAGGAGTTCTGGGCCGACCTGGCGGCGGCCTACGCCGACGAGGTGGCCCGGGTGGCCGGGCTGGGCTGTGAGTACCTGCAGCTTGATGACACGAGCCTGGCTTACCTCAACGATCCCGCGCAGCGGGCCGAGATCGCCGAGCGCGGCGAGGACGCCGAGCATCTGCACTTGCGGTACATCAGGCAGGTCAACGCGGCGCTGGCGGGCCTGCCGCCGGGCTCGCCGTCACCACGCACCTGTGCCGGGGCAACTTCCGTTCCTCGTGGGCGGCCGAGGGCGGGTATGATTTCGTGGCCGAGGCCCTGTTCAGCGAGCTCAACGTGGACGGTTTCTTCCTGGAGTACGACGACGAGCGGTCCGGCGGGTTCGAGCCGCTGCGTTTCGTGCCCCCCGGCAAGATGGTGGTCCTGGGCCTGGTGACCACGAAGCGCGGCGCCCTGGAAAACCCCGACGACCTGAAGCGCCGGATCGAGGAAGCGTCCCGCTTCGTGCCAATCGACCAGCTGTGCCTCTCGCCGCAGTGCGGATTCTCCTCCACCGTCGAAGGCAACGCGCTCACCTACGACGAAGAGGTCGCCAAGCTGAACCTCATCGTCAGCGTCGCCCAGGACATCTGGGCCTAATCCCGCCCGTGCGACGACACCAATGGCGCACAGGTGCCGTTGGGACGCAATGCCGCGTACTTAAGGGGGCTGGGGGGACGGGTGGCTGGTGGTGGGGTGATCGTGATCTTGTAGGTGATGGCGCCGGTGAGGCTGGCCCGGGCGTGGCGGCGTGTGGCGGTGCTGGCGCGCGGGAGCCGTGGGTAGCGCACGGCGCCGCCGGGGTGGCAGTTGCTGGGCGAGTGCTTCAGCGCGGATGGTGGCGGTGGTGCCGGCGGTGGTGATGGCGCGGCGGATGGCGCGCAGGGTGGCGGTGTAGGAGATGCGGTCGGGGTCGATGCCGCCGGCGTGCGCGGCGTCGGCGCGGGCGGTGTGGATGAGCTGGCTGGAGCACAGGAAGGCGTAGATTTCCTGGGTGATGCCTGCGGGGGTTGGCCGAGCGCAGGACCCGCCTGGCGCCGCGGGTGAAGACTTTGAGTTCGCGGTAGCTGTTCTCGATTTCCCAGCGCTGGGCGTAGCAGGCGGCGACCTGCCCGGCGGGGGCTTGTGCCTCATCCAGCATGGTGGTGATCAGCCGGAAGCGCTCGGTGCGGGGCTCGCCGCCAGCGGGGGTGATGGTGATGTCAGCGTCGATGACCCGCACGGCCAGGCCGGCGGGCGGGCCGGGCAGTGCCTTGCCGTGGTGGCGGGCCGTGGTGTGCCGCCGCCCGCTGGCGGGGGTGGCCAGCACGGAGCGGTACGACCCGTCGCCCAGTGCTTCCAGCACGGGTAACCACTGGTTGTGCTTGACACGGAACAGCAGGTCAGCGCCGGTGGCGGCGACCTGGGCCGCGACCGGGTAGCCGCAGAAGTTCCGGTCCGCCAGCAC
Organism: uncultured Actinomycetes bacterium; assembly: GCA_963822825.1. Lineage (GTDB taxonomy): Bacteria > Actinomycetota > Actinomycetes > Streptosporangiales > Streptosporangiaceae > JAWWPY01. Next base: position 354,778 of record CAWGIW010000006.1, on the reverse strand, counting down.
CAGCATCCCCGGGCCCTATCCGCCCGCGGACGGTGATCTTGCGGGCCAGGTCCTGCTCGCTGGCCGCTGGCGCGCGCCGCCCCCGGAATACCGCGTCGATCACCCCGCGGGTGCCGCACGCAGTCACGGTGACCACCCGGACCTGCGGGTACCCGCCGTCCCCGCCCCCGCCCGGCGGCGCGCCGAACGCGGCGATGTTCGCCGGCGTGCACGGCACATCCACCACGGTCCCATCCAGCGCTGCCAGCAGCCGCCCGAACTGCCCGGCCCCCGGCGCATCCCGGGCGGCCAGCGGGCCAGCCAGCCGGGAAAACAGCACCCGGAACGGGGCCGGCCCGGCCCGGCGGCGGGCCCGCGCCAGCGCCGAGGACCCCGGCACCCGCCACCGGCCGGGCCCGGCCAGCGGCCCCAGCCAGCCCGCCAGCTTGCGCGCCACCTCCCCATACCCCTCACCCGAGAACAAGCACATGCCCAGCACGAACACCATCACCCCCGCCGACGGCAGCAGCCGCCTGCGCCGCTCACCAGCACCGCACGCACCCACCGCCTCCCCGATCAGGCTCACCGGCAGCACTACCTCCAGCCCATCCGGCAAGCAGGTAGCACCCGGCACGGACACGATGGCACCATAGGCAGGCAACGAAGCTCCTGTGCACAGACGAGCGATCTTGGCAGAACCGCAGTCCTGCCAGGAGCTTTGTTGCATTTCAGCACAACACGCCGACACCACCCGGCCATGATCACCCCATGCCACCAAACCCTCCCCACCCCCTTAAGTCCCCGGCATTGCGTTGGGACGACACCAATGGCGCACCGGTGCCGTTGCGCTGGGGGGGCGGATGGATCTGGGTCCGCTGCGGGGGTCGGGTGACTTCCGGCTGCTGTTCGCCGGGCGCACGGTCACCTTGCTCGGGACCATGGCGTCCGACGTGGCCCTGCTGGTGCAGGCGAAGCAGCTCACCGGCTCGACGGTCGCGGTGGGCCTGCTCGGCGTGGCTGAGCTGCTGCCGCTGCTGCTCTTCGGCCTCTACGGCGGTGTGCTGGCCGACCGGTTCGACCGTCGGCGGATGATCCGCTGGTGCGAGGCCGGGCTCGGCTGCGGCGCGGTGCTCCTGGCGGTCAACGCCTCGTCGTCCCGCCCGGCGCTGTGGCCGCTCTACGCCGTGGCCGCGGGCATGACGACGCTCACCGCGCTGCAGCGGCCGTCCCTGGACGCATCGGTCCCGCGCGTCGTCGGGCGTGATCAGATGACCGCGGCGCTGGCGCTGATGTCGGTGTCCGCGAATGCCAGCGTTCTCATCGGGTCGGCGATCGGCGGCGTGCTCGCGGCCGGCCCGGGTCCCGGGGTGGTGTACGGCGTGGACGCGGTCAGTTTCGCGGTGTCCTTCGCCCTGATGTGCCTGCTGCGCCCGCTTCCCCCACCCGTGGCGGATGAGCACGAGCCGGCCCTCGGGCTGCGCAGTGTGGTGTCTGGTATCCGCTACGCATGGGGGCGGCAGGAGCTGGTCGGCTCCTATCTGGCCGATCTCGCGGCGATGACGTTCGCCTACCCCAATGCGCTGTTCCCGTTCATGGCCGTCACCCTGCACGCCCCCTGGGCCGTGGGCCTGATGTTCGCCGCGCCGTCGGCCGGGGCGCTGGCCGCTTCCGCCACCAGCGGCTGGATGAGCCGGGTGCAGCGGCATGGCCGGGCCATCGCCCTGGCGGCCGGCGGCTGGGGGCTGGCGATCACGGGATTCGGGCTCGCTCCCGATATTGGCATCGCCCTGGCCTGCCTGACCGCGGCCGGCGGCGCCGACATGCTGAGCGGGATCTTCCGCGAGACGCTGTGGAACCAGACCATCCCGGACTCGCTGCGGGGCCGCCTGGCCGGGGTCGAGCTGCTGAGCTACAGCGTCGGCCCGTCGGCCGGCCAGCTCCGGGCCGGCGGGGTCGCCGCCCTCACGACCACCCGGTTCTCGCTCTGGTCCGGGGGCCTGCTGTGCGTGGGCGGCGTCGGCCTGGTCTGCCTGGCGCTGCCCGGGTTCACCGCCTACCAAGTCAGCCGAGGACCAGGCCGCACGGCGAGCTGACGATCGCACCGGTCAGCTCCGGGTCAGACGAAGGCCGCGGCGATCGGGTCGTCCGCGGTGCCCGGGGTCGAAGGGCAGATTGCAGCCATCGCCGAGCCGGGCCGCGATCAGCAGCGTGCGTTTCTCGCCGCCGCCGGAGACGATGACCGGGATCGGCGACACCGGCCGCGGATAGCAGGTGGTCTCCGGCAGCCAGACCCGCTCGCTCCGGTACTCCCTGCTACCGGGCTGCCAGAGAGCACGAAGCGTCTCGATCGCCGACTCCAGCTCGTCGAGCCTGGCCCGGGCGGGCGGAAACGGGATCGGGGAGTGCCTGCGACATCAGGCGCCGCACCGGATCGCGGCCTCGGTGAGGGTGCGCGCGGTCCGGACGGCACTGGCGATCGCGTCGTCGGGTGAGAGGCCGCACAAATCGGTGAGGATGAACAGGGCCTCGGCGCTGATGACCACGGCGAGGTCGCGCTTGAGCTGGGCCAGCGGGCCGAGACTGGCCGCGGTCGCCGCGTCGGTCAGGGGGTGGAGCGCGTAGTCGATGAGCCCGAATCGGTAGCCGGGCCGGGTGGCGGCCACGCCGGGCCGGGTGATCGTACCGGAGATCATGGCGCGCACCACGCCCTGGTAGGCCAGCACGTGGCGCAGCAGCACCTCCGTGGCGTACGCGACGCGCTCGACGGGATCGCCGGAGTGCGCGACTGGTTCGAGGGCCTGGTCCGGACTGGGCCACACGCCGTCCAGCGACTCGCGCAGCAGCGAGACGAGGTCAGGGAAGTAGCGGTAGGCGGTGGCCTCGGAGACCAGCGCCGACTTCGCCACGGCGGGCATGCTCACCTCGGCGCCCGTGCGGATGAGGGCGCGCGTGGCATCGACGATGGCCCGGCGAGTGCGCTCCTTCTGGTTCGACCGGCCGACCGGGGCCGGGCTGGTCATCACGCGATCCTCCGGGCTCGTCAGCACGCGATCCTCCGGGCTGGTCATCACGCCATCCTCCTGCCCCAGTCGACGCTCGTCAAAGTTTACTCTCCTTATAAAAGTTCACTTGCATAATGACTGTCAAGCCCTCTAAGTTCATGAGAGTTGACTCGCACGAAGGAGCTCAGATGACCGAGGTATCGATCGTCCGTCCAGGTGACGGTGAGGTAATGCTGAGCGGGCCGATCCAGATGCGGATCCTGGAAGACGGCAGCACGACCCAGCACCGGCTGGGGCTGGGGGAAATCACGATCGCCCCGCACACCGACGGGCCGCTGCAGCACCGGCACGCCCAGCACGACGAGGGGTTCTACGTCGTCTCGGGCGCCGCGCGGTTCACCGTCGGGGAGAAGACCTACGACGCAGGCCCCGGCACGCTGGTCATGATCCCACCGGGGGCACCGCACACCTTTGCCAACCCGGGCGACGAGGTGACGGTGCTGCTCAACACGTTCACGCCCGATCTCTACGTGCAGTACTTCCGGGATCTGCGGGACATGCTCGCCTCCGGCCAGCCCATGACCAACGACGCGGTCATCAGCGTCATGGCCCGCTACGCGACCGTGCCCTCCACCGACTTCGCCTCATAAGACTTCCCAGGGAGAACACCATGACCACGACCACGCTCATCATGGCCGGTTCCGGCTCCGTCGACGTCACCTTCGACGAACGAGGCCAGGGCCGCCCCTTCCTGCTGCTGCACGGCGGCGGCGGCCCCCTGACGGTCGCCGGCTTCGCCGAGCTGCTCGCCGTCCGCGGGGGTGCCCGCGTCTTCACACCCACCCATCCCGGCTTCGGCGGCACACCACGCCCGGACGGGCTGACCAGCATCCCCGGGCTCGCCACGCTCTACCGTGACCTGCTCGACCAGCTCGACCTGCACGACGTCACCGTCATCGGCAACTCCATCGGCGGCTGGATAGCGGCCGAGCTGGCCGTGCTCGGCAGTCCACGGATCACCAGCATCGTGCTGGTCGACGCGGTCGGCATCGAGGTCGAGGGGCACCCCGTGACCGACATCTTCCCGCTGAGCCTGGACGAACTATCGAAGCTCTCGTACCACGACCCGGGTGCCTTCCGGATCGACCCCACCGCCATGACCGAGGCGCAGCGGGCCGGCCTGGCCGCCAACCGCGCGGCCCTGGCCCTGTACGGCGGGCAGCCGCCGAAGACCGACCCGACCCTGCGCGACCGTCTCGGCCAGATCGCGCTGCCCGCGCTCGTGCTGTGGGGCGACAGCGACCAGATCGTCGACCCTGACTACGGCCGCGCCTTCGCCGCCGCCATCCCCGGCGCCCGGTTTCAGCTGCTTCCCGCCACCGGCCACCTCCCGCAGATCGAAACCCCCGAGCAGCTCCTGCGGGCGATCCGGGACTTTGGCTCCCGCCCCTCGCCGTCCAGATCGTCGTAGCGCAGCGGCTCCTCCATCCCACCAGGGGATCCCATGATGGGATGTCGGGATGAAGATACGGCAGATCGGGGCGGATGAGCGTCCCCTGGTGAGCGTGCCCATCCAGGCGTATGCGTTCCGGCCGTCGCCCGCCCCCGCGGGCACGCTGGAGCAGCTTCGCGACTACCAGCGGTACGACGAGGAGGAGGTCACGCTGGTCGCGGAAGTGGACGGCATGGCCGTCGCGCTCGCGTCGGCCGTCCCGATGCGGCAGAACGTCCGCGGTGCCGTCCACCAGATGGCCGGGGTCGCCGGGGTATCGACCTATCCGCAGGCCCGGCGGCGCGGCTATGCGCGGGCGCTGGTCACGGAGCTCCTGGGCCTGATGCGAGACCGTGGGGACGTGGTGAGCGCGCTGTACCCGTTCCGGCCGTCGTTCTACGGGCGCTTCGGGTACGTCGGCCTGCCGCAGACGCTGACCGTGACGTTCCCGCCGTCCAACGTGGCCGGGCTGCTGCGCGCGGACCTGGCCGGGACGGTCCAATGGGGCCCGGTCGCGGACCACTACGACGCCTACCGTGCCTTCGCCGGCCTGCTGCTCACCCAGCGGCACGGGTTCGCCCTGTGGCCGGAGTCCCGGATGGTTCGGCTGCGCGAGGCCGGTGACCGGTGGCTGGCCACTGCCTGGGTGAACGACGCGGTGGCGGGCGCCGTCACCTACCGTATCGCCAGCTATGGCGGCGACCTGATCGCTGACGACCTGCTGATCTCCAGTCCGCTGGGCCGGGCGCTCCTGCTCCAGTTCTTCGCCGCTCACACCGACCAGGTGGTCAGGATCACGGCGACCCTCCCGGCCGGCGAGATGCCGGAACTGTGGGCGACAGACTTTGCGGCGGTGACGCAGGCGACGACGGCGTTTCCGGGGTCACCGGCGCCGATGGCGCGCGTTCTGTCCGTCGAAGGCCTGGCGGGAATGCCGGTGGGCGCCGGTCAGGTGACCGTGGACATCGTCGATGATCCGTTGATCGCCGGGCGGTACACCTTGGATGGCACCGCGGGCCCGCTGGACGTGCGGCGCGGCCCAGCGGCCGCGCCAGAGGCGACACTGACGGCGGCGGGCCTGTCGGGCCTCATCTTTGGTGTGCTCGACCCTGATGATGTGAGCATCCGCGGCTTCGGGCAGGTACCAGGGGACGCGGCCGCGAGCCTGCGCGCCTTGTTCCCCCGGCGCATCCCCTATCTGTACGCAACGTTCTAGGCGGTCAGCCGAGGTCGTGCAAGGCCGCTTCGATCGCGCGGTGGAACGTGGGGTAGGCGTAAATCATCTCGCGGAGCCGCCGCACCGGAACCCGGGCGTGCACCGCCACGGCGAGCGCGCCGAGCACCTCACCGCCCCACGGGCCCGCCGAGGTGGCGCCCACGAGTATCCCGCGGTCGGCGTCCTCGACCAGCTTGATGAAACCGTCGTTGCCCGCCTTGTGGATCCAGCCCCGGGGGGAAGTGGGAATCTGGGTGCGGCCCAGCCGAACCTTCATGCCCCGTTCCCGGGCCTGGGCCTCGGTCAGGCCGACCGCGCCGATCTCCGGGTCGGTGAAGGTGACCCGCGGCACCGCGTGGTACTCGGCGGGGGACACCTCCTGGCCGAGGATGTCGGCTACCACGATGTTCGCCTGGTACATCGACATGTGAGTGAACGCGCCCTGGCCGGTGATGTCGCCGATCGCCCACACGCCGGGAGCCACACGCATGTGGTCATCGGCCGGGATGGCCCGGGCCTTCTCGTTGACGCCGAGCACGCCGACCCCCACCGACGCCAGGTTGGGCCGCCGGCCGGTCGCCACGAGCAACTCGTCGCCGGTCACCTCCGCGCCGTCCGCGAGGGTCAGCGTGAAGCCAGCGTCGCCATAGCGGACGGCGGTCGCCGTGACCCCCGTCCGGACGTCGATGCCCTCGCGGCGGAACACTTCGCCGACCAGCGTGCCCGCCTCGGGCTCCTCCAGGGCCAGCATCCGGCCGGCCTCCTCGACCACGGTGACCCGGGCCCCGAACCGCGCGAATACCTGGGAAAGCTCGGCGGCGACGGAGCCGCCGCCCAGCACCAGGAGCGACGCGGGTACCCGGGTGGCCTCGATCGCCTCGCGGTTCGTCCAGAACGGGGTTCCGGCCAGGCCGGGAATGGGCGGGACGGCCGGTTCCGTTCCAGTATTGATGATGATCCCGCGCCTCGTGCGCAACACGTGGTCACCGACGGTGACCTCGCCGGGTGCGGTGATGATGCCGTGGCCGCGGAAGAACGTGCCGCCCAGCCCGGTAAACCGGTCCACGGCCGCCTTGTCGTCCCAGTCGTCGGTGGCCTCGGCCCGGATCCGGGCGGCCACCGGGGCCCAGTCGGGACGCACCTGCGAACTGCCCGCCATGCCGGGAATCCGGCGCCCCTCGGCCAGCAGGTCGGCGGCCCGGATCATCATCTTGGACGGGACGCACCCCCAGTACGGGCATTCGCCGCCGACCAGCCTGGCTTCCACCCCGGCCACCGCCAGGCCCGCCTCGGCCAGGCGCTCGGCGGCATCCTCACCGCCGGGGCCCATGCCGACGACGACAACGTCCACCACGTGCTCGGTCATCCGCCCTCCAGCGGCGCATCGGTCGGGGGTCCCAGAGTATGACAGACCGAAATGTCAGTACCTTCGCGTAGATTCGCGACGACGTGCCAGTCCAACCACCGACACGGACGGGGGGGTCTGATGACCTCTGGCCGCGAGACTGCTGCCTACCTGCCCGGGCCCCCGCTTACGGAGCGTGACGCCGAGTGGCGGGCCCACGGCATCTGCTTCAAGACCGGCCCGCCCAGCCAGATCGGGGTCGAACTCGAATGGCTGGTCATAGATGGCCGCGACCCCGCCTTGCCCGTTGACCAGCAGCGAGTTGCCGCGGCGCTGGACCACCTGGAGGCGCCGCTGGCCCTGCCCGGGGGAGGCCGGCTGACGACCGAGCCCGGTGGCCAGGTGGAGCTGAGTTCCGCTCCCGCGCCCAGCCTGGGCGCCTGCGTGAGCGCCACCGAGGACGATCTCGCCGCCCTGCGCGGCGCTCTCCGCCCGGCTGGCCTGTTCCTGGCTGGCCAGGGAATGGACCCCCTCCGGGCGCCACGGCGAGTCCTGGACTCGCCGCGTTATGCGGCCATGGAGCAGTTCTTTGACCGCGCCGGTCCCTGGGGCCGGATGATGATGTGCAGCACCGCCTCGGTCCAGGTCTGCGTCGACGCCGGCCAGGACGGCCCCGGCCCAGCGGGATTCCGCTGGCGCTGGCATCTCCTGCACGCCATCGGCCCGGTGCTGGTGGCCGCTTTCGCCAACTCACCGCTCCGGGTGGGCCGCCCGACCGGATGGAAGTCCACCCGACAGGCCATCTGGAGCAGGCTGGATCCGAGCCGCACCCGGGCCCCGGCGGACGCGGAGCCATTCACCGGGAGGCGCCGGCGACGGATCGCCCGAGCACGGCGATCCCCGGTCGGCATGGGTGTCGTACGCCCTTGACGCGGAGGTCATGTGCGTGCGGCAACCGGGCGCGCCGTGCTGGGACGCGCCCGTGGGGCTGACCTTCCGTGACTGGCTGCGCGGAGCTGGGGAACGGCGGCCGACCGCCGACGATCTGGCCTATCACCTGTCCACACTGTTCCCGCCGGTGCGGCCGCACGGCCACCTCGAGCTCAGGATGATCGACGCTCAGCCCGGCGACGGCTGGATCGTGCCGACGGCGGTGGTGTCCGCCCTGGTTAACGACCCTGTCGCGGCGCAGGCGGCGATGGCCGCCGCGGCCGAACTGTGGCATGGCTACTGGCCGGTCACGCGGCACCGGCCTGCCGCCGGGCACCGGTCCGGCACCGGGCGGCGGCCTAGCGCCAGACCGCCGACCCGAGGCGAACCCGACACCCCCTGGCTGCGTGCGGCCCGGCTCGGCCCCGCTGACCCCCGGCTGGCCAAGGCGATCCGCCGCTGCTTCGACGAGGCGCAAGCCAGCCTCGGCCGCCGGGGCGCGCCGCAGCCAGTCCGGGACGCGGTCAGCGCGTTCGCGGAGCGCTATGTGCTGCGGGACCGATGTCCCGCCGACGACCGGCTGGACGAGGCTCGTGCCGCGGGCCTCCGCCCAGACCAACACCTTGACCCCGATTTGTCGCTGGAGGGCCAGCCATGACATCCACGCCGAGCACGAGCGCAAGCCCGCCGCAGGCGCACGCGGGCGATGACCCGGATGCGCTGCGCGAGACGATCGCGGGCACCCTGCTGACCGCGCGGGAGCGCACCTACCTGCTGACCGACTCCGTGGATGACGACGACCTGGTCCGCCAGCACTCGCCACTGATGTCCCCGCTGGTCTGGGACCTGGCTCACATCGCCAACCAGGAGGAGCTGTGGCTGCTGCGCGGCGTGGGCGGCCGGGAGCCGATGCGCCCGGAGATAGACCCGCTCTACGACGCCTTCGAGCATCCCCGTGCGGAGCGGCCCACCCTGCCGCTGCTGCCGCCGGCCGAGGCCAGGGCCTATGTCCGGGAGGTTCGCGGCCGGGTCCTCGACCTGCTGCAGGCCACGAAGTTCGCCGGAGCCCCGCTGGTCACCGACGGCTTCGCGTTCGGCATGATCGCGCAGCACGAGCAGCAGCACGACGAGACGATGCTCATCACCCACCAGCTCCGCACGGGTGCCCCGGCCCTGGCGGCGCCGCCGCCCGGACCGCCGCCGCCGGACGCCATCGGGCTGCCCGCCGAGGTGCTCGTCCCCGGAGGGCCGTTCACCATGGGCACCTCCGCCGAGCCGTGGGCGCTGGACAACGAGCGGCCCGCGCACACGGCGCACGTCCCGTCCTTCTACCTGGACACCACCCCGGTCAGCAACGCGGCCTATGAGGCGTTCATCGCCGCCGACGGCTACGACGACCAGCGGTGGTGGAGCCCAGCGGGCTGGGCGCACCGGCAGCGGGCCGGCCTGCACGCTCCGCTGTACTGGCGACGCGAAGGCCAGGGCTGGCGGCGCACCAGGTTCGGGGTGACCGAGCCGGTCCCGCCCGCCGAGCCGGTGCTGCATGTGTCCTGGTACGAGGCGGAGGCCTACGCTCGCTGGGCTGGCCGCCGGCTGCCGACCGAGGCCGAGTGGGAGAAGGCGGCCAGGTTCGACCCGGCCACCGGACGGTCCCGCCGGTTCCCGTGGGGCGACGCTGACCCGTCCTCCCACCTGGCCAACCTGGGCCAGCAGCACTTGCAGCCGGCCCCGGTCGGCAGCTATCCGGGCGGTGCCGCGCCGTGCGGGGCCCGCCAGCTCATCGGGGATGTGTGGGAGTGGACGTCGAGCGACTTCCTGCCCTACCCCGGGTTCCGGGCCTGGCCCTACCGGGAGTACTCCGAGGTGTTCTTCGGCAGCGAGTACAAGGTGCTGCGCGGCGGCTCGTTCGCGGTGGGCCCGGTGGCCTGCCGGGCCGCGTTCCGCAACTGGGACTACCCGGTGCGCAGGCAGATCTTCGCCGGCTTCCGTACCGCCCGCGACGCGGCGCCCGCCGCGGCGGGCGGGGGAGCGTGAGGGGGACCTATGTGCCGGCACCTGGCTTATCTCGGACCGCCGGTCACCCTCCAGGAGGTGATCTGCGACCCGCCTTACGGGCTGATGCGGCAAGCCTGGGCGCCCCGCCAGCAACGGCACGGCACCGTGAACGCCGACGGGTTCGGCGTGGGCTGGTACGCGGACGGCGACCCGGACCCCGCCCGCTACCGGCGCGCCCGGCCCCTATGGGCGGACCCGTCCTTCGCCGACCTCGCCCGCGTGACCAGGACCCGGGCGCTCCTGGCCGCGGCCCGTTCGGCCACCGGCGGCACCGACCTGGGCGAGACGGCGGTCGCGCCGTACCGCAGCGGCCGCTGGCTGTTCAGCCATAACGGCATACTCAACGGATGGCCAGAAGCTACGGCCGGCCTCGCCGCGACGTTGCCTGCGGCGCGGCTCCTGGCCCTGGAAGCGCGCTGTGATTCGGCCCTGGCCTGGGCCCTTGTACTGCGCCAGCTGGACGAAGGGCGGCTGCCGGCCGACGCGCTGGCCGCCACGGTGGCGGATCTCGACGCCAACGGGGTGACGGGCCGGTTCAATTTCCTGCTCACCGACGGCGAGGTCATCGCGGCCACGGCGGCGGGGGACACCCTCTCTTACAGCGTGGCACCAGGCCGGACGGTGATCGCCTCCGAACCCGATGATGATGGGCACGACTGGATCGAGGTGCCAGGAAGGTCGGTGCTCACGGCCAAGGCGGGAGCCGTCGATGTGCGCCCGCTGACCCCTACCGCTACCCGGCCGCCCAATCCGGGGCCGAACAACGGAAGGATCATGCAGTCATGACAGAACGCCAGCCGTCTGGGCTCATCATCGAGCGCTGCCTGCCGGACGGATTCCTCGTTTCGTCGCTGCGTGCGGACGCGCTGGCCGGCCTGACGGCCACGCCGAAGACGCTGTCGCCCAAGTGGTTCTATGACGAGCGGGGCAGCGAGCTGTTCGAGAAGATCACCCTGCTGCCCGAGTACTACCCGACCAGGGCGGAGCGGGCCATCCTGCGCGCGGCGTCGGGCGAGATCGCGGCGGCCGCCGGTGCCGCCACGCTGGTCGAGCTGGGTTCCGGTTCGTCGGAGAAGACGCGCCTGCTGCTTGACGCGCTGCGGGACGCCGGCACCCTGCGCAGCTACGTCCCGCTGGATGTCAGCGAGTCAGCGCTGATCGCGGCCGCGCACCGGATGCTGGCGAGTTACCCGGGCCTGTCCGTTGAGGCGGTGGTTTCTGATTTCGAGGAGCATCTGGGCCTGCCCTCGGCCGACGGGGCGCGCCTGGTGGCTTTCCTCGGCGGCACGATCGGCAACCTGCTGCCGGCCCAGCGGGCGGCGTTCCTGGCGCGGGTGCGGGCGGGGCTGCGCGCCGGGGACTCCCTGCTGCTCGGCACCGACCTGGTGAAGGATCCCGCCGTGCTGGTCGCCGCGTACGACGACCCGGCCGGGGTGACCGCGGCGTTCAACAAGAACGTGCTGGCCGTGCTCAACACCGAACTGGGCGCCGACTTCGACGCTGACGCGTTCGAGCACGTCGCGATCTGGGACGCCCGCGCCGAGTGGATCGAGATGCGGCTGCGCTCGGTTGAGGATCAGCGGGTGACGCTGCCCGCCATCGGGCTGGCCGTGGACTTCGCGGAGGGCGAGGAGATGCGGACTGAGGTGTCGGCCAAGTTCCGCCGCGCCGGCGTCGAGGCCGAACTCGCCGCCGCCGGGTTCGCGATGCGCTCCTGGTGGACCGACGACGACGGCCAGTTCGGCCTCTCGCTGTCGGTGCCGTCCTAGGCACCGGTCGTCTCCGCAGAAGCGATGAGTTGCCCGTCCCTCGGTGGTCGTATGCATATGGCCGCTTTCGAAGGAGGACATCATGCTCGGGAAGCCGGAAGTCGTTCAGCGCGCCGATCAGCCTTACGTGGCGATCAAAGCGTTCGTCACCATGCAAACGCTCGGCCAGGTCCTGCCCGGACTTCATCCGGAGGTCTTCGGGTGGCTCCGTGCGCGAGGAGTCGCCGCAGCGGGCGCGCCATTCTGGAAGTACAACGTCATCGACATGGAACGGCAGCTAGAGGTCGAGGTCGGCGTCCCCGTCGCGGCGTCGATGGCGGGTGATGATCACGTGCTGGCAGGCGTGCTGCCGGCCGGGAAGTACACGACGCTGCGGTACACCGGTCATCCCGATGGCTTGCTCGATGCGACGCGGGCCCTGCTGAACTGGGCGGCAGAGCAGGATTTGACGTGGGATGTCACAGAAACAGACGGGGACGAGCGATGGCGTGCCCGGCTCGAAATCTATGAGACCGACCCGGTACAGGAACCCAACATGGACAAATGGGAAACCGAGCTGGCGTTCAAGCTGGCCGACTAGGCGTGGGTGCCTCTGGCCAGTTGCCGGACTGAGGCGCTTTCCAGGCGCAGCAGGCTGACTAGCTCGCTTATTACCTTGGGGCCGTCGATCGTGCCACAGCTGAAAAGGTTGACGGCGATCATGTTCTCTTCGGGCCAGGTGTGGATGCTCAGATGTGACTCGGCGAGGATGAGGACCAGGGTGATCGCGCCGTTGGGGAAAATGACGTGGCTGGCGTCGAGCACGTTGCCCTGGCCGGCCTGGACGGCGGCCGTAGCGTAGGCGGTGAGTTGGCCGACGTCCGCGACGGGAGAGAGCGGGGTGAGGACCGCGTCGAGCGCGTACAGCACCTTCGGCAGCGGCGCCGGTGTTTGCTGTACGGGCGGCGGCCACGGCACCGCGCCCGCGCGTGGTGCTCGCTTGCGGCCCTGGTATGAAGTGGAGGATACCGTACTTGCCGCCGGTGGTACTGGCCCGGCCGAGGCGGCACGGAGAACCTGGACGCATGTGACGTTGACGGAGTTGTTGCCGAGGTCGCCTCGGCGGTTGGCCTGGCCGAGGGGGAGTCGGGGGTCCGGGACGTGCTCCGCGCCATCGCGCGCGGCGAGCCGGTCGCGGCCCGCGAGGTGAGCCGGGCCGCTGAGCTGCCCGTGCCCCTGGTCACCGCGGTCTGCAACGAATTGCGCAAGCGCGGCGTGGTGGACCGGGGCAGGCCGGTGCGGCTGACGCCGGAGGGCCGGGCCGCGATCGGCACCGGGCTGGCGGACATCTCCGGGGAGTGCCCGCGGTGCGCGGGCCGGGGCACGATCGTCCCCGACGTGGTCGCGGCGCTCGCGGCCGAGCTGGAACGGCTGTCGGAGGCGGCGCCGGAGGCCAAGCCCGCCCTCGATCAGTCGCACTGCACGGTAGCTACGAAGATCCGGCGCGTGCTGCGGATGCACGACGCCGGGGCGCTGGACGGCAAGCGCATCATCATGCTCGGCGACGATGACCTCATCGTGGTCGCGGTCGCGGCGTTCGCGGCACTGGCCGGCGGAGCCGCCCGGATCAGGAGACTCGCCGTGGTGGACTCCGACCCGGACGTTCTCGCTTTCATCGCCGCCCGGCTGGACGGCACCGGCGTGGAGGTGGAACTCGCGGAGCATGACCTGCGGACGCCGCTACCTGACGGCCTGCTCGGCGGGTTCGACGTAGCGTGCACCGACCCGCCCTACACGGTGGCCGGGGCGGAGCTCTTCCTGTCCCGGGCGGTATCCGCGCTGACGCCGGACGCCGGCCAGCACGTGTTCTTCTCGTTCGGGGCGCGCCGGCCGGAGGAAACCCTGCGCACCCAGCAGCTGATCGCGGCCATGGGCCTGACCGTGCGGTCGCTGCTGCCCGGCTTCAACGAGTACCTGGGAGCTGGCATCTTGGGTGGCACGTCTCAGCTGTTCCACTTGCGGACCACGGCCCTGACCCGGCCCGGCGTCACCGGTGAGTACCCGGGATCGCTCTACACAGCCGACATGCGCGCCGCCGCTACCAGGCCCTACCGGTGCGCCGGGTGCGCGGCGGTGCACATGGTCGGGCCGGGTGGGACGTGGGGGCGGATCAGTGAGCTGAAGTCCGCAGGCTGCCCAGAATGCGCAGGAACCGTGTTCCGCCCCATGGCTCTGGAGCAGCGTTGACATCCCCAGGGCCCGCCGCGGCCGGCGACCTGATCCGCCCGGCGGCCGAGAGCGACCTCGCCGTGCTCGCCGGATTCGAGATCGAGATCGCCCGGGTGTCGTTCGGCGACGAGGCCATCGCCGATCCCGCTCTGCACCGTAAGCGGGTGTCGGCGGCGCTGGCCAAGCCCGCCGAGATCACCCTGGTGGCCGCGGCGCGGGACGCGCGGGCCACGGCGGTCGGCTGGGCCTGGCTGTCCGGCCGGACGAACTCCCTGACCGGAGCCAGGTACGGCAATTTCCGGTCGCTCGCCGTGGCCGATATCCCGGATCGCCCGCAGGTCGCTGAGCTGCTCATGACGGCGGTGCTGGCCGCCGCCGATGAGGCCGGGTTCAGGGCGCTGACGGGCAAGGTCCATGCCCGGAACCTTGGCATGCGCGCGGTGTACCGTCAGTTTGGTTTCGAGGCGACGCACATCACGATGGAGAAGCGCGCCCCCGGGACTCCGCGATGACGCGCACCGCCATGACCGGGACCGCGGTAACGGGCACCGTCAAGTGCGTGGTCTGGGACATCGACAACACCTTGCTGTCCGGCGTCTACCTGGAGTCGGGTGACCGGCTGCCGCCGGCGGCACCTGGCATGGTGGCCGTGCTCAGGGAACTGTCCGCGCGGGGCATCGTGCACGCCATCGCCAGCCGCAACCCGCTGGCCGCGGCCGAGCACGCGGCGCAGGTCACCGGCGGCGAGTTCGCCGCGGCGGAGTGCGGGTGGGGCCGCAAGTCGGACGCGGTCGCGCGGATCGCCGCGGAGCTGAACATCGCGGTCGGCGCGCTGGCTTTCGTGGACGACGACCCCTACGAGCGGGCGGAGGTGACCTTCGCCCTGCCGCCGGTTCTCGCGCTCGCCCCGGAGGACATGGCCGACGCCCTGGGCTGGCCGGAATTCAGCCCGTCCGTGGTTACGCCGGAGGCTCGCCGTCGCGGCGCGATGTACGCGCAGCGGCGGCGCAGGCTGGCGGCGGAACGGTCGTTCGGCGGGTCCCGGGAGGAGTTCTTGCGGTCCTGCGGCACCCTGGTCACCATCGCCGCGGCGGCCGCGGCGGACGTGCCCCGGCTGCACGAGCTTTCCGAGCGGACCAGCCAGTTCAACTCGGCGGGCGCAGGCCTGACCCAGGAAGCGTTCCGGTCGCTGATCTCCACGCCGGCCCATGCCGTGCTGACGGTGCGGCTGCGGGACGCGTTCGGGGACGATGGCATCGTGGGCGCCTGCGTGACCGAGGACGGCGTGGCCGAGGACGGCGCGGCCGGGGACGGCGCGGCCGGGGACGGCGCGGGGGTTTGGACGGTGCCGCTGCTCATGATGTCGTGCCGGGCCATGGGCCGCGGCGTCATCGAGGCGCTGCTGGCCTGGCTCACCCGGTGGGCGGCGCGGGCGGGGGCCGAGGCTCTGGAGGTCCCTTGCGTGCTCAACGACCGGAACGTTCCGCTGCGGCTCGCCTTGGCCGCCGCCGGTTTCCGGGCCACGGACGCCGAGCGCGGCGGCGGCCAGGCCGCGGAGGCTCAAGCGGCCGGCCCGGCCCGGGGGGTCGGTCCGGCCCGGGCCCCGGGCCGCGCGGTGTTCCGCCTGGACCTGAGTGGGCGGTTGCCGGAACTGCCGGACTGGGTCAGCGGGCCGGGCGCGCCATGACGGCCGCGCCGGGCGGTCCCGGATCAGCGGCCGGGCCTGCGGACGCCGCTCGGTCCGCGCCCGCTGCCGGGTCCGCGGACCCGGACACCGCGGGGTCCGCGGACGCCGCGACCGTGATCGCTGATGAGATACGCGGCATCCTGGCCGCGGCCACGGGGCGCCCGGAGATGCTGGGCATACCTGCGGACATGCCGCTCTTCGGGCCGCCTGTCGCGCTCGACTCACTCACCGGGACCCTCATGCTGCGCGAGATCCGCCGCCGGTTCAGCGTTGACGTGGCGGGGGAGGACCTTAACCTCGACGCGCTGGCGACGCTCGGCACCCTGGCTGCCTTCGTCAGTGAGCGGGCCGTCGGCGAGGTGAGCTGATGTCGGCCATGCCGCGGCCGGGCTGCGCCGACCTGTGGTGGCTCGACATCCATCCGGTCCGTCCCGGCCCGGCTGACCTGGCCGAGCTTGACCAGGACGAGCGGACGAAAGCAGCCTCGTTCGCCTTCGCCGCCGACCGGCACCGTTATCAGGCCGCGCATGTGCTGCTGCGCCGCGTACTGTCCAGTTACGTCAACGTCTCGCCGGGTGACCTTGTGGTGCGCCGGGTGTCGTGCCCGCAGTGCGGCGGCCCGGATGGCCGCCCGGTACTGCCCGGCACCGGCAGTCCGCAATTTTCGCTCGCGCACAGCGGCGACGCCGTGGTGGTGGCGGTCGCGGGCCAGCCGGTCGGCATCGACGTGGAGCAGGAGCCACGCGGGTGCATGTGCTCGATGACGTCGGCCATGCACCCCTCGGACGCGGCCGTGCTCATGGTGTTGCCCGAGCCGGAGCGCCACGAAGCGGTCATCCGCTGGTGGGTACGGGCCGAGGCGGCGCTGAAGTGCACCGGGGAGGGAATCGCCCATGGGCTCGACGGATTCGCCGTGATCAGCGGGCCAGCGGGCACCCCGGTGCACGGCTGCTCGGTCGCCTCGGTCACTGCCCCGGCTGGCTACCGGGCGGCGATTGCCCTCGCGGGCAGCACTGGGATCGCCCAGCTCACGGTCCGTGCCGCCTGGGACGACCGCACCTGGCCACCCGCTGCCGCTGGCCCGGCAGCTCAGCGATGATCGTGCGCCCGGCGCGCGGCCTGCTGCGCGCGTGTTCGTCGTGGGTTCCGGCGCGAACGTGTGTGAGGTGATGCCGGAGTTCTACGGGTTCGCAGCGCGGCAGGACGGCACGCTTACCGTTAAGACCCGTTGCGGCTGAGGCGACTCTGGCTGTCAGGCGCACAGCGGCCACTGCCATGGTGATTCTGCGGGCGAATCCGGTCGTTGGCATCATGACTGAGGCAAGCCGGGTACCGGAGGGCGGAGAGGGCTGTCATGGTGAGCCGGTGGTGCGGGTTCGGCTGCCGTGGGTGCCCGTGCCGGCCCAGTAGTTGATCTGCGGGTGTTGCGGGTGCAGGTCAGGTCCATGCCCTGAGGACTGCACCATAGTTCGTCGCCGGGCCGGAACTGGCCGACCCAGTGGTACCGGGTGTTGAGGCCGCGGGTCCCGCCTGGCGGCGTCAGCGGATTGAGGGGGTGCACGGTAATGGCCGCTTCATCCGCGGGGAGCCGCCGGTGGTGCAGTGATACTGGTTCGGGATCATGTACAAGCGGGTGAAGGCCTGGCTGGCTCATCATCTGGCAAGGCTGGGCAGATCAGGAAGTCTCCCCGCTTCCCGCCTGCCATGGAAGGCGGATAGGTCCGGGTCGGTCCCGTCGTAGATGCCTGCCAGCGGCAGCAGCTTGTCGTAGGCGGCCACGGTCAAGCGGAAGTTGGTGAGCTGGAAAGACGATGGGGGGTTGTGCCAGTAGGCGGCGTACTTCAGGTAGTTGATGCCGACTTGGTAGGCCTGGGTGTCGCGCGGCCATTGGGTGTCGGCGGCGGGGTCGATCAGCCTGTCCGCCCAGCCGAGCTCGGAGCCGTAGGGTTCGCCGCCGGGGTAGAGGTAGTGCCCGTGCCCGTCGCTGGGGCCGAGGTAGTACTTCCGCACCACGGCGACCTGCGCGGGTGTCAGGCACGAGGGGGTGTCGGCCAGTGCCTCGTGGCCGCCGTCGGAGCAGCCCTCGAAATAGGAGTAGGCGGGAGGCTTGCCGTAGTAGGCGGTGATGATGGCCTTGGCCGCTTGCGCCATGGCGTGCTCGGAGCTGTAACCGAAGCTCACCGCAGCGCCGGGTCGTCCTTGGCCCACAGGGCGTCGTATTCGCCGCCCTGGACGTGGCCCTGATTGTCGTGGCCTAAGGCCTGCCCGGCCTGGTTCAAGCCGGCCGCATCCAGGCAGCCCGCGGCCGATGCGTCGGAGCCGGACAGCCTGGTCCCGCAGAATCCCCCGCAGCCTTCCTGGACGTACCGGCCGGTGTAGGTGCTGACGGGAAGGCTGAGCTCGATCGCTTCCTGGGGCGCGATGTACCCGGTCACGTCGCAGAACGAGTCGCCGCCGCTGGTGGCCGTAGCGGCGGTCGCGACGATCGTCGGGCATCAGGGACGTTGCCGAAGTCGTAGCTGCTGCTCGCGAGCTGGTCACAGGCAATGACCGGCCGCACCGTCGCAGTGGCGGCGTACGCCGTGGCGGCGTGGTCGGCCGGCTCCGGCGCGATGGCTGCCGTCAGCCGCGCGCTGACACCCCCAGGCCCGGACACGAGGGCGGCTGCGATCCCGGCGGCCATCATCACTGCGGTTACGGGCATCAGCTTGCGAAGATTCCTCATTCGTACCTCACATTGAGTTCCGTATGCGGCCGGAGGGCCGGTTGACCGCGCTGCGGTACGGGCCTGACAGTCATGGCGGGCACGATCACCCGTGCCGACGGCAGGATGTCTTAGCTCAGCTGGCTGGCTACTCGAAGCGGACGCTGGCGGGGGAGGTGATGCGGGCGAGCAGCGGCAGCGTCGCGGCGATCACCGCGAGCGCTACTGCCAGGCCGGTGCCTAGCGTGGCGTAGTAGATGCCGGTCAGCGCCGGGACCGGCGTGCCGGAGGGTGCTAGCCGGACGACCGCTGTGGCGGACATGCCGTAGGCGATGCCAGCGGCGGCCACCACGGCGGTGGCCAGCGGGATGATCGCCTCCAGCAGCACGACGCTGGACAGCGTGCTCAGCGGCGTCCCGCCGACTCGCAGCAGGGTGAACGGGCGCTTGCGGTCCACCAGGCCGCCGCCGGTTGACACCGCCAGGCTGCAGCCGGCCACCAGGACGGTCATGGTGATCGCGTAGTCGAACAGTTTCTGCGCCACCGCGGCCCGCCGGGACCTTATGGCGATCGTCTCGCCGAAGGTCCGCGGCGGAGTGGGTGCCGCGCCCGGGCCGGGTGGTACCTGCGGCGGGGCGTGCGTGGCCAGGTAGGTGCGGGCTCGCTCCAGTGTGGCGGTGTTATTCACCTGGACCAGCACCGCCTGCAGCGGAAGCGCGCTCAACGACTTGGTGTAGGCGGGGCTGGCGTGGCTGACGAACGGCTTCGTGCTGTTGCGCGGATTGCTCCCGTAGACCGTGTCCCCGTCGGAGACCTGCACCGCCGCCAGGCCGGGCGCGCACTGCCCGAACACGGCGAGCTGCCGCACAACGGAGCAGCTCACCACGCCGATGTACTGTCCCTGATAGTCCGGGTTCGCCGCCCCCGGTAGCGAGTACAGCGGATACACCGTGGTTCCGGGGATCGCCCGCAGCCCTTCGGTGAGGGTCGCCGCGGCCCGGGGCGCCAGGCCGGCGCTGGCGCTGGCGTTCATGCCGGAGAACGTGTCGAGCAGCACGCCGGACAGCGCACCGGAGTCGGGTGTGGCGGTGAGCGACTCCAGTGTCGGCACCAGGACGCCGACGATCGTGCCCAGGAACACCGCGAGCACCAGGCCGCGCACCGCGCGGAACGCGGTCTTGGGGTTGTCGGCCAGCCGCCGGGTGGCTAGCAGTGGCGACGCTCCGTTCAGCACCCGCGCGCACAGCCGCGCCAGCGCCGCGGTCAGCCACGGCCCGCCGGTCACCAGGCCGATCATCGTCACGAGCAAGCCGGGGTACATCGCGACGCCGATGCCTTTGCCGCTGGTGGCCAGCGCGCCGGCGATGAACAGCGCGATGCCGGCCGCCAGCGGGGCCAGCCGCCAGGCCGACGACGGCGGCGGGGTCGCGCGCCTGGTCACGCCGAGCGGGGAGATCCGCACTCGGCGCAGCGCCAGCAGCGACGCGATCGCCGACGCCAGCGGCACCGCGACTAGCAGTCCCAGGTATCCCCAGATGGTGGGGGTGACCGTGCCGGCGAAGTACCGGGTCCCGGTCAGCGCGGCGGCGGCCAGCGCGGGCCGGATCGCCAGGAACAGCCCAGCACCGGCCACCGCGCCGAGCAGGGCGCTGGCCACCGAGTCCACCGAGGCGATCACGCTGATGTCGCCGGAGGTGGCGCCGACCAGCCGCAGCGCGGCGAACCGCTCCTCGCGGCGGGCCGCAGCCAGCCGGGTGGCGGTGCTGATCAGGATCAGTACCGGGAACAGCACACCGAGCACCCCGGTCGCGAACGCGTACCGGAAGAACGAGGTGAACACCTCCGGGCCGGGCGCGGTGCCGATCGCGGTCACCCACCGGGTGCCGGGCACCTTCGCTAGCGCGGAGGGCTCATATCCGACGTAGATCGCCAGCTCGTCCGGTCCGGTCAGCGCCGCGTCGCCGATCGTGCCGGCCAGCGTGCCGGGGAACCGGCCGCCGAGCTGGCCGGCCGGGACCGTGTCCAGCAGGTGCGCCAGGGCCGGCGAGGCATAATACTCGCCGGGCCCGGGAAGCCGGGAGATGCCCGGCGGTACCGGCGCACCCGGCCCGAGGGCGGCCACGTCGAGCCGCTCGATCGTCTGCCCCTGGTAGAAGTCCACGCTGTAGTTCGCCGCCAGGCCGTGGCCGGGCAGGGGGCGGGCGAGCGCGGGAGCCTGCGTGCACTCCCAGCACGGCCGGCTGTCGCCGGCCTGGAAGGCGTGGAACTCGGCGAGCACCACGAGCAGCAGCGCCACGCCAGCGGCCACCGCTACCGTGATCACCAGCAGCCGGGTCAGTGCCTCCCGGCCGCTGGCCAGCACCAGCTGCAGGCCCAGCCGGATCACGCCGGCACCGTCCCCACGTCCGCGGTCACCACGCCGTCGCGAACCAGGACCTGGCGGTCGGCGTAGGCGGCGACCCTGACGTCATGGGTGACCACCACCACGGTGATGCCGTGCTCCCGGGCCAGGCCGGTGAGCAGGTTCATCACCTTCTCCCCGGTCAGCGAGTCCAGCGATCCGGTCGGCTCGTCGGCGAACAGCACCCGCGGCCCGAGCGCCAGCGCCCGCGCGACCGCCACCCGCTGTGCCTCGCCGCCGGACAGCTCCCCGGTGCGACGGGCGCCCTTGGCGCCCAGGCCAAGCCTGTCCAGCCACCGGGCGGCCTGACGGTATGCCTCCTTGCG
The DNA here is from genome assembly GCA_963822825.1 of uncultured Actinomycetes bacterium. GTDB lineage: Bacteria > Actinomycetota > Actinomycetes > Streptosporangiales > Streptosporangiaceae > JAWWPY01. Next base: position 333,664 of record CAWGIW010000006.1, on the reverse strand, counting down.
GCTGGCCCGCTTGAGCACCAGCGGCAGCGCCACGTTGTCCGCGGCGGTCAGTTCCGGCACCAGGTTCCCGAACTGGAACACGAACCCGAACGCGGTCCGGCGAAGCCGGGTCCGCCCGGAATCAGGGAGGGTGTCCAGACGGCGGCCATCGAACCATACCTCGCCGGAGTCCGGCGGGAAGATTCCGGCCAGGCAGTGCAGCAGGGTGGATTTACCGGAACCGCTCGGGCCCATAACGGCCACGATCTCGCCCTGGGCCACCGCCAGGCTGGCCCCGCGCAACGCCGGGGTCTGCCCGAACGACTTGGCGACGTCGCGGGCCTCGAGGTGCACAGCGGGGATAGTCATAGGTCTCGCACCATTTCCCTTAGGTCGTTGAGCCGGGCGGCGGTGAGGTCGATCCAGCGCAGGTCGGCCTCGAGGTGGAACAGGCCGTAGTCGGCCAGCATCGTGTCCACCAGGGACCCGGCGCCCTTGAGCTGGGTCAGCTCGTGCATCCGCTTGAGGTGCGCGAGGCGCTGCGCGTCCAGGTAGCTGTCGGCGGGGCGGCCGAGCATGAGGGCCAGCGTCACCTTGGCGAACAGCGCCGGCTGCAGGTGCGGCTCAGGCTCGGCCGGTGTGGTCAGCCACCTGTCGACCTCAGCCGTCCCGGTGTCGGTGATGGAGTAGCGCTTGCGATCCGGGCCGTCGCCGTGCTCGGGCGGCCCGGCGACCGCCTTGCCGTCGCGGGCCAGCCGGGACAGGGTCGTGTACACCTGTCCGAACGACAGCGGCTTGCCCCTGGCGAAGTAGGTGTCATAGGCCCGCTTGAGGTCGTACCCGTAGCTGGGCTGGCGTTCCAGCAGGCCGAGGAAGGTTAGAGAGACGCTCACCTACGCAAGTATACGATCGTCGTATACTACGAGCAAGTAGCGGCCCGCATATCCAGGGCCGGTGTGTGGTCCTTACTGCCGTGTCACCTGCCGGGCCGTCGTGCTGTTCACCGCGCCGCGAGTGAGCCTCGCGATCACAGCGCCCTGCCCACTCGGTTGCCCAGGCGGGGCGCGGTCATGGGGTATGACGATCGCCGTCTGACCCCTGGCCGGTGCTGGGCTGGCCAACACGATAGATGGCGCCCGGCGAGAGCGGGCTGCCCAGAGTGGTAGAAATTTTTTTCGAGATCTTCTAGCAAGGTGCTCTGGAGGCAGTCGTTTTGTCGGTACCGGTCGCTACGGTGGATGCAGGCAGATCAGCACAGCACTGCCCTCGGGAGGAGGTGACCCGGTGCTCAGCGCGGTTCCCGAAGACGGCCCGGACGGTGAGGAGCCGGCGCCGGGTGGTTCTGGCCGGCCGGGGTTCGGCTGGCTGGCGGGCAGTGCTGAGGCCGGGCCGGTGCCTGCGGGTGATGGCCTGGTCGTGGGCGGCCCGGCTGGTGGCGGGCTGGCTGCGGACCGGGGATGGGGGGACGCGGCGTTGCCGCGGGGGCTGGATTGGCAGGCGCTGCTGGAGGCGCTGGCCGCGGCCGGGGCGGACGAGGATCAGGAGGCGGTGCTGGCTGCGGAGGTGGCGGCGGAGGCGCGGGGGGTGCGGCCGTTGCCGGTTCATCAGCTGGCGGCGTTAGGCGCGGAGCAGATGGTCCCGGGTCCGGCGCAGGCGGGGTGGCTGGGGGTGGCCGCCGGGGCGGCGGGGGTGCTGGATGAGAATGCGCTGGTTGGCTTGGCGGTGGCGGCGCGGCGGCTGGCGTCCTGGGCGCAGGCGGCCGAATTGACCGCGGTGGCGCAGATCGCCGCGTGCGCGGCCGCTGCTGATCCGAAGATCGGTGTGGCCGGCGATGGGCGCCCGGGGCGGGTGTGCCAGGACGCGGTCAGCCAGGTGTCGCTGGCGCTGACGCTGTCGGATTACAGCGCGGGTAGCTGGGCGGATCTGGGGGTGAGCGTGCGGTGGCGGCTGCGGGCGACCGGGCAGGCGCTGGCCGCGGGACGCATCGACCTGTACCGGGCGAAACTGATTGCCGAGGCGACGTCGGTGCTGGGTGAGGACGCGGCGCGGGCGGTGGAGGCGACGATTCTGCCGCGGGCGGGTGGGCTGGTGCCGGGGGAGTTGCGGGCTAGGCTGCGCCGGGCGGTGATCGCCGCCGACCCCGAGGGTGCCGAGGCGCGGCGGCGGCGGGGTGAGCGGCTGGCCAGGGTCAGCTTGTTCGGTGAGGATGACGGCACCGCCGTGCTGACCGGGTCGAAGCTGCCGGCGGTGGAGGCGGCGGCGGCGATGGCGCGGATCACCGCGCTGGCCCGGGCGATGAAGTCCGCCGGGCAGGCCCGCGGCCTGGACCTGAACCGGGCCCAGGTGATGCTTGGCTTGCTGCTGGGCACCTTGCCGTATATCCCGCCCGCCGACGGTGCCCCACCCGGCCAGCCCCCACCCGATGACCCCCCACCCGACCCCGGCGATGGGGAACCGGGCGGCGGTGGGCCCGGCGGGCCCGCCGGACCGGACGGCGATGGTGCGGACAGCCCGGGCCGCCCGCCAGCCAGCATGCCCGGCCGGGGTGACGGCAGCCCCTGGGACGATCCGCCCGGACCGGGTGATGGCGGCCCGTGGGACGGCCGCCCCGGCCCCCGCGATGAGGACGCCCCGGACGACGACGGCCTCGACGATGACGCCCCCGGCGACGGCGGGCGGGACGGTGATGGCTGGGCCGGTGAGAACGGGGCCGGCGACAATGGGGCGGGCGACAATGGGGCGGGCGAGGACGACGGGGGTGACCTGGGCGGGACGGGGCCCGTTCCGCAGTGGCCGCCGCTGGGCGGGATTCCGCCTGGCCTGGCCGGCCGGCCCGGCGTTCAGCCGGGGAGTGGGCCGCCCGGGAACTGGCGGCCGGTGCCGGGGCTGCTGGATGTGACCTTGCCCTGGGCGGTGCTGGCCGGGTTGTCCGCCGGGCCGGGGGCGCTGGGCCGGATCGGCCCGATCACCGCGATCCAGGCCTGCCAGCTCGCCCAGGCCGCCGCGGCCGACCCAGCCACCCAGTGGCGGATCATCGTCACCAACGCCGCCGGGCAGGCCATCGCGGTCACCCGGATCCGGCGCCGACGCGCCCGCGACGGCCCCGGCCCCGCCAGGGATGACCCCGGTCACGCCAGGGATGGCCCTGGCCTGGTCAGGGATGGCCCTGGCCTGGTCAGGGATGGCCCTGGTCAAGTCAGGGATGGCGGGTTGCCGGGGGCGGGATTGGTCGGCCGGGTCACCGTGATCATCAGCCAGGACACCATCACCGCCGGCCAGCAGGCGCCGGGCGGGCCGGGGCCGCCCGGCAGGTCCGCCGGGTCCGGCGAACCAGGCCAGCCCCGCAGGCCAGAGCCGGTGAGCGGGATCGCCGCCGCCGCGTTCCGGGCCGCGGCCAAGGCGCTGGCCCGGGCGCTGGCGCAGGCCGGGGCCGACGAGGCGGCCGGCGGGTGCGCCCACCAGGGCGAGTCGCGGGCCTACCGGCCCCCGCCCCGGCTCCGCGACGACATCACCGCCCGGGATGTGACCTGCCGGTTCCCGCCCTGCCGCCAGCCCGCCTGGCGCGCCGACCTGGACCACACCCAGCCCTGGGACGACGGCGGGCGGACCTGCCGCTGCAACCTCGGCGGCGGCTGCCGGCGCCACCACCAGCTCAAACAGCACCCCCGATGGCGGCTCACACAGACCCGGCCCGGCGAATTCACCTGGATTACGCCAGCCGGCCGGGCCTACACCAGCCGCCCCGACACCCAGCCCGCCTAACCGACAATGGGCAGGCGGCCTCGGACCTGCCTGCCGGTGGTCACGCCCGAACGGCCAGCAGGCAGCAGGCAGCAGGCAGCCAGAGTGTCACCGGGCGTGACGCTTGAGCCGAGGTTGGCCTCAGGGTGCAGACCCGCCGCCGCGTCGCTGGCCAGCAGATCCGCTCACAGAAGGGCTCCGCTCACAGAAGGGCTCCGCTCACAGAAAGGCGAGGCGCCCCATGTACCACGTCAACGCTGAGAAACTGCCCGGCAATGAAATCTCCCGTACCTTCGAGGGCGGCACGCACGGCGCATCGTCAGTGTCGTTCTTCCTCGTGCACAACCAGCCCGGCCAGGGACCCAAGTTGCACCAGCACCCCTACGACGAAACCTTCGTGATCCTCGAGGGCCACGTCCTCGTCCGGGTCGGCGACGAGACCATCGAAGGCGGCCCTGGCGACATCGTCATCGGGCCTCCCGGCATCCCGCATGGCTTCACCAACCTCGGCCCAGGACAGGCCCGGCTGGTTTGCATCCACGCCGCACCCGCCATGCAAACCACATTCCTGCAATGACGGGAGGCGACTCAGCAGGAACGTCATCGGGTCGGGTCGGCCGGGTGGCGGCGGGTAATCTCGTCGCAGGCAGGACGTTCGGCGTGGAGGTGGACATGACGGCGGTTTTCGCGGTGGACGCGTGCCGGACACCGGTGGGGAAGATCAAGGGGGCCTTGTCGGCCGCCCGGCCCGACCATCTCACGGCTGACGTGCTCAGCGCGCTGCTCGCCCGGAGCCCGTGGCTGGACCCGGCCCGGATCGACGACGTGTACTGGGGGGCCGCCAATCAGGCCGGCGAGGACAACAGGAACGTGGCCCGGATGGGCGTGCTGCTGGCCGGCCTGCCGGTGGAGGTCCCGGGCGCGACCGTGAACCGGCTCTGCGGATCCGGGCTTGAGGCGATCGCCAGCGCCGCGCGGGCCATCGCGTGCGGCGAGGCGGACATCATGCTGGCCGGCGGCGTGGAGTCGATGACCCGGGCACCGTTCGTGCTGCCCCGCGCGGCGGACCCGTTCCCCCGCGAGGCGGGGGTCGCCGACACCAGGCTCGGCTGGCGGCTCGTGAGCCCTCGGATGCAGGAGCTGTACCCGCCGATCACCCTGGGCGAAACGGCGGAGAACGTGGCCGACCGCTATGGCATCAGCCGCGAGCGCCAGGATGAGTTCGCGCTGCGCAGCCATCAGCGCGCGGCTGCCGCCCGGGCTTCCGGGCAGTTCACGGACGAGATCGTTCCGGTCGCCACCCCGGGCGGTGAGATCAGCCAGGACGAGGGAATCCGGCCCGAACTGACCCTGGCCGACCTGGCCGCCAAGCGGCCGGCGTTCCGGGCCGGGGGGACGGTGACCGGCGGAAACTCCTCGCCACTGAACGACGGAGCGGCTGGGCTGCTGCTCGTTTCGGAAAAGATTCTTTCCGCAACGGACGCGGCGCCGCTGGCGAGGTACGCCGGCACCGCCGCGGCCGGGGTGCATCCTGACTTTATGGGTATCGGCCCGGTACCCGCGATGGGCAAGGTGCTCGCCCGTACCGGCTGGCCGCTGGACAGCCTCGACCTCATCGAGGTCAACGAGGCGTTCGCGGCGCAGGCGGTGGCGGTATCGGACGAGCTCAAACTCGATCCTGACCTGGTGAACGTCAACGGGGGTGCCATCGCGATCGGGCACCCGCTCGGCTGTTCCGGCGCGAGGATCACCACTACCCTGCTGCACGAGTTCCGGAGGCGCGGCGCCGTCCGGGCCGCCGCCACCATGTGCATCGGCGTGGGGCAGGGCATCGCGACCCTGTGGTCGGCCCCGTAAGGCGGCGCGCAATGGACGAAATGGGGCATCTGGCCCGCTGGACGGATAGGCTCGCTTTCTGACCGGCAATCAGGGCGAATGGCAGGAGACGCCATGCAGGACTCGTGGTTCCCCGGCATCCCGCCCAGCCGGGCGGAACCAGTGGACATCGATATCAGCGTGGCGCATCCGGCCCGGATCTATGACTACCTCCTCGGCGGCAAGGACAATTTCGCCGCCGACCGGGCTGCGGCCCGGGCGGCCATGGCCGCCAACCCGCATCTGGCCACCGCGATGCGGGAAAACCGTGCGCTGATGCGCCGGATGGTCGCCGTCCTGGCCCGCGAGCTGGGCGTCCGGCAGTTCCTGGATATTGGCACCGGCCTGCCGACCAGCCCGAACGTCCATGAAGTCGCCCAGCAGATCGCCTCTGAGTCGCGGGTCGTCTACGTAGACAACGACCCCATCGTGCTGGCGCACGCCCGTGCTCTCCTGGTCGGCACCGAAGAGGGCGCGACCGCCTACATCGAGGCGGACCTGCGGGACCCGGACAAGATCCTCGGCGACCCGCGCCTCCAGCAAACCCTGGACCTGTCCCAGCCGGTGGCGCTGATGCTGATCGGGATCCTCCACTTCATCGCGGACCGGGACGACCCGTGGGGGCTCATCGCCAAACTCCTCGCGGCCCTGTCGGCCGGCAGCTATCTCGTCCTTCAGCAGCCCACCACCGACTTCTATGAGCAGCCTGGCTCGTCGGGCACCGCCGCGGCCTACGGCCGGGCCGGGATACCGTTCCAGTACCGCACCCGGGATGAGTTCGCCCGGTTCTTCACCGGGCTGGAGCTGGTGCCGCCTGGGATCGAGCCAATGACTGAGTGGCGCGCCGAGAACGAGCCTGAGCCCCGCCCGGCCGTCTCGGATGTGGGGGCCTACGCCGCGATTGGGCGTAAGGCCTGATCACACCCGATGCCGGGAGGGTTACTTCGCCTCCCAGCATCGGGCGCAGGGTCAGGGCGTCTGCTGGGCCACCGTGAAAGCGACGGTTCCTTCGTCGTCGACCTGCGCATCGAGCGCCTTGTCGTCGAGCGCGGCCGCCGCGTTGGCCTCCAGGAACACGCGGGCGCCGTCAGCCTCGATCACCTGGTCACCAGCGATCGGGGTTTCGGCCAGTGCCACCTGGAACAACGGCGCGGCGGCATCCTCCGCCATGATGCGCAGGCCGGTGTCCACCGGCAGTTCCGGCTGAGAGGTCAGGGTTCGGATCGCCGTGACGGCGCTGTCGGTAAGGGTCAGCATCGCGTCTCTCCTCCACTCCTCGTGTATCCGTCAGATTCGTTCCCCACTACCCCCTCGGGGCCCGCCCATTCGGCATCGCCACGATTCGACGGGACTATGGGGTACCGTTTCCGTTTCCGTTTTGGCCATCTATGCGCTCTGTATCCGTTTCACGGGGACGCAGGCGGGCCAGAACGGACGGCAGCTCGCCGCAGTGCACCACGCCCAGGCGCTGCGTGGCGCGCGTCAGCGCCACGTAGAGGTCGCCGCCGCCGCGGGGTGAGTCGTCTAGGATCCGCTGCGGGTCGGCGACCAGCACTGTGTCGAACTCGAGCCCTTTGGCCTGGGCGACGCTGAGCACCACGACCGGGCTGGTGAGCTCAGGATCCTCGCCGACGGCCGCGCCCGGCAGTACTTCCTGGACGGCCTGGCTCAGCTCACCCAGGCGGCTCGCGGGCACGATCACGGCCAGCCGCCCGTCGCTCATCCCGGCCGCCTCCTTGGCCACCACGGCCGCCAGGCGGCCGGGCAGCTCGGCCGGCGGCACTTCCTCATGCCACGGCTGGATGCCGGTCTGGCGGACCGAGCGCGGAGGTTCCAGCTCCGGGTTGATCACGGCCAGCACGTCGGCGGCGATCGCCATGATCTCGGCCGGCGCCCGGTAGTTGATGGTCAGCCGCTCCAGCCGCCACCGGTCGTCCATGGTCGGCCCAAGAACCCGCTGCCACGACGACGTGCCCGCCAGGTCGCCCGTCTGGGCCACGTCCCCGACCAGGGTCATCGACCGGGCCGGGCAGCGGCGCATCAGCATTCGCCAGGCCATCTCCGAGAGCTCCTGCGCTTCGTCCACGATGACATGCCCGAACGCCCACGTCCGGTCGGCCGCCGCGCGTTCCGCAGCGGTCAGCGCGGCCTCGTCGTAGTTCCGCTCCGCCAGCCTGGTCGCGTCGATCATGTCGTAGCCGGTCAGGATCTCCGGATCGGGGTCGTCGGTCACGTCCCGGGCGAGGATGTCCAGCACTCCCTGCGCGTACGCGACGCGGGCCTGCCGATCCCGCTCCCGGGCCGCGCGCTCCGCGCGGTCGTCCTCGCCCAGCAACTCGGCCGCCTCGTCAAGCAGGGGCACGTCGGCGGGAGTCCACTCGCCGCCGGGGTCGCGGCGCAGCAGATCCCGTTCCACGGCACTCAGTCCCGGCGCCGCGGAGGCCAGCCGCTCGTCGGAGGAGAACAAGTCATCGAGCAGCCGCTGTGGGGTCAGCACCGGCCAGAGCTTCGCCAGCATCGCCCGGACCCCCGGGTCCGTGGCCACTTCCCGGCGCAGGTCCCCGATCTCCTCGGCACCGAGCAGGTTTTCCTCGCCGAGCACGTTCGCGCCGAGCCGGGTGGCCAGCTGCTGGGTGAGCGCGTCGATGATTTCCCGGACGAAAATAGGCCGGGCGGCATTGTGTGGCCGGCGGGATCGCCGGGCCCTGGTCCGGGCCGCCGCGCAGGTCCGCCGGTCCAGCCGCACCGTCTCCCGGTCCACCACGACCTCGAGCGGGGCGGACGGCACCGCCTGGCGGTCCGCTACAGCGGCGGCGATCACGCCGGCCATCGCGAGCCTGCCCTTGACCTCGGCCGCCGCTGGAAGGTCCGCCCGGCGCGCGCTGATCCCGGGGAAGAGGTCGCCGATGGTGGACATCAGCACGCCGGTCTCGCCCAGCGAGGGCAGCACCTGCCCGATGTAGCGCAGAAACGTGGAGTTCGGGCCGACCACCAGAACGCCGCGCTTGGACAGCTGTTCCCGGTGCGTATACAGGAGGAAGGCCGCGCGGTGCAGCGCGACCGCGGTCTTGCCGGTGCCCGGGCCGCCTTGCACGACCAGCACGCCGCTGAGGCTGGACCGGATGATCGCGTCCTGCTCGGCCTGGATCGTCTCGACGATGTCGCTCATCCGGCCGGTGCGGCCGGCCGTGACCGCCGCGAGCAGCGCGGCCTCACCGGTCAGCCCCTGGTTCTGGCCGGGGTCAGCGGTGGCCAGGTCGAGCACCTCGTCATCCAGGCTGATCACGGTCCGCTGCCTGGTCTTGATATACCGGCGGCGCCGCACGCCGTCCGGCGACGCCGCCGTGGCGAGATAGAACGGACGCGCGGCCGGAGCGCGCCAGTCCATCAGCAGCGGCTCGTAGTCAGCGGATTCGTCTCGGAGGCCGATCCGCCCGATGTGATGTGCCTCGCCACCCTCGAAATCGAGCCGCCCGAAGCACAGTCCGTTCTCCGCCGCATCGAACTGGGCGATCTGGCGGTAATACATGCCAGTCAGCGCGTCGCGCTCGGACCGGGCCTGATGGGTCCCGCCGGTTTCCCTCATCACCCTGGCCAGCCGGGTCGAGGCTCGCTCCCGGATGCTGTCGAGCCGGCCGTAGAGCATGGAAACGTACTCCTGCTCCTGGGCCATTTCTCCGTTCGACAATTAGCCTCTCCCGTGTTATAATCCACCGGTTTTTTGTTATTTCCGGCTCCTTCACTTCAATAGTAAACAGTGCGGGGATGTGCATTCTTCCTGCATTCGCCGCGGCGGATATCCCGGCGGCCCGGCGTGGGCCCCGGGCCTGCAGAGGCGGGTAGGGTCGTCGGCGGGGCGTCTACCACGACCAAGGGGGCCGCACCGTGGACCGAGGCAGCACGGGCCAGGGCGCCGCGGGTGAGGCGGCCCGGGCGGAAGCTGCGGCAGCGCGCCCGCCGCCGCAGGCCAGTGCCATCGCGCCTCCAGACGAACCGCTTGGCCAGGCCCGGATCTGGACCGTCCCCAACGGAATCAGCATGGCCCGTCTGCTCGGGGTACCCGTTTTCCTGTGGCTGGTACTCGGGCCCAAGGCGGACGGCTGGGCGGTCGGCCTGCTCATTGCGGCGGGATTCTCGGACTGGCTGGACGGCAAGATAGCCCGGGCCTGGAACCAGCAGAGCCGCCTCGGCCAGCTGCTCGACCCAGCCGCCGACCGGCTCTACATCGCCGCCACCATCGTCGCCCTCGCGGTGCGCACCATCATCCCCTGGTGGCTGGTGGGGCTGCTGGTCGCCCGTGAGCTGGTGCTGGGGGTGGCGCTGCTCGTGCTGCGCCGCTACGGCTACCCGCCGCTCCAGGTGAGCTTCCTCGGCAAGGCCGCAACGGCCTGCCTGCTGTACGCGTTCCCGCTGCTCTTCCTCGGGGCCCACACGGGGACACCGGCCGAGATCGCCAGGATCATCGGATGGGCCTTCGCGATCTGGGGCACAGCCCTCTACTGGTGGGCCGCGGGCCTTTACCTGGCCCAAGCACGGAGCCTGGTCTCACGGCTGCGGGCCGAGACAATAGCGGATCCGGCCGACGGCACTGGCCAACCCGGCGATAGTCCGCGGCTGGCCGGCCCGCGATGATGGGAACAACGCAACGATGAGCGCGCGAAGGGAGAGTCATCACCGGTGAAGGCCGTGGTTATGGCGGGCGGGGAGGGTACCCGGCTGCGCCCGATGACCGCCAACCAGCCCAAGCCGCTGCTCCCCGTGGCCAACCGGCCAATCATGGAGCACGTCCTGCGGCTGCTCAAGCGGCACGGATTCGCGGAGACAGTGGTCACGGTCCAGTTCCTGGCCTCACTGGTGCGCAACTACTTCGGCGATGGCGAGGACGTGGGCATGAGCCTGCAATACGCCACGGAAGAGACGCCGCTGGGGACCGCGGGCAGCGTTAAAAATGCGGAAGACGCCTTGCGCGATTCGCCTTTCCTGGTGATATCGGGAGACGCGCTGACTGATATCGACCTTTCCGCTCTCGTGCAGGCCCACAAGGAGAACGGCGCGCTTGTCACGGTGGCCCTCACCCGGGTGCCGAACCCTTTGGAGTTCGGGATCGTCATCGCTGGTGACGACGGCCGGATCCAGCGCTTCCTTGAGAAACCCACCTGGGGCCAGGTGTTCTCGGACACGGTCAACACCGGCATCTACGTCATGGAACCCGAGGTGCTCGCGAAGGTGCCGGCCGGGGAGTCGGTGGACTGGTCCGGTGACGTCTTCCCCCAGCTGCTCGAGTCCGGGGCACCGGTCTTCGGCTGGGTGGCCGACGGCTACTGGGAGGACGTCGGGACGCATGAAAGTTACCTCAAGGCCCAGGCGGACGTGCTGTCGGGCCGGGTGGCCACGGAAATCGACGGCTTCGAGGTGTCACCCGGCGTGTGGGTAGCCGAGGGTGCGGAGGTGGATCCCGAGGCGCTGCTGTCCGGACCGCTCTGCATCGGTGACTACGCCAAGGTCGAGGCGGGCGCGCAACTGCGCGAGTTCACTGTCGTCGGCAACAACGTGGTGATCAAGGAGGGCGCGTTCCTGCACCGCGCCGTGGTCCACAACAACGTGTACATCGGCCAGGGTGTCACCCTGCGCGGGTGCGTGATCGGCAAGAACACCGACGTGATGAGCTCGGCCCGGATCGAGGAGTCCGCCGTCGTCGGGGACGAGTGCGTGATCGAGGCCGAGGCTTACCTCTCCGCCGGGGTGAAGGTCTACCCGTTCAAGACCATCGAAGCCGGCGCGGTGGTGAACAACAGCGTCATCTGGGAGTCCCGAGGCCAGCGCACCCTGTTCGGGCCGCGCGGTGTGTCCGGCCTGGTCAACGTCGAGATCACCCCGGAACTCTGCGTCCGGCTGGCCAGCGCGTACGCCACCACCCTGAAGAAAGGGGCGGTCGTCACCACATCGCGCGATGTCTCGCGCGCCGCCCGGGCCTTCAAGCGGGCCGTGCATAGCGCGCTCAACGCCAGCGCTATCAACGTCGTCGACCTGGAGGCCCAGCCCCTCCCGGTGGCCAGGTTCGAGACCGCCCGGTCTACCTGCGGCGGCGGCATCGCGCTGCGCACCACGCCCGGCGACCCGCAGTCCATCGACATCATCTTCCTCGACGAGCGTGGTGCCGACCTGTCCCAGGCCGCCGCCCGCCGGCTGGAGCGGATCGTCTCCCGGCAGGAATTCCGGCGCGCCTTCCCGGGTGAGATCGCCGAGCTGAGCTACCCGCCTCGCGTCGTGGAAGCCTACGCCCAGGAACTGGTCCGCTCCGTGGACATGAAGGGCGTGCGCGAAGCGGGCCTGAAAGTCGTGGTCGACTGCGCTGGCGGCACCGCCTCGCTGGTGATGCCTTCGCTGCTGGGCCGGATCGGCGCAGAGGTACTGATCGTCAACAACGGGCTCGACGAGGTGTCACCCACGCAGAGCCTGGCGCAACTCCGGGCTGGCATGCAGCGTCTGTCCGAACTGGTAGCTTCCTCCCGGGCCGACTTTGGTGTCCGGTTCGACCAGGTCGGCGAGCGGATTCTGCTGGTGGACGACCGGGGCGCGATGGTCAGCGACGACCGGGCGCTGCTCGTGGTGCTCGACCTGATCGCCGCGGAGCGGCAAATCGGGCGGGTCGCGCTCCCGGTGACCACGACCAGGGTCGCGGAACAGGTATGCCGGTTTCACGGCGTCCAGGTGGACTGGACGCCCACCTCCCCCCGCGGCCTCACCGAGGCCACCACGGCTGAGGACGTGATCTTCGGCGCCGACGGCCGGGGTGGTTTTGTCGTGCCCGAGTTCAGCCGCACGGTGGATGGCATCGCCGTCTTCGCCAGGTTGCTCGGCCTGGTCGCGCGGACCAGGCTGACGCTCAGCCAGATCGATGCCCGGATTCCCGCCGCGCACCTGCTCAAGCGCTCCATGCCCACGCCGTGGGCGGCTAAGGGAAGCGTGATGCGGACGGTCGTCGAGGCCGCCGGGGACCGCGAGGTCGACACCACCGACGGTGTCCGGATCATCGAGCCGGACGGCGGCTGGGTCCTCGTCTTGCCCGATCCGGCCGACGCGGTGACGCATCTCTGGGCGGAGGGAACGGACGCCGACGAGGCCCAGGTACTTTTGGACGAGTGGGCCGCCGTGGTCGAGCGGGCCGGGAGCTGACCAGTGCCGCTCGGGCCCGACCTGAGCAGCACCGCCCACCAGCATCGTGATGCGTGAGAGAATCCGGGACATCGTAGCGGGCACACATCGGAGGTGCGACCAGATGTGGCGGAGGTGGCGGGATAAATCCCCGGGCAGCCGAGGTGCGGAGCCATCCCCGGGTAGCGCGGGGCGGCGCCGGCGCTGGGGCGGCCGGTTCACCTCCGCTGGCCGCCGCGCGTGGCGCATAGACCGCTCCCCGGTAGCCCAGGTAGCGTGGACAGGACGAGACGAGTTCACGCCACGGGCCACCCCTTCAGATGTGGTTCCCGCCCCGAGCCCTTGGCCAGCGGAGGAGAGGCTGGGCCCATACATGCCGAGCGTCTACTGCACCCGATGCGGGCAAACCAACCCCGACGGTGCCCGTTTCTGCTCACACTGCGGCACGATGCTGACGCGGATGGGTAGCGAGCGTCCGGGTGAGACCACGTCCACAATCTCCCTCGGCGGGGCGGACCTCAGTGAGGCCGAGTACGTGGACGAGTCCCTCGCCGACTCCTCGGCCACGGAGACGCTGCCGGTCGGCACGGCCTTGCTCGTGGTCAAGCGCGGGCCCAACGCGGGCAGCCGGTTCCTGCTCGACAGCGATCTGACCACGGCCGGCCGTCATCCGGAGAGCGACATCTTCCTCGATGACGTGACGGTGTCCCGCCGGCACGCCGAGTTCTACCGGCACGGGGATCGCTTCACCGTCCGCGACGTCGGCAGCCTCAACGGCACGTACGTCAACCGGGAACGGATCGAGGAAGCGGCGCTCAGCGGCGGGGACGAGGTTCAGGTGGGCAAATTCCGCCTTGTGTTCCTCACCGACCGTCGTTCGCAGGCCGAGCGCGGTGGCGGAGGCGCGCAGGTCGGCGCATGAACGCTCAGGCCGCCCGGGCCTACTTCGGCATCGGCGAAGTGATCGTGCAGCTGCAGGGGGAGTTCCCTGACGTCAGCGTGTCGAAAATTCGTTTCCTGGAGTCCGAGGGCCTGATCCAGCCAGCCCGCTCACCGTCCGGCTACCGCCGGTTCGGCCCCGGGGACATCGAGCGGCTCCGCTTCATCCTGACCGCCCAGCGTGATCAGTACCTGCCGCTGAGAGTGATCAAGGACCGGCTCGACGCCGAGGAGCGCCCGGGACCCAGGGGACTGGCTTCCGAGGCGGCCGGGCCGCCTGACCGCACGCTGCTGAGCCGGCGGGAATTGCTCGATGCCGTCGGCATCGACGACCGGTACCTGACGGAACTGGAGGACTACGGCCTCGTTCGCAGGTCAGGCCGGCAGTACGGACCGGACGCCCTGAACGCGGCGCGGGTGATCGTCGCCCTCGGCCGGTATGGGGTCCAGGCGCGGCACCTGCGGGTTGTCCGTGCCTCCGCGGAGCGGGAAACCTCACTGATCGAGCAGGTGGTGGCGCCCATGCTGCAGCAGCGCAGCGCGGGATCCAGGGACCGAGCCAGCCAGATGGCACGCGAGATCGCGGCCCTGTCTTTGCAGTTGCACGCCGCCCTGGTCGGGGCCGCCCTCGCCGAGGCCGGCTTCGCGGATACTGGCCGTTCGGAGCCAGAGCGGGCCGACGCGGGCCGCGCGGAGAGCCGCCGGGCCGAGGTTCGTTTCGGCGAGCAGGGAGTGGGGAGGGCCGGGGCGTGAGCGCTGCGCTCCCCGCAGCGGGGTGTACGTTGACAAGGAAGCGTCTAAAGCAGGGTCCAGGACTGAGGCATTGCCTCGGCCGCGCGTGAGGACGGAGCCGCCGTGAGGAAGATGGAGGTCGTCGGCGTCCGGGTCGAGATGCCCACGAACCAGCCCATCGTCCTGCTGAAGGAGACGCAGGGGGACAGGTACCTGCCGATATGGATCGGCCCCGTGGAAGCCACCGCTATCGCTTTCGCTCAGCAGGGCATGGTCCCGGCGCGGCCACTCACCCATGACCTCTTCCGCGACGTCCTCGAGGCGATGGACGTCCAGCTGAAAACCGTGAACATCACCGCGCTCCGGGATGGGATCTTCTTCGCCGATCTCATCTTCTCCAACGGCAAGGAGGTCAGCGCCAGGCCGTCGGATTCCATCGCCCTCGCGCTGCGGACCGGCGCGGCCATCTTCGCCAGCGACGAGGTGCTCGACGAGGCGGGGGTCGCGATCCCGGACGAGCAGGAAGACGAAGTCGAGAAATTCCGCGAATTCCTCGACACGATCACCCCCGAAGACTTCGGGCGCGCTACGTGACCAACTGGCTGGGCTCTACCCGGGGGTCCGGGGGTTGTCCCCCGGGTCAGCAGAGCGGGCGCGCTGCGTGACGTCACGCGGCGAATAGCCGTCGGCGACGCGCCGTGTGCGATCGTTGACGTAGTCACCACTGTCGGCCTAACGTGCGAAACGAGTACCCAGGATGGTCAGTTCCCGGGGCGGAGGCAGGCGTGGCGGTAACCAAAGGCGAGAGCGGGACGTCTGGCGTTCGCAGCGCGTCCATGCAGCGCGCCGACGAACAGGGACTCCTCTTCGGCGAGGATCTCACCGCGCGGCCTGAGGGAATCGGCTACCGCGGGCCCACCGCCTGCGCGGCGGCTGGGATCACCTACCGCCAGCTTGACTACTGGGCCCGGACCGGGCTGGTCGAGCCCAGCGTGCGGGCCGCACACGGATCTGGGTCCCTGCGGCTGTACGGCTTCCGGGACATCCTGGTTCTCAAGGTCGTGAAGCGCCTCCTTGACACCGGCATCTCGCTGCAGCAGATCCGCGCGGCCGTGAATCACTTGCGCGACCGGGGGACGGACGATCTGGCCCGGGTGACGCTGATGAGCGACGGGGTCAGCGTGTACGAATGCACCTCCGCCGACGAGGTGGTGGATCTGCTCCAGGGCGGCCAGGGCGTCTTCGGCATCGCGCTCGGCCGCGTCTGGCAAGAGGTTGACGGGACTCTCGCGGAACTGCCCGCGGAGCGCGCCGACGACTCCGAGCAGGATGCGGATGACGCGGGCGCGGCTATCGCCCGGCCCGGCCGTGCCGCTGACGAGCTGGCCCGGCGCCGCTCGCGTAAGACAGGCTGACCCACCACGGCACTGCGCGGGTGATGCGCGCCGGGGTTTCCGTTGGGTGATGTTATGGTTTCGGGCGTGCCAGCAACGATCACGGTGCGGGACCTCCGGAAGTCTTACGGGGACTTGCGCGCGGTCAACGGGGTGACCTTCGAGGTCGGCCGGGGCGAGTTCTTCGGCATCCTCGGGCCTAACGGGGCCGGCAAGACCACCACCCTTGAGATCATCGAGGGCCTGCGCCAGCCGGACGGCGGCGAGGTCAGCGTGCTGGACATGGCGCCGTGGCCGCGTAACCCGGCGCTGCTGCCCCGGATGGGCGTCCAGCTCCAGGCGTCCTCGTTCTTCGAGCATCTCACTGTCCGTGAGCAGCTGCGCACATTCGCTGCACTCTACGGCGTTCCGGCCGGGCGAGCCGACGAGATGATCGAAACAGTCGGCCTGACCGACAAGGCGGCCACCCGCACCGAGAAACTGTCCGGCGGCCAGGCGCAGCGGCTGTCCATCGCCTGCGCCCTCGTGCACGGGCCTGACGTGCTGTTCCTGGACGAGCCGACCGGGGCGCTCGACCCGCAGGCCAGACGGAACCTGTGGGACCTGCTGCGGGCCATCAGCGCTGAAGGCCACACGGTGGTGCTCACCACGCACCACATGGACGAGGCCGAGACGCTCTGCGAGCGGGTGGCCATCATGGACCACGGCAAGATCCTCAAGATCGGCCCACCCGCGGCCCTGGTCCGTGACCTGGATCAGCCGGTCCGGATCAGCATTGAGTCCGGCCAGATCAGCCTGGACGAGGCCCGTGCGCTGGCCGCCGGCGCTGACGGGACCATGGTCACCGACGACGGAACCTCCCTGACCATTGTCACCAGCGAGCCAGCGATCATCCTCGCCGCGCTGGCCGACCGGCGGGCGCTGGCGGGCCTGCGGGCGCAGGGGAGCAGCCTGGAAGACGTGTTCTTGGACCTGACCGGGCGGGAGTACCGGGCATGACCGGCAACACGGGGCGGGGTGGCCAGTGAACACGCAAGCCTTCCGTAGCCTGTCCCGGGCGATGTTCCTGGGCTTCATCAGGGACCGGATCGCCCTGATCTTCACCATCTTGATCCCGGTCCTGTTCCTCGTGCTCCTCGGCTCCATCTACAAGAACCCGGCCACGCCGAACATCACCGTGCTGGAGGTCGGCCGGGTCAGCCTGGTCGACCAGGCTCGCGCGGCCAGCCCCGGCCAGCTGGGCAAAATCATCACGGTGACCAGGACCAGCGATCTGGCTGCCGCGCTGGCCGACGTGCGCAAGGGCACCGACGACGCAGCGGTTCAGCAGCAGGGCGCCCGCGTCGTCGTGCACTACTCGGTGGCCAACCCGACCACGTCCGCCATTGTGACCTCGATCTTCTCCTCGATCGTGCAGCAGGCCAACCTGGCGGCCACTGGACGGCCGCCGGCCTACGAGCTGACCGCGGCGCAGGTCGAGGACAAGTCGCTGAAGCCGATCCAGTACCTGGCGCCGGGCCTGCTCGGCTGGGCGATCGCGTCCGGTGCTGCGTTCGGGGCCGCGATCACTCTCGTTGGCTGGCGGAAGGACAAGCTGCTGCGCAGGCTGCGCTTGGCGCCGGTGAGCACGTGGTCGGTGGTGACGGCCCGCATCGGGATGAGCGTGGCGGTTGCCATCGTGCAGATGTTCGTCTTCATCGCGGTCGCCATCACGCCCTACTTCGGGCTGAAGCTCACCCCGTCCTGGTGGATGGCGATCCCCGTAGTGATCTGCGGCACCCTGGCGTTCATGTCGATCGGCCTCCTCGTGGGGGCGGTGTCCAAGTCGCAGCAGGCCGCCACCTCGATCGCGAACCTGATCATCTTGCCGATGGCGTTTCTTGGTGGGGCGTTTATCCCGCTGGACTTCGCGCCGAACTGGATCCGGGAGGTGTCCTACGTGATGCCGTTGCGGTATCTGGTGGTCGGGGTGCAGAACGTGCTGGCCCGCGGTCTGGGGCCGGCGTCAGCGCTCCCGGCGATCGGTATTCTGCTCGGCTTCACCGCGGTGCTGACGGTCATAGCGATCCGGGCATTCCGCTGGGACGAGATCTGAGCCGCTGCCCTGCGGGCGGGGCGCCGGCCGTCCTGGGCAGCGCTCGGGTAAGCTCACCAGCAGCCGACAACATCGTTCGGGAGAGACCTCACGCAACCAGCGCGGGGCGCCGAAGGGGCAACCTCCCCGGAACCTCTCAGGCACAAGGGACCGAACGGGATAGGCGTCTCTGAAGTCTCAGTTCGTGCTCCACCGGTGGCGGAGCGCGCGATGACAGAGGGGGAGGACCACGGCCACGCGCTGCTGCGCCTGGCGGCTCCCTCTGGAGGCTTCGATGACCTATTTTGCGGCCCGGCACATCGGGCCGTCCCCGGCCGAGCAGAAGCACATGCTCACAGTGACCGGCCACGCCTCTCTCGACGAGCTGACCACGGCGGCGCTGCCGCCCGGGCTCAGAGAGCCCGCGGCCGGCCAGCCCGGTGGCCTGCGGTTGCCGCCCGCGCTGACCGAGGAGGAGGCGCTGGCCGAGCTGCGCAGGCTGGCCAGCCGCAACACGGTGGCCGTGTCCATGATCGGCCTCGGCTACTACGGCACCGTCACGCCGGCGGTGATCCGCCGCAACCTGCTGGAGAACCCCGGCTGGTACACGGCGTACACGCCGTATCAGCCGGAAATCTCGCAGGGCCGCCTGGAGGCGCTGCTCAACTTCCAGACCATGGTCGCCGACCTGACCGGCCTCCCGGTGGCGGGCGCGTCCCTGCTGGATGAGGCGACCGCCGCCGCCGAGGCCATGACCCTGGCCAAGCGGGCGGCGGGCCAGGGCCGGATCTTCCTGGCCGACGCAGATTGCCTGCCACAGACCCTCGCGGTGCTCGCGACCCGGGCCGAGCCGCTCGGGATCGAGCTGCGGGTGGCCCCGGTCACCCCCGGGGTCATCGAGTCCCAGCCGGACGGCGAGCTGTTCGGCGTGCTGCTCCAGTACCCAGGGGCCAGCGGGGCGGTCCGTGACCTGCGGCCGGTCATCGCCGCGGCCCGCGACCGGGGCGTCGTGACGGCGGTCGCCGCCGACCTGCTGGCGCTGACGCTGCTCATGCCTCCAGGGGAGATGGGCGCGGACATCGCGGTCGGCACGACGCAGCGGTTTGGCGTCCCGATGGGGTTCGGCGGGCCGCACGCCGCCTTTATCGCGGTCCGCGACGGCCTGCGCCGGCAGCTGCCGGGGCGGCTGGTCGGGGTCTCGGTCGACGCCGACGGACGGCCCGCCTACCGGCTCACGCTGCAAGCCCGTGAGCAGCACATCCGCCGGGAAAAGGCGACCAGCAACATCTGCACCGCGCAGGTGCTGCTGGCTGTCATCGCGGCGATGTACGCGGTCTATCACGGCCCGGACGGGCTCACGGCCATCGCCGTCAGGGTGCACCGCCAGGCGGCCCGGCTGGCCGCGACGCTGCGCGCCGCCGGCCTGGAGGTCCCCGTGGCCGGGTTCTTCGACACGATCGTGGTCCGCCTGCCGGGGGGCGCCGCCGACGCGGCGGAGCGGGCCCGCGAGGCCGGCTTCAACGTGTACCTGGCCGACGCGGACACGATCCAGGTGGCGTGCGACGAAACCACCACGGATAAGCACCTCGCCGAGGTCGCCGCGGCGCTGACCGCTGGCGCCGCGAGGTCAGATGGTCAGCCGACGCCAGATGGCCTCGCGGAACCAGGCGATTTCGCCGAAACGGGCGGCGCGCTGCCCGCCGGACTGGCCCGCACCTCCGGCTTCCTCAGCCACCCGGTGTTCCATGAGCACCGGAGCGAGACGGCGATGCTGCGCTACCTGCGCCGCCTCGCCGACTCCGACATTGCCCTGGATCGTTCCATGATCCCGCTGGGATCCTGCACGATGAAGCTGAACGCGGCGGCCGAGATGGAGCCGGTGACCTGGCCGGAGTTCGCGGCGCTGCACCCGTTCGCGCCGGCCGCGCAGTCCCTCGGCTACGCCGAGCTGATCGAGGGGCTCGAGGCGTGGCTTGCGGAGATCACCGGGTATGACGCGGTGTCGCTGCAGCCCAACGCGGGTTCGCAGGGCGAACTGGCCGGCCTGCTGGCGATCCGGGCCTATAACGCCTCGCGGGGCGACGCCGGGCGTGACGTGTGCCTGATCCCGGAGTCGGCACATGGGACCAACGCGGCGAGCGCGGTGCTCGCGGGCCTGCGCGTGGCGGTGGTGAAGTGCGGCGGCGACGGCGCGATCGACCTCACGGACCTGCGGGCCAGGCTCGCGGTGCACGAGGGCCGGGTGGCCGCCATCATGGCGACCTACCCGTCGACCAACGGGGTCTTCGAGGAGAGCATCACGCAGATGTGCGGGCTCGTCCACGGGGCGGGGGGCCAGGTGTACGTGGATGGGGCCAACCTCAACGCCCTGGTCGGGCTGGCCCGGCCGGGCCACTTCGGCGCGGATGTGTCACATCTGAACCTGCACAAGACGTTCTGCATCCCGCACGGCGGCGGCGGCCCGGGGGTGGGCCCGGTCGCGGTCCGCGCTCACCTCGCGGCGTTCCTACCCAGTGCGGGCGGAATATTCCGCGCCGCCGCGCCGGGCGGTGCCGGGCCGGGCGGTGCCGCGCCGGGCGGTGCCGCGCCGGGTGGCGCCGGGCCGGATGGCGCCGGGCCGGGTGGTGTCGGCCCGATCGCGGCGGCCCCGTACGGATCAGCGGGCATCCTGCCCATCTCCTGGGCGTACATCCGGATGATGGGGGCGGAAGGCCTGGGCCGCGCCACCCAGGTGGCGATCCTGTCCGCCAACTACATCGCGGCCCGGCTGGCCTCGCACTACCCGGTGCTCTACACCGGCCGCGGCGGGCTGGTGGCGCACGAGTGCATCGTCGACCTGCGGCCGATCACCCGGGACACCGGCGTCACCGTCGAGGACGTGGCGAAACGTCTCATTGACTACGGGTTCCACGCGCCGACCATGTCGTTCCCGGTGGCCGGCACCCTGATGATCGAGCCGACGGAGAGCGAGGACTTGGCCGAACTCGACCGGTTCTGCGCCGCCATGATCGCGATCAGGCAGGAGATCGCCCAGGTGGCCGCGGGGGAGTACGACGCCCGGGACAATCTCCTGCGGAACGCCCCGCACACGGCGGCCATGCTGCTCGCCACTGACTGGAAGCACCCGTACGAGCGCGAGCAGGCGGCCTTCCCGGTGCTCGCTAACACGGCGCCGGCGGACCGGCGGGCCAAATACTGGCCGCCGGTCCGCCGCATCGACCAGGCCTACGGTGACCGCAACCTGGTCTGCGCCTGCCCGCCACCCGAGGCCTTCGAGGACTGACCTGGGGCGGGTGCGACAGCCTGGCTGAAAGCCCGGTGCGCCCGGCCAGCACACCGAGTCATAAATGAGCGTGTCGAGATCGGGCAGCGCCTCGACGTTCGACGAATCGAGGATCAACCCCGGCCGAAGACCTCACGCAGCGAGACCGGCGAGCGGCTGGTGAGATGCTGTACGCCGGTCCCGACTTGGTTGAGGTAGCCGGCTCGGATCGCTTCACCGGTGCCGGCAAACAGCTCGAAGTACGCCGCGTTGTTCGGATCGGCTGAGAAGTCCGCCCGGTAACGCCCGTACTCCGCGTCAACCAGCTGGGGGCCGGTGATGTCGTAGACCCGCCCGTCGTGGCCGTCCCCTGTGAGGGCGGCGGCAGCTGCGGCGGCACAGTCAGTCCGCGCGACCAATGGTGCTGATGATGAGCGCGCGCTGTCCTCCCGCGAAGGCCGTGGGCAGGCTGTCGGGCCGTTCGAAGTCGCCGTACCGGATGGTAGCGCCCCTCCTGGCGAAGTCTTCCAGCGAGTCCGGTGAACGGGAGACCAGGATCAACTCAGACGCGGGGACGCGTCCGAGCAACGCTGCCACGACAAGACGTCCAAGCTTTCCGAGGCCCCGGTGACGATCATGCGCATGAACACACTCCCACGTGAACGGCTAGCGACAACGTTACGGTGCCGGCCCGCTCGTCCGCTCCGGCCTGGTCAGCGCCTTCGGCGAGGACGTCCTTGGAGCCGGCACCCCGACCCGAATGGCGGCCTCGACGGGGAGCATGCCTGGTAGGTAGGCCGCGCCTTAGTACCGCCCGCCGCCCGTCGGTCCTGGCCGTGGCAGGCTGCCCGCGGCCGGGCTACGCTGCCTGCGGGCGAGACGGCGGGAGGCACAGCATGACGGATCCGGCGCAGTGGGTCGTGGTAGGTCTGGACAACGGCGGCACGGCCAATAATGCGACGGTGCTTGACTCGGCCGGCCGGTTCCTTGTCGATCAGATGCTGGAGATGCCCAGCCGGGTGCGGGAAGGCCCGGACCCGGCCATCGAGGCGCTCGCCGCTTCGTTCGATTACGTCCTGAAGGTCACCGGCACGGACCGGGCGGCAGTGCGCGCCGTGGGGCTGGATACCCCCGGCCCGGCGAGCGCGGACGGCGTCCTGTCCGCCGGGGGCGCCACCAACTTCGGGCATCCCGGCTGGAGCGGCTTTGACATCCGCACCAGCCTGGAGGCGAGGCTCGGCTTGCCCGTGTCCTACCTCAATGACGCCAATGCGGCGGCGCTTTACGCGCACCGGGTCCGGTTCGGCGCCGAGGCATGGCGGCACTCCTCGGTCGCGGCGATCGTCGGCACCGGGCTGGGCGGCGGCGTGGTCGAGGCCGGCCGGGTGGTGCGCGGGGCAGCCGGCATGGCGGGCGAGTTCGGCCACATTCAGATCCCGCTCGACGGGCTGCTCGGCGAGGGCCAGCCGGTACCGGTATGCAACTGCGGGCTCTCTGGTGACGCGGAAAGCGTCGCTTCCCTCACCGGAATCGAGAGGAATCTCCTGCCGTACTGGCTGACCCAGTTCGATGATCATGATCTCGCCAGGGTCGAGCCGCTCGGCAAGGCCGCCAAGCTGGTCCGGGGTTACGGTGTGGCGGGCGATCTGCTCGCCCTCAAGATCTTTGAGCAGCAGGCGATGGCCCTCGGCCGGATCTTCACCATCGCGGCCGGGTTCACCGATCCGGACGTCTATTTCGTCGGCGGCGGCGTGATCGAGGCCGAGCCGGCTTTCCGGGACTGGTTCCTGGCCAAGGTCCGCGAGCACACGGTGCTGCGCGAAGAGCAGACCCGGGTGGCCAGCTTCGCGCTCGTCCCCGATCTCGACCAGGCGGGGGCGCGGGGCGCCGCGATCGCCGCGCTGCCGCAGGACTGAGACCGCGCTTAGACGCCGCGGGCGGGGAGCGCGCATAGAGTTGCTGGGTGGCAGATCCGCACGGCTACCGGCCCGCTCCTGGCTCGATCCCCGAGTCCCCGGGCGTCTATCGGTTCCGTGACCAGCATGGCCGGGTTATCTACGTCGGCAAGGCCAAGAACCTCCGGTCCAGGCTGAACTCCTACTTCGCCGATTTCGCCGGGCTCCACCCGCGGACCCAGTCCATGCTGACCTCCGCGGCGGGGGTGGACTGGACCGTCGTCGGCACCGAGGTGGAAGCGCTCCAGCTCGAGTACTCCTGGATCAAGGAGTTCGATCCCCGGTTCAACGTGCGCTACCGGGACGACAAGAGTTATCCCTACCTCGCCGTCACCATGGACGAGGAATACCCGCGGGTCATGGTGCTGCGCGGTGCGAAGCGGCGCGGGGTCCGCTACTTCGGCCCCTACTCGCACGCGTGGGCCATCAGGGAGACGGTGGACGCGCTGCTCCGGGTGTTCCCGGTGCGAACGTGCTCGGTGGGGGTGTTCAGGCGTGCGGGGCAGATCGGGCGGCCGTGCCTGCTCGGGTATATCGGCAAGTGCTCGGCGCCGTGCGTGCAGCGGATCAGCGCGGCGGAGCACCGGCTGCTCGCCGAGGAGTTCTGCGATTTCATGGCCGGCCAGACCGCCCGGTTCACCAGGCGGCTGGAGGCGGAGATGCGCCGGGCCGCGGCGGCCGAGGAATTCGAGCGGGCGGCCAGGCTGCGGGATGACATCGCGGCACTGCATCGGGCGCTGGAGAAGCAGGCCGTGGTGCTCGGTGACGGCACCGACTGCGACGTCATCGCCCTCGCCGAGGACCAGCTGGAAGCGGCGGTCCAGGTGTTCTACGTGCGGGACGGCCGGGTTCGCGGGCAGCGCGGCTGGGTGGTCAACAAAGTCGAGGACGTGACCTCGAGCGAGCTCGTCGAACATTTCCTCGGCCAGGTCTACCGCGATGACCGCATCGCGGGCACCGGGGCCGAAGTCACCCGCGAGGCGGCTGGCCAGCGGACCGGGCGGCCCGAGGTCACCCGCCAGGCGGACCGGGAGGGCAGCGTCCCCCGTGAGGTGCTCGTGCCGGTCCTGCCGCCCGCAGCGGGTGCGGTGGAGGAATGGCTCGCCGGCCGCCGGGGCGGCCGGGTCAGCCTCCGGGTGCCACAGCGCGGCGACAAGAAGGCACTCCTCGACACGGTGGCCCGGAACGCGGCGGAATCGCTGGCGCTGCACAAGACGCGGCGAGCCAGCGACCTGAGCACCCGCAGCCGCGCCCTGCACGAGATCCAGGAGGCACTGGGCCTGCCCGATGCGCCGCTCCGGATCGAGGCCTACGACGTATCGAATCTGCAGGGCACCCACGTGGTCGCGTCCATGGTGGTCTTCGAGGACGGGCTGGCCCGCAAGTCGGAATACCGGCGGTTCAGCATCAAGGGCACCGGCGGCACCGACGACGTCGCCTCCGTGCACGAGGTCATCACCCGCAGGTTCCGCCGTTACCTGGAGGAACGCGAGGCGACCGGCGAGCTTGACGTGCTCGGCTGGGACGGGACCGCCGACGCCGGAGACAGCCAGGACGCCGCCGGCCCCCCGGCGCGGGGGCGCAAGTTCGCCTATCCGCCCGGCCTGGTGGTGATCGACGGGGGCCCGGCCCAGGTGGGGGCGGCCGTCCGGGCCCTCGACGAGCTTGGCATCGACGACGTCAGCGTCTGCGGGCTGGCCAAGCGGCTGGAGGAGGTCTGGCTGCCGGGCGACGACTCGCCGGTGATCCTGCCGCGCACCAGCGAGGGCCTGTACCTGCTGCAGCGGGTGCGGGACGAGGCGCACCGATTTGCCATCACATATCACCGTGCGAAACGCTCGAAAGCGCTGGCCGTCAGCGAGCTTGACGGGGTCCCGGGACTCGGCCCGGCCCGGCGGGCTACGCTGCTACGGCACTTCGGTTCGGTGCGCAGGATCGCGAGCGCGACCGAGGCCGAGATCGCGGACGTGCCCGGCATCGGGCCGCGCCTCGCGAATTCGATCCGCACCGCGCTGCTGCCCAGCGAGGTGGCCGCACCGGGGCTGGATGTACGGGGGAACAGAGACGGGGGAACGGCATGAGACGGCGCAGCAACGCTGAGTCGGGCGCAGCGGCGGGCAGGCCGGAAGCCCGGGGCGGGGAAGCCGGCCCTCCGCCTGACATCGTGATCATCACCGGCATGTCCGGCGCGGGCCGCAGCACCGCGGCCAAGTCGCTCGAGGACCTGGACTGGTTCGTTGCCGACAACCTGCCGCCGGGCCTCCTGCCGACCATGATCGATCTCGCCCGGCGGGCGAAGGGCGCGGTGCCGCGGATCGCGGCCGTGATGGACGTGCGCAGCCGCGCCTTCACCACGGACTTGCAATCCGCCATCGGTGAGCTGGCGGCGCAGGGCGTCCGGCCCCGCGTGGTCTTCCTGGAGGCCAGCGACGACACCCTGGTCCGCAGGTTCGAGAGCGTCCGGCGGCCGCACCCGCTGCAAGAGGACGGCCGGGTGGTGGACGGGATCGCGGCGGAACGGGCACTGCTGCAGGGTGTCCGGGAAGAGGCCGATCTTGTCCTGGACACCTCGGCGCTCAACGTGCACGAGCTGCGGGCCCGGATGATCAATCACTTCGCCGGTGAGGTGGGTACCGCGCCGCGGGTCAGCATCGTGTCCTTCGGTTTCAAGTATGGCCTGCCCGTTGACGCGGACATCGTGGCCGACTGCCGGTTCCTGCCCAACCCGCGCTGGGTGGAAGAGCTGGCCCCGATGAATGGGCAGGACGAGCCGGTCAAGAAATACGTGCTGAGCCAGCCCGGTGCGGCCGAGTTCCTGGAGTCCTATCTCGCGGCGCTGCGGGTGGTGCTGGCTGGCTATGAGCGTGAGGGAAAGCACTTCGTCACGTTGGCGATCGGCTGTACCGGCGGAAAGCACCGCAGCGTCGCGATCGCCGAGGAGATCGCGGAATGCCTGTCCGGAAGTGGCGCGGGCGTCCAGGTGATGCACAGGGACCTGGGACGTGAGTGAGGACAATGACAGAAGGCAACGGCGCCATCCCGGTTTCGTTCTCAGGCCGGCCGCTCAACCCTAAGGTGGTGGCGCTCGGCGGCGGCCATGGGCTGTTCGCGTCGCTGTCGGCGCTGCGCCGGGTGACCCGTCAGCTCACCGCGGTCGTGACCGTCGCCGATGACGGCGGGTCCAGCGGCAAGCTGCGCCGTGAGTTCGGTGTTCTGCCCCCGGGGGACCTGCGGATGGCGCTCGCCGCGCTGTGCGGGGACGACGAGTGGGGCACCACCTGGAGCAGGGTCGTGCAGCACCGGTTCGCCGGAGACTCCGGGCTGGGCGGGCACGCGGTCGGAAACGTCCTGATCGTCGCGCTCTGGGAGCTCCTCGGCGACAACGTCCAGGGGCTGGACTGGGTGGGCCGGCTGCTCGGTGCGCACGGCCGGGTGCTGCCCATGGCGTCGGTCCCGCTTGACCTGGTCGCCGAAGTCGAGGGAGCCGATCCAGCCCGGCCCCACGACATGAGCACCGTCCGGGGCCAGGTCGCCTGCGCGTCCACCACGGGACGGGTCCGGTCGGTCTCGCTCATCCCGCGCGATCCACCCGCCTGCCCGGAGGCGCTGAC
This sequence comes from uncultured Actinomycetes bacterium, assembly GCA_963822825.1. GTDB lineage: Bacteria > Actinomycetota > Actinomycetes > Streptosporangiales > Streptosporangiaceae > JAWWPY01. The sequence continues at coordinate 306,947 of CAWGIW010000006.1, read as the reverse complement.
CGCGATCCTGGACGCGGACTGGGTGGTGCTCGGCCCCGGCTCGTGGTTTACCAGCGTGCTCCCGCACATCCTGGTGCCCGGGCTGGGCGAGGCGCTGGTCACCTCCGGGGCCCGGCGGATTGTCGCGCTGAACCTGGCCGCCCAGCCGGGCGAGACAGACGGCTTCTCCCCGCAGACGCACCTGGAAGTGCTCGCGGATCACGCCCCGCGGCTACGGGTGGATGTCGTGCTGGCCGACCGGGAGGCCGCCGGAAGCGCAACCGCGGAACTCGAGAAGGCGGCCGGCCTGCTCGGTGCCACGCTCGTCTTGGCCGACTTGGCCATGCGGGACGGCTCGCCGCGCCACGACCCTCGGCAGCTGGCGGGGGCATTCGCACAGATCTTCGAGGGGGAGTGATGCCGGTGGCGATGACCGGCCTCGTGAAGGACGAACTGAGCCGCGTGACCATACTGAAGCCCTGCTGCCGCAAGGCGGAGGTGTCCACGCTGCTCCGTTTCGCTGGAGGGCTGCACCTGGCGAGCGGACGTATCGTCGTCGAGGCCGAGCTCGACACCGGCGCGGCCGCACGCCGGCTGCGCAAGGACATCGCCGAGGTGTTCGGGCATTCGTCCGACATGATCGTGCTCGCCCCGAGTGGGCTGCGCAAAGGCAACCGGTATGTGGTCAGGGTCAGCAAGGACGGCGACAGCCTGGCCCGGCAGACCGGTCTGGTGGACAACCACGGCCGGCCGGTTCGCGGCCTGCCCCGCCAGGTCGTGTCCGGGACCGCGTGCGACTGCGAATCCGCCTGGCGCGGTGCTTTCCTGGCCCATGGCTCGGTGACCGGTCCGGGCCGGTCGATGTCGCTGGAGATCACCTGCCCCGGGCCGGAGGCCGCGCTGGCCCTGGTCGGGGCAGCCCGGCGGCTGAAGATCCACGCGAAAGCCCGCGAGGTCCGCGGCGTGGACCGGGTGGTGGTCAGGGACGGCGACGCGATCAGTGCCCTGCTCACCCGGCTTGGTGCGCACGACAGCGTGCTGGCCTGGGAGGAACGCCGGATGCGCCGTGAGGTCAGGGCGACCGCGAACCGGCTGGCTAATTTCGACGATGCCAACCTGCGCCGCAGCGCCCGGGCCGCGGTCGCGGCGGGCGCGCGCGTGGAGCGTGCCCTGGAGATCCTCGGCGGCGAGGCGCCCGAGCATCTGACCATCGCCGGGCAATTGCGGATCGAGCACCGGCAGGCGAGCCTGGAGGAACTCGGCCAGCTGGCCGATCCCCCGCTGACCAAGGACGCCATCGCAGGCCGGATCCGGCGGCTCCTGGCCATGGCCGACAAGCGCGCCCGCGACCTTGGCATCCCGGGCACCGAGGCCAGCCTGACCGCCGACATGCTCATGTCGTAGCCCCGCTCCGATAGGCTCGTCAGAGCCGGGGAAACCAGTCGATAGGCAGCAAGCAACAAGGAGAGACGCCGCCGTGAGCATCCGCGTGGGCATCAACGGATTCGGCCGTATCGGGCGTAACTACTGGCGCGCCGTCAGTGCCGCGCAGGCAGCGGGCGGAGCCGATGACATCGAGATCGTGGCCGCGAACGACCTGACCGATCCGGCCACGCTGGCCCACCTGCTCAAGTACGACACGATTCTCGGCACGCTGGCCGAGGACGTCGCGGTAGACGGCGGCGACATTACGGTGGGCAAAAGCAAAATCAAGGTCCTAGCTCAACGAAACCCCGCCGAACTCCCGTGGCGCGACCTGGGCGTCGACGTCGTGATCGAGTCCACGGGCCGGTTCACCAAGGCCGCTGACGCCAGCCAGCACATCGCGGCGGGGGCCAAGAAGGTCATCATCTCCGCCCCCGCGTCGGGCGAGGACATCACCATCGTCATGGGCGTCAACGACGGCGCCTACGACCCGGGGCGCCACCACATCATCTCGAACGCCTCATGCACGACGAACTGCGTCGCGCCGATGGCCAAGGTGCTGCACGAAAGTTTCGGGATCGTCAAGGGCCTGATGACCACCATCCACGCGTACACCAACGACCAGGTGATCCTGGACTTCCCGCACAAGGACCTGCGCCGGGCCCGGGCCGCCGCGCAGAACATCATCCCCACCACCAGCGGCGCTGCTAAGGCGACCGCGCTGGTGCTGCCGGAGCTCAAGGGCAAGTTCGACGGCATGGCGATGCGGGTTCCCGTGCCGGACGGCTCGGTGACCGACCTGGTCGTCCAGCTGACCAGGGAAGCCACCAAGGACGAGGTGAACGCCGCGTTCCTGGCCGCCGCGGAGGGACCGCTCAAGGGATACCTGCACTACACCGCCGACCAGATCGTGTCCTCCGACATCGTCGGCACGCCGTATTCCTGTACCTTCGACTCCGCCCTCACGATGACCTTCGGCGACCAGGTCAAGGTGATCGGCTGGTACGACAACGAGTGGGGCTACTCCAACCGGCTGGCCGACCTCACCACGCTGGTCGGCGGGCAGCTGGGATGAAGCGGATCGACGACCTGGACGTCGCGGGGCAGGTGGTATTTCTCCGCGCCGACCTCAACGTGCCCCTCGACGGGACCCGGATCACCGACGACGGCCGGATCCGGGCCAGCTTGCCGACCATCACCAAGCTGGCTGAGCGCGGAGCGCGCGTGATCATCTGCGCGCACCTGGGCCTGCCCAAGGGGGACGACTACGCGCAGCGCGCCGCGGGCGGCCCGTCGCTGCGCCCGCTCGCCGACCACCTCGGGCAGCTCCTAGGCCGCCCCGTGGCGTTCGCGGACGACGTGGCGGGGGACTCCGCCGCCAGGGTCGCCGCCGGGCTCGGCGACGGGGACGTCGGGCTGCTAGAGAACGTGCGTTTCGAGCCCGCGGAGACGAGCAAGGACGACGGAGAGCGCGGCAAGCTGGCCGCCCGGCTCGCCGCCCTCGCCTCGCTGTACGTGGGCGATGGCTTCGGCGCGCTGCACCGTAAGCACGCCAGCGTGTACGACGTGCCTGGACTGCTCCCGCACGCGGCCGGGGAGCTGGTGCTGGCCGAGATCGCGGTGCTCCGCCAGCTGACCACCGATCCGGCCCGGCCCTACGTGGTCGTGCTCGGGGGCGCCAAGCCGTCCGACAAGCTGGGCGTGATCGGCAACCTGCTCAGCCGGGCCGACCGGCTGATCATCTGCGGCGGGATGTCCTATACCTTTCTGGCCGCGCGCGGCTACGAGGTCGGCAAGTCCCTGCTGGAGGCCGACAAGATCCCGCAGGTGACCGCCCTGATCGAGGAGGCGGCGCGGCGCGGCGTCGAGCTGGTCCTGCCGGTGGATATCGTCGCCGCGGACCGGTTCGCACCGGACGCCGACCACGTGGTGGTGGCCGCCGATGCCATCCCGGCCGACCGCGAGGGTGTTGACATGGGTCCCGCCACCCGGGCACTGATCGCCCAGAAACTGGCTGACGCGAAGACCGTATTCTGGAACGGGCCGGCCGGTGTCTTCGAGTTTCCCGCGTTCGCGGCGGGAACCCGGGCGGTGGCCGAGGCGATCAGCCGGGTCGGTGGGCTGACCGTGGTGGGCGGCGGTGACTCGGCGGCGGCCGTCCGGCAGCTCGGTTTTCCGCCGGATGCCTTCACGCATATCTCGACGGGCGGCGGGGCGAGCCTTGAATACCTGGAGGGCCAGACGCTGCCCGGGCTGACGGCGCTCGAGGACCCCGCCTGATGGCAAGTTCCTCGGCGCGCAAGCCGCTCATCGCGGGCAACTGGAAGATGCATAACACGCATTTCGAGGGGCTCGCGCTGGTCCAGAAGCTGGCGTTCTCGCTGACCGACGCTGACTTCAGCGCCGTGGAGGTCGCGGTGCTCCCGCCCTTCACCGGGCTGCGCAGCGTGCAGACGCTGGTGCACGGGGACAAGCTGCGGATTGTCTACGGTGCGCAGGACCTGTCGCCGCATGACAAGGGCGCCTACACCGGCGATGTGTCCGGGCTGATGCTGGCCAAGCTGGGCTGCACCTACGTGCTGGCCGGCCACTCGGAACGGCGCCAGTACCACGGCGAGGACGACGCGCTGGTCAATGCCAAGACGGCGGCCGCGCTCCGGTTCAGCCTCACGCCGATTCTGTGCATCGGCGAGAACCTGGACGTGCGCCGCGCCGGTGACCATATCAGCCACACGCTGGCCCAGCTCGATGGCGCCCTGGCCGGGCTGGCGCCCACCCAGGTGACCGGCCTGGTGATCGCCTACGAGCCGGTCTGGGCGATCGGCACCGGTGAAGTGGCCTCACCGGACGACGCTCAGGAGGTCTGCGGCGCGATTCGGGGCAGGCTTTCGGTGGTTCATGGGGACGCAGCGGCAGCAGGTGTGCGTATTCTGTATGGCGGGTCAGTGAAAGCCGACACCATAGCCTCGATCATGACGCAGCCCGATATTGACGGCGCACTGGTCGGGGGAGCCAGCCTTGATGCCGGTGAATTCGTGAGAATATGCCGGTACCGTGAACTGACACCTAGCGCCTGAACAGAACCAGCCGGAAGGACGAGAACCAGCGGTGATCATCGGTCTTTCTGTCGTGCTCATCATCACGAGCTTGCTTATGATGCTGCTGGTGCTGCTGCACAAGGGCAAGGGCGGGGGGCTCTCCGACCTCTTCGGCGGCGGGGTCTCCTCGACGCTTGGTTCGTCTTCGGTGGTGGAGCGGAACCTGGACCGGCTCACCATTTTCACGGGAGCGCTCTGGTTTGTCTGCATCGTGGGCCTCGACCTGCTACTGAATCACTGAATGCCCGACGCCGCTGGGCGTCAGGCGGCCGCGGAGCGCCGCGGCGAAGGACAACTGAGTGGGCCACCTGGGCCCGGGTTTGGCAGCGAACCAAGCGAGGGGTGAGCAGTGAGTAGTGGCAACGCTATCCGGGGCAGCCGCGTAGGCGCCGGCCCGATGGGCGAGGCGGAACGTGGCGAGGCGGCGCCCCGGATACGGATCTCCTTCTGGTGCTCGAACCGGCACGAGACGCGCCCGAGCTTTGCCAGCGATGCCGCGGTCCCTGAGACGTGGGACTGCCCGCGCTGCGGCTTCCCGGCCGGCCGGGAGAAGGACAGCCCGCCCGGGCCACCGCACAGCGAGCCCTACAAGACGCACCTGGCGTACGTGAAGGAACGGCGGACCGACACGGACGGCGCCGCGATCCTGGCCGAGGCCCTAGACCGACTGCGCCGAGAGGCTTGACCACCGGGCCGCGTGACCTGGTTCAGTGAGCGAACGCCTGCCGCTTCCCTTCTGGGACCAGCGGAACATGCGCGTTGGGATGCGCTGTCAGTGCCTTGATGTGGTGGCGCAGGTCGGCCAGGAACGCGTCAGCGAGATTCCTGCCAAACCCGTTGCGCACTACCACCCGGAGGACGGCCGTGTCCTGCAAGTTGGCTGGGAACGTATAGGCAGGTACCAGCCAACCGCGCTCGCGGAGCCCCTCGGACAGGTCGAAGACGGTGTAACCGGCTGACTCGTCGCTGATCTTGAAGGCGAATACGGGCAGGTTACTTCCGTCGCTCAGCAGCTCGAACGGCCCCATCCTGGCGATCTGCCCGGACATGTGCATCGCCACATCCTGGCAGGCCTGCTGGACCCGCCGGTAGCCGTCGAAGCCGAGCCGCAGGAAGTTGTAGTACTGGGCCGCGACATTCGAGCCGGACCGGGAGAAGTTCAGCGCGAACGTCGGCATCTGCCCGCCCAGATAGTTCACCTTGAACACCAGGTCCTCAGGCAGTGCGTCGGCATTCCGCCACACCACCCAGCCCACGCCGGGATAGACCAGGCCGTACTTGTGCCCGGAGGTGTTGATGGAGGCGACCCGGGGGAGCTGGAAGTCCCACACCAGCTCAGGCTGGATGAAGGGCGCGACGAAGCCGCCTGAGGCGGCGTCAACGTGGATCGGGACATCGGGACCGCCGCCCGCGGCGAGCCCGTCGAGTTCGTCGCTGATCTCAGCGACCGGCTCGTAACTGCCGTCCATGGTGGAACCCAGAATCGCCACCACTCCGATGGTGTTCTCATCACACTGGGCGACGGCCTGCGGACCGCCCAGGTGCAGCCCGGCCGGGCTCCATCGGCACCAGCCGCGCCTCGACCTGCCAGTACCGGCAGAACTTCTCCCAGCAGACCTGAACGTTCGAGCCCATCACCAGATTCGGCTTCGTGGCATCTGAGCCGGCGGCCTTCCTCCGCTCACGCCATCGCCACAGCAGGGCCATCCCGCCGAGCATGCACGCCTCGCTCGACCCAGTGGTGGAACAACCGGTGGCCGAGGAGCACGGCGGGACATGCCACAGGTCGGCAATGATATTCACGCACCTGGCCTCGATCTCCGCGGTCTGCGGGTACTCGTCCTTGTCGATCATGTTCTTGTCGAGGCATTCGGCCATCAGGAGCCGCGCCTGTGGTTCCATCCAGGTCGTCACGAACGTGGCGAGATTCAGCCGGGCGTTTCCGTCCAGAATCAGCTCGTCCCTGACCACCTGGAGCGCCGTGTCGGGCAGCATGCCGCGTGGTGGCATCGCGTGGCGGGGAACCCGGTCGTGGGCCAGCTGGACGTAGAGGGGGTTGACATCGACCTGATCAACCTCGCCCTGGTCGTCGATCTTCCTGTGCAGTGCCACGTCGGCTCCCTGAATGGAATGCGACGCCCCTCGTGCTGGCAGGCCGTGTGGCCAGGCTATCGGTGCCCAGGCGGCTCGGGGCCGGGGGACACGGGGCAGGATAGGGGTATGCACCTCCCGGTCAATCCGCCTGTCGCGCCCATGCTGGCCAAGCCGGTCAAGCAGATCCCCGACGGTCCCTTTAGCTTCGAGCCCAAGTGGGACGGCTTCCGGTCGGTCATCTTCCGTGACGGGGACGAGGTGGAGATCGGCAGCCGGAACGAGCGCCCGCTCACCCGGTATTTCCCCGAACTCGTCGAGGCGGTCCGGGCCAACCTGCCGCCGCGGTGCGTCGTGGACGGGGAGATCGTGGTTCCCGCGGCCGACGGCCGCAGCCTGGACTTCGACGCGCTGCTGCAGCGGATCCACCCGGCCGCCAGCCGGGTCACGCTGCTGGCCGAGCAGACGCCCGCCCACATCGTGGCCTTCGACCTGCTCGCCGCCGGGGAGATCGACTTCACCAGCCGCCCATTCGAGGAGCGCCGGGCCGCGCTGGCCAGCGCCCTGGCCACGGCCGGTCCGCCGGTGCACCTGACGCCGGCCACGACTGATCACGTGCTGGCGCAGGAGTGGTTCCGGCAATTCGAGGGCGCCGGGCTGGACGGGATCATCGCCAAGGCCCTGAGCGGGACCTACGAACCCGACAAGCGGGTCATGTTCAAGATCAAGCACGAGCGCACCGCCGACTGTGTCGTGGCTGGCTACCGGCCGCACAAAACTGGCCCCGATGCCGTCGGCTCGCTGCTGCTCGGCCTCTACACCGACCCGGGTGACCTGGCCAGCGTCGGGGTGATCGGCGCTTTCCCGATGGCCCGCCGCAAGGAGCTGTACGCCGAATTGCAGCCGCTGGTCACGACGTTTGAGGGGCATCCGTGGAATTGGGGTCAGGAACAGGCCGCCGCCGATCGTGCGCCCGGCGCCCGCAACCCCCGCGACGGCGAGACCAGCCGGTGGAATGCGGGCAAGGACCTGTCGTTCATCCCGCTCCGGCCGGAACGGGTCGTCGAGGTCCGCTATGACCACATGGAGGGCCGGCGCTTCCGGCACACCACCCAGTTCGCCCGGTGGCGCCCTGACCGCGATCCCCGCTCCTGCACCTATGCGCAGCTCGAGGAGCCGGTCAGCTACGATCTCGGCGCGGTCCTGGCGGCGAAATTAGGCTGATTCGCCCCCCTGGTCCGCCCCCTGGTCAGGCTCCCGCGGTCGGCCGCAGGTACCGGCAGAGCAGGTACCCCTGGTCCTCGAGCACATGCGCGAGGGCCAGCGGGCGCAGCGGCGCCCGGTTCCCGTCCGCCAGTACCCCGGGGTCGTGGATTATCCGCCCCGGCCCGCTCCCGGCCAGGAGCGGGCTGATGGTGAGGCAGAGCTCGTCGAGCAGGCCAGCCTCAGCGATCTGCCCCAGCAGACGCGGCCCGCCCTCGGCGAGGACGCGCCGGTACCCCTTCGCGGCCAGGGCGCCGATCGCGGCGCGCAGGTTAACGCGATCATGGCCCGCGATGATGAGGTCGGCGTCCCTGGCCACAGCGGCCTTCCGGTCAGGGGGAGCGCCGTTGGCAGTGATCACGATGGTGCGGGCGTGTTCCGGTGCGTCGTCGAGCAGCGGGCGGCCGGAACCCACATCGAGACTGCGGCTCACGACGGCGATCACTGGCGACGGCGGGCGCCCGGCCCGCAGCCCGGCCCAGCGCTCGGGGACCCGGGCCGGACGGTAGGCCTCGGCCCGCACGGTTCCCGCGCCGACCAGCACGACGTCGGCGAGCGCCCGGAGCACGCCGAACACCGCGCGGTCGGCCTCGCCGGACAGGCCGCCGGAGCGCCCGCCCGTGGTGGCCGCGCCGTCCACGCTGGCGACCATGTTGGCCCGGACCCACGCCCCGGGGCCGGGCGGATAGGCATACAGCGCGGCCAGGTCGGGTGGCCGCCCGGGACCGTCCAGGGGATAGATCTGCCGCACGGCCAGCAGTCAATCAGAGGGGGGCGGGTCACGGCGATTCGGGCCTGACCCGGCGGAGCACTATGACGGAGTGCGCCCTGAGCACTACCCTGGCCCCGGCGTTGCGCTGCTTGGGGGCGGCGGCACTGGGCTGGCTCGCTACGCTGCCGCCGGGCAGATCGTCGGGCGCGGCCGGCGACGCGGTGTCGAGCACCACCGTCCAGGCCCGGCCGAACCGCGCGGCGGGCAGCGTGAACGTGACCGGCTGGCTGTCCGCGCTGAACAGCAGCAGGAACGTGTCGTCGCGCACCCGCTCGCCCCGGGGGTCCGGCTCGCTGATCGCGTCTCCGTTCAGGAAGACCCCGAGAGCCTTGGCGTAGCCGGTATTCCAGTCGTCGCCCGTCATCTCCCGGCCGGATGGGGTGAGCCAGGCAATGTCTCCCGGGGTGCCCCCGGCCTGGCCGTCCGGCCGGTCGAAGAACCGGCGCCGCCGGAACACCGGGTGGCGCCGCCGGAACGCGGCGAGGGCGCGGGTGAACTCCTGCAGGTCCTTCTCCTGGCTGGCATGCTCCCAGTCCACCCAGGAGATCTTGTTGTCCTGGCAGTACGCGTTGTTGTTGCCCAGCTGGGTACGCCCAAGCTCATCCCCGTGCAGCAGCATCGGCACGCCCTGCGAGCAGAACAGGGTAACGAGGAAGTTGCGCCGCTGCCGCCTGCGCAGTTCGTTCACCGCCGGGTCGCTGGTGGGTCCCTCGACGCCGCAGTTCCAGGACCGGTTGTCGTCACTGCCGTCGGCTCCGCCCTCACCGTTGGCCTCGTTGTGCTTGTGGTTGTAGGAGACCAGGTCGGTCACCGTAAACCCGTCGTGGCAGGTGACGAAGTTGATCGAGGCGAACGGGCGGCGGCCACTGGTCTCGTAGAGATCGCTCGAACCGGTCAGCCGGGACGCGAATTCCGGCAGGGACTCCGGCCTGCCCCGCCAGAAATCCCGGACCGCGTCGCGGTACTTGCCGTTCCACTCGCTCCACAGCGGTGGGAAATTGCCCACCTGGTAGCCGCCTTCGCCGACATCCCACGGCTCGGCGATGAGCTTGACCTGCGATACCACCGGGTCCTGTTGCACCAGGTCGAAGAACGCGGCGAGCCGGTCAACCTTGTGCAGTTCCCGGGCGAGGGCGGAGGCCAGGTCGAACCGGAACCCATCAACGTGCATCTCCAGGACCCAGTACCGCAGCGAGTCCATGATCAGCTGCAGCGCGTGCGGATGCCGGACGTTCAGGCTGTTCCCGCAGCCGGTGTAGTCCAGGTAGTAACGCTTGTCGTCATCCCGGAGCTGGTAGTAGGCGGCGTTGTCGATGCCGCGGAACGACAGCGTCGGGCCCCGGTGGTCGGACTCGGCCGTGTGGTTGTAGACGACATCCAGGATCACCTCGATGCCCGCCTCGTGCAGGGCCTTGACCATGGCCTTGAACTCACCGACCTGGCCCCCCCGCTGGCCAGACGAGGAGTACCGGTCGTGCGGGGCGAGGAAGCCGATCGTGTTGTACCCCCAGTAGTTGACCACGCCCCGTGCGGCCAGGTCGTGCTCGGACACGAACTGGTGTACCGGCATCAGCTCCACGGCCGTCACACCGAGCTGGATCAGGTGCTCGATGACCGCCGGATGGGCCAGGCCCGCGTAGCTGCCTCGCTGCTGCGGCGGCACTTCCGGATGGCGCAGGGTCAGGCCCCGGACATGCGCCTCGTAGATCACGGTCTCGTGGTAAGGGGTGCGCGGGGCACGGTCAGCAGCCCAGTCGAAGAACGGGTTGATCACCACGTTCTTCGGCATGAACGGCGCGCTGTCGGCGGTGTTCATGGCCGACGGGTCGGTGAACCGGTACGAGAACAGGGCCTCGTGCCAGCGGACGTCGCCCTCCACCGCCTTCCCGTACGGGTCGAGCAGCAGCTTGGCGGGGTTGCACCGGTGGCCGCGCCGCGGCTCGTAGGGGCCGTGTACCCGGTACCCGTAGCGCTGGCCGGGGCTGGCGTCCGGCAGATAACCGTGCCAGACGAACCCGTCGGCCTCGGTCAGCCCGATCCTCGTCTCGGTGAGCTGGGCCGGGTCATCCCCGTCGAGGAGGCATAGCTCGACATGCTCGGCGACCTCTGAGAACAGCGCGAAGTTGGTACCAGCCCCGTCCCACGTCGCGCCGAGCGGATAGGCGGTTCCCGGCCACAGGCGCACCAACAGACCTTACCGGGATCCGGCTGTGGCTCGGTCCAGGATGGCGCCCGTGGCCGCGCCGTCCGGGAGCGTGCCGTAGGGCACACCCGGCCCGCCGAGGGCGCCCAGCGCTGGCTGAGTACCGCCGCCGAGCCGCGTGGCACAGAAGGCGTCCGCCACCGCGGCGGGCGCGTGCCGCACCAGCAGTGCGGCCTGGAGCGTCACCGCGATCATCCCAGCGAGCCGCCGGGCGGCGTACTCCGCCTCCGCCGTCCCCCCGGCCGCCCCCGTGGCGGCCAGCCCCGGCAGCAGGCGCCGCAGCTGCCCGCGGGCCTCGTCGAGCCTGCGGTCGCCGCCGGCGGCATGGTCGATTTCGGCGAGCAGGGCGTCGGCGGGCTCTGGGGAGCGGGTCAGCGCGCGCAGCACATCCAGCGCCGTCACGTTGCCTGACCCCTCCCAGATGGAATTCAGCGGCGCCTCGCGGTACAGGCGTGGCAGGCCGGACTCCTCGACGTATCCGTTGCCGCCCAAGCATTCCAGCGCTTCCGCCACGTGGCCGGGTGCGCGCTTGCACACCCAGTGCTTGGCCGCGGGCAGCGCCACCCGCAGCAGCGCCGCCTCCTGCGGGTCACCGCGGCGAGCTCGGTCCGCGGCGCCGGCCAGCCGCAGCGCCAGCGTGGTCGATGCCTCGGACTCGACGATGAGATCGGCGAGAACGGCCGCCATCAGCGGCTGGGCGATCAGGTCCTTGCCGAACGCCTGGCGCCAGGATGCGTGATGGACCGCGGCGACGCAGCCCTGGCGCATCGCCGCGGCGCTGCCCAGCACGCAGTCGAGCCTGGTGGCGCTGACCATCTCGATGATCGTGGGTACGCCCCGCCCGGCCACCCCGACCGGCCAGGCCAGCGCCGCGTCGAACTCGACCTCGGCCGAGGCGTTCGACCGGTTGCCGAGCTTGTCCTTGAGCCGCTGGATCCGCATCGCGTTACGGGATCCGTCCGGGAGCACCCGGGGCAGCAGGAAGCAGGTCAGCCCGGCCGGTGCCTGCGCCAGGACCAGGAACAGGTCGCACATGGGGGCCGAGCAGAACCACTTGTGCCCGGTGATCAGGTGTGCGCCGTCACCTTCGGCTGGCGCCGGGTCGGCGCGGGTGGTGTTCGCCCGGACATCCGACCCGCCCTGCTTCTCGGTCATGGCCATGCCCGCGAGCAGCCCGGCTTTGTCCGCCGGCGGCCGCAGCCCCGGGTCGTAATCGCGCGCGGTGAGCAGCGGCTCGAACCGGTCCGCGAGCTGGGGCTCGTGGCGCAGGGCCGGGATGGCCGCGTACGTCATCGAGATGGGGCAGCCATGCCCGGCTTCGGCCTGGGCCCAGACAAAGAATTTGGCGGCTCTGGCGACGTGGGCGCCAGGCGACGGGTCGGCCCACGCGGCACCGTGCAGGCCGTGGGTTACGGCGGTGGTCATCAGCGCGTGCCAGGACGGATGAAACTCGACCTCGTCGATCCGGTGGCCGCGCGCGTCGTGGCTGCGCAGCACGGGCGGATGCTCGTTGGCCAGGCGGGCGTGCTCCTGGGTCGCCGCCGACGCGGCCAGCGCTCCGAGTTCGTGCAGATCGGCGGACGCCCCGGCGGCGCCCTCCCGCTCCGCCGCGTGCAGTAGCGCGGGGTCGTCGGCAACGTCATAGCCGGTCAGTGGCGGGACCTGGTTGAGGACATCGTGCGTGACCCGGCTCCCGACGGCACTCATGTGGTGAGGGTAGCTCAGGACCGTGCGGATACCCGTGTTGCCTGTGGCCACGGCGAGCCGGGAAGCTGCGCCGCCACGCTGTTCTGGAGCACAGTGCTGTTCTGGAGCACGAGGGGGGGCCTGGCCTCCGCATAGCGCTGCAGGAGCAGATCGGCTACCTCTGGTGCCGCACCAAGCGGGCCGGCGACAGCAGCCGCACCCGCGGCCAGCGACGCAGCGCGGATTCGGTCGGCGAACAGACCGGGCGCCAGCAGGTATGTGGCCACCACCACGCGCGGTGCACCGCCTCGGAGCAGGGCCGCCACCGCCTGCTCGGGCGTCGGCGCGGCCGCCGACGCATACGCGGGCACCACCGCGCGCCAGCGACCGACCTGCTGCCAGTCAGCAGCCATCCGCGCGACTGCGGCGTTCGCGGCCGGCTGGCTGGACCCCGCGGCGGCGAGCACGACCGCGGTGCGGTCGGCCCGGACGTCCTCGCCGGCTTCAGCGAGGCGCCGGTCGAGCGCACGCAGCAGGGCAGGGTGCGGGCCCAGTGGCTCGCCGTACCTGATCGCCAGGCCGGGATATGCAGCCCGCGCCGCCCGCAGCGTCCCTGGGATGTCGGTGCCGCTGTGATAAGCAGCGGTGAGCAGCAGCGGCAGTACGACAACAGAAGGACTCCGCGCATCGTCCGGGGCGCTGTCGGCCAGCGCGCCGAGAACCTGGGCGGCCGACGGCGGGGCGTGGCCGAGGAAGGCCGCGCGGACATCCAGCCCGGGCCAGCCGCTCGCCGCCGCGCGGGCCCGGGCCAAGCCGATCAGGTCCGCGATCGCCGCCCCGGCCCGCGGGTCGGTGCTCCCGTGCGCCACCGCGACCAGCGGCGGGCAGCGGCTGGGTGCGGAGCGGCGGGGTGCGCGATCGGCGGACCTCAGGTATGGATGCCGCATTCTGTCTTGCCCGTGCCAGTCCACCGTCCGCTGCGCGGGTCCGCTCCCGGCGCCACCCGCATTGTGCACGTCGCACAGCCGATCGACGGGTACCCCTCGTCGAACGAGCGGGTTCACCAGCACGCCCTGCTCGGCGATGTACGCCTCGACCTGCTCTTGCGTCCAGTTGGCGATCGGGTTGACCTTCACCATCTGGCGCCGGCCGTCCCACTCGACCACCTGGGTGTCGGTGCGCGCGGCCGTCTCCTCCCGGCGGACGCCGGTGATCCAGGCGTCGTAGGGGCCCAGGGCGCGTTCCAGCGGGACCACCTTGCGCAAGTAACAGCAGAGGTCGGGATTGCGCCCGTACAGCCGGGGTCCGAGCGCGGCGTCCTGCTGGGCCACGGTCCGCGAGGGCGTCACGTTGATCACGTTCACCGGGTAGACGGCCGCGACCGCGTCCCTGGTGCCGATCGTCTCGGGGAAGTGGTACCCCGTGTCGAGGAAGATGACATCGATGCCGGGCTGGACCGCCGCGGCCAGGTGGATGATGACCGCATCCGTCATGGACGAGGTGACGGCGACCCGGGTGCCGAACGTCTGCACCGCCCACCCGATCACTTCGGGCGCGGGTGCGTCGGCGAGATCAACCGCCGCCTGGGCGGCGAGCATCTCCAACGGGACGCGTTCCTCCGGGTAATCAGGCACGGCGAAACCACCGTGGTCGCGCTGGGTCGCGATGGGACTCACAAGATCACTCCCGTTCCCGCAAAGCGTAGCCGGAAGGTCCGAATGCAACTCCGGCAGCGCCACTCGCCGTCCTGCTCCTGCGGTTCTAGGTCTTCTTCACCGCAATAAGGGCAGTAGAACGGGATCGCGCGTTCTGTCGGGGACCCCGTGGTAGAAGGGCCGGCGTGAGGATGCCCGGTCATGAGAAGTCCTCCTCGCCCGCCCGGGCGGCCCAGACGGCGAAGGTCTCGCCGCCGCGCCGGCCCTGGTCGAAACGGCGCAGCACACGCTCCAGGTAGTCGGGCAGATCCTCGGAGGTTGTCTTGAGGCCTCTGATCTTCCGGCCGAAGCCTGAGCCCGACGCGTCCCCCCCGGTCAGGCCGCCGCCCAGAGAAATCTGGAAGCCGCTCTGCTGGGCTCCGTCCGGGCCGGTGACCAATGATCCCTTGAGCCCGATGTCAGCGGTCTGGATGCGAGCACAGGAATTGGGACAGCCGTTGACGTTGATGGTGACCGGTTCCGTGAAGCCAGGCAGCCGTCGTTCCAGTTCGGTGATCAGGTCCGACGCCCGCGCCTTGGTCTCCACGATCGCCAGCTTGCAGAATTCGATGCCGGTGCAGGCCATGGTGTGCCTGCGGAACATGCTCGGATTCGGTGACAGGTCCGCCGCGTCGAGTTCGGCGGTGAGGTCGGCCACCCGCTCCGGTGGCACGTCCACGATGACCATCTTCTGCTCGGCTGTGGTGCGCACCCGCCCGCTCCCGTACCGGGCGGCGAGGTCCGCGACCAGCCCGAGCGAGCGGCCCGACATCCGGCCCACTCTGGGCGCGAAGCCCACGTAGCACCGGCCGTCTCGCTGCTCACCCACGCCCATATGGTCGCGGCGCCCGTCCCGTGGCGGTGGTGGCGGGCCGCCGTCGGGAAGCGCGTAGCCGAGGTAGTCCTTCTCCAGCACCTCACGGAAGCGCTCCGGCCCCCAGTCGGCGACCAGGAACTTCAGCCGGGCCCGATGCCGCAGGCGCCGGTATCCGTAGTCGCGGAAGACCGATGTCACCCCCGCCCAGACCTCCGGAACCTGCTCCGGGCGGACGAAGGCGTTCAGCCGCTTGGCGATCATCGGGTTGGTGGACAGCCCCCCGCCCACCCACAGGTCGTAACCCGGCTCGGCGTCCGGTCCCGCCACCCCAACGAAAGCGACGTCGTGGACCTCGTGCGCGGTGCACTGCGCGGTGCAGCCGCTGATCGATGTCTTGAACTTCCGGGGCAGGTTTGAGAAGGCGGGATCGCCCACATAGCGGCCGGCCGTCTGGCGGATCACCGGCGTCGCGTCGATGATCTCGCCGAAGTCGATGCCAGCCAGCGGGCAGCCGAGGATCACCCGGGGGGTGTCACCGCACGCCTCGGTGCTGGACAGCCCGACCTGCTCAAGCGCCTCCCAGATGGCCGGCACATTCTCTATCTCGACCCAGTGCAGCTGAACGTTCTGCCGGTCGGTGATGTCGGCGGTACCCCTGGCGTAACGGTCCGACACGTCCGAGATCACCCGCAGCTGCTCGCTGGTCAGCTGCCCGCCGTCGATGCGGATCCGCATCATGAAATAGCGGTCATCCAGCTCTTCAGGCTCGAGCGTGGCGGTCTTCCCGCCGTCGATCCCGGGCCGGCGCTGAGTGTAAAGGCCGTACCAGCGGAACCGGCCACGAAGATCGGCCGGGTCGATCGAGTCGAAACCCTGCTTGGCGTAGATGTCGATGATGCGCTGGCGGACGTTCAGCCCGTCGTCGTTCTTCTTGTTTTCTTCGTTCTTGTTCAGCGGCTCGTGATATCCGAGCCCCCACTGGCCCTGGCCTCGGTGGCGGGCGGCTGGCGGCATGTGGCGCGTCCTCTTCCTGTCCAGGGACGTGTGCGCCGGGCGCCTGCGGCGGATCCGGGATCAGCGGTGGTGAACCGGCGGCCTTCGGCGACTGGTTACGTCGCCAGCAGACGGGCACCGACCGCGGCACACGCCCTTCCTGCGGGATGGGCGGTGGTCAGCGGCCGTGCCGACAGACCGCGCTACGGACCCGCAGCAGGTCAACATGCCTGCGCGCAACAAGAAGGGGGTCAGCGGCGGTCATCCCAGTAGCATCACACGCGGCATACTGTTCTGTCCAGAAAGTTTCTCTCCACCCAGCGTGGCGGGCAGGTGACGGTCGGCGGATGCTCACGTCTGGTGCCAACTGCCCCGCCGGGATGGGTATTCCGGGATGGCGGCCGCCTTTTGCGGACCGGGCCCGCAGAGCCGTGTTCTTGCGCGTTCCCGCTCATATCCCGGCGGATGATGCCAGGCGGCAATTGTCGGCGCCCTGGCAACCGGGTAGCCCCGGCTGCCAGGGCGGCAGCATCAAGCAGCTGCGTCAGGCCGCGTTTGCCCGGCGCATCCTGCGCCGGCGCTCGGAGGCTCGCTCGTCCTCATTCAGGCCACCCCAGGTGCCATACTTCTCAGGCCGGGACACGGCGTAGCCGAGGCATTCAGAACGCACCGGGCATGAGGCACAGAGGGCCTTTGCCTTCCGCTCACGGATGTCACGTTCAGGTTGCCGTTCGCCGTCCGGGCCGAAGAAGAGGACGACCTCCGTGCCGCGGCACGCGGCGGCATCTTGCCAGCCCCAGTTCGGCCGGGGAGGCAGGGCAACCTGCCGTCGTACCTCAGACATGAGTAGATCTCCTCAACCAGCTCATCGTGTGTTCTACGCCCAGTCGGCCACCCGGCTCGCTGGACGTTTCGGTCGTGCGCTATGCGGCCTTTTTCCCCGCCTAAGATGCAACGCGTTGCGTCGCCGGCGTGTTCCCGTGCGTGCGAGCAGCATTCAGCCACCCGTGCTCAGCACGGGCCAGCGCTCAGCACGGGACACCGGTGCAGCAACCTTGCCGATGGACGGTGACCAGTGCTCGGCACCGTCCGGTCGAAGCCAGGCCAGTCCAGCGAACCGATGATCAATGATGCCATCCGGCCGGCCTGTTCCGCAGGCCGGATCCGGAATCCGGCCTCCCAGGATGCTCTCTTTTTTAAAGGCGATCGCGGGAAGACGCTGTTCCCCTGGATTGGGGGTGGCGAGGGCGGCCCTCCGAGCCGGGCCGCGTGCCGGGCCGCGCGGCATCGCGGCCGGGGGGCGCCGACCGCTGAGCTGGCCCAGGCAATGCCGCGTGCCGTTGCGGTGAACGGGCGGCAACCGGTGATCACTAATTGGACAAATGCGATAGTTCAGCGTCACCATGGGCAGCATGTCTGCGTCGGACGCCGCTCCTCTGCCCCGGCTCGGTGAGGTGTTCTTCGATGTGCGGGGCAACTCGCGCAGTATGCGACTGAGCTGGTACGCCGATACGGGTGTCGCGGTTTTCAGCATCTGGCAGGGCGGGACGTGCACGGGTACGTTCCGGCTGCCCATCGATGATCTGGACCGGATGGTCGAAGCGCTGCGCCGTGGTCCTCAGGGCCAGCGCACGCGCCGTGACGGGGCCCGCGGCCAGCTGGCGGGCGAGCAGGCTTATGCCCGTGATCTGGGTTCAGGCCGCAGCACGGGCCCGTCGGCCAGTCCCGGGGAGGCACTCGACCCTGGGCCGTCCACCGTGGCGATGCGCCCGCCATCGGCCGCGGACTATGACGATGAGCCTGGCTACCCGGGCGAGCCCGGCTACCGCGACGAGCCGGGGGGCTACCAGGACTACCACGATGAGGCGGGGGGCTATCCAGGTGAGCCCGGGGGCTACCAGGGCGAGCCACCGCAGCACGGCTACGCCGGCGACCCGGGGGCCGGGGACTACCGGGACGAGCCGGGGGGCTACCAGGGCGGCTACCCCGATGCGCCGGCTACCGGCGACTACCGGACCGTCGCCGCACCGGGCTACCGGGATGACCCCCTGACCGGGGACTACCGTGGCTCGGCTGGCTACGGCGATGGCCCTGCGGACTACCGGGGGGAGCCGCCGCCGCGCGGCTACGCCGGCGACCCGGCGGCCGACTACCGCGGTGGCACCGCCGGTGACTACCGCGACAACGCCGCCGATGGTTACCGCGACGATTCAGCGGACTACCCGGCGGAGCCATTGCCGTCGGCATACCCCGGTGACCCCCATTTCCGGGATTATCCGCACGAGCCAGTCATCGGGGATTATCAAGGCGAGCCAGCCGAGCACGACTTGGAGCCCGCTCCTGGCGCCGGGGGTTATGAGCACCCTGGCCGCGAGTGGGAGGATACCGATGCAGGCCCACTCGGCGGCTATAGCGAGGATCCGTCCCCGGAATCCTTCCCTTATGGCCGCGCGCCCGGCAAACGCCGGTCGCGTGAGCGAGGGCGCTATCCCGGGCGGCATTGACCCATAGCTGTCACGCTCGCCCCTCGGAACTGGGTTCCCTGAACTGGTCCGATTCAGCCATGGCCACAGCCATGGCTACGCAGTGCGCCCGCATGCGCCTGGCCCGGTAGTTCCCGGCCAATGGTGGCTGGCAGAAGTGGCTCAGAAGACATTGCCTGGGTGTCGTTACGGTTGCGCCAGCCCCAGGGGGGATATATTTGCCCCAGGGGAAGGGGGGCCAGAAGTGGCACAGAAGGTTTCCGTCACATTTGCCTGTGACTACGACCAGAAAGAGATTCCGGCGGGCCAGCATCGGACACGCAGGTTCGGCCTGGACGGACACGACTATGAGATCGACCTGTGCTCGAAGCACAGCCAAAAGCTCGAGGAGGTCGTGACCAGATACGCCGAGCACGCGCGCCGGGCATCGGCACGCATGGGACGGACCAAGCGCCGGACCACGGCGCACCGTCAGCACAGCGCCGCGATACGGACGTGGGCGAAGCAGGCCGGGATCCCGGTCAGCGACCGCGGCCGTATCCCGGCCGACGTGGTGACCAGATATGAGGCCAAGCACCACTGACCGGTGGCCTCACGGAGCCCCGGGCGGCTGGCCGCCGTCCGGGGCTCCGGCAGGCCCGGGCAGTGATCCGGCGTGGCCTGGCCGTTCTGGGCTGGCCGGGTTAGTCTGGGCCAGCTCCGCGGCCGGGCTGTTCTGGGGCGGGACGGGTCCCACCGCGGCCGCCAGGACCTGAGCGTTGGGCAGATGCATGACGCCATCGCCGGTATCGAGCCGCATGTAGGTAATGCCGATCTCGGTCACCGTGCCCTCAAGCTGGCCTCCGAGCGCCCCTGACCTCAGCCGGATCAGGTCCCCGACGGTGAACGGCCGGGACAGCAGCAGGACCAGGCCGGCGAAAACATTGGCCAGAGACTGCTGCCCGGCGATCCCGAGAAGGATTCCGGTCACGGCGCCGCCGACGACGAGCTGACCGACCGGGACCCCGCTCAGATCAAGGGTTACGAGCAGAACGGCGGTGCTCCCGGCCAGGAGGATGGCATATCGGACCACCGCGGCGTGCGCCGTGCCCACGCGGGGCCGGAGCACTTCCTGAGCCTTTCTGGCCAGTCCCAGCACGGCAATCACAGCCAGGACGCAGAACGCCGCCGCCGCGGACTGGGCGACGATGTCTCCCGTGACGTG
Source organism: uncultured Actinomycetes bacterium (assembly GCA_963822825.1). Classification (GTDB taxonomy): domain Bacteria; phylum Actinomycetota; class Actinomycetes; order Streptosporangiales; family Streptosporangiaceae; genus JAWWPY01. The sequence goes on along the minus strand of CAWGIW010000006.1, from coordinate 287,239 downwards.
ACCGTAGGTCTGCCGGATGGTGCCGTCCGGGGCCCGGGCCGAATTTGAGGCCAGCCAGGCGAGCACCGCGAGAACGGCGGCGATGATGGACCGCCAGGGCCGGGCACGCTTCTTGACCCTGGCCATCTGGAGGGCCAGGTCGTGCTGGCGCTTCTCCTGGAGATCCACCGGCGTGATCCTACCCGGGCTGGAAATGCGTGATCCCGGAGGCCCGCCGGGCCTCCGGGATCACGGCAGTCTCAGGCGCGGAACCCGGGTATCAGATTCGCGGACCCATGATGGGCTTGCCGACCGGCAGCCTCAGCCGGCCGCCCATCCCGTTGGCGACGCCGGCCGCGGAGGTGTACCAGGCGACCAAGGCGGTGAGAACGCCGATGTAGCCGCCGATCCGCACTGCGCCGTGGCCTGGGGCGTCGTTCCCGAAGTTCCCGATGAACAGGACGATCTCGGTGATCTCCAGGGTCAGGAAGACGCCGAAGACCGCCATGTTCACCTGGCTGCTCATGATCAGCATGTAGGTGTTGAAGATCGCGAACGCGAGCAGAATCCAGGCGGCATCCTGGGTGAACAGCGTTGCCGTCTTCGTGCTGCCGAGCAGGCCGATGCCAAAGAGCTTGGCATAGAGCCCAAGTCCGATCCAGAACCCGCCATAGGTGGAGAACGCCGTGGCGCCGAACACGTTGCGGTTGCGGAACTCCCACATGCCGGCGAGCAGCTGGCAGAGACCGCCGTAGGCAAACGCATAGCCTACCCAGGCGAGTCCACTGGCCTTGGTCATCCAGCCCGCGTTGAAGGCCGAGAGCAGGAACGTGGTCAGCGCGAAAGCGGCCAGCCCGAGAGGCGCTGGATCGGCTATGGCAGCTAGCGGTCGGTCATCATTGACACTCAAGTGATCCTCCTGATGAGGCAGTGCACCGCCCGGCCGTGGTGGGCTTGCCGCCGTGGCGGCAGGGCATGCGCGCGGATTGAATTAAGGACGCTGTGGCCGTAACTGGACTGATAGGCCCACCAAGCGCCTGGGCTCTGGCGGCCACCTCCCCGGCAGAACCGACGAATAGTACATAAGGTACATAGCCGACCATAGCGGACCTCTCTTTGTCTTCACAGATGGCTCATCAGAACCACGTGGAAGATCTGCCCTGAGCGTAACGCCGGAGGCACGACTCGGGGAGACCCAAGGTTTTGCATTTCCTGGCCCTGTTTGCCCGCCCTGGGGCGGCCTGAGGGCGGGCAATTCTCAGCTCACCGGAGTCTGGCTGCGGGCCAGCACCTGGCTCAGGCCTTCCCGGGTGGCGAGGACATAGAGCCGGTCCTGCGGCGAGATCGGGTAGTCGCGCCGCGGCGACCAGTCCACGCCGCTGGCCCCCTTGGGCTGTATCGCGATCAGCCGGAGCTCACCTTCCTGGTGCACGTCCTCCACCGACTGCCCGGCCAGCTCGGACGCCGGGCCGACCTGGACCTCGGCGATGAGCAGCACATGGCGGCCGACGGGAATCGTCCGCAGCACCTGGTGCTCGAGCATGGCCGCCGCGAACGCCGGCGCCGCGAGATAGGAGACACTGCGCGAAATCGTGTTGCCGACGGTCTTCTGGACGCGCTCCGCCAGGTCCTCGTCCGTCAGGCGCAGCACCAGGCGCAGGTCGGCGGCGAGGGCCCGGGCGTGCAGCCCGGTTTCCAGGTTGACGATGTCGCTGTTGGTCACCGAGACCAGGGCCTGGCTGGTGGTGATGCCGGCGGCCCGCAACGTCTCCTCCCGGTGGGTCTCGCCGATGACCACCCGCAGGCCAAGGCGGCGGGCCATGCTCATTCCGGCCGCGTTCTCGTTCTTGTCCACGCAAACCACGTCCACGCCCAGGTCGTGCAGCTGGCCGACGATCCGGGTGCCGACGTTGCCAAGGCCGGCCACGATGACATGATCGCTGACTAGGCGCTCGGTGCTGTGCAGCGAGCCGGTCAGCCGGGCCCCGACCACGGCGGCGGTCACCACCGGGAGGACGGCCATCCCATCGAAGGTGAGCAGGAACTGGGCGACCTTCTCCGGCGCGCTCAGTGACGGGTCGCTGACCGCCGCGCCCGCCGCGTCGAGAAAAGTCAGGTACAGGGAGTTGGTCAGCGAGAACCCGCCGAAGGTGGCAAGCAGGATGAAGCCGCAGACCAGCACCGCGAACAGGGCCAGGAAGACCATCCCGAGCTTGTGCCCGAACAGCGTGTGCAAGATCCTCATGCCCGCCTGCAGCGGGCGGCGGCGCTGCCGGGCCAAGGGGTTGCGCGGTGTCCCATCGGCCACCGCCAGCACGAGGTCAGCGGTCTGCTCGTCGGGTGGGAGCAGCCGGGGCGAGACGCCATCTTCCGTTACGGCCAGGCCGCAGACAAACTGCGCGGCATCGGTCTCCCCGCGCCTGGCTACATACAGCGTCCGCCCGGCCAGCCTGACGTGGCTGGGGGTGGGCTCGCCGAGGGCGGCGGCGACGAACGATGGTGCCGCCATCGACGAGCCGGAGAGGACGGCGCAATCGTAGAAGAAGGCGCGCATCCGCTCGCCGAGACCGGTATTGAAGATCCTCACCACCAGCCGCAGATCCCGGTTCAGATCCTGGGCGCGCAGCGCGGCGTGAAAGTTCCCGAGATCATCCTGGCTCAGCAGGGCCAGGGCCCGGGCGGACTGCACCTGGGCGTCGGCGAAGGCGCCGCTGTCGAGTTCGGCGCGTTCGATGACCCGGACCCCGGGCAGCCGCGCGATGCGTGGGGCGGTCGAGCGCTCCCGCGACGGCAAGATAACCGTGACCCGCTCGCTATACCGGGCGGTGAGTTCCTCGACGATGCGGAAAGCGAGCGGGTCGTCTCCACAGACGATCAGATGATCGCGGTAGTGATTGAGACGCCGCTGGACCGGAGACACGGCGCGATCTAACCATAGCCCTGCCGATCCGCACCACAGACAGATTGCCGCGGCGGGGTATCCTGCGGTGAAGGGTGCAGGTCTCGGGGAGGTCCGATGAAGACGGCCTACGGTGCGATCGGTGCCTCCGACCGGGCGATCCGTGCCTCCGACGCCGACCGGGAGAGTGTCGTCGCGATCCTGCGTGACGCCTACGCAGCGGGGCGGCTGACCCTGGAAGAGTTCGACGAGCGGACCACGGCCGCGTTCTCCGGCCGGACGTGGGGTGCGCTGAGCGAGCTCACCAAAGACCTTCCGCAGGACCCCAAGCTGGGTGCCGACCTGCGCCGGGCTGACGCGCCGGGCAGCGATCGAGCGGCCGGGCGGACCCCGGATGCGGGCGAACGGTGGTGGCGGATCCTGCCCCTGCTGCCCATCGCCGCCGTATGGCTCGTGGTCGCGCTTTCGGCCCAGATGCCCGATTCGGTGTTCCCGGTGATCATCGCGCTGCTCCTGCTCCTGCGCTGCACCGTCAGCCCCCGTCCGGAGCGGAGGGACGCGCTGCGTTCCCGGTCGGATGACCACTTTCCGCAGTCAGCGGCCCGCCCCGAGCCACGGCCGGGCCGCGACGGGCGGGCCAGGTAACGACGCTCGCTGGCGGCCGCCGTGGCCGCGTCCGGCCCCCGGCTCCCCTCTGGGGGGCGGAGTTTCCGTTAAAATCCGTGGCGTACCTTTTTAATGCTCCATGTCCCCCGCACCTGGTTCTCCTAGGCTGCCTAGGGGTCCGTGGAATCGCACGAGCTGGCGTCACGTGCCCGCTCATCGGCAACGGAACGGACGCGGGCTTAAATGGATGATCTCAGGCGACTTTCTGGCCCAGGCAGCCTGGGCCCGGAGGCCATAGCCATGATCCCGGCCGAAGGCTTGCTGGGGGAGGATACCGGCGACCTGACGCTTCCGGATGAGCCGCTGGCGGAGCTGGCGGAAAGGTACGGCCTGCGGTCAGTCAACGCCCGGCCGTCGCTGCCCGCCTACCTGGGCCTGCTCTGGCAGCGGCGTCACTTCATCGGCGCCTATGCGACGGCACGCAATATCGCGACGTACACCGAGGCCCGGCTCGGCCAGGTCTGGCAGGTCCTCACGCCCCTGCTGAACGCCGGCGTCTACTACCTCATCTTCGGGGTAATCTTCGACGCCAAGCGGGGGGTCCCCAACTACCCGGCGTTCCTGGTCACCGGGATCTTCGTCTTCTCCTTCACCGAGCGCTCCATCCTGTCCGGATCCAAGGTGATGGCGAGCAACGTCTCGCTGATCAGGGCCATGTACTTCCCCCGGGCCTGCCTGCCGCTGGCCTATGGGGTGGTCGAGCTACAGCAGATGCTGCTTTCCATGGTCGTTCTGATCGCCATCATGCTCGGCACCGGGGAGCCGATCACGTGGTACTGGCTGCTGCTTGTCCCGGTGCTGCTGCTGCAGACGATGTTCAACCTGGGCGCGGGCCTGATCCTGGCCAGGATAGGCGCCGAGGTCCGTGACGTGAGCCAGCTCGTGCCGTTCCTGATGCGCACCTGGCGCTACTTCTGCGGCGTCATGTACAGCGTCGCCGCGCTGCCCGTGAGCATCCCCCCGTGGGCCAAGGTCGGGGTGGCCGGGAACCCGGCGGCCGTGTACATCACGCTGACCCGGCTCTCCCTGATGGCCTCGCAGCGGGCGGCCCAGCCCGGCGCCAAGCCGTACAACCGGGCCTTGTGCGCGGCCCACGTCCTGGCGTACTGCCACGCGCCGCTGTCCCTGACCCACACCTGGATCTTGGCGGTGGGCTGGGCGGTCGTCGTACTCGCCATCGGGGTGGTCTACTTCTGGCGGGCGGAAGCCCGGTATGGGCGCGGCTGATCAGGGCGTGCCCAGCAGCTCGTAGATGGGGTCGGGAACCGCTGGTGGCAGGTCCGAGGTGAGCAGGTTCAGCCAGCTGCGGCGGACCTGGTCCATCGCGAACGCCTCGGCCGCCTGCCGCTGGGCCAGGTCGCCCGCCTGCTGCCACTCGCTGTCGGTCAGGGCCGCGATGGCCTGGGCCATGTCGGCCGGGGTGCGGTGGATCCACCGCGTGTCGTAGATGGTTTCGGCGCCTGGCCAGTGCCGCAGGACGGGCACGGCCCGGGAGGCCATCCCCTCGGCGGGCGCCACGTGGAAGCTCTCGTCGTCGCTGGTGGACAGCACGAACCCGACTCTGCGCAGCCAGCCGGGCACATCCGGGCCTGGCTCATCAAACACGACCCCCCCGCGCAGCAGCGCGGAACGCTGAATCCGGCGCAGCGCGGTGATGTAGTGCGCGCGTTCCTCGGCCTTCCGCCACACCCACCAGTAATCCCAGGGCATCCCGGACTTGATGAACAGCAGGTACCGGTCATCTTCGCGGCGTAGATCCTCGAGCACGTCAAGCGCGAGGTCCAGGCGCTTGCGGGCGGGCACCACCCCGACGATGCCGAGGTGATGCCGGGCACCCTCCAGCTTGGGCCGGTCGAGCTGGGCCACGTCCACAAAGTTCGGGATGGTGACCACCTTCTCGGCGGGCCAGCCAACACGCTCGCGGCACAGCCGCGCATAGTGCCGGCTCACGCACACGACCTGGTCGACCGCTTTGATATTGACCAGGTTCGGGTAGCCCGCGTCGAGCTCGAACCGGTGCAGCCGGACGATCAGGCGCGAGCCGCGGCGCTTGTGCCTGCTGTACCAGATCGCGTTCGGCCCGCACCATTCACAGATCACCACGTCCGCCCACTGGACCATGGCCGTGCTGACCTCGCCGGAGTGCTTGCCCAGGCTTTCCCACTGGTTAACCCGCACTTCCAGCCCGGGCTGGTCCTTCAGGTACCCCAGGATGGGGCCGAAGAACTTCAGGTCGTGGCCCGCCACGACGACCCGGAGCCGCGCGGCCTCCGGGTCGCCGGGGGCCGCCGGGGGCGGGAACGCCCAGTCCAGGTACCCACGCAGCCGCTGGGCCGCCGATTCCAGGGTGGCGGACCGCGCGGCGGCGGCGGTGCGGGCCGCGGCGAGCTGGGCCACCGCCGGATCGGCCGCTACCTCGGCCACCGCGTCGGCCACCTCGGTCAGATCGCGGGCGAAGAGGGGATAGTCGGCCCCGAGGAGTTCCTCGTGCATCGGAGTCCGGTTGAGGATCACGGGAAGCCCGAGAATGCCGAATTCCAGCACCTTCGTGGACAGCTCCAGGCTTGCGTCGAGGCTTGCGTCACGCCAGCTCAGCCCGATGTCGCAGGACGCCGCGAGTTCCATCGCCGCTTCGCGTGAGCGGCCGCCGTGCCAGATGACGCCGTGGCCGCCGGGCGCGGGCGGCTCGGCGGCCGATCCGGTCCGGAGCGGGCCGAGCGCGGCGCGCATCCGCCGGGCATAGCCGGGATCCGCGGGATCGTTGTGGATCTTATCCCCGACCATGTGCACTTCGGCGGGTACGCCCCGCGCCGCGAGCAGGCCCGGCAGCTGGGTCATCTCGTAGGTGTTCCAGCGCGGCGCGAACTTGCCGGTATAGACGAGCCGGAGCGGGCCGTCTGTACCGGTGCGCGCCCGGCGGCGCGGTGGGCCCGCCGGAGCGGGCACGACGGGAGGCATCAGCACGCACTTACCGCATGCTTCCGGGGCGCTTCCCTCCAGGAACGACCGCAGTTCCTCGGTCTGGCACAGCAGGTACCGGGATGCCGCGGCGATCGCGTTCAGCTCGGCCGCCTTCTCCTCGGTCATGGCCGCGATGGACTGAGGGATGTCGGTGAGATAGGTCCAGAGCCGGTCGGCGAATGCCCCGCCCGCCACAACCTTGGAGACCAGCCGCAAGCCGCGGAGCACCACGAGATCATGCCGGTGCTCCCGGTCGAGCTCGGCCAGCAGCTGGGCCGCCTGGTCCGCGCTGAGGCTGGCCCCGCCCAGACCGCTGATCAGCTGTTCGGCATGCGGGCGGCGGACCGTCACGCCGGGCTCAGCCAGCAGCGGGGCGATCAGCCGGTCGGTGCGCACCGGAGCCTTGACCACCAGTGTGACCAGGCAGCCAGCCCGGGCCAGGGCCTGGACCGTGGACTGCACCCAGATCGCCGACCCGTCGATCAGGTTCAGGTTGACGTCGCCGTAGACCAGCGCGCTGAGCTGGGCCATCGCGAGCCTCCTCTCAAGGGAGATGGCAAGTGCGGAGGAGCGGCCATCAGGGGGAGATGGACAGCATTCTCAGACCGTGCCGCCCCCAGGCGTCCGCCGGTGGGGCATCCGGCAGCAGCAGTTCGCGCCGGGCCAGGGCCGGCTCGATGGCCTGGGTGAACACATAGTCGGCGGCGGGATCGTGGCCTACCGCGTCGGCTCGTGAGCACTCTGCGGCGCAGGCCAGGTCGAGCAGGTAGTGGTCCGGGTGGTCACGATCCAGGTCCCACGGCGCCACCCACGGCGAATGCGCCGCGGCCGCGCCGGCCGGCTGGCCGGCCACGGCGATCACCCGGACCACGGTGCCCGAATCGGCCAGCCCCTCCAGCGCCCGGGCCACGGATTGCCGCTGGGTGACGGAGGCGGCGCCCGGCTGCGGGCCGGCCAGTGAGACGATGACCTCGGCCGGCCGGAGCCGCTGCCGCATCAGGTCATGGCCGAGCCGTGGCGCATGTGAGGCGTCGGGCAGATCCGCCAGGACGGCGATCCGGCGGGACGCCGCCACGTCCGCCGGCAGGCCCAGGAGCCGGGCCAGGCCGGCCAGCCGGGCGGGCGTGGCGTGGTTCTCGAAGAGGTCCCTGAGCGCCGGCCGGATTTCGGCCGGGCCCCGGGCGCCCGCTTTACGGGCCGCCTCGATTTCCTCGGCGGCCCGCGTGGCGTCCGGTCCGGGGACCGCCCCGGAGACGGTCACGGCCGCACCCACCGGCCCGACCACCCGTGCCCCCGCGGCGAGCTGCTCGCGGGCCTGGGCGTCGGTCGCCGCGACGAAGAGACCGTGTCCGCGGTACAGCGCCGGCGCTGAGCGCCAGCGCACCGCGCCGGAGACGGCGACAGGCCCGTCGGCGCCGGTCAGCTGGTCGAGGATGAGGCGCGCGGCATGCGGCTCCCGCAGATCGCGCGGGGCCGCGTACACCGGGTCGCACGGCCGGGTTGGATCCAGGCCGATGGGGTTGAACCTGGCCAGCTGGACCCCGAGGTCGCCATCGATCACGGCATCGCAGCTCGCGGCGAGCCAGTCCAGGCCGGCGGCGAGATGCCAGGGCGCGTTGCGCAGCAGGACCACGGGCTTTCCCAGCGAGCGGGCCAGGCTGACCAGGGCGGCCAGGCGCCGGCCGCGGTCCGTGGCGGCCGGGTCCCCGGCGTAGGCCCACCCGCCGCCCGGCAGCATGGCGGCCGTCTCGATCAGCACCAGGTCCGCGCCCGTGCCTTCGAGCACGAAGTCGGCGTCATGGGGGAGCAGCGGTGCCGCGATCGCGTCGGGCTCGATGGTGGCGCAGCTCAGCGCGGTCAGTGCACCGGTGATCACTAGCCGGCCCGGGCCATCCAGGCTCTCCCCGGGTGTGGTGAAGGCGGCCAGCCAGCGGTCGCCCAGCCCGGGGCCGCCCCGGTCCTGGAGCGAGGTCAGCGCGGCGCCGGTCCGGTCCGGGGCGTCCGCTCCCTGGCGGCGGGCCTGAGCGGCGCCGCTGCGGTCCCGCCACAGCCGGTACAGGTCGCGGGGCAGCCGCGCGCCATCCCGCAACGGACGCCGGGCCACCCCGACCACGGCCCGGCCGACCTCGAGCGAGGTCGAACGCTCCAGCACCAGCAGCTTCTCCTGCACACCCACCAGCTCGTGCTGCGTGTTCCGCAACGCGCGGGCCAGCCGGTCCCGCTCCAGCGCGACGCCGGCCTGAGCAGTCCCCGCAGCCTCGCCCGGCTGGCCGGCCACGGCACCGGGATCCTGGATAGTCCGATCCTGGGCGCTGGCCGCGCCCGACTGGTCCAGATCGGCGAGACGAGCCCGCAGCGCCTGCTCGACGAATCGGCCGAGAGCGTACTCGTTCATGTTCCGCAGCGTCGTGACCTGTCCCGGCGACTCAGCGGCGGCCGCATCCGCGCGCGCGAGCACGATCGCGCTGCCGAAGCCCGCCTCATCCAGCGCCGCGACCTCGAGGATCAGGCAGCTGCGGTCGGCCAGCAGGCTGAGGATCTGCTGGTAAGGCAGCTGGGCGGGGGCAAACCCGAGCAGGAGCAGGGCCCGCGCACCGTCCGGGAGGGCACCCGCGATCTGCCCGAAGACCTCCAGAGGGAGCTGGCGGGCTGGATCCGGCCCCACCGGGATCACCGCGAGAATATCCGGGCCCAGCCGCGTTCCCTCGGGTCCGTACCCGGACGATTCCGGTGCGCCCAGCTCTGGAGCGTCCGGTGAGGCGGGCGAGAGCCAGGCGGCCGGGTCCACCCGGGAGTAGCCGATGCTGCCATCTTCCCCGTGCTCTAGGCCCCCGTGCTCCAGGCCGAAGTGCGCCAGGTCCAGGCGCAGTCCCAGGTCCAGATCCGGGCCGGTCACCTCCACGATCGACGCGACGCTGCCCAGCTGACCCCGCACCAGATCGGCCAGCGCCGCCGTGGCCGGGCCGCGCTCCGGCTCCTGCCCGTCAACCACGGTCGCTGCCACCTCCTGGGCTGTGCCCCTCTTCCCGGAGGTACTCTAGGCCCCCGTTTGCCCTAGTACCGCACGGCCGCAGCGATAGCCTGCCTGTTTTCTCCTGGTAGGGGCATCTGTTCACCGTTCCAGGCTAGTATTCGCCTCCGTGATCGCCTGGTCCTCCACCCTCGGTTCCGGACGTCGCCCTGACCCCAGCCAGTGGGGCCGTCCGGCCGGGCGGGGATCGGCCATGCGCCTGGCCACCCTGGCGGCATCGGTGGCCTGGCGGCACCTGGCGGAGGATCCGGTACGGGCGCTGGTGCTCGCCTGGCGGGTGCAGCCCGCCCGTTCCCGCTGGCTGGTCCGGCTGGCGGGCGGGTACGGGCGCGCGGTCACCCTGTGGGGCGAGGGGGATCACGACGGCGCGCTGCGCGTGCTGGCGAACCGGCCGCGCCGCCTGGCCCGGTTTGCCCTCGCGGTGGACAGGCCCGAATCCGCGGCGCCTGCGCTGGCCGGGCTCGGCCCCCACGATCGGGCGAGGCCCGAGCTGACCGCGCGGCTGGCCTGGCGCGAAGGCCGGCTGCTGGATGGGGTAGCGGCCCTGGACGGCGTCCCCGGCCGCCGGGCCAGGGTGCTGCGCGGCACGCTCAACGCGGAACTGCGGGTGCGCGGCCGTGACTGGCCGCCGGTTCCCGCGGGTGTCCGCGATCATGCCCAGCACCCGGTCGCAGGACGGGTGCTGCACGTTGTCACCAACGCCCTGCCCAGCACCAACGCCGGGTACACGGTCCGTACTCACCAGATCGCCGTCGCCCAGCGGGCGGCGGGAATGGATCCACACGTGGTGACCGGCTGCGGTTTCCCGGTCGCGCAGGGACGGCTGGACGCCCGCAGCACCGTTGACCTGGACGGGGTGACCTACCACCGGCTGCTGCCCCGGGCGCTTCCCCACCACGCTGACGAGGCCCTGGCCCTGGGCCTTGACCTGGCCACCCGGCTGGTCGAGCAGCTCCGCCCGGCGGTGCTGCACGCGGCGAGCAACCACGTCAACGGGCAGCTGGCGCTGGCCCTGCGTGAGGCCTACGGCCTGCCCGTCGTGTACGAGGTGCGCGGTTTCCTCGAGGACTCGTGGCAAGCACGCCACCTCGGCGATCTGTCCCGCAGTGACATCTACCGGCTCAGCCGTGAGCTGGAAACCCATTGCATGCGCGCGGCCGACCTCGTGGTGACCCTGGGTGAGGCGATGCGGGAAGAGATCGTGGCCAGGGGCATTCCGGCCGACCGGGTCCTCGTGGTGCCGAACGCGGTCTCCAGTGAGTTCCTCCGCCCGCTGCCGGATGGCCGCGCGCTGCGGGCCACGCTGGGCATCGGCCCGGACGAGCCGGTAGCCGGGATGGTCTCCAGCCTGTACGCGCACGAGGGCGTGCCCACCTTCCTGGAGGCGGCTGCGATGCTGCGCCGCCGCGGGCGGCCGGTCCGGCCGCTCATCGTCGGCGATGGCCCGGAGCGGGCCAGCCTGGAGCGGCTGGCCGCCCGGCTCGGGCTCGGCGGGACGGCGGTCTTCACCGGCCGGGTGCCGCCCGGCGACGTCCGTAACTACCACGCGGTCCTGGACGTGTTCGTGATCCCGCGGACCGATACCCGCGTGAGCCAGCTGGTCACCCCGCTCAAGCCGGTCGAGGCGATGGCCAGCGGGCTCTGCGTCGTGGCCAGCGACGTCAGGGCGCTGCGGGAAGTTATCAAGCACGAATCGACTGGGATGCTAACTTCTCCCGACGATCCGGTAGCCTTGGCGGATTGTCTGGAAAAGCTCCTCTACAGTCCAAATGTTCGGCAGGAACTCGGCGCGAGGGCCCGTGACTGGGTGGCCGAAGACCGGACCTGGGCGCGTAACGCTGAGCGTTACCGCATGGCCTACAAGTCTCTCGCCGTCGGCTAAGCGCGTGGTCCTGAGTCGAGGGGAAGCGGTTTCGAATGCACTGTGATCTGCTGGTTATCGGGCTGGGCTACGTTGGCCTGCCGCTGGCCAGGGAGGCCGCCGCGGCTGGCCTGACGGTGGTCGGCTATGACCTGGACGAGGCCATAGTGAACCGGCTCAACCGCGGCGGCTCGCATGTGGACGACATCTCCGCCGACGACGTGGCGGCCATGCTGGCCGCCGGGTTCCGCGCCACCGCCGACGAGGCCGCCGTGGGTGACCCTGACACGGTCGTGATCTGCGTGCCGACGCCGCTGTCCGCCACCAGCGGCCCCGACCTCACCGCCGTCCGGGGGGCCACCGACATGGTGGGGCGGCTGCTGCGCCCCGGGATGCTGGTCGTCCTGGAGTCCACCACCTATCCCGGCACCACCGACGAGGTCATCCGGCCGGCCCTGGAGAGCGCGTCCGGGCTCACCGCCGGTGTCGACTTCTTTCTGGCCTTCTCGCCGGAGCGGATCGACCCGGGCAACCAGGAGTACGGGCTCCGCAACACGCCCAAGGTGGTCGGCGGCCAGACGCCGGCCTGCGCCGCCGCCGCCGCCCGCTTTTACGGCAAGCTGTGCGACCAGGTGGTGCAGGCCGCCTCGGCGCGCGAGGCCGAGATGGCGAAGCTGCTGGAGAACACGTACCGGCACGTGAACATCGCGCTGGTCAACGAGATGGCGATCTTCTGCCGTGAACTCGGGGTGGACCTGCGGGACGCGATTAGGTGCGCGGCGACCAAGCCGTTCGGCTTCCAGCCGTTCTACCCCGGTCCCGGGGTGGGCGGGCACTGCATCCCGATCGACCCGAACTACCTCTCCTACAAGGTCCGCACGCTCGGCTACCCGTTCCGGTTCGTCGAACTGGCCCAGGAGATCAACGGCCGGATGCCCTCCTACGTGGTGGACCGCGCCGCCGATCTGCTCAACCGGAACGCCAAGCCGCTGAACGGCGCTCGCGTGCTGCTCGTGGGCGTGACCTACAAGCGGGACATCGCCGACCAGCGCGAGTCACCCGCCCGGCCGATCGCGCGGAAGCTCCGCGCCCGGGGAGCGATCCTCACGTACCACGACCCGTTCGTGACGGACTGGCCCGTCGACGGCGAGCCCGTCCGACGGGTGGTGGACCTGGAGCCGGAGCTACCCGGCACCGATCTAGTCATCGTGCTTCAGGATCACCAGGCCTGCGACCTCGACCTGATCGCCCACGACGCCCCGCTCATCCTGGACACCCGGGGCCGGATCGTGAGCCCGCGGGCAGAAATTCTGTGAGGCAGGCATGCGCGTGGTCGTCTGCACCATCGTCCACCACCCGCAGGACGCCCGGATCCTGCACCGGCAGATTCGCGCCCTGCTGGATGCCGGCCACGAGGTCACCTATATCGCGCCGCTGCGCGCCTGCGGAGTGACGGCCTGGCCCACCCTGACCGCGGTTGACGTGCCCCGGGCGGCCGGCCGCCACCGGGTCGGCGCGCTGCGCGCCGCCCGCCGCGAGCTGGCCCGGGTCAGCCCCGGATCCGACCTGCTCATCGTGCACGACCCAGAACTGCTGCTGGTGCTGCCCCTGGTGCGCCAGCGCCCGCCGACCGTCTGGGACGTCCACGAGGACACCGTCGCCGCCCTCAGCACCAAGGCATGGCTGCCCGGCCCGCTCCGGCCCGTGATGGCGGCCGCGGTCCGCTGGGCGGAGCGGCTGGCCGAGCGGAGGATTCACCTGATCCTCGCCGAGTACGGCTACGCGGAGCGGTTCCGGCGCCCCCATCCGGTCGTACCGAATGCGGCCTACGTACCCGACCGCCCCGCCCCGCCCGGACGCGGCGACCGGGTCATCTACATCGGCCATCTGTCGCCGGACCGGGGCACCTCAGAGATGATCGAGGTCGGTCGGCTGCTCCAGCCCCATGGCATCACGGTCAACCTCGTCGGGCAGGCCGACGCCCAGGCCGGGGCGCAGCTGACTCGCGCGCAAGCAGCCGGCCTGGTCCGATGGCATGGATTCGTGCCCAACGACCTGGCCACGGCGATGTCCGAGGGCGCCCTGGCGGGACTTGCGCTGTTGCGTGATGAGCCGAACTTCCGGCATTCGCTGCCGACGAAGGTCGCGGACTACATGGCGCGTGCCATCCCCGTGATCACCACCCCGCTCCCGATCGCGGCCGAATTGGTCGAGCGCTACGGCTGCGGCACGGTGGTTCCGTTCGGCGACCCGGGCGCGGCGGCTGACGCCGTGCTCCAGCTGGCCGCCGATCCTGGGCTCCGGGCCCGTCAGGGGGAGCGTGGGTACCGTGGTGCGGCCGAATCCCTAGGCTGGCCCGCGCACGCCCAAGCCTTTGTCGAGCAACTGGAGCGGTGGGCCGCCGCGCCGCCGCACCCGGCCGGCGCTCCGTCGCCAGTCGGCCCCAGGCCGGCCCAGGGCGGGGGAGCTTGATGCCGGCCAGCCCACCCGTGATCTCCGGGCGGCCCGTGGTCTCCAGGCGGCCCGTGGTCTCCAGGCTGCCGGCCTCCGGCGTGGCCGCCCTGCGCAGGCTGCCCATGCTGGCCCGGGACAATCGGCTGTTTACGCTGGCCCTGGGGGCAGGAGCCGTCCTCCGGCTGATCGCCGTCGTCGGGTACCCGGGGATGCTCTGGTTCGTCGGTGACTCGTTCCTGTACCTCGGCGCCGCGTTGCGGCCGGTGCCCGACCTGAGCAAGACCGTCGGCTACTCGTTCTTCCTGCGAGCCCTCGAGCCGTTCCACAGCCTGATCCTGGTCGCCGTCGTGCAGCACCTGATGGGGCTGGCCGTCGGGGTACTCGTGTACGTGCTGCTGCGCCGGGCGGGCGTGGCCCGGCACTGGGCCGCCCTCGCGGCCGCGCCGGTCCTGCTCGACGGCAACGAGATCGAGCTCGAGCACATGATGATGGCCGAAACCCTGTTCACCTTCCTCGTCATCATCAGCGTGGCCCTGCTGCTCTGGCGGCCGCGCCCGTCATGGCCGGTTTGCCTGCTCGCCGGGCTGCTCACTGGGTACGCCATCATCGTGCGTACGGAGGGCGTGCCGGTGCCCGTGGTGCTCGCCGGGTACCTGCTGGTGCGCCGGGTGGGCTGGCGGCCCGTGCTCGCCGTGCTGGCGGGCTGCGCGGTCCCGGTCGCCGGGTACGCCTTCTGGTTCCACTCCCGGACCGGCCAGTATGCTCTCACCCGCTCGGAAGGGTTCTACCTGTGGGGCGCCGTGTCCCCGTTCGCCGAGTGCGCCCAGATCAAGCCGCCCGCGGACGAGCGCCGCTTCTGCCTGACCACGCCGCCGGCCAAGCGGCTGGCGCCGGGGGCGATCGTCTGGAGGGCACCCCAGGTGCGTGACCTCCCCGGTGGGCCGGTCAGCGCGCGCAACAACCGCCTGCTGACCGATTTCGCGGTCCGCGCCGCGGAGGCCCAGCCCGCAGACTATCTGCGGACCATCGCGGGCGACGTGGGCCGGGCCGTGGACTGGCACCGGTATCCCTACCCCAGCCGGGGCACGGTGTATTACAGCTACTTCCATTCCAAGCCGCAGGTGGTGCCCGACCGGACCTGGATCCACGGCGGCAGCGCCCTCAGCGACGTGCGCGCCTACGGCCGGGCCAGCCCCAGCCGGGTGATAAAGCCCGCCGCCTCCCTGATCGCCGGCTACCAGCGGGTGTTCTATACCTGGGGGCCGCTGTTCGGCGCCATCCTGGTGATCGGCCTCGGCGGGCTGGTCAGGTCCTGGCGACGGCTGGGCGGCCCGGGCCTGCTCCCCTGGGCCACCGCCGTGGTGCTGCTGGTCGCCCCGATGGCGCTGGCCGGCTTCGACTACCGCTACCTGATGCCGGTGCTGCCGTTCAGCTGCCTGGCCGCGGGCCTGGCCGCCGCGCCGAGACGGGCCGACGCGGCCGCGGCCACGCCGGGGACGCCCGAGGGCGCCACGGATACGCCTCAGGGCGACGCGATCCGGCTGAGCTGAGGCGGCAGCTGGCTGGCTGCCGCCCGGTCCAGCAGGAACAGTGTCCGCTGCCGCCCGCGCGCACCGGCCGCGGGTACCTGGACCGGGCCTGAGCCGGCCAGCGCCAGCCGCACTGCTCCGGCCTTCTCCCGGCCGGCGGCCAGCACCCACACGTCACGGGCACACCGGATGGCCGGCAGGGTGAGCGAGAGCCGGGTCGGCGGCGACTTGGGCGCGCCCCGGACCGCGACCACCGGCCGCTCGTCGTAGAGCGCGGGCAGGCCCGGGAAAAGCGACGCCACGTGGGCGTCCGGGCCGATGCCCAGCAGCAGGACGTCGAACGACGGCACCGGGCCATGGTCTTCAGGCCGGGTGGCCGTGTGCAGTTGCGCCGCGTACCGGGCCGCGGCCGCCTCGGGATCGTCGCCGTCCGGCCCATCCGTACCGGGCATCCGGTGGACCCGCCGGGGGTCGGTGTCCACGTGCCGGAGCAGGGCCTGCTCGGCGGCGGCCTCGTTGCGTTCCGGGTGCCCGGAGGGCAGGAACCGCTCGTCCCCCCACCAGATGTCCAGTTGCCGCCAGTCCACGGCCCCCAGGGCGGGCGCGGCGGCCAGCTCGGCCAGGATGGCCGTGCCGATGCCGCCGCCGGTGAGCACCAGCGATGCGGCCGCCGACGCGGCCTGAGCGTCCACCAGCCTGGTCACCAGGCGGGCCGCGGCCGCCTTGGCCAGCAGGCTGGCATCGTGGTGCACGAGTACTTCAGGAGGGCTCACGTCGGGTTGCTGCCGCCCGCGCCGTTCCCGCTCTGCCCCGTGCCACCATGTACCGCCCCGAACGGCCCGATGGTCTCGGCGTAGATCTCGTCCGGGTCGAGCCGCCGCAGTTCCTCGGAGAGCAGATCGGCCGTGTCCCGGCGGTGCAGGGCCACGTGCCGCTCCGGCTGGTCGGGCCGGCGCAGCAGGGCCACCCGGCCATCCGGCCGGGTCAGCGAGATGTCGCCGGCCGCGGTACTGAAGGTGACACCGGTGATGCCCGGGCCAGCCGAGATCTCGGTCTCGAACGGCACGCCGAACCGGATGGACAGCCACGAGGCGATCAGGTCGGCGCTCGGGTTGCCCTGTTCCGCGGCCACCGCGCCGCCGTTGACGTCGCCGTGCGGCTGGTCCATCGTGGCGGCGAGCAGCGTCCGCCAGGGCGTGGCTCTGGTCCAGCTGAGGTCGGTGTCACCGGGCCGGTAGCCGTGGGCCAGCGCCTCCAGGCAGCGCCGGGGCCCGGCCGACGCGGCGGCGTCGGTGATCCGGCGCTGCGCGAGGGCGCCGAGCGGGTCCGCCGAGGGCACCGGCGGCGGAGACCCGGGCCACCAGGTCACCACGGGCGTGTCCGGCATGAGCAGCGGGAGCACCACGGAATCCGCGTGCTGGCCCAGTGGCCCGTACATCCTGAGCAGCACGGTCTCACCCGGGCTCACCTCGCCGACCCGGATCTCGGCGTCCAGCCGGGAACTCGACTCGGGTCGCCGTATGATCACCGCGAGCACCCGGCACGGGTGCTCGCGCGCGGCCTCGCTCGCCGCTCGTACCGCGTCGTACTGTGCGGTCTCGTCGGTCACGATGACCAGGGTGAGCACCATGCCGCTGGCCGGCCCGCCGAGTCGCTGGCGTGCCTTCCGCAGCGAGTCGTGGATCTGGCCGGTTGTGGTCTGGGCCAGGTCGATCATCATGACGGGCCTCGTCTCGTCGATGCTCCTCGCTTACCGGCCACGGGCGTGCTCACAGCCTGCGCCAGGCCCGGCCGTCCCTGGCCATCAGTGCGTCCGCCGAGGGCGGCCCGGCCGTGCCGGCCGGGTACTGCTCCGGCTTGGTGTGCTCGGCCCAGAATTCCTCGATCGGGTCGAGGACCATCCAGGACAGCTCGACTTCCTTGTGCTGCGGGAACAGCGGCGGGTCACCGATGAGGACATCGAGCAGCAGACGCTCGTACGCCTCCGGGCTGGACTCGGTGAACGACTCGCCGTAGGCGAAGTCCATGTTCACGTCCCGGACCTCCATCGCCGAACCGGGCACTTTGGAGCCGAACCTTACGGTCACCCCCTCGTCCGGCTGGACCCGGATGACCAGGGCGTTCTGGCCCAGTTCCTCGGTATCGGTGGCGGCGAACGGCAGGTGCGGAGCCCGCTGGAACATCATCGCGATCTCGGTCATCCGGCGCGGCAGCCGCTTCCCGGTGCGCAGGTAGAACGGGACGCCCGCCCAGCGCCTGGTCTCCACGCCGAGCTTCACCGCGGCGTACGTCTCGGTCCGCGAGTCCGGGGGGATGCCGTCTTCCTCCAGAAAGCCGGCCACCTCGATACCGCCCTGCCAGCCCGCCGCGTACTGCCCGCGCGCCGTCCCGGTGGCCAGGTCGTCAGGCGGCCGGATCGCCGAGAGCACCTTCTCCTTTTCGGCCCGCAGCGAGTCCGCGTCGAACGACACCGGCTCTTCCATCGCGGTCAGCGCCAGCAACTGCATCAGGTGGTTCTGGATCACATCCCGGGCGGCGCCGATCCCGTCGTAGTAGCCGGCCCGGCCGCCAATGCCGATGTCCTCAGCCATGGTGATCTGCACGTGGTCGACGTACCCGCGGTTCCAGATCGGCTCGTACAGGGTGTTGGCGAAGCGCAGCGCGAGGATGTTCTGCACTGTCTCCTTGCCGAGGTAGTGATCGATGCGGAACACGGAGTGGTGCCCGAACACCTCGTTGAGGAGGCGGTTGAGCTCCTGCGCGCTCGCCAGGTCGTGGCCAAACGGCTTCTCGACCACCACCCGCCGCCAGGACCGCGGACGCCCGGGGAGGGGCTCGCCCGGCGAGGACAGGCCTGACCGCTTAAGCTGCTCGACCACCACCTGGAAGAACTTGGGCGGGACGGACAGGTAGAAGGCATAGTTCCCGCCGGTCCCGCGCTCGTCGTCCAGCGCCCGGACGGTCTGCGCCAGCCGGTCGAAGGCGTCGTCGTCGGAGAACTCGCCCGGCACGAACCTGACGCCTTCGGACAGCTGGTTCCAGACCGTGTCCCGGAAGGGAGTCCGCGCGTGCTCCTTCACCGCCTGGTACGTGACCTGCGCGAAGTCCTCGTCTTCCCAGTCGCGGCGGGCGAAGCCGACGAGCGAGAATCCCGGCGGCAGCAGGCCGCGGTTGGCCAGGTCGTAGATGGCGGGCATGAGCTTCTTGCGGGCCAGGTCGCCGGTCACACCGAACATGACCAGCACGCAGGGGCCTGCGACGCGGGGGATTCGGCGGTCCCGGGGATCCCGCAGCGGGTTAACCGTCATGCATATGCTCCTGTGGCGCGGGTGCTCGCAGCCGCGAGCAGTTGGGCGATGCCGGTGACGCGATCATGCAGGTGCAGGCGGACGATCGGCCGGTCGCGCTCGCGCAGCGCACCCAGGTCACCGAGGGCCTGGGCGAGCTGCAGGCGGCCCAGCGTGAAGGGCTGTCCCGGCACCTCCACGTCGCGCCGCACGGCCCCGGTGATCTGCAGGAACACACCGTTGCGCGGGCCGCCTTTATGGTACTGGCCGGTCGAGTGCAGGCATCGTGGACCCCAGCCGAAGGTCACCGGGTACGTGGTCCGGGCGGCCAGCGCGTCACGCAGCTTGGCCGCCGCGCCGTCCCCCACCCGGTCCAGGTAGGCCATGATCGCCAGGTAGCCGCCCGGCGGCGGTGACCAGAGCAGCGCGTCGAACACGCCCGGCAGGTCGGTCGTGTCGCCGAGCAGGTCGGGGTCGGCGTGCACCTCGACCGCGCCGTCCACGAACGCGGGCCGGCCGGCGGGCAGCGGCCCGCTGCCCGCCTCGGCCAGCAGCGCGGCGGTGTTTTCCTTCGACTCGGCGACGTTCGGCTGGTCGAAGGGGTTGATGCCGAGCAGCCGGCCGGCCACCGCCGCGGCGTACTCCCACACCAGGAACTGCGCGCCGAGCGGCCCATGGACCGAGGTATCCACCGGCCGCCCCGGTTCGCCCAGGCCGATCAAGTGGACGTCGGGGCCGGGGGAGAACCCCGGCGAATCTTCGCCGCCGACCACGACCGGCAGGATGCCGCGGCCGTCCTTGCCGGTGGACTCGGCGATCAGCTGCTCGGCCCAATCGCCGAATCCCATGATCGCCGGGTCGGCCGCCGCGAGCACGGCCTTGTCGTGACCGGCCAGCGCGTAACCGCCCAGGGCCGCCCCCAGGGCGAGGCCCGGGTTGCCCTCCGCGCCCGACAGGCCGCCGAGCGCGTCCTCCGCATCGTCCAGCAGGCGGCTCACGTCCGCGCCCGCCAGCCCGCCAGGGACCAGGCCGAACGCGGTCAGCGCGCTAAACCGGCCGCCCACGTAGGGGTCGGCCTGCACCACGTGATAGCCGACGTCACGGGCTGAGTCCTCCAGGGGCGATCCGGGGTCGGTCACCACGATGAACCGCCGCCGCAGGTTGTCACCGGCGATCCCCTCCGCGGCGAACGCCTGCTCGTAGATGCGGCGGTGGCTGTCGGTCTCGATGGTGGTACCGCTCTTGCTGGACACCACGACGAGCGTGCGCCCCAGCCGGTCGCCGAGCACCCGTGCGACCTGATGCGGGTCGGTGGTGTCGAGGACGGTGAGCGGCACCCTGGCGGTCTTGGTGATCACCTCGGGGGCGAGCGACGAGCCGCCCATGCCGGCCAGCACGACATGATCGAGGCCATCCGCCTGGCTCCGCTCCGCCAGCTCGCCGATCTCCGGCAGCAGCTCACGGGAGAATTGCGGGGCCTGCAGCCAGCCGAGCCTGATCGAGGCCTCGGCCTCCGCGGCCGGCCCCCACAGGGTGGCGTCCCCGGCCGCCAGCTCGCCCGGCACCCCGTCCCCGGCGAGCTTGCCGACCGCCTGCGCGGTCGCCTCGCTCGCCGCCGTGCTCCGGGTCTGCACCGTCACCGAGGGCGCTCGGGCATGCAGCCAGGCGCCACCGGGCGGCCCGGTACTCATGGCTTGCTCACGGCGGCCATGTTGGTCTCGATCGTCTCCAGGAACTCGTGCCACGACGTGGCGAACTTCTGCACGCCCTCCACTTCGAGCACCTCGACCACATCGTCGTAGGAGATGCCGAGCGCGGACAGATCGGCGAAGACCTTCCGGGCCTCATCGTAGGTGCCCCGTACCGTGTCGCCGCGCAGCTTCGCGTGGTCGGCGGTGGCATGCAGGGTGGCCTCGGGCATCGTGTTCACCGTGCCGGGGGCGACGAGTTCCACCACGTACATGGTGTCGTCGTAGGCCGGGTCCTTGGTGCTGGTGGAGGCCCACAGCGGCCGCTGTGGCGCGGCGCCGGCCTGCTCCAGCGCCGCCCACCGTGGGGTGGCGATCCGCTGCTCATGCAGTTCGTAGGCGAGCCGGGCGTTCGCGATCGCGGCCTGGCCGCGCAGCGCGGCCGCCTCGGGCGTGCCGATCTTGTCCAGCCTGCGATCCACCTCGGTGTCGACCCGGCTGACGAAGAAGGATGCGACCGAGCCGATGGGGGCCAGGTCAAGCCCGGCCGCGGCCGCTTGCTCCAAGCCGGCCATGAAGGCGTCGATGACCTGCCCGTACCGCTCCAACGAGAAGATCAACGTCACGTTCACGCTGATTCCCTCCGACAGGCACTGGGTGATCGCGGGCAGCCCTTCGAGGGTCGCCGGGATCTTGATGAACAGGTTGGGCCGGTCGACCGCCCACCACAGTGCCCTGGCCTCGGCGATGGTCTTCGCGGTGTCCCGGGCGATCCGGGGGTCGACCTCGATGGACACCCGCCCATCGACACCGTCGGTCGCGTCGTAGACCGGCCGCAGCACATCACAGCCCCACCGGATGTCGTAGGTCGTGATCGCCCGCGCGGCTTCGTCGATGTGCACGCCGCGTACCGCCAGATCCGCGAGCTGCTGGTCGTAGGCGTGCCCCGTGCTGACCGCGTGCGCGAAGATCGTCGGGTTGGAGGTGACCCCGGACACGTGCATGTCACGGACCAGGGTCGCGAGGTTCCCGGTGGTCAGCCGTTCCCGGCTGATGTCGTCGAGCCAGATCGCCACGCCCAAAGCGGTCAGCGATGTGAGGATGTCGTCCGGCTGGGAGAGCTTGTCCTGTGGCTGGGAGGTCATGACTCCTGGCTCCTTGCTTTGTCAGTCGCGTGAGGTGCTCAGCCGGGTCAGGCTTGACCGGGCGGCCGCCGCCACCCGGTCCGGGGTGATCCCGAACTTCTCGTACAGCGTGGTGTACGCGGCGGATGCTCCATAGTGTTCAAGGCTGACACACTCACCGGCATCTCCCACGAACCCCCGCCAGCCCAGCGCGATGCCAGCCTCGACGCTGACCCGCGCGCGGACACCCGGCGGCAGTACTTCTTCCTGGTAAGACGTATCCTGCCCGGCAAACCATTCCACACACGGCATGGAGACCACGCGGGTGGAAATTCCGTCCTGCTCCAGGGCGCCCCGGGCGGCCAGCGCGATCTGCACCTCGCTGCCTGTGGCGATGATGATCACTTCGGGTTCCCCGCTCGCGCCCTCGGCCAGGACGTAGCCTCCCCGGGCCGTGCCTTCCGCGCTGGCCAGACCGTCCGCGCTGCCTCGTGAGCGGTCCAGTACCGGCATGTTCTGCCTGCTCAGGCACAGGCCGGCGGGCCGGTCGGTGTTCTCCAGGATGGTCCGCCAGGCCACCACCGTCTCGTTCGCGTCGCCCGGGCGCACCACGTCCAGGCCGTGGATGGCGCGCAGGGCCCACAGGTGCTCGACCGGCTGGTGGGTGGGCCCGTCCTCGCCGAGCCCGATGGAGTCGTGCGTCCAGACGTACGTCACCGGCTGGCCCATCAGCGCGGCCAGCCGCACGGACGGGCGCATGTAGTCACTGAACACGAGGAACGTGCCGCCGTACGGCCTGGTGAGGCCGTGCAGCACGATGCCGTTCAGGATCGCGCCCATGGCGTGTTCCCTGATCCCGAAGTGCAGTGTCCGGCCGTATTCGCTGCCTGGGTAGAGCCTGGTCTGGTGCTCGGGCGGGATGAACGATGGCTCGCCGGCCATCGTGGTGTCGTTGCTTCCCGCCAGGTCGGCCGAGCCCCCCCAGAGCTCCGGCAGTACGGCGGCCAGTTCGTTGAGGATCTTGCCTGATGCCTTTCTGGTGGCGGTCCCCTTGGGGTCGGCTGGGAAGCTCGGCAGAGCGTCCGTCCACCCGTCCGGTCGCCGCCTGGCCCTCAGCCGGTCCAGCAGCGCCGCCTGCTCAGGATGGGTGCCGGTCCAGGCGGCAAAGGACTCGTCCCACTCGGCCCGCAGCCGCTTGCCCCGGTCCGCGACCTTCCGCGCGTGCGCGACCAGCGCGTCCTCGGTGGGGAAGGACACCGCCGGGTCGAAGCCGAGGATCTCTTTGGTCGCGGCCACCTCGGCCGCGCCGAGCGCCGCCCCGTGCGCCGCACCGGTGTTCTGGGCGTGCGGCGCCGGCCAGGCGATGATCGTCCGGAGCGCGATCAGGGACGGCCGCCCGGTGTGATTCCGGGCCGTGATCAGGGCCTGGTACAGCGCGTCGGCGTCCTCCTGATAGCCGTCCGGGTGGCGCCAGTTCACCCGCTGCACATGCCAGCCGTAGGCCTCGTACCGGGCACAGACATCCTCGGACTTGGCGATGTTCGTATCGTCCTCGATCGAGATGGTGTTGTCGTCGTAGAGCAGTACCAGGTTGCCCAGATCCTGGTGCGCGGCGAGGGCGGACACCTCGTGGCTGAGGCCTTCCTCGATGTCGCCGTCGGAGGCAAACACGTAGATGTGGTGATCAAACGGGCTGGTTCCAGGGGCTGCGGCGGGGTCGAGCAGCCCGCGCTCGCGGCGGGCCGCCATGGCCATGCCGACCGCGTTCCCGAGGCCCTGGCCGAGCGGGCCGGTCGTGGTCTCCACCCCGGGGGTAAGCCCATGCTCCGGGTGCCCGGGAGTGCGACTGCCCCACTTCCGGTAGGTCCGCAGGTCATCGAGGGTGAGCCCGTAGCCGGACAGGTAGAGCTGAATATAGAGCGACAGGCTGGAGTGACCGCACGACAGCACGAAACGATCCCGGCCCAGCCAGCCCGGATCGGCCGGATCGTGCCGCAGGATGCGCTGGAAGAGCAGATACGCGGCCGGGGCCAGGCTCATCGCCGTTCCTGGGTGCCCAGAACCGGCCTCTTCCACCGCGTCCATGGCCAGGACCCGGATCAGGTCCACGGTGCGCGCGTCCGTCGCGGTCCACTCGAGCGTGCTGGCTGGCGTGGCATCAGATGGGCTGCTCACCGTGGGATCAGGGCTCCTCTCCAGGCCCGCGCCGACCCGCGCGGCGGCGAGCTTTCGGTCGCTGGGACGACCCTATCCCCAGTGTGCGCCATGCCCGGGCCGCCCCCCGCGGGGCCGGCCTGCCCGGCACGGGGTGTTCACCGCGGGTTGTCCGCCGCGACGCCGACGGCAGGCGGGTACGCTCCCTGCCATGGCCCCCCCGCTGCCCGATTTCGACCCGCGGGCCGTCATCGCCGGGCGCGGCCCCGGCCGCCCGCGGGCGGGCTTCATCGCGGGCATCGTGGTGGCGATCGTGTGCGGCATGGTCGTGCTCGGCGCCGACCTGCTGCAAAGCGTGGACGCCGCGGGGCACAGCGTGGCGCCGTTCCTCATCGCGCTCCCCTTCGCCTTGCTGCCGGTCCCGCTGCTGGTGGCCCTCGTGCTGCTGGCCGACCGGCTGGAACCTGAGCCCCGGATCAACCTGGCGTTCGCGTTCGCGTGGGGGGCCGGGATCGCCGCGCTGCTCGCGGCGGTGATCAACACGGCCGGCTTGCTCTTCATCACGCAGCCGGACCTCGGCAAGACCACCGGGCAGTACATCTCGGCGACGTTCGGCGCGCCCGTGGTAGAGGAGTCCCTCAAGGGCCTGGTCCTGATCGTGCTCCTGTGGCGGCGGCGCCAGGAACTGGACGGGCCGACCGACGGGATCATCTATGCCGCCATGGTGGGCCTCGGCTTCGCGATGACCGAGAACCTGGGCTACTACATCGACGCGCTGGTCCGGCCCGAGGTGGGTGGCGTGCGACTGCTCGGCATCACCTTCGTGCTGCGGGGCGTACTGGCCCCCTTCGCACACCCGATCTTCACGTCAATGACCGGGATCGGCGTCGCGTACGCGGCGACCCACCGGCATGGCCGGTGGGCGATTCCGGTCGGCCTGCTGGCCGCCATGCTTCTGCACGGGACGTGGAACGCGCTGACCGCGCTGGGCCTCGCCGGGCTCGCGGTCGGCTACCTGGTCCTGGCCTTCGTGTTCGCCGGCCTCATCGGGGTGATCATCGCGGACCGGCGCCGTATCATCCGGCTGATCTGGCGATTCCTCCCGGTCTACGAGCCCACTGGCCTGGTCACCGAGGCCGACTTGCGGATGCTCGCCACGCTGCGGGAACGCCGGGCGGCCCGGCAGTGGGCGCGGTCCACCGGTGGCCGGGCCGCCGCCGCGGCCATGGCCGACTACCAGCTCGCCGCCACCGAACTCGCGCTGCTCCACCTGCGCCAGGAGCGGGGCGTGATCGCCGCCGACCAGTTCGAGCAGCGCCGCCAGGCACTGCTGCGGCTGATGGCCCTGGCGCGCAACACTTTCTTCAGGCATCAGCCCGAGCCGCCCCATCCGCCGTGGGCGCCGCGCACGCACTCCGGGTTCGGCCGCCACCGGGCTGGGCCCGCCGTGGAGACCGGCTAGCGCGTTACCGCGCGGGTGTGGCCGCTACCGGGCGGGTCTGGCCCACCGGGACGTCGGAGGTCCCGGTGACCGGGCCTCGGTCGCGGGTGGCGAACATCAGCCGTAGCGCCACGATCCAGATCAGCACCGCATCGGAGACGTGCACCCAGACCAGCCCGGCCGGCAGCCCGGAGAAGTACTGGGCATACCCGATCGCCCCCTGCGCGAAGACCAGGAAGAACATCAGCCAGCCCAGCCGGGCCAGCGGCCGCGGCGCGCCGCCCAGCCGCAGGCTGAGGGCCAGCACCGTGACCAGCATGCCCATCGTCCAGCCGATGTCCGCGTGCAGCTGGGTCACGCCCTCCAGCGGCAAGTGGTAGCGCTGCACGTCGCCGGCCCCAGCGAGCGGCCCGGTGCCGGTGACCACGGTCCCGGCGGCGAGCATCACCGCCACCAGCCCGACCAGCCCCCGGGCCATGAGGCGCTGGTCGATGCGGGCCAGCGGCCTCGCGGGCGCGGTTCCCTCACCGCACCGGACATACAGCACGACGGCGGCGGCCACGACCGCGATCGACACCATGAAGTGCACGGACACCCAGGCCGGGTTGAGTTTCGTCAGCACCACGATGCCGCCCAGCACCGCCTGGGCCAGCACCCCGAGCGGCTGGGCGGCGGCCAGCCAGACCAGATCCCGGCGGCGGGTGCCGGCGGGCCGGAACTGCCAGGCGGCGATGAGCACGGCCACGGCGACCACCATGAGCGCGCCCGTCAGGGTCCGGTTCCCGAACTCGATCCAGGTGTGGAACATGGGATCCCCGCGGGTCGGCGCGGCGACCAGGCTGCTCCGGGTGCATTCCGGCCAATCCGGGCAGCCCAGGCCGGACTTGCTGAGCCGGACGGCGGCACCCGTCATGATGATCCCGGCGTTGGCCAGGATGCCGGCCAGCGCGATCACCCGCATGGTGCCCGGCGTGGGATCAAGCAGCGGCGCGGCCCACCGCCGCAGCGCCGGAGCGACCCAGGGCCGGGCGGGGGCATCCGGGCGGTCAGCGGGGGGAACCGGGTCGGCAGGCACGCACCCATGGTAGGAGCGCCCCGGCTGGCCCGCATCCGTTGGTCCCGATCGGGCGGCCGCGACCCGTGGGTGCTCAGGCCGCGGGCGGGGGCCCCACCCGGTCGGCCGGGCCCCCGCGCGCCGCGCCCGCGCAGGCCACCGTCACGCAGCCGATGGCGGCCCACTCGCGCGCGGCCAGGCTCTGGCCCAGCATGACCAGCCCGACCAGCGCGGCCACTGCGGGCTCCAGGCTCATCCAGATGCCGAACACCTGGGCCGGGATCCGGCGCAGCGCTTCCAGCTCCAGGGAGTACGGGATGATCGATGACAGCAGCCCGATCGCGACGCCGACCGCGAGTACTCCTGGCCGCAGCAGGGCGGTGCCACCAGCGATCACCCCGGCGGGCGTCACCAGCACACCGGCGATGAGCATGGCAATCACCAGGCCGGACGATCCGGGGAAGCGCCGTCCCGTCGCCGCGCTGAGCAGGATGTACGCGGCCCACGCGGCCGCGGCGACCAGTGCGAACGCGATCCCGGCCAGCGGCACGCCGCGGCCGTCATGGGCGCCGGGACCGGCCGTGTCCCCGGCGTGGGCGAGCAGCACCACCCCGGCCGCGGCCAGCGTCACCCACAGCAGGTCCACGGCCCGGCGCGAGGCGGCCACCGCCACGGCGAGCGGGCCGAGGAACTCGATGGTCACCGCGACGCCGAGCGGGATCCTGGCGAAGGCCTGGTAGATCGAGAAGTTCATGACGGCCAGGGTCACGCCGAAGGCCGCCACGACCGCGGTATCCCGCCCGGCCCGGCCCGCCGCCAACTGGCGGACAGCGGCGGCCAGTCCCCGCCAGCCGACCGCAACGAGCAGCGCCGCGGCGGTCCATAGCCGCAGCCCGGTCACCGCCGCAGGCGGGATCTCGGAGAACAGCCTGGCCGCCAGGCCCGCGCCGACCTGCACCGAGACGATGCCGGTGAGAACGAGCACCGAGGGCGGCAACCCGCCGAGCAATACCGCACTGATCGGGGCCGGCCCCCGGCCGCTGGCCGTGACCGTTATTCCCAGCGGAACAGGCGACTGGCCAGGCCGATGCCGACGGCCGCCCAAATGGCCAGCACGACCAGGTCGCGGAGCGGGAGACCGCCTCCGTGCTGGAGCACGGAATGCAGGCCGTCGGACAGCGCCCCCGAGGGCAGCAGCCGCAGCACCGTCTGCGCTCCGGCTGGGAACCTGGTCAGCGGGAAAATGATCCCCCCGACGCCGAGCAGCACGAGATACACCAGGTTGGCGGCGGCGAGGGTGGCCTCCGCCCGCAGCGTCCCCGCCATCAGCAGGGCGAGCCCACTGAACGCGGCGGTGCCCGCGAGGATCAGCAGCACGACCCAGGCGGCCGCTGGTGAGCTGGCGGCCGGCCGCCAGCCGAGCGCCAGGCCGACTCCGATGATCACGACCGCCTGCACGAGCTCGACGACGATCACGGCGCTGGTCTTGGCGGCGATCAGCCCGCCGCGTTGCAGCGGTGTGGAGCCAAGGCGCTTGAGCACTCCGTACCGGCGCTCGAATCCGGTCGCGATGGCCTGGCTGGTGAAGGCGGTGGACATCACCGCAAGCGCGATGATCCCTGGTACCAGGAAGTTGACCCTGGGCCCGGATCCGACCTTGACCAGCGGCTCGAGGCTGAACGCGGCGAGCAGCAGCACCGGGATGACCAGCGTGAGCAGCAACTGTTCGCCGTTGCGGACCAGTGTCCGCAGTTCCAGGGCCGCCTGCGCGGTGATCATCCTGGCCAGTGGCGCCGCGCCGGGCGCTGGGGCGGGCCACTCACGCGTCGCCGGGCTGGCGGGCACGGCCTCAGTCACGAGCGCAGCTCCCGCCCGGTCAGCTCGAGGAAGACGTCCTCCAGGCTGCGGCTTTCGATGCGCAGGTCCTGGGCGAGCACGCCGCGCTCGGCGCACCATGCGGTCACCGCGGCCAGGAGCTGAGGGTCAACGCGGTCCGGCACCTCCACGATGTAGTGCCCGGCGGGTGACTCTTTGGCCGCGGTGCCCGGCGGCAGGGCCGCGAGCAACCCGTCGGTGTCCAGGCCGGGCTCGGCCCGGAACCTGAGCTGGCCGGTCGTGCCGGTGAGGTCCGCCGGGGTGCCGGTCACGACCATCCGGCCGTGGTCGATGATGGCGACACGGTCCGCCAGCCTCTGTGCTTCGTCCATATAGTGGGTGGTGAGGATCACGCTGGTGCCGGAGGCACGCAGGCTGGCGATCAGTTCCCAGGTGGCGTGCCGCGCTTGCGGGTCGAGGCCCGCGGTGGGCTCATCAAGGAAAACCAGCTCAGGACGGCCGATCACGGCCGCGGCCAGGGAAACACGCTGCTGCTGGCCACCCGAAAGCCGCTTGAACGGCGTCCGCAGGCAGCCAGTGAGCCCAAGCCAGGTCAGCAGCGCCTCCGGCTCGATGGGCCGGGCATAGAACCGCGCGAGCACCCGCAGGTACTCTCCGGGCCGCACCGTGGGCGGGATACCGCCCGCCTGGAGCATCACGCCGACCTTGGGGCGCAGTTCGCGCGCGTCCGCGACCGGGTCCAGCCCCAGTACCCGGACCGTGCCCTCGTCGCTCCGCCGGTAACCTTCGCAGATCTCGATCGTCGTGGTCTTGCCCGCCCCGTTCGGCCCCAGCACCGCCGTGACCGCCCCCCGCTCGGCCCGCAGTGAGAGCCCGTCCACCGCGGCGGTCCGCCCATACCGCTTGACGAGTCCACTGATCTCGACTGCGGGGGCAGCGCTCACGAACGCGAGTCTAGAGGCTCGACCTGTCGGCCAGGTCGCCCGCCGCTGTGACGGACCGGGATGAGGCGGCGGCGATCAGGGCCTGGAACAGGCGGGGGTCGTCGCCGGCCTCGG
This sequence comes from uncultured Actinomycetes bacterium, assembly GCA_963822825.1. Classification (GTDB taxonomy): domain Bacteria; phylum Actinomycetota; class Actinomycetes; order Streptosporangiales; family Streptosporangiaceae; genus JAWWPY01. The sequence goes on along the minus strand of CAWGIW010000006.1, from coordinate 258,217 downwards.
GATGCCACTGCACGGCCAGGACGAACGGGTGCTGGCCGGGGCTGACCGCGGCGAGTTCCACCGCCTCGATGACCCCGTCCGCCGCCCACGCGGTGGCCGTCAGCCCGTCGCCGAGCCGGTTGACCGCCTGGTGATGGGACGTGGGCACGGCACACTCCAGGGGGCCAGGCCCACTCCTCCTGGACCCATTGTTTCCGGGCCGGCTGGTGCCCGGCTCATCAGCGGGGGCGAGGATCTCCGCCAGCTTGCTGCCGGAGGCGATCCGGACCGGATGCGATCCATAGGTGCCGGGGGCCGGGCTGTGCGCCGCGAGGCCATCCAGGCCGGGGGCGTCGGGCAGGTGCTGATGAAGGGTGCCGCCCCTGGCCACGTTGAGCACCTGCAGCCCGCGGCAGATGCCGAGCACCGGCAGCCGGGCGGCCAGGCCGGCCGCCAGCAGTTCCAGCTCGGCACGGTCCCGTTGCTGGCTCACCCGGTCGGTCAGCGAATGCGGCTCGGCACCGTAGGCGGCGGGATCGATGTCCCCGCCGCCGGTCAGCACGAGGCCGTCCAGCCGGCCTGCCGCGGCCGCGATCCCGGCCACCGGCGGCAGCAGCACGGGGACGCCACCCGCCTCCGCGACCTGCTCCGCGTAGGCGAGGGGCAGCAGGACGGCGGGGGAGTTCCAGGCGGCCCACCGGGCCTGGCTCGGCGTACGCGCTGAGCCCGATGAGCGGCCTCACAGCGGCGTCACGTAGGCGCCGGAGATGCCGCCGTCCACCAGGAAGCTGGAGGCCGTGATGAACGAAGAGTCGTCGCTGGCCAGGAACGCGACCGCGGCCGCGATTTCCTCCGGCTCGGCGAACCGGCCCATCGGGATATGAACCAGCCGCCGGGCGGCGCGTTCCGGGTCGGCGGCGAACAGGTCGCGCAGCAGCGGCGTGTTCACCGGCCCGGGGCACAGTGCGTTAACCCGGATGCCCTCCCGGGCGAACTGCACGCCCAGCTCGCGGCTCATCGCGAGCACGCCGCCCTTGGACGCGGTGTAGGAGATCTGCGACGTCGCGGCGCCCATCACCGCGACGAAGGACGCGGTGTTGATGACCGAGCCCTTGCCCTGGCGCCGCATCTGCGGGATCGCATATTTGCAGCACAGGTAGACCGAAGTCAGGTTGACATCCTGGACCCGCTGCCAGGTGTCAAGGCCGGTGGACAGGATCGAGTCGTCGTCGGGCGGCGAGATGCCGGCGTTGTTGAACGCGATGTTGACGGACCCGTACCGGCCCACCGCCACCTCGTACATCTGCCGTACGTCGTCTTCGCAGGTCACGTCGGCGCGGATGAACAGGCCGCCGACCTCGTCGGCGGTGACCTTGCCGGCTTCCTCGTCCAGGTTGACGGCGACGACGTGGGCGCCCTCGGCGGCCAGCCGACGGGCGGCGGCCAGCCCGATGCCGCTGGCCGCGCCGGTGACGACGGCGCATCGGTCCTGCAAGCGCTGCATCTGCGTGCTCACTCCTTGGTGCTAGCTGATCAGAGGGCTAGCTGATCAGGGCCGGGCTAATCGTCAGTAGCGATGAAGACGTTCTTGGTCTCGGTGAACGCGTTCAGGGCGTCCGGTCCGAGTTCCCGGCCCAGCCCGGACTGCTTGAACCCGCCGAACGGGGTCCAGTACCGCACCGAGGCGTGCGAGTTGACCGACAGGTTGCCGGTCTCCACCGCACGGGCGACCCGCAGCGCCCGGCCCACGTTCTGGGTCCAGATCGACCCGGACAGCCCGTAGGGCGTGTCGTTGGCGATCGACACCGCCTCGGCCTCATCCGCGAACGGCATCACGGTGACCACCGGCCCGAACACCTCATCGGTGAACGCCGGGTCGTCCCGGCGGACGGGGGCGAGCACAGTGGGCGGGAACCAGAATCCGGGCCCGCCCGGAGCGCTTCCCCGGAACGCCACCGGCGCGGAATCAGGGACGTAGGCGGCGACCCGGGCCCGGTGCTCGGCCGAGATGAGCGGCCCCATCTCAGTGCCGGCGGCACGAGGGTCACCCACGGTGACGGACTGGACGGCCGGCTCGAGCAGTTCCATGAAACGGTCGAAGACTCCCGCCTGCACCAGGATCCGGGACCGCGCGCAGCAGTCCTGCCCGGCGTTGTCGAAGACCGCGTACGGCGCCGTGGCCGCGGCCCGCTCCAGATCAGCATCGCTGAACACGATGTTGGCGCTCTTGCCGCCCAGTTCCAGGGTGAGCCGCTTCACCTGACGCGCGCAGCCGGCCATGATCTGCCGGCCGACCTCGGTGGATCCGGTGAACACGATCTTGCGCACCGCCGGGTGCCTGACCAGGCGCTCCCCGACGACACTGCCCTTGCCGGGCACGACCTGGAACACGCCCTCGGGCAGGCCCGCCTCCAGGGCCAGCTCGCCGATCCGGATCGCGGTCAGCGGGGTTCGCTCGGCGGGCTTGGCGATGACCGGGTTACCGGCGGCCAGCGCCGGGCCCAGGCCCCAGCCGAGGATGGGCATCGGGAAGTTCCACGGCACGATCAGCCCGACCACGCCGATCGGCTCCTGGAAGGTGACGTTCAAGCCGCCGGGCACCGGGATCTGCCGCCCGAACAGCCGCTCCGGCGCGGCCGAGTAGTAACGCAGCACGTCCGCGACGTTGCCGGCCTCCCAGCGGGCCTGCCCGACCGGGTGCCCGGAGCCAGCGACCTCCAGGTCAGCGAGCTCGTCGACGTGTTCGTCCACAACGTCCGCGAAGCGGCGCAGCAGTCTCGCCCGGTCCCCGGGCGAGACCGCCCGCCAGCCCGGTTCCGCCGCGGCGGCCCGCCCGATCGCTTCATCGGCCTGCGGCGCCGAAGATTGCGGCACCGCGGCCACCGGTTCCTCGGTGGCCGGGTTCAGCACGGTGAACGTGGACATGCGCAGGTCTGCTCCCTATCGTCAGGAAACGCAGTGCTTGAAAGGCGCGGTGCTCAGAGACGCTCGAAACCTCGCTGCAGCTCCCAGTCGGTGACGGCGGCGTCGAAAGCGGCGAGCTCCACCCGCGCGCCGTTGGCATAGTGCTCCACGACCTCATCGCCAAACGATTCCCGGGCGAGCTCACTCTTCTGCCACGTCTCCAGCGCGTCGCGCAGCGTCTGTGGCACCCGGGGGCCGGTGTCGGTGTAAGCGTTGCCCTCGAAGGCCGGCTCCAGCGGCAGTTCGTGATCCACACCGTGCAGCCCAGCCGCGATCATGGCCGCGATGGCCAGATAGGGGTTTACATCCCCGCCCGGAACGCGGTTCTCGATCCGGAGCGAGGACTCGTGCCCGACCAGCCGCATGGCGCAGGTCCGGTTGTCGATACCCCAGCGGGCCGCCGTGGGGGCGAAGCTGCCCAGCGCGTAACGCTTGTAGGAGTTGATGTTCGGCGCGAACCAGAGGGCCAGTTCGGGCAAGGCGGCGAGTTGCCCGGCGATGAAATGCTCGCCGACGGGCGACAGGCCGTAGGGCCGGTCGCCCGCCATCACCGGCTCGCCGTCGGCGTCCCGCAGCGAGATATGGATATGGCAGGAGTTGCCCTCGCGCGCGTTCGGTTTGGCCATGAACGTGATGCTCATGCCCTCGCCAGCGGCGATCTCCTTGGCCCCGGTCTTGTAGATGGAGTGGTTGTCGCTGGTCGTGACCGCCTCGGCGTACCTGAACGCGATCTCGTGCTGGCCCAGGTTGCACTCACCCTTGGCCGACTCGACCTGGAGACCGGCGCCCGCCATCCCGTTGGTGATCTTGCGCAGCAGCGGCTCGATCCGGGAGGTGCCCAGGATCGAGTAGTCGACGTTGTACTGGTTGGCCGGGACGAGGGCGCGGTACCCACTGCGGTACGCCTCCTCGTAAGAGGTGGCGTACAGGATGAACTCCAGCTCGGTGCCGACCATGGCCTGCCAGCCACGGTCAGCGAGCCGTTTCACCTGGGCCTGCAGGATCTGCCGGGGGGAGGCCACGACCGGCGCGCCGTCATGCCAGCTGAGGTCGGCCAGTACCATCGCGGTGGAGTCGTACCAGGGAATCCTGCGCAGGGTGCTCATGTCCGGGGTGAGCACGAAATCGCCGTACCCGCGTTCCCACGAGGACATGGCGTACCCCGGCACGGTATTCATGTCCACATCCACGGCCAGCAGGTAGTTGCAGCCCTCGACGTGCTGCCCGACCACGTCGTCGAGGAAGTAGTCGGCGGCCAGGCGCTTGCCCTGGAGCCGGCCCTGCATGTCGGTGAACGCGAGCACCACCGTGTCGATGGTGCCCTCACCCACCTCGACCCGCAGCTGCTCCAATGTGAGCATGCCGCGCCGACGGCTTTGCGGGGCACTGCCGCGTTGCCTCTCCATGGATCTCTCCACTCTCCGTATCCGGCGGGCGTGATGCCTTGGTCAGCTGGCCAGCTCCTGCTCGATCGCGGCCAGTTCCTCCGGCGTGCCCTGGACCTTCGGGCCGGTGAACCAGTTACGCGCTGAGACCAGCCAGTAGATCCCGGCGAAGCCGATGACCACGAGCACAGCGACCACAGCGTAGTTGAAGGTCGTCCAGGTGATCGGCGCGACCTGCGGCAGCATGAACAGGACCGTGATGATCACCACCCAGACGACGGCGATCCAGCCGACCACGTAGCTCCACCGGCCCAGATGCCACGGGCCCCGCTGGAAGTCCTCGCCCTGGCGCAGCCGCAGGAAGGTTGGCGTGACGTAGGCGATATACAGGCCGATGACCGCGATGGAGGTCACGGCCGCGTAAGCGGCGGGGTTCCACAGGTAGGGCAGTCCGAGGATGAGCGCGCCTACGGCGGCCAGCCAGATCGCATTGGTCGGCGTCCTGGTGCGGTGGTTCACGCGGTGCCAGAAGTCCGAGAAGGGGAGCGCCCCGTCACGGGAGAAGGCGTAGATCATCCGGGAGTTGGCGGTGACCGACGACATTCCGCAGAACAGCTGGGCACCGACCACGATCAGCAACAGCAGCTCCGCGCCCTTCTGGCCGATCGCGTCGACGAAAATCTGGGCAGGCGGCACAGCGGAAAGTGACTCCGTGCTGTAGTGCTGGATGGCGAACGTGAGCCCGATCAGCAGGACCCACCCGGCGAACAGCGACACCACTATCGAGCTCACGATGCCGCGGGGGCCGCTGCGCGCCGCCTCATGGGTCTCTTCGGTCATGTGCGCCGAGGCGTCGTAGCCGGTGAAGGTGTACTGCGCTAGCAGGAGCCCGATCAGGACGACGTAGAAGGTGCCGACGCCCAGGCCGGTCCCGTTGTTGAAGTGCCCGAAGACAAAGCTGGCCGACTGGTGGTGCGACGGCGCGAAGGCCAGCACGCCAACGATGATCAGCACGCCGAGGAGATGCCACCACACGCTGATGTCGTTCAGCAGCGCGACCAGCCGGATGCCGAACTGGTTCAGCAGGCCGTGGACCAGCAGGACGGCCGCGTAGATGACCACCGTGATCCAGTGCGCCGCGCTCAGGTTGAATATCAGGCTGAGCAGCGCGTGGATGAAGAATGCGGCCCCGAAGTCGATGCCGGCCGTCACCGCGACCTGGCCGAGGAAGTTGAACCAGCCCGTGAACCAGGACCAGGCCGCCCCGTTCCGGCGGGCGAGCTTAGCCGACCAGTAGTACAGGCCGCCCGCGGTGGGGAAGCTCGAGCACACCTCGGCCATGGACAGGCCGACGAACAGGGTCATGATCCCGACGAATGGCCAGCCCCAGACGATCACGACGGGGCCGCCGGTGAGCATGCCGAATCCATACAGCGTCAGGCAGCCGGAGAGGATCGAGATGATGGTGAATGAGACGGCGAAGTTGGAGAAACCGGACATGCGGCGGCGCAGTTCTTGCGCGTAGCCGAGCTCGTGCAGGCGCTTTTCGTCCTGGCTGAGCTCGGCCGCTTGCTCGTTGACCGACACGGACTGCTCCTTACGTCGAGAGGGTCCAAACGTCGAGAGGGCCGGGGCGTGGGCCGGGGCGCAGCGGCCGGCACGCTGAGGGCCAGGGGGTGCGGCGGAAGCTGAGCGGGCGCTGGTCGGCCACCGGAGCGTAAATGGTTTATTATCAGACCATTGAGGGTTAGAGTGCGGGTGATGTCAAGACCCATTTGCGTCAAAATCCCAAGGTGGCCGAGCCGGGGGCGGATATTCGGGCAGCGGCACGCGGGCGATGCCGGGACGCCCGCGTTCCGGCATCACCCGCCGGTAGGCTCACGGCGACCGACGGTCCCACCCCGAGGATGGCACCCCCGTGACTGCCGGGCTTGAACTGACTGCCGTGCTGGGGCAGGTTCGTGCGGGCAACGCCTTCGAGGAGACGGTCGAACGGCTGCTGACGGTCATCAAGCTGGGCGTGGTAGGGCCGGGGGAGCGCTTTCCCGCGGAACGTGAGCTAGCGGTCTTGCTCGGCATCAGCCGCATTACATTGCGTGAGGCAATCAAGGCCTTGCAGCAGGCTGGTTATGTCGAATCGCGGCGCGGACGCTTCGGTGGCACCTTCGTCACGTACACCAGGCCCGCGCCGAGCCGCGGCGAGTTGCGGCGCCTCACACGCGAGGACGACGGCCGGATCGCCGACGCGCTGACCTTCCGGATGGCGGTCGAGACCGGCGCCGCGCAGATCCTGGCCCAGGCCGGCGGTGGGTACGACAGCGATGTCCTGCTTTCGCGTCTGGCCAGCGTGAATGGTGCGGTACCCAACGACTATCGCCGGATGGACACCCTGTTTCACCTGGCCATCGCGGAACTCACCGGGTCCAGCCTGCTCGCCGCCGCGTGCGCCGACGCGCGGATGCGGCTCAACGACCTGCTCAACGCCATCCCTGTGCTGCGGCACAATATCGACCACACGGCCGCGCAGCACACGGCGATCGTCGACGCGATCCTTTCCGGGGACGCCGCTCAGGCACGGCGCGCGGTCGCCGAGCACCTGGAAGGGACCGCCGCCCTTCTCCGCGGGTTCCTGGCCACCCCTGAGGGACCGGGCTGAAACCAATCGCGTTGATCACGCCGGGCGCTGGCCGCCCGCGATCCGCCGCCGGGCGATCAGCACCGGCGTATGACGCGACGCTGGCTCAGATGCACGCCACCGGCGTGACCGGCCCCACACAGGCCTGCTGTTGCGGACCGGGATGGATTTACGACACACTGATGTTGTGAAAAGCGTGCGACCGGTCAGCGTGGGTTCCGGCGCCGCCGGGCGGATGGACGCCGGCGGTGCCGCTGACGCGTACCTGGCCGCCGCGGCGCCGGCCGGTTCCGAGCGGAGCACGCGCGCCCGGATAGCCCGGCTGATCATGGAGAATGGCCCGGTCACCGCGGCCGGCCTGAGCACCCGGCTGAGCCTTACCCCGACGGCCGTCCGGCGTCACCTGGACAACCTGCTGGCCGACAAGATGATCGAGACGCGCACGGCCCGGCGCCCGGCCAGCCGGGGCCGGGGCCGCCCGGCCAAGCTGTTTGCCATCACCGACGTCGGGCGCGGCGCCTTCGGGCACGCCTACGACGACCTCGCCACCAACGCCCTCCGCTTCCTCGCTGAGGCCGCCGGGCCCGGTGCGGTCGCCGAGTTCGCCCGCAGGCAGGTGGCGGACCTGGAGAAGCGGTACAGGCCGGTGGTAGCGGCCACTCCCGCGCCGGGCCGGGTACAGGCTCTCGCCGAGGCGTTGTCCGCCGACGGCTACGCCGCGTCGGCGAGCGGCGCCCCGGAAGGCAGCGCGGCCGGCGGCGGGGGAGAGCAGCTCTGCCAGCACCACTGCCCGGTCGCTCACGTGGCCGCGGAGTTCCCGCAGCTGTGCGAGGCAGAGACCGAGGCGTTCGCCAGGCTGCTCGGGACGCCCGTGCAACGGCTGGCCACGATCGCGCATGGGGATGGCATCTGCACCACGCATATCACCGCGCCGTCACTGCTGCACACCCGCACCGCGAACCCCCCGGCCGCGGCCCCCAGGGCCAGCGGTCCGGCGGCCGAGACCACGGTCAAGAAGATCATCAACGAGACCACGACCGCAAAGATCACGATCAAAGAGCCCGGAGGCATCTCCGTATGACGACGACCGCACACCCCGAACTCGAGGGGCTTGAGCGATACAAATTCGGCTGGTCGGACTCGGACGTGGCCGGCACAGGCGCACGCCGCGGCCTGTCCGAAGACGTCGTCCGTGACATCTCGGCCAAGAAGGGCGAGCCGGACTGGATGCTGGACTTGCGCCTGAAGGGCCTGGCGCTGTTCCGCCGCAAGCCGATGCCCACCTGGGGCTCTGACCTGTCCGGCATCGACTTCGAGAACATCAAGTACTTCGTCCGGTTGACCGAGAAGCAGGCCGCGAACTGGGATGACCTGCCCGCCGACATCAAGAACACGTACGACCGGCTGGGCATCCCCGAGGCCGAGAAGCAGCGCCTGATCGCCGGCGTGGCGGCCCAGTACGAGTCCGAGGTCGTTTACCACAAGATCCGTGAGGACCTCGAGGAGAAGGGCGTCCTCTTCCTGGACACCGACACGGCGCTGCGTGAGCAGCCGGAGCTGTTCCGGGAGTACTTCGCCACGGTGATCCCGGTGGGCGACAACAAGTTCGCCGCGCTGAACACCGCGGTCTGGTCCGGCGGCAGCTTCATCTACGTGCCGAAGAACGTGCACGTGGACATCCCGCTGCAGGCCTACTTCCGGATCAACACCGAGAACATGGGCCAGTTCGAGCGAACCCTGATCATCGTGGACGAGGGCGCCAGCGTGCACTACGTCGAGGGCTGCACCGCGCCGATCTACTCCTCGGACTCGCTGCACTCGGCGGTCGTCGAGATCATCGTGAAAAAGGGCGCGCACTGCCGGTACACGACGATCCAGAACTGGTCGAACAACGTGTACAACCTGGTCACCAAGCGGGCCGTGGCCCAGGCTGGCGCCAGCATGGAATGGGTCGACGGGAACATCGGCTCCAAGGTGACGATGAAGTACCCGGCGGTCTACCTGATGGGCGAGCACGCCCGGGGCGAGACCCTGTCGGTGGCTTTCGCCGGCACCGGCCAGCACCAGGACGCGGGCGCGAAGATGGTGCACTGCGCCCCGAACACCTCGTCCACGATCGTGTCGAAGTCCGTGGCCCGGGCCGGCGGGCGGACCTCGTACCGTGGCCTGGTCCAGGTGCAGGAGGGGGCCGCCCACTCCAAGTCCACCGTCAAGTGCGACGCGCTTCTGGTGGACACGATCAGCCGGTCGGACACCTACCCGTACGTGGACGTGCGGGAGGACGACGTGGAAATGGGCCACGAGGCCAGCGTCTCCAAGATCTCCGACGATCAGCTCTTCTACCTGATGAGCCGGGGCATGACCGAGGACGAGGCCATGGCGACCATCGTCCGCGGGTTCGTCGAGCCCATCGCGCGTGAGCTGCCGATGGAATACGCCCTCGAACTCAACCGGCTGATCGAGCTGCAGATGGAGGGGGCGGTCGGCTGATGGCGGGGCTGCAAGGGGCCGTGGAATCAACGGCTCCCGTCTCCAGGCTGCACGAACAGCGGTCCTACGATCTCGCTGACTTCCCGGTGCCCACGGGCCGCGAGGAAGATTGGCGGTTCACCCCGCTGCGCCGCCTGCGCGGCTTGCACGGCGAGACGGCGCTCGCCGAGGGCAAGGTCACCATCGACACTGACCCTGCGCCTGAGGTGACCGTTGAATTTACGCAACGCAGCGACCCTCGCGTCGGCCGGAGTTTCGTCCCGGCCGACCGGGTCAGTGCCCGTGCGCTCGCCTCGGTCCGGGAGGCGACGATCGTCACCGTGCCCGCCGAGGCGGTCGCATCTCGGCCCACCGTCATCTCGGTCCGCGGCGAGGACGCGGCCGGGGCCGCCTTCGGTCATCTCGTGGTGGACGTGGCGCCGCTGGCCGAGGCGATCATCGTGCTGGACCATCAGGGCAGCGCGACCTACGCGGACAACGTGGAAATCGTCGTCGGGGACGGCGCGTCGCTATCCCTGGTGAGCGTCCAGGACTGGGCCGGCGATGCGGTGCATGTCTCGCATCATCACGCCACAGTCGGCCGGGATGCCAGGCTTCGGCACACCGCTGTCACGATCGGCGGCGGGCTGGTGAGACTGGCCCCGACGGTTCGTTATTCCGGTCCTGGCGGAGATGCGGAGCTGCGCGGGCTGTATTTCGCGGACGCCGGCCAGCACCTGGAGCACCGGTTGTTCGTGGACCACACGCAGCCGCGCTGCCGCAGCCGGGTGGAGTACAAGGGGGCGTTGCAGGGTGACGGCGCGCACTCGGTCTGGATCGGCGACGTGCTGATCAGGGCGGAGGCAACGGGTACCGACACGTATGAGCTCAACCGGAACCTGCTGCTGACCGACGGCGCCCGCGCCGACTCGGTGCCGAACCTGGAGATCCTGACCGGCGAGGTGGTAGGCGCCGGGCATGCCAGTGCCACCGGCCGGCTGGAGGAGCATCACCTGTTCTACCTGATGGCCCGCGGCATCCCCATGGAGGAAGCGCGGCGGCTGGTCATCCGCGGATTCTTCGGCGAGCTGATCAACAAGATCGACGTGCCCGAACTGCGCGAGCGGATCACGGCGTCCATCGAGGCCGAGCTGATCCGGTCCAGGGAGCTCGGATGAGCGAGACCAGCACGTTCGTCCGGGCCTGCGCCTTTTCCGAGCTGCCGGAGGACGGCGCCATCGGGGTGGAGATCGGCGACCTGCCGGTCGCCCTGGTGCGTACCGGAGGCGAAGTTTTCGCGCTGCACGACGTCTGCTCGCACGAGGAAGTCCCGCTGTCCGAAGGCGAGATCTACGACCACACGGTGGAGTGCTGGCTGCACGGGTCGTGCTTTGACCTGCGCACCGGTGCCCCCACCGGCCCGCCGGCGACCAAGCCGGTGGCTACCTACCAAGTGAAGATCGACGGGGACGACGTCTATGTCGGCGTGCCCGCCACCGACCCGGCCAGCTGACCATCCCGTGCCAGCCGGCCTATTTCTACCAGGAGATATGTGATGGCCACCCTTGAGATCCGCGACCTGCACGTCAGCGTGGTGGATCCGGCTGCGGCATCTGGCGAGCATAACGGCAGCCGCGAGATCCTGCGTGGCGTCGACCTGACCGTGGCGGCCGGCGAAACTCACGCCATCATGGGCCCGAACGGGTCCGGCAAATCCACCCTCGCGTACGCCATCGCCGGGCACCCGAAGTACCAGGTCACTCACGGCTCGGTCACCCTCGACGGGGAAGACGTGCTGGCCATGAGCGTGGACGCGCGGGCCCGCGCGGGCCTGTTCCTGGCCATGCAGTACCCGGTCGAAGTTCCGGGCGTCTCGGTGTCCAACTTCCTGCGCACGGCGGTGACCGCGGTCCGCGGTGAGGCACCCAAGCTGCGGCTGTTCCTCAAGGAGATGCGCGAGGCCATGGCGGCCCTGTCCATCGACCCGGTGTTCGCCGAGCGCAACCTCAACGAGGGCTTTTCCGGCGGGGAGAAGAAGCGGCACGAGATCCTGCAGCTCGAGCTGCTCCAGCCGAAGATCGCGATCCTCGACGAGACCGATTCCGGGCTGGACATCGACGCGCTGCGGGTGGTCTCCGAGGGGGTCAACCGGTTCCGCCAGGAGCCCGACCCTGCTGATCCGTCCGGCTCCGCCAGACGTAGCGGCGTGCTGCTGATCACCCACTACACCCGGATCCTGCGCTACGTGACTCCCGACTTCGTCCACGTGTTCGTGGGCGGCCGGATCGTCGAAGAGGGCGGCCCGGAACTCGCCGAGGCCCTGGAGGCGGGCGGGTACGAGCGGTTTCTGAAGGCCGGGTCGCCGGCATGACGGTAACCCAGCCCACCACCCGGCCACTCGATGTGGCCGCGGTGCGCGCCGACTTCCCGATCCTGGCCCGGACGGTCCGGCACGGCCGCCCCCTGGTCTACCTCGACTCGGGTGCCACCTCGCAGAAGCCACGGCAGGTTCTCGACGCCGAGTGTGAGTTCTACGAGCGGCACAACTCGGCCGCGCACCGGGGCGCCCATCTGCTCGGCGAGGAAGCCACCGATGCCTACGAGGGTGCGCGGCTCAAGGTGGCCGCCTTCATCGGCGCGGACCCGGGCGAGATCGTGTTCACCAAGAACGCGACCGAGGCGGTGAACCTGGTCGCCTACGCGATGAGCAACGCGGCGACCGCAGGCCCGGCCGCCGCGCGCTTCCGGGTCGGCCCGGGTGACGAGGTGCTGGTCACCGAAATGGAGCACCACGCGAACCTGGTGCCCTGGCAGCAGCTCTGCCTCCGCACCGGGGCCACGCTGCGCTGGATCCCGGTGACCCCGGAGGGCCGGCTGGACCTCGCCACCCTCGACGAGCTGATCAACCCGCGTACCAAGGTCGTGGCCCTGACCTGCCAGTCCAACGTGACCGGCACCCTGCCGCCGGTCGCGGAGATCGCCGCACGGGCGCACGCGGTCGGCGCGATGGTGCTCGGCGACGGCGCGCAGTCGGTGCCGCACCAGGTCACCGATGTGACCGCGCTCGGCCTGGACTTCCTGGTCTTCTCCGGGCACAAGATGCTCGCCCCGTACGGGATCGGCGTGCTGTACGGGCGGCGTGAGCTGCTCGAGGCGATGCCGCCGTTCCTGACCGGCGGGTCGATGATCGAGGTGGTCCGGATGGAGGAGAGCACGTTCCTGCCGCCGCCGCAGCGGTTCGAGCCGGGTGTGCCCGCTGCCGCTCAGGCCGCGGGCCTGTCAGCGGCCATCGACTACCTGGCCGGGCTCGGCATGGCGAACGTCGCCGCGCACGAGGAGTCGCTGACCGCGCACGCGCTCAAGGTCCTCGGCGAGATCGACGGCCTGCGCATCCTCGGCCCGCTCGACGTGGTCGACCGTGGTGGCGCGGTGTCCTTCGGGGTGGACGACGTGCACCCGCATGACGTCGGCCAGGTCCTCGACGATCTTGGCATCGCGACCCGGACCGATCACCACTGCGCCTGGCCCCTGCACCGTGCGCTCGGCGTGCCGTCGAGCACCAGGGCGTCGTTCTACGTGTATAACACCCACGACGAAGTTGACGCGCTGGCCGAGGGCGTCCGCTACGCCCAGCAGTTCTTCGGCCGGGCCTGATGGCCTGCCCGGTGCCGGAACACACAGGGCCGGCCCGCTTGTTCAGGGAGGTGTGATGCAGCTCGAATCCTTGTACCAGGAGATCATCCTGGACCATTACCGGCACCCGCACGGCAAGGGCCTGCGGGAGCCGTATGACGCCGAGGTGCACCACGTGAACCCGCTCTGCGGCGACGAGGTGACGCTCCGGGTCTCGGTCAAGGACGCAGGTGGCGAGCCGACCGTGGCCGACATTTCCTATGACGCCCTCGGCTGCTCGATCAGCCAGGCCAGCGCGTCGGTCATGACCGACCTGGTCGTCGGCAAGACCGTCGACGAGGCCATGGCGATCAGCGGCGAGTTCCTCAGCCTCATGCAGTCGAAGGGCGAGGGAGTGCCCGACGAGGACGTGCTCGGCGACGCGGTCGCGTTCGAAGGAGTGGCGAAGTACCCGGCCAGGATCAAGTGCGCCCTGCTGGGCTGGATGGCCTGGAAAGACGCAACCGCCCGCGCGCTCGATGCAGCCGGGCGCGCCGAGTCAGAGCCAGCTGAGACTGGGGCAAGGGAGACGGCATGACGGAGAACGCTGTGACAACGCAGGACAGTGCCACGGCTCAGGACAGTGGCACCGCTCAGGACAGCGCGGGGAGCACCGATCAGGCACCGGGCCGCGACACCGAGGACGTCCTCGAGGCCCTCCGTGACGTGGTGGATCCCGAACTGGGCGTCAACGTGGTGGACCTCGGCCTGATCTACGGCGTGACCTTGGCCGAGGACAACGTCGCGACGATCGACATGACGCTCACCAGCGCGGCGTGCCCGCTGACCGACGTGATCGAGGATCAGGCCCGCGCCGCCCTGGACGGCCTGGTCGCGGATTTCCGGATCAACTGGGTGTGGCTGCCGCCGTGGGGCCCGGACAAGATCACCGACGATGGCCGGGAGCAGTTGCGCGCCCTCGGCTTCAACGTCTGAGCACTTCAGCATCTGAGCACCAGCGTTGTGGGGCTGGCCCGGTCTGGGCCAGCCCCACAACGCGTGCCAGGTGCGCTCGCGGTCAGCCGGTGGCCAGCGAAAGCACCGTCAGGGAGCTGGCCGGGAAGGTATGCCTGAAGCTCGGGCCTGAGGCTCCGACCCGGTGGGCGGCGGGGACGACCGCGGTCGGGTGGCCGATGGAGTTCATCGCGGCCGGGTCCCCGGTGAGGACCGTTGACGTCCCGCCGGACACCGCGGAGGCACCGGCCAGATCGACGCTGACCGTGACGGCCGAGGTACCGCGATTCACGACGGTGAGGTACGTGGTCCCGCCGGCCTTGGTGGAGGCGACCGCCCAGAGGTTCCCGTTGCCCCCGGCGATCTGGGATGGGGCAACCGTGTCGCCGAGGGAGTCACCGAACATCTTCTGCGCGTAGTACGACGGTGATCCGTAGCTGGCCAGGCCGTTGTACCCGATGAGGTTGGTCGGCCAGCTCTGCGCGTTGACGTTGACCAGCAGCGGCGCGTAGGACGCCCCGATGACCACGTCAGCGTCGCGCTCCAGGCCGGTCAGCAACGCGGCCTCGCCGAGGGCGGCGGCCAGGGTGCCGGTCGGCGACCCCTGGGTGACCGCGTACTCGCCCACGATGTGCTTGGGGCCGCTGCGGCTGGTCGTGTCGTAGTTGTGCGCGTCACCGGCGATCACTGACGGGTCATTGGAGTAGTAGTGATCGTCGATGACATCGGGGGTGCGGCTCGTCACGTTGGTGGTCGCGATGATCTTCAGCTGCGGGTCTGCGGCCTTGATCGCGTCGTAGAACATGGGGAACCGGTAGGCGTTGTAGCTGCCCGAGGTGTCGAAGAAGTCCTCGTTGCCGACCTCGACGTAGTGCAGGTTGAACGGCGCGGGGTGGCCGTCGGCGGCCCGCATAGCGCCATACGTGCTGGTGGTCGGGCCGATCGCGTACTGGATCTCATCCACGGCGTCCTGGACGTAGGGCGCGAGCGCGCTTTGCGCGACCACCGTGTGGTTGAGCGTGTAGCCGGCGAACACGGCCAGGATCGGCTGCGCGCCGACTTCTTCCGCCATCTCCAGGTATTCCAGCAGGCCCATGCCGTCCTGGGACCAGTAGCCCCAGGCACTGTTGTCATGGCCCGGCCGGCCGGTGACCGGCCCGATGGTGTTCTTCCAGTTGAAGTACGTCGAGAGGGTGTTGCCCTCCAGGTAGTTGCCGCCGGGTATGCGGAAGTAGCCCGGGTGCAGCGCCGCTATCTTCGCCATCAGGTCGATCCGCAGCCCGTTCGGCGTGCTGTCGTAGGTCGGCGGGAACAGCGACACCATGGCGAACCAGACCGACCCGCCCGCCGCCGCCGCGGCGCTGGTGGAGATGATCAGGCGATTATCCAGGGTGGCGGGGATGCCCCTGGCCGTGGTCAGGGCGGCGGTGTACTTGGCCCAGCTGGCCGTCACCGCTGGGATCTTCGCCGTGGCCCATACCCGCCCGTCACTGTTCTCCAATGACGCGGTGAGCGGTCCGGAGAAACCGGCCCCGGCTTTGGCGTAGAAGGACAGGTGATACGTGGTCGCCGGGGTGACCGGTATCCCGAAGTAGCCCACGTTGGCGATACCGGCCCGGCCGCCGGCCGGCAGGCTGCTGACCGACAGTTTCAGTGACACCGGGTTGGCGCTGTTGAAGGGTGTCGAGGTGTCCAGCGCTATCGTGGCGGCGGCCCCCTTGTCCTGCACGGCCGACCAGTACACCGGCGAGGAGGTGCTTTCCTTCAGGTCACGGTTGCGGACGAGCTCGGCGTAGATGCCGCCGTCGCCCGAGTGGTTGATCTCTTCGAGGAACGAGCCGAGCTGGGTGGGGTTGAGGGCGGGACCAGTCTGGTTCTCGTGCACGGTGATCGACCCCGGGCCGGCCAGCGCACTGATGGCAGGGGCGGCCAGGACACCCGAGTAGGCGCGCACATCATCGATGGAACCGCTGACCCAGTCGGTGGGGGCTCCGTTGTAGAAGCCCCGCCCGACGGCCAGCGCCCCGGTGGCCGCCCAGGGAGCGACGGCGTTCGTGGTCTGCTGCAACTGGCCGTCGACGTAGAGCGAGGCCGTCTGGGCCGTGGCGTCATAGACGCCGGTGAGCATGTACCACACACCGGGCTGGGGGACGATGGCGCTGGCGCTCGCGATCGCGCCGTACGCGGCCGTCGAGTCGTAGGCCAGGCGGGTGAACGCGAAGCGGCCGGTGTCCGCGCGCAACTGCAGGTAGAAGCCGCTGACCTGGGTGCCATCCTCGCTGACGAAGGTCTGGAAACCGGTGGTGCTGGCCAGATTGACCCAGGCCGAGACGGTGAAACTCTGGCTGGTGTCGATGACGGGCGCGCTGCTCGCCGCGTCCTGCTGCGGGGTGACCGCGAGGGCGTGTGGTCCAACTATCCCCGTCGTCCAGGAGGCGCCCCCCTGAAGGGTCAGCGGATGGCCGTGTCCCGAGCTGTCAGCCGCGGTGGTGCCTGCTCCTTCATCGAAGTTCCAGTACCCGACCAGGTTAGGCGCTGAGCCTCCCGCCCCCGTCGAGGCGGCACTGGGCGCGATGGCGGACGGGGCTCCCAAGAACACCAGCGCTAAGGCGAGTGCGGGGGCGAAGATGCGTCGTCGCATGACGTTCTCCTTCGGTTGCGGGGATGGTGCACTACTGCGCGCCAGAGACCCGGGTGGCGTCGCCGCTGGCCCGAGCCACGTTCGCCGGACGAATGCTCCGCCGGGTGCCGCGGATGTGCGTTGTTAGCGCTCACATTGACACCATGCCAGCTTCCTCCCGCCCCTTGCTGTCTCCTGGCAATAGGCCAGCCGGGACTTACCTGCCCGCTGGCCCTCGGCGGAGCATCCGGGCGGCGACGACCGCCGGCTTGTCACCGCTGTTGCGCACGGTCCCATGCTCAACATCAGCTCATGAGACGTCAAGGGTGCCCGGCGGTAAGACCTGCGGCGGCGTTCCCGGTCGCACCGGCCGGCGACGCCCAGACCGCGCCGGGCTCACTCCGGTCACGCCGAGATCACAGCCGGCCCGGTAGCGTGGCGATCAGATCCCCACGGCCGCCCACGAGGAGTAACCGGGGTGCCTGCCCACCAGGAACCAGCACGGCCCGCGCGGCCGGCCGAGCTGCTCAACAACGATCCGAAGGGATTCGCCTGGGGGGTCTGGCACGATCGCACACCCGCACTGGTCCACCAGATCCGGGACGCCCACCCGTACGGGCCAGCGCAGCGGCGCGCGCTGGAAACGCTGCTGGCGGAGATCGCCTCCGGGCCGATGCGGCCGCTCGGCCCCGACGCCCGCGGCCATGAGATCTGGACGGCGTGGGGGGAGGGTTATTTCGGCACGCCATGGCTGGACGCGCCGTTCCTGTGGTCGGAGTCGTACTTCTACTGGCGGCTGCTCGATGCGGTCGGTTTCTTCGGGCCCGGCCCGTGGCGCTCGGTCGACCCCTTCGCGTACCTGAAGGACGCGGAGCTGCGGGAGCCCGGGCTGGAACCGGACCTGGCGGCGCTTGACGATCTGCGGCGGCGGCCCGCCGGGGAGCAGATGCGGGCCACGTTGCTGGCGTCGCTGTGGGGCAATCGCGCCGATCTCGGCTTCCGGATCGGCCGGGCCCCCGGGCCGGGCAGTCCAGCCGAGACCAGGCTCGTCGATGATCACAGCG
Source organism: uncultured Actinomycetes bacterium (assembly GCA_963822825.1). GTDB lineage: Bacteria > Actinomycetota > Actinomycetes > Streptosporangiales > Streptosporangiaceae > JAWWPY01. Next base: position 240,475 of record CAWGIW010000006.1, on the reverse strand, counting down.
GCGAGCTCCTGGCCGCCCTGGGCCCCGCGGCACGCGTCGTCCTGGTCACCGATAACGCCGGCCGTGAGCTGCTGGCCGACCTCGTCCTCATGGACCACCTGCTTCGGCATGGGCAGGCCGCGTCGATCAGACTGCATGTGAAGCCGTATCCGTACTACGTGTCTGATGCGACGGCCGCCGACGTCGCCGCCTGCGTCCGCCGGCTCGCGGGCACCCCGGGCAACTCCTCTGAGATCGCCTACCGGCTTCTCGCGGCGGCGGCGGCGGGCCAGGCCGGCCTGTACACCCACGATTTCTACTGCGCGCCCTGGTCCTATCACCGCATGCCAACCGACCTGGCCGCGGAATTCGGGCGGGCCTCGCTGGTCATCCTCAAGGGCGACCTGAACTACCGGCGGCTCGTCGGCGACCGTGACTGGCCGCCCACGACCGCGTTCGGCGACGTGGTGTCGTACTTCCCCGCGCCGGTCGCGGCGTTGCGGACCCTCAAATCCGACGTCATCACCGGCGTCGACCCAGCGGTCCGCGCCCGCCTCGACCACACCGGCCAGCCCTGGCGAACCGACGGCACCCACGGTCTTATCCAGGTCCGTGGCTAGCCCGTGAGCCGGGATCAAGCCCTCAGTGGCTCTCATCTTCCTGTCGGGATGCTGCTGGCGCCAGGGTGATCAGGGTGGGCTCTTCCCAGCCAGGCTGGTCATGATCTTCTGGTCCTGGCGGTCCAGGCGATCGCCAGGCAGACGGCAGCGGTCGAGGGCCAGATCGTCCAGGCGGCGAGTGCACTATGTCGCAGCAGCACGCTCGCGGCCAGGGCGAGGATGAGGCTGACCGTACCGAGTACCTGGGGTAGCCGCGAATCTGGGCGCGTGGCGTTCCGCTCTTCGAGCAGTTCGTCAAGAGTTTCGGCAATCCGGTCGTCGATCGTGTCGCCGAAACGCGACAGGAACTCGTCGTCGGACCGCATGTCGAGGATCTGAGTATCGAGCTCGGCTGGGCCGTGGGCTGGCGGCCGTTGTCGGCTTTGATGCTGGGGCGGTTGGCGGCCGGCGGCCATGCCGGCTGGTGTGCGGGTGGCCGACATCAGATGCGGTCCTTCCGTGTACTGCGCGGGCCTCAGGATTTGGCCTGCGGGTCGGGGACGGCGGAGAGATGTGCGGCCGGCCGCCCGTAGCCTTACTCGACTTCCTTGAGGATCTTCTGCAGCGATTCGTTCTGCTCACGCAGGTAATCGAGCTGGGCGCTGAGATCCCCGAGCTTGAGGTCTGTGTGCTCCTGCGCCGTGATGGCCATGTCAGCCAGCCTGCGGTACTCCTCGGCCAGTCGGCGGTACTGCTCGCCGCCGATCAGTTCGATCTGCACCCGCTTCCTGGTGGTGAGGTAGCGGAAGCCCAGTACCATCCCGAGCGCGATCACCCCGGCCACGGCGACCCAGACAAGGGACCTGCTGTTATTTGTCATGGCTCCATTTGATGCCGTGCTACGCAATTCGAATGGAATTGTCAGTATCGCGATCGCGACCACGGCAGCCGCGCAGATGATTGCCGTTTCCTTTGCCGTCCTGGGCTTCATCGCAGCTCCGCCTTCAGATCACTTTCCGTGTTTAGTGTCCGCGCCGCGATCATGATCGTCTTGGGGGTCAGGTGCAGCGCGAAGGGTGCCACCTCGTAGAACTTCATCGCCTTGCCGTCCGCTGAGACCTCGATAGAGGCCGACACCAGCCCGGCCGCTTCGAGCTTCCGCAGGTGGACCTGGAGCAGTGCCCGGCTGATACCCAGGTCGCGGGCCAGCCGACTGACGTAGTTTCGCTCTTCCGCCAGCGCGGCCACGACCCGAAGCCGGTGCGGGTTGGCCAGCGTTGCCAGCACCTGCAGCAGAGCGTCTCCGGTCAAGTCCACAGTTCACAATGTCCTTCTTAGCACCTGCCAAGAAAACTTAGCATGTCCGGTTCTGGAGAGTCAAGCCGGGTGCCGGCACCAGCGGCCGCCTCCCAGCGCCGGTTCTGCTAGGCCTGCGCCGACGTGCGTTGTTCCTGGCTGCGCGGTTCCTGGCCTACGTCCATCACGTCGGCTGGCCGGAAGCGTGTCGTCCGCCCTGGGGCTACGGCCGGCGACACCCAGCCGATACCGCCCTCGGCCACCAGGCCACTCAGGCCGGGTCGAGCTCCAATTCTGGGGTGTAGCGGCCGGCCAGGGCGGCCACGTTCATCGAGACCCGCCGGGCCAGGGCCCGCTGACCCGCCGCCCACCGCGCGGGCTCGCCCTGCCACGCGGCCAGCGCCGGGTCAACCAGCGCGCGGCCGAAGGAGAACGTCAGCGGCCAGATGTGCGGCCGCCGCTGCATGGCCGCGAGGTTCTCGGTGGCGCGCTCCGGCCGCTGCCCGCCGGACAGGAACGCGACCCCCGCGATGGTGACCGGCACGCCCGCCAGGGCGCCGAGGGTGGCCTCGGCGACCTCGTCCGCGCTGGCCAGTGCGGCCGCCTCGCGGCCGGGACCGACCATGTTCGGCTTGAGCACGACGGCGGCCAGGTCGGCGCCGCATTCGCGCAGCTCACTGAATACCTCCAGCAGCACCAGCGATGTCACCGTGGCGCACTGGGCCAGCGAATGCGGGCCGTCCATCAGCACCTCGGGCTCCACGATCGGGACCAGGCCGGCGTCCTGGCACGCGGCCGCGTACCGGCCGAGAACGTGCGCGTTGGCCTGGATGGCGCGCGAGGTCGGCAGGCCCGGGCCAATCCGCAGCACGGCGCGCCACTTGGCGAAGGCCGCGCCGAGCCCGGCGTACTCGCGGAGCCGGGGGAGCAGCCCGTCCAGGCCCTCGGTCACCGTCTCGCCGGGCGCCCGGGCCAGCGGCTGTGTCCCCTTGTCGACTTTGATGCCGGGCAGGATGCCCAGGTCGCGAAGGGCAGCCGGGAACGGCCTCCCGTCGCCCAGCCGCTGGCGCAGCGTCTCGTCGCACAAGATGACACCGCTGATCCCGCTGTTCAGCCCGGGGGTCATCACCAGCATCTCGCGATACGCCCGCCGGTTCTCTCCGGTGGGCGCGACACCCGCCGCGCCGAGCCGCGCCGACACCGTGGCGACACTCTCATCCGCGGCGAGGATCCCGCGCTGCGGACGGACCAGGGCAGCTGCGACCGATTCCAGGGCTTCCATCTGCCGAAGGTAGGCGTTATGCCCGGCATGGGCATCCCCCGCCCGGTGGAACTAGCCGGGTGAGAGCCAGCGGGGGTGGTCGCCGCGGGCCGGGTTTGCCCGCCGCCGGGCGGTTGCTCCGGGATTCCACCCCCGAGGTTCCCCGCCCCGGGGGAGGCGCCCGTATTCCGGCCGCCATATCGTGGAAGTTCATTCAGTGCGGGGAAACCGGCGACGGGCCGCAGGTCAGCCGCGGGCCACAGCGCCCCCTGCCACAGCGCCGGGAGGTGAGATGACCGTGCCCGACAAGATGATGCGGCTGCGCCGCAGCGAGGCGGCACCCGAGCCGCGGCGCCCGGTCATGCTCGCCATCGCTGGCGACAGCGCGGCCGGGAAGACCACGCTGACCCGCGGTATCGCCGAGGCGCTCGGCGCTGACCGCGCCATCGCTCTGTGCGTGGACGATTATCACCGCTATGACCGCGCGGAGCGGCGCAGCGTCCCGTTCACCGTGCTCAACCCGGAATGCAACTTCATCGAGGTGATGGAGCAGCACCTGCAGCTGCTCGCGCTGGGCCGGCCGATCCTCAAGCCGGTCTACGATCACGCCACCGGCCAGCTGGTCCGGCCCGTGCTGGTGGAGCCCCGGGAGTTCGTGATTGTCGAGGGCCTGCTGCCCCTGCACACCAAGCTGGCCCGGGCGTGCTTCGACATCACCGTCTATCTCGACCCGCCGGAGGAGATCCGGCGGGAGTGGAAGCTGAAGCGCGACTGCGCGGACCGGGGTTACTCGCCCGGGCAGGTGCTCGCCGAACTCGAGCGCCGCGAGCCGGAGTCGGCGGCGTTCATCCGCCCGCAGCGGCAGTGGGCCGACATCTCCATGCGCTTCGCCCCGGTGCCGGGCCACACCGGCACCCCGCTGTCCGCCGAGATCCTGCTGCGGCCGACGATCCAGCATCCGGACCTGTCCCACGTGCTGACCGACGACGACCGGCGCACCGTGCACCTGAAGCTGATCCGCGACAGCGACAGCCGGCCCGTCGACGCGCTGCACGTGCACGGCTACGCACCGCGTGAGGACAGCCGGATCGTGGAGAAGGCTATCTGGGAGCAGCTGTCCTTCGACCACGGCACCGCCCTGCCCGACACGCTCGGCGAGTATTCACCGGGCAGGCGCAGTGAGGCCCTGGCCATCGCCCAGCTGCTGCTGCTCTGGCACCTGCTCGAGGCCCGGACGTGACCGGCCCGCCCGCCCCGCATCGCGGGCCGCGCCAGGGCCGGAGCAGATGGGTACGGTTCTCGGCATGGACCACCTGACCGAGGGGCCTTTGACCTTGGTGATCGTTGACGATCACCAGATGGTGCTCGACGGCCTCAAGGCCATGCTCCGGCCCTACCGGGAGCAGGCCGAGGTGATCGGCGAATCGAGCGACGCGCAGCAGGCGGTGCGGCTGGTCGCCGAGCTCAAACCGGACGTGGTGCTGCTCGATGTGCGGCTGCGCGGGGCCAGCGGCCTGGACCTGTGCACCGAGATTCTCCAGGCCAGCCCCGAGTGCAAAGTCGTGTTCCTCACCGTCTACGACGATGAGCAGTACCTCTTCCAGGCGCTGCGTGTCGGCGCATCCGGCTTCCTGCTCAAGCGGATCCGCGGCAGCGAACTGGTCGACTACCTGCGCCGGATCCACGATGGGGAAGTCCTCATCGACCCGAGCCTGGCCGGGCGGGTGGCGCTGTCCGCCGCCCGGCTGCGCAGCGGTGAGTTCTGGCCCGGCGCCCACCTGGGCCTGACCCAGCGGGAGAGCGAGGTCCTCTCGTTGCTGGTGGCCGGGCTGTCCAACCGGGCCATCGCGATGAAGCTGGTGGTCAGTGAGGAGACGGTGAAGACGCATTCCCGGGGCATCTACCGCAAGCTCAACGTCTCCGACCGGGCAGCCGCCGTGGCCGTCGCCCTCCGCGAAGGGGTGTTCCATTGACCGGGCCGCGGCTCGCGGGTGACGCGGAGCGTGAGGCCCAGCTGCTGTCCCGGGTCATCGACACGATCTCGGCCGGCTTCGATCTCGACCGGATGCTCCAGGGCGTGGCCACGCTCGTCACCGAGACCACCGGGACAGATGTCTGCTTTGTGCACCTGCTCGACGAGCGGGGGCGCACGCTGCAGCTGCGCGGCGCCACGCCACCCTTCGACGGCCTCGTCGGCAAGATCGAGCTCGGCCTCGGCGAGGGCGTGTCGGGGTGGGTCGCCTCGCACGGGGAGCCGGCCGTGCTCGTCGATGACAAGACCGCCGATCCCCGGTACCGCTACATCCCGGCACTGCGCGGCGAGGAGTTCATCTCCATGCTGTCGGTTCCGGTGGTGACGCCGCTCGGTCACCTGATCGGGGTGCTGAACGTGCATACCAAGCTGCGCCGCGAGTTCGCGGGCGCGGACGTCGAGCTGCTCCGGTCGGTGGCTGGCCTGGTCGCGGGGGCGATCGAAAACGCCCGGCTGCACACCAGGCTGGCCGAACGCGAGGAGGCCCTGGAGAGGTTCGCCGAGCAGTTCGTGGAGTGGCAGGAGCATGAGAGCCGCCGTCTCGCCGGGGAGATCCACGACGGGATCAGCCAGCGGATCGTGAGCCTTTTCTTCCACCTCTCCGCGGCCGCTGACGCCATCCCGGATTCGCCTGAGGTGGCCGCCGAGCAGGTGGCACGGGCCCAGGAACTGGCTGGCGCAGCGCTGGACGAGACACGCTCGGCCATCGCGGGCCTGCGCCCGCCGGTGCTTGATGACCTGGGCCTGGCCGCGAGCCTGGAGAGTCTCGGCCACTCCTTCCCGGGGCTGGAGGTACGGGTCGAGGCCGCCGACTGCCTGATGGCCGAGCACGTGGAGGCGGCCGTCTACCGGACCGCCCAGGAAGCACTCCAGAACGTGGTCAAGCACGCCGCCGCGCGGACCGCCGCGCTCCGCCTCTACCGGCAGCGAGACCGGGTGCTGCTGGAAGTCAGCGACGACGGTGCCGGGTTCGACGTCGCAGCGGCCCCGGGCCGCCCGGCCCGAGCCGGATCTGGCTCGCTGGCACCCACCGGCTTTGGCCTGTCCGGCATGCGGGAGCGGGCCGAACTGCTCGGCGGGAAACTGGAACTGTCCAGCGTCCCCGGCCGCGGCACCACCGTCCGGCTGGCTATTCCGTTCCTGCCGCGGAAGCATTCACCGCCCCCGCGGGCGCAGGCCGCTCAGCCCTCAGAGCATCACTGAAGACCCGGCTGGCCCGCACATCGGAATCGGTGATCTGCATCAGGTCATCCCTGGCGATCGACCCGCCCGCCGCCACCAGCCGCCGGGCCTGGCGGAGCCGCAACCGGTCGATGGCGTTGCGGATGCTCCTGGCGTTGGCGAACCGCGGCTGGCTCATCCGCAGCGCCACGTACTCGCGGAAGGCGACCTGGGCCGGCTCAGCCAGCCGGTACTGCTCACGGTCCAGCATCAGCTCGGCGATCTGCATCAGCTCGCCCAGGCTGAAGTCCGGGAAGTCGATGTGGTGGGCGATCCGCGAGGCCATGCCGGGGTTGGACCGGAAGAACACGTCCATCCGGTCCGAGTACCCAGCCAGGATCACCACCAAGTCCTCCCGGTGCGCCTCCATGAACTGCAGCAGGATCTCGATGGACTCCTGGCCGTAGTCGCGCTCGTTTTCCGGCCGGTACAGGTAGTAGGCCTCGTCGATCAGCAGCACCCCGCCCATCGCCCGCTTGAGCACCTCCTTGGTCTTGGGCGCGGTGTGCCCGACGTACTGCCCCACCAGGTCGTCGCGGGTCACGCTGACCAGCTGGCCCTTGCGCAGGTAGCCGAGCGCGGCCAGCATCTCGCCCATCCGCATCGCCACCGTCGTCTTGCCCGTCCCCGGGCTGCCGGTGAAGCACATGTGCAGGCTCGGCCGCGACGACGACAGCCCGTACCGCCCACGGAGCCGGTCGATCAGCAGCAGCGCGGCGATCTCACGGACCCGGTCCTTGACCGGGGCGAGCCCGACGAATTCCCGGTCGAGGCGGTCCAGCATCTCGGAGATGCGCAGCGCCTGCTGCTCCGCGCCCAGTTCCACGGTCGCGTCGGGTGGTAGCGGCTCCTGGCCGGCGGGTGCCGCGGCCGCGGGTTCCGGGCCGCCCCGCCCCGTTCCGCTGGCGGGCCGGGGCATGGCGAAGCCGCGGGGCGCGGGTTCGGTTGGCGTGTTCATGCGCCGCCGTGGGCCCCGTTATGGGAAGCGCCGTGGCCGGCGTAACGCTCGCCGGCCGGCCGGTCGGCGGCGTACGAATGGAGGGTGTACTGGATGCGGCGGTCCGCGGTCTCCTGCCGGTCGAGCCGGAAGCCCGGCTCGTGGGCCGGGCGGTTGACGATGAAGCTCAGCGCGGTGGTCTGCCGGCCCAGGCTCGCGTCGTAGGCCAGGACCCGGATGTAGTGGTTGGGATAGGCGGCCCGGCAGGCGGTGACCTCGTGCAGGCCGGCGGAGGCGTCGGCGATGTCGAACATCGGCAGTTCCCACATGTCCCAGAGCACGTTGCGCGGATGCGGGTCGTCGGTGAACTCGACCGCCACCGCCCATCCGTGGTCCACGGCGTACTGGATCTGGGCGCTGATCTCGTCGTCGGTGAAGTCGGGCAGGTAGGAGAACGTGCCCTGCGTGATCCGCATGAAGGCTCCAGTCAGGATGTCGGGGTGGCGACCACGTCGGGCGTGTCGGTCGACTCGTAGTTGAAGGTGATGTCGCCCCACGTGTCGAGGGCGACCTGGAGCGGCTGGCATCCCTTGGCCGCCGCGGCCAGGATGTCCTCGCCCTCGCGGACAAAGTCGCGGCCCTCGTTGCGGGCCTTGATCATCGCCTCGGCCGCGACCCGGTTGGCCGTGGCGCCGGCCGCGACGCCGCTCGGGTGGCCGATCGTGCCGCCGCCGAACTGCAGCACGACGTCTTCACCGAGATAGCCGAGCAACTGGTGCATCTGCCCGGCGTGGATGCCGCCCGACGCCACCGGCATGGTGCCCGGCATGGATCCCCAGTCCTGCTCGAAGTAGATGCCCTGGCCGGGGTTCACCGGGATCAGGGACTCGCGCAGCGTGTCGTAGTAGCCGCGGACCATGGACGGGTCCCCTTCCAGCTTGCCGACCACGGTGCCCGCGTGGATGTGGTCCACGCCGATCAGCCGGCACCACTTGGAGATGACCCGGAAGCTCACGCCGTGCGTCTTCTGCCGGGTGTAGGTGCCGTGGCCCGCGCGGTGCAGGTGCAGGATGACCCCGTTGTTGCGGGCCCACCTCGACATCGAGTGCATCGCCGTGTACCCGACGGTCAGGTCGATCATGACGATGATGCTGCCGAGTTCCTTGGCGAACTCGGCCCGCTCGTACATGTCCTCCATGGTCGCTGCGGTGACGTTGAGGTAATGGCCCTTGATCTCGCCGGTCCGCTCGGTCGCGCGGTTCACGCCTTCCATCGTGAACAGGAACCGGTCGCGCCAGCGCATGAACGGCTGCGAGTTGATGTTCTCGTCGTCCTTGGTGAAGTCCAGCCCGCCGCGCAGCGCCTCGTACACCACCCGCCCGTAGTTGCGCGCGGACAGGCCGAGCTTGGGCTTGGTCGTGGCGCCGAGCAGCGGCCGACCGTACTTGTTCAGGTACTCGCGTTCCATCACGATGCCGTGCGGCGGCCCCTGGAAGGTCTTCACGTACGCAAGCGGGATCCGCATGTCTTCGAGGCGCAGCGCGCGCAGGGCCTTGAAGCCGAACACGTTGCCGATGATGGACGAGGTCAGGTTCGGGATCGAGCCCTCCTCGAACAGGTCGATGTCGTACGCGATGTAGGCGATAAACTCGCCCTCGCGCCCCGGCACCGGGTCGACCCGGTAGCACTTGGCCTGGTAGTGCTCGTGGGCGGTGAGCCGGTCGGTCCAGACGACCGTCCAGGTCGCGGTGGAGGACTCACCCGCGACGGCCGCCCCCGCCTCCTCGGGCGGCACGCCAGGCTGCGGGGTGATCCGGAACGCCGCGAGCACGTCGGTGTCCTTCGGCACGTAGTCGGGCTCGTAGTAGCCCATCTCCGCGTACGGGATGACGCCCGCGTTCCAGCGTTCCTGGCCTGCCGTCATGGTTGCCTCCGTGGTGGTCGCGCCCTTCAGCCCACGATGCCAGCCGATATCCACGCTGTCTATTGAGTGTTTAGCGCCCTACGTCAACCAAAACGTTGACATTCCCCCCGGCCGCGCTGTGGACAACCCTTATCGGTGAACTTTTTTGCCCTCCCAGGGGCAAAAAAGTTCACCGATACCGAAATCAGGCCGGGGGGCGGTGGAAGTCGGCGTCGCGGAGCATGTGGGCGACCAGGCGGGCCGCGGCGGGCGGCAGGGGGCCGGGGTGGGCGACCAGGTACCAGTCGCGGTGCAATGGCGTGCCGGGCACGGGCAGTTCCACGAGCCGGCCGGAGGCGAGCTCGGCGGCGACGGCGTCCCGTGACACGAGCGTGACGCCGAGCCCGACGCTCGCCGATTCCCGGATGGCGCCGTTGGAGCCCACCATGAGGGTGAGCGGCGTGATATCGAGCTCCGCGAGCAGGGCGTCGGTACTGGCGCGGGTGCCGGAACCGGGCTCACGCAGCAGCCACGCCTGGCGGGCCAGCCACGGCAGCAGGCTCGTGTCGCGCGCGCCGGCGGCCAGCGCGGGCGCGGCGACCACCACCAGCTGGTGCCCGCGGATCGCGTGCACCGCGGCGTCCCAGCCGGGTTCGGGGCGGCCGCCGAGCACGAGGTCAACCTGATGGCGGTCGAGGAGAGCCCGGACGCGTTCCCGGTTGCCCGCCTCCAGCCGCACGCCGATCTGCGGATGCCGCGCCCGGAAGCCACCGAGCAGCCCCGGCACGATCTGCTCCGCCGCCGTGGTGACGGCCGCGATGCGCAGTTCGCCCCGCTCCGGGTCGGCCGCGGCCGCGGCCGCGAGCCCCGCCTCGTCCAGCAGGCCGAGGATGCGCCGCACGTAGCTGGCGTACGCCGCGCCCGCGTCAGTCAGCCGCAGGCCACGGCCTTCCGGGCGGAGCAGGGGCACGCCGAGCGACTTCTGCAGGGCGGCCAGCGAGGCCGACACGGCCGCCTGGGTCACCACGAGGTGCTGCGCCGCGGCGCGGACCGAGCCGGCCTCAGCCACGGCCAGGAAGGTACGCAACTGGTTGAGCGTCACCCGCGGCCGCCCCGCGCCCGGTTAACCCGGCACATGGTTAACCATTAGACTGTCTTTCTCCGCATACCATCAATATTAGACTCAACGAACAAGCCGCCGTGCTGGCCGGGACACGTGCCATGCCGACCCCGATAATCAGCCGGGACCCCAGCGAGCAGGCGGGCAACACGGACGAGGCGGTGTCGGGTGGCCAAGCGCGGGTCCGGCGAACCCCGGTGGGTCGAGGTGGCGCCGGAGCGCATCGCGGGGTGGGTCGGGTCCTTCGCGGAACGGCACGGGGAGACCTCGGCCGAGTCCGGCCCGGACGTCGTGACGTTCCGCGCGGCCGACGGGGCGGTGGCCGAGTGCCACATCCCGTTCCCGCCGCTGCGCGGCCTGCCGTCTGCGCCGCTGGATGGTCTGCCGCCGGCACCGCAGCGCGGAGCCCCGGAAACGGGCGGGGTCGGACCGGCTCCTGAGGCCAGCCAGGCCCCGGCCGCTCAGGGTTCTGCTGACTGGGCTCTTATCGATCAGGACCCGGCTGGTCAGGCCGCTGCTGGCCGCGGCCCGGCTGACCCGGGTGGTCTGGCTCGGCTGATCGCGGCGCACGCGGCCGCCGACCGAACCGTCGGCGTGCTGCTGGTGCGGCTCGGCGGTTACGCCGCCGGGGTCTTCTCAGGCTCGCCGCCGCGGCTGGAATCGTCCAAGGTGGGGGCCCGCCTCGTGCACGGCCGCAGCGCGGCCGGCGGCTGGTCGCAGCACCGGTTCGCCCGGCGCAGGGAGAAGCAGGCGGCGACCGCGCTCGGCGCCGCGGCGGACACCGCGGTGGCGGTGTTCGGCCCCTACCGGGGCCGGCTTGATGCTGTCGTGCTGGGCGGGGACCGGCGGACGGTGACCGGGCTGCGTGATGACCCCCGGCTGGGTCCCTACCTCGACCGGGCGGTGGACCGGTTCCTCACCGTGCCTGATCCCCGCCTCGCGGTCCTGAGGGAGACACCGAGGATGTTCCGTTCGGTGCGAATCTGGGTCAGCGATGGCGGAGGCGCCGGCAATTAATCGCCCGGGCATTGCGTTTCATCGTTGGAGGTCCTGGCTTTTAATAGCGCGAGGGCGCCGGGACCAAGCAGGTATCCTGGCGGCATGCTGCCACTCCTCTCGTGACGCGGCCCTCCGGCGTCGGGCCGCACGCAACACCGGACGTCCCTACCCTTCTGCTTTGGAGTGGTTTCCAGTGATCGCGGCAACGGGCGTGGAGCTGCGGGCCGGAGCGCAGTTGCTGCTGGAGAACGCGACCTTCCAGATCGGGCCCGGTGACAAGATCGGCCTCGTCGGCCGGAACGGCGCGGGCAAGACGACCCTGGCCCGCGTGCTCGCGGGGGAGATGCTGCCCGCGGCGGGCACGGTGCGCCGCGGCCCGTCCATCGGGTACCTGCCGCAAGACACCCGGGCCGGCGACATGGAAGGCCTGGCCATGGACCGGGTGCTGTCCGCCCGCGGGCTGGACGAGGTGCGGGCCGGCATGCGGGCCGCGGAGGAGCAGATGGCGGACGGCCGTCCGGCCCTGCGCGACGCGGCCGTCCGCCGGTACGGCCAGCTGGAAGAACGGCTGGTCGTGCTCGGCGGGTACGCCGCCGAGGCCGAGGCCGCCTCCATCGCCTCCAGCCTGGGCCTGCCGGACCGGGTTCTGGGCCAGCCGCTGAGCACCCTTTCCGGCGGCCAGCGGCGGCGCATCGAACTGGCCCGGATCCTGTTCGCGGGGGCCGAGACGCTGCTGCTCGACGAGCCGACCAACCACCTGGACGCGGACTCCATCAGCTGGCTGCGCGACCATCTCCGGGCGTTCCGCGGCGGGCTCGTCGTGATCAGCCACGACACCGCGCTCCTGGATTCGGTGGTCAACAAGGTTTTCCACCTGGACGCCGACCGCGGCTGCCTGGAGATCTACAACGTGGGCTGGAAGACGTACCTCGAGCAGCGCGAGACGGACGCGAAGCGGCGCAAGCGCGAGCGGGCGAACGCGCACCGCCAGGCGTCCGCGCTGCAGGCCCAGGCGGACCGGATGCGGGCCAAGGCGACCAAGGCCAGGGCCGCCCAGGGCATGCAGCGGCGTGCGGAGCGGCTGCTGGCCGGGGTGGCCGCCGAGGGCGCCGTGGAGCGCGTGGCGCGGCTGCGATTCCCGGATCCGGTGTCGTGCGGTCGGACGCCGCTGACCGCCAGCGACCTGTCCAAGTCCTATGGCTCCCTCGAAGTTTTCAGTGGCGTCGACGTCGCCGTGGACCGCGGCAGCAGGATCGTGGTGCTCGGGCTCAACGGGGCCGGCAAGACCACCTTGCTGCGCATCCTGGGGGGCTTGGAGAAACCCGATACCGGGCAGGTGACGCCCGGTCACGGCCTGCGGCTCGGCTACTACGCGCAGGAGCACGAGACCCTGGAGATCGGCCGGAGCGTGCTGGAGAACATGCGCGCGGCCGCGCCGCACCTGACGGATGCCGACCACCGGCGCATCCTCGGCTCGTTCCTGTTCTCCGGGGACGCGGTGGCCAAGCCGACCGCGGTCCTGTCCGGCGGGGAGAAAACCAGGCTCGCCCTGGCCCTGCTCGTCGTGTCCGGGGCCAACGTGCTGCTGCTGGACGAGCCCACGAACAACCTGGACCCGGCGAGCCGGGCGGAGGTGCTGGCCGCGCTGCGCCGCTACCGGGGAGCGATCGTCCTGGTCACCCACGACGAGGGCGCGGTCGAGGCGCTGGCGCCCGAGCGGGTGGTGCTGCTGCCCGACGGTGTTGAGGATGCATGGACCGAGGGTCTGGCCGATCTCGTGGCACTGGCCTGATGAGCGACCTCCGGCGCGGGCCTGATGAGCGACCTCCGGCGCGGGCTTGATTGAGCGACCTCCGGCGCGGCGGAAAAAGAAGTGATCACTTACCTGGATGTGGGTAGCCGATCCCGGATCTATGCTTGATCATGGCGGGAGACGGTAACGCAGCGGTCACTTCAGTTCACGGGAGGTACGCGTGCCCGAGACCCTCAAGAAAGGCACCAGGGTCACCGGTGCAGACCGGACCAAGCTGGCTTCGGATCTCAAGAAGAGGTATGACGGCGGCGAGAGCATCCGTTCCCTCGCAGCGTCAACCGGACGGTCCTACGGGTTCGTCCACCGCATTCTGACCGAGACAGGGGTATCCCTGCGAGGTCGGGGCGGAGCGACACGCGGCAAGGCGCGGGCGAAGCGCTGAGGAGGACATGACACCCGGTCTGCCCGGTCTCGACCGGGCGGGGCTACGGCTCGATCTGGACGAGCCGGCTCCGGGTGCGGCGACTGTAACCCTGCGGCGTGCCGAGCGGCGCAATGCCATGACCCCGACGATGTGGCATGGCCTGGCGGCGATCGGCCGCGCGCTGCCGTCGTCGGTCCGGGTGGTCGTGGTCCGCGGCGAGGGTCCATCCTTCAGCGCGGGCATCGATCTGCGGTTTTTCACCGGCGAGGGCGTCCCGGGTGAGGAACCGCCGCCCAGCCCGGCCGACCCGGGATTCGACCCGTGGATCGCGTCCGTCCAGGAAGGCTTTACCTGGCTGCGCAGCCCCGCGATAGTCTCGGTCGCTGCCGTGCGCGGGCACGCCATCGGCGCGGGTTTCCAGCTGGCCCTGTCCTGTGATCTACGGGTGCTCGCCGATGACGCGCGTCTGTGCATGAAAGAGCCTGCTCTCGGGCTGGTCCCCGATCTAACGGGGACAAAGCCACTTGTCGACATTGTCGGGCTGCCGCGGGCCATCGAGATGTGCCTGACGGCACGGACGGTCGGTGCGGCGGAAGCCAAGGAACTCCGGCTCGCCGAGCTCGTGGTCGCCCCGGATGACCTCGACGCGGCGGTCGGCGACCTGGTGGCCGCGCTGCTGGCCACCGACGCGGCCGCGGCCCGGGCGACCAAGGAACTGCTCATCCAGGCCTCGCGGAATAGCCTCGAAGATCAGGCCGCGGCGGAACGACGGGCTCAGGTGGCCCTGATGCGGGCGCGGCTCGCGCGGTCTTGAACGGGTGGCCTGACTCGGCGCCAAGCCGTCGTTCGCCCTCGGCGGACACGGGAAGAAGCTGGCCAGGAAGGACGTTGGTGCGCGCATGTACGGATCTAGCTGGTACGCGATGCGCTCGTTCGCGCGCGACGGGTCCGTCACCAAGCAGCGGCTCAAGAAGGGCAGCGTGCGCCGGATCGCCTCCTACGCGCGGCCCTATCGTGGCCAGCTGGCCTTCTTCCTGACCGCCACCTCGCTGTCCGCGGTGATCGGGGTGGCCGTTCCGCTTATGCTGCGGTCGATCGTCAACGGCATCCTGAAGCGCGACACCGCCCTGGTGCTGTGGATCGCGGGCATCGTGCTGGCCCTGGCCGTGGCCGGCGCCCTGCTGGCCGTCGCGCAGCGCTGGTTCTCCTCCCGGATCGGCGAAGGGCTCATCTATGACCTGCGGACCCAGGTGTTCCGGCACGTGCAGCAGCAGCCGATCGCGTTTTTCACCCGGGCCCAGACCGGGTCCCTGGTCAGCCGGCTGAACAGCGACGTCATCGGCGCCCAGCAGGCGATCACTTCCACGTTGTCCTCCGTGGTGTCCAACGTGCTCAGCCTGATCCTGGTGCTCGGCGCCATGTTGTACCTCTCGTGGCTGGTCACCGTGGTTTCGTTGGTGCTGCTCCCGATGTTCGTCATCCCCGCGCGGCTGGTCGGCCGGCGGCTCCAGCGGCTGACCAGGGAGTCGATGCAGCTCGACGCGGAACTGGGCTCGACCATGACGGAGCGGTTCAATGTCGCGGGGGCCATGCTGGTCAAGCTGTTTGGCCGCCCGGACGACGAGTCGACGGTCTTCGCCGGCCGGGCCGCCCGGGTCAGCGACATCGGCGTGGTCCAGGCCATGTACGGAGGCACGCTGTTCATCGCGCTGAGCCTGCTGGCGTCGGTGGCTACCGCGGTGGTCTACGGGCTCGGCGGCGGCCTGGTCATTCATGGCGCCTTCCAGCTGGGCACGCTGGTGGCGCTGACCGCGCTGCTCGGCCCGGCTCTACGGGCCGATCACCGCGTTGTCCAACGTGCAGGTCGACGTCATGACCGCCCTGGTCAGCTTCGACCGGGTCTTCGAGGTGCTCGACCTGCAAGCCGCTGATCATGGATCGACCCGATGCGGTGCCGCTGCGCCCGCGGGAATGCCGCCGCGCCGGCCATCGAGTTCGACCACGTATCGTTCCGGTACCCGGCCGCCAGCGAGGTGTCGCTGGCCTCGCTGGAGTCGATCGCGGTGAAGGTGCACGAACGCGAGACCGGGCCCGCCGACGTGCTGCACGATGTCAGCTTCACCGCACCGTCGGGCCAGCTCACGGCGCTGGTCGGCCCGTCGGGCGCGGGCAAGACGACCATCACCCACCTGGTGGCCCGGCTGTACGACCCGACCGAGGGCGCGGTGCGCATCGGCGGCCAGGATCTGCGCGAGGTGACCCTGAACTCGCTGCACGACGAGGTCGGCGCGGTGACCCAGGACGCGCACATGTTCCACGACACGATCCGCGCCAATCTCCTGTATGCCCGGCCCGGAGCGTCCGAGCAGGAGCTGATCGACGCCTGCCGGTCGGCACAGATCTGGGAGATGATCTCATTGCTGCCCGACGGCCTCGATACCGTGGTGGGGGACCGGGGCTACCGGCTGTCCGGCGGCGAGAAGCAGCGGCTCGCTATCGCCCGGCTCTTGCTGAAGGCGCCGTCGGTGGTCGTGCTCGACGAGGCCACGGCCCATCTCGACTCCGAGTCGGAGGTGGCCGTCCAGCATGCCCTCAAGACCGCACTGAGCGGGCGCACCTCGCTGGTCATCGCGCACCGGCTGTCGACCATCCGGGAAGCGAGCCAGATCCTGGTCATCGACGGCGGCCAGATCCACGAGCGCGGAACGCACGAGGAACTGCTGGCCTTCGGCGGCCTGTACGCCGAGCTGTACCACACGCAGTTCGCCCGCCAGGAGCCCACGACGGTCGTCAGGGCGGCTGGGCGCGCTTGAGGCGGTCCTGGCGCTGCGACTGCACCGGCTCGGCGAGGTCCATGGCGGCGAAGGCGGCGGGCCAGTCGTCCGGGCCGTATCCGGCGCCGAGGTCGCAATGATGCAGTTCGACCTCGGCCAGCCGCCGGGTCAGGAGCCGGGCGGCCGGGAACGGGGCCGAGTCCAGGACCCGCACTCGGCTTCCCGTGACTCCCCGCTGGCGTAAGCGGGGCGGCTGCGCCCGGACCGTAGATCGGGCTCAGCCCAGACCCGGGCCGCCACGGGTTGCCCGCCACCGCTGCCGTTGACCCGCACGCGCCGCGGATGCCATACTCGGTATGCAATACTCGGTATGGAGGTGCCGGTGTCGGTTCGTCACAGCCTTCTGGCGTTGCTGTCCGCCGGGCCAATGCACGGCTACGGGCTGAAGACCGAGTTCGAGGCCGCGACCGGGGATGTCTGGCCGCTCAACGTCGGGCAGGTGTACACCACCCTGGGGCGCCTGGAGCGAGACGGTCTGGTTACCGCCGGGGCCGATGCCGACGGCCAGAAGGTCTACGAGATCACCGGCGCCGGGCGGGATGAGCTGGGCCGGTGGTTCGAGACGCCGGTGCCGCGCGAGGTGATTCCCCGCCAGGAGCTGGCGATCAAGCTGGTATTCGCGATGCGGTCGGGTGTGGCGGATGTCGCCGCGGTCGTGCAGCGGCAGCGGGTGGCGACGGTGCGGGCGCTGCAGGACGTTACCCGGCTGAAGGCCGCCGCCGAGTCCGCCGGGGACCTGGCCTGGCTGCTGATGCTCGACGCGCTGGTCTTCCAGGCCGAGGCCGAGGCGCGCTGGCTCGACATGTGCGAGGCGCGGCTCGCGAGGGAGAACATCGCCGGCGGGCATGGCCCGGCGGCATCCGGAAATTCCGGCCGAACGAGCGGTGGAACGGAGCAGCTGATGACGGTCCTCGACATAGACGGGGCGGGGCGGGTCTTCGGGTCCGGGCGCCTGCGGGTGGTCGCGCTGGACGATGTGTCGCTGCGGGTCAGCGCCGGCGAGTTCGTGGCCGTCATGGGGCCCAGCGGTTCGGGCAAGTCGACCCTGCTGCGGCTGGCGGGCGGGCTGGACCGGCCGACCTCCGGCCGGGTCCTGCTGGCGGGCCGCGACCTGGCCGTCCTGGACGAGGCCGGGCTCGCGGAAGCGCTGCGGCGGGAGATCGGCTTCGTCTTCCAGGAGGCCAACCTGCTCGCGTCGCTGACCGCCGCCGAGAACGTGGCGCTCGCGCTGGAGCTGGACGGCGTCCGGCCGAAGGCGGCGATGGCGGGCGCCCGCGGCCTGCTGGACTCGCTTGGCCTGGGCGCCGTCGGGGACCGGTTCCCCGGCCAGCTGTCCGGGGGTGAGCAGCAGCAGGTGGCGATCGCCCGGGCGGTCGCGGGGGGCCGGTCGCTGCTGCTGGCCGACGAGCCGACCGGCGCCCTCGACGCGCTCACCGGCGAATCGGTGATGGGCCTGCTGCGCCAGCGGTGCGCGACGGGCTGCGCGGTCGTGCTCGCCACCCACAACGTCCGGCACGCCGCCTGGGCGGACCGGGTGGTGTTCCTGAACGACGGCCGGCTCGCCGGCGCGACGGGGCCGCCCGCCGGCCCCGAGTACCTGCTGGGAACGGGGCAGGCACGGTGACCGGCACCGCGGCCGACCCGGCCATCATCGAGCTGGCCGGGGTGGAGAAGACCTACCGGTGCGGGGGCCGGGGAGGTGGGCGGGGGGTCGGGTTCCGCGCGCTGAACGGCGTGGACCTGGCCATCGCCGCGGGCGAGATGGTGGCGATCACCGGCCCGTCGGGCAGCGGCAAGACCACCATCATCAACCTCATCGCCGGCATCGACCGGCCCACCGCCGGCACGGTGACGGTCAACGGCAGCCGCCTGGACCAGATGACCGAGGAGCAGCTCGCCGTCTGGCGCGGCCACACCATCGGCATCGTCTTCCAGTTCTTCCAGCTGATGCCCACGCTCACCGCGGTGGAGAACGCCACGCTCCCGCTGGACCTCGCCCGGGTCGGCGCCGCCCGCGAGCGCAAGGCCGTGGCCAGCCGCCACCTCGCCACGGTCGGGCTCGGCGACCGCGGCGACCGGCTGCCGCTGGAGCTGTCCGGCGGGGAGCAGCAGCGCGTCGCGATCGCCCGGGCGATGGCGTGCGGGCCGCCGATCCTGCTCGGCGACGAGCCCACCGGCAACCTCGACACGGCGCTGGCGCGGGAGATGTTCGAGCTCCTCAAGGGCCTGAACGGCGACGGGACCACGGTGGTGTACGTCACGCACGACCAGGCTCTCGCCGGGCTGGCCTCCCGGATCGTGTCCGTCCGCGATGGCCTGATCATCGGCGACACGGGGCGGCGGCCATGAGCACGCTGAACCGCAAGGCCTGGGGTGACCTGACCCGGCACCGCGCGCGCACGCTGCTGGCGGTGTTCACGCTGAGCATCGCGATCGCGAGCCTGGGCTTCCTGGCCGTGCCGGCCCTGCTGAACGCGGCCATGAACCGCCAGATCGCGGACAGCCACCTGTATGACGTCGGGATATCCACCAGCACCCTTGACCTGAGCCCGGCACAGCTCGGCGCGCTGGGCCGCCTGCCGGGCGTCGCCGCGGTCAGCCCGGCCGTGGGCTACGCCACCACGGCGACATCCGCCGCCGGCCCCCAGGACGTCGAGATCGCCGGCACCGACCTGGCGTCCGCCCCGGTCAACACCGTGGCGCTGTTCACCGGCCGGATTGCCGGGGCCGGGTGAGGTGCTGGCCGACGCGGGCAACGCCCGGGCCACCGGCTTCGCCGTCCCCGACGGCGGCACGATCGACGTGCGGGCCGCCGGCGGCAGGCTGGTGACGGCTGCGGGTCAGCGGTACCGGGATGAACCTGGCCGCGACCCCCGGCGCGAACGGCTCGACCACGCCGGTCTTCTACGCCCCGCCGGCCACGGTGCAGGCGCTGCGCGGCGTCCGCGGCTACAACTACCTGGGGTTCCGGCTCACCGACGACGCCGCGGCCGCGCAGTCCCGGGTGGTCGCCGAGGTGCGCGCCTACCTGACCGCGCAGACCGGAGCGGACCCGATCACGGCGCTGCCCGCCATCCGGGCCCCCGGCCAGTGGCCCGGGCAGTCCGGGTTCAACCAGATCATGGCGCTGCTGTACATCATCACGATCCTCGCGTTCGCCTCCGCCCTGTTCCTCATCGCCGCCACGATGAACACCCTCATCGCCGAGCAGGCCAGCGAGATCGCCATCCTCAAGACGCTCGGCGGCCGGCGGCGGCAGATCGGCGGCATCATCCTGCGCACCGCGGCGATGCTCGGCGCGGCGGCCGCGGTGCTCGGCACCATTCATCGGCATCGCCATCGCCTACCTGCTGGCCAGCTACTTCGCCGTGAAGTTCATCGACGTGTCGTTCGGCTTCGCCATCTCGGCCCCGAGTCGTCGTGGCCAGCCTCGTGCTCGGCCCGGCGCTGGCCGTCGCCGCGTCGCTGCCCGCGCTGCGCCGCGCGCTGCGCAGGCCGGTGGCCGAGACCCTGGCCGGCGCGGGCACCAGCGGATACGGCTCCGGCTGGCTCGACCGCCTGGTCGCGCGCAGCGGCCTGCTGGCCGGGGCCGGGGTGCCCGGCAGCGTGCGGATGGGAGTCCGCAACGCGCTGCGGCAAAAACGCCGCAGCGCGGCCGCGATCGCGCAGGTCGCCGTGGCGGCCGGGCTCGCGATCGCCTTCCTCGCCCTCGGCCAGTCGATAACCGCCGTCATCAGCCAGACCATCGGCACAGCTGCACTTCAGCATCGGCGCCGGGATGGCATCGACCAGCGGCGCGCGGCCGTTCGGCAGCCAGGCGCTCGCCGTCGCCGCCGCCACGCCCGGCGTCACCGGAGCCGAGCCCGTCGAGACGAGTTCGGTGCAGTACAACGGGCAGACCTACGTGGCGTGGGGCCTGGGCGCGCATCCCCTCTACTCGTACCGGCTGAGCGCGGGCCGCTGGTTCACCACCGCGGATACCGCCGCGGACGCCCGCACCGCCATCACGCCGGTGGTGCTCGGCCCCGCCGTCGCGCGCACCGCCGGCGCGAGTGTCGGGCAGACCCTCACCCTCACCATTGCCGCGGGACCCACCAGGGTCCGCGTCATCGGCATCGACACCGGTCAGCACCAATAACGGCGACACCGTCTACTTCCCGCTGCCGGCGCTGGAGCGCCTGGACGGCGGGCCCGGCACCGCGGACTCGATCTGGCTCACCACCGCCAGTTCCGGCCATGCCGCCATCGACCGGGCGACCGCCGCCGCCGCCGCCCGGCTGGCCGCCGCCGGGTACCCGGTCAGCACCACCGAGATCTACGTCACCGAGGCGCAGATCACCGCCGCCGACCCGCCGATCCTCACCATCGTGGAGATCCTGGGCCTCCTGGTCGTGGCCATCATGCTGATGGGCCTGGTCAGCGCCCTCAGCATGGGCGTCATCGAGCGCACCCGGGAGGTCGGGATCCTGCGCTGCGTGGGCGCCAGGGCCCGCCATATCCGCCGGGTCTTCAGCGCCGAGGCGGTGGTCCTGGCCGTCGTCGGCTGGGTGTTCGGAGTCCTGCTCGGCTGGCTGATCTACCAGGGCCTGCTGGCGCTGCTCCGGCACGATGTCGCCATCAGCCTTCCGCAGGAATTCCCGCCGGTCATCCCGCTGGCCACGCTGGCCGGCGTCCTGGTGCTGACGCTCCTCGTCATCCGCGGGCCGCTGCGCCGCGCCACCCGGATCCAGCCCGGCATGGCCCTCCGCTACCAGTAACCCGCCCCTGATTTCGTTATTGGTGAACTTTTTTGCCCCTGGAGGGGCAAAAAAAGTTCACCAATCTTCGTTTTCCACAGCTGGCGGGGGGTGGGGCGGGTTAGGAGCCATAGCCTACGCGGCGCAGTTCGTCGCCGGCGATGCTCTCTATCTCCGCGGCTTGCACCGGGCTCAGCGTCCGGCGCCACGCCCCCGGCTCGGTGGCCGGCGGCCGGCCGGCACGGGGGGAGGGGCGGCGGGCAGTTCCAGGGGAGATACGGCTGTGCCGAGGAAGTCCGAGACGGCGGCGGCCGCGGCCGCTGGCTGGCGGATCATCTTCTCGTAGCGGAGCGTGACCAGCTGCCCGGCGGCCAGCTTGCCGCGCAGCCGGGCCATCTGCCGCACGGTCCCACGCCAGCGCATCGCGCACTTGCCGGCCGTGGACAGGTCCGGCCAGACGGCTCTGTCTTGCTCGGTCTCCACGCCAAGCAGGGGGTTCGGGAACTCGGTGTCCACGTTCACAAAGCCCGGCTTGAACCAGGCCAGGACCGATGGGTCGACCATCATGGCCGCTACGACGTCGCGGCCGTCCCGGATGATCTGCACCAGGCGCGCATCCGGGAAGGCGTCCACCAGCGCCTCGGCGCAGTACATCAGGTCGGGGCTGGCGTCGCCGTAGCGGGTGATCTCGCGCTGGCTCACGCACGGGCCCACGCCGGCGAGGCTGCCGGCCTCACGGCACTGCGGGGTGCAGCCCAGGCAGCAGTCCGGGGTCACCTGCCACGCCTGGGCGAAGGCATCCCGCAGCACGGTGGCCGCCGCGTCGCCCCGGCCGCGGGAGATCGACGGGCTCCGGGCGAAGGCGTGGACCACCGGCACGACCCAGCGCTGGCCCAGGGTGAAGTGGAAGCCAGCGGACCGCTTCAGCGAACGGGCCAGCAGGTCCGTTCCTGAGCAGGGGGCACCGATGACGAAGACCGGCTGGCGGACCTTCCGGCCGTTGACCACCAGGATGTGCGGCCGCGGTGACTGGGACGTGCTCGGTCGAACCGGCGAGACGCCGCCGGGCCCGGGCTGGTACTCACCAGGATCGGCGGCCGACCGTGGCACCGCGGTCATGGCTCGCCGAACCCGGAGACGACCGGCTCTTCCGTAGCCGACCGGCGGCAATGCGCTCCCGCGTGCTGGTCGATATTGAGCGCAGCCTGAATGAGCGGCACGTGGCTGAACGCCTGCGGGGTGTTGCCCACTTGCCGCGCGTACCGCGGGTCGTACTCCTCGCTCAGCAGCCCGACGTCGTTGCGCAGCGCGAGCAGCCGGTCGAAGAGCTCGTGCGCCTCGTCGTCGCGCCCGATCATGTGCAGGGCGTTGGCCAGCCAGAAACTGCAGGCCAGGAACGCACCCTCGCTGCCGGACAGGCCGTCGACGCTGGGCCCGGCGGCCGCCGCTTGCTCGGGCAGCTGGTAGCGGCGGACCAGCCCGTCGGTGACCAGCTCACGCTGGATGGCCTCCACGGTCGAGATGACCCTCGGGTCGGTGGGCGGCAAGAAGCCGACCTCGGGGATGAGCAGCACCGCGGCGTCCAGTTCGGCCGAGCCGTAGTACTGCGTGAAGGCACCCCGCTGCGGGTCGTACCCCTTCTCGCAGACCTCCTGGTGGATCGCGTCGCGCAGCTCCCGCCACCGGGCCACCGGACCGGGCAGCCCCGCCTCCGCGGCTTGAACGCCACGGTCGAACGCGACCCAGGCCATCACCTTGGAGTGCACGAAATGCCGCCGTGGGCCGCGGACCTCCCAGATGCCCTCGTCCGGCTCGTCCCAGTGATCTTCCAGGAACTTGAGCAGGGCGCGCTGCAGCGACCAGGAGTGCCGGTCGCTCTTCACCCCGGACCGGCCGCCCAGCGTCAGGGCGTCGATGACCTCACCGTAGACGTCGAGCTGGCGCTGGCTGACGGCGGCGTTGCCGATCCGCACCGGCGCCGAGCCCTCGTAGCCAGGCAGCCATTCCGCCTCCCACTCGGCCAGCCTGCGCTCGCCCGCGACGCCGTACATGATCTGGACATCGCGCGGGTCGCCGGCCACGGCCCGGCCCAGCCACGCCCGCCACGCGAGCGCCTCCTGCGTGTAGCCGGTGCGCAGCAGTGCCTCCAGGGTGATGGTGGCATCACGCAGCCAGCAGTACCGGTAGTCCCAGTTCCGCACCCCGCCGATGTCCTCAGGCAGCGAGGTGGTGGCCGCGGCCACGATGCCCCCGGTCGGCTGGTAGGTGAGCGCCTTCAGGGTGATCAGCGACCGGACCACCGCCTCCCGGTGCCGCCCGTCATAGGTGCACCGGCCGACCCAGTCCCGCCAGAACTGCTCGGTCATCAGGTGCGCCTGGTAGGCGTCGACGGCCTCGGGGGCGTCCTCGTGCGATGGCCTCCAGGTGAATACGAAGGGCACCCGTTCGCCCGGCCCGACCGTGAACGTCGCTTGGTGCGCGAACTTCTGGCCGGTCAGTGCGACCGGGGTGTCCAGCCAGACCGAATCGGGTCCGGCGATGGCGTTAATGCTGCCCTCCCGGCGGCGCACCCAGGGAACGACCTGGCCATAGCCGAAGCGGATGCGCAGGATGCAGTCCATCTCCACGCTGCCCGCCACGCCCTGCACGATCCGGACGATGGCTGGGGGTTTGCTGTCCCTGGGCGGCATGAAGTCGATCACTGTGGCCTGCCCGGTCGGGGTGCTCCAGTTCGTCTCCAGGATCAGGGTGTCGCCCTGGTAGCGTCGCGCCACCGCCGTCCGCTGCGCACCCTCAGACTCCTGGCCAGCGCTCACCGGGGCGATCCGCCACAGCCCGTTGCGCTCGCCGCCCAGGAGCGCCGCGAAGCAAGCGGGGGAGTCGAACCTGGGCAGGCACAGCCAGTCGATCGAGCCGTCCCGGCCGACCAGGGCCGCGGACTGCATATCCCCGATGATCGCGTAATCCTCAATCAGTCCCGCCACGGAACCTCCAGGTCACGGCCGGCCGCCCCCAGGTACGACCAACGACCAGCGGGAGGGCCCAGGCGCTCCTCGTGCCTGCTGCCCGTACCGTACCCGGCTCCCGCGCGGACCCGCGGACCTCGCGCGCCCGTAAGCTGGCCACCGTGCCGCAACTGACCGCTTGCGCGGCCACGCCCAGCCGCCGTGCGCGCCGCGCGGCGGCGGGCGTGATCGCCGCCGCCCTGCTCCTGCCCACCGTGGCCGGCTGCGCGAAGTTCAACGCCGCCCTCGGCCAGCAGGAGGCGGTGGTGAGCTTTAAGGATGGCACGTCCAACGCGACCCGCCTGAAGGTCCGGGCGGCATGCTCGCGCGTGCCCCAGGCGATTCCAGAACCCCTGCCGACCGATCACATGGCATCCGACCTTCTGAACGACGTGCGGTACCGGGTCGACCACGCCAGCGACGCCGACCTGGCCAGACTCCAGCAGTGCCTGCAGAGATTCCGGTCCGTGGCCGGCTTCGACATCGAGAGTCCCAATGGCAGCTGACGGCGGCAGCCTGCACCGCGGCGTGCGGAGCCTGCTGGAGGGAGTCTATAGATCTGCCGCATTGCCACCATCTTCCTCCAAAGATCTCGCGTTGCTGGCACCAAATGCCCACCCGGTCCGCGCGGCGCGCCCCCGGCACGCATAGCCTCGTGGGCATGCTGGCGGCCAGGCTCTCCCGCGTGGCGGCGGTAGCCTGCTGCGCGTGGCTGGGCCTCGGCCTGGCCGGCTGCGGCCAGCACCCGGCCAGTGCGGGCCCGTCGGCCTCCCCGACCTCCGCGCCATCGACCCAGCGCACGGTGCCCAGGCCGACCGCGGCCTCGCCCAGCCCCACCCCCTGCGCCACGGTCGCGCCCGGCTTCTCATGCCTCATGCAGCAGCGGATCAGCGAGGTCGAGAGGTACCTGGCCACCCAGCCCGGTCACATCGGCATCGTGCTGCACGATCGCACATCGCGCGCGACCTGGCAGAACGGGGACGCTGCGACGGACTTCCCGGCCGCATCCACGATCAAGCTGGCGATGGTCGCCGACCTGATGCTGCGCAGCCGGTCGGGCAGCATCCAACTTGACGGCGGTGATTGGGGCCTGATCGACGACATCCTGTCCGAGAGTTCCGACACTGCGGCCGACAGTCTGTGGAGCCGATTCGAAGGCGCGAGCTTCCTGAGCCGCATCCAAGCGTTCGGGATGACCGGTGCCTACTTCACCGCCAGCCCGGCCTACTGGGGGTTCATGTACTGCTCGGCCCAGGACCTCGACAATCTCATGAACTTCATACTCAACGATGCTCCGGCCACGGTGAGCAGTTACATTACGAGCCGCATGCGGCGGGTCGCGCCGATCCAGCAATGGGGCCTGTGGGGAGCCGGGCCGGCCAGCCAGCCCGGCAACAAGGATGGCTGGGAGGACGACTCCGGAGTCTGGGTCGTGAACACCGTGGGTTTCGCGGGCTCGCGCGCCCGCTTCAGCCTGGCGGTCATGGACGACCTGGAAGGCGCCGCCGACTTCCACCAGGGAACGGAGACCCTGAACCAGATCTCCTCACTGCTTTTCCAGGGCCACTACGGCCCGGAGCCCACCATCGAGGCCACTCCCTGACCGCATCGTGGCCACATCCGTATGCTCGGGTGCCGTGAACTCCCCTTCGCTGCTGCGGTGCCGGTTCGCGGTGGCCGCCGGCCTGCTCGGGGCGGTCTCCCTGGCCGGGTGCGGCCTGATACCCGGATCCCAGGCGAGCCCGGCGGCTTCCGCCCCGCCCACCCAGCGACCCTCACCGGCGTCGGCGCCGGCCAGTTCTCCCAGGCCGGCGGCGGCGTCCACCCCTTGCCCGGCCGCCACTCCGGCCGGTTTCTCCTGCGAGATGCGGACGCGGATCGCGGCGGTGGAGGACTTCCTGAAGACCAGGCCCGGCATGATCGGGATCGTGCTCCGCGACCGGCAGTCCGGCGCCGTGTGGCGGAACAAATACGCCGAAAGCCAGATCTATATGGCCTCGACCAGCAAACTGGCGATCGCCACGACCCTGCTGCTGCAGGATCGGGCGGGCATCATCCACCTGAGCAGCTCCGACCGCGCCCTGATGCACCAGATGCTGAACGTGAGCGACGACAACGCGGCGGACGCCCTGTGGTTCAAGTACGGCGCCTCGTTTTTTACCCGCTATTTCCCGCGGATCGGGCTGACCAGCGCCCAGTACCTGGCGCAGCCGGGCGTCACCGGCGCCTACTGGGGCGAGATGACCTGCACGCCTGACGACCTGGACCGACTCATCAACTATGTGCTCGGCTCGCTGCCCGGGTCACTGAGTGACTACCTGGTCTACGAACTGCGCCATGTCGCGGCCGTGCAGCA
Source organism: uncultured Actinomycetes bacterium (assembly GCA_963822825.1). GTDB lineage: Bacteria > Actinomycetota > Actinomycetes > Streptosporangiales > Streptosporangiaceae > JAWWPY01. The sequence continues at coordinate 214,020 of CAWGIW010000006.1, read as the reverse complement.
CTTCGGGGTCTGGGGGGCGGGACCGGCCAACGAGCCGGGAAACAAGGACGGCTGGTCGGTGGAGAAGCCCGGCTGGATCATCGATTCTGTCGGCTTCGCGGGACCTGCCGCCCGGTACACCCTGACCATCATGAACAGCCTGGAGGGGGAGGGCGACTACCAGGCCGGGACCGACACGGTGACCCAGGTCGCGGCGATCCTGTTCCAGGGCCAGCAGATCCCCGCGCCCACGCTGTCGGCGACCCCCTGACGGTCCCATTCCGCGAGCCTGACGAGGCAGGCAGCCCGGAAGGTACGCAGCGCGGCCCGCAGAGCATCGGTCCGTAGAGTATCGGCGCGCGTTCGTCAGCGTCAGCGCGGCCCGCAGGCATCGCAGGGCGTCAGCGCGCGCCCGCAGGGCATCGCGGGGCGCCCGCAGGGCATCGCGGGGCACCCGCCAGAGCATCGCGGGGCACCCGCAGGGCATCGCGGGGCACCCGCCAGAGCATCGCGGAGCGCCCGCAGGGCATCGCGGGGCACCCGCAGGGCATCGCCGGGGGACCCGCTGGGCATCGGAACCTCCCCTGTGGGACACGCGCCGACGGTCCCGCCGTATGGTTTAATTCTGTAATACCTACCAACTTGATCGATAAGGTGGACCTTGATGCGACGAGCGCTACTTTCGGTGGGAGCGGTGGCTGTCACGGTGCTGGCGGCCGCGTGCGGCTCGTCCACGGCATCCTCGAGTTCCGGCTCTGACCCGAGCACGGCCACAGTGACCTTGCGCCTGGGCTTCCTGGCCAACATCACGCACGCGCCCGCCCTGGTCGGGGTGGACAAGGGCTTCTTCACCCAGAGCCTGGGCAAGAACGTCACCCTCAGCGTCAAGATCTTCAGCACCGGGACCGAGGAGACGACCGCCATCCTGGCCGGGCAGCTTGACGCCGCCTACGTGGGCCCGAACCCGGCGATCAACGCCTGGCAGAAGTCGGGTGGCAGCGCTATCAAGATCATCTCAGGTGCGGCATCGGGCGGCGCGTCACTGGTTGTGAAGTCCGGCGTCACCGGCGCCGCCCAGCTCAAGGGCAAGTCGCTGGCCACGCCGTCGCTGGGCAACACGCAGGACGTGGCGCTGCGCTACTGGCTCAAGCAGCGAGGACTGACCACGACCGAGACCGGTGGCGGGGACGTTCCGATCAAGCCGACCACGCCCAACTCGGCCGCCGTCCTGGAGTTCAAGTCCGGCCAGATCGCTGGTGGGTGGGAGCCCGCGCCGTACGACGCCGAGATGGTGGCCGATGGCGGCACCCGCCTGGTCAACGAGGCCAGCCTGTGGCCGGGCGGCAAGTTCGTGACCACCAATCTGGTCGTCACCCAGTCGTTCCTGAAGGCACACGCGAGCGTGGTCAGCGGGCTGCTCAAGGGCCAGGTCCAGGCGAACGACTTTATCGCCAAGGACCAGGCCGCCGCGGAGACGGCGGCCAACGCAGAACTGACCAAACTCACCGGCAAGGGCCTGAAGTCGTCCATCCTGAGCGCGTCGTTCAAGGAAATCACCTTCACCGATGACCCCGTCGCTTCCTCGCTGGCCACAGATGCGCAGCACGCGGAGGCGGTCGGGCTGCTCAAGCCGGTGAACCTGAGTGGCATCTACGATCTCGGCCCGCTGAACACGCTGCTGACCGCGGCGGGCGAGCCGACCGTGAGTTCATGAGGTGAGGGCATGAGTGTTATCCCAGATCGCGCTGCGCCCCCGGAGACCCTTCTGGGGGCGTCAGCGCGTCCGGACCCGGCGATCCAGATCACCGGGGTTTCCAAGACATTCGGCCGGGGGCCATCGACGGTGGCCGCCCTCGACGGGGTGTCGCTGTCCGCCGCGGCTGGTGAGTTCGTCTGCCTGATCGGCGCCTCCGGCTGCGGCAAGAGCACCCTGCTGTCCCTGGTGGCGGGCCTCGACCGGCCGACATCCGGCGAGATATCCACGAACGGCAACCGGGTCGCGCTCATGTTCCAGGAGCCGGCCCTGTTCCCCTGGCTCACCGCATCCCGGAACGTCGAGCTGGCCCTGCGGGCCACTGGTGTCTCCCGGGCGCAGCGCCGGGAGCGGGCCGCCGAGCTGCTGGAGCTGGTGCACCTGGGCGGATTCGGCGGCAAGCGGCCGCACGAACTATCCGGCGGGATGCGGCAGCGGGTGGCGCTGGCCCGCGCGCTCGGCCAGGACGCGGACGTGCTGCTGATGGACGAGCCGTTCGGCGCCCTGGACGCGATGACCCGCGACCTGCTGCACGAGGTGCTGGAGGGAATCTGGCGGCGGCGCGGACTAACCGTGCTCTTCGTCACCCACGAAGTACGCGAGGCAGTCCGCCTGGGGGACCGGGTGGTCCTGCTCAGCAGCCGCCCGGGCCGGGTCATCGGGGACTTCAAGGTCGGCCTGGACCGGCCGCGCGGCATGGACTCGGCCGACACGGTCGACCTGGCGATCAAGATCAAGGCCCAGCTACGGGAAGAGGTGATCCGCCATGGCCGTTGACACCTCGGCGCATGGCGCCCCGGCACCGGAGACCCCGGCGGCGATCGCCGGGCTTGACCACCTCGACCTGGTTCAGGCCGCACCACGGCGGATCCCGGAGAAGGTCTGGGCTGCGACGTGGCCGAAGCTGCTGGCGCTGGTCATCGTGCTCGGCATCTGGGAGCTGGTCTACGTCAGCGGCTGGAAGCCGCACGACATCTTTCCTGGGCCGGTCCAGGTGTTCCCCGACCTCTGGGGGCAAGCCCAGCACGGCCTGCTCTGGTCGGCCATCGGCACCACCACGAAGCGGGCCGTCATCGGATTCGGCCTTGCGCTGGTCATCGGCTCGGTGGTCGGGGCCCTGGTCTCGAGAATCCCGGCGCTGCGCGCGGGAGTCGGGTCGATCCTCAGCGGCCTGCAGATCGTGCCGTCCATCGCCTGGTTCCCGTTCGCGATCATCTTTTTCGGGCTGAACACCTCCGCCATCGTGTTCGTCATCGTGCTGGGCGCCGCCCCGTCGGTCGCCAACGGCCTGATCGCGGGCGTGGACTACACGCCGCCGCTGCTGCTCCGCGTGGGCAAGACCATGGGGCTGCGGCGGATCGCGCTGTACCGGCACCTGATCCTGCCGGCGTCGCTGCCGACCTACGTGGCTGGCCTGAAGCAGGGCTGGGCGTTCGCCTTCCGCAGCCTGATGGCCGGCGAACTGCTGGTGATCATCGCCAACACCTCGTCGATCGGCGTCCTGCTCAGCAACGATCAGGACCAGACCGATATGACGGGGGTCATTTCGATGATCATCGTGATCCTGGTCCTCGGCATCCTGGTGGACAGCCTGTTCAACATCGCCAACGGCCGGCTCCGCCGCCGCTGGGGACTGGCGGACCCGGCCAGCGCGGGATAACACGGGCCGGCTGGGCTTATGCTTTTGACGTCTGTGCTGTGATGGGAGACCAAGTAGCCGGGTGTTCTGCTGCTCAGAGAGCCGCCGGTAGCTGTGAAGGCGGACAGCGGGGCCCGCGGTGAAGACACCTTCCTAGTGCGGGCCGCTGGCCCCGTATGGGCTGCTGAGGCCGGTGTACCTGCGCCGGCGAAGGTGTGGTGGCACCGCGACTTAGCCCCCGCCCACACCTCCAGGGCCACGTGCCGAACTGGAGGTGATGATCATGCCGTCTGCGCGGGCGGGTATTCGCCGCACTCTCGCTGCGGAGCTGCCCCGGGCTGTTCCCGGCAGTCAGGTACAGGTCCAGGGCTGGGTGCACCGCCGGCGGGTTCTGGCCACGGTGACGTTCCTCATCCTGCGGGATCGTTCAGGCTTCGCGCAGGTGGTCGTCCGTGACCAGCGTGCCCTGCACGTCGTGCGGGGCTGCGGTGAGGAGACTGTCGTCGCGGTCACCGGCGTCGCCACGCACAACCCGGTAGCGCCGGGCGGCGTCGAGGTGACGCAGCCGCAGATCACGCTGCTGAGCGAGCCGGCGCAGACCCCGCCGGTGGAGTTGTGGCGGCCTGCTCTGGACGCCCGGCTGCCCGTGATACTGGACCACGCCGCGGTGACCTGGCGGCATCCGGCCCGGCGCGCGAGGTGGGAACTGGCTGCTGCCTCGCTTCGCGGATTCCGGGCGGCGCTGGATGGCCAGGGGTTCACCGAGATCCAGACCCCGAAGTTCGTGTCGTCGGCCACTGAGTCTGGCGCGACGGTCTTCGAGGTCGGCTACTTCGGCCGGCGGCCTACCTGGCCCAGTCACCGCAGTTCTACAAGCAGGCGATGGTCGGTGTCTTCGAGCGGGTCTACGAGACCGGCCCGGTGTTCCGGGCGGAACCGCACGACACCCCCCGGCACCTGGCCGAATACGTATCGCTGGACGCTGAGCTGGGCTTCATCGCTGACCACCGTGACGTGCTGGCCGCGGTGAGGCACACGCTGGCCGGCATGACCTCCGCCATCCAGGCCCAAGCCCAGCAGGCTGCCGACCTGCTGGGCATCACGATCCCGCACGTCCCTGACCAGATCCCGGTGATTCACTTCCGCGACGCGCTGAAGCTCGTGGGCGCGCCGCCGGACGAACCTGACCTGGCGCCTGCCCACGAGCGGGCACTCGGGCAATGGGCGGCCGGAACACACGGCAGCGACTTCGTCGCGGTCGAGGGTTACCCGATGAGCAAGCGCCCGTTCTATACCCACCCGCAACCCGGCGACGCGCGGTGGTCCAACAGCTTCGACCTGCTTTTCCGCGGCCTTGAACTCGTGACCGGCGGGCAACGCCTGCACCGGTATTCCGACTACCTGGCGGCCATACGCGCGCGCGGCGAAGACCCGGCGGCCTACTCCGACTACCTGGAAGCCTTCGCGCACGGCATGCCACCTCACGGCGGGTTCGCGATCGGGCTGGAACGATGGACCGCCCGGCTGACCCAGGCCGAGAACATCAGGGAGGTCACGCTCTTCCCCCGGGATCTCCACCGCCTGACACCCTGACCCACCAGGTGGCAGGTGAGTTCCTAGGGCTCCGTGCCGTAGATCAGGGTGCCGTTGTCGTAGACGGTGATGTGCGGGTTCGCGGTGAAGCTGGCGTCGGCCGCGTTGAACGAGTAGTCGTTCGTCTGCGTCATGGTGGCGTAGCTGGCCTGGAAGATGCGGTTCTGGATGCCGCCGGTATTAGCGCCCGCCGCCAGTGACCCCGCGGCGCTGGTGAAGCCGATCTGGAGGTAATGATCGGCGCCGGTGACCGCCGGGCTCACCGTCGCGTAGGAGCCGGCCACGTTGGCGCAGCCGGCCGGGGCGTAGTCACACGAGTACTGCAGCGGCTGCGTGCCGTCCTCGGTGAACCAGTATCGGACCGTCAGGGCGGACAGCGGGACCGCGCTGGTTCCGTTGTTGACCAGCTCGATCTGGTTGCTGATGGTCGAGGTGGTCGCCGCGGTCGCGGCGGTCTCATACTCGGCGGTCACCGACGGCGTCCCGCCACCGCCGCCGCCGGAACCACCCGATCCGCCCGGCGCGCAGCCCTCGTCGGCCGTAGTGGACGGCGTCTGCCCGTAAGCGAGCTTCCCGTTCAGGTACACGGGGATGTTCGGGTCGGGCGTCGTGGCGTAGGTGCCCGCCGCCAGGCCGGTAAGGCTCGGCGACGCGGCGGAACTCCAGTAGTACTTATAGTTCGGCCCGATGGCCGCGTTGACGCCGAACTCGAAGGCGCGCGACGGCGGCAGCCCGATATTGTCACCCGTCCAGTCGAGGGTGACGTAGTAGATGCAGCTGTTCGCGTCGCCCCACTGGGCCGGGGCGCTGATGGAGGTGGGGCGGCCGTCGATCTGGTCGGCCGCGTCGTAGTACACCGGGTTGGAGATGGCGCTGATGGTCTGGCCCGCCTGATAGAGCGAACTGACGTCGAAGTACACCCGGGCGCTCATGTCGGTCTCGAAGTGCGGGGGCTCGTCAGCCAGGTTGGTGATGTTGACAGTGATCTGGCTGCCCTGGCTGCTGTCCTGGTTCAGGGTCGCGGTCGCGTAGTAGGGAGTGCCCGGCGGCCTCGGCCGGCGGGCTGAAGGCGGTCATCGTCTGGCTCTGCCCGTAGTACTGGTAGAGCCCGGCCAGCGCGCCGACGAAGGCGGCGTTGTAGTCCACGGCCACCTCGTTGAGCACGAAGTCGGTCGTGACATCGTCGGGCTGGTCGGTCGAGCTCGGGCCGCCGACCAGCGCGCCGTACAGGATGTGCCGATCGGTCGCCGGGTCGGACTGGCTGTTGGTCAGTGAGCCCTGCGCGTCGCCGTGGTGCGGGTGAGACGCGGCCGTCGCCGTGCCGCCAACCTCGGAGCCCACCCCCGGGGTGGTGCTGCCGAACCCAACGATGTAGGACCAGTCAGCCGGGTTGTCGCCCATTAGGTAGTTCATCTGGCCCATGGCCCAGTTGCTGAACAGGACGCTGTCCGGATCGGCCGGGAAATTCTTCCGGTAAGCCAGGGCCTCCAGCTGGGCGGCGGTGTTGTAGCGGGCCGCACCCCAGGTGGTGAGGTAGGAGAACCCGGCGGGGGTCGTCGCGATGAAGTTCGTATCGCCCGAGTTGTCATGCGGCACGTGGGACCAGTACTGGACCTGCCACTTGTTGAAGTAGTGGATGGCCGTCTGGGTCGCCGCCGGGACGTTCGCGTTCCCGCTCACGATCGGGTCGAGCACCGAGAACACACCGCCCCAGCGGGCGTCCCAGCTCATCACCCAGATGTTCTGCCAGGTGGAGCCCGGGCTGGTGATGATGTTGCTCAGATAGCCGTTGAAGGCACCGCTGGAGTTGGTCGAGATGATGTCGTTGATATAGCTGAAGTTGCTGGTCGCCAGGTAGAGCCAGTCTGCCGCCCAGGCCTCCTCGCTCACGTAGCCGCCGGAATTGTAGAAGCCTCCGGAGTAGCCCAGGCCGGGGTACTGCCGCGCGAACGCGTACAGGGCCTCGGCGTACTTCAGGCATTCCGCCGAGTAGCTGGCGTTGCTGCTGGCGGTCAGCAGCGACTCCACCGCGAGCGCCGCGGCGGCGCTGGCGGTCTGGTCCGCGGCGGGTGTCTCCGAGGTGGCGAACCAGGCCGGCCGCGGGTACAGCGCCGAGCTCTGCAGCTCGGACGGGCCCCAGTAATCATGGTCAACCGAGCCGTCGCCGACCTGGTAGGCGAACGCCACCACCTGGCCGGAGGAGTTCAGGAACGTCGAGCGCAGGAAGTAGTCGCTGAACCACTTCATCTCGTCGAGCCCGTGCGCCCAGGTGCCGGTCGCCTGATACGCCTGCGGGAACTCGTACATGCCCCAGCCGAGCACCGCCGCCGCGTAGCTCTGCGGCAGACCGAACTTGACGTGGTCGCCGGCGTCGTGGAAGCCACCGGACAGGTTCACGCAGCCGGTACCGTTCGGGTCCAGCACGGACTTGTTCGCCGCGATGAACGCGGCCGACATGTTCACCCCGTTCGGCACCGCGGCCGACTTCGGCACCAGCGGCACGCAGCCGTCAGTCGGCTCCGAGTCGCCGCGCCAGCTCAGTGGCTGGTCGCCATCGGTCCGGGCCGGGCCGGACTTCTGGGCGTCGTAGAAATACAGCGACTCTTGTAAGGCGAGCGGCAGGCTGTAACCGGGAGTGTCCGGGAGCGCCTGGGCCAGGGCCGAAGCAGCCGGGGCCGCGCCGAGCACCGCGGCGGCCAGCGCGCCGGCCGCCGAGAGGACGAGGACGCGACGGGCTGGGTTCTTCCGCATGGCAGCACTCCCTGGGTCGGCGACCAGGCCGGGTGGAGCAGTCCCGGCGACCGGGCGGGGAAAGGTGAGCCGGAGCCGCGGGATCGGCGCCCACAACGTACCTAGCCCGCGGGCGCCCGGGAATGCGCCGGCCGCGCCGGCCGTGTCCCAGCCCGGCGTCACCCATCTGGCCTGCGGCGTTCACACTGGACCCGGTAGCGGCGGCGGAAAGTTTCAGGGGGAACGGCGGAGGCGGTGTGCGCCGGTGTAGACGTTCATCGAGCCGCCCCGCAGGAAACCGATCAACGTCATGCCGGACTCCTCGGCGAGGTCCGCGGCGAGTGATGACGGGGCTGATACGGCGGCCAGCACCGGGATCCCGGCGACCAGGGCCTTCTGGGCCAGTTCGAACGACGCGCGCCCGCTGACCAGCAGAACGCATCCGGCCAGCGGCAGCCGCTGCTCGCGCAGGGCCCAGCCCACGATCTTGTCCACGGCGTTGTGCCTGCCCACGTCCTCACGCACGGCGAGCAGCGTGCCATCGGCCGTGAAGATACCCGCCGCGTGCAGTCCGCCAGTGCGGGCGAACACACGCTGCGCGTCTCGCAGCCGGTCCGGCAGCCCGGTCAGCACGCCGGGGGAGACGTGCACCGGGTCGGCGGACACGTCGTAGCTGGCCCGGACGCGGATCGCGTCGATACTGTCCTTGCCGCAGACACCGCATGCGCTGCTGGTTATGAAGTTCCGGTGCAGCCGGGCACCGGGCAGCGGGACTCCAGCCCCCAGCGTGACGTCGGCCACATTGTCATCACACATCTTGATCGAGGTGACATCGGACGGCGACGCGATGACCCCTTCGCTGGCCAGGAACCCCGCAGCCAGGTCGATGTCGTCACCGGGGGTGCGCATGGTCACCGCCAGCGGCTCGCCGCCGACCCTGATCTCCAGCGGCTCCTCCACCGCGAGCAGGTCCGCGCGGGCGTCCTCGCCCGGCCCGGAGGGAACCCGGACCCGCAGTACCCGCCGTCTGGCCGTCCTGCCGGTCATGACCGCCTCCCTCGCCTCCGATGAGGCTACGTCGGCTGGCCGACATGCGGGATGGCGGTACCGCGGGCACCTCCGGCCGGATGAGGGTCGGTCGGCGGCGGCGGGAGGGGATCCCGCAGCCAGACGCCGCGTGGCGGGAAGGCCCGGGATGGCCGCGCGAGCACGGCGGCCGCGACCATCGAGCAGAACAAGATCACGCCCGCCAGGACGTACGCGTTGCCAAGAACCAGTTCAGACCCGTGCCAGTGGTACAGCTCGCCGTAGGGGTGGGCGCCCGGGCCGTAGGCCATGGGCAGCACTCCGCGGGGGACCAGCGTGTGCGAGCCGGGCACCTCGCCGGGCCAGTCGGCGAACACCGCGATCACGGCGCCGGCCGCGGCCCAGCACGCCCACCGCTGGACCCGCTCGGCGCGCACCGCGGCATCGACGAACAGCACCAGTACCGGGACCATCCATACCCAGTGGTGGTCCCAGCTGATCGGGGATACCAGCAGGCCGGTCAGCGCGCAGAGTATCCAGCCGTGCACCGGCTTTCCCGACTGGTAGAACGCGGCCGCGGCGAGCAGGCCGATCACCCCGACCACGATCGCGACGGCCAGCGACGCGGGCGCCGCCGCGGCCACACTGCCGCCCAGCCGGGTGAGCAGGCCGCGCAGCGACTGATTGGCCAGTGACGCCACGCCACCGGCCCGGCCGGCGTTCAGGAAGTAGCCGGTCAGCCACCACTGCCGGGACGCACGGGGAAGCACAGTGAAGCCGACGATCATCGTGCCTGCCAGCACCGCCACCGCCACGCCGGCTTGCCGGAATCGCCTGGTCAGCAGCAGATACGGGATGAAGATGAGGGGCACGAGCTTGATGCCCGCCGCCAGGCCGATGCCTGCGCCCCGCCACCAGCGCCGCGAGGGCTGGCCCAGGTCCCACACGATCAGGGCCATCAGGATCAGCTCGATCTGGCCCAGGTGGAGCGCGCGCTGGACCGGCTCGAACCAGAACGCCACCGCGCTGAGCATCGCCGCCGCGCCCAGCCTGCGCCGGCCCGGCCAGCCCAGCTGGCGGAGGGTCATCGAGACAGTCAGCCCCAGGGCGGCGATGCTGACGCTGGTCATCAGCCATTTCGCGAGGGACCACGGCATCAGGGACACCAGGGCGAACAGCGTCGCCGCGAAGGGCGTATAGGTGAATCGCACCTCCGAGCTGAGCCGCCAGGAGTAGAGGGTTCCAGGGGAATGCCGGGCTATGAGGCCGCCGTCCCAGTAGATATGGAAGTCATACCAGTTCAGTCCCACCCGCGTGGGATGGTCAAGTAGGCACGCGATGTAGAGGCCGGCGGCGAGCAGGCAAGCCAGGCCGCCGCCGATGAGCAGCCGGGTACCACCCTGGCGGCTGATCCGCGGCGCCGTGGCGTCTGAACTCGGCCTTCCCGAAAACACCGATGTTCCTTCCCGGAAAGAGTGCCCGCTCCAGGACGCCGGTCCCGGCGGCAAGAGGGGATGCATACCCCCTTGTTAGGACGAAATACCTGGCCCAGAAGATGCCCACGGGAAGGTAAAGATAATGCCTAATAGGCAAAGATTTGACAGGCCCAAAGTTCGGCTCTTCATGTCCGGCTCGGCAGAACTGGGCCCGACAACACATTAGCGTGCTCCATGAGATGGACCGGGCCAGCCTCTGGGAGTTGCGGCGCTTAAGATCCTCAATGGACAGTGATCGTGGCCCCCGCCGCGGGCCTAAGCTCTCCGATGATCGGCACGCCAGGGACCTCGCCCGCGATCAGCAGGCCGCCCGAGGTCTGGGCGTCGGCGAGAAGCAGCAGGTCTTCCTCGGCCAGGTCGCCGAAGTCCGCGTGCGGCACGACCCAGTCCAGGTTCCGCCGGGTCCCGCCCGGCACGTACCCAGCGCGCGCCGCATCTCTGGCGCCGTCGATCAGCGGTACCGCGGAATGGTCAAGGACGGCGGACACCCCGCTCGCTCTGGCCAGTTTGAACAGGTGCCCGAGCAGGCCGAAACCGGTGACATCGGTGGCGCAGCGCAGTCCAGCGGCGAGCGCGGCCCGGCTGGCCTCCGCATTCAGCAGGGTCATGACCGCGATGGCGTGCTCAAAGACCTCCCCGGTGGCCTTGTGCCGCGAGTTGAGCACGCCCGAGCCGATCGGCTTGGTCAGGCTCAGCGGGAGCCCAGGCACGCCCGCGTCGATACGGAGCAGGGCATCGGGATCCGCGAGCCCGGTTACCGCCATGCCGTACTTGGGCTCCGGATCGTCGATGCTGTGGCCGCCCGCCACCAGGCATCCCGCGCCCCGGGCCGCGTCGAGGCCACCGCGGAGGACCTCACCCGCGAGGTCGGCCGGCAGCTTGGCGCGTGGCCAGCCGAGCAGATTGAGCGCCACCAGCGGCTCACCGCCGACCGCGTAGACATCGGAGAGCGCGTTCGTCGCGGCGATCCGGCCGAACGTGTATGCGTCATCGACGACCGGGCCGAAGAAGTCGGCGGTGGCCACGACCGCCCGGTCGCCGCTGATCCGCACGACCGCCGCGTCGTCGCCGTGGTCAAGGCCGATGATCAGGTCGCGGTCAGCGTCGCGGGCCGCCCCGGGCCGGGCGGCGCCGGGTGCCGGGCTCGCGGCGAGCAGCCGGGAGACCACCTCCTCCAGCTCGCCAGGCGGGATCTTGCACGCGCAGCCCCCGCCGCTGGCGTACTGGGTAAGCCGGACTCCGGAGGTTATCGTCATGCTAGAAATCTACGGGAAACCCGATGCGGGACCCGCCGGCCGGAGGTGCGCATGACCACCAGGACACTCCAGGAGCGAGCGGAGATCGAGGCGGTGATCGCGGGCCGGACGATCTGCGATCAGCTGCGGGTTACCGCGGAGCGCTCGGGCGACGCGCCTGCCCTGTCCAACGCGGGGGACGGCGGCTGGTCGACCCTGACCTGGGCCCAGGCCAGGGAGCAGGCCCTGCGGCTGGCGGCCGGCTTCATCGCGCTCGGCCTGCGGCCCGGCGAGCGGGTGGCCCTCATGCTGCCGAACCGGGCTGAGCACGTGCTCGCCGATTTCGGCGCGGTGCACGCCGGTGGTGTGCCCGTCACGTTCTACGCCACGCTGGCCGCGGATCAGATCGGCTTCATGGCCGGCGACTGCGACGCGCGGATCGCGGTGCTGGACGGCGCCACCGAGCTGGCCCGCTGGCAGCCAGTCCTGACCCAGCTGCCAGGACTGAAGAAAATCATCATCCGGGACAGCGCCGCCGTCCCGGACGGCGACCTGTATCTTTCGTGGTCCGACTTCGTCGCGCTGGGCCGCGAACGGTACGCCGCCGAGCCCGAGCAGGTGGCGGCGCGGCTGGCCGCTATCACCCCTGAAGATCCGGTCACCTTGCTGTACACCTCGGGCACGACGGGAAACCCCAAGGGAGTACTGCTCACCCACCACAATGTCCTGTACGAGCTGAACGCGGCCGAGCGCTCGGGCAACATCGTCCCTGGCGTTCGCTGGGTGTCCTACCTGCCGCTCGCGCACATCGCCGAGCGCATGTTCAGCATCTACCTGCCGATCACCTGGGCTGGGCACGTGTACTTCTGCCCGGACACGGCGCAGCTCGTCGGCACCATGGGGGCGGTGCGCCCGACCGCTTTCTTCGGTGTCCCGCGCGTCTGGGAGAAGGTGCAAGCCGGCCTCCGGGCGCTGCTCGCCGCGGAGCAGGACCCGGGCCGGCGGGCCGCCGTGGAGAAGGCCATGGACGTCGGGCGCAGGTACGTCGAGAGCTGCCAGTTCGGCCACACCACCGCCGCGGAACTGGACCAGGAATTCCACCAGGCCGACGAGCAGGTGCTGGCGCCGATCCGGTCCCTGCTCGGCCTCGGTGAAGCGGACGTGGTATCCAGCGCGGCCGCGCCGCTGCCGCCCGAAGTCGCGGCCTTCTTCGCCGGCCTCGGCATGAGGATCCTCGATCTGTACGGGATGACCGAGACCACCGGCGCGTTCGCCCAGAACACGCGGTCGGAGTTCAAGATCGGGACCGTCGGACGGCCGTTCCCCGGCATGGAAGTCCAGGTCGCGGCGGACGGCGAGATCCTGGTCCGTGGCCCGCTCCTCACCCCCGGCTACCTGAACCGGCCCGATCAGACCGCCGAATTGATCGGCGCGGACGGCTGGCTGCATACCGGTGACATCGGAAGCCTGGATGAGGACGGCTTCCTGTCCGTGGTGGACCGCAAGAAGGAGCTCATCATCACGGCCGGCGGGGAGAACGTGCCGCCGGCCGCCATTGAGAACCTGCTGGTCGCGCATCCGCTGGTGGGCCAGGCGCTGGCCTTCGGCGATCGCCGGCCGTACGTGGTGGCCCTGCTCACCCTGGATGGCGACGTGGCGCCGGCCTGGGCCAAGGCCCGGGGGATCGAGGCGGCGTCGCTCGCGGAACTGGCCGCGGAGCCCGCCGTGCTGGCCGCGGTCGACGAGGCGGTGGCCGCGGCCAACGGGCATCTGGCCCGTGTTCAGCAGGTCAAGCGGTGGCGGCTGCTGCCCGTCGAGTGGACCGCGGAGAGCGAGGAACTGACGCCGACGCTCAAGCTCAAGCGGCGCGTCGTGCACGCCAAGTACGCCGACGACATCGACGCGCTCTACGCGGGATGATGGCCACGGCGGACTAAGCGATATTCGCCCCGTTGCTGAGGACATTCAGCTCGGCGATCCGTAGGAAACCCGTCCCCGTACCGGGTGTCGGGCTCGTCATGGTCAGCCTGACCCGGCTGCTGCGGACGGCGTCGAAGGTGAGCGTGCTCGGCTGGTTGGACGCGGCGGCCAGGACGGTCTTCAGGTTCTTGACCGGGACGAAGTCATGACCGTCCCAGTACGCGACCGAGACCGAGGCGGGCAGGCTCAGCGTGGAACTCAGCGTGAAATACGCCGTGATGGCCGAGAACTCCTGCTGGTCCGGCCACGACACAGACACCCAGTCGCTGTCCCGGGACACGCTCACCGCCTTGATGTTGGCCGTGGCTTGCTTGTTGTAGTAGTTCGACCATCCCGTGGCCAGGTCTCCGTCCAGCATCGCCGCGGGCACCGTATCCGGCGCGCCCGAGTAGCTCGCGTCTGCGGCTGGCGCCGCGCTGGCCGCCGCGCTGGCCAGGAGGACCGCCTGGGGCACAGGAGCAGCGCGGCTGGCCGCGGACACCGCGGGGGAGCGACCGCCGCCCGCCACCGACATGATCGTAGCGCTGGCCGGGGCCAGCCCGGGCGAGGTCGCGATGACCCTGATCGAGCCGGGCTGCGTGGTGGACCTGACGATCACCAGCGCCCGGCCATTGAACGCCGGGACCGAGGACGCCTGGTAGCTCTGCGCGTTCTCCTGCTGGCCGTTGTCTACCCCGGCGAGGGTGCTTGGCCCGGTGACGGCGAACCGGATGAGGTTGCTGGCGTCCGGGATCGTCGTGCCGTTGCGGTCCACCACCCCGACGGCCACGAACGAGAGTGACTTCCCGTCAGCGGTGACGACCCGCGCGCCCGGGGTGAGAGTGACGGCCCGGGGCGGCCCGGCGGTGGCGATCTCGTCCCGGGCGACCACGCGCCCACCGTCGGTCGCGACGGCGGTGAGGCGGCCGGGCTGGAAGGGCACGCTCCAGGTGAGATGGAGCTTGCCAGTGCTGCCATTGGGGCTGGTGTAGCTGCCTGACGGGTAGTTGTAGTCGTCCCCGGTGGGCTCGGTCGTCTCCAGGTACGTGCGTCCGAAGGTGGTCACCTTCCGGTCGAACGACTTCGCGCCCAGCGACTGGCCGTTGAGGAACAGTTCCACGGTGGCGACGTTGGCGTAGACCCAGACCGCCACGGCCTGGCCGGGTGTGTAGCCGGTCCAGTTCATCGGCACGATGTGCACCATGGGGTCCGTCGTCCACTGGCTCTTGAACAGGTAGTAGGCATCCTTCGGGAAGCCCGCGGTGTCCATCGCACCGAAGAAGGACGCCTTGACCGGGAACACGTCGTACGGCGTCGGCTCGCCGATGTAATCCTGGCCGGACCACAGGAACCCGCCGTTCCAGAACTTGCGGTCACGGTCCTTTTTCAGCTCGTACTCCCCGCTCATCGTCCAGGACGCCAGGTTGTTGTCGTAGGAGGACGTGGCCCGCTTGCCCGGCGTGTAGTTCTCCCCGGTGTTCAGCAGTTGCGGGTCCTGATACACGCCACGGCTGGACGTCTCTGACCCCATTTCCGAGCAGAAGAAGAACTTGCCCGGGTACTTCGCGTGCAGGCCGTCCATGGACATGGCGGTGTTGTAGTTGACGCCCAGGCCGTCGAGTTCGGCCAGGATCTGGTCCTGCGGTGAGCCGGTGGACGGCACGCGCCGGTACTGGTCCGAGCCCATCACCACGGGCCTGGTCGTATCGATCGACTTGACGTCGGCGATGAGTTGCTTGGCGATGGCGGGCCCGTCGGCCATGTACGTGTCGGGAACCTCGTTACCGATCGACCAGAGCACGACCGCGGGCGAGTTCTTCGACGCGTTGACCATTTCCTTGATGTCGGAGTCGCCCCACTGGTCGAAGTAGAGGTGGTAGTCGTAGGCGAGTTTGCCCGCGCGCCAGCAGTCGAAGGCCTCAACCATCATGAGGATGCCGAGCCGCTCGCAGATCGCCGTGAGTTCGGGGGCGGGGGGGTTGTGCGCGGTGCGCAGGGCATTGACGCCCATGCTCTTCATCAGTTCCATCTGCCGGGCCATCGCGTCATACCGCACGGCCGAGCCCACCGCGCCTTCCGTGGCGTGCAGGTTGACGCCCTGGATTTTCATGGACTGGCCATTGAGCGAGAAGCCGCCGGCCGGGTCGAAGCTGAAGTACCTGATGCCGAACGAGGTCGTCGTGCTGTCGACCACGGCGCCGCCCGTGGTCAGGTCGGTCTGCAGGCGGTACAGGCTGGGGTGGCCGGTGGACCAGAGCGCGGGATTCGTCACGTTCACGGCGATGATGGCGCTCTGCGTCTGCCCGGCGGGCACGTTCACGGTCGTGGTGCCCCGCGCTACGGTCCGCCCGGTGGGGTCGGCGATGGTCGCGGCCAGTTGAACCGACGCGGCCGCGGTGCCGTCGTTGGCCACGTCCGTCTGGACCTGCACGGCCGCGTAGCCGGATCCGATGGTGGCCTGCAGGTTCGGCGTGGAGACGAACGTGCCGTGCCGCGCCACGTGGACCGGGCCGGTGACGACGAGGTAGACGTTTCGGAAGATGCCGTCGCCCGAGTACCAGCGGCTGCTCGGCTGCTGGTCCGCCGCGCTGACCGCGATCACGTCAGAGGTAACGCCGTCGGTGTGCACCAGGCCGGTCAGGTCGTAGCTGAAGCCGGTGTAGGCGTAGGGGTGATTCCCGAGCAGCTTCCCGTTGAGGTAAACGTTGGAGTTCCGGTAGACGCCGTCAAACTCGATTGAGATCCTCCTGCCCGCCAGGGACGAGGGGAGCGTGAAGTGCTTGCGGTACCAGCCGAGGCCGCCCGGGAGGAACCCCGTGCTGCTGCTCGTGCTCGCGGTCTGCACCGGGGTGAGCTCGATGCTCCAGTCGTGCGGCACGTCGAGCGTGCGCCAGCCGGAGTCGTCGAAGCCGGGCGCCTGCGCGTTCGCGTAGGCGCCCGTCGGATCCGTGATGCCATCCGGGTTGACGAGGACGAACTTCCAGTCCTGCCCGAAATCGGTAGACCTGGTACCGTCCGCCCGGGCGGTCAGCCGGGCCTGGGCCCGGCCCGGGACGTCGGCTATCCCGGCGACCGGGGCCAGGGCGACGGCGCCAAGTCCCAGCCCGGCGGCGCGCAGCAGGTCACGCCGTGACGGGGCACCTGCGGGATTGTCCACCAGGTCGGCGTCGTGGCCGGACAGGACGGGCTTGCCGGTGCGATCCCGGTCCATGGTTCCTCGCTTCGTGACATGGCAAGAATGGCCCGCCCACCCAGATCCAACAGGTTCGTGCACATCTCGCGACAGGAATGGACAGCTTCAGACACATATGCTCCCGCCGGATCGCGAAAAGTCAAGGCGGAAACGGCTCTCCATGCCATGCCGCATCGTCGGGCCTTGTGGCTAGTCAGGAAGATCGCGCAACGGGGAAGCCGGGGGCGCCCGCCTGGAACGTCAGCGGCCGCGCCTGGAAACGCCGGCGGCCGCGCCCCGCCTGGAACGTCAGCGGCCGCGCGTTATCTTCTCCGGCCGATGATGGCCGAGCCGCTCACGAGCAGGATGAGGGCGACCAGGCAGGCAAATGCGGCCAGCGAGCCGACGGTGACCGCGGTGTTGCTGGCCAGCAGCCAGACCGCGGCGCCAAGCGCGGCGAGCCCGCCACCAGTGCTGACGAGCAGGGCCAGGCTGCCCGCCGGGAAGGTGAGCCCACAGCTTCCGTCGGCCGCGTGCATCTTCCGTGGAGTGCCGCACCGCCGGCAGCGATCGAGGTTGGCCGGGTACTGGGCCAGCGTTTGAAACTGCGAGTCAGCGGACATCAGACTCAGCTTCTTTCTCTGCATCAGCGCCCAGGCGGGAGAAAGAAACCCAGTGCCCGGGCCGCTCTGTTCCATGATGCGCCCGGCCTGGCCACGATCGCTACCAGGTAGTGCTCTTAAAGAGCGCCCGGCTCTGCCTGGCACCACCGGACTGCCTGACGGCGAGGGGACGTCAGGCAGCCGCTAGTCCCAATGCCGCTAGCCCACCGCGCCGGTCCGTTCGCTGGCGGCGGGCTCGTCGACCGCTGGGCCAGCCGCCGACTCGTCCATGGCGGAGTCGCGCACATCCGTGCTGCCCGGGCCGTCAACCGCTGAGCTGGCGCCGACGGGACGGCTGCGCTCTTCGGCCAGCCTGCGCTCTCCGGCCAGCGTGGCGTCCCGGGCGGCCACCTGCTGGGCGCCGCGGCTCTCGGCGAGCCTGGCGTCCCGGACGCCGATGACGGACAGGCGGCCGATGACGAGCGCCGCGAGGAACGCAATTACCACGCCCAGCCCGCTGAAGAATCCGATCTGCTCGGTGGCGCGGTGGACCGTCCCGCCGATGGGCGATCCTATGGCGGACGCGGCGCCCGTGGTCCAGAGCGGGCTCAGGGTGACTCCGACCGCGAACCAGGCACCCGCCAGGGCGGCCAGCCAGGCGCCGAACATGACCACCGGGCGGAGGCTGCTGACGAGAACGATAAGGCCGCCGACGAAGGCGGCCGCGCCCGGCACGATCTCCAGCCAGATCCGGCCCGAGGTGAGGGACCAAGCCGTGTCCGGGGTGTAGGCGTAGTGAAAGTAAGGACCGACGAGCGGAATCAGCACACCCCACGCGCCGAGCAGGACGAGCAGCAGACCGCTGAGGGCACCACGGCTCCGGGGGACTCGCAGTATCCCAGCCATTTGGATCACTCCCTGTCGTGTACAAAGGATTTGGAGCGTAGACGGAGGTTGGAGCCTGCGCCGTCCCTGCTACCCGGGGACGGGACGGTTAAGCACGAACCGGGCCAGGTAAGGTCACGCTCGTGAACGCACGCCGCCTCGTGCCGCGGACCGACGCGGTCCTGGCTGATCCGCGGCTGGCCGCGGCGGCGGACAGGCTGGGCCGGACCCAGGTCAAGGCCGCCGTCGCCCGGGCCCAGCAGCAGGCCAGGACCGGCGACATCACCCCGGATGAGGTGGCCGATGCCGCCGTGGCGGCACTGCCGGCCAGGTCCGCGTCGCTGCACCCTGTGATCAACGCGACCGGGGTGTTGCTGCACACCAACCTCGGCCGGGCCCCGCTGTCGGAGGCCGCCATCCAGGCGGTGGCGGCCGCCGCGGGCTGGACCGACCTGGAATTCGACCTTTCCTCTGGAACTCGGGGGCGGCGGGGCCGCGGCGCCCTGGCCGCCCTGGCCGCCGCCGTGCCCGCGGCGCAGGCCGTCCATGTGGTGAACAACAACGCGGCGGCCCTCGTGCTCGCGGCGACGGCGCTGGCGGCGGGCCGCGAGATCGTGGTCAGCCGGGGCGAGCTGATCGAGATAGGCGACCGGTTCCGCCTTCCCGACCTGCTGGAATCGACCGGTGCCCGGATTCGCGAAGTCGGCACCACCAACCGGACGACCGTCGCGGACTACGCGGCCGCGGCAGGCCCGGACACCGGGTTCCTGCTCAAGGTGCACCCGTCGAACTTCCGCATTGAAGGCTTCACGGCCCAGGCGACCATCGCCGAACTGGCCGGCCTCGGCCCGCCCGTGGTCGGCGATATCGGCTCCGGCCTGCTGGCCGCGCACCCGCTGCTGCCCGACGAACCGGACGCCGCTTCCTGGCTCCGCGCGGGCGCCGCCCTGGTCACGGCCAGCGGCGACAAGCTTCTTGGCGGTCCCCAGGCAGGCCTGATACTCGGCCGCGGCGATCTGGTCGGCCGGCTCGCGCGGCATCCGCTCGCGCGGGCACTGCGAGTCGGGAAGATGACGATGGCGGCCCTTGAGGCCACCCTGACGGGCCCCCAGGTACCAGTCGTGGCGGCGCTGGCCGCGGACGGAGCGATCCTCACCCGCCGCGCTCAGCGGCTCTCGGCCACGCTGACCAGCGCCGGAGTTGACGCCCGGCCGGTACCGAGCCAGGCCGTGGTCGGGGGCGGCGGGGCGCCGGGAGTCACCCTGCCGAGCGCGGCGGTGAGCCTTCCCGAGCGGCTGGCTGGCCCGTTGCGCAGCAGCGACGCCGTCCGCAGCGGCCGCGCCTGCGCGGTGATCGGGCGAACAGAGGATGGCCGCCTGCTGCTCGACCTGAGGGCGGTACCCGCGCAGGACGACGACACGCTGGCGGCCGCGGTGATGGCCGCCGGGCTGGCCGCTGCCCCGCCGGCCACCGCCGCGGGCGAGGGCCCGTCGGCCGGGTGACGGCCATGCAGGTCGTAGCCACCGCCGGGCATGTGGACCATGGCAAGTCCACCCTGGTGCGGGCGTTGACCGGGATGGAGCCTGACCGCTGGGCGGAGGAACGGCGCCGCGGGCTCACCATAGACCTGGGGTTCGCTTGGCTGACCCTGCCCTCCGGCGACCAGGTGGCGTTCGTTGACGTACCCGGGCACGAGCGTTTCGTGCCCAACATGCTGGCCGGCGTCGGCCCGGTGCCCGCGGTGCTGTTCACCGTGGCCGCTGACGGGGGCTGGATGCCGCAGTCGGCGGAACACCTGGCCGCGCTGGACGCGCTCGGTATCCGCCACGGCGTGCTCGCCGTAACCCGGGCCGACCTGGCCGACCCGGGCCCGGCGCGCCGGGAGGCACTGAGCCGGATCAGCGCGACCAGCCTCGGCCAGGTGGAGGCGGTCGCGGTGAGCGCGGTAACCGGGGAAGGGATCGCCGAGCTACTCGGCGCCCTCGGCCGGCTGGCGACGAGTCTCCCGGTCCCCGACCCGGCGGCGCCGGTGCGGATGTGGATCGACCGTTCGTTCAGTATCAAAGGCAGTGGAACGGTCGTCACTGGCACGCTGCCCGCCGGCACCGCCCGCCGCGGCCAGGAGTTGCTGGTCACCCCCGCGATGCAGGCGGTGCGAATCCGCGGAATCGAGTCGCTGAAGGAGCCTGCGGAGCAGGTCAGCGGGGTCGCGAGGGTGGCGCTCAACCTTCGCGGCGCCGACCGGGGGACGCTGGCGCGGGGCATGGCGCTGGTCACCCCGGGGCAGTGGACACTAACCTCCGTGGTCGACGTCCGGCTGGCTGCGCCGCGCGAGGATGCCCAGGCCGGGAGCACCCGGCTGGATGGTGCCCCTCCGCGGCCGCCGCGCCCTCCGCGCGAGCTGACCGTGCACATCGGTTCGGCCCGCAGCACCGCGCGAGTGCGCCTGCTCGGCGGCCGGATCGCGCGGCTCACCCTGCGTGAGGCGCTTCCGTTGCACGTCGGTGACCGCCTGCTGCTGCGCGATCCGGGGGACGCCGCCGGCGGGGGCCTGCCTGCCCAGGCTCGGCCCAGCCGGCCCCGGCCCACCCAGTCCCGAATCACGGGGGGCACCTGGCCCGCGCTGACCGGCGCGACCGTGCTCGACGTGATCCCGTCCCCGCTGCGGCGCCGCGGCGCCGCGGCCTCGGCCGCCGCTGAACTCGCGGCCTGGCCGGACCGGCCGGCCGCCGCCGATCTGCTCCGCCGGCACGGCCTGCTGCAGGCGGCTGAGTTGCGCGCCATGGGGATGGCCGGGCATCCGGTGCCAGTCGCCGGCGACTGGCTGGCCGATCCCGCGCACTGGGCCGCGCTGCGCGGCCGCCTGGCCGAAGAGGTCGCGAGCCACGCCCAGCACCAGCCGCTCGCCGCTGGCCTGCCGCTGGAGGCCGCCCGGGCCCTGCTCGGCGTCCCGGACCGGCGCGTCGTCGAGGCGCTGGTCCGCCCGCCGCTCACCGTCGTGGACGGTTCCATCCGCCTGGCCGCCACGGCCGCCGCCCCCGCGCTGCCGGACCGGGTTCTGGCCGCGGTTCGCGTGCTCCGCCGCGACCTCGCGGCGCAGCCGTTCGCCGCCCCCGACGCTGGGCGCCTGCGTGACCTCGGCCTGGACCCCAGGGCTATCGCGGCGGCGCAGCGAGCCGGGCTGCTGCTGCGCATCAGCGACCAGATCGTGCTCGCCCCGGGCGCCGACACCGAGGCCGCCCGCCTGCTCGCCATCCTGCCGGCGCCGTTCACCGCGGCGCAGGCCAGGCAGGCGCTGTCCACCACCAGGCGGGTGGCGATCCCGCTGCTTCAGTACCTGGACCGGACCGGGATTACCGAGCGGCTGACCGACGACCGGCGCAGGCTCAGCAGCCGCTGAACCGGCGGGCGGCGAACCGGTCGCCGCTCCACGCGAGCACCTCGCCCGGCGGTTCGCCCGCGGCGATCCACCGGGCGATCGCCTGGGCCGTCACCGGGGCGAGCAGGATGCCGGTGCGGTAATGCCCGGACGTGAGCCAGGCGTTGTCCAGGCCGGGGATCCGGTCTATGACCGGATGCCCGTCGGGGTGCCGCGGCCGGAAGCAGCACCACTGGTACGCGGCACGAAGGCCGCGCAGCGTGGGGAGGGACGCGTACAGGCCTTCGAGAATGCCCTCGATCACCTCCGGCCGGACCTGGGGGCTTTGATCACCCGCATCGAAGGTCCCGCCGACCAGCAGCCGTCCTTCCTCCACCTGGGTGGCCACCGGGGCCACCGTGCCCGGCAGCCGCAACGGGGCCGGTTCGGTGACCAGTAGATGGCCTTTAACCAGCTCCGAGGGCACGTTCAGGTCCAGCCCGTCCAGTAGCGGCGGCAGGCCGGTGGCGAAGACGACGGCGCCAGGATGAACCTCACCGCTCGTGGTCGCCACCGAGACGACCCGGCCGCTCCGCACCGTGACGGCGGTGGCGGCAACTCCGGTCGCGACGGCGGGCAGCACAGCGGCCAGCCGGGCCAGCGCGCGCAGCGGGTTGACCCGGGCCTGGCGCCGGACCAGGGCCGCGGCCATGGGCTGGGCCAGGCCCGGGATCAGCTCCATAACCTCGTCAGGGTCGAGCCACTCGATGGCCGGCGGCTGGTGGGGAGCGGGGCCATCTGGATCTGGCGAAAGGCCGATCCAGTCGAGCTCGACCAGGCCGACCCCCCCGGGCCACGTCTCCTGCAGCCGGCCCCACCGGGCCAGGCTCGCGCGCGCCAGGTCCACGAACGGCGCCGGATCGCTCCATTCATGGATCTCCGGCGTGAGCAGGCCAGCCGCCCCCCCGGTGGCTCCCGAGCCCAGGTGGCCGGCCTCGATGAGCAGCACCGTGCCCAGGCCGGCCTCGTGGCAGGCCGCCGCGGTGGCGACGCCCAGGATCCCGCCCCCCACGACGAGCACATCCGGGCGCCGCTCGGGCAGCTCCCCCCCGCTGCGCCCAAGTTCCGCGCGCTCCCCGGCGGTGAGCTGATGGCGCCAGATCGCTGAGTCAACGGTCATGTGCTCATTGTCCGTGAAGCGGCGACATCCATCACAGCAACCGATCAGGCGGTGATCCAGGGCCGACCGAACCGGGCCCGGCTCGTGAGCCACCAGGACGAGCCGGGCGTGGTCCCTGGTGAGGGCGTCAATGTCAACTTGTCGCTACGGAAGGGCGCCCGGGCCGTCACCGCGGGCCGGGCCGCCGGCGGACGATCGTTGGGTATGAAATTCGACAAACCGCCCCGGCACGTAAGCTGTTGGAGATCGCGGGCCGGTGGCCTGTCAACGTCGGGGAGGTGATGTCCGTGCTCGCTGACTCCTACGGGCGCGTCGCAACGGACCTCAGGCTGTCCCTGACCGACCGGTGCAACCTGCGCTGCAGCTACTGCATGCCGGCCGAGGGCCTGGAGTGGTTGCCGAAACCGTCAGCGCTCACTGACGACGAGGTGGTGCGGCTGGCGCGGATCGGTGTGCAGCATCTCGGCATTACCGAGATCCGGTACACCGGCGGTGAGCCACTGCTTCGCCGCGGCCTGGCGGGCATCGTCGCCCGCACCGCCGCCCTGCGGCCCCGCCCGGAGATCTCGCTGACCACCAACGGCATCGGGCTGGCCCGGCTGGCGGAGACGCTGCGCGGAGCGGGCCTGGACCGGATCAACGTGTCGCTGGACACGCTCCGGCCGGAGACATTCCGCAAGCTGGCCAGGCGGGACCGGCTGGCTGACGTACTGGCCGGCCTGGCCGCCGCGGCGTCCGCGGGCCTGGCCCCGGTCAAGGTGAACACGGTGCTCATGCGGGGGATCAACGACGACGAGTCGGTCCCGCTGCTGCGGTTCTGCCTGGAGCGCGGGTATCAGCTGCGGTTCATCGAGCAGATGCCGCTCGACGCTCAGCATGGCTGGCGCCGCGCCGACATGGTCACGGCCGCGGAAATCCTGGATGCGCTGTCCGCGGAGTTCTCGCTGACGCCGGACGACCCAGGCGCCCGGGGGTCGGCGCCGGCCGAGGCCTTCCTGGTGGACGGCGGGGCCCGTCCGGGTCGGTGTGATCGGCTCGGTGACGCGCCCGTTCTGCGGCACCTGCGACCGGGTCCGGCTCACCGCCGACGGGCAGGTCCGGAACTGCCTTTTCGCCCGCGGCGAGAGCAACCTGCGTGACCCGATGCGGTCCGGGGCCAGTGACGATGAGCTGGCGGAGATCTGGCTGAAGGCGGTCGCGGTCAAGCTGCCCGGACATGGCATCAACGACCCGGGGTTCCTCCAGCCGGCCCGGCCCATGTCGGCCATCGGCGGCTGATGCGGGCGATGACCGTGATCCGCCCGTAACGCCAGCTCGGCGCCCACTCATCCATCGTTTTGATGCGTGGCCAACTCCATTGGCATTGGCGCCGGGGGGCGCGGGCTCCCTACCGTGGAAGAGTCCGGTAGCGCCAGAGAGGGGTGAGCCCGTGGCACTGGCCAGCGCACTATCGAGCGCCGCGCCGATTCTGGGCGCCCGCTGCCCGTCCAGCCTGGTCACGGCCATCCGCGAGGCCGTCAGGGAGCGTGACGATTGGCAGCAGACAGCGCAACAGGTCGCCGCCGGATTGCGGCGGCACCTGCCCGGCCCGCGGATTCTCAGCCGGCGCGAGCGCGGCGGCGACCCAGCTGGCTACCGGTCCCACCTGCTGCACGCCGAAACGGACGGATCCTTCTCCATCGTGGCGATGGTCTGGCGGCCCGGTCAGGTCACGCCCGTCCACGACCATGTCACCTGGTGCGTGACCGGAGTGCTGCAGGGCGCGGAGTACGAGGAGATCTTCGCGTTGCGGCGCGGCGGCACGGCCCTGGCCGAAGTGGCCAGGAAGACCAGCACCACCGGTGATGTGAGCGGTTTTGCCCCGCCCGGCGACATTCACCGGGTCCGCAATCAGGGTGACGGTGTGGCGATCTCCATGCATGTCTACGGCGCCGACATCTCGCGTCTCGGCTCCAGCGTGCGCCGGATCTACGATCTGCCGGCCGTCGCAGCGGCCAGGCCCAGCCCGGCGTAGAACGGCCAGCACCCGGCCCGGCCGGCACTTCGGCACGCCGGGGGACTATCGAGGCGAAATCCAGTGTCCGACGTGTTGCCATTCGATGCTCAACGATATATCGTTGACCTAACGGAGAATGATTTGGGGTTACGCGGACTACCGGAACTCCAACCTAAGCGGAGACATCCGAAGGAGCAAGCAGATGCATGCAGGTGATGCCTGGGACCACCCAGGTGAGGAAGAAGAAGAAGGCTGGCGGCACCATCGAGGTGGCCGGGGCCATGGCCGCCGGCCGGGCGGCATGGGCCGGAGCAGGACACGGGTCGTGCCGGGTTTCCCTGGCGAGCCTGGGTTCCCTGGCGGGCCGGGGTTCGGGCGGGGATCCGCGGACTTCGGCCCCTGGATGGGCGGGCCGAGGTCGATGCGGGGCCCGCGGGTACGGCGCGGCAACGTGCGGGCGGCGGCGATCGCGCTGCTCGCCGAGGAACCGATGAACGGCTACCAGATCATCCAGGAGATCGGCGAGCGCAGCGGCGGCGTCTGGCGGCCCAGTCCCGGATCCATCTACCCTGCTCTGCAGCAGATGGAAGACGAGGGCCTGATCCGGGCCGAGACGGCCGAGGGCGGCCGCAAGGCGTACGTCCTGACCGACGAGGGGCGCGCGTACTCAGCGGCCCACCAGGAAGAACTGCGCGCACCGTGGGATGTGGTCACCGGGTCGGTCGGCACGGAGGCCATGGAACTGCGCAGGCTGTTCCACCAGGTGCAGGTGGCGGCCGTCCAGGTGGCCCAGGCGGGCAGCACCGTCCCAGATCGAGCAGGCGCACAGGATCCTGGCCGATACCCGCAGGCGACTCTACGGGATCCTGGCCGCCGATGACCCCGGCGACGACTCAACCCCGGGCGATCAGCGTGCGGACGGGCCTGACCCAGGTCAGGACTAGGCTTCGGTTCTGACCCACAGGAAGGCGGTGGCGGTGGCAGCGCAGACGGGCCCAGACGCTGTTCCGGGCGACACGGTCGTCCGGAACAGCGCGGTGGGCGGGACCCGCACGGAAACCCCGGAGACGCAGGCTGGTCATCAAGGTCGCTGGCCTGACCAAAAGCTATGGCGAGATCGAGGCGGTCCGCGGGATCGATTTCGAGGTGCCGGCGGGGGAGACGTTCGGCTTCCTCGGCCCCAACGGCGCGGGGAAGTCGACCACGATCAAGATCTTGTGCACGCTGGCCAAGCCGACCTCGGGTGACGCCTGGGTGGCGGGCCGCGACGTCAGGACCGAGCGGGACGCGGTGCGGCGCAACATCGGCCTGGTCTTCCAGGACACCACCTTGGACAACTACCTGACCGGCGCGCAGAACCTGCGTTTCCACGCCGCGCTGTACGGGGTGCCCGGCCGCGGCGGTGGCGCCGCGGATGCGGCAGGTGCTGGAGATGGTCGGGCCTGTGGGACCGCCGCGGACAGCCTGGTGATGACGTACTCGGGCGGCATGAAGCGGCGGCTGGAGATCGCGCGGGGCCTGCTGCACGCGCCGCACGTGCTGTTCCTGGACGAGCCGACGGTTGGCCTTGACCCGCAGACGCGCTCGTCGATCTGGGAGTACATCAACGACCTGAAGACGCCGCGAGGACATCACGATCTTCCTCACCACGCACTACATGGACGAGGCCGAGCACTGCGACCGGATCGCGATCATCGACCACGGCCAGATCGTGGCGATCGACACCCCGGAGGCGCTGAAGGCCAGCGTCGGCAAGGACCGGGTGCAGATCCACACCGCCGACGACGAGGCGGCGATCGCGGAGCTGGCCAGCGAGTTCGGTATCGAGGCCGGCGGTGCACGAGGGCGCGGTGACGTTCTCGGTGGCCTCGGGCGAGCAGTTCGTGCCCCAGCTTGTTCGCGCGGCTGACGGTGCCGATCAAGCGCGGTCAGCGTGTCGCGGCCGTCGCTCGACGATGTGTTCATGTCCTACACCGGGACCACCATCCGCGACGCCGAGGCGACGGGCACCGACGCCATGCGCCAGATGGCCGCCCGCTTCCGAGGAAGGCGATGACCATGGCGACTCAGACGCGGGCGCCCGGCGCTGCGGCCCCGGCCGAGGCGGGCGTCCTGGCCGACCAGATCAGGGTCTCCGTTCCCGAACGCAGCCTGCGCTCGGATCTGCGGGCCGACGAGCATCGTGTGGCGCCGCGAACTCATCAGGTTCCGCCGGGACCGGCTGCGCGCCATCACGTCGCTCATCCAGCCGGTGCTGTTCCTGTTCGTCCTCGGCACCGGGCTGTCTGCGCTGGCCAGGAACGGCATGCCGCCGGGTGTGAACTTCAAGACGTTCATCTATCCCGGGCGTCGTGGCCATGTCGGTGCTGTTCACCGCCATCTTCTCGGCTGCGTCGATCGTGTGGGACCGCGAGTTCGGCTTCCTGCGCGAGATGCTGGTCGCGCCGGTGAGCCGGGTCGTCCATCGTTATCGGCAAGTGCCTGGGCGGCGCGACCATAGCGACCTTCCAGGGCATCCTGATGCTGATCCTGGCCGGGCTGGCCGACGTGCCGTACAACCCGCTGCTGCTGCTTACGCTGGTGGGAGAGTTGCTGTTGCTGGCCTTCACGCTCACCGCGTTCGGCGTGATGATGGCCGCGCGGATCACCCAGTTCCAGGCGTTCATGGCGCTGACCCAGATGCTGGTCATGCCGCTGTTCTTCCTGTCGGGCGCGCTCTACCCGCTGACCGGGCTGCCGGCTTGGCTCAGCGTGCTGACCCGCATCGATCCGCTGACATACGTCGTCGGGCCCGATGCGTCATGCGGTGATCAGCCACCTGAACGTCAGCCCGGCCGCGCAGCACGCGCTCTCACCGGGGGTCACCTGGAACGGGTGGGTCGTCCCGATCTGGCTGTCGTTGGGCATCGTCGCGGCCATGGGCATAGCCATGACGGGCGTCGCGATCGCTACGTTCAGCAAGACCGAGTAACCCCCCAGGCCGACCCGCCCGTAAGCGAAACCTAATCCCTCAGCCAGCGAGAACTCCCCCTCAAGTCATGCGCTTCCCCCGGTGGGTCCCCCCCCCCGGAAAGATACTGCGAGCCATAGCGAAGCTGGACCGAAGGTCAGCGAAGTGAGAGCGCCATCGGGGTTTCCGGGGGGTCCGGGGGTCGCCCCCCCGGAAAGATACTGCGAGCCATAGCGAAGCTGGACCGAAGGTCAGCGAAGTTAGAGCGACGCCGGGTGGCTACGGGGGCAAACCACCCGGCGTCGCATTCATCGGCGTTCCGACGGGGGCCCGGAACGCCGGCAGGTGCTCCGACGGGGGACCAGAGCACCGTTTACGTATGCTACACCGAAACCCCCCGTTGTGCGTCAAGACCGGATACGACTTACTCCGGCTTGTGCACGGGGGTTCTCGACTCCGGATCGGCTGTTTCCTGGGCGCCTTTTGGTTGGTGATTACTGGCAGTAAAGGACCCCGGGTGTTGCGCGGCGTCAACCGGTCCAGTAGCGCCTGGGTCGAACCCCTGCTCGCTGGGAACATGCCGGACTGGCAGGCGTGGCTCGTAGGCGCGAAAACCTGCCTTGCTGCTGGGCTCGCGTCCGCCGTTGGCGAAGACCACGGCGAAATAGGGGATGATGATCGCGCCGACCACCGGAATCGCCCAGAAGAAGCCCGGGACGTTGACGAACAGGGCCACTGCCGCGGCGAAGCAAACGCCCCGGATTCCCATCATGATCAGATACCGGCGCTGCCGGTAGGCAATGTCTTCAGACAGCGGCCGCCGCGCCTCTGTGACGAGCTGCGGGCGATCGCGGCGGGCCGGGATGATGGCTCTCACGACTCCACGGTATGCGGGGGCTGCGTGCCCGGCAACGGCGGCCAGGTTCGCGGCCCAGCATCGGCCGGGAGCGCAGGGTCGGCCACGTCGGCCAGGTCCGCCAGGCGGGGGGCGCCGGCCAGCGCCATCGCGTGCGCCAGATCGTTTGTGAACCCTTCAGCAGCGCCTGCACGCCGTCTGCGCCGCCACACGTGCAGCGCCCACAGCACCGGCCGGCCCAGGAAGACAAGCCGCGCGCCCAGGGCGAGCGCGGCCAGCGCATCTTCCCCGCTGCGCACTCCGCCGTCCACGGCCACCAAACCCGCCGTGACCGCGGCGGTCACGGCGGACAGCGCCAGGGCCGTCGGCACCGCTCCGTCCAGCTGCCGCCCGCCGTGATTGGACACGATCACCCCGGCTGCGCCGCGGGCTAGGCACGCTTCCGCGTCGTCGGGCCGCAGCACGCCCTTGACCACGACGGGCAGGCCGCCGCTGATCTCAGCCAGCCAGCCGATGTCGGTGAACGTCACGTCGCTGGCCGGCTCGGTCGCGGTCAGGTCGGCCTGCTGGCCGAGGTTGACCAGGAAATCGGCCTCGCTCACCATGTCGTCACCCTTGCTCCGCCCCTGGCGCGCCCCTGGCGCCCGATGACGGGGGTGTCCGCGGTCAGGACCAGCGCCCGGGCACCCGCCGCCGCCGCGCGCCGGACCAGGCCCGCGGTGAGTTCCCGGTCCCGCATCAGATACACCTGGAACCACCAGGTGCCGCCCGCGCCGGAGGATGCGGCGGCCACGTCCTCGATCCGGCGGGAACTGCGGGTGGACATCACATACAGCGCTCCGGCGCGCGCCGCGGCGGTGGCCGTCGCGACCTCACCGTCCGGGTGAGCCAGCCGGTGGAACGCCGTCGGCGCGACGGCGAGCGGCGTGCGCAGCAAGCCGCCGGCCAGGCCGCCCACGTCTACGCTGAGGTCGATGGCCGACACATCCCGGAGAATCCTGGGCCGCAGGCGGACTCGCTGCCATGCTGTCTCATTGGCGCAGAGCGTGGCTCCGCGTCCCGAGCCCGCAGCGTAGTAGTCATAGGCATCGGGGGGCAGCCGCGCGCGAGCCCGCCGCTCGAGCTCGGCGGCGTCAGGAGTCACGGAGACAGCCTGCCCGACGGCCGGTCGCAGCGCCAAGCCAGATAAGCCAGATAAGGGAGTCCGCGTGACCGAGAATGGAGACAGCATGCCAGACCGTACCTACCGGGTGACCGAGATCGTGGGCACATCGCCCGACGGCATCGAGCCCGCCATCCGGAACGCTCTGCACCGGGCCGGGCAGACCCTGCGCCACCTGGATTGGTTCGAGGTGACCCAGGTCCGCGGGCAGATCGAGGATGGCCGCGTGGCCCACTTCCAGGTCGGCCTGAAGGTGGGTTTCCGCCTCGAAGACAGCTAGCGGGATGCGGCCTAGCTGGCCTGGCTGACCGAGGACATGTTGAAGCCCTCGACGCGCGCCGGGGGCATGGCGGTCCGGGTGAAGTAGTCGCCCCACTCGCGCGGCAGCGTGGGCACGGTGGCGCCGACCTCGGTGAGACGGCCCAGCATGGCCACGGGGCTCTCGTTGAACCGGAAATTGTTCACCGCGCCGGTCACCTCGCCGTTCTCCACCAGGTACACCCCGTCCCGGGTCAGCCCGGTGAGCAGCAGCGTCTGCGGGTCCACTTCGCGGATGTACCAGAGGCAGGTGAGCAGCAGGCCACGCGCGGTGCTGGCGATCATGTCATCCAGCGAGGCCCGGCGGCCGGGCCCATCCAGGATCAGGTTCCCGATGGCTGGAGTGACCGGGAGGCCGGTCAGCCCGGCGGTGTGCCGGGTCTGGGTCAGCGCGCGCAGCTCACCGTCACCGATCCAGGCGGTCGGGTGCAGCGCCAGCCCGTTGTCGAACACCGACGACTCCCGGCTCGAAGCGTGCGCGATCTCGAACGGCGCGCACTCCAGGCCCGGTGCCGCCGGGTCGCTGCGCAACGTCACCGGCAGGCTGGCCAGCCGCTCACCCACCCGCGTCCCGCCACCGGGCTTGCTGAAGACCGTCCGGCCGTCAAGCGCGTCTTTCGCCCCCGCCGACCAGTACAGGTAGACGAGCAGGTCAGCCACGGCGGTCGGCGGCAAAATGGTCTCGTAACGACCGGCCGGGAGCTCCATCCTCCGGGCCGCCCAGTCCAGCCGCCGCCCGAGATCAGCATCGAGAGTGCCGACGTCGATATCGCTGAAGTCGCGGGTGCCCTGGCCCGCCCAGGCCGAGCGGGCCAGATCGGCGGACTTGGCGTTGAGCTCGATTTTCCCGGTCGGCTGGTCGTGCCGGAGCCGCAACCCGGTGGAGGTGCCGACGAACGTGCTGGCCACCGAGTGCTCGGCGAACCCGTACAGCTTCCGCCCGGCCGCGCCCGCGGCGTCGAAAGCCTGGCCGAGCGCGCTGGCGAAACCGCCGAAAATCCCGATCTCGGTACCGGCCACCGGATCATCCCAGCCCGGGCCGGCCGAGGCGCCCATCCGAAACGCGTCATCGTCATCCGGCGACAGCAGCGGCCGGGCGTCCTCCGCCGGCGAACTCTCTGAGGCGGCCTTCTCGGCGGCCCGGACGACCTCCTCGATCTGATCGTCGTACACACCGGCGCGAGAGACCACGCCGACCGAGGTGCCTGCGCCGCTCCGGCCGCTGGCGATCACGGTCAGCTGGCGGGACCGGGACACGCCGTTCGTGGTGAGCGTGTTCCCCGCCCAGCGCAAGTTCGCCGAGGACGTTTCATCCGCGATCACGACACAGTCGTCGCACTTGGCCACCGCGAGCGCCCGCTCGACCGTGTCCTGCGGGCTCATGCGCCCTCCTCCGTGGTGTTGAGGATCCGAACGCCCCGCATGAGCACCGCCGGGCAGCCATGGCTGACCGGGGCGACCTGCCCGGGCTGCCCCTTGCCACAGTTGATGGCGCCGCCGAGCACGTACGTCTGGGGGCCGCCGACGGCCTCCATAGAGTTCCAGAAGTCGGTCGTGGTCGCCTGGTAGGCCACATCCCGAAGCTGGCCGGCCAGCCGCCCATTCTCGATCTTGTAAAACCGCTGGCCGGTGAACTGGAAGTTGTACCGCTGCATGTCGATGGACCAGCTCTTGTCGCCGAGGATGTAGATGCCGCGCTCCACGCCGGCGATCAGTTCCTCGGTGGACGGGCCGCTCGCGGCGGGCTGCAGCGAGACGTTGGCCATCCGCTGGATCGGCATGTGCATCGGCGAGTCGGCGAACGCGCAGCCGTTGGACCGGCCGAACCCGGTCAATCGCGCGATCCGCCGGTCGAGCTGGTAGGCGGTGAGCACGCCGGCGGTGATCAGGTCCCAGGACTGGGTGGCCACGCCCTCGTCGTCGTACCCGATGGTGGCTAGCCCGTGCTCGACCGTCCGGTCGCCCGTGACATGCATGACCGGGGAGCCGTATTGCAGGGTGCCCAGCTTGTCCAGGGTGGCGAACGACGTGCCCGCGTAGGCCGCCTCGTAGCCAAGGGCACGGTCAAGCTCGGTCGCGTGGCCGATCGACTCGTGAATGGTGAGCCACAGGTTGGACGGGTCGATGACCAGATCGTACTGGCCGGCCCGGACGGTGGGGGCGGCCAGCTTCTCGGCGAGCAGGCCGGGCAGTTCGGCCAGCTCCCCGGGGATGCGCCCGTTGGTCAGGTATTCGTACCCACGGCCGGCCGGTGCCGCCAGCGTCCGCATGGTCTCGAACCTTCCACCTTCTTCAACGGCCACCGCGGTCACCTGCGGGTGCAGCCGGATCCGCTGCTGAGTGGCCGTGGTCACACCATCGGAGTAGAACTTGCACTCCTTGACCTGGTGCAGGGAGGCATCCACATGATCGATCCGGTCGCTGGCCAGCAGTCCCGCGCTCCATTCGGAGAGCAACGCCACCTTGTCCGACACGTTGACGCTGAACGGATCTATCTCGTAGCTGGAGATCCAGGTGACGTCGCCGTACCCGGGCTCGTCGGCGAGTTCGATCCGCTCGGTATTGATCGCGGCGGAGACCCGCGCCACATCGACGGCCTCCTCGGCGGCCCGCGCCGCGGCGGCTCTGGTGAGGTCCACGGCCGCCGCGAAACCCCAGGTGCCGTTCACCACGACGCGCACCGCCAGGCCGAGCTCGTCGGCGTCGAACAGGGTCTCCAGGTTGCCGTCCGACAGCCTGACCTGCTGGCTCTTGACGCGTTCCGCGCGGAAATCCGCATGGTCCGCGCCCAGGTCCGCGGCCCGCTGCAAGGCGGTGTCGGCCAGCTGGCTCAGCGGGTACGCGGTGAACTCGGGGTCGATGCGGGCGGCCGGGCGGCGGTTTGCCATCTCATCCACGAATGGCAACCTATCCCACCCCTGCTGCGTGCCTCGCTGAAGCCCGGCCGGGTACGCTCGCGGGGATTGCCGCACGCCAGGAGGTACTACCAGCCATGACTCGATCCACCCTTGTGACCGGCGGAAACCGGGGCATCGGCCTGGCTATCGCCCAACGGCTCTCGGCCGGCGGTGATGCCGTCACCGTGACCTCTCGCTCGGGGGACGCCGTCCCGGGGCTGGCCACCGTGAACTGCGACGTCCGTGACGCCGCCGCCGTGGACGAGGCGTTCGGCAAGGTAGAGGCGGCCCAGGGGCCGGTCGAGGTGCTGGTGGCCAACGCCGGGATCACCCACGACCAGTTGCTCGCCCTGATGAGCGAGGACGACTTCACCTCGGTGATCGACACCAATCTGACCGGGGCGTACCGGGTGGCGAAGCGGGCGGTGCGCGGCATGATGCGGCTGCGCCGGGGGCGGCTTATTTTCATTTCTTCGGTGGTGGGCCTGCTCGGCTCCGGCGGGCAGGCCAATTACGCGGCGTCCAAGGCGGGCCTGGTCGGCCTGGCCCGCTCGCTGGCCAGGGAACTCGGCTCGCGGAATATCACCGCGAACGTGGTCGCCCCCGGTTTCGTGGACACGGACATGACCGCCGCGCTGCCGGACGACCGGAAGGCCGCGATCCTGGCCGGGGTGCCACTCGGCCGCCTCGCATCCGCCGAGGAGGTCGCGGGCGTGGTCGCGTTCCTGGCCGGAGACGACGCCGCTTACATCACCGGCGCGGTCATCCCGGTCGACGGCGGCCTCGGCATGGGGCACTGAGTCATACTGGCGGGATGGGAATCCTGGACAGCAAGAGGATCCTGGTGACCGGGGTCCTCACCGACTCTTCGATCGCCTTCCACGTAGCGAGGATCGCGCAGCAGGAGGGCGCGACGGTGGTGCTCACCGGGTTCGGCCGGATGAGCCTGGTGGAGCGGGTCGCGAAACGGCTGCCGACCACGCCCCCCGTCCTCGAACTCGACGTGACCAACGCCGACCACCTGAGCTCGCTCGCGGAACGGGTATCGGGGTACGTCGATGGCCTGGACGGCGTGCTGCACGGCGTCGCATTCGCGCCGCAAGACGCGCTCGGAGGTAACTTCCTGCGCACCGAGTGGCCGGACGTGGCCACGGCGGTGCAGGTATCGGCCTACTCGCTCAAGGCGCTCGCCATGGCGGTGCTGCCGCTGATGCCCGGGGGAGGGTCGATCGTCGGCCTGGACTTCGACGCCTCGCGGGCCTGGCCAGCGTACGACTGGATGGGCGTGGCCAAGGCCGCGCTGGAGTCGTGCGCCCGCTACCTCGCCCGCTACCTCGGTCCGCAGGGAATCCGGGTCAACCTGGTCGCCGCGGGCCCGCTTCGTACCATCGCGGCCAACAGCATCCCAGGATTCGGTGACTTCGAGGCGGTCTGGACCGAGCGGGCGCCGCTGGGCTGGGATATGGCCGACCCCGAGCCTGCGGCCCGGGCCTGTGTCGCGCTGCTTTCTGACTGGTTCCCGGCCACCTCGGGCGAGATCGTGCACGCCGACGGCGGCGCGCACGCGATGGGTGGCTGACGGCGCCGTGTCTGACCCGCCAGCCACGTCGGCCGGGGAATTCGTGCTCACCCTGTCCTGCCCGGACCGGCCCGGCATCGTGCACGCGGTCGCCGCCTACCTGTACCAGGCGGGCGGCAACATCCTGGACAGTCAGCAGTACGCCGACCGGATCGCGGACCGGTTCTTCATGCGGGTGCACGTGGAGGTCCTGGCCGGCGCGGGTCCCGGCGGCCCGGCGCTGCGCCGTGGGTTCGGCCCCATCGCGAGCGAGTTCGGCATGCAATGGGAACTGCACGATCTGGCGGTCCGCCCCCGGGTGCTGATCATGGTGTCCAAGGAGGGGCACTGCCTCAATGACCTGCTCTACCGGCGCGGCGCGGAGGCGCTGGGCATCGATGTCCCGCTGGTCGTCGGCAACCACCCCGACCTGGGCCCGCTGGCCACCGCGCACGGCGTGCCGTTCGAGCACGTGCCGACCGGGCCGGACGTGCTGTCCAGGGAGCAGGCCGAAGGGCGGCTGCTCGACCTCGTCGAGTCCCACCGGGTCGATTTCGTGGTGCTGGCCCGGTACATGCGGATACTCTCGCCCGGCCTCTGCGCCAAGCTGGCCGGGCGGGTCATCAACATCCACCACTCGTTCCTGCCCAGCTTCCGTGGCGCCCGGCCGCACCACCAGGCGCACGAGCACGGGGTGAAGGTGATCGGCGCGACGGCGCACTACGTCACCGCCGAACTCGACGAGGGACCGATCATCGAACAGGAGGTCGCCCGGGTCGACCACCGCTCCTCACCCGCGGAACTCGCGGCGATCGGGCGGGACGCCGAGCGGATTGCGCTGGCCCGCGCCGTCCGCTGGCACGCCGAGCACCGCATCCTCCTGCACGGCCGCCGCACGGTAATTTTCAGGTGACGCGGGTCAGTCCCCGGCGCCGGCGAGCAGCCCGCCTAGCCTCGTGACCCGCGGCCGCTCACCCACGGTCGCCACCGCCCGGGACAGGGCCGGGCCGGCGCCGTGGACGATGGACAGGTGCCGCTGGGCGCGGGTCAGCGCGGTGTAGACGAGGGGCCTGGACAGCATCCCGGTCGCTTCGGCCGGGAACACGGCCACCACCGCGGGCCATTCTGAGCCCTGAGCCCGGTGCACGGTCAGCGCCCAGCCGTGCCGGAGGTCGCCGAGGATCCGGTCCGGCACGCAGACCGGCCCCGCGGGGAAGGCCACGAGGAGACCGTCGTCGCCCGGCCCCACCACCGTCCCCACCTCGCCGTTGGTGAACCCCTCGTCGGCGTGGTTGGCGATGGACACCACCCGGTCACCCGGATCGAACCCAGACCGCGCGCCAGGCCCCGGGTTCAGCCGCTGCTTGAGCACGCGATTCAGCTCGATCGTCCCCGCCGGGCCCTTGTGCACGGGTGTTATCACCTGAATGTCCGAGGCCGGGATGTCCAGGGCCCGCGGGATCGAGTCGGTGACCAGCTGCACCACCCGCCGGGCGGCGTCGGCGCTGCCGCGCACCGGTACCACGACCACCTCGCGGTCGGGCGAGTCAACGGCCGGCACGGTGCCGCCGCGCACTGCGGTCGCGAGCCGCGCGATGACCCCGCCGTCGCGCTGCCGGTAGAGCTTGGTCAGCTCGGTGACCGGGACGGCGCCCGAATCGATGATGTCGGCCAGCACCCGTCCGGGGCCGATCGAGGGGAGCTGGGCCGGGTCCCCGACCAGCAGCAGCCGGGTGCTGTCCGCGCACGCCTCGAGCAGCGCGGCGGCCAGTTCGGCGTCGAGCATGGATACCTCATCTACCACGACGAGGTCCGCGTCGAGCGGCCACTCCTCGTTGCGGGTGAAAATCCATGCGGCGTCTCCGGCCGCCGCCGCGCCGCCGTGGCCGGCCGCGGCGCCCAGGTCATCCGGGCTGGCCTGGTCGCCGGGAAGGCTCTGGTCGCCCGGGTGGCCGGCGCTGGCTGAGCTGCCGCGGCCAGCTCGAGACCGGCCCTGGGCGCCGAGCAGCCGGTGCAGGGTGGTAGCGGGCGCGCCGGCCAGTTCCTCGAGCCGCTTGGCCGCCCGCCCGGTGGGCGCGGCGAGAGCTACCCGCAGCCCGCGCCCCGCGGCCAGCGACACCACGGCCGCCACGGTCCGGCTCTTGCCCGTCCCGGGGCCTCCGCTGAGCACGCACACGCCGTGCTCCGCCACCGCGCGAACCGCTTCGAGCTGGGTCTCGTCGAGTTCTCCCGGACCGGACTGGTCCGCTGGGAGCGGTTCGGCCAGGGCCGCGAGCCGCTGCAGGCCTTCGGCCACCGCCTCCTCCGCCATGGCATACCGGGTGAGAGCCAGCAGCACGCCGGCCCCGGCCGTGTGGTCCGCGCCGGCCGCCTCACCGCGAGGGTCCTCCGGGTCCGGGTCAGGGTCGGGTGGGCTGAACGGCAGCACCGTGCCCTCGTCGATGGCGGCCTCGATCGCCGCGGCCGGGTCGCCGATCCGGAACCGGCCGAGCGACCTGGCCACGGCCTCGGCGGGCACCGCCGTGTGCCCGTCGCGGGCGGCGCGGGCGAGCAGGTGCGCCACGAGGGCCCGGCCGCGCCGCGGATCCTGAGGGTCGGCGGCGTCGCCCAGCACCTGCCGGGCGAACCAGTCGACCTGGTCGGGCCGCAGTTGCGGCAGCGTAAGCAGCCGCCACGGGTCCGCGCGCAACTGACGCGCGGCCGAGGCTCCGAGGCGCGCGACGGCCGGCCCGGCGTAGCGGGCGGGCACCCGGCATGCGACGAGGAGCTCGGCCGTCTCGTAGCTGGGCCGGGCATCCTCGAAGGCCGCGGCGAGACGCACGGCGCGCTTGCCGCCGACCCCTTCCACCAGTTCCAGGCGGGCCGCGGTGACGAGTGGGGGCGCGGTGATGCCGGCCCCCGCCAGCCGGCTGGCCAGCCCGGGGCCGAGCCCCGGCCAGAGCCCGGCCGCGCAGAACTCGCCGAACACGTCCGGGGGCGGATTGTTCCCGCCGGTGCTCTCTTGCTCAGGTGCCGTGGACATTGCACGCCAGCCTAGAGGCCAGGATCGCGTGCCGCGTGACGCGCGGCCGTGGGCGCGCCTTGTGCCTGCGGCACCCTGTTCATCTTGTGCCTGCGGCACTGGGCACCGATACTCGGGATCATGGCAGGGAACCCGGGCGGTCCGGCGCCCACGGGAGGCCCTTACGCTCCCGCGCCCCAGCAGTGCGCCAAGGACGATGTGCGCGTCTCCGACGCCGAACGGGACGAGGCGATCAGCCAGCTCGGGGAGCGTTTCGCCGAGGGGAGGCTCACGCACGACACGTTCATCCACCGCGTCGAGGCGGCGCTGAAGGCTCGCGACCGCCGTGACCTCGCGCAGCTTCTGGCCGACCTGCCTTCCCAGCGCACGCTCGGCAGCACGCTGCGGGGCTATGGCCGGCGTGGCTGGGCCGCGTTAACCAGTGGGATGTCCCCTGCCCTCCCGACGGCCCCTCCCGTGCTGATGTTCCCCTCCAGCCAACGGGAGCGGTTCACCATCGGCCGCGACGGGCAGTGCGATCTGGTCCTTCCGCACCCCTCCGTGTCCCGCTGGCATGCCGGGCTCAAGCGGTGCGCCAGCGGCTGGATGCTCGACGACCTCGGCTCGACCAACGGCACCCGGCTGAACGGCTGGCGCGTCACCGAACCGGTCCAGGTCCGGCCCGGGGACCAGGTCAGCTTCGGGGCCATGACCTTCGTGGTGGCGGCTCCGGGCACGGCCGCCGCCGACTAGGCACCCCAGGTCGGCACGCACTTGCCGAGTATGACGCCGTACCCCTTAGAGTCGAGGCGTGACGTTGGTTCTCCTGGTCCGCCATGGGCTGACCGCAGGGACCGGGACCGTGCTCACCGGCCGGACGCCCGGCATCGCACTCGATGACCGCGGCCGGGAGCAGGCTGCGGCTCTAGCCATGCGGCTGGCCAGTGTGCCCCTCGATGCCATCGTCACCAGCCCCTTGGAACGGTGCAGGCAGACGGCCGACGCGATCGCGGCGGCCCGTAACGGCCAGCCGGTGGCCGTGACCGAGGATGGGGAACTGGCGGAGGTCAAGTACGGGGACTGGACCGGCAAGCCGCTGAAACGGCTGGCCAAGGAACCGCTGTGGCGGGTGGTGCAGGCCCACCCCAGCGCGGTGCGGTTCCCGGGCCAGGACGGGGAGTCAATGCCGGACATGCAGCATCGTGCGGTACGCGCGGTGCGGAAATGGAACGCCCATCTCGGGAACGACGCGGTCTACCTGATCTGCTCACACGGCGATGTCATTAAGGCGGTGATTGCCGACAGCCTCGGCATGCATCTTGATCTTTGCCAGCGGATCCAGGTTAACCCGTGCTCGCTCAGCGTGATCCGCTACACGCCGCTCCGCCCGTTCCTGATGCGGATGAACGACACCGGCGGGGCGGTGGGCGGGCTAGCCCGGCCGGTACCCGCTGTGGCCGACCAGCAGGCCGTTCCCGGGGGCGACGAGTCAGGGAACGGTGGGCGGCCCGCGCGGGCCGCCGTCCCGGGAGCCGTATCCCGGCCCCGGCGCGGCGAGGGTGACGCCGCCATCGGCGGCGGAGCGGGAGGATAGGGATCATGCCGGTCTATTCCTACGACCCGCCGGAGCGATTCGTCGCGGGTACGGTCGGGCAGCCTGGGGAACGCACCTTCTACCTGCAGGCCAGCGCCAGCGGCCGGGTAACAAGCGTCGCCCTGGAGAAGTTCCAGGTGAGCCTCCTGGCCGAGCGTCTCGATGAACTCCTCGACGAGGTGGTCCGGCGCACCGGAACGTTCTCCCCGGCTTCCCCGGCCGCGCCGGACGACCTCGCCGATGACGGGCCGCTCGACCTGCCGCTGATGGAGGACTTCAGGGTCGGGGCGATCGCGCTGGCCTGGGATGGCGAGGACGAGCGCGTGGTCATCGAGGCTCAGGAGGAGACCGAGACCCCCGTCGAGCCGCTCTCGGAGGAAGTCCCGGAGAACGGTCCCGGGGTGCTCAGAGTCAGGATCTCGGCCGCGACCGCCCGGGCCTTCACCCAGCGCGCGCTGCAGATCGTCGGCCAGGGCCGGCCGCCGTGCCCGCTGTGCGGTCTGCCGCTCGACGCGGAAGGACACATCTGCCCACGGCAGAACGGTCACCGAGTGAGCAATGCCTGATCCGTCCCCCGGCAGGCGCGCACAGCGGCCGAGATCGCCCAGGGCGCCGAAGGCGCCGCCGGCCGCGGGCCGGCCGGGCAGGCGCCGCCGCCGGACGACCACAGCACCGCGCTCGAGTTGCTCACCGAGGGCGATCTGGAGGTGGAGGGCCGGCTGGTGGTCGCCTCTAACGCCACGCTGTACTGCCGGGTGCGCCATGGCGGCCAGGACGCGGCGTGCGTCTACAAGCCGGTGGCCGGTGAGCGCCCGCTGTGGGACTTCGCCGCCGGCTCGCTGGCCGGCCGGGAGGTGGCCGCGTATGCGGTGTCCCAGGCCGCGGGCTGGAACCTCGTCCCGCCGACCGTGTTCCGCGACGGTCCGTTCGGGCCGGGCATGTGCCAGCTGTGGATCGACGCCGACACCAGTGTGGATCTGGTGGCCCTGGCCCGGAGTGGCGATCACCAGGCGCTTCGTGACATGGCCGTGTTCGACGCGGTGGTGAATAACGCGGACCGCAAGATCGGCCACCTGCTGCCGGTCAGCGATGGCCGCCTATTCGGCTGCGACCATGGCGTCTGCTTCAGCGAGGAGTACAAGCTCCGCACCGTGCTGTGGCAATGGCGGGGCCGGAGCCTGCCCAAACGGGCCATCGAGGCCTTGATCAGGCTCCAGGGAGCGCTCGCCGGGGGGGAACTCGCGGCGGAACTCGCGGCGCTGCTCACCCCGGACGAGGTGACCGCCACTATCCAGCGCGTGGACCTCCTGCTGGACCATCGGGTACATCCCTACCCGCCGGAAGACTGGCCCGCTGTGCCCTGGCCCCCGATCTAGCGCCCCCGATCTAGCGCCCCCGATCTAGCGGCTGCCGGACTCGCCCGGGTGGCCGCGGCGGCGCAGGTACCGCTCGAACTCGCGGGCGATCGCGTCGCCGCTCGCTTCCGGCAGGTCCGTCGCGTCCTTGGCTTCCTCGAGCGTGCGTACGTACTCAGCGACCTCGGTGTCCTGCTCGGCCAGTTCGTCCACGCCGCGTTCCCACGCCCTGGCCTCCTGGGGAAGGTCGGCCAGCGGCAGGGAAATGTCCAGGACGTCCTCAACGCCCCGGAGCAGGGCCAAGGTCGCCTTCGGGCTGGGCGGCTGCGCGACATAGTGCGGAACGGAGGCCCACAGGGACACCGCCGCGATGCCGGCGTCCGCGCACGCATGCTGGAGCACGCCCAGGATCCCGGTTGGCCCCTTGTAGTCCGCTGGCTCCGCGTGCAGCTCAGCGGCGAGCGCCGGATCGGAGGCGGCGGCCGTCACCGGCACGGGACGGGTGTGGGGCGAATCCGCCAGCAGGGCGCCGAGGAGCACGACCATCTCAATGCCCATTTCGGTAAATGAGCGGATCAGTTCGTCGCTGAAGGCACGCCAGCGCATGTTGGGCTCGATCCCATGCACCAGCACGACATCGCGCTCCAGCCCGTCCGGCCGGGCCAGCGCGAGGCGGGTGGTCGGCCAGACCAGCCGTTCGGCCCGGCCCTCAGCCATTTCCATCACCGGCCGGGTCACCTGGAAGTCGTAATAGTCCTCCGGGTCGATAGCGCCGACCGGCGCCGCCTGCCAGGCGATCCCCAGGTGGTCGATCACCCCGCTGGCGGCCTCACCCGCGTCGTTCCAGCCCTCGAAGGCGGCGATGAGTGCTGGCGAGGTGAGCTTGCGAATGCCGTTGAGCTCGATCTCCCACCACCTCCTGGCCGGCCGCCTCTGGCCCGCCGATGACTCCAGGTTACGTGGTTGGCCATGATCACTGCGTCGCATGGGGCGGCGCGTTCGTGGCCATCGGCGGTGCCCCGGCAGCGGGCCCTACAATAGAGCTCCTATGACGAGATCACTGAGCAGGGCCCTCAGCGAACGGGTCGTCGTAGCGGACGGTGCCATGGGGACGATGCTCCAGGCCAGTTCCGCCACCCTCGACGATTTTCACGGGCACGAGGGATGCAACGAGATCCTCAACGTCACCCGCCCCGACATCGTCAGTTCCGTGCACGAGGCTTACCTCGAGGCCGGGGTGGACTGCGTGACCACCAACACGTTTGGCGCGAACCTCAGCAATCTGGGCGAATACGGGATCGCCGGGCGTATCGGCGAGCTGTCCGAGGCGGGCGCCCGGATTGCCCGGGCGGCCGCCGACCGCTGGTCCACTGAGCGGCAGCCGCGCTGGGTTCTGGGTTCCGTGGGCCCGGGCACCAAGTTGCCCACCCTCGGTCACGTGAAGTTCGCCGAACTCCGCGACGCCTATCAGCGCAATGCGGAGGGCCTGCTGAGCGGGGGCGTGGACGCGGTCATCGTGGAGACCTGCCAGGACCTGCTCCAGGCCAAGGCCGCCATCATCGGCACCCGCCGGGCCATCGCCGCTGCGGGCCAGCAGGTCCCGGTGATCGCCCAGGTGACCATCGAGACGACCGGTTCCATGCTGCTGGGCAGCGAGATCGGCGCCGCCCTCACCGCGCTTGAGCCCCTCGGCATCACCCTGATCGGCCTGAACTGCGCCACCGGGCCGGGGGAGATGAGTGAGCACCTGCGGTACCTGGCCGGCCATTCCCGGATCCCGCTGTCCTGCATGCCCAACGCTGGGCTGCCCATGCTCACCGCTGACGGTGCCCGCTACCCGCTGACCCCAGATCAGCTCGCGGACGCGCACGAGATGTTCACCGCGGAATTCGGCCTGGCCCTGGCCGGGGGGTGCTGCGGTACCACGCCCGAGCACATGGCGGTGGTGGTGGAACGCGTGCGCGGCCGCCCGGCCGTTCAGCGCAGGCCGCGGCCCGAGCCCGGCGTGGCCTCGCTCTACCAGCACGTCCCGTTCCGCCAGGACACGTCGTTCCTGGCCATTGGCGAGCGGACCAACGCGAACGGATCGAAGGCGTTCCGGGAGGCGCTGGTCGCCGGTCGCTACGACGACTGTGTGGAGATCGCGCGGGCCCAGACCCGCGACGGCGCGCACCTTCTCGACGTGTGCGTGGACTACGTGGGGCGCAGCGGCACGGCTGACATGACCGAGGTGGCGGGCGGCTGGCCACCGCGGCCACCCTGCCGCTGGTGATCGACTCGACCGAGCCCGAGGTGATCCAGGCCGGCCTCGAACTGCTGGCCGGGCGCGCGGTGGTGAACTCGGTCAACTACGAGGACGGCGATGGGCCGGCCTCCCGGATGGCCAAGGTCATGCCGCTGGTCGTCGAGCACGGCGCGGCGGTCATCGCGCTCACCATCGACGAGCAGGGCCAGGCGCGGACCGCCGAGTGGAAGGTCGCCGTGGCCACCCGGCTGATCGAGGACCTCACCCGGAACTGGGGCATGCGGACGTCCGACATCATCGTGGACTGCCTGACCTTCCCGATCGCGACCGGCCAGGAGGAGACACGGCGGGACGCGATCGAGACCATCGAGGCGATCCGCCAGGTCAAGCAGCGCTACCCGGAGGTCCAGACGACGCTGGGGGTCTCCAACGTCTCGTTCGGCCTCAATGCCGCCGCCCGCTCGGTGCTCAACTCCGTGTTTCTCGACGAGTGCGTGCGCGCCGGCCTCGACTCGGCGATCGTGCACGCGTCGCGGATCATGCCCATCGCCCGGATACCCGACGAGCAGTTGCAGACCGCGCTCGACCTCATCTACGACCGCAGGCGCGAAGGGTACGACCCGCTGTCCCGGCTGCTGGACCTGTTCGAGGGCGTGGACGCGGCGGCGGTCAAGGCCACCCGGGCCGCGGAACTCGCTGGCCTGCCCCTCTGGGAGCGGCTGAAGCGGCGGATCATCGACGGGGAGAAGGTGGGCCTCGAGGCGGACCTCGACGAGGCGCTCGACCAGCGCCCGGCCCTGGAGATCGTCAACGATGTCCTGCTCGACGGCATGAAAACGGTGGGCGAACTGTTCGGCGCCGGCCAGATGCAGCTCCCGTTCGTGCTCCAGTCCGCGGAGGTGATGAAGACCTCGGTCGCCTACCTGGAGCCGTACATGGAGCGGTCCGGAGACGGGGGCAAGGGCCGGATCGTGCTGGCGACCGTCCGGGGAGACGTTCACGACATCGGCAAGAACCTGGTCGACATCATCCTGACCAACAACGGCTATGAGGTCATCAACACGGGCATCAAGCAGCCTGTCTCCGCGATCGTGGACGCCGCCATCGAGCACGACGCGGACGTCATCGGCATGTCGGGCCTGCTGGTGAAGTCCACCGTGGTGATGCGGGACAATCTCTCGGAGCTGAACGCACGCGGTCTGGCCGCCCGCTGGCCGGTGCTGCTGGGCGGGGCGGCGCTCACCCGGGCCTACGTGGAACAGGATCTCGCCGCCCTGTTCGACGGCCAGGTCCGCTACGCCAGGGACGCGTTCGAGGGGCTGCGCCTGATGGACGCGTTCATGGCGGTGAAGCGGGGCGAGACCGGCGCGCAGCTGCCTGCCGTCCGCGAGCGCCGGGTGAAGACCGGGGCCCGGCTCGAGGTCACCGAGCCGGGCGCCATGCCTCAGCGCTCGGACGTGGCCACCGACAGCCCGGTACCCGCGCCCCCCTTCCTGGGCGACCGGATCGTCAAGGGCATTCCCCTGGCCGACTACGCGGCGTTCCTCGATGAGCGGGCCACCTTCATGGGCCAGTGGGGCCTCAAGCCGTCCCGCGGGAGCGACGGCCCGTCGTATGAAGACCTCGTGGAAACGGAAGGACGGCCACGGCTGAGGATGTGGATGGACCGCGTACAGAGCGAAGGCCTGCTGGAGGCCGGGGTCGTGTACGGGTACTTCCCGGCCGTCAGCGAGGGCGACGATCTCGTCGTCCTGGACTCCGCCGGCCGCGAGCGGGAGCGGTTCACCTTCCCACGCCAGCGCCACGACCGGCACCTGTGCCTGGCTGACTTCTTCCGTCCCCGCGAGTCCGGCCAGACCGACGTGGTGGGCTTCCAGCTCGCCACCGTCGGGTCGAAGATCAGCCGGGCCACCGCGGAGCTCTTCGCCAAGAACGCCTACCGTGAATACCTCGAGCTGCACGGGCTGTCCGTCCAGCTGACGGAGGCGCTGGCCGAGTACTGGCACAGCCGGGTGCGCGCCGAGACCGGGCTAGCCGGGTTCGATCCGCCTGACCTGGACGGCATCCTCAAGGTTGACTACCGGGGCTGCCGCTACTCGCTCGGCTACCCGGCCTGCCCGGATCTGGAGGACCGGGCCAAGGTGGTCCGGCTGCTGGCGCCTGAGCGGATTGGGGTCACCCTGTCCGAGGAGTTCCAGCTGGCTCCCGAGCAGTCCACGGACGCGCTGATCGCGTTCCATCCCGAGGCGAGGTACTTCAGCACGTGAGCAGCCCTGAGCCGGGTGGTCTTCAGGCTGTGCTGTTCGACATGGACGGGCTCCTCGTCGACTCTGAGCCGCTCTGGTTCGAGGTGGAGACCGAGATCATGGGCCGGATGGGCGGCGCCTGGACGCACGC
Source organism: uncultured Actinomycetes bacterium (assembly GCA_963822825.1). Classification (GTDB taxonomy): domain Bacteria; phylum Actinomycetota; class Actinomycetes; order Streptosporangiales; family Streptosporangiaceae; genus JAWWPY01. The sequence continues at coordinate 169,084 of CAWGIW010000006.1, read as the reverse complement.
GGACCAGCAGCACCTGGTCGGCGGCCCGCTGAGCCATAGCCTCGGCTACATGCTGGCCCGCGTGGCCCGCCCGGTGCCGGCGGAGATCCTGGAGCGATGGCTGACGGAGGGCATCACCGGCCTGGTCCGCCGGCATGGCGTGGCGATGATGCCCGGCGCCCGGGAGCTGGTGGCCGAGGTGGGCGCGGCCGGCCTGCCCTGCGCGCTGGTCACCTCCGCGCAGCGGGATCTGATGGAAGCGGTGCTCGGGACCACCGGCGTGGCGTTCACCGCGACCGTCTGCGCCGGCGACGTCCAGCGCGGCAAGCCGGATCCGGAGCCTTACCTGCTGGCGGCCGGCCTGCTGGGCGTGGATCCCGGCGGCTGCGTGGCGCTGGAGGACTCGCCCAACGGCATCGCCTCGGCCGAAGCGGCCGGCTGCGCGGTCATCGCCGTGCCGAACGTCGTGCCGGTGGCGGCCGGGCCCGGCCGGGTCATCGCCGCGTCACTACGCGACGTGGATCTGACCCGGCTGCGGGGAGTCGCCGCCCGCCACGGGCGCTCCGCCGTGACAAACGAATCGTAATTCGGTCACAATCCAGGCACGACCACGCCCCAGAGGTGTAGCTGACCAGGCATCCCGGTAGATTCTCCCGTTAGATACCTCAGTAAACCTGCTTCGGCACCGCAGAGGCCGCGATCGCCGGGCATTTTTCCTGCACCGACCTGGCCTGGCTGTACTTACCTCACCGGGGGAGCGGCACCTGATGGCAGCGCCACTCGACGTGTTCCCGTCGTCGGCGGATGCCGCGCCGGAAGGGGCGCTGGCCGGGCTCAGCGGCAAGGTCATCGAAGGCCGGTCGCTAGGCCAGATCGCCTGGCTCCGGCTGCGCCGGGACAAGGTGGCCATGGCCGGCGGCGTTGTCGTCGTGCTGCTCATCCTGGTGGCGGTGGTTGGCCCGCACGTGGTGCAGAATCCGGACACCTACAACGCGAGCTTGATCAACCCGACGTTCAGCCGCCCGAACGGCCCGCTCGGCGGGATCAGCCTGGCCCATCCGCTCGGCGTCGAACCGGTGACCGGGCGTGACATGCTCAGCCGGATCGTGAACGGGGCGCAAGTCTCCTTGCTCATCGCGTTCCTGGCCACGGCGCTCGCCGTTGGCATCGGTGTCTTCATGGGTGTCATCGCGGGCTATTTCGGCGGGTGGGTGGACTCGGCGATCGCGCGCTCCATGGATGTCTTCCTCGCCTTCCCGCTGCTGGTGTTCGCCATCGCGCTGGTCGGCGTCATACCGTCGTCGGCGTTCGGCCTGGCCGGCAATTCGCTGCGGATCGCCCTCCTGGTCTTCGTGATCGGGTTCTTCAACTGGCCCTACATGGGCCGGATCATCCGCGGGCAGACCCTGTCGCTGCGTGAGCGGGAATTCGTGGATGCCGCGCGCAGCATCGGCGGGCGCGGGCCGTACATTCTGTTCCGTGAGCTGCTGCCCAACCTGGTGGCGCCGATCCTGGTCTATTCAACGTTGCTGATCCCGACGAACATCCTGTTCGAGGCGGCTCTTTCCTACCTAGGCGTAGGGATCATTCCGCCCACACCAAGCTGGGGAGGCATGCTCTCGCAAGCCGTGCAGGACGGCTACTACTCCATCGATCCCATGTTCATGATCATCCCTGGCCTGGCCATCTTCATCACCGTGATTGCCTTCAACCTTTTCGGTGACGGTCTGCGCGATGCGCTCGATCCGCGCAGCAGCCGGTAGGCCGGTCGAGCTCAATTCCAGCAACGAACAACGGCAGGAGGCGTTTCACCCCATGAAGAGACGCAAGACGATTGGGCTGGCCGCCCTCGGGGCGGTCGCTGCGCTTGTGCTGGCCGCCTGCGGCGGAAGCAGCGGCAGCGGTTCCACTTCGAATGGCAGCTCGACATCGGCCACGTTCAACGCGGGAGTCACCGGCGTGGTCAACCCATCGACGCACAAGGGCGGCACGCTCACGTTCGGCGACAGCAGCACCCCGGACTCCACCGATCCCGGCAACACGTACTACGCCTTCATGTGGAACTTCACCCGGCTGTACACGATGCCGCTGATGACCTACAAGTCCTGCCCGGGCTCGTGCGGCCTGCAGGTCGTGCCCGACCTGGCCACCGGCCCCGGTGTGGTCAGCGATAACGGACTGACCTGGACTTACCACCTCCAGCCGAATGTCAAGTTCGAGGACGGGACCACGGTCACCTCCTCGGACGTCAAGTACGCCGTGGAACGTACGTTCGACCGGGCCAAGTTGCCGCTCGGGCCGAACTACTTCACGCTGCTGCTGGCGCCGCAGAAGCCCGCCTATCCGGGTCCGTACACGGACCCGGCCAAGAACCTGATGGGCCTGAACGCGGTCCAGACGCCGAACCCGACCACGATCGTGTTCCACCTGGCCCAGCCGTTCGCGGACTTCAACTACGTGGTGGCGATCCCGCAGACGGCTCCGGTGCCGCCGAGCAAGGACACCGGGACGAACTACCAGCTGCACCCGATCTCCACCGGCCCCTATGAGTTCCAGAGCTACCAGCTGAACAAGACGCTGACCATGGTGCCGAACCCGCACTGGAACGCGGCCACCGACCCGAACGCGAAGCAGCTGGCCAGCAAAGTCGTGGTCAGCTGGAACATGAACGCCGACGACATCGACAACCGGCTGCTGGCCGGCGACCTGGACGTGGACATCGCCGGCACCGGTGTGCAGGCCGCGGCCCGGGCCAAGGTCCTTTCCAGCAGCACGCTCAAGGCGTCGTCCGACGACCCGATCAGCGGATTCCTCTGGTTCGCCTACCTGAACACGAAGGTGGCGCCGCTGAACAACGTCAACTGCCGGATGGCGATCGAGTACGCGGCCAACAAGACCAACCAGCAGACCGCCTACGGCGGCCCGATCGCCGGAGGCGCGATAGCGAGCACCGTGGCGCCCCCGAACGTCATCGGCCAGAAGTCGTTCGACCTGTACGAGGCCACGACCAAGCCCGGCGGGGACGTGACCAAGGCCAAGGCCGCGCTCAAGGCCTGCGGTCAGCCCAACGGCTTCACCACCGGGATCGCCTACCGCAGCGACCGGCCCAAGGAAGTGCAGGCCGCCCAGTCGCTGCAGGCCGCGCTGACCCTGGCCGGGATCAAGACCACGCTGCACGGCTACCCGGCCGGCACGTACTTCGCCGACTTCGCGGGCGTGCCTAACTACGTGCACAGCCACGACCTGGGCATCGACATGGGCGGCTGGGCCCCGGACTGGCCGGACGGATATGGCTTCTTCGATTTCATCACCGCCGGCAACACCATCAGCGCGGCCGGAAACACCAACATCGAGGAGCTCAACGACCCGGTCGTCAACAACCTCATCGCCAAGATGGCGTCCACCACCGACGCGACGACGCGGAACTCCTTCACCGCCCAGATCGACATGCAGGTGATGAAGGATGCCGCGATCCTGCCCGAGGTGTACGCCAAGTCGCTGCTGTACCGCAGCCCGAGCCTGACCAATGTCTACGTCCAGCCGTATTACGGCATGTACAACTACGCCGCGCTCGGCCTGAAGTAGTTCAGCCGCGAGATTAGAGAGCAGGTGAGTGTGCCGGTGCCCGGCCGGAACCACCCGGCCGGGCACCGGCACCGCATTCCGTGATCACATTCGTCATCCGCCGCCTGGTCGCCGCGGTCTTCCTGCTGATCGTGGTCAGCGCGATCACGTTTGCCATCTTCTTCCTGATACCGCGCCTGGCCGGGCAGAATTCCTATCAGCTCGCCTCCGAGTACGTGGGCCGGAACCCGACGCCGGCCGCGATCCGCGCGGCCGAACAGCAACTCGGCCTGACCTCACCGCTGTACCTCCAGTACGGCCGGTTCCTGCGGGGCATCGTGCTCGGCGCCCATTACAACAACGGCCGGAACGGCACCTACTGCCCCCCGCCGTGCTTCGGCTACTCGTTCCGCAGTCAGCAGCCGGTATGGCCGCAGATGATCAGCGACGTACCGGTCACCCTGTCGATCTGCGCCGGTGCGGCCGTGCTGTGGCTGGTGGGCGGGGTGTCCATCGGGGTGCTGTCGGCCCTGCGCCGCGGCAGCATCTTCGACCGTTTCTCCATGGGTGTCGCGCTGGCCGGGGTTTCGCTGCCAATCTTCTTCACCGGCCTGATCTCCCTGGAACTCTTCAGCTACAAGTGGCAGATCTTCCCGAACGTGACCTACGTGCCCATCACCCAAAATCCCTTGCTGTGGGCCCGTAACCTGGTCCTGCCCTGGATCGTCACCGCATTTTTGTACGCCGCCCTGTACGCCCGGCTGACCAGGGCCGGCATGCTGGAGACGATGAGTGAGGATTACATCCGCACCGCCCGGGCCAAGGGCCTGCCCGAGCGGACGGTCATCGTTAAGCATGGTCTGCGCGCCGCCCTCACCCCGATAATCACGATCTTCGGCATGGATCTCGGGCTGCTGCTGGGCGGGGCGATCCTGACCGAGGTGACGTTCTCGATGCACGGCCTCGGGGAGTTCACCTTCCTGGCCATCCAGAACCAGGACCTGCCGGAAATCCTCGGCGTCACGATGCTGGCCGCGTTCTTCATCGTCATCGCGAACCTCATCGTGGACCTGCTGTACGCCGTCGTCGACCCGAGGGTGAGGTACTGATGGCCGGCGCGGTACTCGAGCTCCGGGATCTGCGGATTCAGTTCCCGACCGATGATGGCCTGGTCAAGGCGGTAGACGGGATCTCGTTCAGCCTGGAGAGGGGCCGCACGCTCGGCATCGTCGGAGAATCGGGCTCCGGCAAGAGCGTCACCAGCCTCGGCATCATGGGCCTGCACCAAGGCGGCAACGCACAGATCACCGGCCAGATCCTGCTGGACGGGGAGGACCTGGTCGCCGCCACGCCCGGCCGGATCCGCGAACTGCGCGGCGCCAAGATGGCGATGATCTTCCAGGACCCGCTGTCCGCGCTGCACCCGTACTACACGATCGGGCAGCAGATCACCGAGGCGTACCTGGTGCACAACGAGGTGAGCAAGAAGGCCGCCGTCGAGCACGCCATCGAGATGCTCAACCGGGTCGGGATCCCGCAGGCGGCCGCGCGGGTGAATGACTACCCGCACCAGTTCTCCGGCGGGATGCGCCAGCGCGTGATGATCGCCATGGCGCTGTCGTGTGATCCTGAGCTGCTGATCGCCGACGAGCCCACGACGGCGCTCGATGTCACGGTGCAAGCGCAGATCCTCGACCTCATCTCGGACCTGCAGCAGGAATACGGCTCGGCGGTCATCATCATCACCCACGATCTCGGGGTGGTGGCGGAACTGTCCGACGACATCCTGGTGATGTACGCCGGCCGGTGCGCCGAGTACGGCACCGCCGAAGAGATCTTCGGCCGGCCCGGCCATCCATACACCTGGGGGCTGCTCGGCTCCATGCCACGGCTTGACGCCCAGCGATCCGAGCGGCTGCTGCCGATCAAAGGCACCCCGCCGAGCCTGATCAATGTCCCGGCGGGCTGCCCGTTCCACCCACGGTGCGGCTACGCGGACCTTACCGACGGCAAGGCGGCCACGGAGGTGCCACCGCTGCGCGAGGTCGCACCTGGCCACCTGGTGGCCTGCCACCTGACGGCGCAGCGGCAGCGGGAGCTGTGGGCGCAGCGGGCCACGGTGCAGGCAACCACCGTGGAGACGCTGACCGGGGAGGACTCGTGAGCACGTCGCTGAGTGAGGCTGCGCCCGGGGGCGCCACCGCCGCCGACAGCCTGCTGTCGGTGACCGGGCTCACCAAGCACTTCCCGATCAGCCGCGGCGTCATCCTGCGCCGCCAGATCGGCGCGGTTCACGCGGTGGACGGGATCGATTTCTCGGTGGCCCCGCGGGAGACCCTGGGACTGGTCGGTGAGTCCGGCTGCGGCAAGACGACCACCGGCAGGCTGCTCATCCGGCTGCTCAAGCCGACCAGCGGCCGCATCGTGTTCGACGGCCACGACATCACGAGCCTGCGGCAAGGCCGGATGCGCCCGCTGCGCCGCGACATTCAGATGATCTTCCAGGACCCCTATTCGTCGCTGAACCCGCGGCACACCGTCGGGACCATTGTCGGCGCGCCGTTCCGGCTCCAGAAGGTCAAAACCGAGCGTGGCGTCAGGCGCTCGGTCCAGGATCTGCTCGAACTGGTGGGGCTGAACCCGGAGCACTACAACCGGTATCCGCACGAGTTCTCCGGCGGCCAGCGGCAGCGCATCGGGATCGCGCGGACGCTGGCCTTGCGGCCCAAGCTGATCGTCGCCGACGAGCCGGTATCCGCGCTGGACGTGTCGATCCAGGCGCAGGTCGTGAACCTGCTGGAAGACCTGCAGAGCGAGTTCGGGCTGACCTATGTGGTCATCGCGCATGACCTGTCGGTGGTGCGGCACATCAGCGACCGGGTGGCGGTCATGTACCTCGGCAAGATCGTCGAGCTGGCGGAGCGGGACCAGATCTACGCGCGGCCCAGGCACCCGTACACGGTCGCGCTGCTGTCCGCGGTCCCGGTGCCCGAGCCGGTCCGCAGCGAGGGCGGAGTCAGGCAGCGCCGGGAGCGAATCCGGCTGGTGGGCGACGTGCCGAGCCCGGTCAACCCGCCGCCCGCCTGCCGTTTCCACACCCGCTGCTGGAAGGCGCAGGAGGTCTGCCGGACCCAGGAACCGCCGCTCGTGGAGCTCATCCCCAGGCACCAGGTCGCCTGCCACTTCCCGGAGAACACCCCCGGCTGACGGGGCGGCGCACTGCCTGCGGTGTGCGACTATGGACAGGAGCGAACGCTTCCGAGGGAGGCGGCTATGTCGACATATAGCCAGATCGCGTGGCTTCCGCTGTGCGGGGGCCTGGCTCTTGTCGGGATCATTGCGAGCTGGTTCGCCTGGCGCCGGCGGGGTGCCGCCGCCGGGCTCCGCGGCGTCGCGTGGTCCCTGCTCCCGGTGGCCGCCTACCTGACCGGCGCGATAAAGATGCTGTGGCAGATGGGCACGGCGATCAGCGGCTTCGCCGCGTCCTTCATTTTCTCGCCCAAAGTCTGGTCTGGCGTCATCGTTGCCGGTGCCTCCGCCGTCCTGTTCGTTGTCTCCGGCGCCCTGCGCCGCCGCCGGGCCGGCAAGGCAGCATCTCCCGCGCCATCCGGTCCCGGCGGGCTGCCCGCGGCCAAGCCGGGCAAGTCGCTCATGCCGGCCAAGGGCAGTGCCGTCAAGGCCAGGGTCGGCAAGGGCGACGACGATGACGAGTTCGGGGACGTGGCGCAGATCCTGCGCAAGCACGGCATCAGCTGAGCATTCGCCGTCAGGCGTTCTCCCGCACGAAGACCCGGCCGGCCAGCCAGAGGCAGACCACGGCGAGGCCGATGGACACCGCGATGCCCTCGACCATCAGGGTGTTGAAGTAGTGACCGGCAAACGCCTCACGCATCGCGTTGATGATGTAGCCGAACGGCGTGGCCCGGGAGACATCGTGCAGCCAGCGCGGCCCCAGGGTCATCGGCAGCATGATCCCGGACAGCAGCATGAGCGGCACCACCACCATGTTGATCATGGGCGCCAGCACGTCCTCGCTCTTGGTCAGCAGGCCGACCGTGTATGAGATCGCCGACAGGCTCACCGCGACGACGGCGATGAAGGCCAGTCCGATCAGCACCCCGGCGACCGGGGCGCGCAGCCCGAACGCGATCCCGGCCAGCACCAGGACCACCGCCTGGACGAGCAGGGTGACGACGTCGCGCAGCACCCGGCCGGACAGGATGGCGAGCCTGCTGACCGGGGTGACCCGGAGCCGCTCGATCACGCCGAAGCGCCAGTCCGAGATGATGCTGAAGCCCACGAAGGCGGCGCCGAACAGGCCAAGCTGGATCAGCAGGCCAGGTACGAAGAAGTTGTATGCGCTGCCCGATGACGGCGTGCCCGGCACGCCCTGGCTGAAGACCTTGCTCAGCAGGGGCCCGAAGAACGCGAGATAGAGGACCGGCTGGATCAGGCCGATGATCACCCACGCCGGGTTGCGCAGCGACAGGCGCATCTGACGGCGGAAGATCAGCAGCGTGTCATGGGCGAAGGACATGATGGGCTCCCGGTGCTGGCGTGTCAGGCAGGAATGCTGGGGTGGGGCGCGGCGGCCGGTGAGTCATCGCGCAAGGACCGCCCGGTGACGGTGAGGAAGACGTCGTCCAGCGTCGGCCGGGCCAGCTGGATGGACTCCATCGAGATCCCGGCCGCGTCCAGGGTTCGCAGCAGCCCGGGCAGGGCCTCCTCGCCCTGCTCCACAGCGAGCCGCAGGGAGCGGCCATCCAGCGTGACGTCGCGGACCCCGGGGTGCTCCACGAGCAGGCCCTTGGCGGCGCCCGGGTCACCGCTGACGGTGAGGGTGACGACGTCGCCGGAGATGCGCCGCTTCAGCTCCTCGGGGGAGCCTTCCGCCACGATCCGGCCGTAGTCGATGACGAGAATCCGGTCGCACAGCGCGTCCGCCTCGTCCAGGTAGTGCGTGGTCAGGAAGACCGTGCTGGCCAGCTCCTCGCGCAGCCCCCGGATGTGGTTCCACAGGTTGCTGCGGCTTTGCGGGTCCAGCCCGGTGGTGGGCTCGTCGAGGAAGACGAGCCGTGGCGAGTGGACCAGGCCGAGCGCGATGTCCAGGCGGCGCCGCTGCCCGCCGGACAGGGTCTTGACCAGCCGCCCTTCCAGGCCGGCCAGTTCCAGCTGGCGGACCAGCGCCGCGCCACGCTCGGCGGCCTGGGCCGCCGGCACCCGGTACAGCTGCGCCTGCAGCGCGATCTCCTCGCCGACGGTGGCGTTGGGATCGGAACCGCCGCCCGTCGCCCCGATGGCCTGCGGTACGTAGCCGATCCTGCGCCGCACGCCGACGGGGTCGCTGAGCAGGTCCGCGCCCGCCACCATCGCATGGCCAGCGGTCGGCCGGAGCAGTGTGGTGAGCATGCGGAGGGTCGTGGTCTTCCCCGCGCCGTTGGGGCCGAGGAAGCCGACGATCTCCCCTTCAGCAACGTCCAGGTCAACCCCGCGCACCGCGTTCACCGTGGCCTTACGGCTCTTGAACGTGCGCGCCAGCCCATGGGCTTCGATGATGGCCATCGCGGTATGCCTCCTGCGCCAGTCGGCCGCCGCCGCACCGGAACGGGTGGGCGCGTGCGGCCTATTTAAGTACTATCTCGAATTAAGAGTCAAGTACTATCTCGAAGTTCAGCCAGGGTCTTGGCCAGGTCGTCATGCCAGCGCACCTCGGTTTCCGCGTGCAGCTGAGCCCGCCGCATGACCTGGGCCTCCAGCGGGCCCATAAGGCCCTTGGCCACGAGCCGCCGGGCATTCGGTGCCGATCTGCTCGGCGGTGATGGCGAGCAGATCGCGCCGGGTCCGGAGCCAGCTGGCGAGTTCCTCCAGGTCCTCGCCGGGCGCGGCGAACGTGATGGCGACCGCCAGCGGATCCGGCCCGAACTGCACCGCCCGGATGGCCCTCTCCCGCAGCATGTCCAGCTCCAGCCGGCCCTCACTGGTAATCGCGTACACGGTTCGTTCCGGGCGGCGGCCTACTTGCTCGGTACGGACGGCGTCGACCAGCGCCTCCCCTTCCATGGTGCGGAGTTCTCGGTACAGGGCACCGACGCTCACGCCGCCCCACTCACCCACGTTGGTGACCTCGGCGATCCGGCGGATCTCGTGACCATGCTTCGGGCCATGGCGAGCCAGGGTGCCGAGCACCATCAGCCGCGTGAGATTCACGAGATTAGTATCATGAGACTAATCTCGCGTTGTCAATTCGCGGCCGGGGGGACAGGGACCGCCGGGGCTTCCCCGGGCTCAGGCAGGGGCGGGGGAGTGCCTCCGAAGGCCGGGCAGATGGCCTTGTGGGCGCACCAGTCGCAGATCCGGCCCGGCCGGGGGCGCCAGTCACCAGAGGCCCGGGCACGCTCGATGGCCTGCCAGAGCGCCTCGATCTTGCGCTCGGTGGCGAGCAGATCGGACTCGTCGGGCTCGTAGCGCACGATCTCGCCGCTGCCCAGGTACATCAGCTGCAGCAGCCTCGGTACCCGTCCCTCGGCCCGCCAGAGCACGAGAGCGTAGAACTTCATCTGGAACAAGGCCCGCGCCTCGAACGCCTCCGGCGGGGCGTTTCCGGTCTTGTAGTCAACGATCCGTATGTCGCCCCCTGGCGCGACGTCGAGCCGGTCGATGTACCCACGCAACTGCAGCCCCGACGCGAGCACGGTCTGCACGCACAGTTCACGGTGCGCGGGCTCGAGGCGCTGTGGGTCCTCCAGCCGGAAGTAGCTGTCGAGCATGGCGGCGGCCTCATCGAGCCAGGTGACCCGCTCGGCGTCCGACTCGAAGAGGCCGGCCAGTTCCGGTTCCTGCGCCGCCAGGCGCTCCCATTCCGGCCCGAGCAGCGATCGGGCGGCCTCTGGGGTCCGGTCCGTGGCCGGCTGGTCGAACAGATGCTCGAGCACGGCGTGCACCAGCGTGCCGCGCGCGGCCGCCGGGCTCGGCGGTTCCGGCAGGCGGTCGATCACCCGGAACCTGTAGAGCAGCGGGCAGGTGAGGAAGTCACCAGCCCGGGACGGTGACAGCGAGCGCCCGGTTCCGGGCTCAGCGTCAAGCACCGGCTTATCAAGCACGGGGTGACCCGCCGGAATTTCCTCAGCCATGCCACGGAGAGTAGGGGACAGGTACGACAGTCGCCGGGCTTTGCCCGGTCTGCGGCGCGTTGCGGCGCGGCCAAGACCTCCAGGAAAACCAAGGGCTCGGAGCGGCTAAGCCTGGGCCGGCAGCACGTAGCATCAAGCGTGTGGCAGGCAAGACGCCAGACCGGCCTCCCCCGCGGGCGCCCAGCCCCGGGCTGAGGATCGCGCGGCCTTTCGGGATACCGGTCTTCATCTCGCCGTACTGGTTCGTGATCGCGGGCCTGTTCGTTCTCTTCTACGGGAACAGCGCGGCGCTGGCCGCGGCGGGAAACCTGCGCTACGTGGTGGCGGCGGCGTTTGTCGTGCTGCTCTGGGTTTCCGTCCTGATCCACGAGCTCAGCCATTCCGTGGTCGCCCGGGGGTTCGGCCTTCCCGTGCGCCGGATCCTGCTCTACCCGCTCGGCGGCTTCTCCGAAATCGAGCAGGATCCGCCCACCCCAGGCAAGGAATTCCTGGTGTCCGCGGCCGGCCCGGCCATCTCCCTGGTGCTGGCGGCGGCCGGCTACGGCCTGCTCGCGGCGGTTCATCCCGGCGGCGTGCCGCGGCTGCTGATCAAGGAACTGGTCTGGGCCAACGTGTTGGTCGGTCTGTTCAACCTGCTGCCCGGCCTGCCGCTCGACGGCGGGCGGATGCTCCGCGCCGCGGTGTGGAAGGTCACCGGCCGGCCTGGATCGGCCACCGTGTTCGCGGCCTGGGCCGGGCGGGCGCTCGCCATCGCGGTGCTGGTCGTCCCGCTGGCCCTGCTGGCCAAGGCCGGGAACGCTCTGATCTTCGATGCGGCCTATTTCGCGGTCATCGCGGCGTTCATCTGGGTGGGTGCCGGGCAGGCGCTTCGCGCCACCCGGGTCCGTGAGCGGCTGCCGGGACTCCAGGCCCGGACGCTGGCCAGGCGCGCGATCGCCATCCCGGCCAGCCTCCCGCTGGCCGAGGCGATCAGGCGCGCCGACGCCGCGCAGGCCCGCGCCCTGGTGATCGTCGACCACGAGGACAAGCCGATAGCCATCGTCAATGAGACGGCCGTGATGGCGACTCCACCGCAGCGCCGACCCTGGATCGACGCCGGATCACTGGCCCGGAGCATCGATCCCGGCCTGGTGCTGCCGGCTGACCTGTCCGGGATGGCGCTGATCGAGGCGATCCGCCGCTCGCCGGCCAGCGAGTACCTCCTCGTCGAGCCCAGCGGCCAGGTCTACGGGGTCCTGGCGGCCAGCGACCTGGACCACGCCTTCGCGGGCGCCTGAACGCAGTGGCGGCTGAACGCAGTGGCGGCTGAGCGCGGCAGTGCCTGAACGCAGCGGCGGCCCGGGCGGCACCGCTACCCTGGCGGGCGTGACCCGACCGCGCCGTGGACCATTCGCCCCTGGTGACCAGGTGCAGCTGACCGACCCCAAGGGACGCAAGCACCTGGTCCTGCTCGGCGAGGGGCGCACGTTCCACACTCATCGCGGCTCCCTGGCTCACGACGACCTCATCGGGAGCCCCGATGGCAGCGTGGTGCATTCGTCGGGCGGCACCCCGTACGTGGCCCTGCGCCCGCTGCTCGCCGACTTCACGCTGTCCATGTCCCGGGGCGCGGCGGTCGTGTACCCGAAGGACGCCGCCCAGATCGTCGCCATGGCTGACATCTTCCCCGGAGCCAGGGTGCTGGAGGCCGGGGCTGGCTCGGGCGCCCTGTCCTGCTGGCTGCTGCGCGCGGTCGGCACCGACGGGCGGCTGGTGTCCTACGAGCGGAGGCCGGACTTCGCCGAGATCGCCCGGGTCAACGTGGAAAGGTTCTTCGGCGGGCCGCATCCGGCCTGGCAGCTCCGGGTGGCCGAGCTCGCCGAGATCGGGGCGGCCGGCCGGCCGGAGGACGCAGAGCCCGCCGAGAGTTTCGACCGGGTGGTACTGGACATGCTGGCGCCATGGGAGTTCATGCGCGTGGCGGCGGAGGCACTCATCCCTGGCGGGGTGCTCTGCAGTTACGTCGCGACGGTGACGCAGCTCTCCAGGACCGTCGAGGCGGCCCGGGAGCAGGGCTGCTTCGACGAGCCAACCGCTTGGGAGTCGATGGTCCGCGGCTGGCACGTCGACGGGCTGGCGGTCCGCCCGGAGCACCGCATGATCGGCCACACGGGCTTCCTGGTGACCGCGCGGCGGCTGGCCGATGGCGTCACCGCCCCACCGCGGCGGCGGAGGCCGGCCAAGGGCGCTCGCGAGCAGCCGGTCGAGCAGCCCACCGAGGGGCTCGCCGCCCAGCCTGCGCCGTGAGAATGTGGCGGGCGCGGACGGCGCCGGGCCATCCCGTGGCTCCGGAACGGTTACGTGCGCGCTTTGGATAGGTAGGGTCTAAGTGAAGTCTTGCTCTCGGAAGGGGGTGGGGGCGTGGCCGCTCATGACGAAGGCTCGCGCACCGCGCGGCACGACGATCAGGTTCAGGGCCTCACCACTCAGATTTCCTTCCTCGAGGAGGAGGTGGCGGTCCTGCGGCGCAGGCTGGCCGATTCGCCACGGCATGCCCGGCTGCTCGAAGAGCGGCTGCGCGAGACCGAGGCCAGCCTCGCCACCGTGACCGGCCAGAACCAGAGGCTCGCGGACACCCTCCGCGAGGCGCGCGACCAGATCGTCGCGCTCAAGGAAGAAGTAGACCGGCTCGCACAGCCGCCGTCAGGGTTCGGTGTCTTCCTCGAGGCGTGCGAGGACGGCACGGTGGACGTGTTCACCGGCGGCCGCAAGATGCGGGTGAGCGTCAGCCCGGCGGTCGATCTCGATTCGCTCCGGCCCGGCCAGGAAGTGGTCCTGAACGAGGCCCTGAACGTCGTGATCGCCCAGGGCTACGAGACGATCGGCGAGGTCGTCATGCTCAAGGAGATCCTCGAGGGCGGCGACCGGGCTCTGGTGATCTCGCACGCTGACGAGGAGCGGGTGGCCCGGCTGGCCGAGCCCCTGCTCAGCGCCACCCTGCGGGGTGGCGATTCGCTCCTGCTGGAGCCGCGGTCAGGCTACGTGTACGAGCGGATTCCCAAGGCCGAGGTCGAGGAACTGATCCTGGAGGAAGTCCCGGACATCACCTACTCCGACATCGGCGGCCTCGGACCGCAGATCGAGCAGATCAGAGATGCCATCGAGCTTCCTTACCTGCACGCCGACCTGTTCAAGGAGCACCAGCTGCGGCCGCCGAAGGGCGTGCTGCTCTACGGGCCGCCTGGGTGCGGCAAGACCCTTATCGCCAAGGCGGTCGCCAACTCGCTGGCCAAGCAGGTCGCGGCCAGGACCGCCGCGCAGGCTGGCGAGAACGGTGTGGCGGGCCCGTCCGGGGCCGCCGGAGCCAAAGAGGGCAAGAGCTTCTTCCTGAACATCAAGGGCCCGGAGCTGCTGAACAAGTACGTCGGCGAGACCGAGCGGCACATCCGGCTGGTCTTCCAGCGGGCCCGGGAGAAGGCCAGCGAGGGCATGCCGGTCATCGTCTTCTTCGACGAGATGGACTCGATTTTTCGTACCCGCGGGTCGGGGGTGTCCAGCGACGTCGAGAACACGATCGTCCCCCAGCTGCTGAGTGAGATCGATGGCGTCGAGGGCCTGGAGAACGTGATCGTCATCGGTGCCTCGAACCGGGAAGACATGATCGACCCGGCCATCCTGCGGCCTGGCCGGCTCGACGTCAAGATCAAGATCGAGCGGCCGGACGCCGAGGCGGCCCGGGACATCTTCTCCAAGTACGTGCTGACCGGGCTGCCGCTGCACCCCGACGACCTCACCGAGCACGGCGACTCGCGGGGCGCGACGGTGGCGGCCATGATCCAGCGGGTCGTGGAGCGCATGTACAGCGAGACCGAGGAGAACCGGTTCCTCGAGGTGACCTACGCCAACGGGGACAAGGAAGTCCTCTACTTCAAGGACTTCAACTCGGGCGCGATGATCGAGAACATCGTGGCCCGCGCGAAGAAGATGGCGATCAAGGAGTTCCTGGATACCGGGCAGAAGGGCCTGCGTATCGCGCACCTGCTGACCGCCTGCGTGGACGAGTTCAGTGAGAATGAGGACCTGCCGAACACCACCAACCCGGATGACTGGGCACGCATCTCCGGCAAGAAGGGCGAGCGGATCGTTTACATCAGGACCCTGGTTTCCGGCAAGCAGGGCACAGAGGCCGGACGCTCCATCGACACGGTGGCCAACACCGGGCAGTACCTGTAGCCCGGTGAGGGTCGTCACGGCTCCGCCAGCCCGGCACTAGGCTTGACTGATATGAGTGTGCGCCGGGTCATGGGAACCGAGACCGAGTACGGCATCTCGGTGCCTGGCCAGCCAGGAGCCAACGCCATGGTGACCTCGTCGCAGATCGTCAATGCCTATCAGGCGGCGACCTCGGCGCGGGCCCGCCGCGCGCGATGGGATTTCGAGGAGGAGAACCCGCTTCGAGACGCCCGCGGGTTCGACCTGACCAGGGAGACGGCCGACACGACCCAGCTGACCGATGAGGATCTCGGGCTGGCCAACGTCATTCTCACCAACGGGGCCCGGCTCTACGTGGATCACGCGCACCCGGAGTATTCCGCGCCTGAGTGCACCAATCCACTCTCCGGTGTGACCTGGGACAAGGCCGGTGAGCGGGTCATGGCGGAGGCGGCTGCCCGAGCCGCGACGATTCCCGGGGCACCGGGGATCCGGCTGTATAAGAACAACACCGACAACAAGGGCGCCTCGTACGGCTGCCATGAGAACTACCTGATGCGCCGGGCCACGCCGTTCGCGGACATCGTCAGGCACTTGACCCCGTTCTTCGTGTCCAGGCAGGTCATCTGCGGCGCGGGACGGGTAGGCCGGGGCGCTGATGGCCGGGACGAGGGTTTCCAGATCAGCCAGCGGGCCGATTTCTTCGAGGTGGAGGTGGGCCTCGAGACCACCCTGAAGAGGCCGATCATCAACACCAGGGACGAGCCGCACGCCGACCCCGAGAAATACCGGCGGCTGCATGTGATCATCGGCGACGCGAACATGAGCGAGGTCAGCACCTACCTCAAGCTCGGGACGACTGCCCTGGTCCTCGCCATGATCGAGGATAAATTCCTGGACACGGATCTCTCGATCGAGGCACCGGTGGCCGAACTGCGCGCCATCTCCCACGACCCGTCTTGCCGTCACCTGGCCACGCTGCGGGACGGCCGGAAAATGACGGCCATCCAGCTCCAGATGGAGTACCTGGAGCTGGCCCGGAAATACACCGAGGACCGGTACGGGTCCGATGTCGATGACATGACCGCGGATGTCCTCACCCGCTGGGAATCGGTGCTGACCAGGCTGGCCGACGACCCCATGCTGACCTCGCGGGAGCTGGACTGGGTGGCCAAGCTGGAACTGCTGGAGGGTTACCGGAACCGTGACGGGCTCGGCTGGGGGCACCCGCAGCTCCAGCTCGTTGACCTGCAGTACTCAGACGTCCGCGCCGAGCGCGGCCTGTACAACCGGCTGGTGGCGCGGGGCCGGATGGTCCGGCTGGTCGCGGAGCAGGACGTGATCAGCGCCATCGAGAATCCACCGGAAGACACCCGGGCCTATTTCCGGGGCCGGTGCCTGCGGCAGTACCCCGAAGCCGTCGCCGCCGCCTCGTGGGACTCGGTAATCTTCGACATTCCTGGCCATGAGTCCCTGCAGCGGGTACCCACCCTCGAGCCGCTGCGCGGGACCCGCGCGCACGTCGGCGGCCTGCTGGATCGTTGCCGGACGGCCGCTGAACTCGTCGCCGCGCTCACTGGGCAGAGCTGATCGTCGGCCCCGGAAAATAGTGATGTCCAAATCCAGGGTTGGACGAGCATCTGACCGGCGAGGATACGGTTGAAGCTGCGGGAATGACCCTGGATCACGGAGGTTTGGCATGGCGACATCTAAGGACACCGGTGGTCAGCGGCAGACTTCCAGGCGCACCGAGGAGGCCGAAGAGGCTCCGGCGGCAGGGAACGAGGACGTCAAGGAGCGCCAGGAGAAGCTGGCCGATGACGTGGACGCGATTCTCGACGAGATCGACGAGGTACTCGAAGAGAACGCCGAGGAGTTCGTCCGGTCCTACGTTCAAAAGGGCGGCGAGTAACCCCGGCCCCGGGCGGGTTCGCCGTGGGCTGACAGCACCGGGACGCCCACGTGCGCACTAGGGCTGTCCCGGCAGTAGGGTCGGGTTCAGGTACCGGATGCGCACTATCGGAAGGATTCCCGTGGGCCCTGATTTCTTCGGCGGGCAGTTCCCCGCGGCCTGCATGAACGCTGGAACCTCATCGTTCGCGGACTTCCTGGCGTCCTGTGCTCCTGAGCTGCTGCCGGGCGCGGGGGCACGGGCGGCAGCCGGATCGGCCGCCGCGCCCGACCTGCCGCATGGCACAACGATCGTGGCGCTCTCCTACGACGAGGGCGTGATCATGGCGGGAGACCGCAGGTCCACCGCGGGCAGCATGATCGCGCAGCGGGACATCGAGAAGGTCTTCCGCAGCGATGAGTTCTCCTGTGTCGGGATCGCCGGCGTCGCTGGGATAGGCCTGGAACTCGTGCGGCTGTTCCAGCTGGAACTGGAGCACTACGAGAAGCTCGAAGGGCGCACGCTGTCCCTGGAGGGCAAGGCGAACAGGCTGGCCACGTTCGTCCGGGGCAACCTGGGCGGCGCCATGCAGGGTCTGGTCGTCGTGCCGCTCTTCGCCGGCTTTGACGAGGACTCGGCCCAGGGCCGGATCTTCAGCTATGACGTCGCCGGGGGACGCTACGAGGAACGCCGGTTCCACTCCATCGGATCGGGCTCGGTGTTCGCCAAGGGCTCGCTGAAGAAGCTGTACCGGGACGGCTTGCTGGTCCAGGATGCGGTGCTGGCCTGCATGCACGCCCTCTACGACGCGGCCGACGACGATTCCGCCACCGGCGGCCCCGACATGACCAGGCGCATCTACCCCGTGGTGGCCACGGTCACGGCTGAGGGCTTCCGGCGGCTGCCAGACGACGAGGCAGGCGAATACGCCCGCGCGGTCGTCGACGAGCGGATGCGGGCTCCCGGGGGGCCCATCGCGCCGCTCCACCCAACCGGCGAGTCAACTGGCTAGCAGCCGCGCACGTCCTCCGTCCCACCGGCTGACAGCCTGACAGACCACCAGCCCGACCACACGAGTAGGGGTTCCAGCGGTGACGATGCCGTTCTACGTGTCGCCAGAACAGCAGATGAAAGACAAGGCCGACTACGCGCGCAAGGGCATCGCGCGTGGCCGCAACAGCGTCGTGATCCAGTACGACGCGGGGATCCTGTTCGTCGCGCCGAACCCGTCCCGCGCGTTGCACAAGGTCAGCGAGATCTATGACCGGATCGCGTTCGCGGCGGTAGGCCGGTACAACGAATACGAGAACCTGCGCATCGCCGGAGTCCGCTATGCGGACATGCGCGGCTATCAGTACGACCGGATCGACGTCACGGCCCGCGGCCTGGCCAACTGGTACGCACAGGTGCTCGGCACGATCTTCACCGACAGCAACAAGCCGTTCGAGGTCGAGATCGTGGTCGCCGAGGTCGGCGCGACCGCCGAATCCGACCAGATGTACCGGATCACCTTCGACGGGTCGGTGGCTGACGAACATGGTTTCATCGCCATGGGCGGCCAGGCGGACCAGGTGGCGACGGTGCTCAAGGAGCGGTACGTGGACGGCGTCCCGCTGGCTGGTGCGCTGGGGGTCGCCATCGCCGCGCTCTCGGGCCAGGAGGGCAACGGCGAGCGCTCTGAGATCAACGCCAGCCAGTTGGAGGTGGCGGTGCTCGCCCGTGACCGGGTGCACCGCACCTTCCGGCGGCTGACCGGGCCGCGCCTGGCCGATCTGCTCGCCGAGGCACAGCCGGGTGAGCGGCGGCCGGCCGCCGAGCCGCCTCCCATCGAGCCCGGGACGCCCACCGACCCCGACGGCGGCAACCTGCCCTAGGGGCTCAGGCGCGGCCGGGCTGGGCGTGCACCACCACCCAGATGGCGTGCACGTTCTCGGCCGAGGCGTTCCAGTACTCGTGCGGAATCGAGGAGTCGAACGCGATCGAGTCGCCCGGCCCCAGCTGGTAGCTCTCGAACCCCACGCTGGCGTTGAGCGTTCCGCTGGTGATAAGGCCGTACTCCTGGCCGTCGTGGCGCAGCGGGCGCCTGGCGTCCGTCGAATGCCCGCTGGGCTCGTAGATCACCTCAAGGAAGTCCACCCGGTCATCGGGACCGGGAGTGAGCCGTTCCCAGCGCACGCCGCTGGCCAGGTCGATCGTGCGCCGCTGCCCCGCCCGCTGCACCACGCCGGGTCCGGCGACGCCGTGCCCGCTGGAATGCCCATCGCCATGCGCGGTCATCAAGACGGCGTCACCGGGCAGGACCACCCCGAACAGGAAGTCGAGCGACGTCCTCAGCTCGCTGGCCAGCGCGTACAGCATGCCCACGGACGGGGCGGAGATTCCCCGCTCGATCTGCGAGATCAGGCTCGGCGAGCAGCTGATGCGCCGCGCCAGCTCGCGCGCGGACAGGCCCCGATTCTCCCGGACACGGCGAAGCCGCGGTCCGAGCTCCACACCAGGGTCGAACACTCCGGCCACCTCAGCCGCTCTCCTGGCCACCTCACGTGGCCGGACATGTCATGATGGGGCTCTTGACAGCCACACTGTACATACGTTGAATCATGCTGTACACCGTGCCAACGATTGCAGGCCTTCGACGTCAGGAGACCCATGGCTACTCCGTCCCTACCGCTAGCGCCTGCCCCGGGCCGGATGAACGTTGACTTTGAGGAGCGGGTGGATTTCGCCCGGCTCCGGGAGTACCGGCTGCGCCGGGCCCTGGGGGCGATGGAAGCCAGCGACCTCGGCGCCCTGCTGGTGTTCGACAACAACAACATCCGGTACCTCACCGGGGTTTCGATCGGCGAGTGGACCCGCGACAAGCTCTGCCGGTACGCGCTGTACACGCGGACCGGGGACCTGTTTCTCTGGGACTTCGGGTCGGCGGCGGTCCACCACCGGATGTACTGCCCCTGGCTGAAGCCGGAGCACTGCATCGCCTCCTACACCACGATGCGCGGCGCCGCACCGCCGGAATCCGGCCTGGTCCGGCGCGCGGTCGCCGAGATCAAGGGCTTCCTGGCCGATACCGGGGTGGCCGGCGAGCCGGTCGGCGTCGACTTCGCTGAGATACCCATGTTCTTCGAGTTGCAGGGGCAGGGTATTGACGTCCGCGACGGCCAGCAGGTGATGCTGGACGCGCGGCAGGCGAAGTCCCGCGACGAGATCACCCTGCTGTTGACCGCGGCCGCCATGGTGGACGGCGTCTACCAGGACATCACCGACGCCCTGAAGCCGGGAGTGCGGGAGAACGAGATCGTTGCTCTGGCCAACAAGCGGCTGTATGAGATGGGCTCGGACGACGTGGAGTCGATCAACGCGGTGTCCGGCGAGCGATGCAACCCGCATCCGCACAATTTCTCCGACCGCATGATCAGGCCCGGCGACCAGGCGTTCTTCGACATCATGCATTCCTTCAACGGCTACCGGACCTGCTATTACCGAACGTTCAGCGTCGGCAGTTCCACCCCGGCCCAGCGTGACGCGTACGCCCGGGCCCGTGAGTGGATGGAAAGTGCTCTCGCCGCCATCAAGCCAGGCGTGTTGACCGATCAGGTGGCCCAGCTCTGGCCGACCGCGGAGGAGATCGGCCTGGCCGACGAGAAGACCGCCTTCGGCCTCCAGTTCGGCCACGGGCTAGGGCTCGCCCTGCACGAGCGGCCGATCATCAGCCGGCTTACCTCGCTGGATGCGCCGATGGAGATCCAGGAAGGCATGGTCTTCGCGCTGGAGACCTACTGCCCGGCCACCGACGGTGTCTCCGCCGCCCGGCTCGAGGAGGAGGTCGTGGTGACCGGGGACGGCGTGGAGATCATCACGAAGTTCCCGTCCAAGGAATTGTTCGTCACCAACCCCTACTGACCACCCACTACGGAGCGGCGAGGTGCCATGGATGAGGTAATCGCACTCGACCTGTACCGGATGATGACCGAGATCCGGCTGTTCGAGAAGCGCGCTTACGACCTTTTCCTGCAGAACCTGGTCAAGGGGACCACGCATCTGGGGACGGGACAGGAAGCGATCGCGGCCGGCGTGGCGAAGGCGATGCGTCCCGACGACTACACGTTCGTCACCTACCGCGGGCACGCGCACGTGCTGGCCCGGGGCACCCCCATGACCCCGGTCATGGCCGAACTGCTGGGCCGGGAGAACGGCCTGATGCACGGCAAGGGCGGCTCGATGCACCTGCTGGATGTGTCCCGGGGGGTGCTCGGCTCGTACGCGATCATCGGGGCGCAGCTCGTGATCGCGAACGGCAGCGCGTGGTCGGCGCAGTACCGGGGCAGCGGGCAGGTCACGGTCTGCTTCTTCGGCGATGGCACCACCAACATCGGGGCCTTCCATGAGGCGCTCAACCTGGCCGCCGTGTGGTCCCTGCCGGTGGTCTTCGTCTGCGAGAACAACGGGTACATGGAGTACACGCCGATCGAGTCGGTGACCGCGGTGAAGCGCCCGGCGGCGGACCGGGCCGCATCGTACGGGCTCAGCTCGCTGGTGGTGGACGGCAACGATGTCGAGGCGGTCTACGACATGGCCGGGGCCGCGATCGACCGGGCCCGTCAGGGCGCCGGGCCCTCGCTGATCGAGGCGCTCACCTACCGGCACGGCGGTCATTCCCGGGCCGACCCCGGCAAGTACCGGCCTGCCGATGAGGTGCGAGAGTGGATGGCCAGGGACCCCATCCCGGCCTACCGGAAGGTCCTGCTGGAGCGAGGGGTGGATGAGGCGGTGCTCGACGGCATCGACGCTCACGCCAAGGAAGCCGTCGACCTGGCGACAGAAGCAGCGAAAGCCGGGCCCGAGCCCAGGCTCGAACTCGCCTCGACCAACGTATGGAGCGACGGCAGCAGCGGGTGGAGGAATTAATGAGTACAGATGTGGTGATGCCGAGGATGGGCGAGACGGTGGACGAGGGCACCGTCAACGTCTGGCACAAGGCCGCCGGTGACCAGGTGACCGAGGGGGAGCCGCTGCTGGAGATCGGCACCGACAAGGTGGACACCGACATCCCCGCCCCGGTCAGCGGGGTGCTGGCCGAGATCAAGGTGGCCGAGGGCGAGACCGTTCCTGTGGCGACCGTGCTGGCGGTCATCCTATGACCGTCATCACGTATCGCGAGGCGGTGGCCCGGGCCATCGCGCAGGAAATGCGGCGGGACGACCGAGTCGTCTTCCTCGGCGAGGACGTGGCCGCGGCCGGTGGGGTGTTCAAGGCGACGGTGGGCCTGTTCGACGAGTTCGGGCCGCTGCGGGTACGCGACACCCCCATCAGCGAGCAGGCCATCCTCGGCGCGGCCATGGGTGCCGCCATGACCGGCCTGCGCCCGGTCGCCGAGATCATGTTCAGTGACTTCTTCGCGGTCTGCTGGGACCTGATCGCCAACGAGATCGCCAAGAGCCGGTACATGTCGGACGGCCAGGTCACGTTCCCGCTCGTCATCCGCTGCGCCAACGGCGCGGGGGTGCGCTTCGGCGCGCAGCATTCGCAGTCCGTGGAGAACTGGGCGATGGCGGTTCCCGGCCTCAAGGTCGTCGCGCCGTCCAACGCCCGCGATGTCGTGGGGCTGCTCGCGGCCGCGATCCGCGATCCGGACCCGGTCGTGTTCTTCGAGCAGAAGTCGCTCTACGCGGTCAAGGGCGAGATCGGCGATGACGAGGAAATCATCGAGCCGCTCGGCCAGGCCTCCGTGCTGACCGAGGGCACGGACGCGACGATCGTCGCCCTGGCCGCGATGGTCCCGCGAGCCGTCGAGGCCGCCGGGCGGCTGGCCGCCGATCACGGGATCCGCTGTAGTGTCGTTGATGTGCGCTGCCTGGTACCGCTCGACACCCAGACCATTCTCGCGGAGGTGGCGAAGACGGGCCGGCTGTTCACGGTCGAGGAGAACCCCCGGCTCTGCGGATGGGGAGCTGAGATCGTCTCCATCGTCACGGAGGAGTGCTTCGGCGCGCTGCGCGGGCCGACGGTCCGGATCACCACCCCGCACATCCCGCTGCCCGCCGCCGACGCGCTCGAAGATCACGTGCTGCCCTCGGTGGCGCGGATCACGGAGACCGTCCGGAAGACCCTGGAGGACGAGTGACCGGCACAACGGCAGACCTGGCCGCCATTACCGGTATCGATGTGCCCACGGGGCTGTTCATCGGCGGCGAGTGGACCAAGGGCCGGAACGGCGGGCTGATCGGCGTTACCGACCCGGCCACCGGCGAGATCATCGCGGAGGTGGCCGACGCTACCGCCGAGGACGCCCTCGATGCGGTCAGCGCCGCGCATGCGGCCCTCCCGGGCTGGGCCGCGACCCCGCCCCGGGAGCGGGGCGAGTGCCTGCGCCGGGCCTGGGCGCTGATGATGGAGCGGTCCGAGGCCATCGCCCGGCTGATGGTGCTGGAAAATGGCAAGGCCCTGCCGGACGCGCGTGGTGAGGCCACCTACTCGGCCGAATTCTTCCGCTGGTACGCCGAGGAGGCGGTGCGACTGGAGGGCGCGTTGATGACGGCTCCGTCCGGGGCCAACCGGATCCTGGTGCAACGGCAGCCCGTTGGCGTCAGCGTCCTCATCACCCCGTGGAACTTCCCCGCCGCGATGGCCACCAGGAAGATCGGGCCCGCGCTGGCGGCGGGCTGCACGGTGGTGCTCAAGCCAGCCAAGGAGACCCCGCTGACCGCGCTGGTGGTGGCGGACATCCTGCGCGAGGCCGGGGTGCCAGACGGCGTGGTCAACGTGGTGACCACCTCTTCGGCCAGCCGGTTCAGCGGCGCCGTGCTCCGCGACCCGCGGGTGCGCAAGCTGTCCTTCACCGGGTCCACCGAGGTCGGCCGGGTGCTGCTGAAGGCGGCCGCGGACCAGGTGATCAACTGCTCGATGGAACTGGGCGGCAACGCGCCCTTCCTGATCTTCGAAGATGCGGACATCAAGGCGGCGCTGGACGGTGCCTTCGTGGCCAAGATGCGCAACGGCGGCGAGGCATGCACCGCGGCCAACCGGTTCTACGTGCACGAGGCGGTGGCCGACGAGTTCACCTCGGCCTTCGCCGCCCGACTGGCCGCGCTGAAGGTCGGCCCCGGCCTGGAGGAGGGTACCGAGCTGGGCCCGCTGGTCAACGAGGACACCCGGTCCAAGGTGGCCAGCCTGGTGGACGAAGCCGTGGCCGCGGGCAGCAAGGTGGTCACCGGCGGCGCCGTCCCGGATCGTCCCGGTTACTTCTACGAGCCGACCGTGCTGGATCAAGTCCCGTCCGGCGCCGGCATCCTGCATGAGGAGATCTTCGGCCCGGTTGCGCCCATCGTCCGGTTCACTGATGAGTCCGACGCGGTCCGCTGGGCCAACGACACCGAGTACGGGCTGGTGTCCTATGTCTACACGAGTGACCTGCGCCGGGCCCTGCGGGTGGCGGAGGCCCTGGAGGCCGGCATGATCGGCATCAACCGCGGCGTCGTGTCCGATCCCGCCGCGCCGTTCGGCGGGGTCAAGCAGTCCGGCCTGGGCCGTGAAGGCGGGCACGACGGCCTGCTGGAGTTCACCGAGACCAAGTACATCGCCGTCGAATGGTGACCAGGCGCCATCAGTCGCATAGGGTCTGGTGAGCACCCATGGACAGACGAATCTTCGGTCTCGAGAACGAGTACGGGGTCACCTGCACGTTCCGCGGTAGCCGGCGGCTATCGCCGGACGAGGTGGCCAGGTACCTGTTTCGCCGGGTGGTCTCGTGGGGCAGGAGCAGCAATGTCTTCCTGCGCAACGGTGCGCGGCTGTACCTGGACGTCGGCAGCCACCCGGAATACGCCACGCCGGAATGCGACAACATCGTGGACCTGGTGGTGCACGACAAGGCGGGGGAGCGGATCCTGGAGGGGCTCCTCGTGGACGCCGACCGGCGGCTCCGCGAGGAGGGCATCGCCGGGGACATCTACCTGTTCAAGAACAACACCGACTCGGCCGGCAACTCTTACGGCTGCCACGAGAACTACCTGGTGGGCCGGCACGGCGAGTTCGGCAGGCTGGCCGACATCCTGATCCCGTTCCTGGTCACCCGGCAGGTGATCTGCGGCGCGGGCAAGGTCCTGCAGACCCCGCGCGGCGCGGTGTACTGCGTGAGCCAGCGGGCCGAGCACATCTGGGAGGGCGTGTCGTCCGCGACCACCAGGTCCAGGCCGATCATCAACACCAGGGATGAGCCGCACGCCGATGCTGAGCGGTTCCGGCGGCTGCACGTGATCGTCGGTGACTCGAACATGAGCGAGACGACCATGCTGCTCAAGGTGGGCGCCACCGACCTGGTGCTGCGGATGGTTGAGGCCGGCGTGGTCATGCGCGACCTGACCCTGGAGAACCCGATCAGGGCGATCAGGGACGTCAGCCACGACATGACGGGCCGCCGCCGGGTACGGCTCGCGAACGGCCGGGAAGCGAGCGCGCTCGACATCCAGCGCGAGTACCTCAGCAAAGCCAGGGACTTCGTTGACCGGCGCGGGGCGGACGCCACCACGGAGCGGGTGCTCGACCTCTGGGAGCGAGCGCTGCGGGCGGTGGACACCGGCGACTTGAGCCTGGTTCGACCGGGAGATCGACTGGGTCACCAAGTTCCAGCTGATCGAGCGCTACCGGGCCAAGCACGACCTGCCGCTCTCCTCGCCCCGGGTCGCCCAGCTCGACCTCGCCTATCACGACGTGCACCGCGGCCGGGGCCTGTACTACCTGCTCCAGCGGCGCGGCGCCGTCGCCCGGGTCGCCCGGGACCTCGATATCTTCGAGGCGAAGTCGGTCCCGCCGCAGACCACGAGGGCCCGGCTGCGCGGGGAGTTCATCCGGCGCGCCCAGGAGAGGCGACGCGACTTCACGGTAGACTGGGTCCACCTCAAGCTCAACGACCAGGCGCAGCGCACTGTCCTGTGCAAGGACCCGTTCCGGTCGGTTGACGAACGAGTCGAAAAACTGATAGCGGGAATGTAAGGCAACGTGGACCGAAGCGCTGCTTAACAGTTTTAGGCCGCATACACTGGGTTTTTGCTCGGTCTTTAGTTATTAATGAGCCTGGTTGGACCCGGCTGGGGCCATTACGGACAGCCAGCCCCGGCCGGGCGCAGATACTCGCGCCAATGGCTAGGATGCTGGTCTACCCGGCTGTGCGCCTGGTTTACCCCCGGCCCTACGCCCGGGTTACCTGGCCGTACGCTGGTTCCCGTTCTGCCGCTGACCCGGAGGTTCTTCGCGGTGACTGAATCGCTCCCCGCCAGCCGATATAGCCGTGATGTAGTCGTCATCGGCGGGTGCGGCCATGTCGGCCTGCCGCTGGCGATCGCCTTCGCGGACCGCGGGGCAACTGTGGCCATCTATGACGTCAGCGCGACAGCCGTTGACCTGGTCAACGCGGCCCAGATGCCGTTCGCCGAGCCGGACGCCGCCCCGGCGCTCAAGCGGGTGATCGCCGAGGGGCGGCTCGAGGCAACCGCCGATCCGGCGATCGTGGCTAGTGCCGAGCACGTCATCGTGGTGATCGGCACGCCGGTGGACGAGCACCTCAACCCTGATCAGTCCGCGATCCCGCGGGCACTCGAGGGCTGTTCCCGCTACCTGACCGACGGTCAGCTGCTCGTTTTGCGCAGCACCGTCTACCCGGGCGTGACCGCGCTGGTGGAGAAAATGGTCGCGGGTCTCGGGATCGCGATGGATGTGGCGTTCTGCCCGGAACGGATCGCCGAGGGCAAGGCCATGACGGAGCTTTACGAGCTTCCGCAGATCGTGTCGAGCCGGACCGTGCGCGGCGCTGAGCGGGCCAGCGCGCTGTTCCGGCGGCTCACCGACAAGATCGTCCTGATGTCGCCGGAAGAGGCGGAGCTCGCCAAGCTGTTCACCAACGTATGGCGGTACATCAAGTTCGCCACTACGAACCAGCTGTACATGATGGCCAACGACCGGGGCCTCGATTTCGAGCGCATCCGCCAGGGATTGGCCGCCGACTACCCGAGGGCCGCCGACATGCCCGGCCCGGGCTTCGCGGCCGGGCCGTGCCTGTTCAAGGACACGATGCAGCTGGCCGCGTACAACAACAATAACTTCGCGCTCGGGCACACCGCGATGACCATCAATGAGGGCCTGCCGCTGTACCTGGTGCACCGCCTGGAGCAGCGATTCGATCTGCGCTCGATGACGGTAGGCATCCTGGGCATGGCGTTCAAGGCCTCGTCCGACGACATCCGCTCCAGCCTCTCCTACAAGCTCAAGCGGATCCTGGCCTTCAAGGCCGCGGCCGTGGTCTGCACCGACCCCTACGTCACCACGGATTCAAGTCTGCTGCCCCTTGACGAGGTCCTGGCCACGGCGGACTTGCTCGTCATCGGGGCCGCCCACCCGGATTACCGCGACCTGGAAACCGCCAAACCGGTCGCGGACATCTGGAACGTTCTGGGCAAGGGCGTGCTGATATGACCGTCGCCGACGCCCGGGTTTCGGTCATCATCCCCGCCTACAACGAGGGGGAGCTTGTCGTCCCCGTGCTGGACCGGCTGTTCGAGTCGGTCAAGCTCCCCTGCGAGGTGCTGATCGTGGTGGACAGCGAGAATGACACCACCGTGCCCGTGGTGTCCGAGTACGCGCAGAAGGAATCCCGCCTTCGCTACCTGGTCAACACCTACGGCCCCGGGCCTGGCCAACGCCATGCGCTTTGGCATCGACGCGGCCGCGGCGCCGGTGGCCGTCGTGACCATGGCCGATGGCTGTGACGACTCGAGGCAGATCGACGACCTGACCCGCCTGATCGAGCGCGGTGTGGCCGTCGCCGCGGCATCCCGGTACATGGCGGGTGGCCAGCAGGTTGGCGGGCCGGTGCTGAAAGGGCTGGTCTCCCGTCTGGCGGGGCGGTCGCTGCACCTCCTTGCGCACGTCGGAACCAGGGACGCCACCAATTCGTTCAAGGCGTACTCGACGGAGTTCATCAGGGAAGTCGGCATCGACTCCAGGGACGGTTTCGAGATCGGCATCGAGCTGACGGCGAAAGCCAGGCGGCTGCGCCAGCCCGTGGCTGAGATCCCCACCATCTGGCTGGACCGGCAGGCGGGCATGTCGAACTTCCATGTTGCCCGGTGGATTCCGAAGTATCTCCGCTGGTACCGCTTCTCGTTCGGGCCGCGGCTGGCCGCGGACGAGATCAGAGCACGGACGGGCGGCTCACCCGAACATCCGGAAAGGCGAGTGTGATGGAGAAGGTGCTGGTCACCGGGTCAGCCGGTTTTATCGGCGGCTACGTCGTAGAGGAGCTGCTTGACCGCGGCTACGCCGTCACGGGCGTGGACAACTTCTCCAAATACGGTCAGGTCCGCAAGTCCTACGACGACCATCCGGCGTACCGCCTGGTCGAAGGCGATGCCCGGGACAGTGAGCTGCTCACCAGCCTGCTGGCGGATTGTGACCACTTCATCGTCGGCGCGGCCATGATCGGCGGGATCTCGTACTTCCACACGTACGCCTACGACCTGCTGGCCACCAACGAGCGGATCACCGCCGCATCGTGCGACGCGGCTATCAGTGCGCACCGCGGCGGAAAGCTGCGCAAGGTCACCTACCTGTCATCCTCGATGATCTTCGAGAGCGCGGACTCCTGGCCTTCCTATGAGGGCCAGGAGCGCGAGATCCCCCCGCCGGTGTCCTCCTACGGATTCCAGAAACTGGCGGTGGAGTACTTCGCCCGGGCCGCGTGGGACCAGTACCAGCTTCCCTTCACCTTGGTGCGGCCGTTCAACTGCGTCGGCATCGGCGAGAGCAGGGCCCTCGGCGATGAGGACATCCTGTCCGGGAACGTGAAGCTGGCCATGAGCCACGTCGTCCCCGATCTCGTGCAGAAGGTGCTCAAGGGCCAGGACCCGCTGCACATCCTGGGTTCGGGGGAGCAGATCCGGCACTACACCTACGGCGCCGACCTGGCCCGCGGGATTGTCACCGCGATGGAGCATCCGGCCGCGACCAACGAGGATTTCAACCTGTCCACGGCGGAGAGCACGACGGTGCGCGAGCTCGCCGACCTGATCTGGCGGAAGGTCAAGGGCCCAGGCGTGCCGCTGCGCCTCGTCCATGACGAGCCGTTCGCCCATGACGTCCAGCGGCGGATCCCCTCGACCGAGAAGGCCAAGCGGCTGCTCGGCTTTGAGGCGACGACCAGCTTGGACGCGATGCTCGACACGGTGATCCCGTGGATCGCCCAGGCCGTTGAGGCCGGCACGATCTGAGCGGAACGACGGGGCCGCGGTCACAGGGAGGGGCCCATGTCCGTCTGGCAGCGCGTTAAGCCGGACCAGGCGGGGGATACACCCCCTGGTACCGCGCTGCGCCAGCTGCGGGCGGTGGCCGAGCGCGCCGCGCCCCGGTGGGCGGCCGTAACGGGCTGGACTATGGCCGGGCTGATCCTGTTCGTGTGCTACTGGCGGCTGTCGCGGACCGTGGTCGTCAATTCCGATGGGGCCAGTAACGCGCTGCAGGCGTGGGACATGCTGCATGGCAACCCGCTGCTGCACGGCTGGATGCTGTCGGACGTCTCGTTTTACACCACCGAGCTGCCCGAGTACATGCTGGTCGAACTGGCCATCGGCTTGCACGCCGACGTGGTGCACGTCGCGGCGGCGGTGACCTACACGCTGCTGGTGCTGGTCGCGGCGCTGCTGGCCAAGGGCCGGGCGACCGGGCGGGCCGGGCTCATCCGGGCCGGGATCGCCGCCGGCATCATGCTCGCCCCGCAGCTCGGCAACGGGGTCTACACCCTGATGCTCTCGCCTGATCACGTGGGGACCGTGGTGCCGGTGCTGGTGGCGTGGCTGATCCTGGACCGGGCCAGGCCGCGCTGGTACGTGCCGGTCATTATCGCCGCCGTGGCGGGCTGGGCCCTGGTCGCGGACGCACTCGTGCTTTATATAGGGATCGTTCCGCTGCTGCTGGTCAGCGCCATCCGCGCCTACCAGGGCGCCGTCCAGCAGCGGCAGTCCTGGTCGTCGCAGTGGTACCCGCTCTGCCTCGGCGCGGCGGCGCTAGCCGCAGTGGCCGCCGCAGCCGCGATGGAGGACCTCCTGCGCTCGGCCGGCGGCTACCGGGTGCACCCGGTGATTGGCAGCTTCGCTGATCCAGCCCAGCTGACCAGTCACGTGTGGACCTGGGTGGAGACGGTCCTGGTGCTGTTCGGGGCCGACTTCCTCGGCCAGCCGTTCCGGTCGGTGACGACGGTGGAGGCGCTCGTCCACCTGGCCAGCGTCGTCCTCGCGGTCTGGGCGGTCTGGATCGCGGCCCGGGGGTTCTTCCGTGACAGCGATCTCGTCAACGCGCTCCTCGCCGTTGGCTTGGTCATCAACCTGACCGGGTTCCTGGTCAGCACGCGCGTGGTCAATATCAGCAGCGCTCGCGAGATCGCGGCGGTCCTCCCGCTTGGCGCGGTGCTCGCGGCGCGGCTTCTCAGTGCCCGGCTGGCCGCCGCCCGCCTGATCCCGCTGCTGCTCGTGGGACTGCTGGGCTACGCGGCCATCCTGGGGCAGGAGGTGACGGCGCGGCCCGCCCCGAATCCTGCCCAGCAACTCGCCGACTGGCTGGTCGCGCGGCACTTCCACGATGGCCTGGCGGGCTACTGGCAGGCGAGCGTAACCACGCTGTCCAGCCGGGGCCGCGTTCAGGTCAGCCCGGTGTGCGGTACCGGCCGACGGCTCGCCCTGGACCCGTGGGAGATAAATACCTCCTGGTACGATCCAGCGCGCCGGTACGCGAATTTCCTCGTGATCGGCGGCATCGGCTCCTGCGGCAACCCCTCCGAGGCCCAGGCCAAAGCCGTGTTCGGGCCGCCCGCGCAGACCTATCAGGTCGGCGAATTCAAGGTCCTGGTCTGGCCCGAGAACCTGCTCGCCAGGCTTAGCTGACGGACGTGCTGAGCAAGGCCGCGGGGGAGACAGCGCCCGGTATCGCACCGCGCCAGGCGCCGGCCGCCCGGCGCCTGGCCGCCCCGCTGGGCGGCCGTAACGGCCGCCGCCATGGCCGGGCTGATTTTGTTTGTGTGCTATCTGCGGCTGTCACAGACCGCTTTGATCAATTCCGATGGGGCCAGTAACGCGCTGCAGGCGTGGGACATGCTGCATGGCAACCCGCTGCTGCACGGCTGGATGCTGTCGGACGTCTCGTTTTACACCACCGAGCTGCCCGAGTACATGCTGGTCGAACTGGCCATCGGCTTGCACGCCGACGTGGTGCACGTCGCGGCGGCGGTGACCTACACGCTGCTGGTGCTGGTCGCGGCGCTGCTGGCCAAGGGCCGGGCGACCGGGCGGGCCGGGCTCATCCGGGCCGGGATCGCCGCCGGCATCATGCTCGCCCCGCAGCTCGGCAACGGGGTCTACACCCTGATGCTCTCGCCTGATCACGTGGGGACCGTGGTGCCGGTGCTGGTGGCGTGGCTGATCCTGGACCGGGCCAGGCCGCGCTGGTACGTGCCGGTCATTATCGCCGCCCTGCTGGGCTGGGCCCTGGTCGCGGACGCACTCGTGCTTTATATAGGGATCGTTCCGCTGCTGCTGGTCAGCGCCATCCGCGCCTACCAGGGCGCCGTCCAGCAGCGGCAGTCCTGGTCGTCGCAGTGGTACCCGCTCTGCCTCGGCGCGGCGGCGCTAGCCTCGGTCGGCGCCGCGAGGGTGCTGGCGGACCTGCTGCGGTCGGCCGGCGGCTACCGGGTGCAGGGGGTGGGTGCCAGTTTCGCTGATCCGGCCGCGCTGACCAGTCACATGTGGGCCGGGCCAGAGACGGTCCTGCTGCTGTTCGGGGCCGATTTCTCCGGCCAGCCGTTCCGGTCGGTGACGACGGTGGAGGCGCTCGTCCACCTGGCCAGCGTCGCCCTCGTCGCCTGGGCGGTCTGGATCGCGGCCCGGGGGTTCTTCCGTGACAGCGACCTCGTCAGCGCGCTCCTCGTGGCCGGCTTGGTCATCAACCTGGCCGGGTTCCTGCTGAGCACGCGGCTGGTCAATATCCTGAGCGCACGGGAGATCGCCCCCGTCCTCGCGTTCGGCGCGGTGCTCGCGGCGCGGCTTCTCAGTGCCCGGCTGGCCGCCGCCCGCCTGATCCCGCTGCTGCTGGCCGGGCTGCTGGGCTACGCGGCCATCCTGGGGCAGGAGGTGGTGCAGCCGCCGGCCCCTCTCCTTACCAGCAACTCGCCGACTGGCTGGTCGCGCGGCACTTCCACGATGGCCTGGCGGCCTACTGGCAGGCGGGCGTGACCACCCTCTCTAGCCAGGGCCGTGTCCAGGTCAGCCCGGTGTGCGGCACGAGCGGAGGGTTCACCGGCGGACGATGGGAGTCGCAGGCATCCTGGTATGACCCAGCGCGCCGGTACGTGAATTTCCTCGTGATCGGCGGGTCCGGCTCCTGCGGTGGCCCCACCGCGGCCCAGGCCACGATCGTGTTCGGGCCGCCCGCACGGACCTATCAAGCCGCCGGGTACAAGGTCCTGGTCTGGCACCAGAACCTGCTCGCCAGGCTTGGTTGAGGGCCCTCTTGCGATTTCCCCGGGCGCATGGCTTCTTCGCCCGCGGTAGTCAGTTGATGCCGGTAGGCTGGCGGGGCTTACCGCCGGAGATGACAAGGGCTGCTCATGCGACGTTTTACCGTTCTGCTTTCCATTCCGCTACTGGCCACGGTGGCCCTGGTCGGATGCGGATCTTCCCCCAGCACCCCAGCTGTATCGGTGACCGGCACTTTCGGTAAGTCCGCGGCCATCACGATCCCGGCCCAGAAGGCGACTAACAGCCTCAAGGTCCAGACGCTGATCCAGGGCAAGGGCCCGGCACTGGGCAAGACCGACGCGTTCGTCGGCGACTACGCCGTCTACCTCTGGAGCGGCACGACGCACAAGCTCGAGCAGAGCACGTACCAGACGAAGAGCCCGGCGCTGTTCACCGGGCGGTTGCTGCCCGGCCTGGAGACCGCGCTGCGGGGCAAGAAGATAGGCAGCCGGATCCTCGCGGTCATTCCGCCCGCCGACGGTTACGGCAAGGCTGGTAACCCGCAGGCCGGCGTCAAGGGCACCGACACGCTGGTTTTCGTTGTAGATATGATCAAGAAATTCGCGGCCACAGCGGCCGCGTCCGGGCCGCAGGTCTCCGACGGCGGCGGCGCGCTGCCGACGGTCACGGCCACGGCCGGCAGCGCCCCGGTGATCAAGATTCCCACGTCGGCCAAGCCGCCATCCACGCTCGTCACCAAGGTGCTGATCAAGGGGTCAGGGCCGGCCGTCACCAAGGGCCAGACGGTGGTTGCCCAGTACGTCGGCGTGATCTGGCGGACCGGCAAGGTCTTCAACTCGTCCTGGACCAACGGCCAGCCCTTCGGCTTCACCATCGGCGCCACCCCGAGCCAGGTCATCCCGGGCTGGGACACAGGCCTGATCGGCCAGACGGTGGGCAGCCGGGTCCTGCTGGCCATCCCGCCCGTTGACGGCTACGGGACGAGCGGTAACGCCAGCGCGGGCGTCAAGGGCACCGACACCCTGGTCTTCGTCGTGGACATCGCCGGCGCGGTCAGCCCCAGCTAGGCCGAGGCAGGCTCGGTGAGCGCGTCGATTACCAGGCCCAGGCCGATGCCGAGCATCCACACGTCTTTAGCCAGCGGAACGCCTTGCTGGTCGGCCGGAAGCCGTCTTCCTTCCGCATCCCGGGGGTCCGCGCATACACGCGCGCGGGCCGCGATCCGCATGAGCAACTCCTGATTCGCCGTTACCGGTAATGGTCAGGACCCATTGTGGCCCGGCGGCCCGGTCGCTTTCCGGCTGGCCTCGCCGATCAGGCCCGCGGCGTGCCGGCCAGCCGCCGCGGCGGCCAGGAAATAGGCGAGGTCCTCGTCCAGGCCCCGGCCCATCGTGGACAGCCGCACCGGGCAGGTGCGCAGCGTTTCCTCCAGCCCCTCGACGCTGACCCGGACGAGGCGGTGCTGGCCGGCCAGGGTGGCGGCCTGCGCGGCCACCTGCGCGCCGAACTCGCCGGGCAGGTCGGGAACCACCACGTCCGCCCGGGCTAGGGCCACCCGCCCGTAAGACGTCAGGCTGTGGTGAGATACGCCGCGGTGACGTTCCCTCGGATCGGCCGCGCTGATCCGGAGCGAGGCCACCGGCCTGCCGCCGAGCACCGCCGCCGCGTTGACCGCCTCGCCGGACGCCACGCCCGAGAATCCCCACCGGGTCCCGGTGCCCAGGTTGCCAGGACCCTGCGCGACGATCGCCACGTCCGCGCCGAGCACGTGCCGGGCGGCGAGCAGCCCCGTGTGGACGGTGACCGCCTCGAGATCGCCGCCGAACGCCTGGCCGACGGTTACGGTGGCGGCCAGCCAGTGGGCGTCGCGCAGGGCGGCCGCGGTCCGGGAGAACCACGCGGGCAGCGCCCCGCCGTCGAGCATGACGTAGGCCACCCGGACGGACCGTGGCAGGGCGGCCAGCACGGCGGGCAGCGCCGAGTGCAAGTCCGCCACCACCACGGGCATCCCGCCGAGGTCGTCGGCATCCCGCAGCATGTCGTGATGGGGCGAGCCCTGCTCGTCCACGCCGAGCACGGTCGCCTGCATCGGCGTGTACCGGGCCTTGACCAGATGGCCGGGGCCCGCTGGGTCAGCGGGCAGCCGATCGGGAACGGCCACCACCAGCGCGTAACCGCCGGTGCCGAGGCCAAGAGCGAGCGCGGTCGTATTGAGCAGCACCCGGTCGCCGGGCTCGGGCCGGCCGGTCAGTTCCGGGTAAGCGAGGGCCCGCACCGTCTCCCCGTCCATGGTCACGTCGAGCTCGACCGCACCCCGCCACTCACGCCGCAGCACCGAAACCTCACCACTGCGCCACCTGATCACTCCCGCAGGGTAGCGTCATCACAGGGCCAGCCCGGGGCGGCCAGCGGACCCTGGGCATAAGAACATAGAACGCGGCCCGGACCAACCCGGGCGTGCCGGGCTGTAGCGGCGAAGGACTGCGATGTCACGACGTAAGACCGAACGCCTCCTGAGCCTCGTGGTCTGCCTGTTGTCCAGCGAGCGCTATCTGACGGCCACCCAGATCCGTGCCGCGGTGCCGGGCTACCCGGAATCTTTCGACGCGTTCAAGCGGATGTTCGAGCGCGACAAGGAAGAACTCAGGGAGCTCGGCATCCCGCTGGAGACCGGCGCGAATTCCCCGGTTCGACGAAGAAGCTGGCTACCGGATCCCGCGGCAGGCCTACGTTCTGCCGGAAATCCGCCTGGAGCCGGACGAGGCCGCCGTGCTCGCCCTGGCCGCACGGGTCTGGCGGCAGGCCGAGCTGGCCGGTGCGGCGGCGGGCGCGCTGCTCAAGCTGCGCGCCGCGGGGGTGGACGCCGAGGAGACCATGCAGCCGGGCATCGAGCCCAGGCTCCGGGCCGGGGAGGCAGCGTTCGGCCCGCTCTGGGAGGCGGTCCGGGATCGCCGGCCAGTCAGCTTCGACTACCGCGCCGCCGGGCGCAGCGAGGCGCAACGCCGGCGCCTGCAGCCCTGGGGCGTGGTGAACCGGCACGGCCGCTGGTATGTCGCTGGTCACGACACCGGCCGCGAGGCGGTGCGGGTGTTCCGGCTCAGCCGTATCGAGGGGCCGGTGGAGTTGAGCGGTCCACCCGGCTCCGTCACGGTGCCGGAGGGGACCGACGTGCGGGAGACGGTCCGCCAGTGGGACTCCCATCCGCCGCCGCAGCGGTCGGCGGTGCTGCGGGTGCGACGCGGCGCAGGCCACGGCATCAGGCGGTATGCGAGCAGCGTGCGGCCGGACTCTGCTGGCTCTTCCGGCTCCGCCGGATCTGCTGGCTCTTCCGGCTCCGCCGGATCTGCTGGCTCTTCCGGCTCCGCCGGATCTGGCGGCCCTTCCGGCTCCGCCGGATCTGGCGGCTGGGACGTGGTCGAGGCTCCTTTCTCCGATGTGGGCTGGTTCGCTGAGCACATCGCGTCGTTCGGCACGGACGTGATCGCGGTCGAGCCGGCCGACCTGCGGGAAGCCGTGATGACCCAGCTGAAGGGAGCGCTGGCGTGAGCGGCCGGCCGTCCCGGCCCCCCCGGCCGAGCCATAGCACTGACCGGCTCCAGCGGCTGCTGGCCCTGGTGCCGTACGTGGTCAGCCGGAAGGTGGTCGGGCTGGCCGAGACAGCCACCACTTTCGGGGTCAGTGAGCGCGAACTCGTCGACGATCTCAACCTGCTCTGGTGCGTGGAGCTGCGCTCGCCCGACCCGTACTGCCCGATCGACCTGTCCTACGAGGGCGGGGAGATCGTGGTCAGCCAGGCCGAGTCGATGGACCGCCCGCTCCGCCTCGGGGTGGACGAGGCGAGCGCCCTGCTGGTGGGGTTGCGGATGCTGGCCGAGGTGGCGCACGCGGCCGCGGATACCGGCCCGGCCGACCGGTCGGCGCTCAGCCGCACGATCGCGAAGCTGGAGGCGGCGGCCGGCGAGGCGGCGGCCCCGAGCGCCCAGGTGGCCATCCAGGTCGACCGAGTAGCGGAACGTGCTGTTCTAGCTACGGTAAGCGACGCGCTGGGACGGGGCCGACGGTTGCACCTGTCGTATTACGTGCCCGGCCGTGACGAGGCCACCGAGCGGGACGTCGATCCGATGCGGCTGCTGGTCGTGGAGGGACGGACGTACCTGGAAGGGTGGTGCCGCCGGGCCGAGGCCGTCCGGTTGTTCCGGCTCGACCGGATGCTCGGCATCGACGTGCTCGATGTGGCGGCGGAAGTCCCGGCCGAGGCGAAGCCGGTCGACGTGGACCAAGGCCTGTTCCGGCCCTCGGCCGACGACGTGACCGTGGTCGTCGAGCTGTCCGCGTACGGGCGCTGGGTCGCCGAGTACTACCCGTGCGAAGACGTGACCGAACTGGGTGACGGCAGGCTGCGGGTGACCCTGCGGACCCCGGACACCCAGTGGGTCCAGCGGCTCGCGCTGCGACTGGGGGAGGAAGGCCGGATCGTCTCGCCACCGGAACTCGCCGCCCTGATCAGGGAGGACGCTATGGCCGCGCTGGCCCAATACACATAAGTCGTGGCGGTGTAGACTCCCTCTGGTAGTTGACCCAGCGCGCGGGAACGCGCCTCCCGCTGAAGAGGGCAGAAATTATGGACCTGTTCGACAGCCCGTGGAAAGTGCTCATCATCGCGGTGGTGTTCATCGTGTTTTTCGGCGCCAGGAAGCTGCCCGACGCCGCCCGGTCGCTTGGGAAGTCCATGCGGATCCTGAAGGCCGAGGTCCAGGACCTGCACGGCGAGGACGCCGAGGCGGACAAGGGGAAGGCCACCGCCGCGCTGCCGGCCCAGCCGGCCCCGCCGGCCGTTCCGCCGACTCAGCAGCAGATCGACCAGTTGCAGCAGCAGATCCGGGACCTGCAGACGCAGCCCGCCGCCGGCCAGGCCGCCACCGTCAACGGTGCTCCTGCGCCGGAGACGACGCAGCGCACGCAGCAGGCCGTGAGCTGCCGTAGCCCTCGATGGCCAAGCTGGCTGACTCGGTTAACCGTATCCGGATGTCGCCGCGGAGCGATCCCGACGGCCGGATGACGCTCATTGAGCACATTCGGGAGTTGCGGAACCGGCTGCTCAAGGTAGCGCTCGCGATCGTCTTGGGCATGGGTATCGGACTGGTCTTCTTCGGGCCGATCTGGAATCTTATCCAGCACCCGTTCTGCTCGGCGGTGATCAACGGCCACACCGGTTGCCACGTGCTCGGCGACACGCTGATCATCAACGGCGTGTTCGACCCGTTCATGCTGCGGATCAAGATCGCGTTCTTCGTCGGGCTCATCATCACCAGCCCGATCTGGTTCTACCAGCTGTGGGCGTTCATCGCCCCAGGCCTCTACCGGCGCGAGAAGCGGTGGACCTACGCCTTCGTGGGCACCGCCGCGCCGTTGTTCGCGGCCGGCGCCGGGATCGCGTACTTCGCGATGAGCCGGGGCCTGAGGTACCTGCTCGGCCTCGCCCCGCACGGAGTCGTCGTCCTGCCCACTGCGGATACCTATCTCGGCTACTTCGTGGGCATGCTGTTCGGCTTCGGGCTGGCCTTCGAACTGCCGCTGGCGTTGCTGCTGCTCAACATGGCCGGCATCCTCACTCACGAGCGGATCAAGAAGTGGCGCCGGCTGATGATCTTCGGCGTGTTCGTGTTCGCCGGAATTGCCTCACCGAGCCCGGACCCGCTCACCATGCTGATCCTCGCGGCGCCGTGCGTGGTGCTCGTCGAGATAGCCGAGGTCATCATCTGGGCCAACGACCGCCGCCGGGCCAGCCGGCCGTCCATGTACGAAGGCCTGGCCGACGACGAACTCGCGCCGCTCGACGACCATATCGACTCCGGCGACCGCTCCTAGCGATCCGGACCGGCCGCCGCTAAGTGGGTGATGGTCCCGAAGGTGACGGTCGTTGTCCAGATCGTTTCGTAGATGATGCCTTCCTTCCGGTCCGCCGCCGCGACGAGCACCCCACCGCCCTGGTAGATGCCGACGTGGTACACGTAGCCCTTTTTGTCATGGAAGAAGACGAGATCGCCGCGCCATGCCTTTCCGTTGGCCACCGGCCGGAAGGCCCGGAACTGGGCTTCCGCGGTTCGCGGGATGGCCCTGCTGTACTGGCCGTAGATGTAAGAGGTCAAGCCCGAGCAGTCGAATCCGGTCTTCGGCGAGTCGCCGCCCCACTTGTAGCGGTAGCGGCCGACGAACGTCGTGGCGTACGCCGCGATCTGCTGGCCGACCAGCATTGTGGCTCGTGTCCCGGCCCGGGCGGCCGACTGATGAGCGGACGCCGCTGACGCCGGGGCGACCGGCGCGAGAGCCGCGGCCGCGGCGGTAGCCAGGACCGCCACCCGCGCAAACCGGCCCAGCAGGCCTGGTCGGACAGAATCTGATCTATCACGGGTATCGTGAAGGTTATTACTCATAGTTCTGGATACGTTACCATTAGTAATTATCGAGGAGGTCGGCGGCGGCAGCGGACGCCACCCTCCCGGCGCTCGCCTAGGCTTGATCGCATGTCCACCCCGGCCAGCCCGGCGCAGCGGTACGCCGCGTTCCAGAGGCAGCGCAGCGAGGACGGGCCGGAACTCGCCGCGTTCCGCGGGCTGTACGACTTCGAGTTCGACGATTTTCAGAAAAAAGCCTGCCGGGCCCTCGACGATGGCCACGGGGTGCTGGTCGCCGCGCCGACCGGGTCCGGCAAGACGGTGGTCGGCGAGTTCGCCGCCCACCTGGCGCTGGCCGAGGGCGGCAAGTGCTTCTACACGACGCCGATCAAGGCGCTGTCCAACCAGAAGTACGCCGACCTGGTCGCGCGCTACGGCGCCGGACCAGGTCGGCCTGCTCACCGGCGACAACGCGATCAACGGCGACGCCCCGGTCGTGGTGATGACCACCGAGGTGCTGCGCAACATGCTCTACGCCGGTCGTCCGACCCTGCCCGGCCTCGAGCTACGTCGTCATGGACGAGGTGCACTACCTCGCCGACCGCTTCCGCGGCGCGGTCTGGGAAGAGGTCATCATCCACCTGCCCGAGTCGGTCCGGCTGGTCTCGCTGTCGGCGACGGTCAGCAACGCCGAGGAGTTCGGCGACTGGCTGGAGCACCGTGCGCGGCGACACCACGGTCGATCGTCGACGAGCACCGGCCCGGTCCCGCTGTGGCAGCACGTGCTGGTCGGCAGCCGGCTGTACGACCTGTTCACTCGACCGCCGGAGGGCGACCGGCGCCGGCGGCACGGCGCAGGCAGCGAACGGCGAGCCGCAGGTCAACCCGGAGCTGCTCCGGCTGGCCCGCGAGAACGAGCGGTGGCGGCCGCGCCGGGGCGCCGTCGCGGCCGCGGGGACGCGGCGCCGACGCGCGGCCGCGCCGGACTCCGGTGCCCGCCGCGGCCCGAGCGTCATCGAGCGCCTCGACCGGGCCGGCCTGCTGCCGGCGATCACGTTCATCTTCAGCCGGGCCGGCTGCGACGCCGCGGTCCGGCAGTGCCTGGACGCCGGGCTGCGGCTGACCACGACGCCGAGCGAGGCCGCCGGATCACGCGCAGGTCGCGAGCGGCGCACCGCCGACATCCCGGAGCGCCGACCTGCACGTCCTCGGCTACTGGGAGTGGCTCGACGGGCTGCAGCGCGGCATCGCCGCGCATCACGCCGGGCTGCTGCCGACGTTCAAGGAGATCGGTCGAGGAGCTGTTCGCCGCGGGCCTGGTCAAGGCCGTCTTCGCGACCGAGACGCTGGCCCTGGGCATCAACATGCCCGCCCGCTCCGTCGTGCTCGAGCGGCTGGTCAAGTGGAACGGCGAGACCCACGCCGACCTCACCGCCGGGGGAGTACACCCAGCTCACCGGCCGGGCCGGGCGGCGCGGCATCGACGTCGAGGGTCACGCCGTCGTGCTCTGGCAGCCGGGCTGGATCCCGAGGCGCGTCGCCGGGCTCGCCGTCGACCCGCACCTATCCGCTGCGCTCCTCGTTCCGCCCGTCCTACAACATGGCGGTCAACCTGGTCGGCCAGGTCGGCCGGGAGCAGGCCGCAGACGCTGCTGGAATCCTCGTTCGCCCAGTTCCAGGCCGACCGCGCGGTGGTCGGCCTCGCCCGCCAGGCCCGGCGGGGCAGGCAGGCGCTCGACGACCTGACCGTCACCTGCGATCGTGGCGACTTCGCCGAGTATGACGAGTTGCGCAAGAACTGTCCCGCCTGGAGAGCGAGGCGGCCAGGCAGCGCGGGGCGGCGCGGCGCGGTGAAGCGCTGCGGTCGCTGGAGCAACTGCGCCGGGGCGACATCATCCGGGCGCCCAGCGGCCGGCGAGCTGGCATCGCGGTCGTCCTCGATCCTGGCCTCCCCGGCCCGGCGGCCACCGAGAGACCTGCCGCTGCCGCTCGTGCTGACCCCCAGCCTGGAGGAAGCGGCTCCAGCGTCGCGGATTTCCCAGTCCCGGTGACGGCCATCGAGCGAATCCGGATCCCGAACGGCTTCAGCGCACGCTCGCCCAAGCACCGCCGGGACCTAGCGGCCACCGTACGCAACAAGCTGGCCGCCCATCCGGAGCCCGGCCGCGGGCGAGCGTGGACGGCTGCGCGCGCGGCCGCCGCCGAGCATGCCGAGATCGTGCGCCTCCGCAGGCAACTCCGCCAGCATCCCGGCCACAGCTGCCCGGACCTCGCCGATCACATCCGCCAGGCCGAGCAGCGGGCCCGCCTGGCGCGGGAGGTGGCGAACCTGGAGGCCGCCGTGGCCGGCCGGCACGCATGTGATCGCGCGGACGTTCGATCGGGTCTGCGCGGTTCTTGATCACCTCGGTTATCTCGACGGTGACACGGTGACGCCGGACGGCCGGCGGCTCGCGGACCTGTATACCGAGCTTGACCTGCTGGCCGCCGAGTGCCTGCGCCGAGGGCTTTGGGCCGGCCTGGGCCGGAGGAACTCGCGGCGTGCGTCTCCGTCCTGACGTTCGAGTCCAGGAAGTCCGACGACGCTGATCCGCCCCGGCTGCCAGCCGGCCGGGTGCGCGAAGTGCTCTCCTCGATGGGCAGAATCTGCGGGAGAACTCGACGGGATCGAGAAAGACCACGGACTGTCCTTCCTGCGCGAGCCCGATCTCCGGTTCGCGTGGGCCGCCCATGCCTGGGCCCGCGGGAAGCCGCTGGAAGCGGTGCTCGGAGCCGATCTGACTCCAGGTGACTTCGTCCGCGCCAGCAAGCAGCTCATTGACCTGCTGGGCCAGATCGCGGTGGCCGCGGGCCATGACTCGCCGCTCGGGGCGACCGCACGATCCGCCGTGGGCGCGCTGCGTCGTGGCGTGGTCGCCTACAGCTCCGTAGGTTAAACGGCTAGTGGGGCGGGCGGGGGCCACGGCGCGGTGCGGGCGGGCCTTCGGGGACTGGGCCCGGCCAGACGAGCAGCACCGGGCATGGGGCGTGATCAACCACAAACCGGGCGGCCTTGCCGAGGCTCTTCGGACCGGCCTCGGCGCCCTCGCGCGCGACCACCAGCAGGGTAGTGCCGCGGGCGGCCTCGGTCACCCGATGCTCGGGCCGGCCGCGCAGCCGCACGCGCTCGGCCGGACGGCCGAGCCTGGCGGCCGCCGCGTCGAGGAGCTCCGTCGCCGCGGATTCGGCCATCGCTTCCAGTTGCGCCGCGGGATCATGTCCCGCCCGGCCGAGCAATCCGGTGAACGCGCCGCGTGCCGCCTCAAGCGCGGCGCTGTCGGTGACGTGCAGGAGCGTGACCTCCTGGTCGGCAGGCGCCAGCCGCCGGGCCGCGTCCACACAGGCGGCCCACGTGTCCTCAGTGATCCACACGAGCACGGTCATGATGTCCAGTCTCGCGCGTCCAGCCCGCAAAGGAGGTCCCCGCCGGTCAGCCGCGGTCCCCGGCTTTAACGATCTTTAACGGGGGTTATGCCGAGGTCGTTGAGAACGTCGCCGAGGGAGGGATGGCCTTTCAAGGCAGCGGCAGCCGCGAGCAGGTAACGGGTGGTGGCCTCATCATGAGGGACTGTCAAAGTCTCGGCGAGCATGACGGGTGACCGTCACCGATCGGCCGATCATGGTGCATTCGCGCTCCGCCAGGTCAGCGTGCAGATCGTAACCCCCGCCATTAAAGATCGTTAGTCTTCGTCTTTGCGACGTGAAATGTTGCGGCGGTCTCCGGAGCATTCGGCCAGGGACTTGGGAGCATTGCCAGGAACCGAAGCGCCAGCATTCGGCCCGTGCGAGCTCGAAGTGACCTCCGAATGGTGGGTTTAACTATTCCTGAACATGATGTCGGTTTTGGGCACGTGGACATGAACGATAGGGAGGCACTCTACTGGAGCCATGAGACCGCCGACGCTCGCGTTCCGCCCGCTGGGCAGCCGGCTGCCGGGCGCGGGGAGCGGAGCCATGATGGCGGTTGGATCCATGTCCTGTGTCCAGCTCGGGCTGGCCCTGTCGGCGCACCTGCTGGATCAGCTCGGCCCGCTGGGCATCGCGGGACTGCGGCTGGCCTGGGCCGGCGTCCTGCTGCTGATCCTGGTCCGGC
This sequence comes from uncultured Actinomycetes bacterium, assembly GCA_963822825.1. Lineage (GTDB taxonomy): Bacteria > Actinomycetota > Actinomycetes > Streptosporangiales > Streptosporangiaceae > JAWWPY01. Next base: position 126,290 of record CAWGIW010000006.1, on the reverse strand, counting down.
CTCGTCCCCGCGACTTCACCGGCAAGGACCTGCTGGCCTGCGGCGTGCTGGGCGTCGTGACCGCTGGCCTGATGATGCTGTTCATGCTCGCGATCGCGCGCATCCCGCTCGGCACCGCCAGCGCGCTGGAATTCCTCGGGCCGCTCACGGTCTCGGTGCTCGGGCCCGGCGGCGGGCGCAGGCGGTGGGCGGTCCCGGCCGCAGCCGGCGTGGTGCTGCTGACCCGGCCCTGGACCGGCGGCATTGACCCCGCCGGCCTTGGCTTCGCGCTGGGAGCCGCGGCCTGCTGGGGCACCTACATCCTGCTGACCCAGCACGTCGGCGACCGGGTCACCGGCCTCAGCGGGCTGGCCGTCTCCATGCCAGTGGCCGGCATCGTAGCGCTGCCTGCCGCCTTTTCCTCCGGTCTGGGCAGGATAACCTGGCCGCTGCTTGCCGCCATGCTGGCGCTGGCCGCGCTGCATCCCGTGCTGCCGTTCAGCCTGGAACTCCTCGCCCTGCGGCGCCTAACCGCCAGCGCCTTCGGCACCCTGATGAGCCTGGAACCCGCCATCGCGCTGCTGGCCGGCCTGCTCATCCTCGGGCAGATCCCGAACGCGGCAGCAGCCGTCGGCATCCTCTTCGTAGTCGTCGCCGGAATCGGCGCCACCCGAGTCGGCGCCCGAACGCCCCAGCCCCACGACCACCGCGACGCCACGCCTGCCCCCGCGCGGGGAACATCGTAAGCGTCGAACGTGGGCCTGGTCCTCTGCGCCATCGAAGGCGAGCGGATTCACCTGAGGCGGCCAGCAGCCCAATCACCGGCTACTGGCGCTGGCCCTGGCCCGCACATGCCGCTCAGCGTCGCGGGGTGAATGTTTACCCGCGTCGGGTGCCTTCTGGGGTCTCGGTAGCAACGGCGAAAAATCCAACGGATATACCTCCGACGTGCTATTACGCGGGTAACACCCGCTGGGAAGCGGACCAGTTCCCGGCGTCCGCAGTCGGCTCACCCATCACCAGGGCTGCGCCTGGACGGGAATTAGGCAGCCAGGCCGGACATCGCATAGCCGAACCTAAATCTGCTTGGCCGCCACGCCGATGCTCGGGACGTCGGCGGATCCGGTCTTCCAGTAACCACGCGGAACGCTATACCGTCTTGCGGTATAGCGTTTGACGGTATAGCGTGGGCTGAGTGAACGTGACGACAAGGCGCGGAGGTTGACATGTCCGGCCCGGTCAGGTCACCGGGTTCGTCGGCCCGAACGGGGCCGGGAAGTCGACTACGATGCGGGTGATCCTGGGCCTGGACGCGCCGGACGCGGGCCAGGCGCTGGTATGCGGGCAGCGGTACGCTGCGCTGCGCCGCCCGCTGACCCTGATCGGGTCGCTGCTTGACGCGTCCGCGCTGCAGCCCGGCCGCACCGGCCGAAACCACCTGCTGTGGCTGGCCCGGTCCCAGGGCCTGCCCGCCAGCCGGGCCGACGCGGTGCTCGCCCAGGTGGGCCTGGGGAAAGCCGCGCGGCGGAAGGCCGGCGGTTACTCCCTCGGCATGCGGCAGCGGCTGGGGATCGCCGCGGCGCTGCTCGGCGACCCGCCGGTCTTGATGCTGGACGAGCCGTTCAACGGCATGGACCCCGAGGGGATCATCTGGATGCGCGGCTTCCTGGCCTCGCTGGCCGCCGAGGGCCGGGCCGTGCTGGTGTCGAGCCACCTGATGAGCGAGCTGCAGGACACCGCCGGGCGCCTGGTCATCGCTGGCCGCGGCAAGGTGATCGCCGACACCAGCACAGCTGACCTGCTGGCGGCTGTCTCCGGTGACCGGGTCACGGTCCGCACGACCGCGCCGGAGGCGGCGGTCACGGCGCTGGCGCGGGCGGGCGCCAGCGCGGCCGCTGACGGCCCGGACGCGCTCACCGTGTCGGGGCTGCCAGCCGGGCGGGTCATCGCGCTGCTGAGCGAGCATTCGGTGCCGGTCTCCGAGGTGTCGGCGCACCGCGCGACCCTTGAAGAGGCCTACCTGGAGCTCACCCGCGACGCGGCGGAGTTCCGCGCGGCCGCCGGGGAGGCCCGGTGACCGCCGCGACCGTGACGCCGCGGCGCCCCGCCACCGAGCGGGCCGGCTTCGGGCGCCTGCTGTACGCCGAGTGGACCAAGTTCGTCACGGTCCGCGGCTGGGTTATCGCCATGGTCGTCTCGGCGCTGCTGACCGCCGGGATCGGGATCTGGGCCACGTCCGGCTATCACGGCCTGCCGTGCGGCAAGGTCCTCCCGGACGGCCAGATGGCCGGCGGCGCCTGCCCCGCCCCGCCGCTCGGCCCGGGCGGCGAGATGGTGACCGACAGCTTCTACTTCGTCCGCCAGCCACTGCCCGGCGACGGCACCGTGACCGCGCGGGTGACGTCGCTGGCCGGCTCGGCCACGCCGGGCATCGCGGGCGGGACGTCCGCGATGCCCGGCGTGGGCCAAGGCCGGGATCATCATCAAGGCAAGCCTGCGGCAGGGCTCGGCGTACGCGGCGATGACGGTCACCGGCAGCCACGGGGCGCGGATGCAGTACGACTACACCAATGACATCGCCGGCCTGCCCGGCGGCGCGTCCGCCGCCTTCCCGCGGTGGCTGCGGCTGGTCCGCTCCGGCGACACGCTGACCGGGTACGACTCCGCGGACGGCTCTCACTGGGCCCTGGTGGGCACCGCCCGCCTGCCCGGGCTGGCCGCGGCCGCGCAGGCCGGCATGTTCGTCGCCTCACCGGACTCGGTCACGGACGAGAACGCCGGCTCCGACCCCGGCCAGCGGAGTCTTTGACCACGTCACCGTGGCAGGCGCCCAGCCCGGCAGCCAGTAGGCCGGCCAGGATCTCGGGTCCGGCGCCGCGGACAAGCCCCTGCCCGGCGGGTACCGCCAGGCCGGCGGGGTCTTCACAGTGCAGGGATCGGGCGACATCGCGCCTTCCGTGAGGAACTCCGCGGGTAGCGGCAGGCCCGCCGACCAGGGGATCATCGGGGCGTTCGCCGGGCTGATCGTGGTGCTCGTGGTGGGAACGATGTTCATCACCGCTGAGTACCGGCGCGGCCTGATCCGCACCACGCTCGCCGCCGCCCCGCGCCGCGGCCAGGTCCTGGCCGCCAAGGCGATCGTGACCGGCGCGGTCGCCTTCGCCGCCGGGCTGGCCGGATCGGCCGCCGCGGTCCTGCTCGGCGAGCGCATGCTGCGCGGCAGCGGATATTACATCTTCCCGGTCGGCGGGTTCACCCAGGCACGGGTGATAGCTGGCACCGCGGCGCTCCTCGCTGTGGCCGCCATCCTCGCTCTGGCCCTGGGCGTGATCTGGCGGCACGGTGCCGGGCCGGTCACCGTGACGATCGCGCTGGTCGTCGTGCCCTTCTTCTTCACCGGCCCGATGGCGGTCCTGCAGGGCGCGGCCGCGGCCTGGCTGCTGCGCGTCACCCCGGCCGCCGCGTTCGCCGTGCAGCAGGTCCTCCCCGCCTACCCCCAGGTCAGCAACGCCTACATACCGCAGTACGGCTACTACCCGCTCTCGCCGCTGGCCGGCTTCGCGGTGCTATGCGCCTGGGCCGCGCTCGCCCTCGCCCTGGCCGCGTTCCTGCTCCGCCGGAGGGACGCATGACCAGGGCACTGAGCGCCGAGTGGACTAAGGTCCGCACCTTGCCCGGCACCAGGTGGCTGCTGCTCGCCGCAGTCGCGGTCACCGTGGCTGTCAGCGCCGCCACCTCCGCCGCGCTGTCCTGCACCTCCTCGGCCGCCTGCCACCCCGACATCACCCAGCTCAGCCTCACCGGCACCGACGTCGGCCAGACGGTCGTCGCCGTCATCGCCGTCCTGGCCGTCACCGGGGAGTACGCCACCGGCATGATCCGCGCCACCCTGGCCGCGGTGCCCCGCCGGAGCCTCGTGCTGGCCGCCAAGGCCGCCGTCGTCACGGCCCTGGCGCTGGCCGCCGGCGCCGCTAGCCGTTCTCGGCTCGTTGCTGGCCGGGCGGCTGATCCTGCCCAGCCAGGGCTACGGCCCGGCGCGCGGCTACCCCGACCTGTCCCTCGCCGACCCGACGGTGCTGCGCGCCGCCGCCGGGACCGTGCTCTACCTCGCCCTGATCGCCCTGCTCAGCCTCGGCGTCGCCACCGCCGTCCGGGACGCCGCCACCGCCATCGGGACCGTGCTCGGCTTGCTGTACCTATTCCCGGTCCTCGGCCTGGCCGTCACCAGCCCGGGCTGGCACCGGCACCTGCAGCAGATCGCGCCGATGACCGCCGGACTGGAAATCCAGGCCAGCACCGGCCTGAGCACCCTCCCGATCAGCCCCTGGGCCGGCCTCGGCGTGCTCGCCGCCTGGGCCGCCGCAGCCCTCCTGGCCGGCAGCCTCCTGCTCCGGTTCCGCGACGCGTGAACGCTAACCCGAGGCTGACGATCGCAGAACAGCCCTGAAGCTGGAAGAGGAAAGCGCAGCAGGCAACCGGAACTGGGGGCACCGCGACCAGGCACCCGCACCCGGGCCAGCCGAGCGGCCCTGCGTGAGCCGCACGAGCGTGCGCCTCTCGCAGTCCGGTAACCGGTCTTGAGACGGAAGGAGACCGCGATGCAAGCTCTGGCAGGCCTGGCGGCTACCGACTTCGCCGCCGCCGGGTCACCGGAGGGGAAAGCATGGATGGCCGCCTTGCCCTCCCTGCTCCACGACCTCGCCAGCCAGTGGGATCTCACCACTGACGGCGGCCTGCTGGGGCGCGGGTACAACGCGGTCGTCCTGCCGGTCCGCCAGGGCGGCCGGCCGCTTGCGCTCAAGCTGACCTGGCCACCCGGGCGGGCCAGGAAAGAGGCGGACGCGCTGGCCGCATGGCGGGCACGAGCCGCCGTCGAACTGGCCGCCTGCGACGCGCCGCGCGGCGCCCTGCTCCTGGAGCGCCTCGACGCCTCGCGGTCGCTGGCCGCCATTCCCGTGGCCGAGGCCGCAGCCGCGGCAGGAACCCTGATCCGCACGCTGGCCATCACACCATCAGGATCCTTCCCCTCGCTGCGCGCCCAGGCCCGCCAGCTCGCCGCCACGATCCCGGCACGCCAGCGGTCGCTTCAGGGCCCGCTGCCCGGCCAGTGGATCACGCTGGCAGCCAGGCTCGCCGCCGGCCTTGCCCGCGACACCGCGCACCTGCTGGTCCACACCGACCTGCACTACGACAACGTCCTTACCAGCCAGCGCCCAGGGCAGCGCTGGGTGGCGATCGACCCCGATGCGGCAGTGGGAGCCCCCGAACGCTCGGTCGCGGAACTGCTCTGGACCCGGGCCGACGATCTTCCCAGCCCGCAGGCCATCACCGGCCTGCTCGACACGGTCGTTGAGAACGGACAGCTCGACCGGGCCAAGGCAATCGCGTGGGGCTTTGTGCGATCCATCGACTACTGGCTCTGGGGGCTGGACAACGGGCTACCAGCGACCCCGTCCGGTGCCAGCGAGTTGCCAGCGCGCTCGCGCCGGTAGCAGAGCAGGGCAACCTGCCACGCAAGCACGACTGACGCCAGCGCGGCGATGCCCCTCATCACCTGGCATCCTGATCGTCAAGCACTACGGGCGCGCAGGATCGATCCGGGCAATCTCCTGGTGGCTGGTCAGTGAGTGCGGCGGGGCGGGCCGAGCAGGCTGGTGACATCCGCCCGGCTCTGACAGTTTCCGGCCGGCAGGGAGCTGCTGCCGGAATTTCGTTGGGTATTTTTGCCCTTGACCTGTCGGCAGGACTGTCCCCCCGCGTTGAGATGGGAGCGTGAAGCGGGCGATGGTGTGGGGGCCAGCCCGCCCGGTCGCCGTCCTGGCAAGATAGCGGCATGGAACGCGTGCTTGGAATCGGTGGATACTTCATGCGGGCCGCCGACCCGGCGGCCTTGGGCGCGTGGTACCGCGATTGTCTAGGCCTGGACGCCGATGAGAACGGCCTGTGGCGTCAGGAAGCCGGGCCGACGGTGTTCGCGACGTTTGAGTCCGAGACCGGCTACTTCGGGTCCCGCGCTCAGCAGACCATGATCAACTTCCGGGTCCGCGACCTGGATGCGATGCTCGCGCAATTGCGCGCCCAGGGAGCGGACGTAGCTGCCGAGACGCAGGACATGGAGGGTGTCGGCCGGTTCGGCTGGGTCACCGATCCCGAGGGCAATCGGGTCGAGCTGTGGCAGCCCGCCTGACCGTGTCTCAGGGCTGGCAGTGCGGGCACCAGTAGGTGACACGCTCGTCCGGGTCGGCGCCGTGCGGCGCCTTCTCGATCGGAGTCCCGCACCGTCGGCATGGGCGACCGGCCCGCCCATATCCCAGGTCTCCTGGCCGGGACGCTGGACACCCGTGGTTACCCGGATGACGCGGTCCTTGTTCGCGGTGAGAAGACGCTGGGCCATATCCACCAGGGCAGGCGGGTCGGCGATATCCCCGACCCGGCGCCGGGGGTGGATGCCGCGCAGAAACAGGATCTCGGACTTGAAGACGTTCCCGATCCCGGCCAGGTTCCGCTGGTCGAGGAGGGCTTCCCCGACCGGCCGGTCGGGGGCGGCACCCAGCCGGCGGACCGCCTCTTCCGGGTCCCAATCGGGCCCGAGCAGGTCCGGGCCGAGGTGGCCAGTCACCCGATCCTCCTGCGCGGTACGGAGCACCTCGACCACGCCCAGCTGGTAGCCGATCGCCTGCCAGGTGTCGTTCGCGAGCATCAGCCTGATCCGGTGGCTGGCCGGGACGCGGTCGCGGGCGGGACGGATACGCCACGAGCCGTCCATGCGGAGGTGTGTGTGCACGGTGAGACACCGTCCACGCGCAGCAGCAGGTGCTTGCCGCGGGACAGGGACTCGGTAACGGAGCGGCCGGTCAGGTCGGTGGTGGCCAACCGGGGAACACGGAAATCACTGCGGGTGAGCACGCGTCCGGCCAGTGCCTCGCGGAGCCGCTTGGCTGCGAGCCAGACCACATCCCCTTCAGGCACCAGACGCGCCCAGGCCGGGCAGCCGGCCAGTTGAACCGGGCCAGTGATGATTCCTGCCTGAGGGCCCGTCACATCAGTTTGCGGAGGCGGAGCAAGTCAAACAGGTTCGCCTCGATCTTGAGCCGCCCGGTCAGCCAGGCCCGGGAAATGCTTTTCGGGTCGTCGGCCATTGCTATCAGATCATCACTTTTCGTCGTGAATCTGATCTGGGCGGGCGGTTCCTGGCCGGTCGCCTCGGTGACCGGACCGGCGCCGTCGGGACCCAGGCGGGTCAGGAAGGTGATCCCGAGATCAGTCACCTGGCAGCTGATCGCCCGGTCAATTAGGTGGGCAGCACGTTCTTCCGGGCCCATTTCGGACAGTCGGCCCGTAAGGTTCTCCAGCGCCTTGCGGCATTCCTCAGCAGTCGCCATCGTCACCTAGCTTCCCAGACAGTGCCCATTCTGCAACTCCGCGCCTTTCAGCGGCGGATCAGGGCATGGCGCCGGCGCGCCGGGTGACCCGTCCTGTCGGCTCCGGGCGGTAGCGTTCGTCGGAGAACCGGTGCACGCAAGGACGTTGGCTCAGGAGACGTGGCTGAGGAGACGTGGCTGAGGAGAGGAGTGCGGCCTGATGGAGCACGACAGCTCCGGCGCCGCCGGGCCGGATCCCGCCCGGCCGGATCCCGCCGGGCCGGAACCCGCCGGGCCGGAACATGCCCGGACGGGCGACCCCCGCGTCGATCAGGCGCTGGCCGGGCTCGCTGATCTCGGCGGGCTGCCCGTCAACGAGCACCCGGTGGTGTTCGAGCAGGTGCACAGGGATCTCACGGCGGCGCTCGGGGCACTGGACTCCGGCGCGGAGGACATGTCCGGTACTTCAGGCACCCGTGGAGCTTCAGGCACTCCTCTTACGCCGGGAAGCTGAACGACGGGGCGGCCGCGGCATGGGCACGCGAAGAAGACTGGACGCTGAACTGGTGAGACGGGGGCTAGCGCGTTCCCGTGAGCACGCCGCTGAACTGGTCACCGTCGGCCGGGTCGTCGTGGCGGGCCAGGTGGCGGGGAAACCCGCCACCCAGGTCCCGCCGGATGTACCGATCGCCATCCAGGAACAGCCCGCGGAGCCCGACTACGCGTCCCGCGGCGGCCGGAAGCTAGCGGGTGCCCTCGCGGCCTTTCCCGGCCTGACGGTGGCCGGCCGGCGCTGCCTCGACGCGGGCGCGTCCACCGGCGGCTTCACCGATGTGCTGCTCCGGGCCGGCGCCGCGCACGTGGTCGCGGCGGACGTCGGCTACGGCCAACTGGCCTGGCGGCTGCGCAGCGACCCGCGGGTCAGCGTGCTCGACCGGGTGAACGTGCGCCAGCTGACGCCCGAGCAGGTCGCCCCCGCACCGGGCCTGGTCACCGCCGACCTCTCGTTCATTTCGCTGACCTTGGTCCTGCCCGCGCTGGCCCGCTGCGCGAGGCTGGACGCCGACTTTGTGCTCTTGGTGAAACCCCAGTTCGAGGTGGGCAAGGGCCGAGTCGGAGCGGGCGGGGTGGTGCGCGACCCTGGGCTGCGGGCCGCGGCCGTCACCCGGGTGGCGTCCGCCGCGGCGGACGCCGGTCTCGGAGTGGCAGGAATCACGGCGAGTCCGCTCCCGGGCCCGGCGGGAAACGTGGAGTATTTTCTCTGGCTGCGCCGGGCCGCGCCGCCGCTGGACCTTCAGCCGGCTGGAACAGGCCATCGCGGAAGGACCCGAGTGAAGACCAAGCGCACGGTGCTCGTCGTGGCGCATACTGGCCGGCCCGAGGCGCGGTCAAGCGCGCGGCTCGTCGCGGCCATGCTGACCACCGCGGGCGTCAACGTACGGGTCCTCGCCTCGGAAGCCGCCGACCTCCGCTGCGCCGGCGCCGATGTGGTCCCCGCCACGCCGGAGGCGGCACGGGATGCCGAGATGGTGATCGTCCTAGGTGGCGACGGGACGTTGCTCCGGGCCACGGAGATGGCCAGCCGGCTCGCACTCCGTTGCTCGGGGTGAACCTCGGGCACGTCGGGTTCCTGGCCGAGGCTGAGTCGGATGATCTGCCTGACGCCGTCGAACGGGTCCTGAGCCGGCGTTATGCCGTAGAACGGCGGATGACGGTTGATGTCACCGTCCGGCAGAATGGCGGCATTACCGCGAAAACCTGGGCGCTCAACGAAGCCACCGTCGAAAAGGTCGCCCGCGAGCGGATGATCGAGGTGGTGGTCGAGATCGATGGCCGGCCGCTGTCCAGGTGGGGATGCGACGGCGTGGTATGCGCGACCCCGACCGGCTCCACGGCTTACGCGTTCTCCGCGGGCGGCCCCGTGGTCTGGCCGGAAGTGGAGGCGCTGCTGCTGGTGCCGATCAGCGCGCACGCGCTGTTCGCCAGGCCCCTGGTGGTGTCGCCGGACTCGGTGCTCGCCGTGGAGGTGATCGGCGGGTCCGGGCCGGGGACGCGCCCGCACCCGGACGGCCAAAACGAGACGTTCACGAGCGTTCTGTGGTGCGATGGGCGGCGTAGGGTCGGCCTACCGCCCGGCGCGCGCGTCGAGGTGCGGCGAGGCTCGGAGCCCGTGCTGCTGGCCAGGTTGCGTGGCGCCGAGGACATCGCGGCGGGCGGGGCGGCGTTCACCGACCGGCTGGTCGCCAAGTTCGGCCTGCCGGTAACGGGCTGGCGCGGGCGCCGTGCTGGCCGGGACGAGCAGGACAGGGACGAGCAGGACATGGGCGAGCAGGACATGGGCGAGCAGGACATGGGCGAGCGGGGCCAGGGCGAGCGGGGCCAGGGCGAGCGGGGCCAGGGCGAGCAGGACTGTACCGAGCAGAGTGGGGAACGGCCAGACAGGAAAGAGGAGCCGCGCGCCCATGCTTGAGGAAGTCCGCATCACTGCCCTGGGCGTGATCGACGACGCTGTCCTCGAGCTGTCCCCTGGGTTCACGGTGGTGACCGGGGAGACCGGGGCGGGCAAGACCATGGTCGTGACCGGGCTCGGCCTGATGTTCGGCGGCCGCGCGGACCCGGCCCGGGTCCGGCCCGGGGCGGAGCGGGCCACAGTCGAGGGCAGGCTGCGCATCGACCCCGCGGGGCGTGTCGCACAGCAGGTGGACGAGGCGGGCGGTGACCTGGACGACGGCGGTGCCACGCTGATCGTCAGCCGGTCGGTATCTGCTGAAGGGCGGTCGCGGGCTTACGCGGGTGGCCGGTCGGTGCCGGTGTCGCTCCTGACCTACGTGGCCGACGACCTGGTGGCCGTGCACGGGCAGGCGGATCAGCAGCAGCTGCTCAGGCCGGCCCGGCAGCGCCAGGCTCTGGACCAGTTCGCCGGCCCGGAGGTGGCCGCGGTGCTCAGCGATTACCAGCGGGCTTACCAGCGGCACCGCGAGGTCCGCGCCGAGCTGGCCGAGCTGACCGGGCTGGCCAGGGAGCGCGCGCAGGAGGCGGAGGACCTGCGCCGAGGCCTGGCCGACATCGAGCGGCTGGAACCCGCCGAGGGGGAGGACACCGCGCTGCGCGCCGAGGAGGACCGCCTGGCCCACGCGGACGCGCTGCACGCGGCGGCCACCACCGCGCACGAGGCGCTGCTCGGTGATCCGTCCAGCGGATCCTATGACGTGCCGGATGCGGTCACCCTGCTCGGCGGGGCACGGCAGGCGCTGGAGGCGGCCGCGGAGCACGACGCGTCGCTGGCCGCCCTGGCCCGGCTGTCCGACGCGGTCTACCTCGTCTCCGACGTCGCGGCCGAGCTGGCCTCCTATGTGCAGTCCGTGGAGGCCGACCCGGTGCGGCTCGCGGCCGTCCAGGAACGCCGCGGCGACCTGACCCGGCTGATCCGGTCTTACGGCATGGCCGCCGACGGGGCAGCCAGCGGGGATCCGGCCGCCAGTGACCTGGGAGGCGTGCTGGCCTGGACGAAACAGGCATCCGGTCGGCTCGCCGAACTCGACGGCGACGACGACCGGATCACCGGGCTCGCCGAGGAGGAGGCGCGGCTCGGTGCCACGGTCGGCGAGCTGGCTGGGCAGCTTACCGAGTTGCGCAAGGCGGCGGCGCAGCGCTTCTCGGCCGAGGTCACCACGGAGCTCTCCGCCCTCGCCATGCCCCACGCCAAGCTCAGGGCGGTGGTCACGACCGACGCCGAGTTCGGCCCGCACGGTGCCGACGAGGTGGAGATCAGGCTCGCCGCTCATCCGGGTGCGCCCCTGCTGCCCCTGAGCAAAGGGGCCTCCGGCGGCGAGCTGTCCCGGATCATGCTGGCCATCGAGGTCGTTTTCGCGGGGGCCGACCCGGTGCCCACGTTCGTGTTCGACGAGGTGGACGCCGGGGTGGGCGGCAAAGCGGCCGTGGAGATAGGGCGCCGGCTGGCCCGGCTGGCCCGGCTGGCGCAGGTCATCGTGGTCACCCATCTGCCCCAGGTGGCGGCGTTCGCGGACGTGCACCTGGTCGTGGAGAAGGCCGACGACGGGACCGTCACCCGCAGCGGCGTCACCCGGCTGGATGAGGCGGGCCGGGTGACAGAACTCTCCCGGATGCTGGCCGGCCTGGAGGACTCTGAGTTCGGCCGGGCGCACGCCGGGGAGCTGCTGGCCGCTGCGGCCGCGGAGCGGGCCACGGCCGCGGATAGGAGCAGGTCAGGCCCGAGGCACTGACGTGCCGCCGCGAGCCTGGCCGGCGGGCTCGGTGATGCGTCTGTGGCTACACGAGCCCGGGCCGTCTGGCAGGATGGACGACGAGATGGCTCGGTTCCTGAAATTCCCGAGAATGCACCGGAGCAGGCCTGACGACCTGGCCGGTGTAACGGGGCGGGCGCGCCTGGATCACAGGACCAAGAACCTCACCACGCGATTGTGCCCCGGCGAGATCGCCATCATCGACCATCGCGACCTGGACCGGGTTACCGCCGATGCACTGATCAGCCGTCAGGTGGCCGCCGTGGTGAACGTGGCGCCCAGCATCAGCGGCCGGTACCCGAACCTTGGGCCGCAGCTCCTGGTGGAAGCCGGGATCCCGCTCGTCGACAACGTGGGGCCCGACGTGTTCACCCGGGTCGCCGAGGGGGAGACGGTCCGCCTCACGGACGAAGTTCTGCGCCTGGGCGACGAGATCGTCGCCAAGGGCACGGTGCAGACCGCGGAAACCGTGGCCGCCGCCATGACGGATGCCAAGGCGGGTGTCGCCGCTCAGATCGAGGCGTTCGTCATCAACACCCTGGAGTACATGAAGTACGAGGGCGCGCTGCTGATCGAGGGGATCCAGGTCCGGCCCTGCGCACGAAACTTGAGGGCAAGCACGCTCTCGTGGCGGTCCGTGGCTACCACCACCGCGAGGATCTGGTGGCATTGCGTCCCTACATCCGGGAATTCAAGCCCGTCATGATCGGCGTGGATGGCGGCGCGGACGCGCTGCTGGACGCGGGTTACCGGCCCCATCTCGTGGTGGGCGACATGGATTCGGTCTCCGACCGGGGCCTGACCTGCGGCGCGGAACTGGTGGTGCACGCCTACCCGGACGGCCACGCGCCCGGGCTCGCCAGGGTCGAGCGGCTGGGCCTGCGCTCGGTACTCTGCCCGGCCGCCGGGACCAGCGAGGACGTCGCCATGCAGATAGCCGACCACCAGGGCGCCACCCTGATCGTCGCGGTCGGCTCGCACAACACCCTGTCGGAATTCCTGGACAAGGGCCGGTCGGGAATGGCGAGCACGTACCTGACCAGGCTGCGCCTGGACAGCAAGCTGGTGGACGCCAAGGGCGTCAACCAGCTGTACCGGAGCCGGATCTCGGGCTGGGCGTTGCTGACCCTCGTGGCGGCCGCGCTGGCCGCTGTCCTGGCCGCCATCTGGGCCTCGGATGCCATGCGGGCCTTCCTCGATGCCTTGCTGGTACAACTGGACATCTTCAAGTTCTGGCTCACCGGATTGTTCTAGTGATCGATTTCCGCTATCACCTGGTCTCCATCATCGCGGTCTTCCTCGCGCTGGCCGTCGGCGTCGTCCTCGGCTCGGCCGCCCTCAACGGCCCGATCGAGGCGGGGCTGCGCAGATCCGTGGCTGAGCTGCGTCATGAGGAGAACAACCTGTTCTCCCAGAACCGGTCCCAGGAGAACCAGATCAGCAGCGATCAGCAGTTCGCGCAGGCCGCCGAGCCGGTGCTGCTCGGCCGTCTGCTGGCCGGCCAGCGGGCTGTCCTGGTCACGGCACCCGGTGCCCCCAGCGAGGTGACGGACGGTGTCACCCGGGCGCTGACCCAGGCCGGTGCCAAAATAACCGGCCAGGTCAACATCCAGTCCATGTTTTTCGACCCGAGCTCGAACACGAGGGCCACGCTTGGCCTGCTCACGCAGAGCCTGACGCCGAGCGACATCATCTTGCGCAGCGGCTCGGCGCAGGCCCAGGCGGCGCAGCTGATCGCGAGCGCGATCCTGACCCAGGCCGGGGTCGGGCAGCCTGCGGCGGGCAGCCAGGACAGCGCGGGCGCGGCGATTCTCAGCGGATTCGCCAGCAGAGGTTTCCTGAGCGTCAGCGCGCCGGCCATGGTCCGTGCCACCCTGGCTGTCGTGATAACCCCGGGCAGTCCTCCCACGACGAATGCCGCCAAGGCGGCCAGCCAGGCCCTGGTGACCTTGAGCGAGCAGCTGAGCGCCGCCGCCGAGGCCACGGTCGTGGCGAGTTCGGTGAACGGTTCCGGGCCGGACAGCGCCATCCAGCTGATCAGGTCGGCCAGCCCGGCAGATGTCCTGTCCACCGTCGACAACGCCGACATCACCAGCGGCCAGATCGTGGCGGCCCAGGCCCTCTATGAGTTGCTGGGCAAAGCGAAGCCGGCCAGCTACGGCACCGGTTCGGGGGCTAGCGCGCTCGGTCCGACTCCCATGCCTACACCGTCGCCGTCCACCTCCGGGGGGGGCGTCGCGCTCGACCCGCGGCCGGGCCGCCCGTCGGCCAGCCCGTCGAGGCTCAAATGAGCCGCGGGGCCGGGCGGTGTGGAGCAGCGGCCGCCCTGGTCAGCGCCGGCCTGGCCGCCGCCGCCGCGCGCGCCAGCTATGCCGCACTGACCCGGTGGCCTCCGGGCGGCCAGGCCACCTGGACCAGGACCAATCACCGCGGTGAACCGGTCACGCTGCTCGAAGGGCCGGCCACGGCCACGGCGGCCGCAGCCGTGGCCGCGATCAGTCCGGGGATGCCGCCCCGCGCACGGGCCGCCCTGGTGGCGGCCGCGGTCGGCGCTGGCGCGCTGGGCGGGTACGACGACCTCGCGGGCAGCGGGGACGCCCGCGGGTTCCGCGGGCATCTCGGCGCGCTGGCCCATGGCGAGGTGACCACCGGGGCAGTGAAGATCGGCGGGATCGGTGCGGCTGGCCTCGCGGCGGCCGTGCTGCTCGGCGGCTCACCGGTGGACGTGGCGGTGAATGCGGGCCTCACCGCCGGGGCGGCCAACCTGCTCAATTTGTTCGACCTGCGGCCCGGTCGCGCCATCAAGGTGAGCCTGGCGGCCGGCGCTCTGCTCGCCGGGGGCGGTCGCGGCGGTACCCATGCCGTGGCCGCGCCGGTGGGTGCGGCACTGGCCCTGCTTCCCGAGGACCTCGGCGAGCGGGCGATGCTCGGCGACGCCGGTGCCAACGCGCTGGGCGCCATGCTCGGCGTCGCGGCGGCGGCCAGCCTGCGGCGGCCAGCCAGGATCGCCGTGCTGGCCGCGATCACCGGTCTCACCGCGGCCAGCGAGGTCGTCAGCTTCACCAAGGTGATCGAGCGGACACCGCCGCTGCGCTGGCTGGACATGCTCGGCCGGCGCCCCGGCGGGCGGGAGCCCGCGGCGGCCGAGCATCTGGCGGCCTGCCGGGACCGCGAAGGTTTCCGTTGTGGTGCGCCGTCTTGGGGTAAGGGCCGCCCGGAACCCGCGCCACGGGCCGCTACCAGCGGGCAGTGACCGGGCCGCAGGCGTCGGCGACCGAACCTGGCCCGGTGCAGCAGGCCGGCCGGGGGATCGGACGGGCGGCCGTCCTTATCGGGGTGATCACCGTGGCGGCCCGGCTGGTCGGGTTCGGCCGCCAGCTGGCCTTCGCGCACACGGTCGGCAATACCTGCCTGGGCACCGCGTACGCGACCGCCAACCAGGTGCCGAACATCATCTACGACATCGTCCTCGGCGGCGCGCTGACCAGTGCCGTGGTCCCGGTCCTGGCCGGTCCCGTGGCGCGCCGGATCAGCGCGGCGGCGGGCGAGCAGGACGCCCCCGCCGACCCCAGCCAGATCGCATCGGCCCTGCTCACCTGGACAGTCGTGCTGCTCGTCCCGGTCAGCGTCCTGGTCGCCGTGGCGGCGGGCCCGGTGGTGTCCGTGCTCCTGTCCGGGGCCCCCGGCTGCAGCCGGGCGGACATTGTGGCCGTGAGCACCCGGATGCTCGCCGTGTTCGCTCCGCAGGTTGTGCTCTACGGCCTGGCCGTGGTGCTCTACGGCATCTTGCAGGCCCATCACCGCTTCGCCGGGCCTGCGCTCGCCCCGGTGCTGTCCAGCCTGGTGGTCATCGGCGCATACATCGCGTTCGTCCCGCTCAGCGGCGGATACCGCAACCGCCTCGGCGCGCTGCCCTGGTCCGCCGAGCTGATGCTGTCCGTCGGCACGACGGTGGGCGTGGCCGCGCTGGCCTTGACCGTGCTCGGCCCGGCGCTGCGGCTGCGGCTGCGGCTCCGGCCCACCCTCCGGTTCCCCACGGGGGTGGCCGCACGGGTGCGTGGGCTCGCCGCCGTGGGGATCGCGGCGTTTATCGCCCAGGACGCGTCCGTCATCGCGGTGATCATGCTCGCGAACGGCCACGACGGCCAAGGCGCCCTCGTGCTGTACAACTACGGCTGGCAGATGTTCTTCGTGCCCTACGCGGTGCTCGCGGTGCCCATCGCCATCAGCGCGTTCCCGCTGCTCTCGGCGCGGTCCGACGCTAGCTTCGACGGCACGGCCGCGTCGTCCACCCGGGCGGTGATGCTGGTGTCCTGCCTCGGTGCGGCGCTGCTGGCGGGAGCCGCCGGACCGGCGGCCCGGCTGTTCGCGGCGCACTCCGCGGCCAGCCAGCTGGCGCTGACGTTCGCGGCGTTCGCACCCGGCCTCATTGGTTACGGGCTGGCCGCGAACCTGTCCCGGGTCCTCTTCGCCTGCGGGCGCAACCGGGTGGCGGCGCTGGCGATGGTGGGCGGATGGCTGCTGGTGATCGCGGCCGACGTAATCGCCGTGGCGCTCGTGTCCACCCGCTGGGTAGTGCCCGTGCTCGGCCTGGGCAACACGATCGGCCTGACGGCGTCCGGGCTGGCGCTGCTCGGCGCGGTCGGGCGGGCCCGGGGGCGGGCGGCGCTGCGCGGCGTAGGGCGGGCCGCGGTGGCCGGGCTGACCGGCGCGGTCGTCGGCGGGGTGGCCGGGGCGGCCGTGTCGGCCGCGCTCCCGGTCTCTGGGTTTCTCCGGAACGCCGGTGTCGCGGTGCTCGCCTGCGGATGCGCGGCGGTCGTGTTCGGGCTGGCCGCCCTCGTCCTCGACGGTGGTGATCTGCGCGCGGCAGCGGCGGGGGCCCGCAGGAGGCTGTCACGGTGACTGGCCGGCCTGCGGGTGGCGGTGGCCTCAAGGTCGCCTTCGTGGTCGCCGTGACCACCGGGGGCACCGGGGCGCACGTCGCGATGCTCGCCGATGGCTGCGCCGCCCGAGGCGCGGCGGTGGCCGTGTTCGGCCCCGCGTCCACCCAGCAGCGGTTCTTCCGGTCACGGACGTTCGTGCCGGTGGAGATCGCCGACCGGCCGCGCCCGGCCCGCGACGCGGCCGCGGTGCTGCGGCTGAGGAGGTTGCTGGCGCGGTCGGCGCCGGATGTCGTGCACGCGCACGGGCTCCGGGCCGGCGCGATCGCCGCGCTGGCGCTGGTCGGCGCCCCCGGCCGCCGCAGCGCGCTGCTCGTCACCGTGCACAACGCGCCACCCGCGGCCGGCCTGGCCAGCGCGGTGTACGCGGTCCTCGAACGGCTCGTCGCCCGCCGGGCGGACGCTGTGGCGAGTGTGTCGGCCGACCTGGCCGCACGGATGCGGCGGCGGGGCGCCCGGGACAGGGGGCGGGCGTTGGTGCCCGCCCCGCGGGCCAGCGCTCCCTCGGCCGACGAGGTGGCGAAGGTCCGGCAGGAACTCGGCGGCCCTGGCCGCCCGGTGATTCTCGCCGCCGGCCGGCTCGCCGCCCAGAAGGGCTTCGGCACGCTCCTGGCCGCGGCGGCCCGTTGGCAGCGGCGCGATCCGGTCCCGCTGCTGGTCATCGCCGGGGAGGGACCGCTGGCGGACGTGCTGCGCGGCCACGCCCGGTCGGCCGGGCTGGCGGTGCGGTTCCTGGGCCAGCGCGCCGACATCCCGGCGCTGCTGGCCGTGGCCGACGTGATCGTGCTGGCCAGCACGTGGGAGGGCCAGCCACTCCTCGTCCAGGAAGCGCTGCGGGCGGGCCTGCTGCTCGTCGCGACGCGGGTGGGCGGCGTCCCCGAGCTGACCGGGGAGGACGGCGCCCTGCTGGTGCCGCCCGGTGATGCGGACGGCCTGGCGTCCGCGGTGCTTTCTGTGCTCGACAACCCCGATCGCGGCGAGAAGCTGAGCGCGGCGGCGCTGGCCCGTGCGGCGGCGCTGCCGGACGAGGCGGCCGCCATCGACGCGGCACTGGCCATCTACGAACGGATCACCGCCGGCCGCTAGCGTCACCGCTTCCGGCCCGTAATATCCGTTACGAACGGCCGTGCAGTTCGCACCTTAGTGACACTTTCAAACCGTAATGACCGTAATTAGTTACCCTACAGTACGTAGTTCCTTAGTAGCATCGTGCTATTTCGGTTGAAAGCATAGTTACGGGTATGTTCCGCTGTCTCGTGGGCTCGCATGCGTTCCGCTCGGGGGCCCTCAGGGGGGACAGGGCGCATGCAGCGGCGAAGCCACAGTCTGACGTCACCGGGGACCGCTCCCGGGGCCGGAAGGCTGTCCGCCTGCCCTGCGTCCCAGCCGGGCCGGCGGCCGGTACCCGAGCACGATCCGCTGCAGGTCGTCGTCGAAGGCGCCACGAACCCCC
Organism: uncultured Actinomycetes bacterium; assembly: GCA_963822825.1. Classification (GTDB taxonomy): domain Bacteria; phylum Actinomycetota; class Actinomycetes; order Streptosporangiales; family Streptosporangiaceae; genus JAWWPY01. The sequence goes on along the minus strand of CAWGIW010000006.1, from coordinate 108,292 downwards.
CGGATCCCGGGCCCGCTGCGGCTGGGCCTGCGGAGCCTGCCGCGGCCGAGCCTGCCGCTGCGGAGCCTGCCGCGGCCGAGCCGACCGCGGCCGAGCCGACCGCAGCCGCGGCCCCGGGAGATGACTGGCCGGAGGATGACTGGCCGGTGAATAGGTCGCCGGGCAGCGAACTCACGAAGCTTGACGACGACACCGAGGTCTTCGACAGGACCGTCATGCCGCCGGCCCCGCCTCGGCTGGAGCCGGGCTCGTCGCGTCCGGCCGAACTGCCGTCGTGGCCCCGGGTTCTGGCCACGACCATCCGCTTGTGGGGACAGCGCCGTCTGCGCCGCCGGCCGGGCCGGCGCGCGGCCGGAGCCGGGGCCGCGGTCGCGGCAGTGGGCGCTGGATCATCGCGGCAGTCCTGGCCATGATCCTGCTCGGCGGGGCCGCGATCGCGGTCGCGGCGACCAGGAACGCGTCGTCCCGGCCAGGCCAGGCTGGCAACGGCGCGCTGAGCGCCGCCGCGACGGCCCGCCGCCAGGCGGCCACCTGGGTGGCCGGGCAGGTCGCCGCGGACGCGATCGTGGCGTGCGACCCGGCCATGTGCTCGGCGCTGCAGGGCCAGGGGGTCCCCGCCAGCCGCCTGCTGATGCTGGAGTCCGGGAACGCCGATCCCCTGGGCAGCGACGTGGTGATGGCCACCGCCGCCGTCCGGAGCCAGTTCGGGAGCAGGCTCGCGGGCGTGTACGCGCCGGAGGCCCTGGCCAGTTTCGGCCGGGGGAGCGCCCAGATCGTCGTCCGGGCCGTCGCGCCGGACGGGGCCGCGGCCTACCGGGCGGCGCTCCAAGCCGACCTGCTGGCCCGCACGACGGTGGGCGGGCAGTTGCTGCACAATGCGAGGCTGCACGCCTCGGCCAGCGCGCAGCGGCAGCTAGCCGCCGGTGAGGTTGACTCGCGGCTGCTGACCACGCTCGCGACGCTGGCCACGCTGTACCCGATCGACGTCGCCGGCTTCGATGGCTCCGGCGCGCAGGCCAGCGCGGGCGTCCCGCTGCGCTCGGCTGACATATCGGGAGCTACCGGAGGGGCGGGCCCGCGCAGCACCGTCTCCCTCAGTTCCCTGAAAGGCTTCCTGCTCGCTCAGCGGGCGCCCTACCTCCCCGCGGAAATGGAAACCGTGCGGCTCGCCACCGGGCAGGCCGTCCTGCGCGTCGAATTCACCGCCCCCAGCCCGCTCGGGCTGCTCGGGGCGGGCAGCTGACTAAAGGAGAACTTCATGTCATTGCGGCCACAGGCCTCGCGCCTCCGGCGCCTGCGCCTCGCGGGTTCCCGTCTCAGCCTGCTGCTGGGCGTCGTGGTGCTGTCAGGAGGCTTTCTGGCGGGCGCCGCGGGCGCCGCGTCCGCCGCTCCGGCTGGCTCCTCAGTGGGCTGGATCCGGCTGGCGCACCTGTCCCCGAACACACCCGCGGTTGACGTCTACCTGTATTCCTACGGCGATCCGAGCGCGATGACCGTGCTCAAGCACGTCGGTTACGGCGTGGTGTCTCCGTACATGAAGGTTGCGACCGGCGAGTACACCGTGGCCATGCGAGGTGCGGGCGCCGCATCCGCGTCCGCCCCGGTGCTGTCCAGCAACATCCAGGTCAAACCCGGTGGCGCCTACACGGTCGCGGGTGTGGGGCCGGCGTCCGGGCTGCGGCTGCAGGTTCTCACCGACCGGCTGACCACCCCGCCCGGGCAGGCCCTGGTCCGCGTGATCCAGGCATCGCTGCACGAGAACCAGGTCACGGTGACGGCCGGCAGCACCGTGCTGGCGCACGACCTGACATTCTCCATGGTCAGTGCGTACGGGAGCGCGTCGCCCGGCACGTGGACCGTGCACGTCTCGGGGGGAGCAGAGCAGGTCACCCAGAAGATCCAGCTCCCGGCCGACACCATTCACACGCTCGTCGTACTGGACGGGACCAGCGGTCTCAAGATCGATGACCTCGAGGACGCGGCCGGAAGCGTCGTCATGCCGGAGGGTGGGGCGAGCACGGGACTGGGTGGCACCGCGCCTGGCCCGGCTCCGTCGCCGCTGCCCTGGATAACTGCCGTGGCCGCAGGCGGCCTGCTCACCCTCGGGGGGGCGGCCAGGCTGCGCCGGGTCAGGACTCTGGCCCGCCACGCACGGTGAGGCCGGGGGTGCCCACAGGCCGGTCCGGGCCGCACCCGGGGGGGCGGAGCGATGTCCTGTCCCCCCAGGCGGTTTCGGTGGTCCCAGGGACTCCTGGGATCGTAGGGACTGCTGGCGCCCGCGGAACTGCTGAGGACCCCGATGAGATTCCCGGGTCCACCGGGTCTACCTGGATATTCGAGACTTTCGGGATTTTTAAGGCCCCCGAGCCTGACGAAGTTTCTGAGACTGAGCCCGACCAAGAGTCGCGTCACGCGCGGCCCGGCCGCCCCCGCATCGGGCTGACCCGCAGGCCATGGACACTGGCCGTGGTGAGCGGCGGGCTGGTGGCCGCGGTCATCGGGATCGTGGGCCTGGCCGCGGCGCGGCCCAAGCCCGCTGACATCCCGCGCCCGGTGGCCAGGCTGGGCACCGTCCCGTCCGGTGCGGCCGTGGCGGTGCCGAACCCCGCCGCCCGCCCGCCCGCGGACCTGCCCGTCTCCCTCGCCATTCCGTCCATCGACGTCCGCACCCAGATCATCAAGCTGGGCGTGACCGCGCACGGCACCCTGCAGGTCCCGGCGAGCCCATCGGTGGCGGGCTGGTACACCGGCAGCCCACGTCCCGGGGACGTTGGCTCGTCGGTCATCGCCGGGCACATCGACTCACACCAGGGCCCCGGCGTGTTCTTCCGGCTGCGCCTGCTGCACCCGGGCGATCTCGTCTACGTGCGCGAGGCCGGAGGCCGGCTGGCCGTGTTCCGGGTGAACTCGGTGCACACATACCCGAAAGACCATTTCCCCACCACGACCGTCTACGGTCCGGCACCCGACGCGGAGCTGCGCCTGATTACCTGCGGCGGGACGTTCGACTACGCGACGGGCTCCTACCTGAACAACGTCGTCGCGTACACGACGGAGATCAGCTAGCCCTACCAGCCACGGGCGCCGCCACTCGGCCGTGTGCGGCCGTTCCGCGCCGAGCAGGGTGTCCCGGCCATGGCCCGGATAAACCCAGGTGCCGTCGGGCAGCTGGGCGAACACCCGTTCCTCCAGGTCGTCCATGAGCTGGTTGAACCGCTGCGGGTCGTGCTCGGTGTTCCCGGGGCCGCCGGGGAACAGCGAGTCGCCGGTGAACAGGTGCGGCTCACTGGTCAGCTGGCCGCCCGCCTCGTAACACAGCGCGATGCTGCCTGGCGTGTGGCCGCGCAGGTGGATGACCGAGACCTCGGTGGTGCCGACCGGCACCGTATCGCCGCCCCGCACCAGGACGTTGACCTTGACGGGAAGCTCGCCGGCATCGTCGGGGTGCGCGACCACCTCAGCCCCGGTCGCCGCCTGCACCTCAGCCAGCCCCTGCCAGTGATCCCAGTGCCGGTGCGTGGTGATGATCCTGGTCACCGGGGTGCTGCCAATGAGCTCAAGCAGCCTGCCGGCGCTCGTTGGCCGCGTCGATGAGCACGGCCTCGCCAGTATCGCGGCAGGTGAGCAGATAGGCGTTGTTGTCCATGGGCCCGACGGCCAGCTTGGTCACGGTCAGGCCGGGCAGTTCCCGCGTGTCGGGCGCGCCGCCGACGGTCACGTCCCCGGTGTAGGCCACGAGATTCTCCTTCTGCTCAGCGTCCTTTCCTTTCTATACCAACGAACCAGCCGCCACTCTCCCTACCGCCACGCGGGCAACGCCGGCAGGCCGTCCCCCGACGTCACCTGGAGGCCGGTGCCGCTGCCCCGGCCGAGCAGCCAGGCCAGCAGCTCGCGGGCCGGCCCGGCGATGGCCACCGGCCCGCCCGCGACTGTCGCCGCAGCGCGATCGGGAGGGCCGATCCAGAACCCGTCTTCGGTGCCGTCGGGGAGGATGCGGCACCGGGGCGTGTCCTCCCGGCCGGAAAACGACCTCGCGACCCTGGGCAGGGCGGCGGCGACGAAATCCCCCGGCCAGTCGCCGGTCCCGTAGCCCGCGCCCAGGTCCACGTGGTGGATCTCCACTTCGGAGAGCCGGCGTTCCAACACCCCCAGGGCCGGGAACGCGCCGCCGGTCCGGGTCCGGACCGGGACCGTCCAGGCCTCGGCGGGCAGGCTGTCGGCCCGCTCCGCGAACTCGGCGGCGGAGTCGCGCACGTCCGCCGCCAGTTCCGCCGCGGCGCGGCCGGCCCCGGCCTCGATGGCGGCGTCGCGGGCGTGCGTGCTCGCATACATCGGGATCTGGGTGCCGGTGTGCGCCCAGCGCAGCAGGTTGCCCAGGCCATCGGCGTTGCGCGCGATGTGGGTGAGCACGTGCCCGCGCGTCCAGCCGGGCAGCAGCGAGGGTTCGCGGGCCTGGCTGTCGGTCAGGAGGGCGGTGGTGGCGAGCAGGCGCTCCGTGGCCGGGCCGATGCGGCCCAGCCACCCGCTGATTTCCTGGTCCACGGTGTTCCCCATGTCTTTGCCGGCGTTCGGGTCCATCCTGGCCCACGGCAGTGACAGTCTGGGACGAGGTGGGGGCATGGCTGGGGTCGCCGGCCCGCCGCGAAGCGGCGGCCGGGAGCGGGCTTCCGGAAGACAGCCCGCGGAAACGGTGTTCTGTCAGTACCCCCGAATACCATGGCGTGTCCCCATGTCGGCGGAGGGCCCCCTCGTCATCCGGAGAGCAGAACCCAGTGGCTGATCGTCTCGTGGTCCGCGGCGCGCGCGAGCACAACCTCAAGGATGTGTCGCTCGACCTGCCCAGGGACGCCCTGATCGTATTCACGGGGCTATCCGGCTCCGGCAAGTCCAGCCTGGCCTTCGACACCATCTTCGCCGAGGGCCAGCGGCGGTACGTGGAATCACTGTCGGCGTACGCGAGGCAGTTCCTGGGCCAGATGGACAAGCCGGACGTGGATTTCATCGACGGGCTCTCGCCCGCGGTGTCGATCGACCAGAAGGCGGCCAGCCGGAACCCGCGCTCCACGGTCGGCACGATCACCGAGGTCTATGACTACCTGCGGCTACTGTACGCGCGGGTCGGCAAGCCGCACTGCCCGATGTGCGGGCGGCCCATCGCCCGGCAGACCCCGCAGCAGATCGTGGACCGGGTACTGGAACTGGAGGAGGGCACCCGGTTCCAGGTGCTGGCCCCGGTGGTCCGCGGCCGCAAGGGGGAGTACGGGGAGTTGCTGCGGGAGCTCCAGTCGAAGGGGTACTCACGGGCCCGGGTGGACGGCACCGTGGTCCGGCTGGACGACGCGGCCGCGGGCACCCGGCCCGCGCTGAAGAAGTACGAGAAGCACACCATCGAGGTGGTGGTGGACCGGCTGGCCGTCAAGCAGGACGCGCGGAGGCGGCTCACCGACTCGGTGGAGACGTCCCTGTCCCTGTCCGGCGGGGTCGTCGTGCTGGACTTCGTGGACCTGCCGGAGACCGATCCGCACCGGGAGCGGATGTACTCCGAGCACCTCGCCTGCCTTTACGACGACCTGTCCTTCGAGGAGCTGGAGCCCAGGTCCTTCTCGTTCAACTCGCCGTGGGGCGCGTGCCCGGAGTGCACCGGGCTCGGCACCCGGATGGAGGTGGACCCCGAGCTGGTCGTGCCGGACCCGGCCAGGAGCCTGGCCGACGGGGCGGTCGGCCCGTGGAGCGGCGGCCACGTCAGCGACTACTTCATCCGGCTGATCGAGGCGCTCGGCGCGGCGATGGGCTTCAGCATCGACACCCCCTGGTCAAGGCTGCCCGCGGCGGCCCGCAGGGCGGTGCTCGACGGCTACGACGAGCAGGTCCACGTCCGGTACAAGAACCGGTACGGCCGGGAGCGCTCGTACTACACGGCGTTCGAGGGGGCGGTCCCGTATATCGAGCGGCGGCACTCGGAGGCGGAGAGCGACTCGAGCCGGGAACGGTTCGCGGGCTACATGCGCGAGGTGCCCTGCCCGACGTGCCACGGATCGCGGCTCAAGCCGATCTCCCTGGCCGTGACGGTGGATGGCCGGTCGATCGCCGCATTCTGCGCGCTGCCCATCGGCGAGCTGGCCAAGCTGCTGCTCAGCCTCGAGCTGTCCGACCGGGACATGCAGATCGCCGGGCGAATCCTCAAGGAGGTCAACGCCCGGCTGGGGTTCCTGCTGGATGTGGGCCTGGACTACCTGACGCTGGACCGCGCGTCGGCGACCCTGGCCGGCGGCGAGGCGCAGCGGATCCGGCTGGCCACGCAGATCGGTTCCGGGCTGGTCGGGGTGCTGTACGTGCTCGACGAGCCTTCGATCGGCCTGCACCAGCGGGACAACCACCGGCTGCTGGAGACCTTGGTCAGGCTGCGGGACCTCGGCAACACACTGATCGTGGTCGAGCATGACGAGGACACCATCCGGGCGGCTGACTGGGTCGTCGACATCGGCCCGGGGGCCGGCGAGCACGGCGGCGAGATCGTCGTGTCCGGCCCGGTCGAGGAGCTGCTGGCCAGCCGGGAGTCGCTGACCGGTGCCTACCTGACCGGCCGCGAGGCCATCCCGCTGCCCGCCGTGCGCAGGAAGCGGGTGCGCGGCAAGGAAGTGGTGGTCAAGGGGGCCAATGAGCACAACCTGAAAAACGTGGATGTGGCGTTCCCGCTCGGCTGCTTCATCGCGGTGACCGGGGTTTCCGGTTCGGGCAAGTCGACCCTGGTCAACGACATCCTGTACAACGCGCTGGCCCGGGAGCTGCACGGGACGCGGATCGTGCCGGGCCGGCACGTGCGGGTCACCGGGATGCAGCACCTGGACAAGGTCGTGCACGTGGACCAGGGGCCGATCGGCCGCACGCCGCGATCCAACCCGGCCACGTACACCGGCGTGTTCGACCATGTCCGGCGGCTGTTCTCGCAGACCACCGAAGCGAAGGTACGCGGTTACCTGCCCGGCCGGTTTTCCTTCAACGTCAAGGGCGGCCGCTGCGAGGCATGCTCCGGCGATGGCACCATCAAGATCGAGATGCAGTTCCTGCCGGACGTGTATGTGCCGTGCGAGGTGTGCCACGGCGCCCGGTACAACACCGACACGCTGCAGGTTCACTACAAGGGCAAGACCGTCGCCGACGTGCTCGGCATGCCGATCGAGGAAGGCGCCGCGTTCTTCGAGGCGATTCCCGCGATCCACCGGCACCTGAAGACCCTGACCGACGTCGGGCTGGGGTATGTCCGGCTCGGCCAGCCGGCGCCGACGCTGTCCGGCGGTGAGGCGCAACGGGTCAAGCTCGCCTCGGAGCTTCAGCGCCGCTCCACCGGGCGGACCATCTACGTCCTGGACGAGCCGACCACCGGGCTGCACTTCGAAGACATCCGCAAGCTGCTCGGGGTGCTGGACCGGCTGGTGCAGGGCGGGAACACGGTCATCGTGATCGAGCACAACCTCGACGTCATCAAGACCGCGGACTGGGTCATCGACCTGGGCCCCGACGGCGGCTCCCGCGGCGGCGAGGTCATCGCGACCGGCACTCCGGAGCAGATAGCCCAGGCCGAGGACAGCTACACCGGCCAGTTCCTCAAGAAGATACTTAACGTTTAAGCCGGGACTCCCCGGGGGTGGGGGCTACGTTGCGCGGCGTGGAGATCATGACCAGCGACGGCCCGGCCCGGGCCGAAATCGATCACCCAGCGCCGGCGCCGGGGGGCAGCCTTGCCGCAGGAAGCCCAGCCGCCCGCCGCACCCGGCCCGGGAATGAGCGTCCCGCGTTCCTGTTCGTGCTCACGCACGGCGCGGGGGGCGGGGCCGAGACGCCGGACCTGCGCGCGGCCGGGGACGCCGCGCTGCGGATGGGCGGCGTCGTCGTCCGGGTGACCCAGCCCTACCGGGTCAAGGGGCGGCGGGCGCCCGGCCCGGCGGGCCGGCAGGATGCGGCGTGGGTGGAGATTGTCATGGCCCTGCGCGACGCGACGTGGGCGGTCACCGGGGGGGCCAGGCCCGATGTCCCGCTGATCCAGGGCGGGCGCAGCAACGGGGCCCGCGTGGCCTGCCGGACGGCGCGCGCGGTCGGGGCCAGAGCCGTGGTCGCGCTGGCCTTCCCACTGCATCCGCCCGGGCGCCCGGAACAGTCGCGCGCGGCGGAACTGCGCGAGACCGGCACCGACGTCTTGGTCGTCAACGGTGACCGTGACCCGTTCGGGATCCCGGACCGCGCGGATGCCACCCGGGTGGTCGTGCTGGCGGGGGAGACACACGCGCTGTCCAGGAGACCTGAAGCAGTCGCCGACGCGGTGGGCTCGTGGCTGAGCGACGTGCTGGCCACCGGCGCCGCGGCGCGACGGCCGCGCTAAGCGGAGCGGCTAGGCCGCGGGCACCGAGGACGCGGCCGAGCCCGCGTCGGGCGAGTCGAACGGCGCCGGGGACGGCATCCGCATATCAGTCGGCCGGTGCGGCGCGATGGTGCCTCCGCCCGGGAGCAGCTCACCCGTATCCTCGAATACCACGATGCCGTTACAGAGCAGGCTCCATCCCTGCTCAGGATGACTGACGACGGTACGGGCCGCCTCGCGGTCCGGCGCTTTCGCTTCCGGACAGGATGGCGTGTGTGGGCACAATTCGTGTGCCTCCTGGTCATGGTCTGGCTGTAGCTTTGATCACATAATAGTGTGCCGGAGCAAACACAGTCTGCGACATAGTCCGTTGTGACGGTTTTTCGAGTCACCCTTTGTACGTTCCGCTACATGCGCTTTCTGGATGATTATGGATATCCGCGATCACGGAAACCCCGCGCCGAGGCGAGAGCGTGGCCGGGCATTCCCTCCAGTGTGCCCCCTTTGGGTGGTGCCCAGGACTAGTCACCATGGGATAGGTGGGCACTCGCGGCGGCGCATTAGCTCCGGGTCAGGCCGGCCGGGTGGCAGGGGCCGGCGGACGCCGCACGATTCCCGTCAGCTCGTGACTCTCACGCACGGTCAGCAAGCGTTCCGCCTCGGCGGTCCAGGCGCGCACCGCCGGTTTCGCCCGGGCCTTGCGCCGGTAGATCCGGTCGTCGTAGCCGCGGGGCCCGATCTCGGCCCGCTCGGCGGCGAATGCGGCCCGCATCACGTCGGTGAGCGCCCAGTCCAGTTCCTTGCCGAGCCGGTGCCGGTCGGCGAGCGGAGCCCGGGCCGCCTCGGCTTTCCGCAGTGCGACTTCACTGTCCTGCGCGCGCTTGAGCAATTCGTCGAACCGCGCGGCGAGCGTGACATCGGCGGCGTGCTTGCGCTGAGCCTCTTGGCTAACCGGCTTGCGTCTGGCGATCGAGAGCACAGCAGTCAGCCTAGCGGACCCTCGCTGTGCCACCCGGCGGCGTGTCGCGGCTTAACGCGCGAAACTGGTCAGAGCGGCCCCGATGCCGACAATGGTGCGCGCCGTAACGATTCGGTCACAGCTTTACCACTCCCGCCTACCAGCCGGCGCATCATTCACACATTGTCCCCGTTGTCCGGCACCGTCACATATCGGTGCCGCTGCGTCAGGTCAGGTCAGGCCAGGCTCGCCCGCCAGTCCGCGTGGAGGGCCGAATACTCCCCGCCGACGGCCAGCAGACGCCGTGGCGAGCCGTCCTCCACGATCGCCCCCGCGCTGAGCACGATCACCCGGTCGGCGATCTGCACGGTGGACAGCCGGTGCGCGATGATCAGCGCGGTCCGCCCGGCCAGGATGGTGCGCAGGGCCGCCTGCACGACCCGCTCACCTGGGATGTCCAGCAGCGACGTCGCCTCGTCGAGCACCAGCACGGCGGGGGCGGCCAGGAAGGCGCGGGCGAAAGAAATCAGCTGCCGCTGTCCGGCCGACAGGCGGCTGCCCCGCTTGCCGACCGGCGCGTCGAAGCCGCCGGGCAACGCCCGGATGAAGGCGTCCGCGCCGATGGCGGCCGCGGCCGCCTCGATCTCGGCCTGGCTGGCGTCCGGCTGGCCGAGCCGCATGTTGTCCGCGATGGTGCCGCCGAACAGAAAGTTCTCCTGAGTGACCAGAACGACCTCGCGGCGCAGCGTCTGGTCGGGCAACTCGCGGAGATCGGTGTCATCGAGGAGAACCCGCCCCTGGGCCGGGTCGTAGAACCGGGCCAGGAGCCTGGCGACAGTGGTCTTCCCGGCGCCGGTCGCGCCGACCAAAGCCACCGTCTGGCCAGCGGGGATGGCCAGGTCGAGCCCGGGCAGCACGGCCGACTCCCGGTAGCCGAACCGCACCGACTCGAACCGCACCGCGCGGCCGCCGCCGCGGCGGTCGGGGAGGCGGCCCGGCTCCGCGGGTTCCGGGACCGCCGGATCCTCCTCGAGCACGCCGGAGATTTTCTCCAGGGCGGCCGCGGCTGACTGGAACGAGTTGTAGAACTGCGACAAATCCTGCAGTGGATCGAAGAACCGCTCCAGGTAGAGCAGGAACGTGGCCAGGACGCCGACCTTGATGTCCCCGTCCATCACCCGCAGGCCCCCATAGAGCAGCACCGCGCCAATGGCCAGGTTGCCGACCAGGGTGATGCCCGGCGAGTACACCGCGATCAGCCGCGACGAGCGCAGGCTGGCGCCCGCGTACCGTGCGTTGAGCTCGCCGAAGATCTCTTCGTTGCGGTGCTCCCGGCGGAATGCCTGGACCGCGCGGATGCCGCCGAAGGTTTCCACGAAGTGCACGATGACCTGGGCGATCGCTTCCCTGGACCGCCGGTAGGCGGACGAGGACTCGCGCCTGAACCAGACGGTCAGCCCGGCCAGCGGACCGAACCCGGCGAGAACGACCAGTGCCAGCGGCCAGTCGAGCAGCAGCATTCCCACGCCCACCAGCACCAGCGAGAAGACCGCCGACACCAGGGACTCCAGGCCGTCTTCGAACAGGTCGGAGATGGAATCTATGTCGGAGGTCTGCCGGGAGATGACCCGCCCCGAGGTGTAGCGCTCATGGAACGCGACGGGCAACTGCTGGAAGTGGGCGAACAGCCGCCGGCGAAGCTCGAGCACGGCCGTCTCGCCGAGCTGGCCCATGGAGAAGATGAACGCCCGGCTCATGACCGCCTGCAGGGCCACCGCGGCGCCGAACCCCGCCATGATCGCCGTCAGCGGCCCGAAGTCTCCCGCATGGATCAGCGGGGGCAGGCCCACGTCGATGGCCAGGCCGATCAGCCACGGACCGGCCAGCGCGGCCAGGTTCGCGGCGATGATCAGCGCGAGCGTGACCGCGACCCGGCCCAGATGCGGGCGGAGCAGGCTGGTGAGGAGGCGCCGGCCCCGCCTGCGCAGCAGCGTGGAGAGCTTGCCGGTGACCTGGTCGGCGTCCTCCGCCGCGATCCCGCGCCACGTGTCCGCGGTCATGATGCCGCCTGCTCGCCGGCTGGCAGGCCGTCTTCGCCGCTCATCAGCTCGCGGTAGCGCGGCTGGCTCGCCAGCAAGTGCGCGTGCGTGCCCTGGGCCGCGATCACCCCGTCCTCGAGCAGGGCCACCCGGTCGGCCAGGGTGACCGTGGACGGCCGGTGCGCGACGACGAGGGCCGTGGTCCCCGCGAGCACCGTGCGCAGCGCGCGGGTCACCTTCGCCTCGGTATGCACATCCAGCGCGGACAGCGGGTCATCCAGGATCAGGACCGGCGGCCTGGCCAGGATGGCGCGGGCCAGGGCGACCCGCTGCCGCTGCCCGCCGGACAGCGCCATGCCCTGCTCGCCGATGCGGGTGTCAAGACCCCATGGCAGGTCCCGGACGAACTCCGCCTGGGCGGCGGCCAGCGCGGTCTCGATCGCGTCGTCATCGGTGTCCGGCGCGCCGAAGCCGACGTTCTCCCGCACGCTCGCCGAGAACAGCGTGGGGTCCTCGAACGCGCAGCCCACCCGGGCCCGCAACTCCGGCAGCGGGAGCCGCCGGATGTCCGTGCCATCGAGCACGATGGAGCCGGACGTCACGTCCGCGAGACGGGGAACCAGCTGGAGGAGGGTGGTCTTGCCCGCCCCGGTCGCGCCCGCCAGCACGACGGTCTGGCCCGGCTCCAGGACCAGGGACACCGCGCGGAGCACGGGCCGTTCCGAGCCCTGGTAGCGGAAGCCGACACGGTCGAACACGAGCCGGGACGGCCCTGGCCGGGCGCGGCCGGCGGGCCCGGCTGGTCCCCGGGCCGGTGATCGCCGGCCCGGTGATGGCCGGCTCGGTGTCGAAGATCTCGAAGATCCGCTGCGCGGCCGTGGCGGCCTCCTGGCCGCTGGCCAGGATGTAGCCGGTCGCCTCGATGGGCCACACCAGTTGCAGGGTCAGCGTGATGAACGCGACGAGGCCACCCAGGGTCAGCTCGTGGCGGCTGGTGGCGAGCGCGCCCAGCACCAGGACGACGCCGATCAGGGTGTTGGGTATCAGGTCCAGGCCGGCCCAGAAGGTGCCGCGGAGCCGCGCCTTGCTGATCTGCGTCTGGTACACCCGGGTGGCCTGCGCGCCGTGCCGGGCCGCGGCCTCGCCGCGGCGCCCGAGCGCCTTGAGCACGCGGATCCCGGTCGCCGCCTCCTCAACGTACGTCGCCAGGTCGCCCTGCTGGTCCTGGGCCTGGCGGGACAGCACGCGGTAGCGGCGCTCGAACCGGGTGCTCACCGCGACGACCGGGAGGAGGACGCAGCCGGTCAGCAGGCCCAGCCACCAGTTCAGGTGGATGAGCAGCGCCACCACCAGGCCGAACGTCACCACGTTGGTGATCAGGAAGATGGTGCCGAACCCGGCGAACCTGCGGATGGCGGACAGATCGGTCGTGGCCCTCGACAGCAACTGCCCGGACTGCCACTCGTCGTGAAAGCCGGCGTGCAGCCGCTGCAGGTGCGCGTACAGGTCCGCCCGCATCGACCGTTCCATACCGGTCACCGCGCTAGCCTGGACCCAGCGCCGGATCAGGTTGAGGGCGGCCTGGCTGACGCCGAGCGCGATGGCGGCGGCGCCGAGGGGCAGCAGCAGGCCACGGCGGCCATGCGCGATGGCCCCGTCGATCACCGATTTGGTCAGCAGCGGAATGGCGATCTCGGCGCCCACCGCCACCATCGCCGCCACCAGCATGAAGGCAAGTTCCCACAGGTAGGGCCGCAGATAGCCACGCGTGCGCCAAAGCGAGGAGAACGGCGTTCCCCCCGTGGGAGCATGCGCGACAGGGCTAACCTGTTGGGGGGGCATTATTCGGACGCTAGCTGTCAGTACCCCGGGCTGTCATCTCAATTTCTCCCCGGCGGGGCCGGCTGGGCGCCCGGGCCGGGAGATGGCCGGGTCCTGGGAGATTGCGTCGCAGCGATGCCCGGCGGGCACGATGCTGGCGGTGGTAACGGCGGGCGGCGATGGGGTGCAGGGTGGCGGCGGGCCGTCATCTCTGGCACGCTGGCTAGCCCCGGGGCTGGCGCGCCGGTGCCGGATGACGGCAGGGGGAGGGACCGTGGGGCGCACGGATTCGAGGGGAAACCCATGAGGGGCTGGTGGCCTGGCCCGGCGCTCGAGGCCTTCCGTGACGGTGTCACCATCATCTGCGAGCTCACCGCCGAACTCACCGAGGAGGCGTGGGCCGGCCCGTCGCCGTGCCCAGAATGGCGGGTGGCTGACCTGGCTGGCCACCTGCGGTGCGTGGCCGACGACTACCAGGAGTACCTGGACGACGCGCCGGTGAGCCGGCTCGCCCGGCTGACCGCGACCGGCGTGCCCGCCGCCACCCTGGCCCGCAAGCTGGCCCGGCAGAACGCCGCCGAGCTGGCGGCTCTTCCCGACGTGCCCCCGGCCGAGCACATCGCGGCGTTCGCCCGGTCGGCGCGCGCCTACGCACGCCGCCTCCCGCCGATCTGGGACCTGCCGCACCACCGGTACCGGGACACCGTGGTCACCGTGGGCGGCATGGCCGGGGCCGCGTGCGCGGAGTGGCATCTGCACGCCTGGGATCTCGCCCGCTCGCAGAGCAAGGACTACCGCCCCGCCGACCCCGACATCCTGCTTATCGGCTGGCGGGCCGGGATGCCGCACCTCCCGGCGGTCAGCCCACCCGCCGTCGCGGCCGGCCGCCGGGCCATGGCGGCCGCGGCCGGGCTGGGCGGCTGGGCCAGCGGCCTCGCGCACAGCCGGGCGGGCGGCGGCACCGGGCTGACCGTGAGCGATGACCCGTGGCACGCGATGCTCCGGGCATCAGGCCGCGTCCCCTGAGCGGCGGCCCCGCAGGCGAGCCCCTCGCGCCCGCGGGGCCGTGGTGCGGCCCGTGCGTGCCGGCGGCCGCGGCCCGCGCGGCAGCTCAGGGAGCCGGGGCAGCGGATCGTTGGGGAAGGAAGTATTTGATCTTATGGCGTTCGACGTAGCCGCGGTGCGTGCGGCCTACCCAGCCCTGGCCGACGGTTATGCCTACCTGGACGGCGCGGCCGGGACCCAGGTGCCCGGCGCGGTGATCGAGGCGATCGGTGATGCGTACCGGTCAGGCATCGGCAATGCCGGAGGCATGTTCCCCGCGAGTGTCCGGTCAGCCACGCTGACCTCCGAGTGCCGGACCGCGGTGGCCGATCTGACCGGCGGCGTCGCGGACGGCGTCATCCTCGGGCCCAACATGACGACGCTGACGTACCGGCTGGCGGATACTCTCGCCCGGTCGTGGGACCCGGGTGACGAAATCATCGTCTCCCGGCTCGACCACGACGCCAACATCAGGCCGTGGGTGCGGGCGGCCGAGCGGGCCGGCCTGATCGTGCGGTGGGCCGACGTCAACATCTCGACCGGGGAGCTGCCCGCGGGCCAGTACCGCGAGCTGTTGTCAGCCCGGACCCGGCTGATCGCGGTGACCGCGGCCAGCAACGTCCTCGGCACCCGCCCCGACGTGGCCGCCATCACCGCCCAGGCGCATGAGGCGGGGGCGCTGAGCTATGTGGACGGCGTGCATGCCACCCCGCACGGCCCGGTCGATGTGGCCGCGCTCGGCGCGGATTTCTACGCCACCAGCGCGTACAAATGGTCGGGACCGCACGTCGGCGCCGTCGTCGCCGACCCGGTCCTGCTGGAATCCCTGCACCCGGACAAGCTGCTGCCCGCGCCGGACAGTGTGCCGGAACGGTTCGAGCAGGGCACCCCGCCCTTCGCTGACCTGGCCGGGGTAACGGCCGCCGTCGAGCACCTGGCCTCACTCGACGGGGCCGCGGTGGGCACCAGGCGGGAGCGGGTGCTCGCCTCGATGGCCGCCGCCGAGCAGCATGAGCAGCGCCTGTTCCGCGTGCTGGCCGGCGGCCTGGAATCCATGGAGCGGGTGACGATGTACGGCAAAGCCCTCCGCCGCACCGCGACGGCGTACTTTACGGTGGCCGGGCGCACCCCCGCGGAGGTCGCCGCCCACCTCGCCGACCGCAGGGTCAACGTGTGGAGCGGGCACAACTACGCATGGGAACTGACCGCCGCGCTCGGGATCCGTGCCTCGGGCAGCGCCGTCCGGGCCGGCCTGGTCCACTACAACGACCGCTCAGACGTAACCCGCCTCCTGGAAGCCGTAGCCGAGCTGGCCGCCTAGCGCGGCAACGGCACCGGTGCGCTATTGCTGTCGCTGGGACGGCACCGGTGCGCCATTGCTGTCGTTGGGCCTGGGGGTTAGGGGGCGTCGCGGTCGAAGGTGTAGCGGTAGTGCCTGGTGCTGCGGGGCTCGAAGCCGACCCGCTCGTAGAGGCGGCCCGCCGCCTCCCGAGAGGGCCGCGAGGTGAGGTCCACCGTCTTGG
Organism: uncultured Actinomycetes bacterium; assembly: GCA_963822825.1. Lineage (GTDB taxonomy): Bacteria > Actinomycetota > Actinomycetes > Streptosporangiales > Streptosporangiaceae > JAWWPY01. The sequence continues at coordinate 92,551 of CAWGIW010000006.1, read as the reverse complement.
CCCCCGCGGCCTTGGCCAGGTTCAGTGCCTCGGTCGTCAGGGTCTCGCCAATTCCCTGCCCCCGGGCGGCCTCGTCGACGATCACATCCTCGATCCAGGCCCGGAAGCCGGTGGGGATCGGGAACATCACCAGGGTCAGCGTGCCCGCGATCTCATCGCTGGATCTGGCGATGAGCAGTGTGGATGCGGATGAGGCCACGATCCCGGTCAGCGCTTCGCGGTCCGGCGGATCGGCGCTGGAAGACAGCTGGGGCGTCAGGCGCTGGAACGCCTCGACGACTTCGTCTGTTACTTCACGCAGCACCTCGACGTGCACAGTCACGCGGGGCAGGTTACCGCAGCCGCCGCCTCTGGGTCAGCCGACACCCAGCGCCCGGAGGGCAGCGGCGGTGCCGGCGGCGGCCAGGATCACCGCGAGGAAGGGAGCGCGGAGGGTCAGCGCGAGGGCGGCGGCGCCGAGTCCGGCCAGCCGGGCCGGATCGAAGGCCAGCGCCTGCCCGTGACCGGCCGCCTCGACGGCGGTCAGCCCGGCGAGAAGGGCCACCGGAACCAGTTCCGCGAAACGGCGCGCCCGGGGACTGGCGAGCACCCGCGACGGTACGGTCAGGCCGGCCAGCTTGAGGACGTAGCAGCCAGCGGCGGTGGCCAGCACGGCGATCCAGGTACCGGTCACGCGGGCTGCCCCCCGCCCGGCTGCCTCTCGCCCGGCGGCGGCCTGAGCGCGGCGGCCAGGGCCGCGGACGCCGCCAGTACCACGGGCAGGCCGGGCGGGCAGAACGGGGTTGCGCCCAGCGCGATGACCGCCCCGGCCAGGGCGACGGCACGCTCGGTCCGGCCCTCGCGCAGCCGCGGCCACAGCAGGGCGAGGAACGCCGCTGGCCCGACCACGTCCAGCCCGAACGCCGTGGGGGAACCGAGCCTGCCCGCGCCGAGCGCGCCGGCCAGCGTGGCCAGATTCCACGTCAGGTACAGGCTGGCGAACGTGCCGCGGAAAGCGGCCCGCGCCGCCGCCGGATCGGCCTGGGCCAGGGCCATGGCGGTTGACTCGTCGGTGATCCCGTGAGCGGTCAGGAGCCGGCGGGGCCCCCGGGCGCGCAGCAGTCCGGCCAGCCGGAGCCCGTAGAGCCCGTTCCGGCTGCCGAGCAGGACGGCGCCGGCCACCCCCGCTATCAGGCTGCCGCCCCCGGCGATGGCCCCGGCCAGCGCGAACTGCGATGCCCCCGTGTAGGCGAGCAGGCTCAGCACGGACGCCTGGGCCACGGTCAGCCCGGAGCTGACCGCCGCCGCGCCGAACGCGAGGCCTGAGGTGCCCACCGCCACGCCGAGCACCACGCCATCGCGCGCCGCCCGGGCGGGCGAGCTGACCGGTGAGTCTCCAGCGACATCCGTCATAGGGCGGACGCTACGCGGCGCCGCTGGTCTCCGTCTTGAACGTTATTGCGGGCCGCCGCGCCGCGGGCCCGCTGGTAGGCGCCGGGCGGCACGCCCACGATCCGCTTGAAGTGCCGGGTCAAGTGCGCCTGGTCGGCGAAGCCCGCGCGGGCCGCCGCTTCGGCGGGGGACACGCCGCGGTCCAGCAGCCCGCGGGCCAGCCGCACCCGGACCTGGTTGAGGTAGGCGTGCGGGGGGAGCCCGGTCTCGGCCCGGAATGCCCGCAGCAGCGCATGCGGTCCGAGGCCGGTCAGCCGGGCGAGCTCGTCAAGAGCCGGTGGGGCCGTGACGCGCTCGTGCAGCACGTCCCGCGCGGCGCGGACGGCCCGGACGCTGCCGTGCGGGCGGCCCGGCTGCCTTCCGGCGGGCCGGGCGTGCCGGCTGCAGCAAGCCCGGCCAGGGCGGCATGCATAACACCCGCCGCGGCGAGCGGATCGCCGTGCTCGGCGGCCAGGTGCGCGGCCCGGACCAGCTGGGCGCTCCGCTCGTCATCCACCACTGTTTCGGGGAAATGCGGGGTGCCCCGCGCCGCGCCCAGTTCCGCCGCGACGTCCTCGACCACCCGCACGCTGGGGTAGAGCACCCGGTACGACCAGCCTTCTGGCACGCCCGCGTGGCCGGTGTGGACGACCTCCGGGTTCAGCAGCGCGACCGCGCCCCGCCCGGCCCGGAGCAGGCTCCGGTCATGCTCGAACTCCTCGACGCCCTCCTCGATCAGGGCGATGGTGTAGGTCTCGTGCGCGTGCTTGGCGTACCGGTGAGTGATGTACCTGGCCCGCAGCAAGTCCACCCCGGGGACGCCGTCGTGCCGCCAGTACCGCGCCTGCTCCACCGCCCCAGTAGAGCACGTTCGCCGCGGCGCCCCCCGGGCTGTTCATCCGCCGTCGGCCGGTGGAGAGGGTGCGAAGTGCGCCGAACATGGGATAAGACAGGACCATGGCAGGCAAGGCACTGGTCCTGGGCGGTGGCGGGGTAACGGGCGTCGCCTGGGAGCTCGGCGTGCTCGCCGGGCTCGCGCAGCAGGGTGTGGATCTCAGCCAGGCGGACCTGGTGGTCGGCACGTCGGCGGGATCGGTGGTGGGGGCCCAGCTGACCTCGGGGGTCAGCCTGGGCGAGCTGTACGCGGCCCAGCTGGACCCGCCCGGCACGGAGATCGCGGCCCGGATGGGCTTGCGCACCATGCTCAGGTTCGGCTGGGTGCTGATGCGCATGAGCGATCCGGTGCAGGCCCGGGCCCGCTTCGGGCGGATGGCCTTGGCCACCCGGACGGTCTCCCCGGCGGAGCGGCGTGCGGTCATCGAAGCGAGGCTGCCGGTGCATGACTGGCCGCGCCAGCGGCTGCTCATCGCAGCCGTGGACGCTGACTCAGGCGAGTTCACCGCGTTCGACGCGGACAGCGGGGTGGGCCTGGTGGACGCGGTGGGAGCCAGCTGTGCCGTTCCCGGGGTGTGGCCGCCGGTGAGCATCAACGGGCGGCGCTGGATAGACGGCGGGATGCGCTCGGCGGCCAACGTGGACCTCGCCGCGGGCTCCGAGCGGGTCGCGGTGATCGCGCCGCTCGTCCGCGGGTTCCGCACCATGCCCAGCGTGGCGCGCCAGGCGGCGGAGCTCAGGTCAGCTGGCTGCGCGGTGGTGGTGGTCTCACCGGACCAGGCGGCGCTCAAGGCCATCGGCCGTAACGTGCTCGACCCGGCGCACCGCGGCCCGGCCGCCCGGGCCGGCCATGCTCAGGCGGCCAGCGTGGCCGCTGAGGTGGCGGCCGTGTGGCAGGAAGGCGCCGTCACCTCGCCCTGAGATGGGTCAGCTGGCGTAGTCGAGCAGTGGCTGGGCGCGGCTGGGGTGACGCAGCTTGGACAGCGACTGCTTCTCCAGCTGCCTGATCCGCTCCCTGGTCAGGCCCAGCGCGCGGCCGATCTCGTCGAGGGTGTGCGGGTTCCCGTCGTACAGGCCGAACCGCATCGCCATAATGGTCGCCTCACGCGGGGTGAGCGCGTCCAGCGCGTGCCGTAGCTGGTCCGCCATGAGCTGCCGGTCCACCAGCTCCGATGCCTCCGGGGCGTCCACGTCCTCGATCAGGTCACCGATGCTGGTCTCGCCGTCCTCGCCAATCGTGGAGTCGAGGCTGATCGGCTGCCGGCTGGTGCGCAGCAGCTCCTCGATCTGGTCCGGCGTACGGTCCAGCTCGACCGCCAGTTCCTCGGGTGTGGGCTCCCGGCCCAGCCGCTGGTGCATGTCGCGCTCGACCCGGCTCAGCTTGCTCAGCATCTCCAGCACGTGCACCGGCAGCCTGATGGTGCGGGCGGAGTCGGCGAATCCGCGCTGGATCGCCTGCCTGATCCACCACATGGCGTAGGTCGAGAACTTGTAGCCCTTCGTGTAGTCGAACTTCTCGACCGCCCGGATCAGGCCCAGGTTCCCTTCCTGCACCACATCCAGCAGGGACAGCCCGCGGTCGCTGTACTTCTTGGCCACCGAGACCACGAGGCGAAGGTTGGCCTCCAGCATGTGCGCCTTCGCGCGCCTGCCGTCCTCGGCGACCTCCTCCAGGTCACGGCGGTAGGCCTCGGGAAGGTCCTGTTCTGTCGCCAGTTTGTGCTCCGCGAACAGCCCGGCCTCGATCCGCTTGGCCAGGTTCACCTCCTGCTCAGCGGTGAGCAGGCTGGTACGCCCGATCGACTTCAGGTAGGTGTGCACGGAGTCGCCCATGGCGGACGTCTGGTCGTCGAGATCGACTTCAGCCGCGGCGGCCTGGGCCGCGGCGGCGACGGCCGCGGCGGCTTCCGCCGCCGCCCCGTCCAGGACGTCCAGATCAGCGGCGTCCGGGGACTCGGCGGGCTTCACGCTCTTCATGGCCTCCTGGCCCGTCCGTGGGCGGGCAGGAGCACCGTTTCCGGCAGGCTCGTCGCCAAGTTGAACTCCGGCCTCAGTCAGCTCGCGGATGATGGACCGCCCCTCGGCCGGGGTGATCCCGGCCCGCCCGAATGCGGCGCGCAGCTCAGGCAGGGAAATGTGCCCCTGGCCACGTCCGCGCTGGATCAGTTCATCCACGCCGGTACTGGTTGGCTCATGGCCGCGCTCACGCGACCTCGCGGTCACACTCTTGGGCATCGAGGCACCTCCCTCCGTGGGCGCGTATGTCGCGCAGGCATCTGTCACCGCGCCTCGGCAGGTTCTCCGTGGCGGCAGCGGTCCGCCGCGGTTGCTACTGTGAAGCGCGGGCACTATCTACTAACGCTGAGCGGGCTCGATTGTTCCCGTGGAGTGCCATCATGCCGCCATGGCGGGCCGCCCCTGGGTGAATTGCGCAGGTCCATTCTCGCAGGCTCCCGCCCGGCCCCGGGGCACCCCCCCGGTCATCCCGCGACCCGGCCTCAGTTATCCCGCGTCCGGCCCGCGGCCGTTGCCGGTTCATGCCCCCGGGCGGACCAGCGCACGCAGGGCCAGCAGGTCAGCCTTCCCGGACGGCAGCAGCGGCAAGGCGGGCATGAGGACAAGGGCCCGGGGCAGCGCGAAATCCGGCAGCCGGCCGCGCAGCTGAGCGCGGAGACCGGCCAGCACCGGCGGCGCCCCCGGGTCGGCCGGCACCACGATCGCGGTCACCATCTCGCCCCACTCCGGGTCTGGCTGGCCCACGACGGCGGCCTCCCGCACCCCCGGCAAGGCCTCCAGCGCCGCGGTGACTTCGTCCGCGGCCACTTTCTCGCCACCGGTGTTGATCATCCCGTCCGCCCGGCCCAGCACGGTCAGCCGCCCGGGCGCGCTGAACTCGCCGATATCGGAGGTGACGAACCAGCGGCCGTCCATGGCCTGCCCGGTGAGGTCGGGCCGCCCCCGGTAGGCCGAGAAGAGCACGGGGCCCGCGATCCGGATCCGGCCACCAGGACCAACCTCCACCGACACGCCGTCCAGGGGGACGCCGTCGTAAACACAGCCACCGCAGGTCTCCGTCATGCCGTAGGTGGTGGTTACGTTCCCGCCCGCGGACCGGGCCGACTCCAGCAGCCCGGGTGGCACCGCGGCCCCGCCGAGCAGGATGCGCCGGAACCCCGACAGCGCCGGCCGGGCCCGCGGCCCGGCCACGAGCCGCCGCAACTGGGTCGGCACCAAAGAGACGAACTGGCAGCCCGCGGCCGCGGCCACCGTCGCGTCCAGGCGCTCACGGACCACCGGCGCCGTCCCGGCGAGCAGCGAGCGGATGAACACCTGCAATCCCGCGATATGACTGGGTGGCAGGCAGGACAGCCAGGCGTCGCCGGCCCGGGCGTCGATCCGGTCCAGGCTCGCGCGGGCCGAGTGGAGCAGGGCGGCCGCGCTCAGTTCCACCCCCTTGGGCTCACCGGTGGACCCCGAGGTGGCGATCACCACCGCGGTGTCCTGGCTGAGCGCGGCGGGTGAGCCGGGCCACACCGGGCCGCGTCCGGGCCCAGGGGACCGGCTGGCCGGCGCGGGCTCGGTGCCGTGGGTGGTTTCGATGGTGGCGGGCGCGAGAGCGTCGAGCAGCGCGCCGAGCCTGGCTGGCGGCAGCCCCGGATCGAGCGGCAGGATCGCCGGCCCATCGCCGTCCAGAGCCGCGGCGAGCAGGTCCATCAGCCGCCGGGCGCCGGAAGCGGGCGGGAGCAGCACTGCGTGCAGGGGCCGGGCGGTCACGGACGTAAGGTTAACGGGCAGATCAGGCATCAACCGGGAGGGCGCGCGTGACCGACTGGCAGCAGGCCAAGGACTACAGCGACATCGTGTACGAGACCGCCGAGGGCATAGCCAAGATCACCATTAACCGCCCAGAAGTACGCAACGCATTCCGGCCAGCCACTCTGTTCGAGCTGTCCGACGCCTTCACAGCGGCCCGTGACGACCCCGCGGTCGGCGTGATCATCTTCACCGGGGCCGGCACCAAGGCGTTCTGCTCGGGTGGGGACCAGAAGATCCGTGGCGACGACGGCTACGTTGACGCCCAGGGCATCGGCCGGCTCAACGTGCTCGACCTGCAGGTCCAGATCCGGCGCACGCCCAAGCCGGTCATCGCCATGGTGGCGGGCTACGCGATCGGCGGCGGCCATGTCCTGCACGTGTGCTGTGACCTGACGATCGCCGCGGACAACGCGGTCTTCGGGCAGACCGGGCCCAAGGTCGGGTCGTTCGACGGCGGCTATGGCTCCTGGCTGCTGGCTGGCACCGTCGGCCTCAAGAAGGCCCGCGAGATCTGGTACCTGTGCCGCCAGTACGACGCGCAGCAGGCCCTGGACATGGGCCTGGTCAATGCGGTCGTGCCGGTGGAGCGGCTGGAGGAGGAGACGGTCGCCTGGGCGCGCGAGCTGCTGGAGAAATCGCCGCTCGCGCTGCGCATGCTCAAGGGCGCGCTGAACGCGGTCACCGACGGCGCGGCGGGCATGCAGCAGTTCGCCGGGGACGCGACGCTGCTCTACTACATGAGCGAGGAAGCCCAGGAGGGCCGCGACGCCTTCAAGGAGAAGCGCAGCCCGGATTTCGCCCGGTTCCCCCGCCGGCCGTGAGCGGGCCCTCTGCGGAGGCGGCCGACGGCGTCGGTGGCGATTCCTCCGCGCCGGCCGTGGCCAGCCTGCGGGAGCGCGCGGCCGGCCTGCTGCCGGGCCTGCGTGCGTTCGCCATCCCGATGCGGACCCGGTTCCGCGGCATCACGGTGCGGGAAGGCGCGCTGATCGAGGGCCCGGCGGGGTGGGCCGAGTTCTCCCCGTTCGCCGAGTATGGCCCGCGGGAGAGCGCCCGCTGGCTGGCGTGCGCCGTGGAAGCCGCCACGGAAGGCTGGCCGGCGGCCGTCCGTGACCGCGTGCCGGTGAACGTGACCGTGCCCGCGGTCGGGCCCGCGGCGGCGCACGCGATCGTCTCGGCTTCCGGCTGCCGGACCGCCAAGGTGAAGGTGGCTGAGCGTGGCCAGCCGGCGGGCGCCGACATCGCCCGGGTAGCGGCGGTGCGCGACGCCCTGGGCCCGGGCGGCCGGATCCGGGTCAACGCCAACGGCGCGTGGGACGTCGAGCAGGCCGAGCGGATGCTCGGCCTGCTCGACCGGTTTGGGCTGGAGTACGCGGAACAGCCGTGTGCCACCTTGCCGGAGATGGCCGAGCTGCGCGGGCGGGTCGGCGTGCCGCTGGCCGCGGATGAGTCGATCCGGCGGGCCGAGGACCCGCTGGCGGTCCGGGCCGCGGGCGCGGCGGACATCGTGGTCCTCAAGGTCCAGCCGCTCGGCGGCGTCCGTGCGGCGCTGCGGATCGCGGCCGCCTGCGGGCTGCCGGTGGTGGTGTCCAGCGCGGTTGAGTCCTCGGTCGGCCTGGCCGCCGGGGTGGCGCTGGCCGCCGCGCTGCCCGAGCTGCGCTACGCGTCCGGGCTGGCCACGATGAGCCTGCTCACCGGGGACGTCACCGCGGCCCCGCTGACGGCCGAGGACGGTGGGCTGCCGACCAGGCGGCCGCCCGTCGACCCGGCCCGGCTGGCCGCGTGGGAGATCGATCCCGCGCCGTGGCGGGCCCGGGCGGCGGCGGCCGCGGAGCACCTGGACGGCACGTGAATCCGGCCACCGCGTTCGCGTCGGTGCTCGTCGATGAGCTGGCCCGGTGCGGGCTGCGGGAGGCCGTGCTGGCCCCCGGCTCGCGCAGTGCCCCCCTGGCCATGGCGCTGTGGGAACACTCGCAGCGTCCACCGGGGGAGGCCGGGCGCGAAGCGGGGGGAATCCGGCTGCATGTGCGGATCGACGAGCGGTCCGCGGCGTTCCTGGCCCTCGGGCTGGCCAAGGCGAGCGGGCGCCCGGTGGCCCTGCTGTGCACCTCGGGGACCGCGGCAGCGCATTTCCACGCCGCGGTGATCGAGGCGGACGAGTCCGGCGTGCCGCTGATCGTGCTCACCGCGGACCGGCCGCCCGAGTTGCGCGGGACGGGCGCGAACCAGACCATCGACCAGCTGAAGCTGTACGGCGCGGCGGTCCGCTGGTTCTGCGAGGCCGGCGTGCCGGAGGCCCGCCCCGGTCAGGTGCCGTACTGGCGGTCACTGGCCGGCCGGGCGTGGGCGTGCGCATCGGGGGCGCTCGGCGGTTTCCCCGGGCCGGTGCAGGTGAACATCCCGCTGCGGGAGCCGCTGGTCCCTGACCTTGCTCCGGCCGGCCGGAGCCCGGGCGGGGCGGACAGCGGGTGGCCGGAGCCACTGGACGGGCGGCCCGGCGGTGCGCCGTGGACGGTGGCGGGAGTCGCGGCTGCGGGAGCGGCGGCGCTGGAAGTGCCCTGGACGGAGCGCGGTGTGCTGGTCTGCGGGGACGGCGGCTACGACACGGCGCCCCTGCTGCGGCTGGCCGAGGAGGCCGCCTGGCCCGTGCTCGCCGAGCCGTCCTCGGGCGCCCGCCGCGGCCCCAACGCGCTGTCGGCCTACCCGTACCTGCTCGAGATGCCGGAGTTCGTGGCCGCCCACCGGCCGGATCTCATCGTGTCCGCCGGGCGCCCCGGGCTGTCCCGCGGTCAGATCGCGTTCCTGGGTGGCGGTGAGGCCGGCCCCGCCCCCAGGCACGTCGTGATCGCCCAGGGGCCAGGGCGCTGGGCCGATCCGGCCCGCAGCGCCACCGACGTGGCCGCCGCTGTCCGGGTGGTGGGGGGACCGGGGTCACGTCGCTCCTGGCTCGGGTCATGGCGGGCGGCGGACGCCGCGGCGCGGGCCGCGGCCGACACGGTCCTCGATGCCGACGGTGCGGTCAGCGAGCCGCGGCTCGCCCGCGACCTCGCCGCCGTGCTGCCGCCCGGGGCCCTGCTGTGGGTGGCCTCCAGCCTGCCGGTCCGGGACCTGGATCATCACCTGGCGCCGCGGGCCGGCCTGCGGGTGCTCGCCAGCCGGGGGGCGAGCGGCATCGACGGGCTGGTGTCCGCGGCGATCGGGGCCGCGCTGGCCCACCAGCGGGCCGGTGGCGGCCCGGCCGCCGCGCTCCTCGGCGACCTGGCCGTGCTGCACGATGCGCCGGGCCTGTTCCTCGGCCCGGACGAACCTCGCCCGGATCTCGCGATCGTCGTGGTCAACAACGACGGCGGCGGGATCTTCTCCGCCCTGGAGCAGGCCGCGTTCCCCGGGCCGTTCGAGCGGGTGTTCGGTACCCCGCACCGGGCCCGGCTGGGCCACCTGGCCGCGGCCGCGGGCATTCCGCATTCGCGGCTGGCCCAGGCCGCCGGGCTGAGGGCGGCGCTGCCCGGCCACGGGCTGCGCGTCATCGAGGTGGCCGCAGACCGGGCGGCGGGCACGGCGCTCCGGGCCCGGCTGCGCGACGCCGTGGCCACCGGCGGGCACAGATCCTCGGCGCAGCCGGGACCCGATCCGGATGGGTGAGCACCGCTGGCGGAGCTGGCACCGTGCCACCAGGCGGCCAGCGATTAACTGATAATGGTTATGCGGTGGTTTCCGCCATCCTCACCGCGCGGAGCCGCTGTGGGTAGCGTTCTGATAATCGTCAGATTACCGTCGGATCACGATTCGCCGTCGCTGCATCGGGCCGGTTCACACCCGGACTGCCCGGCTCCTACCATGAGCGTCGGCCGCCACATCTGGCGTGCCATCGTGCCGTGGGCGGTTTGAGCCTCCGGTCGTGACCGCGGACGAACTTCGCGGAGAATCAAGAGGAGGAGAATGCCGATGCGGAAACGCCCGCGGGGCTTTGTAGCCGTGGTCGGCCTGGCCGCCCTCGCACTGGTCGTGGCGGCCTGTGGTGGCAGCACGACGAAGACATCGACCGGCTCGGGCACGTCGACGACCTCCGGCTTCCAGGCGCTCAACCCGGGAACCGGCACGCCCAAGACGGGCGGCACGCTGAACATGCTGGGCCAGGGCGACGTTGACTTCAACGACTACAACATCAGCTACTACTCGATCGGCGAGCTCGCCCAGCGCATGTGGGTCCGCGGCCTGTACGCTTACGCGGCCATTCCCGGCAAGACCACGCTGCCGTCACCGGACCTGGCGACCGCGGCGCCGACGGTCACCAACGGCGGCAAGACCTACGCGGTGACGATCCGCACCGGCGCGATGTGGAATACCACGCCGGCGCGCCAGGTCACCGCGGCCGACGCGCTCCTCGGGCTGAAGCGGTCGTGCAACCCGGTCCAGCCGTTCGGCGGTCTGCCCGACTTCGAGACGCTGATCACCGGTTACCAGGCTTTCTGCACCAGCTTCGCCAAGCTTGGAGCGAGCGCGTCCGCGGCCGCGATCAAGAGCTTCATCGGCAGCCACCAGATCTCCGGTGTGACGGTTTCCGGCCAGACCATCACCTACGACCTGCAGCACCCGGCCTCGTACTTCGCGACGATGCTGACCCTCGACCCGTTCAATCCGGCACCCGTCGAGAGCCTGAACTACATCCCCGCGAGCGCCGCGGCGCAGCAGCACACCATCGCCGACGGCCCGTACCAGCAGCAGAGCTACACGCCGACCCGCACCATGGTGTTCGTCCGCAACCCGGCGTGGAAGGCCAGCTCGGACCCGATCCGCAAGGCCTACGTTGACAAGATCGTGATCACGGAGACCGGCAACCAGCCGAGCGTCCAGCAGCAGCTCCAGACCAACACCGCGGCCGCGGGGATGGAGTTCGACGCCTTCCCGCCGATCGCCGCCGTGCCCGGGCTCATCAGCCAGATGAGCTCCGGTCTCAATCACAACTTCAACCTCGGGCCCGAGTACTCGTCCAACCCGTACGTCGTGTACAACCAGGTGTCGCCCAACAACACGGGGGCGCTGAGCAAGCTCGCTGTCCGCCAGGCGATCAACTACGGCATCGACCGCGCGCACCTGACCCAGGACGGGGGCGGCCCGCAGGTGAGCCCGCCGCTCACCCACATCCTGCCGCCGGGTATCAACGGGGCCCAGGACGTGCCGTCTGGTTATGACCCGTACCCGTACAACGTGAGCAAGGCCAAATCCTTGCTGGCCTCGGCGGGGTACAAGAACGGGCTGAGCCTGACCTTGCTGTACCGGCCGTCGAGCACGATCGAGGCGAAGATGGCGCCGACGCTCCAGTCTGACCTCCAGAAGATCGGCGTGAAGATCAAGCTCCTGACCGCCACGCCCTCAGACTTCTACACGAAGTACCTCGAGGTGCCCACCGCCGCGAAGAGCGGGGTGTGGGACATCGCGCTGGCGGGCTGGAGCCCGGACTGGTACGGCGACGCGGCGGTGTCGTTCTTCGGGCCGCTGTACTCGGGCCCGGCCTCCTACCCGCCCCAGGGCAGCAACTTCGGGTTCTACAACAATCCCGCGGTGACCAGCCTGATCGCCCAGGGCGCCCAGGCCGCGACGGCCTCGGCCGCCGCGACGATCTGGGCCCAGGCGGATCAGAAGGTCATGCAGGACGCCGCGATCTACCCGATCACCGATCCGAACCAGCCGCTGTACCACGCCAGTTACGTGCACAACGCGGTGTACCTCCCGGCGGTCCAGCAGTTCGACCCGACGAACGTCTGGCTGAGCACTCCGTAACCAGCGGAATCGGGCTGAAGGGCTGACAATCCCGTCGGCCGCCCCGCTATCGCGGGGCGGCCGGCGGGATTAAAGTCGGCTTACCGGTGTGGGCTGCGCAAACTCGCGTCACGGCCCAGGCCGCCACGGTTTGGAGGGTAGGTAGCGTGGCGCTCCTCGAAGTCGAAGACCTGCACGTGTCGTTCCGCACGTCGGATGGCATCGTGCAGGCGGTTCGTGGCGTGTCGTTCCAGGTCGATGCCGGGCAGACCCTCGGCATCGTCGGGGAATCGGGCTCCGGCAAGAGCGTGTTGACTCAGACGATCATGGGCCTGACCCGCGGTGCGAAGATCGAGGGCCGCGCGATCTTCGAAGGCACCGACCTGCTGACGCAGACCAGCGACCAGTTGCGGACGGTCCGCGGCGCGAAGATCGGCATGATCTTCCAGGACCCGCTGTCGAGCCTGCACCCCTATTACCGGGTGGGCTGGCAGATCGTGGAAATGATCCGTGAGCACGACCACGAGATGACGAAGGCCCAGGCCCGGGCGAGAGCCGTCGAACTGCTTCGCCTGGTGGGCATCCCGCAAGCCGACCGGCGGGTTGACGATTTCCCGCACCAGTTCTCGGGCGGCATGCGGCAGCGCGCGATGATCGCGATGGCCATGGCGCTGCGCCCTGAGCTGCTCATCGCCGATGAGCCGACGACAGCGCTCGACGTGACCGTGCAGGCCCAGGTCCTTCAAGTGATCCGCACGTTGCAGGAGGAGTTCGGCACCGCGGTCATCCTTATCACGCACGACCTGGGGGTGATCGCGGACGTCGCGGACGAGGTCGTGGTGATGTACGCCGGGGCGGTGATGGAGCAGGCCGACCGGCGGACCACGTTCTTCGCCAACCATCACCCCTACACCGAGGGGCTGCTCCAGTCGCTGCCCGCCTACGGCGGAGAGCGCGAGCGGCTGCGGCCGATCCACGGGCAGCCGCCCAGCCTGATCACCCTGCCGTCGGGCTGCCCCTTCCACCCGCGCTGCCCGTACGTGATGGACCGGTGCCGCACCGATGTGCCAGCGCTGGCCCCGGTCGGCGGGGACGCGCGGCACCTTTCGGCGTGCTGGCTGCCGCACGATTCGGCGGCGCGTGACGCGGTGCGCCGCAGGGTCGTCGGCGAGGCCCTCGCCGCGCCGGCGGGGGCGTGACGGCGTGGCCGCGGACGCGGACATCACCGCGACGGCGCCGGAAGGCAGCGGCGATGACGTCCTGCTCCGGGTGGAGAACCTGGTCAAGTACTTTCCCGTGCAGTCGGCGTCGATATTCCAGCGGCACAAGGAAGTCGTGCACGCCGTGGACGGCGTGAGCCTCGAGGTGCGCCGGGGGCAGACCCTCGGCCTGGTGGGGGAGACCGGCTGCGGGAAGTCCACGCTCGCGCGCTGCATCGTGCGGCTCTACGACATCACGTCGGGCCAGGTCTTCTTCGACGGGCACGACCTCACCACGCTGTCGCGCCGGAGCATGCGCCCGTTCCGCCGTGAGATACAGATGATCTTCCAGGATCCGTACGGGTCGCTCAACCCGCGCCGGCGGGTCGGGTCGATCATCGGGGATCCGTTCGCGATCCACGGAATTGCCAGCGGGCAGGACCGCAAGCGCCGGGTCCAGGAGGTCATGGAACTGGTCGGGCTCAACCCCGAGCACTACAACCGGTTCCCGGCCGAGTTCTCGGGCGGCCAGCGCCAGCGCATCGGCGTCGCGCGTGCTCTCGCGTTCCGGCCCAAGCTGATCGTCTGCGATGAGCCGGTGTCCGCGCTCGACGTCTCCATCCAGGCCCAGATCATCAACCTGCTCGCCGACCTGCAGGCCGAGCTCGGGCTCACCTACATCTTCATCGCCCACGATCTGTCGGTCGTGCGGCACGTGAGCAACTCGGTCGCCGTCATGTATCTCGGGCAGATCACGGAACTCGCGCCCGTGGACGAGCTCTGGGCGCACCCGCGCCACCCGTACACGGACGCGCTGCTCTCCGCGGTTCCCGTGCCCGACCCCGATCAGGCCGACCGGCGCGAGCGGATCATCCTGGTCGGCGACGTGCCGTCGCCGATCGCACCACCGTCCGGCTGCCGGTTCCACCCACGGTGCCCGAAAGCCGCCCCGACCTGCGTAGCCGAGGACCCGGTGCTGGAGCCGCGGATGGGTGATGCCGGGGACCACCTGACGGCGTGCCACTTCCCGGTCGAGGACGGGGAGGACATCTCACAGGCCCGGCCGAGCATCGGCGCCGAGGAACGCATCATCGAGACCGGGATCCTGGGCGGCTCCGCAGCGGGCTCGTCAGGATCCGGCTGAAGGGAGTGGCCATGAGCCTCGGCAGCATCGGCGGCATCAGCGGCAAGGACCAGGCGGCGCTCGGCGCGCTCGCGCCGGCCCCGGCGAAGCCGTTCCCGAAGCACCGGCCGCCCGCAAGATCGAAGGACGCAGCCCGTGGCGGCTTGGTCTCGAGCGGCTGCGTCACGACCGGGCATCGATGATCTCCCTGGGCGTCATCGGCCTGATCGTTCTGGTCGCGATCTTCGCGCCCGTCTTCGCGGCGGCCACCGGGCATGGCCCGAACCAGCAGTTCTACGCGCCGGTCGGCCTGACCGCGGAGGGCCAGCCGCTGGCGCCCTCGGCCCGTTTCCTCATGGGAACGGACCCCCTGGGGCGTGACATCCTGGTCCGGATCGCCTATGGGGCGCGGATCTCGCTCATCGTCGGCGTGGTCGCGACCGCTCTCACGGTCGCGGTCGGCGCGATCATCGGCCTGGCCGCTGGCTACTTCGGCGGGCTGACCGACTCGATCCTGGCCCGGCTCATGGACCTGCTGCTCGCGTTCCCGTTCCTGCTCCTCGGCATCTCCCTGGTCACCGTCATCGGCCCCGGGTTCGCCGTCGTCATCATCGTCATCGGGCTGTTTGGCTGGGTCTCCGTCGGCCGCATCGTCCGCGGCCAGGTCCTGTCGATCAAGGAGAAGGAGTACATCGAGGCGGCCCGGTCGCTCGGCGCGGGACCATGGCGGATCATGTTCATCGACATTCTGCCGAACGTGATGGCGCCGATCATCGTCTACACGACCCTGCTCATCCCGCTCACGATCGTGACCGAGGCGTCGCTGTCCTTCCTCGGCGTCGGCATCCCCCCGCCGACCCCCGACTGGGGGCAGATGCTCAGTGACGCACAGGTTGTCTACCAGTACGGGACATGGTGGTTCCTGGTGTTCCCCAGCCTCGCACTGCTCATCACGACCCTTGCGTTCAACATTTTCGGAGACGGCGTCCGCGACGCGTTCGACCCGCGCGGCGACCAGTTGTTCGTCTAGGAGCCTTGGTGACGCGTTTTCTGATCCGCCGGATCCTTCAGGGGATCCTGGTCATGTGGCTGGTCACGATCAGTGTCTTCCTCATATTCTTCGTCGGGGCCGGCGCGTCCGCCGTGGCCCATCGGCTGGCGGGCAAGGAGGCGACACCGGCGACCATCGCGGCCGTGTCGCACCGGCTGATGCTCGACCGGCCCCTCTACGTGCAGTACGACCATTTCCTGTGGCTGCTGCTGCACGGCAACCTGGGATACGACTTCTACCACGACCAGTCCGTGAACTCGATCATCGCTGCCGCATTCCCGATCACCCTGTCCCTGGTCATCGGGGCGGCGATCCTGTGGGTCGTCATCGGTGTGCTCACCGGTGTGATTTCCGCGGTCCGCAGCCGGTCAATCTGGGACCGCCTGTTCACCAGCTTCGCCCTGTTCTTCTACTCGATGCCGAGCTTCGTGCTCGGCCTGCTCTTCCTCCTGGTGTTCTATTACGAGTTCACGATCCATGGCATCCACGCGTTCCCGGGTTCCGGCTACACGCCGATCACCCAGAACCCGTTCCAGTGGTTCCGCGGCTTGGTCCTGCCCTGGTTCACGCTGGCGCTGGTGTCGGCGGCCGCCTACACCCGGCTGACCCGGGGGTCGATGCTCGACGTCATGGGTGAGGACTACATCCGCACCGCCCGGGCCAAGGGCCTGTCCGAGCGGCGGGTGATCTTCCGGCATTCGCTCCGCGCCGCGCTGACCCCGGTCGTGACCCAGTACGGCATCGACGTCGGGGTGCTGCTCGGCGGGGCGATCATCACCGAGTACGTGTTCGGCATGCCGGGCCTCGGCTTTACCGCGGTCCAGGCGATCATCCAGTCCGACCTGCCCGTGATCATCGGGGTGGTCATCGTGGCCGCGGCCGCGGTGGTGACCGCGAACATCGTCGTTGACGCGTTCTACGCCGTCCTCGACCCACGGGTCCGCCTGCACTGAACCGCGGTCACGCCTCCAGGGCGGCCTGCATGGGGCGGAACTTCGTCTGGGCCTCAGCGAGTTCGGCGGCCGGATCGGAACCAGCGACGATGCCGCAGCCGGCGAACAGGCGCGCCCGCGGCCCGTCGAGTTCCGCGCACCGCAGCGCGATACCCCACTCGCCGTTGCCCTGGGTGTCGACCCAGCCGACCGGGCCCGCGTAGCGCCCCCGGTCCATGCCCTCCAGCTCGCGGATCAGTTCCATCGCGGTTTCGGGGGCGTCCCGCACACCGCCGCCGTGGGGTGCACCGCATCCACCAGGGCCAGGACGGACTGGACGGTCCCCGGGGGGCGCGGCGTGCCGAGCCGCCCGGTGACCGCGGTCGCGAGATGCTGCACATTGGCCAGCCGCAGCAGGGACGGCCGCCGCTCGACCGTCAGTTGGTCGCACAGCGGGGCCAGGGCGTCGCGCACGCCGGCCGCCGCATACTCGTGCTCTTCGGCGTTCTTGGCCGAGGCCAGCAGCGCGGCGCCCAGCGCCGCGTCCTCGGCGGGATCGCGGCTGCGGGGCATGGTGCCGGCCAGCACCAGCGAGCTAACCTGGCGTCCTTGCCGTCTGATCAGGAGTTCGGGGGTGGCACCGACGAGACCGGCGCAGGCGAAGGTGTAGCAGTCCGGGTAGCGGGCGGCGAGCCTGCTGAGCAGCAGGCGTTCGTCCACACTGACCGGGGCGGTGGCGTGCAGGTCCCGGGCTAGGACCACTTTGCGCAGGCCTCCGGCCCGGATCCGGGCCACGGCCGCGCCCACCGCGCGTTCCCACTGCGGAGCCGTCAGGCTCCCGTCGTGCCACCGCACCTCAGCCAGGCCGGTGACCGGCTGCGCCGGGCCGGCCGGCCCAGCCGGCGCGGGCGCGTCGCCGATCGTGGTGAGCCACGCCCGGCCTGACCGGCGGCCGATCACGGCCTGCGGTACGACCAGCACCGAGCCGTCCGAGGTGGGATCGAAGGTGAAGCTGCCGAATGCCACCGGCCCGCATCCCGGCAGGCCGACCTGGTCATCGACCTTGGCCCCGTCGAACAGGGCCCGCAGCCACTTCTCGCCCGCGGTAAACCTGTCTTCGCCCGCAGGCAGGGTGACGCGGGCCGCTTCTCCCCAGCCCACCAGGCCCTCGCCCCGGTGGATCCAGGCCAGAGCCGAAGGGCCGGGGAGCCGGCCCACCAGGTCGCCAGGATCAGCAATGGGGACGGTGCGGACCATCGGCATGTCCGGCACCTGCGGCCCCGCATCGCCTGTGCCTGCCTCCACGGCACACCACTTTACGTGCTGGCGCGGGCGTTCCCGCCGCCGGGGCTTGGAGTGGTAGCCTTCTGGCAATCAAATTCACTACTAAAACGATCGGATAACTAGCTTGAGGGCCATCGGTGACATCTACCCGCGCGCGGGCCGGGCCGCGCTCACTCAGCTGGTCCGGTCCGTCGCGGCCAGCCCGGACCGATGGACCGGCCTGGTGCGCTACTGTTCCGGAGAGCGCTGGTACCAGCGCTTGGAGCTGACGGCGAATCACGAGCTATGGCTGCTGAGCTGGCTGCCGGGACAGCGCACCGGATTCCATGATCACTTCGGATCGGCCGGCGCGTTCGCGGTGGCCCGCGGCGAACTGCAGGAACGCACTGTGCCGGGCGGAAACGCATGGCCGGGGCGCGGCGCGGCGCGGCGGAGGGAACCGGCCGCGCATGCCCGGGTCGCCGTGGCCACCGTCACCGCCGGGCAGGTACGGGCGTTCGGGCCGCGGCACGTGCACGAAGTGGTGAATGGCTCGGCCCAGCCCGCGGTGAGCGTCCACGCGTACGCTCCGTCGCTGGCCGGGATGCGCCGCTACGAGCTGACCCCGGCCGGCCTCGTGCTGGCCGCGGTCGAGATGGCGGAGGAGAACTGGTGACTGGCGCACGGCAACGCGATGCTGGCCGGCCGATCGGCGAGGTACTGACCCAGGCGCGCGGGCGCCTGAAGCGCCTGGGACCACGGCAGGCCTACGACGCGATGCGCGCGGGGGCACTGCTCGTGGATATCCGCCCCCAGGCCCAGCGCGCGGTGGAAGGGCAGTTGCCGGGCGCGCTCGTGGTCGAGCGCAACGTGCTCGAGTGGCGGCTGGATCCCGCGTCGGACGCCCGCCTGCCCGAGGCCGGCGACTACCGCCGCCCGGTCATCGTCTTCTGTTCGGAGGGATACGCCTCCAGCCTGGCCGCGGCATCGTTGCAGGATCTCGGGCTGGTCAACGCGACCGACCTGGCGGGCGGCTTCCGGGCCTGGGCGGAATCGGGGCTGCCGGTCCAGGCATGACGGATGTCATGGGCAGGCCGTGACACACGGCCGCGGCCGGGGGCCGGTCCGGGCCGCAGGATCAAGAACATGACCGAGGATTCTCCCGCCGTCACCCGGGTGGCCCGCGGCGCGCTGGTCCGTCAGACTCTTACCATGCAGGCCTACGTGGCATGGGCATGACCGCCATGGCCGCCCGTCACCCCGGCGACGACCAGGTCGAGGGCGGCGTGGTGACGGCGCACGCCGAACCGGCCGAGGAGAACTTCTCTGAGAGGCAGCGGAACCGGTACGGATGGGGCCTGGCCGCCATCTGGCTCTTCTACCTGGCGCAGCCCGCCGCGGACATCTGGCATGACCCGGACCTGGTGCGCCGTTACGCCGGCCTGGCCACGCTGGCCGCCTTCGCCTCGGTGTACGTGGTCACGTTCGGCGTGAATCGCAGGCTCCGCCAGCGGGGTGGCCGCCTGCCGCCGGCAGTGCGGGCCAGTTTGACCGGCACCGCCGGCACCCTGGCCGCCGTCGCCTACCTGACCATCGGTCAGGATGCCAGTGGCCTGCTCATCTACCTGGCCGTGATGGCGGTCTTCCTGTTCAGGGGGCGTCTGGGCTGGGCGATCGTGGCCGTGATCCTGGTCGCGTCGCTGGCCATCCCGAGTCTGGTCCCCGGATGGCTCGCGAGCATATCGACCACTTTCCAGATCTTCGTGGCGGCGGTGGCGATGTGGGGGGTAGCGCTGCTGATCCACCGAAACGTACAGCTCGCCGCGGCCCGGGAGGAGATCGCCCGGCTGGTCCGCGCCGAGGAACGCAGCCGGTTCGGCCGGGACCTGCACGACATCCTCGGCCACTCGCTCACGGTGGTGGCGGTCAAAGCGGAGCTGGCGGGCCGCCTGGCCCGGACGTCACCGGAGCGGGCCGAGACGGAGATCGCGGATGTGGAACGGATCGCCCGCGAGGCGCTGGCTGACGTCCGCGCGGCCGCGGCCGGGTACCGAGAGGTCACCCTGGCCGGTGAGCTGGCCAGCGCCCGGACCGCCTTGACCGCGGCCGGCATCCAGCCCGACCTGCCGGCCCGGCCGCCCAGATCGCGCCCGGGCGCCAGGAGATATTTGGCTGGGCCGTCCGGGAGGGCGTGACCAATGTCGTGCGGCACAGCGGTGCCACCCGCTGCTCGGTCCGGATCGCTGGTCCCGAGATCGAGATCGCCGATGACGGTCACGGCCCGGCCTGCCCGCTCAGCGTGATCCCTCACGGCAGTCACGGTCTGGCCGGGCTGCGGGAGCGGGCGGCCGCCGTCGGGGGGTCGGTGAGCGTGGGCCGGTCGGCGGCCGGCGGTTTCGCGCTCCGGGTGCGGGCGCCGTGACCGCGGCCGCTTCGATCCGCCTGCTGCTGGCCGACGATCAAGCGCTGGTCCGGGGGGCGCTGGCCGCGTTGCTCGCGCTGGAGCAGGATCTTGAGGTGGTGGCCGAAGTAGGGCGGGGCGACGCCGTGGTCGCCGAGGCCCGCCGCACCCGGCCGGATGTGGCGCTGCTGGATGTCGAGATGCCCGGCCTGGACGGGATCTCCGCCACGGCCGCGCTCCGGGCGGCGCTGCCATCATGCCGGGTGCTGGTCGTGACAACTTTCGGCCGGCCTGGTTACCTGCGCCGGGCGATGGAGGCCGGGGCGAGCGGCTTCGTGGTCAAAGACACCCCCGCGCGCCAGCTGGCCGACGCGGTCCGGCGGGTCGCCGCCGGGCTGCGGGTGGTCGATCCCACCCTGGCCGCGGAGACCCTGGCGACCGGCGAGAACCCGCTCACTCCGCGCGAGACCGACGTGCTGTGCGCGGCCCGGGACGGCGGCACGGTCGCCGACATCGCCGCCGCGCTGCACCTCTCGGAAGGAACCGTCCGCAACCACCTCTCGGCGGCGATCGGCAAAACCGGTGCGCGGACCCGCGCCGAGGCGGTGCGCCTCGCGGGCCGCCACGGCTGGCTCCTCGGCGACCGGTCAGAGCAGCGATAGCTGGACTGGGCCCGCCTGGCCTGGATGGTCGGGGCCAGGCCGCGGCGGCCGGCGATCGGCGGGCGGAGATCTCCGGGCCCGGCGGCCCGGGCCGCCCCGGCCCAGGCCGTACCGCCCGGCCAGGACGGCGACCTGCTCGCTGATCTGCTGCTGGTAGGCCTTGGGCGCGTAGGCGCCCCGCCCGTAGAGCTCACGGTAGCGGGGGACCAGCGCGGGATGGTGCTCTGCCAGCCAGGCCAGAAACCACTCCCGGGCCCCAGGCCGCAGGTGCAGCACGATCGGGCTCACACGGCTCGCGCCCGCCTCGGCCACCTGGCGCACGGTGGCGTGGAGCTGGGCCGGGGAGTCGGACAGGTACGGCACGACGGGGCCCATCAGCACGCCGCAGGGCAGGCCCCGCTCGGTGAGCGTGGCGCAGACCCCCAGCCGGCGCTGCGGGCTGGGCGTCCCGGGTTCCAGAGTTCGCCACAGTTCCTCGTCCGTGCAGCCGACCGACACGCTGAGGCCGACGTCGGTGACCTCCGCCGCCGCCACCAGCAGGTCAAGGTCGCGCAGGATCAGCGTTCCCTTGGTGAGGATGGAGAACGGGTTCCGCGCGGCCAGCAGCGCCCGCAAAATTCCCGGCATGAGCTGATAGCGGCCTTCGGCCCGCTGGTAGCAGTCCACGTTGGTGCCCATGGCGATGTGCTCGCCCGGCCATGTGCGGGCGGCGAGTTCCTTGCGGACCAGTTGCGGGGCGTTGACCTTGACCACGATCTTCGAGTCGAAGTCATGCCCGGCGTCCAGGTCCAGGTAGGTATGGGTGTTACGGGCGAAGCAATAAACACACCCATGAGAACAGCCCCGGTAGGGGTTGATCGTCCAGCGGAAGGGCATCCGGGACGCCTCAGGGACCCGGTTGATGATCGACTTGGCGTGCACCTCGAAAAACGTCATGCCGCGGAATCCTGGGGTGTCGAACGACCGGGCGACCGCGCTGCGCTCGAACAGGGTCGGCGCGGCCGGGCCAGCCTCGTCGGGCTGGATTCGCATGGCGTCCCATCGCATGGGGCGACTATAAGATCACCGTCCGACAAAAGCAAACACCTGTTCGAGAGCACCACCGGCCTGGATCGCCGCGCCGGCTTCCCGGAGCGCAGATTTCCAGCAGGCACGGGCGAACCGAGGCTAACGATCTTGCGGCGGGGGATAGTAGGAGAAAGTTGCCACGGGCCGGGCAGGCGGAGGTGAGGCCATGGCGCTTTCCATGGATGAGCAGCGCATCCTGGACGAGATCGAGCGCGGGCTGGGCAGCGCCGATCCGCTGCTCGCCGCCCGCCTGTCATCGTTCGGCTTCCAGCGCCCGTCGTTGACGCTGCGGACGCGGCGGGCGCGGATTGCGATGTCCTTCATCGCCCTGTTCGTGGCCGCGGCCATGTCGCTGGTGGTGTACTCGCTGATTCCGTTCCGTGCCGCGGCGGATCGGCATTCGGCGGGGCGGTCCTCGGCGTCCCCCGGTCAGCCGGTAATGACGGTGCCGCACCACCCGTCCAGCAGCCCGTCGGCGTCGGCGGCTCGCGTCACGAGCCGGTCGGCCTCGCCATCGACTGGTGTCGCCCATCCGGTTCCGCCCACGACCCGGGCCCAATAAAGACGGGCCAGTAAAGACGTCAGTACTCCCGCCAGAGCTGCAGCAGGTACTGCTCCAGGCCCTCCAGGTTTTTCCGTGCCTGCTGGAACTCATCGCTCAGCGGGTTGACCCCGCGCTCGAACATCTCGTCGTAGAGCCGCATGACCTCGCGGCGGTTGCGCGCGTAGACGCGGACCACGTAGTCACCCACACCGCCGGCCAGCCGCAGGTTCTCCACCGCGCGGCCAGCCAGCCCCATGTCCACGCTCAGCTGGCCACGGAGGTAGACGGTGCCTTTGGCCTCGTCCTCCCACTCGTCGCCGAACGCGGGCGGGGCGGTATCCCATTCCTCGATGGTGACCTGGACGCCTATGTGCTCCTGAAGGCTTCCCACCCACACCTGCTCGCGGTTCACGCTGACCAGCGTCCCGACCGGCGCCAGCGGGCCTCCCGGCGCATCGGGGTTGACCTTCGAGTCATGTACCCGGAACATTCTTCTGTCCGGGAAGACCGGCATCTCCAGCCGGACCAGCCTTCGGCTCACATGGCACCCCTCAGCCCACGACGCGTCTGTGACCACTAGCATGCTCCGTGGCGAACGCTGACAGGCCAGCAATCAGCGACAAAGTGCCATGTCACTATCCGTGCCTGGTTGGCTATCGTCCGGCATGAGTCACCGTGTGCGCGCGGAAGGAGCCACTTCGTGCCCGACGAGCTGGCCGGAATCCGGCATCGTGAGGTCGATGCCCGCGGACTGCGGATGCACATCGCCGAGGCGGGAACCGGCCCCCTGGTCCTGCTGCTGCACGGGTTCCCGGAATGCTGGTACTCGTGGCGGCACCAGCTGGCCTCGCTGGCGGCGGCGGGATTTCACGCAGTAGCTCCTGACCAGCGCGGATATGGCCGGACAGATCGTCCGCAGGCCGTCGGCGCCTACAGCATCCTGCACCTGACCGGCGACGTGATGGCCTTGCTGGACGTGCTCGGCGAGGAGTCGGCCGTCGTCGCGGGCCATGACTGGGGGGCACCCGTGGCGTGGCACGCGGCCCTGCTGCGGCCAGACCGGGTACGCGGCGTGATCGCGCTGAGCGTCCCGTACCGGCCGCGCGGGAGCACCCCGCCGCTGACGGTCCTGCGCAGCCTGCTGGGCGACGGCTTCTACATGGTCTACTTCCAGGAGCCGGGGAGAGCCGACGAGGAATTGGCCCGCGACGTTCCCGCCACGTTCCGTAAGGTGCTTTACGCCGCGTCCGGCGCGGCCCCCCCGCTGGTGCCCGTCGTCCCGCCCGGCGCCGGTTTCCTGGATGTGTGCCCCGACCCCGGCGTGCTGCCCGGCTGGCTGAGTGAGAGCGACATCGGCGCGTTCACCGCGGAGTTCGAGGGCACGGGATTCACCGGCCCGCTGAACTGGTACCGCAACCTGGACCGGAACTGGGAACTCACCGCCCCATGGCACCATGCTCCCGTGACCGTGCCAGCTCTGTTTGTCGCGGGGGACCGCGATTTCGTCGTCAGCCAGCCGGGGCCGGGTGAGCTGGTGGCCCGGATGCGCCGGGCCGTCCCGCGGCTGCGCGACGCCATCCTGCTCCCAGGCTGTGGTCACTGGACTCAGCAGGAGAGGCCGGGGGAGGTCAGCGCGGCCATGATCGACTTCATCCGCGGGCTCGGCTGACGCCCGCTCAGAGAAAGCGCGCCTGCACCTCGTCCCAGAGCGCGGCGTAGCACTGCGCCGCCCGGCTGCGCGGTGCGAACGCGGTCACCGGGGCGCGCTCCAGCGCCATCCGCTCGATCAGCGACAGAGCCGGGATCACCGCGGCGGCGACGTCGGTGCGCTCGATCGGCAGCCGCTCGGCGATCTCCAGATGCAGGCGCTTGCGGCGATCGAGCATGGAGAAGAAGGCCAGGATGCTGGGGCGGTGCCCGTTGAACCCCGCGATGAACTCGGTGAGCTGGTCGAGGGTGCGCACCGACAGGGTGGTCGGAATGAGCGGAACCAGCAGGGTGTCGGCGGCATGCAGGACGCTCTCGGACAGCAGCGAGATGCTCGGCGGGCAGTCGAGGAAGATCACGTCATACTCGGCCGCGAGCGGGTCCAGCAGGCGGGCCAGCCTGCGGGTGGGGTTCTTGGTGGCGTCCAGCATCAAGTCGAGGTTGCGGTAGGTGAAATCGGCGGGAATGAGGTCCAGGCCCTCGAAGTCGGTGCCCTTGACCGCGTCGTCCATCTCCCGGCTGCCTTTGATGAGACCTTTGCCGCCGCCCTTGACCCGGGGCTTGATGCGGAACACGTAGCTCGCCGCGGCCTGCGGGTCGAGGTCCCAGAGCAGGACGCGCAGGCCGTCGCGGGCGCCCAGATGGCTTAGGTTCACCGCGGTGGACGTCTTGCCCACTCCGCCCTTGATGTTGTACGTAGCGAAGATCTTCATGTGGGGGTGGCCATCGTGAGGGCGCGGAACCGTAGCTGGGCTCCGGTGCTGGCGAACTCACGGAACCGCCCGGCGAACTTCCCGCGGGCGTCCCGCTCCCGCAGGCCCACCCGTCCGGCGAGTTCCCCCATCGCCAGCAGGGCCGTGGCCGGCACTTTGGGATCGCTCATCATCTGCGCGGCGAACATCCGGATTTCATGCTGCTGGACCTCGCAATCCTGGAACTCCCCAAGACAGTCCTGCAATCCTTTCAGTTCCTTGACCGCCCGCTCGTGAATGGCCGGATCGTGCAGGGACATAAAGGACTCCAGCAGGTAGCGTAGCTCTTTGCATCGTTTCCGAAGGTCGTGCAGGTTCTCGGCGGGAGAGCTCGCGGTAATGGCGCGGCCTTGCCGCAGCACCCGCTGGTGCGCCCGGCGGATACGCCCCGCGGCCAGGTCCGCGACCGGCGGACCTCCTGGCGTGGCGGGCAGGCCCTCCAGCGCGGCCCGCCACTCGCCGGTCAGGCGGGCGAAGCGCGACGAGCGGAGGCCCCGTACCAGCCGGCGCCGCTCCGCGGCGCGGCTGCGGGTCAGGTGGGCGTGGAACGGCCGCAGTTCCTCAGGTGTGGCGGCCACCAGCCCGGCCGCGATCTCCGGGTATTTCAGCAGGTAGACGTCGAGGTCCCGGGTGGGCGTGGTCAGATCGCCCAGCCATTTGAACTCGGGCAGGAACTTCTGGGCGAGCCCGGCCGACAAGACATGGCCCACCAGTTTCAGCACGGACCGGGTGCGGCGGACCGCGACCCGCAGATCGTGCAGGAATTCGGTGTCCACATCGCGGATCGTGCCAGCCACGTTGGCCTCCAGGGTGCCAAGCAAATGCAGCAGTATCGCCGTGACCGCGGCGCGGGAGGTCATTCCCTGAGTCAGCCGCACGTCCATTTGGCCCGTGTAATCGCCCGCCCGTCGGCCCGCCGCGGCCAGCGCGGAGTCCAGCGGGGACAGGCCTCTGGGTTCGATACCAGTGGCGCCCGCCAGGATCTGGGCCACGCGCTCGGCCTGGGCCTGGTAACCACGGACCGCGGTCACGCTCAGCCGGGACGGCAGATCCGCGGTCGCCGGATAGCTCACCGACAGTCGATCCAGGGTGACCCAGGCGACCGTCTTGTCGTCGGCGTTCAGCACCCTCGGGTGCCGCACGGTGCTCGCGCCGCGCGCGGCCGGCAGCAGCGCCCGGACCCCAGTCACCGCGCGCAATCGTGCCCGCAAGGGCCCGTCCGGCAGTGAGTCCGCCACGGCAGGCCAGGTCAGCCGACCCGGGCGGGCCACGATCCGCTCCCCGTCCGGGCCCGTCAGGGTCAGTTCGCCGGGCCCGGCGCCGGTGGTGTGCTCCAGCGTGAGGCCAGCCCGGTGCAGCCGCCAGTCGAAGGTATCCAGCCAGGTCCGGCGGATGCTGCAGGGCTTCCCCCCGGGCAGCCAGCGGAACCGCGGCGCCATTGCCTCCAGCAAGCCATTGCTCACTGGCTGATCATCGTCGTCGCCAGCCAGCACAAACTCGTAGGAAAACGCTTGAACCACGAAAGCCCGCCTTGATCACCGGGTAAGGATAAGACGACGCAGGGACAATAAATCTGCCCAGCGTCGTCCTAATCAGTTTAGCGGGCATCCCACCTTACGCCCCGGGATGCGCAGCGCGGAATGGGCCCAAAGGCAGTGGGCTTATGGTCCGGAGTTATTATACATGGTGGTCGTACATGCAGGCTCGCGCCGACCTGGCCCGCGGATTGGGCCCGCGGACTGGGAAGGCCTGGTCAGCGGGGGCTGGGCTGGCTTCGCGGTCCGGGCCGGCGCGGTCCGGGCCGGCTTCGCGGTCCGGGCCGGCCTTCGCGGTCCGGGCCGGCTTCGCGGTCCGGGCCGGCTTCGCGGTCCGGGCCGACTTCGCGGTCCGGGCCGACTTCGCGGTCCGGCTCGGCTTCGCGGTCGCCGGTGGCGTCGCGCCCGGGCCTGGTGACGCCGGGGAGCGTCAGCGGCGGCCGGTTGATGGCCGGCATCACCGAGGTGAGTTCGGTGCTCACCGCCGCAGCGGTCACCCGCTGCTCCTGCTCGGCCTCGGATTTCGCCGCGGCGGCGTCCAATCGCTCGCTCATGAGGCGGTACCGGCGGCCCCGGGACAGCGCCTTGAAGGCTCGATCGGTGACGTACAGCAGGATCATCGCGGCGACTATCGCCGCAATGAGCAGGAAAGCCATGGTATTCCGCCGCTCAGGTGGGACAGTGTCGCCCAGGTGGGGTCGCCCAGGTGGGGTCGCCCAGGTGGGCCAGGGTGCGGGTGGGCCAGGTCATTTTCCAGGGTACGCGAGCCGGGCCAGCCAAGGCTGACGCCGGGCCGGCCTCACGCCCGCCGGCGTCACGCCCGCCGGGTCAGCTCCACGGTCACGTCCATCGTGCTGCTCGGCGCGCCATGGTAAATGCCTTTGAGCGGGGGCACATCGCCGTAGTCCCGGCCCCTGGCCACGACGACGTGGCCCTCGCTGACCGGGGCCTGATTGGTCGGGTCGGCGGCCACCCATTGCCCGGTCCAGTACTCGACCCAGGCGTGGCTCTCCCCGGTTACCGTCTCCCCCAGGTCAGCCTCGGGAGAGGGGTGCAGGTACCCGGAGACGTAGCGGGCCGGCAGGCCCACCTCCCGCAGCAGGGCCACGGTGAGGTGGGCGATGTCCTGGCAGACACCCTGCTCCTTGTCCCACGCCTCCTGCGCACTGGTCTGCACTTCGGTCGCTCCGGGCACGTACGCGACCCGGTCCCGGACCCAGCCGGCGATCTCCGCGGCGGCCTCCGGCGGATCCGCGTCGGCGGTGCGCAGCTTGGCCGCGGCGGTCAGGGCCGGATCAACGTTGGTCCGCGGGGTGGGCGACAGGTATTCGGCCAGCCGCCTGTCCCCGGCGATCTCGCGCAATTGCGCCCAGCCGAGCGGCACGAGTGGTTCGGGTGCGAGGCCCGTCTCGACCACGGAGCGGGCGGTCACCGAGAGCTCGTGGTGTGGCGCCTGGATGTCGAACGAGCTGACCATGGTGCCCCAGTAGTCGCGGTAAGCCCAGACCGGCACCCCCGCTCCCGTCCACAGCCCGGTCTCCAGCGCGGTCTGCGCGGGCAGCGTGAGCGGAATCATCCGGGCCTCGTTGTAGGACGCGCGCGCCGCGCCCTCATAGATCACGTGGGTCCGGTGCACGATCTCCAGCCGCCAGCCCACCCTTCAGCCCTCCTGCTCCCACGTGACGGGCAGCTCGTACTTGAAGTACCGCTCTGTGATGGCCTCGCTGGCCTCCTGGCAGGTGCGCTGCAGGCTGCTCAGGAGCTCGGGGAGCTGGTCGGGAAGCAGCTGCGGGTCGGTGTACTCCAGCCGCGCGCGGAGCCGCCCGATGGGCGGCGGGCCGGGTCGCCCATGCCCGACCGGGGCGCCCCCGGATCTAGCGCGGCCAGCACTTCCTCGGCGGTGGCCAGGGCGTACACCACGGATCTCGGGAAGAGACGGTCCATCAGAAGGAACTCGGCCACCTGGTGCGAATCGTCGGTCCAGCTGTGGGTGCGGATGAACGACTCGTAGGCGCCGCACGCGCGGAGCAGCATCGGCCAGCCGATCTCGTACGGAGTGGCTGGCATCCGCGCCAGGAGCAGCCGGGCTGTCATGTCGGCCCGCTCCAGGCTCCGGCCGAGGATCAGGAACCGCCAGGCGTCGTCATGGCTCATGGTGGATTCGGCGAGGCCGAAGAACAACGCGGCCCGCTCCCTGATGTACCTGAGGTAGATGTGGGGTCCCAGCCGCTGCGCCGTCCGTTGCTGCCCGGGCAGCCCGTGCCCCGTCACGTTCAGGCACTCCCACATTTCGCCGGAGATCACTTCACGCACGCTGCGCGCGCCGTCCCGGGCGGCCGTCACGGCGCCGGCGATCGCGCTCTGGCTCTTCTGGTCGTACGCCAGCTGGTAGAGGGTCATCCCGATATCCAGCCGGTCATCGTCGGTGGTCGGTATGCCCAGCACCGCCAGCAGGGCGCGGCAGCCCGCGTCCTCGTCGGCCTGCGGCTCCTCCAGCATGCGATGTACGTAGACGTCCACCATGCGCGCGGTGTCGTCGGCTCGCTCGATGTATCGGCCGGTCCAGAACAGCGTCTCGGCGATCCGGCTGAGCAGGCCGATGGTCACTGATCCTGGCCCAGGCCCGGCCCGCTCTCCCGGCCCATGGCAGCCACCGAGGCCTGGGGAACGGGGGTGGTCCCGCCTGCCGCCGAGCGCGGCGGCCCAGCCGGGGCCGGCAGCCCCTCGGGGGCGAGGACCCAGGTGTCCTTGGACCCGCCGCCCTGGCTGGAGTTGACGACCAGCTCTCCCTCGGGCAGCGCGACCCTGGTCAGCCCGCCCGGCAGCAGCCAGACGTCGTCACCGTCGTTGACCGCGAACGGCCGCAGGTCGATGTGCCGCGGCGCCAGGCGCTCGTCGATGAGCACGGGCGAGGTGGACAGGGCGACCGGCCGCTGCGCGATCCATCCGCGCGGCTCGGCGGCCACGGTGGCATGCAGTTCGGCCAGGATCCGCTCGTCGGCCTGCGGGCCGATCACGATGCCCCGGCCGCCCGCTCCGTCCACCGGTTTGAGCACCAGCCGGTCCAGCTGGCCGAGGGCCCAGGCGAGGACTTCCGGATCATCGAGGCGGTAGGACTCCACGTTCTGCAGCAGCGGTTCGTCGCTGAGGTAGTACCTGATCAGCTCCGGGACGTAGGTGTAGAGGAGCTTGTCGTCCGCGACCCCGTTGCCGACCGCGTTGGCGATGGTCACGTTGCCTTCGCGGGCGGCGTTGAGCACGCCCGCGCACCCGATCACGGAGTCCGGCCGGAAGTGCAGCGGGTCCAGGAAGTCGTCACCGACCCGGCGATAGATCACGTTGACGGGCCGGCGTCCCTGGGTGGTGTGCATGAAGACCCGGTTGCCCGTGCAGAAGAGATCGCGGCCCTCCACGAGTTCCACACCCATCAGGCGGGCCAGCAGGGTGTGCTCGAAATACGCGGCGTTGCCCACGCCCGGGGTCAGGACGACGACCACCGGGTCCCGGGCCGCCTCCGGTGCCGCGGATCGCAGGGCCGACAGCAGGCGCGCCGGGTAGCCGTCCACCGGGTGCACATGCTGCTCGGTGAACAGCGCTGGGAACGTGCGCGTCATGGCGAGCCGGTTCTCCATGACGTAGCTGACCCCGGACGGTATCCGGACGTTGTCCTCCAGCACGCGGAACCGGCCGGCCTCGTCCCTGATCAGGTCGATCCCGGCGACGTGGACGCGGACTCCGTTCGGCGGGGCCAGGCCGGCCACCTCACGGTGGAAGTGCTGGGAGGTGGCCACGACCCGCCACGGGAGGACCCCATCGCTGAAGACCTGGCCGCGGTCGTAGACATCGGCGAGAAAAGCCTCCAGGGCAAGAACCCGCTGCCGGACGCCCCGCACGACCAGATCCCACTCGACGGCGTCGATGACCCGGGGGATCAGGTCGAGCGGGAACGGGCGCTCCTCGCCGGCGTAGTCGAACGTCACGCCGCGGTCGGTGAAGACCCGGGCCAGCTGGTCCGAGCGGAAGCGCAGCTCACTGGGATCGAGTGGCTGGAGGGCGGCCAGCAGTGCGGCATACGGGACCCGCGGCTGGCCTGGTTGCGAAAACATCTCATCCCAGGCGTCCGCGAGCCGGTAACTATCGAAGATGTCCGCCACGAACGCAGCGTAAAGGTGCTGTGTTCCGTTGTCATTACCCACGATGACGTGTGTGTTTCTACCATGTTTCGCTCCCAGCCAGCAGGGGCGGCCGGATGGGGGTGCCGTCGCGCGGCCGGCCGCCCGGCGGGCTGTGGTGCGGCGGCCATTGTGAACCGGATGGCTTAGCGCACACTGGAAGCATGCCAGCGGCGGCGTCCCCGCGTGGCCGGGTGCCCCGCGAGACCAGCGTCACGCCTATCTGAGGAGGCCTGCCGTGCTGTATGTCTTCGGATTCGAGCGGACCGGGGTCGTGCTGAGCGACCTGTACTTCGTCGATCCGAATCCGCTCGAAGGCCAGGAAAGCGCCGAGCGCGGCGTCCGGCTGGAGGTCCGGCTGCTCGCGGCGGGCGAGCTGAAGGGTTCCATCTACTCGGCCCAGCCGATCGAGATCGGCAGGCCAGTCTGGCGGCTCGACCTGCTGGAGTCGGCGGACGGGAGGCCCGGCAGCTTCGACCGCACCCACCATCATCCTGGCCTGCAGGGATGGGAGCCGGGCCGGCGGGTGTTCGACGAGAGGCTTTCCGCCGATCCGCTGGACTGGCTGGCGTCCCGCCTGTCCGACCTGGAAGGCCTGCTCGGGGCGGCCGGGCTGGGCGGCGATCCCGCTGACCCGGGCGACGCGGAAAGCCTCCGCCAGTGCCTGCCTGAGGTGCTGGCCGCGGTCAGCACGCTGCTGGCCCGGGTACAGGCGGGGGAGCTCGGGCGGCCGCCTGGTGACGAGTCGCTGGCCAGTGTGCGCGCGGGCTGGCTCTAACCACTCACATCGGGAACGCTGGGAAGCCGGGGCCGCCCCAGGGTTCTAAAGGCCGTGCTTCGTCGTCACACTGATGGTGTGTACGACTTTGACCTGCTGGTGATCGGCTCGGGCCCGGGCGGCCAGAAGGCCGCGATCGCGGCGGCGAAACTGGACCGGCGGGTGGCCGTGGTCGAGCGGCCGGACATGATCGGCGGCGTGTGCCTCAATACCGGCACGATCCCGTCCAAAACGCTCCGGGAGGCGGTGCTCTACCTCACCGGCCTCGATCAGCGCGAGATGTACGGGCAGAGCTACCGGGTCAAGGACGACATCACGATCGCCGATCTGGCCGCGCGCACGCGGCACGTGGTCGGCAAGGAAAACGACGTGGTCCGCAGCCAGCTTTCGCGTAACCGGGTCGCGATCCTCAGCGGCACGGCCCACTTCACCGGCCCGAACGCCGTCGAGGTGACCGACGTGGATGGCCGGGTGCGGACGGCCAGCGCGGAGAAGATAGTCATCGCGACCGGTACCAAGCCGGCCCGGCCCGCGAGCGTCGACTTTGACGAGCGCACCGTCATGGACTCCGATGGGATCATCAACCTGGAGCGTGTTCCGCGATCGATGGTGGTCGCCGGCGCGGGGGTGATCGGCATCGAGTACGCGTCGATGTTCGCCGCGCTCGGCACCAAGGTGACGGTGGTGGAGCAGCGCGACCGGATGCTCGAGTTCTGCGACCTCGAGGTCGTCGAGGCACTCAAGTACCATCTCCGCGATCTGGCCGTGACGTTCCGGTTCGGCGAGACGGTCTCCTCGGTCGAGGCGAGGCCGGAAGGGGCGATCGCGTCCCTGCGCAGCGGGAAGAAGATCCCGGCCGACACGGTCCTGTACTCGGCGGGCCGCCAGGGCGCGACTGACGAGCTGACGCTGGCGGCGGCCGGCCTGACCGCCGATGCCCGCGGCCGGATCGCGGTCGACGGGTTCTTCCGCACCCAGGTGCCGCACATCTACGCGGTCGGCGACGTGATCGGCTTCCCCGCGCTGGCGGCCACGTCGATGGAGCAGGGCCGCCTCGCCGCGCACCATGCCTGCGGCGAGCCCGTGCACGAGGCCAGCACGTTGCAGCCGATAGGGATCTACAGCATTCCCGAGATCAGCTTCATCGGGAAGACGGAGGATCAGCTCACCCAGGACTGCGTGCCATTCGAGGTGGGGGTGTCGCGCTACCGCGAGCTGGCTCGCGGGCAGATCATCGGTGACTCCTACGGGGTGCTCAAACTGCTGGTCTCACCCGAGGACCGGACGCTGCTCGGGGTGCACGTGTTCGGGACCGGAGCCACCGAGCTGGTCCACATCGGGCAGGCGGTGATGGGCTGTGGGGGTACCATCGACTACCTGGTCGATGCGGTATTCAACTACCCGACGCTGGCCGAGTCCTACAAGGTCGCCGCGCTGGACGCGACCAACAAGATGCGCCAGGTGGCCCGGTTCGCCGACTAGCGGATCGCGCGTCAAGGGCCGGCCCGAATGAGGAAAGGCTGATTGCCGCATGTCTGAGCCTGTGCCGGCGCCCGGCGCGGTTACCATCAACGACCCGTTCGCCGAGCTGGCCGGGCCACTCGCGGGCACCACGCGGATGCAGCTGGAGGTCGTCAGCAACAGCTTGGTCACCCCGCACATGCAGCGTCTGCTGCTCACGGCGCCGGAACTCGGCGCGTTGCGCTACCGGCCGGGGCAGGACGTGATGCTCATGGTCGCGGTGGACGGTGACCGCCCGGTGCGCAGGCGGTACACCATCCGGGCGGCGGAGGCGTCCCGGCGGCTGCTCACCCTCGATGTGGTCCGGCACGGGGAAGGACCCGGTGAACGCTGGGTGGCCTCGGCCCGTCCCGGTGACCGGATCGAGGGCATCGGGCCGCGGGGGAAGATCTTCCTGGCGGCGGGCGCCGACTGGCATCTGTTCGCCGGTGATGAGTCGAGCCTGGCCGCCACGTTCGCGATGGCCGGCGCGCTGCCCGCCGCGGCGGCGGCCACCGTGATCCTCGAGGTTCCCGAGCCAGCGGACGAGCAGGAACTTGACTCGGCGGCCAGCGTCAGCCTGCGCTGGCTGCATCGTGGCGGCGCCCCGGCGGGCGAGCCGGCCGCGCTCGCGGCCGCGCTGTCCAGCGTGCCGCTGCCCGCCGGGCGGGGGCACGCCTACCTGTTCGGTGAGGCGAAGGCCGTGCTGCGGCTGCGCGAGGTGGCTGCCGAGCTTGGGCTGGCGGATGATCAGGTGTCGGCCAAGGCGTACTGGGGCCGGGGCCGCGCCAACGCGCTGCATGGCGAGCCCGCCCGCGATGATTAGCTTCAACGATAACCAGCGGGCCAGCATCCCCCGGCCGTAGCGCGGGGTGGGCCGCCACGGTCAGCGCGGTGCTGGCCGCCACGGTCAGAACGGCGTCGCGGCCAGCCAGCGCTCGACCACGGCGCGGTCACCGATGATCTGGACCCGGGCGTCATCCGGGGGCAGCCTCCGGACCAGGACCAGCAGCAGCGCTGACGCTAGCCCGCGAATCGCGGCGTCGCCCTTACTGTGACCGCGGGTCACCGCGATGCGGTCGCCGGTGCGCCGGACCAGCCACTCACCGGCCTCGCCGAGCCCCTCGTCGGTGGCGTGGATATGCAGCAGCTCGCCGTCCGCGAGGGCGCCGTCCAGCCGGTCTGCGAAGCCAAGCCACTCGTCGATCCCGTCGGCGGCGATTTTGGCGTCGATGACGGGCGCGCGGCCGCCGGTGATTTCGGCGTCGGCCCGGTGCACGGCCGTCTCGTGGGCCATCCGGCGGGCCCAGGAACTGGCCGGCCGCAGCCCGCCGAATACCCAGACGGGATCGGTGCCCGCGTCGCGGACGGCCGCTATGAGCCGTTCCGCGCCGTCACGGAGCCAGCCGACGTGGCGCCCCGGATCGTCCGGCAGCCTGCCGTCGGGCACCGCGCGGAACGGGATGGGCTCCGCCGACCGGGTAGCCACGATCTCGCCCGCCCACCGGTGGGCCCGGCCGACATGCGTGGCCAGCTGGCGCAGCGTCCAGTCCGGGCAGGTGGGCACGACCCGGGTGAGGTTGACCCCGTCAATGAGGCCGGCCAGCGTGGCCGTGCTGCCGTTGATCTCGGTGTAGAAGTCTTCGATGGTGACGCTGGTCATCAGGCTCCCTGCTGGACCTGTCAGACGTCAGGCGCGGTCTGACCCGGCGACGCTATCCGGCCCGGCCGGCGGGGCCGGTCAGCCGCAGCCGCAGGCGCCGCCGCAGCAGCCCCCGCCGCCTCCGGTGGGGCGGGGCTCAGCCGCGCCGGACCGGCCGCCCACGGCCACCGTGGACAGCAGCTTCACGGTGTCGTCGTGTCCCTCGGGGCACGGGCACGGCGCAGACGCCTCACTCATCGGGCGGCTGCGTTCGAACGTGGCGCCGCACGCGCGGCAGCGGTATTCATAGCGAGGCACGGCACGAGCCTACGCCCGCGCGCCGGGCCGGGCGACCGGGTGGCCGCGGCCCGCCGGGGCCGACGCAGCGGGATACGGCCTCGCGCCCGGCGGAGTAGTGTCGGCCGCGTCATGGTGGCGGTGACGGCCAACGGAGGGGAGCCGCTATGCCAGTGATGACGGAATACCCGCCGGGCACGCCGTGCTGGGCCGATCTGTTCACGCCGGACGCGCGGGCATCCAGCGCTTTCTACGGGGGCCTGTTCGGCTGGGAAACGCACTCCCCGCCCGGGGCTGACGCCCGTGCCTATGCGTTCTTCGTACCGGCCGGGACGCCATCTGACCAGGCCCACGCCCAGGTGGTGGCCGGCCTGATGCCGATGACCAGCGAGGCGCGGCCGCCAGAGTGGAACACGTACGTGGGCGTGACGGACGCTGACGCGACGGCGGCGCTGGTGTCCGCGGCCGGCGGCCAGGTGCTGGTCCCGCCCATGGACGTGGATGGGCAAGGCCGGATGGCCATGTTCGCCGATGACCAGGGGGCGAACATCGCCGTCTGGCAGCCCGAGACGTTCCACGGCGCGGGCCTGGTCAATGAGCCTGGCTGCCTGTGCTGGAACGAGCTGGCCTGCCGGGATACCGTCGCGGCCGAACGTTTCTACGGGCGCGTCTTCGGCTGGCAGGCCGATACCAGCCAGATGGGGCCGATGACCTACACCGAGTGGCGGCTGAACGGCCGCACGATCGGCGGCATGGCGCACCTGGACGAGAACTGGCCCGAGGGGATCCCGCCGCACTGGATGGTGCACTTCGCCGTGGCCGACTGCGACGCCGCGGCCGCCCGGGCCGCGGAACTCGGCGGGCAGGTGCGTGTCCCGCCGACCGACGTCCCCCCGGGGCGCTTCGCGGTCGTCGGCGACCCGGGGGGCGCGGTGTTCACCATCATCAAGCTGGCCGCCGCCGGATGACTCAGGCGGCCGCCGGGTTAGCTCAGGCGACCGTGTCCTGGTCCCGGCCCACGGCGAGCACGTGGGCCAGTGGCGGCCGCTCCAGCAGGATGTTGAGGTGCTCGTCGAGCCTCAGGCCGTCCTCGGTGGCCACGGCGTGCAGGTAGGTGTCGGACCGGCGCAGCGGCCTGACCCGCGGGCTGCCCGTCCCGATGGCGCCCCGCTGCGGCCCGCTCGCCCGGCGCGTCATCGCCCGCAGCACCACCGAGCTCATCAGGGCGAGATCCCTGAGGGACTGGTGGCGATTCTGCCGCGCGCCGAGATCCACCTGTGACATCGCCGGCAGGCCCACCGCCCGCAGGACATCGACCAGGATGCCCAGTTCCACCCCGTATCCGGTCAGGAAGGGGATGCCGCACAGCAGGTCACGGTGGGCGGCGAATTCACCGGCCAGCGGCTGCACGAATCCGGTGAGCTCCGGGCAGAAGAAGTTGAACAGCGGCTTGGCCATCAGCTCGGTCACCCGGCCTCCGCCGTCGATGACCGATTGCTGGCCGTCGTTGAAAGGGCGCCGGTAGGCGGCCTTGCTGAACTGCAGCCCCGGCAGCGCGAGGAGCGGCCCGAGGGTGCCGTAAATAAAATGCTCGTCGAAATTCTTGGTGTCGGCATCGGCGAACATCACGATGTCGCCGCGCGCCACCGACAGGCTCCGCCACATGGCATCGCCCTTGCCCTGGGCCGGGCCGAACGCGGGGAGCAGTTCGTTCTCCGAGTACACCTCCGCACCGTGGGCGCGGGCGATGTCGCCGGTGCCGTCGGCTGAATCCGCGTCGACCAGCATGACCTGGTCGATGAGCCCGCTCCGGTCGTTGAGCCTGGCCACGCGGCCCAGAATGGGCCCGATTGTCTCCGCGACGTTACACGTTGGGAGTACCAATGTCGTGGTAAGCCGGTGGCCGGCATGGCCAGGTTCGGCCAGGCCTGAGAAATCTTTATAGTGAAATGATCGCTGTTCGAACCATTCCCGGACGCTCATATTCATGTATGCTGCCTTTCTAGCAGGCTCGCACATTCGCCCCAGACCGGAAACGCGGCCCTCGTATCTCCGCCCGCACCGCGCTCGCAGGGGATAGGCCACAGTAGTGCTGGTTTGTTATCCCTCTGTAACAGCGTATTGCGGGCCTGTTACACGCAGGTCGCTTCCTGCCTCCCGTGGCCGTGGCCCCTGGTCTACCGTTCCGGGTCGGCCGGTGGATGGTCCCGGACGGCAGATGACGACCGCGTATGCGGCGCCCGGCCGTTGCTGGGGTTGTTCCCGTTGGATGGCTTGATCGCCGCCGGGGGAGGGAGAGCCGCTCGTCCGCTGGCACCGGCCGCGGACGGCTCGTCGTAGTAGAACTGGCGGCCGCGCAGCAACGATACCAGGGCACCGGTCAGTGACATGATGGCCGCCGCGCTGAACACGATGACCAGCCCATGGTGGAACGGGCCGGAGATCAGGTGCGGGAAGAACTGCGTGCCGGTGAGGACGGCGGCATTGTGGCGGGGGAGCGTGGCGAGCACGCCGGAGGGCTGCAGCAGGTGCTGCACCGGGTTGTACCCGAGCAGCGCGGCGAACACGGTGCTCACCGGCGGCAGGTGGCTCACGTGATCCGCCACCGACAGCGGCACCCCCTGCGCGTGCAGGCCCGCGCTGAGCGCGCGGGGGAGCGTGGCGGCCAGGCCACTGATCATCAGCGAGAAGAAGATGCCGATCGACAGGGACATCCCCGCGTTCTGGAACGTTGACCGCATGCCCGACGCGGAACCGCGGTGCCGCGCGGGGACGCTGCTCATGATGGCCGAGGTGTTGGGGGAGGCGAACAACCCGGAGCCGATCCCGTTGCCGAAGATCAGCAACGCGAAGACCCAGTACGGGAACACGACCGGGAGCAGCATCAGGCCGATGAACGCGGCGGTCGCGACGAGCAGTCCCGCGGTCGCGAAGATCCGCGGCCCATACCGGTCCGAGAGGTAGCCGGAGACCGGCCCGGCGATCAGGAAACCGGCCGTCAGCGGCAGCATGTAGATGCCCGCCCACAGCGGGGTGACCACGTAGTCGTAGCCGTGCAGCGGCAGCCAGATACCCGCCAGCCAGATGACCAGCATGAACTGCAGGCCACCGCGGGCGATGGAGCCGAGCAGGCTGGCCGCGTTGCCGGCCGCGAACGCCCGGATCTTGAACAGGCTCATCCGGAACATCGGCTCGGCGATCTTCGTCTCGATGATGCCGAACGCGACGAGCAGGGCCACGCCGATCGCGAGGCCGCCGAGCACCTTGGGGTTCTGTCCACCCGGTCGGATGCCCGCCGTACGGCTGGATCCCGTAGGTGATCGCGACCAGCACCAGCCCGGCGCCCAGGGCGAAGGTGATGTTGCCGGCCCAGTCGATGCGGGCCCGCCGGGTGGTGGCGATCTCGCGCAGGCTGCGGTAGGACCAGATCGTGCCGAACACGCCGATCGGCACGTTCACCCAGAACACCGCGCGCCAGTCCCACGCGGCCAGCAGGCCGCCCAGGAGCAGGCCGACGAACTGGCCGGAGATCCCGGCGATCTGGTTGATGCCGAGGGCCATGCCGCGCTGCCGGGCCGGGAACGCGTCGGTCAGGATGGCGGCCGAGTTGGCCATCAGCATGGCGCCGCCGAACGCCTGCCCGAACCGCCAGCCGATCAGCCACAGGGCCCCGGCGCTGCCGGTCAGCGGGTCGAGCGAGAGCGCGACCGAGGCCAGGGTGAAGACGATGAAGCCCAGGTTGTAGATGCGCACCCGGCCGTATATGTCGCCCAGCCGGCCCAGCGTGACCACGGCCACCGCCATCACCAGCAGGTAGCCGATGATCATCCAGAGCAGGTAGCTCACGTTGCCGGGGGCGAGCGGGTCCAGGTGGATGCCGCGGAAGATGGCCGGCATCGCGATGATCACGATGGAGGCGTCGATCGTCGCCATCGTCATGCTCAGGGTCGTGTTGGAAAGCGCCACCCACCGGTAGCGGTCACCGGGGGAGCGGGGCCCGGAACCGTCTGGGGGTGTGCCGCCGGGCGCCCCGGCGTGAGCGTGTCCCGTCGCCCCAGCACCCTGGGCGCCGCTGCGATCAGCGATCTTCCGCACGATGATTCATCTTACCGCCGGTAAGTTGTTTAACCGCAACTACTTAACGGCCAGGTGGACGCGGTACGTCCACCACCAGGTGCGCGGCGTGCTCAGACGGCGCGCTGAAACCTCGCGCAACCAAGTGAGGCCCAGGTCGTCTTCGCTGATCCCGTTGGCCAGCAGCACGGGAACATCGGCCAGGCTGCTGAGCGCGATGGCGACGAGCCGCGCGGCATCGCCTTCCTCGCGGCCGACCGCCGCGATCTCCATCACATGCCGGAACAGGCCGCTTCCGTGCAGCCGGGCGCCGTGACCCTGCTTGCCAGCGTGCGCGGGGCGCAGCCCGTGCTCCCGCCCGAGTGCCGACGCGCGATCCTCGACGGCCGTGAAGGCCGCGTCGGTTTCCCAGTCAACACAGGGTGGCCAGTCGCAGTCGTAGGCCGCGAAGACCCCGCCGGGACGCAGGATCCGGGCGATCTCGGGCAGTGCGCGGGCCGGGTCGAACCAGTGCAGCGCCTGGCTGGCGGTGACGATGTCCGCGCACTCCCCGGACAGGCCGGTACGTTCCGCGGTGGCGTCAAGCACGTCGAACCCGGTCTGGGCCTGGCCAGGACCGGCCGCGGCGCTGATCCGGCGCAGCGCGAGCGCGCGCATCTCGCCGGACGGCTCCACGGCGACCACATGCCGCGCGCGGCCGACCCAGATCACCGTGGACAGGCCGGTCCCGGCGCCGAGGTCAACGACGTCGGGATCGGCGACCCCGGCCCATTGCCGGATCACATCGGCCAGCTCGGCGGGCGGCATCGGCCGCACGGCGTCGTACTGGCTGGCGGCGCCGGAGAACCGGGAAACACCGTCAGGCATCAGCCGCCCTCCTTGACTGCGGATGTGGCACTCTAGCGCCCCGGATCAGCGTGCCCCGGCCTGTTCGTGCTACATCTCAGGAAGCAGGCGAACTGTCATCCCCCCCGAGTAGCGTTGCCCGCGAGATGGACGACGGCAACCTATGATCAGGAGGGCTTGCGGCGGTGACCAGCACGGAGTTAGAGCGGAAGGTGCGTCAGCTGGATAACGACGTCCACGCG
The DNA here is from genome assembly GCA_963822825.1 of uncultured Actinomycetes bacterium. Classification (GTDB taxonomy): domain Bacteria; phylum Actinomycetota; class Actinomycetes; order Streptosporangiales; family Streptosporangiaceae; genus JAWWPY01. The sequence goes on along the minus strand of CAWGIW010000006.1, from coordinate 52,886 downwards.
ATTTACGGCATGCTCGATAAGATCTCAGAAACCCAGGGGAAGCACGGCGAGGCACTCGCCGATGTCAAGGATTCGCTGTCCCAGGTGCGGGGCACCCAGGCCCGACACGGCAACCGGCTCAGCGAGATCGATGGCCACCTGGAGGGCATCGATTTGGCGCTGACCGACATGCGGGCCACGCAAGCCCGGCATGGCAACCGCCTCGACGGGATCGACGGGCGCCTCGACGGGATCGACGGGCGCCTCGACGGGATCGACGGGCGCCTCGACCGGATAGACAGCAAGCTCGACACCGTCCTTGACCGGCTGGGCCCCGGCCCGGGCGGAGCGAGCTAGGCCATCACCCCGACCGCCCGCCGCGGCCGTGTGCAGTACCGTGGCCCGGGCCGGAGATCGAGCGGGAAGGGGCACGGTGCCGGACTGGGTTGAGCACGCGGTGTGGTGGCATGTGTACCCGCTCGGGTTCACCGGGGCGGAGCCAGAGCCGGGCCGCGGGGTCACGCACCGGCTGGGAAAGCTGCAGGACTGGCTGGACTACGCGGTCAACCTGGGAGCGTCGGGGCTGGCGCTGGGACCCGTTTTCAGGTCGGGCAGCCACGGTTATGACACCGTTGACCATTACGCGATCGACCCCCGTCTCGGTGATGAGGCGGACTTCCGCGCCCTGCTCACCGCGGCCCACGGCCGCGGGCTCCGGGTCCTCCTCGACGGAGTCTTCAATCATGTCGGGCGCGGGTTCGAGGCGTTCCAGCGGGCCATCGGCCAGGGCCCGGCCTCGCCGGACGCGCGATGGTTCCGGATGACCTGGCCGGCGGGCGCGCCGCCCGGCGCCGAGCCGGAGTATGCCACCTTTGAAGGGCCACCCTGGCCTGGTCGCGCTCAACCACGACGAGCCCGCGGTGGCGAAGTACGTGACGGATGTGATGTGCCACTGGCTGCGGGTGGGCGCGGACGGCTGGCGGCTGGACGCCGCCTACGCCGTGCCGGTGACGTTCTGGGCCTCGGTGCTGCCGCAGGTCCGGGCCCAGCATCCGGATGCGTACCTGATGGGCGAAGTCATCCACGGCGACTACGCACAGTTCGTTGGCGGCTCCGGCCTGGACTCGGTCACCCAGTACGAGCTGTGGAAGGCCATCTGGAGCTCGCTCAACGACCGCAACCTCTTCGAGCTGGCCTGGGCCCTGGAGCGGCACAACGGGTTCCTGGACACGTTCGTGCCGTTCACCTTCACCGGCAACCACGACGTCACCCGGCTGGCCAGCCGGCTCACCGACGACCGCCACATCGCCCATGCCCTGGCGCTGTTGTTCACCCTCGGCGGGACGCCAGCCGTCTACTACGGCGACGAGCAGGCTTTCCGCGGGGTCAAGGAAGACCGGCCCGGGGGAGACGACAGCATCAGGCCCGCGTTCCCGGCCACGCCCAGCGGACCTGGCGCCGGATGGATGGCCCACCTACCGGCTGCACCAGGACCTCATCGGCCTGAGGCGCCGCCACCCGTGGCTGCACCGCGCGCGCAGCCACGTGCTCGACCTCGCCAACGAGCACCTGATCTACGAGGTCACCGGCCCGGGCGGGCGCCTGGTCGTCGCGCTCAACGTGGCCGACTCGGAGGTCACGGTGCCGATGCCGCAGGTCCTGCCGGGCCTGGCGGGTGAGGCGGCGGTCACCGGCGACGCCGCCATGGGTGCCCGGGTCAGCGTGCCGCCGCACGGCTGGGCCATCCTCGGACCCTGACGCCGGGCCAGTCCTGGGGGCGCGCTAGGTCATGGTGACACCGTGAACGACCGTACGCCCAGGCCCTTGCCCCCGTACCAGATCTCGAACCCGAACTCGACGTTCAGCATGTACCACGACTTCTGCACGCGGGCATTGGCCAGGAACGGGCCGAGCGCCAGCTTGCTGGCCGATGCGGTGACCCTGACGCGGCGGTAGGAGATGTAGCGCCAGCACTGCCGGGTGGCCCGGCAGGTAATCCAGGCCATCTTGTACCACCTAGCGCCGTCTATCGTCACCTGCGGCTGCCCCACGTAGGACACGCCCTTGTAGTCGAGCCAGATCATCACCTCGGCTTCGTTCGCCCATCCGGTGTGGATGGGCTTGGAGTCGATCCAGATGTCGTAGGCGGCATTCCACAAGCCGCTGGCCCCGGTGCCGGTAACCCTGACGCTGGTGACCGGCCGGGTCAGGGTGCTGACCCGGGCGGGCAGCCATTTCGCGGGCGCGCACACGGTCCACGAGCAGCCGCGAAATATGAAGGGGAAAGCGCGGACGGTCGAGGTGGCGCGCGTGCCGGGGGAGCTGGTGACGGTGAAGCCCTGGCCCGCGGGCACGATGCACCCGCTGGTGGCGTTGAAGTCACCATTGACGATGGTGTAGCCGCCGGTGACGTTGGCGTGCTGCCCGTTGCGGCAGAGGGGAGCCGAGGCCACCGCGGCCAGCACGTGGCCCGGGGGAGACCCGAGGATCAGAGCGGTGGCCGCCAGGGCGAAGGCGGCGGCTCCGGCCGCGATGCGCCGTGCCCCGCGCCGCGGCCAGGCTAGCCGCGGCCGGCGGCCTAAGACCACTGCCTGCGCGGTACCGCCCGGCCATCTGAAGCTGGCCATCGGTCTGAAGCGGGCCATCGGTCTCCTTCAGTAGCGAGTCAGCTGGGGACGCTTTCCCCGTGGAGTCCGCCGCGAGCGCACGGATGGGATCAGTCTCGCAAAGCGGGACGGGCCGGGTATACGGCCGACTGGGCAACTCTAGTGGGACAGGCGGTGAATGAGACAAATCGGTGAAACGAAGCGCTGAAAAGGTTGCGCAAGCCGTTTCACCGCGGTATTGGCCGGGTAAATTGGGCCGCCTTTTCAGGTGACCGGGGGGTCAGGCCCTGGGCCAGGCCGCGAACCGCTCCCGCAGGCTGGCCACGTCCCTCGGGCTGAGCCCGAACGGGGCGAATACCCCGTCGCCCCACTGGTCCAGCCGCTGGCCCGCGTCAGCGAAGTCCTGGTGGGTCAGGCCCGGATCCAGCCGCCGGGCGAAGCTGATCATCTGCTCGATGCTGTAGCGCCCCAGGGCGGCCGCCGTATCCAGGTAATCACGCGGCTCGGCCCGGCTGGCCAGCGCGCACACCTTGCCGCCGACCACATCTTCGAGGTCCAGGACGGGGCCGACATCCATGATCACCGGCGTGCGGGCCCGGTCGAAATAGGCGAGTTGCAGCATCATCTGCTCCCCGCCGGGCCCGGTGACGATCCACTCGGCCAGCCCCTCGCCCATCCCGTAGAAGATGTCCGCGAGACCGCCGCTCTTGTCGCGGCGCTCTGTCCCCAGGCCCGCGCCGCGCAGCGCGTCCTCCACCGCGTCGGCAGCAGCCTCCACGCCCCCCAGGACATCGCTGAAAACATCGACATCCTGGGTGGGCCTGTCGATGATTCCATGCGCGATCAGGGCGTTGCCGCCGCCGAGGGCGAACCCGTGCGGGGCGGCGGCGCGCAGCGCGATAGCGGCCACCTCGCGGTGGAGTTCGCGGGCTGGCATCAGGCAGTGGCCACCATGGCGGCTCGCAGGACCGGATGCTGGTCCTCCCATGCTTGCCGGACCCCCCTGGGCAGGTACAGGTCCGGCCACAGGGCGATCAGCATGTCACCATCCAGATAGGCGGTGAGGTCCTCTAGACCGCCCGCTTCCCTGAGCACCGTCTGGTAGAGCCATCGCCGCATATCCTGGTCACCGAGATCGAACGTGTGACCGGGGCAACTCCAGAACAACCACAGCGGCAGCTCGACCGAGCCTTCGGTGGGCCCCCGCAGGTCCGCCAGGCTGGGGGCGACCGTCACCCAGCACCCCGGACGGGACTGGTACCGAGCCCGGGACGTGTTGGCTTGCACGGTGGCCATGGGCACAGGGTACATCCTCGGGACCCGGCGGTCGAATATACGATCGATAGATGTTGCTGGGGCGCTCGGTGGACCAGCCGGTCCGCCGCCCTGCGGGCCCCGTCACCGGGGGGCCACATTCAGAATAGGCTCGGCTGGGTGTCCCTGCCGTCGGCAGCGGCCACCGAAGCAGGAGGTCCAGGCCATGCCCGATCAGGCGCCAGACCGGCAGGCCCGCGAGTTCGCCGCGGCGTTCCGCGGTTTCCTGGACTGGGTCCATTCGTCGGCGGCCGGCGCCGGGGAAGGCAATGAGGTTTCGGCGCTGGTGCGCGATTTCCTGGGGCCTGGCGGCGCGCACCACTCCGTGGTGACGCGTGAGCTGCCCCCGTTCGAGCACGTCAACCTGCAGACCGCCCTCGACGCGTGGTCAGCGCGCGCGGGGCGGACGGTGGAGGTCCGCGGCATCGCCCTGCCGCCGCACTACGGGGGCCTGTCGCTGCAGCAGCTGGTCGCGGGCGAGGCGCTGCCGCCGCTGCGGCTGACGGCGCCTGCGCTGGCCGACCTGCCGAACGGGCCGGGGTCGACGCTGGGGTGCCTGCGCCTGGCCCTGCTGCTGGTCACCGATCAGCACGGCCGCTACGTCGTGATGATCCAGGCCCCGAGCGAGCATCAATCGAGCCTGCAGATTGAGGTCGCCGGCCTGCCGGTCGACCTGGCCCAGCGCCTGCTCGCCGAGCTGGACCTGCTGCGCGCCGAACTCAACGTCTACCGCGGCCACCTGCTCGAGGTGTCGCTGGATCCTGATGGGCGGTGTCATCCTCACCTTCGCCGACCCGCCCGGCATCGGCCGCGATGACGTCGTGCTGCCCGCCGCCGTGCTGGCGCGGGTCGAGCGGCATGCCCTCGGGGTAGCCTGCCACCGGGAGGCGCTGCTGGCCGCCGGGCAGCATCTCAAGCGCGGCCTGCTGCTGTACGGCCCGCCCGGCACCGGCAAAACGCACACCACGCGCTACCTGCTGGGCCAGATGAGCGGCTACACGCGCCTGGTCCTTACCGGCCGCTCCCTGGTCGCCGTGGGCGCGGTTACCGATCTGGCCCGCGCCCTGCTGCCCGCCGTCGTCGTGCTCGAGGACGTCGACCTGGTCGCCGAGGAGCGCTCGCTCGGCCCGGCGTCGAGCCCGGTCCTGTTTGACCTGCTCGACGCCATGGACGGGGCGGCCCCCGACGCCGACCTGCTGTTCCTGCTCACCACCAACCGCGCCGACCTGCTGGAGCCCGCCCTGGCCGCGCGGCCGGGGCGGGTCGACGTCGCCGTCGAGATCGCCCTGCCGGACGCCCCGGCCCGGGAACGCCTGCTGGCGCTCTACGGCCAGAACGTGCCCCTGGCGCTGACCGAGGAGGATGTGGACCTCGCCGTCGAGCGCACCGACGGCACCACGGCGTCTTTCCTCAAGGAGCTGATCCGGCGCAGCGTGCTGGAGTCACTGCACGACGACCCGGCGCTCACCGTCGTCACCGGAGCGCACCTGGCCCGCGCGCTCGACGACCTGCTCGACGCGGCCCAGGCGGTGACCCGCACCCTGCTCGGGGTGGGCGTCGATCCCGCCGACCTGCCCGCCGGCGGCGCGCTATCGCCGGACCAGGGCCGTGCTGGCTGGATGGCCTACAGTCGCCGGCGAATACCGCGGCGCTTCGGCCAGTACGGCGGCTGAGCCCGGCAACGCACCGTGGCCGCCGAATCGGGCGACCACGCCGTCCGTTCTCGTTGCTTGGCGGCCGGCTGCTGGCGGACTTACCCCAATATCCGGCGGTACCGGCCGGGGTCGGCGTTGATGATCTGCCGGGCTTGGTCGAGGCTGGGCAGCAGGTCCGCGGAGTAGGCGGCCGGGTCGAGGTCGAAGCCAAGCGACAGGTCCTGGCGCGACTCGGAGTCTGGGCAGGCCAGGAACGCGGCGAGGCAGGCGGCTCGGTATTGGTCGCGCAGATCGGCCAGGGCGTCCAGCGCGGTTCGTCGCTCTTTGGCCAGTATTCCGCGGTCGTTGTATGTCCGGCCGGGCTGGGCAAAGTACCAGGCCATGGTCGCGCCGACCTTCTCGGCGTCGCTGCCTGCCCGGATGTAGCCGATGATCGCTTCCTGGACCGGGCGGTAGCCGAGGGCAGCCGTAAGAGGACCGATCAGCTGCCGGATACCGCTTCGGCATTGATCGTGCACTGCCGCGCGGAGCAAGAGTTCGCCGTGCCGGCGGGTCGCGGCAGGGTTGTTGCTCTGAGTTCGTCGAGGAGCGGCTCGAAGTCTGCTTCGCGGCCGGGCCGGTCCGGGATCATCTCGATCAGCACGTCCAGCTCCTCTCTGATAGGCCAATTTGTTTACCTGACCTTAAGCGCTTTGTCGCGGCGGGCAGTGACGGCGGAGCCCGATTCCCGGCGTGCCATCCGGCGCGGCACCATCGGTGCCAGCAGGAGGCCGAGCACGGCCCAGGCCCCGAGAACGCCGAGGGTCCAGGTGCCGCCACGAGTGGCCGATCTCGACCACGGCCGCGCTGGCTGGCAGCAGCGCCGAGCTCACGCACCCGCTACCTGCCGTGGTCTCGCCAGGACTGCAGCACGACCCCGACCCGCGCACGCCACTGCTCGCTGCCGTGCGCCGGGTCAGTGCCGAGCACCTCGGCCCGGCCAGCCGAGCGCATCCGGAAAACTTCCAAGATCTCGATCGTCGTGGTCTCTCCCGCCCCGTTCGGCCCGAGCAGGGCCACCACCTCCTCGCGGCGGACCTGGAACGTCACACCGTGCAGCACATCGGTGGCGCCGTAACGCATGCGCAGCCCGCCGGCCTCGAGCACCACGTCCTCGCTGGCGGTCATCGCCTCACCGTCATCTGTGCCGCGGCCTGGCGCCGGACCTCTCCGCATCCGGTCGTCACTGGCCCTCGCCGGCCAGCTCCTGCCGCGCACGCTCGGCCAGGACGGCCCGGTCAACGGCCGCCAGTGCGAGCGCGCGCGGCACAGTGCCGACCTCAGCCTGCAAGATCCCGAGCAGCAGATGCGATGGCTGCAGATCCTTCTTGCGGCCACCGGAACTGAAGCCGCGTTCCAGCGCGAGCCTGGCCGAAGCCCCCAGGTGCGCCAGCCGCACGGGGGCGCTACTCGGCTGCGGGAGGTCAAACGCGGCGGCGGACACCCCGGCCGCGCTCAGGCTGCGCTCGAACTCACGGTCCAGCGCCTCCCGGACCGCCCGGTAATCAAGGCCCGCCGCGGCCAGGATCTGACGTGGGACGGCATCCGGGCCAGCCGCGATCGCCAGCAGCAGATGCTGCGCCTCAACCGCCGCCGACCCGTCCCGGCGGGCTTCGTCCCTGCCCTGCTCGATGATCGTGTGCATGTACTTACCGAACGTGGTCATCGTCACGCCTCCGCAACGCGACACCGGCGGCGATCAGCCGCTTGGCGTGCTTCTTATGGACCGCCTGGCGCGTCACGCCAAGCGCCTCAGCGACCTGCGGCCAGCTCCAGCCTGCCCGCATAGCCTGCTCGACCGCGGTGTCCTCGATCCGGTCAGCTAGCCGCCGCAGCGCCGCCACCGCCGCCAGCGCGTCGGCAGGCTCCGGAGAGTCAGGAATCTCAGCACCAGGCATACAAGCAACCTTAGTTGACTAACTGATGGTAGTCAACTGGAGTTGCTCAACGTTGGCCAGGAGCACGGTCTCTGGCCCGGTCTTCGTAGGGTGGATTCGTGAGCGTCATGCCGGCCGCTATCGTCAGGGATCTTTCGCCGACCGGGACCCTGCGGGCCTCAATCAATCTGGGCAATCCGGTGCTGGCCCAGGGCACGCCAGCGGCGCCGGCGGGCGTGACCGTCAACATTGCGCGTGAGCTGGGCTCGCGAGCGGGAGTCCCGGTTGAACTCGTCTGCTTCGATGCGGCGCGGAAGTCGTTCGAGGCGATGGCGGCGGGGCGGGCCGACATCTGCTTCCTGGCCATCGAGCCTGCGCGCGAAGCGGAGGTCGCGTTCACCGCGCCATACGTCGTGATCGACGGCGTGTTCGCCGTACCCCGGGACTCGGCCATCACCACGACGGCTGACGTCAACTGTGAACGCGTCCGTGTCGGCGTCAAGAAGGGATCTGCCTACGACCTTTTCCTGTCCCGCACCCTCCGGCACGCGAGTGTGGTGCGCGGAAACGAGGGGACCGACGTGTTCTGTGAGCTGGGCTTGGAGGTTGCGGCCGGTATCAGGCAGCCGATGGCTGAGTTCGTCGGCCGCCATCCCGGATTCCGCCTGATCGAGGGCCGGTTCATGCAGATCCGCCAGGCGATGGGCACGACCAGGACCCGCGGCCCGGAGACCGTCCGGTTCCTCCGGGCCTTCATCGAGGAGCTGAAAGCCAGCGGATTCGTTGCCGCCGCGCTCCGCCGCGCGAATCAGCCGGACGCAACCGTCGCTCCGCCCGGGTAGCCGCCAGCTCTGCTGGCTGTCCGGAGACGGCCAAAGATCATGTCCGCGGATCGCTACAGCGGTTTCGAGAACACTGTGCTCCCATGGTTCGGGCTACCCCGATCGCTCCCCAGCCGGTAGCTCGCGGTCTTCAGCTCGCTATCGCCACTGGCCGCTCCGTTGTTGCTCAAGCCCCGAAACAAACGACCGTGGCCGAGCAGATCGAGTGAGAAACGATCAAGCTCTGGAGGTCAGACCGAGCAGATCGGATGAGATCTGGAACGAATCAGAGCAACTGCGATGATAAATCGAGCAGATGCAGTGAGACGGGACACCGAGCATGTTGACGTGGTTGGCGCACGAACGGGGAGGCGGAGGGGCTTACTGGACAGCCTGCGTATCAAGACCCGACGTATTGACCCCCAATTAGGGTGTCAATGGGCAGGCCGAGCGGCCGGGTGTGTGGTCGCAAGGGGCACCCGTCCGGACATAGACCCGGACGGCTCTTGCGGGACGCCACGACGCCGCCCCGGCGAGCCGATCTGCGGCGTCCCCCTAGGGGTCCCCGCAACCGCTTCCCTTCCGTACGCAGCATCCGCTTGGCGCGGTGGTCAACCGGCCCCCGGTGTGGTCTGACCGATGAATTTCCGCGCCGTGTTGGTCTGTACGCCGAATACCGACTCACGGGAGGCTGACGCCATGCGGAAACTGACCTTTGGCATGAACCTGAGCCTGGACGGCTACATCGCCGCGCCCGGCGATGACCTCGGCTGGAGCGTGCCGAGCGACGAGCTGTTCCAGTGGTGGTCCGACCGGGTGGGGGCGACGGGCCTGGCGCTGTACGGGCGCAAGCTGTGGGAGACGATGAGCTCCCACTGGCCGACCGCCGACCAGCAGCCTGGCGCCACACCGGCGCAGATCGAGTTCGCCCGCCGCTGGCGGGACATGCCGAAGGTGGTGTTCTCCTCGACGACCAGCGCGGTCGACTGGAACGCCCGCCTGGTCACCGGCGACGCTGTCACCGAGATCACCCGGCTCAAGACCGAGGATGGCGGTCCCATGGACGTCGGCGGCGCCACCCTCGCCGCGGCGGCCATGCGGGCCGGGCTGATCGACGAGTACGCGATCGTCACCCATCCGGTCCTGGTGGGCGGCGGCACGCCGTTCTTCACGGCCCTGGACAACTGGGTGAACCTGAACCTGGTGGAGACCCGGACGTTTCCCGACGGCGTGCTCCTGACCAGGTACGAGACCAGGCGCTGAATACCCGACCTCGGATCGGCGCGGGCTCGGGCCACCCAAGGATCTCGTGGCTGTTAGGGGATCGTCTTTCGGGACGCTCAGGGCGACCTGACGGATCGGCCAGGCATAGCGGGCCCACGGCTCAGCAGCCTTGCTCGCGTGGAGGAACGCCACCTGCGTGCTCAGCCGAGGACCTCGGCGACGAGCGAGGGCGGCCATTCGAGGACGAGCTCACCGATGGCTCGGTTGCGGGCCCGAGGAGACATCTAGTGATTCAATGATGCATTCGATGAGACCGCTACCGTGTTTGTGCAGGTCAGCGGCGTGTCGCACACCGGCGTTCAGGTGTACCGATCTGGCCAGCGCGGGTCGCTCTCAGCGCTAGTCAGAGACCGTATTGGCACTGCGTTTCCGCAGGTCAACACCGGTTTCATCGCTGCTGCTACGACAGTGGAGTCGAACCCAGTGGCAGTGATTCATCTGATGCAATACGCAGGCTAGCACTTTACATAATGCACATTATCGGCACCTGAAGCATGGGAGTGCGGCGGTCTGGCTCGCGTCACCGGGAGTCGCCGAGACCATCACAACCGCCGCCTACTAATCCGCCCCGACTAGTCCGACCCCCTCGACGAACCGATGTGGTTGACTGAAAACTTCAGACCCCGTGCGTAAGCGGGGCATGAGCCCCAACGAGTGGAGGTGCCAGTGGCCGAACCCACGCAGCCCGCAGAGCGAATGGTAGTGTGCCACTTCATCGTCTCCGATGACGTCGAGCGCTCCCGGCGCTTCTATACCGAGGTACTCGGCGGCACGGTGGTCTTCGGCCCAGAGCCGACCAATATCGCACTCGCCAACAGCTTCATCATCATCAACGGCGGCGGAGGCCCCACCGACGACAAGCCCACGGTCACCCTGGAGACGCCGAGCGATCCCGACCGGGTCAGCAGCTTCCTCAATATCCGGGTCGCAGACATCCACGCCGTGTACGCCGAATGGAGCGCCCGGGGCGCGCAGTTCCTGACGCCGCCGAAGCAGCACCAGTACGAGATCCGTTGCTACATCCGAGATCCCGACGGTTACATCATCGAGGTCGGGCAAACCACCGACCCACAGGGAGACTGGTGGCCCGCCGACTGGCCACCGATCAACCCCGGCGGGCAATCCGACTGAACCCCGTCTCCTCGATGTCACCGAAGACGGCCATCGCACCTGACCCGGAGGGCAGCGCGGAACTCACGATGACTGGCACGGGCAACGACGCAGCCCGGTCCTTCCCGCTCTGAGCTGATTGCCGTCCCGGAGCAGTCGGCTCGGCGAGCCACCCGTCGGTGGACTCCACCGTCGAGTGTCACGAGGCGAAGCGATTTGGCCACCCATCACCACCAGGAACCCGCGCCCATCACCGATTTACACCGAGATTGGGACGCCACCTCCAGCCCCAGACACCGTTCCAGAATCGGGCTTCATGGCCCAGCCGCCGTGGCGTACCACGTAGACGTTCCGGACAAGGAAGCGCTCGTCGAAGAACGAGGCCGCCGCGACGGGCCGGCGCCGCAAGTCCTATTTGCAAAGTTGCCTCATCTTCGTTGAGACAGGACAGCGGCTCAGCCTCGATCCACCGTGTAAATAGGGCTGTGTTTGGGCGCATTGACGCGAAAGGTGCCCTCTGAACTGGGACAATGGGAGTTACTGAAGCTTCCACGTTCCGAGCGGAGAGGACACCTCGCAGGTGCGATTGTTACACGGGCTGGCGAAGACGTGCGCGACGTTTGATGACCCGAATCTCGTGTCGCGGGCGGGCCTGGTCCCGGTGATGGCCCTGGCGCAGCGGGCAGGCCTGGGCGGCCTGATCGAAGCGCATGTCGCGATCGGCCGTGCGTGCGGGGTGAACGCGCATCTCAAGGTGGCGTGCCTGGCTGCCGGGATGATCGCTGGTGCGGACAGCATCGATGATATGGACGTGCTGCGGCACGGCGCGATGCCCACGCTGTTCGGCGGGATCCGCGCCCCGTCCACGCTGGGCTCGTTCCTGCGCTCGTTCACCTGGGGGAATGTGCTCCAGGTGGAGAAGGTGAGCCGGCTTCTGCTGGCAGACCTTGACCCGCCGCACCCCGCGCTGCCCGGCAAAGACAGTGTGGCGTTCATGGATATCGACTCCATGCAGAACGCGTCTACGGGCATAAGAAGCAGGCGCGGCGTTCGGCCAATCGAAAATCCAGCAGAGCCTACTGTCCGTGGCCTGAATGCGCTGGCAGCAGTGATCGGCACGCCGCTGGCCGACGCCGGTGATCGCCGCCACCCGGCTGCGCGGCGGCAGCGCAGCGTCCTCCCGCGAGTGCCGCCAGCTTCGCCGCAGTCTCGTCAGCACTGCCCGCGCCACCGGGTGCACCGGACCCTCGTCATGCGGACAGACTCGGCGTTCTACTCCGCGGCGTTCCACGGCGCATGCGCGAGCCCGGGGCTTACTTCTCCGTCACGGCACAATGAACCCCTCGGTCAAGGCGGCGATCGCCGGCATCCCGGAAACTACCTGGCAGCGATCCGCTACCCCCGGCGATCTCCGATGACCAGCTGCGCTGCTGGATTCCGACGCCGAGGTCGCCGAGGTGGATTCCGCGGCGTTTCGCCTCGAAGAAAGACCAGGCCGTCGCAGCCCGGCTTAATCGTCCGCCGGGTTAAAGACCTCAACCGCACGGCCACCCCGGGCCAGGACGAGCTGTTCCCTGCCTGGCGTTGCCGCGCCGTCTTCACCGACTCGCCGTTCGAGCTCGTCCAGGCGGAGGAACAGCGCCGTGACCAGCCCAGGCCGAGCAGGTGTTCGCCGACCTGACCGACGGGCCCCTGGCCCATTGCCCTCTGGCTCGTCTACCGCGAACGCCGCCTGGCTGGCCTGCGCCGCCATCGCGCACGACCTGCTGCGCGCCGGCGAGTCCCTGGCCAGCCTCACCTGCGCCAAGGCCAGAGCCGCCGCCCTGCGCCACGACCTCGTCGACATCGCCGCCCGGACCGCCGGCCACGGCCGCGGCCACGTCCCCAATCCACCTGCGAGAAGGACTGGCGCCACAACCAGAATGAATAGAACCTCTTCGAAGACGCCTGCGGCCAGCCAGCACAGACGGCCTGACCAGCCCAGACCCGGTCACCCGCACTTCACACGGCCCCTGACGGACCACCCCATTCCAGCCCGGCACGAGGACCTGGACAAGCCGCAGAACGAGCCAGCGGCGGGAAACCCGCGCCCGGCGACACCACCGAGATCCGCGTCAGCTGGAAAGCGCGCGGCCGAAGATTAGAATTCACGCCGTCGATCGAGGCTCAGAGGCGGCTATCGCAAATCGGCTTCCGCCATGCCGATGCCGCGACGTGCTGCGGTCGCCAGAAGGGCTCGGGGTGCTCGGCCACGTGTAGCACGTCCAGCCCAGCTGAGATCACGGCGCTGATAATCTCTCCGAGCGTCCACTGCCACTCCACCGCACCCCCTGCGGGGAACGTGTCGTTCATGCGACAGCGCCCGAAGTAACTGCGGTCGGGTCGGATGCGGGCCTCGTCCTCGTCCCACGTCCACAGCGGCACCGCCGGATGTGCCTCGTAGATGAACAGGTGTCCCGTCGCCGCAGCAGGCGAGCAGCGTCCCCTGCCCAGGCAGCCAGGTCCTGCATCCAGATCAGGGCACCCTTGCCGGTATACACCAGGTCAGCGCATTCGCCGCGCAACGGGACGCCCGGCACCTCAGCGACCACGTACCAGCAGGCAGCCGCTAGCTCGGCCGCTCTGCGCTGCGCCGCGGTGACTGCCACCTCTCTGAAGTCGACACCGACTACGGAGTCAGCGCTGCGGCGGCCAGGCTGATGTCGTCGAGACCGTGGCCGCTCTGCAGATGCACCACGGCAGGCGGCGACCGCAGCAATGGGCGCAGGATATCGAGCTCGCACCGGGCAAGCGACGATTGTCCCTGGCTAGTGTGCCGCGCCTTAAATGGCTTCGCGAGATATTCGGCCAGGGAGTTGAAGATCTCCTCGGCGGTCTTGGTCCAGTCGAACGGGCGGGGGTTCTCGTTCCAGTGCTCGATCCAGTCGCGGATGTCGGCTTCCAGGGCCTGGACGGACTTGTGGACGCCGCGGCGGATCTTCTTGTCCGTGAGGTAGCCGAACCATCGTTCCACCTGGTTGATCCACGAGGATCCGGTCGGGGTGAAGTGGACGTGGAAGCGGGGATGGCGGGCGAGCCAGTCCTGGATGGCCGGGGTCTTGTGGGTGGCGTAGTTGTCGCAGACCAGGTGGACGTCCAGGCCGGCCGGGACGTTCTTGTCGATCCGCTTGAGGAACTTCAGGAACTCCTGGTGGCGGTGGCGGCGGTGCAGCTCGCTGATCACGGTGCCGTCAGCGATGTTGAACGCGGCGAACAGGCTGGTGACGCCGTGCCGGGCGTAGTCGTGGGTGCGCCGCTCGGGCATGCCCGGCATCATCGGCAGCACCGGCTGGGACCGGTCCAGGGCCTGGACCTGGGACTTCTCGTCCACGCACAGCACCACCGCCTTGTCCGGCGGGTTGTGGTACAGGCCGACGACGTTGACGACCTTCTCCACGAACAGCGGATCCGTGGATAGCTTGAAGCCGTCCATGCAGGTGCGGCTTGAGATCGAACTTCCTCCAGATCCGCCCGATGGTGGACTCGCGACAGCCCGCTCCGCCAGGCCATTGAGGCCCGCGACCAGTGTGTGGCCTCCCGGGGCATTTCCTCCAGCGTGGCGATGACGACCTCCTCGACCTTGTCCAGCAGGATCGACGGCGGCCGGCCGGGCCGCGGCTCATCGTGCAGCCCATCCAGGCGGCTGGCGGATGAACCGGCCCCGCCAGCGAGCCACGGTGTGCTCATCGACCCCCAGCTCGGCCGCGACCTCCTTGTTCTCCCTGCCGTCCGCGCAGGCCAGCACGATCTTGGCCCGCAGCGCCAGGTCCTGGGCGGTCTTCGCCGCCGGGCCCACCGGGCCAGCTGATCCCGCTCGGCGTCCGCGAGCACCAGCCCGCCTTGGGCCGGCCGGGCGCGGGCACCGTCCTCCAGCCCGGCCGCCCCGGACTCGTGAACCTCTCGCGCCACTTCCCCACCGTCTTGACCGCCACCCCCAGCTCTGCGCCACCCCGGCATTCCCGACATCCGAGGCCGCGCAGGCCAGCACGATCCGCGGCCCGCTCCGCCAGCGCGGCGGTCCCGGCAACCCCGCCCGGCGCACCAGCTCAGCCCGCTCCTCATCCGACAGCGCCATCGGCGCAACAGGAAGCGACATAGCCACAGCCTACAGAATTAATCTAAGAAAATTTCTGACGCGACTACACTAGTGCCGCGACCACTAACGTTTTGCCCCGTTTCGCCGATGCCGATCCGGTGTGGGCCGGAGCCGCCGTTGGCTATGCCGTGCGAGAGAAGCGGTCGCCAGTCCCGGCACATGAGTCGTCCCTGGACCCGGCCAGAGCACGCAGGGCACACTCGGAACATGACTGACGGACTAGTGCTGCCGCCCGGAGCGGGCCGCAGGATCGAAAGTGCGGGCATGACGCTCAAGGTCGGCACCAAGGAGACGGGACGATGGTCGGTGTTCGAAGCCGAAGTCGCGCCTGGCTTCGATGTTGGTGCTCACGTTCACGCGGAAGCCGAGGAACTCTTCTACATCCTCGAAGGGGAACTGGACCTGCTTGCGTTCGAGCCGCAGACCCGTACCTCGGGCGATTGGCAGGCATGGCGCTCTTCGACCGGGGCCACCGTCCAGCGCGGCGGGGCGGGCAGCCTGATGTTCGTCCCCGCGCGCTGCCCGCACGCCTTCGCGAACCGGGGGACCACCCCGGCCAGGATGCTGTTCCTGTTCGCGCCTGCCGGGCATGAGGATTACCTCGCCGAGATGGCACAGATCATCTCGCGACCCGGGCCGGTGGACCCGGCGGAGATCGCGGCGCTCCGCGCCCGCTGGGATATCGAGCAGATCACCCAGGTGGTGCCGGGAGCGCGGTCGTCCTGAGGGCGGCGGAACGCGGCAAACGTTAGCGGTCGAGGCACGAGCTGCACGTCCCGGCTATAACATGATCGCCGCCCGCCCGAGCACTGGCTCCCGTGGCGGTCATCGCGGAGGCGCTCGGGTACTCCCCCGCCACCATCGAGCGCCAAGCGATCGCTTCAGCTGCCGCCTACGTTTAGGCTGGCCAGAGCCGTGTTCAGGACCTCGCGGGTAAGTGCGGGGTCGCTCCTGTCGCCAGGACCAATTACATGCATCCACGTGCGCTCGTCTGTGTCACTGTTGAAACCGAATGTCGTGCCCTCAGGCAGAGCGTCGATGATCGCCCTCCGCAGCGGGCCGTCCATCTCCTGGCCTTCCGGCAGGAACACCGCGTCCTCAGGAGGGCCGCCCGCCGGGGCGTTCATAGCCTCCAGGACGGCGGCCTCGAGCGCGTCAAGATCGGCCAGGCCCGCGAGTGCCCGCGCGGGGACTGTCTCCCGCATGCGGATCATCGCCAAGAACGCGTGCTCCACACCGATATAGGAATCGCCCATTTCAAAGGCGACCTCCGCGCCCCACGTCTGCACGTAGCCATGGCGTGGGAGGAACCGGGGATCAGTCGGGTGCGAGTAACCGGGACCGTTGAGGATGCCGAGCGCCGCTGCCTCGGCGCGGCCGAGGTTGACCAGACCTGAGATCACGTTCACAGGCCACCCGCCGTCGTGCAGCATGCCCAGGAACAGGTGCTCCGCGCCGCCGACCGAGCTCCCGAGAGCCCGCGCGATCTCGGCGGCCCGGCCCATGATCTCGTAATAGTGCGGGGTAGGCGACAGCGCCCCGTCAAACGCCTGCTTCATGGGCACATGGTAGGCACTACTCTTCACTCCCAGCCCCTCATCAGCCGGCCTGTTACGCATCGTCGGTATGAGCACTGGACGTCACTCCAAATGGATATAGGACATCGGGCAGGGCTTAGCCGAAACTGTTCGGCGATGTTCACGATGACGCGGCGATGTTCGTGGTGACGGCTCCGGTCGATCGAGATCAGCCAGCGAGAGGCACGGTGGAGAACTGCCTTGAGATTGCCTTTCGCTACACAACGTGACCCAGCCCGCTGATGGAGGCCGCGCGCGTAGCATTCGTTCGGCGCGATCGGCCCTTTAGCGCAGATGAGGTGGTGAATTCGGCGTGGATCGAGGAAGCGATCAAGGTCAACTCCGTCCACCCGCGCCATTCCGATGCCCCGTTCGGCAGCTGCATCATTACGCGCTGCTGTTTCACGACGAGATGCTTGAGGCGCTGGCCCAGGGCGTTGAGTCCCGGCTGGTGACAGGGACGATGGGGACGATCCTGGAAGACCTGACAGGTAGCCTGATGAAGCAGCCCTTCCGCGCCGGCTTATCCGGTGGCGCTCAGGAGGGCTGCGAGCTCGGGGCGCATGGGATAGGGCGTTTCCTCCGGAAGGAGTGCCCGGGCGTGGCTGTCGCTCCCGGCCGCCAGGAGTGCGAGCGTCCGCGGTCGCGTGCCCGGAGCATCGGTGACCTGTCACGGGGCAACTGGTCGCGAAGACAGGCGCCTGGCGCCTGGATCGGGCGCTCACCATGGACGCCAGCGGCGGGGCGCAGGCTGGATCAGGCATCCCGCCCGGGCGGTTCTTCCTCGGCCAGGCGGTAGGCCTCAGCCGGGGCCAGGAACTCATCGGGACCGGGCGGCGTGATGTCGGCGGCCACACCGAAATCCCACAGCTCAACGATCGACCAGACCTGAGCATCCGGCGCGGCGGCCGGCGCGGAGCTCACCGAGATGCGGCGGGCGAGGCCAGCCGTGTCCAGCCACACCTCGGCGGGCAGCCTGCTTAGCGAGCGGTACGGTCCGGAGGGCACGCTCACACCGGCCGGCAGCGCCGCGTCCGCTCGCGCCAGGTCAACAGCGAGTCGGTAGCGCGTCGCAGGCACGCCACGCACGGCCTCCGGTCCGATCTCCACGGCATCATCGCTCGCACCGAACAGGGCGTCTAGCGGCCACAGCGGGTCATTCGGCCCGCACGGACCGCGCGGATCAACCAGGAAGAATCCTGTCCAGCTGTCGGCTACCCGGACATAAGCGTTCGCGCCGTCATAGATCATCTCACTGTGCTCGACGCTCTCGCGAAGGCCCGGATCGCCGTCACCGAGCTCCATGAGCGCGGCCGTGGCGCGGTCGGTGAAGAACATCGACTGCGACACGCGGGCCCGGCGCGCAGCAAGGTCGGCCACCCCCTCGCAGCGCCGGTCCGCAGCTTCGGGCAGCGGTGAGCTCATGGACCATGCGGCGAGCAGCCGGGCAGTGCCGGCCGCGACCGTTCGCGCAGCGGCACCAGCCACCCGGCTGGCGATGGGCCCGCTCACAGTTGGCATGGATTCAAGATAATGGCGAGAACCCAGGAAGCCATCGTGCCGGGACGCACAAACTTGGATGATCTGCGCGCAGCCATGCGGTGCCCGCGCCGCGGCCTCGCAAGCCAGCGACGACGGCGTCGATGTCGTTGACCACGATGCCCACGTGCTCCATGCGCTGGATCGTCATGCGCCCGACTGCAGCGACACGACGGCCCCAGCTACAGCGTCTCTCGGTTGCCGATCGGCTGGTAGGAACGCGCCTCGATCGGTCTGAAGCGACAGCGATGAGTTGCTATTGCTCGGCCGGCGGCCCGCGCGCGGGCGGCCTGGCGGACCAGGTGGTCGCGCTCGGCGACGTTCGTGGCCCGGCGGGCGGCCTCGGCGTACGCCGTGGCGGCGGCAGGGAGGTCGCCGCCCAGCTCGTGCAGGTGGCCGCGGACGGCGTGCCAGCGGTGCCGCTCGCCGATCACGTCGCGCAGCCGGTCGGTCTCGCGCAGCCCGGCGGCGGCGCCGAGGACGTGGCCGACCGCGACCGCGCGCCCGAGCACCGCGGCGGGGTCCTGGCGCACCGGGTCGTCGGTGAGGGCGACGAGGTCGTCGTACCAGGCGAGGATCTGCGGCCAGTCGGTCTCCTCGGCGCTTGCCGCGTCGTCGTGCAGGGCGGCGATGGCGGCCTCGACCTGGTAGCGGCCGAGGCGCTGCAGCGGCCAGCGCCGACTGCAGGACGCGCACGCCCTCGGCGATCTCGCGGGTGTCCCACAGGCCGCGGTCCTGCCGGTCGAGCGTGACGATCCGGCCCTCGGGGTCGAGTCGCGCCGGGAGGCGGGCGTGGTTGAGGAGCATCAGCGCGAGCAGCCCGCGCGCCTCCGGTTCCTCGGTGGCGAG
Organism: uncultured Actinomycetes bacterium; assembly: GCA_963822825.1. Lineage (GTDB taxonomy): Bacteria > Actinomycetota > Actinomycetes > Streptosporangiales > Streptosporangiaceae > JAWWPY01. The sequence goes on along the minus strand of CAWGIW010000006.1, from coordinate 34,101 downwards.
GGTGAGCTGGCGGGCGAGCCGGATCGCCTCGCCGGCCAGGTCGACCCGGCCCGCGTGGCCGGCCGTGTAGACGAGGTAGAGCACGCGCAGCACGACGGCGAGGTCGCCGGGCTGGTCCAGGCGGCGCCCCTGCAGGGCGCGCTTGGCCCGGCTGATCCGCTGCGCCATCGTCGCCTCCGGGACGTAGAAGGCGTCGGCGATCTCGCGGGTGGTGAGGCCGCCGACGGCGCGCAGGGTCAGCGCCACCTGGGAGGCGGGCGCGAGGTCGGGGTGGCAGCAGCAGAAGAGCAGGAAGAGGGTGTCGTCGCCCTCCTCGGTGGCGGCGGGCCGCGGCTCGGCGTACGTCGCCTCCTCGCGGCGGTGACGGGCGGCCTCGCTGCGGCGGGCGTCGACGAGCCGCCGGGTCGCGACCGTCGCCAGCCACGCGCGCGGGTCGCGCGGCGGGTGCTCGGGCCACACCCGCAGCGCCTCCAGCAGCGCCTCCTGCAGCGCGTCCTCGGCGGCGTCGAAGTCCTCGCCCCGCCGGACCAGGCCCGCGAGCACCCGCGGGACGAGGGCGCGCAGCGCGCCCTCGTCCAGCCGTCGCGTCGGCTCGTCGATCACGCCGGGTCAGTCGTCCGACGGCGCCTCGGACATGACCTCCCGGACGTCGATCCACTCGTACAGCGGCTCGCCGCCCGGGCCGGGCTCGGAGGAGACGTAGGCCGCGAGCTCGACCGCGCGCTCGTGCGACTCGACGTCGATCATGTACCAGCCCGCCACGAGATCGCTGGTCTCGGGCAGCGGGCCGTCGGTGGTGACGGGCGCCGCGTCCGGGCCGCCGTAGCGCACCCAGGTGCGCGCCGGCGTGAGCGCCTGCGCGTCGACGTACTCGCCGTTCTCCTCGAGCAGCTCGCTGACGTGCCTGAGGAAGGCCATGTGCGCCTCCACGTCCTCGGGCGCCCACTGGTCCATCGGGGGAAAGGGATGGTGCGGCTCCGGGCCGCCGCGGTAGTGCTTGAGGAGCAGGTACTTCGGCATGGTGGTCTCCTGGTGTCGTGGGCCGCGCCTGTCGTGGCCCTTCACCTGGTGAGCGGAGCCGGTCAGAGCTTCTCGACATGGAATCACTTATCTAGCTCCGAGACGCACGTGAGCCGGATCCTGACCAGCTGGGCGCCCGCGACCGCACCCAGCTTGTGATCCTCGCCTACGAATCGGGAATCCTCATCCGCTGAGCCGCTCCGGCCAGTCGGAGGGATGACGCGGATGATGATGCTCGCGCACGATGACGGCCGGCCAGCGCGCCGCACCGGCCATCGGCGCCTGGCTGCCCACCTGGGATCTCATCACCACGAAGAACCTGGAGATCCGCAAGCGCCACGGCCTCATCATCACCGTCGCGGTGCTGGTCGTCGCGCTGACGGTCCTCATCTAAGGCCTGCGGCTGCTGTTCTACGCGGTCGACCCGCACAGCTTTGGCCTGGCCGGCAACCCGGCCCTGTTCTCCCAGCTGACCAACATGATGGCCGAGTTCGGGTTCATCGCCGCCGCGGCTCTCGGCGCGGCGGCGACTCCTACCGCCATGGCGGTGGTGTTCAGCGGCGGGGGCCTGTACCCGGCCCAGGGCACCAGCGCCGCCACCCCGCTGTGGGCGGCCGTGATCGCCTTGGCCGACCAGCAGGCCGGCCAGCACCTGGGCTTCGTCATCGCCCGCAGCCCCGCCTACCACCGTGCCTTCCACGACGTGGTTACCGGCGGCAACTCGGTGCTGTGGCCCCACCGGGGTCTTCACCGACTACCAGGCCGGACCCGGCTGGGACCCGGTCACCGGCTGGGGCAGCCCGAACGCCCACATCCTCGTCCCCCTCCTAGCGCACACCGCGCACCAGGGCGGCGCAGGATCCTGACACACCGACCGCGTGGGCCTCGGTCAGGTGCCGACGTAGGCCGCGAGGTGCTCGCCGGTGAGGGTGGAGCGGGCGGCGACGAGGTCGGCGGGCGTGCCCTCGAAGACGATCCGGCCGCCGTCGTGGCCGGCGCCGGGGCCGAGGTCGATGATCCAGTCGGCGTGCGCCATGACCGCCTGGTGGTGCTCGATGACGATGACCGACTTGCCGGAGTCGACGAGCCGGTCGAGCAGGGCCGAGCAGCTGCTCGACGTCGGCGAGGTGCAGGCCGCTGGTCGGCTCGTCGAGAACGTAGACAGCGCCCTTCTCGGCCATGTGGGTGGCCAGCTTGAGCCGCTGCCGCTCGCCGCCGGACAGCGTGGTGAGCGGCTGGCCGAGGGTGAGGTAGCCCAGCCCGACGTCGGCGAGCCGCCCGAGGATGGCGTGCGCGGCCGGGGTGCGCGCCTCGCCCTCGCCGAAGAACTCCAGGGCCTCGGCCACCGGCATCGCGAGCACCTCGCTGATGTCACGGCCGCCGAAATGGTACTCCAGTACCGAGGCGTCGAACCGCTTCCCCTCGCACACCTCGCAGGTGGTGGCGACGCCGGCCATCATCGCCAGGTCGGTGTAGATGACCCCGGCACCGTTGCAGTTGGGGCAGGCGCCCTCGGAGTTGGGGCTGAACAGCGCGGGCTTCACGTCGTTTGCCTTCGCGAACGCCTTGCGGATCGGGTCGAGCAGCCCGGTGTACGTCGCCGGGTTGCTCCGGCGCGAGCCGCGGATCGGGGTCTGGTCGACCGTCACCACCCCGTCGCGCCCGGACACCGAGCCGCGGATCAGCGAACTCTTGCCCGAGCCCGCCACCCCGGTGACCACGGTCAGCACACCGAACGGGATGTCGACATCCACGTCCTGCAGGTTGTGCAGGCTGGCGCCGCGCACCTCCAGTTGCCCGGACGGCGCCCGTACCGAAGGCTTCAGGGCGGCCCGGTCGTCCAGGTGCCGCCCGGTGGTGGTGTCACCGTCCCGCAGACCCTCCACGGTGCCTTCGAAGCAGACGGTGCCGCCCGCCGTGCCGGCACCGGGGCCGAGGTCCACCACGTGGTCGGCGATCGTGATCATTTCCGGTTTGTGCTCCACGACCAGCACCGTGTTGCCCTTGTCCCGCAGCTGCAGCAGCAGGTCGTTCATCCGCTGGATGTCGTGCGGGTGCAGCCCGACCGTCGGCTCGTCGAAGACGTAGGTCACGTCGGTGAGCGACGAGCCGAGCTGGCGGATCATCTTGGTGCGCTGGGCCTCGCCGCCCGACAGCGTGACCGTCGGCCGGTCGAGCGAGAGGTAGCCCAGGCCGATCTCCGTGAAGGAGTCCAGCGTGTGCTTGAGCGCGGCGAGCAGCGGCGCCACCGACGGTTCGTCGAGACCGTTGACCCACCCGGCCAAGTCGCTGATCTGCATCGCGCACGCGTCAGCGATGCTGATGTCCTTGATCTTCGAGGACCGGGCTTCCTCGCTGAGCCGGGTACCGCCGCACTCCGGGCAGGTGGTGAACGTGACCGCGCGGTCCGCGAACGCCCGGACGTGCGGCTGCATCGCCTCGGGGTCCTTGGACAGCATCGACTTCTGGATCCGCGGGATCAGCCCCTCGTACGTCATGTTGATGCCCGCGATCTTCATCCTGACCGGCTCGTGGCGGAGGAAGTCGTCCAGCTCTTTCTTGGTGAACTTGCGGATCGGCTTGTCCGGGTCGAAGAAGCCGGACGCACTGTATAGCCGCGAGTTCCAGCCGCCCCCGGTGTAGCCGGGGACGGTGATCGCGCCCTCGTTGAGCGACTTGCTGTCGTCGTACAGCTGGGACAGGTCGATGTCGGTGATGGTGCCCCGGCCTTCGCAGCGCGGGCACATGCCGCCGAGGATGCTGAAGCTGCGCCGTTCCTTCACGGTTTTCCCGCCGCGCTCGAACGTGACCGCGCCCGCTCCGCTGATCGACGCGATGTTGAAGGAGAACGCCTGGGGTGAGCCGATGTGCGGCTGCCCGAGCCGGCTGAAGAAGATGCGCAGCATCGCGTTGGCGTCGGTGGCCGTGCCGACCGTGGAGCGGGGGTCGGTCCCCATCCGCTGCTGGTCGACGATAATCGCCGTCGTCAGCCCGTCGAGCACGTCGACCTCGGGCCGCGCCAGCGTTGGCATGAAGCCCTGCACGAAAGCGCTGTAGGTCTCATTGATCAGCCGCTGGGACTCCGCAGCGATCGTGCCGAACACCAGCGAGCTCTTGCCCGAGCCGGAGACGCCGGTGAACACCGTCAGCCGGCGCTTCGGGATCTCGACGCTGACGTCCTTGAGGTTGTTCACGCGCGCACCGTGCACGCGGATCAGGTCGTGGCTGTCGGCAGCGTGCAGGGCAGGCGGCTGCGTGTCCGTCCTCGTGGCCATGCTCATCGTGTCTCCATCTGTTAGGCGGGGCCGCCTCCGCTCCGGCCCGTGGATCCTCTGGGGCCGGCACTCACGGGTCCTGAAGCAGCCCGAGGACGTTGCCATCGGGGTCGGTGACGGTGGCTACCAGGCGGCCACCACCGACGTCGTGCGCGGGCTCCTTCACGGTGGCACCCGCGGCGGTCACCTCGGCCAGCTTCGCCTCGATGTCCGGCACGTGCCAGTAGGCCACCGGTGAGGTCATGCCCTGCGGCCCACCGCCCGGCACCAGCCCGATGTGCTGGCCCTCGGCCTCGTAGCCGACGTAGTAGGACGCGTCGGCGCTCGGCGGGACGCCGAGCAGGGCGGTGTACACCGCCTTGGCCGCCGCCAGGTCGGACACGGGATGCAGCACGGTCTTGATTCCCTGGGTGGAAGAGCCGGTCATGGTCACTCCTGAAGTCGTGGGTCTGGTCGGGATTGGCTGGCTTAAAGACGAACGGGAAGCCGGAGGTCGACAGCCCGATCGCCCCGGATGGGGATTTCGCCGCTGGCCGTTCGTCTTTCCCGGAGGAAGCTCGCGTGAATGGTGAGGTCCATAGTGATCAGGCTAGTTGCGGCTCGGTGACCTGCGCTTCTCGATTCCTGACCGGTCTGGTCACCTGTTTCGCCACGCACGACGGCATCCCGGCCGCAGCGGCCGTCGCCTGGCGTCGGTAGGTGCTGGGCGGCACGCCGACCAGTTCGGTGAAGCGGGTGCTGAAGGTGCCCAGCGACGAGCAGCCGACCGCGAAACAGACCTCGGTGACGCTGAGGTCGCCCCGGCGCAGCAGCGCCATCGCGCGCTCGATCCGCCGCGTCATCAGGTAGCTGTACGGCGACTCACCGTAGGCAAGCCGGAACTCGCGGCTGAGGTGCCCGGCCGACATGTGCGCGCCGCGGGCGAGCGCCTCGACGTCCAGCGGCTGCGCGTACTCCCGGTCGATCCGGTCCCGGACCCGGCGCAGCCGCGCGAGGTCGCTCAGGCGCTGTGCCGCCGCGGGTCTGCTGGTCACCTGCGAAATCGTGCCACGTCGCGCCGGAGTTGCCTAGCGCCGCCGGCGTCCCACCCCGCTCCGCGGCCGCGCTGGCCCGGTCTGCTCCGCTTAGTCTTCGGCCTGCTCAGGCCCTGCTCAGGCCCTGCTCAGGTATCCGCCAGGGCGGCCGTTGAGGCTCTTCCGCGGGGCGCGTGAGACGGAAGTTCCGCAGAGTTGCCTCACGATCATGAGAGTTGCCTCATGATCGTGAGACGGGACATTACGGTATAGCGTCCGGGGCTGACGCAGTATGGCTACGGGCTGGCATCCGTGGTATGCGTACTAGCAAGGGTCACGCCGTGCCGGCCACGCGGCGGTAGGCGGTCGATGCTGGGTCGGCTGACGGCCGGAGGAATTGACGATCACTTGGATGGTGGGTCCTCGATGGCGTGTTCGCGGCGCCGCGCATCTGCATGTCCGTGATCGCTGGATGACAGCCCTACCTCAGGGGAAACGGGGGCCGTGGTGAGCGACGAGGTGCCCAGGAACGGTGGTGGGTTCCGCAGCGGGGCTGTCGCGGGTGTGGGGGTGGGCTCGCGGGTGGCTGGGTACCGGCTGGAGGAGCAGGTCGGTGCGGGTGGGATGGCGGTGGTGTTCCGGGCGCGGGATGAGCGGCTGGGGCGGCTGGTGGCGCTGAAGATCCTTACGCCGGCGCTGGCGGCGGATGAGGCGTTCCGGCAGCGGTTTATCCGGGAGTCGCGGGCGGCGGCGGCGGTGGATGATCCGCATATTGTGCCGGTGTTTGAGGCTGGTGAGGCTGATGGGGTGCTGTTTATTGCGATGCGGTTTGTGGGGGGCGGTGATGTGCGGGGGGTGATGCGGCGTGAGGGGCCGCTGACCGCGGCGCGGGCGGTGGCGGTGATTTCGCCGGTGGCGTCGGCGCTGGATGCGGCGCATGGGGCGGGGCTGGTGCACCGGGATGTGAAGCCGGCGAACATGCTGGTGGATACGCGGGCGGGGCGGCCTGATCATGTGTATCTGTCGGATTTCGGGCTGAGCAAGGGGGCGTTGTTGACGTCGGGGCTGACGGGGGCGGGGCAGTTCCTGGGGACGGTGGATTACATTTCGCCGGAGCAGATCGAGGGCAGGCCGGTGGATGGGCGGGCGGATCAGTACGCGCTGGCGTGCGCGGCGTTCGAGTTGCTGGCCGGGGTGCCGCCGTTCCGCCGGGATGAGGCGATGGCGGTGATGTATGCGCAGCTGTCGGAGCCGCCGCCGCCGCTGGCGGCGCGGCGGCCGGATCTGCCGCCCGCGGTGGACCGGGTGTTCGCGCGGGCGCTGGCCAAGGCCCCCGCTGACCGCTACCCCAGCTGCCGCGACTTCGCCGACGCGCTGCGCGCCGCGTTCGGCGTCGCCCCCTACGACTCCGGCGCCGGCACCATCCCCCCCGGCCACCACCCCCCCACCCAGCTCGCCGGCCTGGCCTCCGGCGCAGCGGCCACGGTCGTAGACGGCGGCCTGCTGGCTGGCGAACCGGGCCGCCCCGGCTCCTCGTACGCGAGCCGTTCTTACCCGGTCACCGGCGACCACATGGCGGTCACCGCCGCCGGCGCGGAGTTCGGCGGCGGCGCGGAGTTCGGCGACGGCACGGGAGATCAGCCACCCCCACCTGGACGGCGCCGTCGTATCAGCCCGGTCGCACTGGCCGGCATCGGGGTCCTGGCCGCGGGAGGCATAGCGGCCGCGGTCATCGTCGGTCTGCCCAGTCACGCCGCGAATTCGCCGCACAAGGCGACGACGCCGGCCGTGACGCACCACGTGACGACGACGCCCAGCGTGACACACCCGGCTACGGTCACGCCGACCACGACTCAGCCGTCGCTCACGCCGACCACGGCCGCGCCGACCACGCCGCCGACGACCACGCCGCCGACGACTACCCGGCCGACCACGACGCCGCCGACAACCAAGGCCCCGCCGACCACGACGCCGCCGACGACCACCCCGCCGACGACCATCCCGCCGACCACGCCTCCGCCGACCAAGGCCGCAACCGGCTGACCCGGCGCATCGTTGTAACTGATCAGCGCGGCAGGCCGGTCGCGGCAGGCTGGCCGGGGCAGTGCCGGAGGACGGTCAGCGCGATTCGGCTGCTTCAGCCGAGCCAGCGCCCGCCCGGGGCGTCCATCGCATGCCGTAGAACCAGCCGATAAGGCAGTCGTGCGTGACGATCAGCTCGTGGGTGTTCCGTCTCCGCGGTGCCAGCGGCAGGCGCTGCCCGGTGAGGCGGGCCTGCTGACGGCCGGCCTCAGGAAGGGCAGCCCGGCTGGCTGGGGAAATGCGTTGACTCCCCCGCGGCCGGTGCCTACCGTCAGCTAGACCCGCAGGAGGCCTCATGCTGCTGCGTCCCATCACCGGGGGCGACCTCCGCCGTCTCCTGGCCGCCGCGCCCGCCGGGGCGATCGGCTCGGTCAGCGCGGACTGCTACCGCGCCGGGCTGGCCGACCGTCAGTACCGTCCCGAATGGACCTGGGTGGCCGAGGAGGACGGTGAGATCCTCGCCCGGGCCATCTGGTGGGGCTTCAGCGACGCCGAGCACCCCATGGCCCTCGACGGCGTCGACGTCCGCGCATCCGTGCTGGGCCGGGCTGGGCTCGCCGCCCGGCTGCTCGCTGCCGGGCATCAGGCGTTCCGCACCGCCGGTGCGCCGCAGCCACCCGAATTCGACCTTGATTTGCCCAACGGCTGGCGCACGGATCCTGCCGTCATACGGTCGCTGGGCTGGCGGCGCCGGGCCGCTTCCCTGGCCGGGCTGACCGAGGAGCTGGAGCGGCTCCGCTACACCTGGAGCCCGGAGGCAGGTGTTCCCGGCCGGTCCAGCCGGCTGACGTTCCGGGCCGAACCGGATGATGGCGTGTTCCTGGACGCGTTCCGCCGGATCGCGGTGGGCAGCCTGGACGTGACCACCCGCAGGAACGTCGCCGCGCTCGGCGCCGGCCGCCAGGCCCGCGAGGATATGCAGGTCTACCTGAGCCTGCCCGGCGACCGGACCTGGTGGCGGCTCGCGTACACCCACGACGGAGCGCTCGCCGGGCTCGCTATCCCGTCCCGGAATTCGCGGGGGGCGGCGGTCGGCTACCTCGGCGTGGTGCCAGAGCTGCGCGGCCAGAATTACATCGATGACATTCTGGCCGAGATCACCAGGTTCCACGCGGCCGCGGGGGCCCGGCGCGTCGTGGCCTCCACCGACCGGACCAACGTGCCGATGGCCGCCGCGTTCGAGCGGGCCGGCTACCGCGTCTACGGGATCAGGCTGGTGCTCTCCGCGCCCTACCGGTGGCCGTGACCGGCGGCGCTCGCGCGTCACGGCGGGGACGCCGGCCCGAGCATGGCGTGAAAGCGCCGGGCGAACAGGTACGCATCCCCCGGCCAGCGCGCGGACAGGTACTGGCCATCCTGGACGGCGAAGGCGGCCCGGTCATCGGTGGCGGAGCCGCGGGCCGCGGCCAGTGGGCCCCGGTGGAACTGCCAGCGCGTGCGCAGCGCGGCGGTCACCTCGTCCTGCACGTACGCCGGGTAGGTCCGGTAGTAGCGGCCGAGCCGCCAGGCCGTCGCGTAGTAGCCCGCCCGCTCCAGGTAGCGGGGCAGGCACGTCGTGTGCTTGTCCAGCAGGACACTGCGCCCGGTCGCCGGATCTTGGGTGCGGGCCAGCACGAGGACCCCATGGCAGATCGCCCCGACCGGGCGTTCCAGCGCCCAGAACTGGCCGACCTTCTCGCGCAGTCCGGCCGAGCCCAGGTACTGGCGCATGCCGGGGGCATGCCCGCCCGGCAGCAGCAGCCCGTCGTAGGCCGCCGGGTCGAGTGTCCGCCAGCTGACCGGCGACCGGAATTCGGCCGCCGCCGTGAGCTGGCCGTAGAAGGTGCGCGGCTCCGGATACGCGCCGAGCCTGCCGAAGATGACCCCGGTGAGCAGCCGGGAGTCGCATTGCGGTGCCAAACCGCCATTTTCGGTGGTAAAGATGACGGTGTGGCCGAGATCGGTCAGCAGCCGCCAGGGAACGGCCACTTCAGTGGGGTCGAAATCGGTGTCCGGCACGGGCATGAGCAGCTGCACGCTGGTCCCCGCCTTCCGCGGCATCCTGGCGAGCCACTTTCTCTCACCTTATGAGTTTCTAACACTTTGTCATTGACGTCACGTCCTGTGAACCGAATGCCGCCGGTCGCCGTTTAACATCCGTAACCTCAGTTGAACGGGGGCGATGACAATGCCCAGGAATGCTGATGGCGGGTTCCTGAGTGAGGGCATAGGGGTGGGCTCGAGGATCGCGGGATACCGGCTGGAGGAGCAGGTCGGTGCGGGTGGGATGGCGGTGGTGTTCCGGGCGCGGGATGAGCGGCTGGGGCGGCTGGTGGCGCTGAAGATCCTTACGCCGGCGCGGGCCGCGGATGAGGCGTTCCGGCAGCGGTTTATCCGGGAGTCGCGGGCGGCGGCGGCGGTGGATGATCCGCATATTGTGCCGGTGCTCGATGCCGGTGAGGCGGGCGGCGTGCTGTTCATCGCGATGCGCTACGTCGCCGGCGGAGACGTGCGGGCCGTGCTGCGCCGTGAGGGGCCGCTGACCGCGGCGCGGGCGGTGGCGGTGATTTCGCCGGTGGCGTCGGCGCTGGATGCGGCGCATGGGGCGGGGCTGGTGCACCGGGATGTGAAGCCGGCGAACATGCTGGTGGATACGCGGGCGGGGCGGCCTGATCATGTGTATCTGTCGGATTTCGGGCTGAGCAAGGGCGCCATGTCCACGTCGGCCGAGCTCACCGGGGCGGGCCAGTTCCTGGGGACGGCGGATTACATTTCGCCGGAGCAGATCGAGGGCAGGCCGGTGGATGGGCGGGCGGATCAGTACGCGCTGGCGTGCGCGGCGTTCGAGTTGCTGGCCGGGGTGCCGCCGTTCCGCCGGGATGAGGCGATGGCGGTGATGTATGCGCAGCTGTCGGAGCCGCCGCCGCCGCTGGCGGCGCGGCGGCCGGATCTGCCGCCCGCGGTGGACCGGGTGTTCGCGCGGGCGCTGGCCAAGGCCCCCGCTGACCGCTACCCCAGCTGCCGCGACTTCGCCGACGCGCTGCGCGCCGCGTTCGGCGTCGCCCCCTACGACTCCGGCGCCGGCACCATCCCCCCCGGCCACCACCCCCCCACCCAGCTCGCCGGCCTGGCCTCCGGCGCAGCGGCCACGGTCGTAGACGGCGGCCTGCTGGCTGGCGAACCGGGCCACTCCGGCCGGGGCGGGAACTCCGGCCGGGGCGGGAACTCCGGCCGCGGCGGGAACTCCGGCCGGGGCGCCGGAGGAGGGGCTAGGCCGGGCCGGCCCGGCCGGCACCGCCGCAATGTCGTGGCCACCCTCGCCGGGATCGGCGTGGTGGCCCTGACGGGAACGGCGGCCGCGGTCACGCTGTCCAGTGCCCCCCGTCACGGGGCCGCGAGTTCCTCGGCGCCGACCGTGCACCCAGCCGGTCCGCTGGCCGCGAAGCAACGGCTCGCGGCGTCGTCGGCCGCGAGCCACCCGGCTACGCCAGCGCAGGCATCCTCGGTCCGGCCTGCGCCGGCCCGCACATTCTCGACTCAGCCGGCGACACCGGCGCCGGCGGTACCGGTCAGAACCCCGCCGAAGCCCAGGCACTCGGTCACCGCCGCGCCGACGCCCACGCACTCAGCTACGCCGACGCCCACGCAGTCGGTGACGCCAACACCCACGCAGTCGGTGACGTCAACGCCCGGGTACTGAGCCTGGCTGGCTGGCTCGGCATGTCCCATCGGGACGCGGCGGGCCAGCGCGCCCCCGTAACGGCTCGCGCACCGAGTAGCCTGTGTCCCGCCCCGGCCGGCCAGGCCGGTGCGTACGGCAACGGCAACGGCGAAAAGGAGGCACGGTGTCCGAAACCACGCCGGGCTCGGCTGACCTGCCTGACTCTTATGAACAGGCGTCCGCCATCTCCTACCGGGCGGTCAGTGTCGGCCTGCCCGTGGTTACTCATTCAGGCGAACAGTTCGGCGTGGTCGAGCATGTCCTGGAGGTCCCGGAACTCGACGTCTTTGACGGCATCGTGGTGTACACGGGGACCGGTCTGGCCGCGATCCACCCGCGGGGCGGCCCGAAGGGAGAGGCACGGGCCCGCGCCGAGATGCTGCGGCTCGGGCAACTGCGAGGGTGGCTGCGTTTCGTTGATGCGGACCAGGTGGAGGTGATCACTCCCGGCTACGTCAAGTGCACCTTCGGCGGCTCCGAGGTGGGGATGCTGCCCGAGCCGCAGGGCGCGCCCGTGTACCACGTGGACATGGCCAGGGAGGACCACGCGGCGCGGCGTTCGGCCTACGGCCGCATGTACGGCGGCATGTTCGGCCGCCCGCACTGGAAGCGGACGTAGCAGCGGTTGGGACCGGGCCGGTCAGCGCACCGGGGTACCGCCGGCCCGGGCGCGTACGCCGTCGAGCGCGGTCCGGGCCTCCGCGCTGAGCCGCACCGGGTCGAGCGCGGTCAGCGTACCGCCGCGCTTCACGATGCGCCCGTCCACCAGCACCGTGTCCACGTTGGCGGGCTGGGCCGCGGTGACCAGCATGTGCGCGGGGTCGGTGAATACGCCGAGGTTCGGCCGCCCGGTTTCCACCAGGATCAGGTCGGCCCGCTTCCCCGGCGTCAGCGAGCCGATCTCGCCCGCCAGCCCCAGCGACCGGGCACCCTCGATGGTGGCCAGTTCCAGGACCCGGCGGGCGGTCAGCGCAAATTCGTCCTCGGCCCTCGCGTTCGCGATCCCCTGCGTCACCTTCATGATCGCGAACATGTCGGCGTTCCCGCTGAGCACGGTCGTATCGACCGACAGCCCGGTGGGGATCCCGGCGGCCAGGATTTCCGCGGTCTGCGGCAGACCGTAACCGATCAGCATCTCGGTGAATGGCGAGATGCTGACGGTGGTGCCCGCCTCGGCGAGCTGCAGCGATTTCGGCCGGCGTCGCGCAGTTGGCGTGCACGACCTGAAGGTCCGGCCCGAGCAGGCCGGCCTGCGCCAGCGCGGCGATCTGCCCGGCCGCGGACCGGGGGCCGCAGGCGTGCACGGTGACCGGGAGGCCCAGGCCGCGCGCGGCCTCGATCTCCGGCCGGTAGACCGCGGGCGGCAATCTCATGGCGGGATTGCTGCCGCCGAGGCCACGCCACGCCATGCCCAGCGACAGACGTCCGCCGCCGGAGTCCCAGTCCCGGTGCAGCCGGGCCAGGCCGGCGAGGTCCATCGGCCGGTCGTTGGCGTGCCCGGCCGCGTACCCGTAGGAAAATCGCCCGCGGAGCCCCGACTCGGCCAGCGCGCGCAGGCTGGCTTCGGCGTGGGCGTGCCCCCGCACGTTGTGGCACCAGTCGTGCACGGTCGTGATGCCCGAGCTGATGGCTTCGGCGCAGGCCAGCCGGGTGCCCTGGTATACGTCGTCCGGGCCGAACGCGCACCCCAGGCCGATGGAGACGCGGAAATAGCCTGGGGCCGGCCCCTCCCCCGACATGCTGCGCAGCAGGGTGTTCCACATATGCCAGTGGGTCTCCACCAGGCCCGGTGCCACGATCATCCCGCTGGCGTCCAGTTCCCGCGCCCCCGGCACGTGCAGGTCAGGCCCGACGGCGACGATGCGGCCGCCGTCGATGTGCACGTCTGCGCCAGGAATGTCGCCGAGCCGGGGGTCCATGGTCATCACGTGGCCATGCCGGATGACGAGGGCGTCCCGCGCCGCACCCCCAGTCATGTTCGCGGGGTCACGAGACGATCGCAGCACGCCGCAGATAGTACAGCGCAGGCCCCGGCGCATGGTAGGCATGGCGCATGGCCGAACTTATCCCCCGGCGGGTCCTTTTCGGGAACCCGGAGCGCGTCAACCCCCGCATCTCCCCCGACGGGACCCTGCTGGCCTGGATCGCCCCGCACGAGGGCGTGCTGAACGTCTGGGTCGCCCCGGCGGGGCGCGGACGGCGTGGACTGGGCGCAGGCCCGGGTGGTCACCGATGACACCGACCGGGGCATCCGCATGTTCGCGTGGGCCCACGACGGCCGGCACCTGCTGTACCGGCAGGACACCGGCGGCGACGAGAACTGGCGCCTGCACGATGTCGACTTGGAGACAATGCAGCGCCGCGACCTCACTCCCTTCGACGGGGTGCAGGCCGGGATCATCGCGACCGAGAAGAAGTTCCCCACCGAGATCCTGGTCGGGCTGAACCGGGACAACCCGCAGCTGCACGACGTGTACCGGCTCGACCTGGTCACCGGCGAGCTGGTCAAAGAGGTCGAGAACCCGGGCTTCATCGGCTGGATCGCCGACGCCCATCTCGTCGTCCGGGCCGGGATAGCGCCCCAGCCCGACGGCGGCATGGTGGTCATGGTCCGCGGCAGCGCGGATGAGGAATGGCGCCCGCTGCTGTCCATCGACGCGGAGGACGCGCTGACCACCGGGCCGATCGCGTTCAGCGAGGACGGCCGCTCATTGCTGGCGGAGAGCTCGGTCGGCGCGGACACCGCCCGGCTGGTCCGCATCGACCTGGCCACGGGCGACACCGAGGTGCTGGCCGAGGACCCGGAGGCGGACGTGACGGGTGTCCGGCTGCACCCCGACACCCGTGAGCCGCAGATCGTCACGTTCCTCAAAGACCGGTCGGAGTACCAGGTGCTTGATCCGTCGGTCGCGCCGGACCTGGCGGCGATCCGCGCGCTGCACCCGGGCGACCCGTCGCTCGTCGGCGATGACGACGCCGACGCAACGTGGCTGGTCGGGTTCACCAACGACGCCGGCCCGATCCCGTACTTCACCTACGACCGGGAGACACGTTCCGGCCGGTTCCTTTTCGAGCACCAGCCGGAGTTGTCCCGCTACGAGCTCGCGCCGATGGAGCCGTTCTCGTTCACCTCGCGGGACGGCCTCACCATCCACGGGTACGCGACCTTCCCGCCGGGAGCCGAGCGCACCGGGCTGCCGATGGTACTCAACGTGCACGGCGGCCCGTGGGCGCGCGACGCGTGGGGGTACGACGCCGAGGCGCAGTGGCTGGCCAACCGCGGCTACCTCTGCGTCCAGGTGAATTTCCGCGGCTCGACCGGTTACGGCAAGGCGTTCGTCAATGCCGGCGACCGCGAGTGGGGCGGCCGGATGCAGGACGACCTGGCGGACGCGGTGGCGTTCGCCGCCGGCCAGGGCTGGGCCGATCCGGCCCGGGTCGCGATCTACGGTGGCTCCTACGGCGGCTACGCGGCTCTCGCCGGGGCGACGTTCACCCCGGACCTGTTCCGCTGCGCCGTGGACATCGTCGGCCCGTCCAACCTGAAAACCCTCATCGAGACGATCCCGCCGTACTGGGCGCCCATGATCGCCCAGTTCCACCGGCGGGTCGGCGACCCGGCGGTGGACGCCGAGTTCCTGTGGTCCCGCTCGCCCCTGTCGCGGGCATCCAGTATCCGCATCCCGCTGCTCATCGCGCAGGGAGCCAACGACCCGCGGGTCAAGCAGGCCGAGTCGGAGCAGATCGTGGCCGCGTTGCGGGAGGCCGGCATCGATCACGAGTACCTGCTGTTCCCCGACGAGGGACACGGCTTTGCCAAGCCTGAGAACCGGCTCCGTTTCTACGCGGCCGCCGAGCGGTTCCTGGCCCGCCATCTGGGCGGCCGGGCCGAGGACGAGTAACCCGCCCGGGCGGGGTCCTGGTCAGCCTGCTGCCGTCGCCCCCGACCAGGGCCAGCCGGTACGGCTCCAGCAGCGGCGCCGCCCCGGCCAGGTTGGTAAGTTCCGGTGCGCCGTGGCCGAGCAGGTGCCACAGTCCATTCGCGCACCCGCTGCCTCCGTAACACGCTGGTTGACGGTACCGTAGCCTGCCGGAAGGGGGCCGACATTGGTGGAGCTGAAGTCTGACACGGCGCTTGAGGCCATGCGGGAAGCCGGCCGTGTGGTCGCCCGGGCTCTGGCGGCGACCAGGGACGGCGCTGGCGTGGGCGTCAGCCTGCTGGAGCTCGACGAGGCCGCGCACGCCGTCATCCGCGAGGCCGGAGCGCGCTCGCCGTTCCTGCACTACCACCCGGCGTTCGCGCCAACGCCATTCCCCGCCGTGATCTGCGCGTCGGTTAACGATGTCATCGTGCACGGCATCCCGGACGGCTACCGGCTCCGGGACGGCGACCTGGTCAGTATCGACTGCGGTGCGGAACTTGAGGGCTGGACGGGCGACGCCGCCATCAGCTTCATCGTGGGCACGCCCCGCCCCTCCGACCTGCGGCTGGTCGTTTCCGCTCAGGAAGCTCTCACCGCGGGCATTGCCGCTGCCACGCCCGGGGCACGGATCGGTGACATCTCCAGCTCCGTCGGCCGGGTGGGCCGCGCGGCGCGCTACGGAATCCCGTCTGGCTTCGGTGGCCACGGCATCGGCCGGCACATGCACGAGGACCCGCACGTCCCCAACGACGGCAGGCCCGGCCGCGGGCTGCGGCTGCGGCCCGGCATGGCGCTCGCCATCGAGCCGATGTTCATGGCGGGCGGCAGCGATGCGTTCCGGGTCGCCGCGGACGGCTGGGCGCTGCGTACTGCCGACGGCAGCCGGGCCGCGCATGCCGAGCACACGGTGGCCATCACCGAGGCCGGCCCGCGCATCCTCACGCTGCCTTAGAACCCGAGCGAGCGGAGCACAGCGAGTACGCGTCGGTTGTCGCCTTGTGACGGCGGCAGCCCCAGCTTGGTGAAGATGCTCGCCACATGCTTCTCCACCGCGCCCGCCGACACGGCCAGCGCGCCGGCGATCGCGGAGTTCGACCGGCCCTCGGCCATCAGGGCCAGCACCGCCCGCTCGCGCTCGGTCAGCGCGGCCAGTCCTTGCCCGGGCCGGCCAGCGGCCAGCAGCTGGCGGACCACCTCTGGGTCCAGCGCTGTCCCGCCCGCCGCCACCCGGGCGAGCGCGTCGGCGAACTCGGCGACGTCCGCGACCCGGTCTTTGAGCAGGTAGCCAACTCCGGCCGTGCCCGCCGCCAGCAGCCTGGTGGCGTAACGGGTCTCGATGTACTGGGAGAACACCAGGACCCCGGTGCCGGGATGGCTGCGGCGCAGTTCGATGGCGGCTCGCAGGCCCTCGTCAGTGAAGGTGGGCGGCATCCGGACATCCACCACGGCCACGTCCGGCCGGTGCCGCGCCACCGCGGCCAGCAGGGCGTCGGCGTCGGCCACCGCGGCGCACACCTCATGCCCGCGGTCCGCGAGCAGAACCACCAGGCCCTCCCGCAGCACAGCGGAATCCTCAGCGATCACGACGCGCATCGCCGGCGCCGTCATGCGTGCATCGGGAGCTCGACCGTCACCTGGGTGGGGCCGCCGGCCGGGCTGATGACAGACAGCCGGCCGTCAACGGTGCGCACTCGCTGCTGGAGGCCAGCCAGCCCGCTTCCCCGGCCCGGATCGGCCCCGCCCCGGCCCTCATCCGTGACGCACAGCCGCAGCGTCCCGCCCCGCTCGGCGGCGTCGATCGTGACTTCGCGGGCGGCGCTGTGCTTGGCCGCGTTGGCCAGCAGTTCGGCGGCGCAGAAGTAGGCGATGGTCTCGATCGCCGGGGTGGGCCGCCGCGGGACAGACACGGTCACCGTGACCGGAATGGCACTGCGGGCCGCGAGCGTGGACAGGGCTTCCGCGAGACCGCGGTCCAGCACGGGCGGATGGATGCCACGGGCGAGGTCACGCAGCTCGGAGATCGCATCCTTGGCGCCCCGGTGGGCGGTGTCGACCAGCGTCCGGGCCCGGGCCAGGTCGGCCGCTGAGGCCCCGTCAGCCAGCTTCTCCCGGGCCATGCCGAGGCTCATGGCCAGCGCGACCAGCCGGGCCTGTGCGCCGTCATGCAGGTCGCGCTCCACGCGGCGCAGCGTCGCGGCGGAGTCATCGACCGCGTGGGCCCGCGTCTCCTCCAGGTCGCGCACCCGGGCCGACAGGCTGCCCGGCCCGAGCAGGCTCCTGACCAGCCACCGGTCGGCCGTGACGAGGGCGCGGGTGGCCCAGGGGGCAGCCAGCAGGGTGACCGCGCCGATGGCGGCGACGAGGAAGGTCTCTGGCCAGCTGGACACGTAGAAGTTCACCCGGAAACCCGGCAGCGCCGTGGTGACTGGCATCCCCGGGCCGTCGGCCGTGTGGAGCGTGAACCCCTGAGAACGCACCCACCAGATCGGAAGGATCAGGTTGGCCAGCCCGGTGAACCAGAACGCGACGAGGACGTAGCAGGCGGCCGCGGCCACCGGCAGCTTGAGCAGGACGTAGCCAACGCCCCGCCAGCCGGCCGGGTCGTGCAATACCGCGTCGAGCCGGCCGAGGATGCCGTGCGCGGGGCGGCCCTGCGGCGGGGCGGCGATGTGCTGGCCGAGACAGGCCGGCCAGGCGGCGGTGCACCGAGCCGAGCCAGCGGGCCATCCGGAGCGCCGCGGCGAGCACCAGCAGCCCCGGGAATGCCCCGATGAGTGAGACCGTCAGCAGGCTGCCCACGGCCAGCAGGGCTACGGTCGCGAAGAATCCGGGAACGCCGAGCGCCACCGCGGCCACGCAGTACAGCACCTCGCGCCAGGCCCGGCCAGTCACCGGCGCGGCCGCGATCCGGCGCGCCGCACGCCGGGCCGGCGGGTCGGGCCCACGAGCCGGGCGACGGTCGACCGCACGGCGCCGCTCACCCCTACATTGTCCATGGGCCCCGGGCCCCCGGCGCTGCTCGGCATGATCATGCGTCCCGCCGGGCCATCAGCCAGCCGCCGGCGCCCAGCGCCGCCACCGCGTACAGGCCGAGCATCCCGAGCCCGGCCCACGGCGGGAGCGCGTACGCGACGGGCTTGACGGCGGTCAGCGAATTCTCGGCGATCGCCTCGGGAAGGAATCTCGTGACCGCGTGCTGGATGGAGTCCGGCAGGGCCAGGGAGATGACCGGGAGCACGAAAACGACGCCGACGAGGGCGCCGATCGCGCCGGCCGTACGGCGGATGATGGCGCCGAGGCCGAGGCCGAGGAGCGCGACGACGGGGAGGTAGGCGCCGGCCAGCAGTACCGCCCGGAGGACCCCAGGCTGCCCGAGGGTGGCGTGCGGCGCCGGGACGGCCAGGACGGACTGGCCAGCCAGGAACGCGGTGAAAGCGAGGATTTCCCCGGCCGCCAGCACCAGTGCGCCGAGCACGGCGGCCTTGGCCGCCAGGACCATGCCGCGCCGGGGAATCGCCCAGAACGTGGCCTTGATCAGCCCGGAAGAGTACTCGGCGGTGATGACGAGCGCGCCGAGGACGCCCATCGCGAGCTGTCCCAGGGCCAGCCCGGCAAAACCGGCTTCGGCCGGGTCGAAGGAAGCGCGGCCGGTGGCGGACATCTGCGCCCAGTGTGACGAGTCCTGGCTCAGCACGAGGATGGCCAGGCCGATCATCCCGGCGGCCAGGATCAGCAGTATCCAGGGGGCCGAGCGGAGAGTCCGCAGCTTGGCCCACTCCATGCGCGCGACCTGGGAGAAGCGGTAGTGCCCGGGCGGAACGCGGGAAGCCGTCGTGGCGATCATGACGTCCTGACCTCCTCCGCGGCGCAATCGGCGCTGCCGTAGGCCAGGAAGAAGAACGCCTCCTCCAGGGAGGGGGCGCGGGCCGACAGTTCCGCGACCGTGGTCTGGGCCAGCAGCCTGCCCTGGCCGATCACCACCAGGCGCTCGGCGGTCAATGCCATCTCGCTGATCAGGTGGCTGGACACGAAGACCGTCCGGCCCTCGGCCGCCAGCGACCTCAGCAGCGCCGCGATCCACCGGATCCCCTCCGGGTCCAGGCCGGTGACCGGCTCGTCCAGCACCAGCACGCCGGGGTCGCCGAGGAGCGCCGCGGCGATGCCCAGCCGCTGCGCCATGCCAAGTGAGAACTTCCCGGCCCGCGTGCGGGCGGCATCCGCCAGGCCGACCAGGCCCAGGACCTCGTCCACCCGCCGCCGGGCGATCCCGTTGCTCGCCGCGAGCGCCGCCAGGTGCTGATCAGCGCGGCGCCCCGGGTGGAAGGCCCGGGTCTCGAGCAGGCCGCCGACTTCCCGCAGCGGCCACCGCAGATCCCGGTAAGCCCGGCCGCCGATTCTCACCTGCCCGGCGTCGGGGAAATCCAGGCCCATGATCATCCGCATGGTGGTGGACTTACCCGACCCGTTCGCGCCGAGGAAACCGGTCACGCAACCCGGCGGCACGTCAAAGCTCAGGCCGGCCACCGCCATCGCGGCGCCGTATCTCTTGGTGAGACCCCTGGTCTCGATCATGGATCCTCCGCCCGGCACGCCGGTACGCGCCCTCGGAAGATCACGCTAGGGAAAGTGACCCCCGAGCGGAATCCGGCTAGTCCCCGGCTTCGGCCGGGGGATATCCCCCGCCTCTCGCGTTCCTGCCTATCCGGCCTGCCCCGTCAGCTGCGCGCTGCCTCCATGAGCGCGGCCAGGCCGGGCTCGGGCGCCAGGACGTACAGGCCGCCGCCGATCCGGTCGGTGACCCAGACCAGGCCGCCGTCGTCCACGAACAGGTCGTTGGTCTGCGCCACCGGCTGGCCCGCGGGCGCCTCGGGCACCCAGTGCGCGACCTCCACCGGGTGCTCGGCGTCGGCGAGGTCGTAGACGCGCACGCCCGCGCTGAAGTAGCGTCGCGAACACGAGCCGCTCGCTGCGGTAGCGAGCCCGCCCGGTTCTCGTGCAGGTTGTGCGCGCCGAAGCGCAACGGCAGCTGCGTCGAAGCCGGCCGGGTGCGGGCAGACCGCCGCGACCTGCGGGCTCGCGCCGGAGACGTCGACCACCCGGATCGACCGCGGCGGGGCGCCGCGGGCCGTCGTGCGACCTGCTCGTCGGTGACGACGACCAGCTTCCGGCCCGGCAGCGGCAGGCAGGTGTGGGTGGACCCGCCGCCGGCCCACTGCAGGCCCCGCCTGGACGCGGCCGGGTGATGTCGGAGACGTCGAGCACGACCATGCCGGCGTCGTCGTAGCCGAGGTAGGCCCGGTCGCCGTCGAGCAGGGCGTGGTGCGCGGCGTACCGCTCGCGAGGGCCAGTCGGGCTGCTCGTCCGTCGCCTGGCCCGGCCACCACCAGCGGCCGCCTCGACCGGGCCGCGCCGGGTCGGCCAGGTCGACCACCACCCAGATCCGGTCGCGGAAGCCCTCCGGGATCGCCGACATGTGCGCGTACCGGCCGCCGGTCCAGACGATGCGGTGCACGCCGCGGCCCCCGGCTCGGCCAGAAGCCGATCTGCTCGGGCGCGGCCGGGTCGTCGAGCCGGTAGACGGCCAGCCCGGCCGAGAACGGTCCCGCCGGGCGGCCCGGTAGGGGAACTTCTCGTGAGTTGACCAGCAGCAGCCCGTCGGCGACCTGGACCTTGTGGGTGTGCGTATGCGGCGGGGCGGGCCACTGGGTCGACCAGCCGCGGCGCGCGGCGGGTCGGCGACGTCCAGGATCGACGTGCCCGCCCCGGTCGTGCCGGTGTGCCCGACGTACAGCGCGTCGCCTCGCGCACGACCTGCATGCCGTCGCCGTAGCCGCCAGGTCGTGCCGCGCCAGCAGGCGCAGGCCCGCAGCGGTCCCCGCATGCGGCGTGCCGCTCATTAAGACGCCGTCGGCGAGCTTTCCCGTGCGCGCGCCCAGCTGCTCGGCGACCCAGTCGGCGGTCAGGTAGCGGTGGAACGGCGCCAGGTTCGCGCAGCCATGGTTCCCTTGCTCGAGCAGGAGCAGTTCGGCCGGCGCCGCCTGCCTCCTTGACCAGCCGCGCCGCCGTCTTCCACGGGATCAGCCGGTCGAGCTTGCCCATGACGGCCAGCAACGGGCAGCGGATCAGCCCGGCGCGGCCCTTCCATGCTCAGCTGCCGCGCACCGCCGCGTGCGCCATCCATGTCGGCTGACTTCGAGCGCACCCGGAACGCCTCGCGGGTGAGAATCGGGCCGCTGTCCCAGTGTCCGCGAAGACGAAGGGGCCCGCCAGCGCCACGCAGGCCCTTACCCGCTCGTCGCCGCTGGCCACCCGGGGTGCGTAGTACCCGCCGAGGCTCACGCCCCAGACCCCGATCCGGCCGGCGTCCAGGGTAGGCTCGGCGGCCAGGTGGCCGATGATGGCGGCTCCGGGCACCTCCCAGTCTCCGCGGATCGCCAGGTCGTACTCGGCTTCGCCCTGGCCGGGGCCGTCGACGCTGAACGTGGCGAGGCCGCGCTCCAGGAACAGTTCCTCGGTGCTGCGCAACTCCTCCTTGGCCGAGTCGAGTCCCGGGATCATGATCACTACTGGGTGCGGCCCGGCGCCCGGCGGCTGGCGGAGCACGCCCACCATGTGGGAGCCCTCGAAGGGATCTCGATCCGGCGACCCGGCGGGTCCAGGTAGGGCAGTGCGTCGTTCAGGCACCGCACCGCGGCCATGTGCGCGGCTCGCGCATCTGGCCGAGGTCGTCGACGAAGAGGAACTTGGCGAAGTGGTAGTAGACCGCGGCCTGCGACAGGTGCGCGCCGGCCGACATCTCGGCCCCGCGGCCAGGGCGTCCCGCCCGAGTTTCTCATGCTCGGCCGCGACGGCGCTCCAGGCGGCGCACCAGTCCGCCCACCGCTCCAGCCGTTTGTGATCCGCTCGAAATCCCCGGCCGTCACGCCGTTCATCGTGAATCGCGGCGCCCAGTGCGAGATCGCCATCGCCACCCGCTCGTCCACCCAGCCCTCCTCGGTTGTCCTAGCCAAGCCTGCAAACGAATGCATACTCTGTGGAGGGTGGCCTCGTCAGACCATTCCGGCTGGAAGGATGCCGACCATTATGCAGCAGGAACTTCATATGACCGTGAACGGGACACCTCGGACGGTCACGTGTGAGCCTGACGCGCCCCTGCTCGATGTGCTCCGCCACGATCTCGGCCTGTCCGGGCCGAGGTTCGGCTGCGGCGTAGGCCTGTGCGGCGCGTGTTTCGTGCTCATGGCTGGCCAAGCCCGGTCGTCCTGCGACTTTCCCGCCTGGGCCGCGGAGGGCCAGGAGATCACCACGGTCGAGGGACTCGCGGCGGGCGGCCGGATGCACGCCGTCCAGCAGGCTTTCATCGACGAGCAGGCGGCCCAGTGCGGGTACTGCACGTCCGGCATGATCGTCAGCGCGGTCGCCCTGCTCGGCCGCAATCCGTCACCCGACGCGGGCCAGGTGCGTGAGGCGCTTGACGGCAACCTGTGCCGGTGCGGCGCGCACCGCCGCATCGTCAACGCCGTGCTGAGCGCGGCGGGCGACGAGCGGCGAAGGGGCCGGATGAGCGCGGACGCCCGGCCGGGCCCCGGTCCGGATCGCTCCCTTCCGGCGAGCCTCGCCGCCAACCCCATCCTGCGCGACTGGATCGACTTCGCCGCGGACGGCACGGTCATCGCCCGGTCCGGCAAGGTCGAGTACGGCCAGGGCGTCTGGACCGCCCTGGCCCAGGTCGTGGCGGAGGAACTTGACGTCGGCCTGGGCCGGATCCGGATCGCCCCGGTCAGCACGAGCAGCAGCCCCGACGAGGGGGTGACCTCGGGCAGCCGTTCGATCGAGGAGTCCGGCGGGGCGCTGCGCCAGGCATGCGCGCAGGTCCGGGCCGCGTTCCTGGCTGTGGCCGCCGCCAAGCTGGGCTGTGACGTGGCCACGCTCTCGGTGGACGACGGCGAGATCTGCACCGCCTCGGGCCGGACCGGGCTGAGCTACTGGTCGCTGAGCGAGCCCGATCTGCTCGACCGCCCGGCCGGGGACCCGGTTCCCGCCAAGCCCGCCCGGCCGGTGGTCGGTCGCGGGACACAGCGCCCGTCGGCTCGACATCCCGGACAAGGTCACCGGGCGGCCACGTTTCCTGCACGACCTGGTCCTGCCGGGCATGCTGTTCGGCCGGGTGGCCCGGCCACCGGGCCCCGGCGCCACGCTCGACCACCTGGGCGCCGCCGACCTGCCGTCCGGTGTGCTGGCCCACGTGCATGACGGGTCGTTCCTCGGGGTGATAGCCGACTCCGACCGGACGGCGGTGACGGCGGCCGGCGTACTGGCCAAGGCGGCCCGGTGGGCCGAGCGCGAGTCCCTGCCTGACGAGGACGACCTGAAGACCTTCCTCCGGTCACAGCCCGAGCAGGTGCTGACCGTGACCGAGCGCCGCGACAGCGAGGCCTGCGCACGGGTCAGCCAGCAATTCTCGGCGGAGTTCACCCGGCCGTTCCTCGCCCACGCCTCAATGGCCCCGAGCTGTGCAATCGCCCGCTGGGACGGCGAGGCGGTGACCGTCTGGACGCACAGCCAGGGCATTTTCGCCCTGCGCGGGGCGCTGGCGACCGCCCTGGGACTGGGCACCGAGCAGGTGACCGTCCATCACGTGGAAGGCGCGGGCGCCTACGGCCACAACGGCGCGGACGATGTGGCCGCCGACGCGGTGCTGCTGGCCAGGGCGGTGCCCGGACGGCCCGTGCGGGTGATGTGGTCCCGGCCGGACGAGCTGGCCTGGGCGCCGTTCGGGTCCGCGATGCTGGCCCGCCTGACGGCGGGGCTGGATGCGGAGAGCCGGATTCAGACCTGGCGGCAGGATGTGTGGAGCAACGGCTTCATCGGCCGGCCCGGCACGGGGGGCGAACCGCGCCTGCTCGCATTTACCCACCTGGCCGCCGGGAGCCCCATGGCGCCCGCGCCCGACGGGCCGCCCACCGGTGCCATGGGCTCGACCCGCAACGCCGTGCCTGGCTACGACATCCCCGACCTCGAGGTGACCCGCCACCGGCTGCTGGCCATGCCGATCAGGACGTCGTCGCTGCGCTCGCTCGGCGCCTTCCTCAACGTGTTCGCCATCGAGTCGTTCATGGACGAACTGGCCGCCGCCGCCGGCGCCGACCCGGTCGGCTTCCGGCTCGCCCACCTGAGCGACCCGCGCGCCCGGCGGGTGATCGAGGAGGTGGCCCGCTTCTCGGGCTGGGCGTCCCGGCCGGCCGGGGACGGCGTGGGCTATGGCATCGGGTTCGCCCGCTATAAGGGCATGGCGGGGTACTGCGCCGCGGTCGCGCAGGTCGAAGCGGACACCAGCATCCGGCTCCGCAAGCTGTGGCTGGCCGTGGACGTGGGCCGGGTGATCAATCCCGACGGGGTGATCAACCAGGTCGAGGGAGGGGCTGTGCAGAGCGCGAGCTGGGCGCTCCGGGAGCGGGTCCGCTTCGACCGCACCAAGATCACGTCATTGACCTGGGAAAGCTATCCGATCCTGCGGTTCACCGAGGTGCCCGAGGTGGCCGTCCGGATCGTCGACGCCCACGGCGAGCGGGAGACCGGGGCGGGGGAAGTCGCCCAGGGCCCGGTCGCGGGCGCGGTCGGCAACGCCGTGGCCGACGCGGTCGGCGTGCGCGTGCGCGACCTGCCCCTCACGACCGAGCAGGTCACCCGGGCCATCGAGGAGAGCTGACCCGGCCCAGGGCCAGTACAGGTCAATCAGTGCGGGCCGAACAGGACGCTGACCGATTCGCCTTCGTGGATGCGGCGGATGGCCTCGGCCAAGGCTGGCGCTATCGACAGAACGCGGAGCTTCCCGTCACGCAGCTGGGCCGGGATAGGCACCGTGTCGGTGCAGACGATCTCGGCCACCTCAGGCACGGCGGAGATCCGTCCCAGCGCGTCGTCGCTGAACAGCCCATGGGTGCAGGCGATGCGGACCGAGCGCACCTTCTGCTCGCGCAGCCGGTCGAGCAGTTCGATGACCGTGGTACCGCGGGCGATCTCGTCATCGAGCACGATCACGTCACGGCCGGCGACGTCGCCGATGATGGAGGTGATGGTGACCGACTCGTCGCTGTGCCGTTCTTTGGCGCCGGCCGCGACCGGCAGGTCCAGTCGGCGGGCGAACGCCGCGGCCTGCTTGGCGTTGCCCAGGTCAGGTGAGACGACGACCGCGTCCGACAGGTCCTGGCGGCGGAAATGGGCGGCCAGCTCGTGGAGGGCGTGCAAGTGATCGACGGGGACTGAGAAGAACCCGTGTACCTGCGGGGAGTGCAGGGTCATGGCGAGGACGCGGTTGGCGCCTGCCGTGACCAGCAGATCGGCGACCAGACGGCCGCCGATCGACACCCGTGGCATGTTCTTCTTGTCGGAGCGGGCGTACGCGTAATGCGGTATCACGGCCGTGACTCTCGCCGCGGACGCGCCACGCGCGGCGTCCAGCATGAGCAGCAGCTCGACCAGGTGTTCCTGGACCGGCGCGGACAGCGGCTGGATGATGAAGACGTCCCGTTCCCGGCAGTTCGACTGGAGCTGGACTTCGAGGCAGTCGTTCGCGAAGCGGCGCAGCCGGACCGGCCGGAGCGGCACGCTGAGCTCGGCGCAGATGGCGGCCGCGAGCTCTGGGTGGGCGCTGCCGCTGAAGACTGCGATCTCCCGCACGTCGCCTAGGCTAGCGGTCGGGCTCGCCCCGCCGCCCGCGGGCACCCCGGCCGCCCGCTGGCCCCATCGCGGCGGCCAGGCGCTGGCCGGCCTGCGTCAGCCAGCGCGCCGGGGCGGCCCGCGCCGCCGCGGGGCCGCCCGCCAGGTCGGAGAGCGAGAGGGCGGCCGCGCCCGGCGGCGGGTCCGCCGCGAACTGCCCGGCGACCAGCGCCACCTCCACGCCGGCGGCGGCGGCCGCGGCGAACACCGCGCCTGCCACTTTGCCGCCGGTGGACGTCCGGTCATAACGGCCTTCGCCAGTGATCACCAGATCCGCGTCGCGCAGCGCCCGCTCCAGCCCGGCGATACGCCCCAGTTCCGGGGCACCCGGCCGGATCGATGCGCCCCAGGCGGCGGCGAATCCATAGCCGGTGCCCCCGGCGGCCCCGGCGCCCGCCGCGTCCGGGTCGCCGCCGAGCAGCGCGGCCAGCCGGGCCAGCCCGGCGTCGAGGCGGGCGACCTGGCCGGGGTCCGCGCCCTTCTGCGGGCCGAACACCGCCGCCGCACCGGTGACGCCGAGCAGCGGAGCGGCCACGTCGGCCAGGCAGCTGACCCCACCCGTCGGCGGGCGGCGCAGGCCGGCCAGGTCCGTGGACACCAGATCGCACAGTGCTCCCCCGCCGCGCGGCAGCGCGTGCCCGGCGTCATCGAGGAACCGGGCGCCGAGCGCGGCCAGCGCCCCGGTTCCCCCATCGGTGGACGCGGAGCCGCCGAGCGTGATGACGATCTCCCGTGCCCCGGCGTCCAGGGCGTGGCCGATCGCCTCGCCCAGGCCGGCCGTGTGCGCGCCCAGCGGGTCCGGCGCGGCGAGCAGCGGCAGCCCGCTGGCCCGGGCCAGTTCCACCACGGCGGTCCCGCCGGGGAGCGCGAGCCACGGGCAGTCCACCGGCCGGCCGCCCGGCCCGGTGACCCGGGCGCGGTGCCAGCGGGCCCCGGCCACGGCCGCGGCGAGCACGTCCAGCGTGCCTTCCCCGCCGTCGGCCAGCGGCACCTGGGTCACGATGTCCCCCGGCCGAGCGGCGTGCCAGCCGGTCGCCAGGGCCTGCGCGGCGCCGGCCGCGCCGATGCTGCCCTTGAACGAGTCGGGGGCGATCACGATCCGCACGGGTGCGTCCGGCAGCGTCAGGAGCGGGGATGGTAGGGAGGCAGCCCGAGCCGCTCGCGGACCATCTGCTGGACCGTGTCCTTGTCCGGCGTGGCGTCGATGACCACGACGTACTCCTTGCGCCGGAACAGGGCGAGCACCGGATCGGTCTTCTCGTGGTAGTCGCGGAGCCGGACGGCGAGTGCCTCCTCGGTGTCGTCCTCCCTGGTGATCAGGGTGCCACCGCACGCGTCGCATTTGCCCTCGACCGTCGGGCTGCCCTGGATGAGGTTGTAGTCCATGCCGCAGCCGGAGCAGAGCCGCCGGGCGAGCACCCGGCGGCGGACCTCGGAGTCGGGCAGATCGAGATGGATGACGCTGTCGATGTCGTAGCTCTCCAGGAAGAACTCGGCCTGCCTCGCGTTGCGCGGGAACCCGTCGATGACGAACCCGTAGTTCCAGTCATGGTTGGTGAGCCGTTCCGCCGTCACCTTCTCGGCCAGGTCGTCCCCGACCAGTTCGCCCGCTGCCATCGTGCGCCGCACCTGGGCGCCCATCTTGGTATGAACCTGCACGTTCCAGCGGAAGATGTCGCCGACGTTGATGTGGGTCAGGTCCAGATCTTCCGCGAGCATGGCGGCCTGCGAGCTCTTGCCGCTGCCCGGCACGCCCATGAAGACGTATTTCCGCATGCGGATACCTTCGCATACCGGCGGCCTCAGGCCGATCTGCGCACCAGCAGGATCGTGGCCGCGCCGAAGATCAGGGCGAGCAGGACCAGAGCGGCCGCCTCGGTGCCCTGGAACACCCAGTACCGGCTGGCCGGCTGGTAGGACCACCAGAACGTGAGATGGTGCCGGCCAGCCAGCCGGCCCATTCGCCCGGTTTCACATTGCCCGCACGCTGGAAGGACTGATAGGCGCTCAGCCGGTGCCCAGCTGCCCCGGTGACCCATCCATTGACCATCCAGGTTCCCCCCGGACCCGGCTGGTTCAGCTGCATCCCGGAGCCGCTGAACACATAGGAGCCGGAGAACAGGTAGTGGTTCAGGACCGCCGCCGTGGCGCGGGCCACGGCCGGGCGGAAGGTCAGCACGCGCGGGTCGAGCTTCCAGAAGCTCAGCACGGTGAGAGCGGCTGAGCCGAGGGCGGCGGCGGCCATCGCCGGGACGGTGCGCCGGATCAGGGTCCCGGCGAAGACGCCGAAGGTGAAGGAGAACAGGGTCCAGGCGGCGAAGGTGACGCCGGTCACGTCGAACTGCCCGGGCTGCCAGCGGCTGGCCAGACCCACTGACTCCTCCGGCCGGAAGGCCCACCCGGTGAGCACGCCGAGCAGGCTGGCCGCCACGGTCAGCGCCAGCGCGAGCAGCGTCAGCGTGCTGAGCGTCATCCGGGCCCGGCCTGCTCCCTGGGTCCAGGCGAACCGGAACGTGCTGGCCTCGAATTCCCGGGCCAGCAGCGGCGCTCCGAGGAACATTCCGAGCAGCGTGGGTACGACATGCAGGGTAACCTCGACGCCGCCCATGTAGAGGTCCATGGGCTGCTGGGTGAACGGCACACCGGCGCACCCCCGGGTCAGGTGCGTCGCGCACCCGTCGGTCAGGTAGCGGGCGTAAACGGCGTGAACCTGCAACCCGGTGGCCACGGTCACGATGGCGAGGCCGCCGAGCAGCACGGCCGCCCCGGTGATCCCGCTCCGGTTCCGCCGCCAGGTGACCCAGGCCAGCTTCGTCCAGGGGACAGGGCGCCGGCGCGTGGGCGCGGTCAGCGTGGTCACACCTGCACCCCCGTACCGCTGCCAGCCCGCACCGCTGCCGGGCCCGGCAGCGCCGCGGCGCCGGGCTGGCGCAGGTAAGCGAGGACGAGTTCCTCCAGGCCCACGTCGTGCGCCTCCCAGCCCGGCGGCACGGGATCGGCCGCTGTCGTGGTCCGGACCAGCAGATGGGACTGCGCGTCGGCCCGGCGGCAGTTCACGACGCTCATCCGTTGCATATGTTCGTCGGTTTCGCTCGCGGGGCCGGTCAGCACGCGGTGCCCGGCCAGCAGGTCCTCCACCTCGCCCGCCATCTGGACCCGGCCCCGGGCCAGCACGATCAGGTAGTCGGCGACCCGCTCCAGCTCGGCCAGGACGTGCGAGGAAAGGACCACCGCCACCCCGTCCTCGGCGACCGCCTCCATCACCGAGGCCATGAAGTCGTGCCGGGCCAGCGGATCCAGCATGGCCAGCGGCTCGTCGAGAATCAGCAGGTCGGGCCGCCGGGCCAGGGCCACGGTGAGCGCGAGCTGGGCCTGCTGGCCGCCGGACAGCTTGCCGACCTTGCGTTTCAGCGGGATGCCGAGGCCGGCGAGCCGGGTCTCCGCGTACCGCTGGTCCCAGCGCCGGTTCAGGTTGCGGGCCAGGTGCAGCATGTCGGCGGCGGGCAGGTTCCTGTACAGCGGCGCGTCCTGGGCGACGAACGCGATCCGGTTCAGGGCGTCCGGCGATCCGGCGCGCTCGCCGCCCAGGACGGTGACGGCGCCGGCCGTCGGGGTGGTCAGGCCGACCGCCATGTGCAGCATGGTGGTCTTGCCCGCCCCGTTGGGGCCGACCAGGGCGGCCACGTGCCCACTGGGGATGGCCAGGGTGCAGTCGCGCAGCGCCCAGGTCCGGCGGAAGCGCTTGCCGAGGCCGGACGTCTCGATGGCGTTCATGCGACGCCCTCCGCGGCGCTGCCGTCTCCGCCGCGGCGGTTGTCCTGGCGGCCGCGGCGCTCATAGAAATCCCGCAGGGCGCTCGTGAACAGCGCGGCCATGCCCGCCTCATCGAGGCCGGCCGCGTCCGCGGCGCGCAGCCAGCCGAGCAGGCCCCGGCGCAGCTCGGTCTGCTCGGGCAGCCCGACCTGGCCGAGGGTGCCCTCCACGAAGGTGCCCTGGCCCGGCCGGCCGCCGCGAGGCCCCGGTGCTCAAGTTCGCGGTAGGCCTTGAGCACCGTGTTGGGGTTGATGGCCAGCGAGGCCACGGTGTCTTTCACCGTCGGGAGCCGGTCGCCCCGCGCCAGGTAGCCGAGCCGCAGCGCGTGCTCGACCTGCTGAACCAGCTGCAGGTAGGTGGGCACGCCCGAGCTGGGATCGAGCCGGAACTCGATCGGCGACCCCGCGGCCCGCTCCCCCGGGCCGCCGGCCGCGCCCGCCGCATCAATAGACCCTTTATCTATAGTCATAGGTAAAGGGTATGATCTGGCCGACCGGGCCGTCAAGCGGGATCTCGGCGTTGGGCACCTGGCCGGGCGTCCGGTCCGGTGGCCCCGTCGCCGCCTAAGTAGACGACGGTGCCGAAGCAGAGGGCGGCGGCGAAGTAGACGGTGGGGGCGAGGACGGTGGGGGCGAGGGCGGCGGCGAAGTAGACGGTGGGGGCGAGGACGGTGGGGGCGAGGGCGGCGGGGGCGAGGGCGGCGGCGGCGAAGACGGCGGGCGCGAGGCGGCGGGCGCGAGGATGGCGGGCGCGAGGACGGCGACGGCGAAGTAGACGGTGGCGGCGAGATCGCAGGGGCCGGCGACGGTGAGATCGGGGGGGATGCCGGCGCCGAGGTCGGCGGCGGCGAGGTCGAAGCGGATTTCGGCGGCGTCTGCTGGAGCAGGACCGGATGCACCGCTGTGGCCGGGTGGCTGGTGGGGTGGGGCTGGTGTGAATTGCTGGCGGCGAGGGCTGTGCCGGTGGCTACGGCTATGGCGGCGATGCCGGTGGCGACGGCCGCTTTGACGGGGGCGCTGTGCCGGAACAGGCTGGTCCGGTGCACCGTGGTCCCCTGCGCTGCGGGCGGTGGTTCAGATGGCCATAGCGCGGCCAGCATGAGTGATGCTTCGCCAAGGTGGGAGCGGCCGCGGTCTTCCCA
Organism: uncultured Actinomycetes bacterium; assembly: GCA_963822825.1. Taxonomy (GTDB): domain Bacteria; phylum Actinomycetota; class Actinomycetes; order Streptosporangiales; family Streptosporangiaceae; genus JAWWPY01. The sequence continues at coordinate 3,415 of CAWGIW010000006.1, read as the reverse complement.
GTCGGGGCCGTAGGCGGCGGGCGCAATGGCCTGGAGTTCGGTGATGAAGGTGGCCGCGTCGGCGGGGCGGCGCCGGGGGTTTTTGGCCATCCCGGCGGTTATCAGCGGCCGCAGCGGTCCGGGGACGGGGTCGAGGGGTACGGGGTCGGAGCGGTGCTGGCGGAGGAGTTCGGCGGATCCTCCGCTGAACGGCGGGCGGCCGGTGAGGCATTCGTAGAAGGTGGCGGTGGCGGAGTAGACGTCGCTGGCCGGGCTGGCCGGGGCGCCGGCGATCTGCTCGGGCGCCGCGTACCGTAACGTGCCGGCCGGGACCGGCCGGTCGCCGGTGCGGGCGGCCAGGCCGAAATCGGTCAGCGTGCTGGTGCCCTCGCCGGTGACGAGGACGTTGGCGGGCTTGTAGTCGCGGTGCACGACCCCGCGCTGGTGGGCGGCGGCGAGGCCCATCAGTGAGCCCTGGAGCACGGCGAGAGCCGCCTCTGCGGTGGTGCTGCCCTGGTGGGCCAGGATTTCGTGCAGCGTGACGCCGTTGATGAGTTCCATGACGATGGCGGCGCCCGAGGGTGATTCGACGTACTCATACAGGCGGACGACGTTCGGGTCATCCAGGGCGGCCAGCACGGCCGCCTCGCCGCGGAACATCTCGGCGAACTCCAGGTCGGCCAGAAGGTCAGGGCGCAGGTATTTGATCGCTACCAGGACACCGGAGGTGTCGTGACGGGCCAGCGTCACCTCCCCGAACCCGCCTGAGCCCAGCGCCCTCAGCCCGGTATAGCCGGGAACAGTCCACTGCGGCACGGCGATCAGCATCGCAGGGCCACCCTGGCCGACGCGTTTCCTGGATCAGCGCCGAGGACTTGCAAGGTGACCGTCTGCGACGCGCTGCCGTGGCCGCTGCCCTCGACGGCGACGGTCACGTAGACGGCACGCTGCCCCGCGGTGACCGACTGGCTCAGCGGCTGGGCTCGCTCCCGGCCCGGCCGGAACAGCCACTGATACGAGACCATCCCGGCCGAACCATTCGTAGTGATCCGCCCCGTCACATCAACACCGCAACTGGTCCGCGTCTGCTGCGCGATCACCACGCCAATCACCTGTAACGGCGCGTGATGCAGCCGTCCGTACAGCGCCACACCGCTGGCCGCCAGCAAGATCACCGTGACCGCCGGGCTGAACAGCCAGCGCAGCCGATGCGGTCGCCGCGGCGGCGTGGGCGGACGGCCGGTACGCCAGACGCGCTCCGCCGTCAGTCCAGGCCGGCCAGCCCGGCCAGGCCGGCCAGGCCGGCCAGGCCGCGTGACCGTCTCACGACCCGAAAAGATCTGGGTAATCTCGTCGTCACCTGGGCCAGGCGGGACCGCCGGACCGTGCCTGAACCCTTCCGCCATGCGGTCCACCTTCCGGCCGTAGACCTGCGAGACCATGGGTGAATCATGCGCTTGCCTGCCAGTAGAACCGACGCCCATACCATTGTCAACGCTCCCCCGCGCGGCGGCTGAGCCACCCAGACAGCCGCCTGCCCGCTGGCCGCCAGGGCATTTCGCGGAGAAACGGGCCCGGCGGGAAAGGATCACCGCGGGTAGGGTCGGACGGGCACTCGGCAGGAGCGGTAGTGGAATGACGGAACCGACTGGGAGCAAAGGCGAGTGAGCGAGCAACAGCCCGACATGGCGGGCCTGCGGCAGAGCCTGGACGACGTTGACAGCGGGATCGTCCGGCTGATCGCGCAGCGCCACGAGGTGATCGCGGCCATCGCGAAGGTCAAGGAACGCGGCGCGGCAGGCATCCAGGACACCGACCGTGAGCGCCGGGTGCTGGACGGCGTCGAGGCCCTGGCCATGGATCTCGGCGTGTCCGCCAGCCTGGTGCGCAGGATCTTCCGCGAGCTCATCAGCGACTCGGTGGCCCAGCAGGCGCGGCACCTGGATGGCGACCGCGGCGGCCAGGTTCAGGTCGCGTTCCAGGGCGCACCGCACGCCTACAGTCATGGCGCGGCGCAGAAATACCTGGCCGGCCGCGGGCTCGAGGGTGACCTGACCGGCTACCGGACGTTCCGCGAAGCCGCCGGGGCGCTGCTGGCCGGTGACGCCGATCTCGCTGTGCTGCCGATAGAGAACACCACCGCCGGGAGCATCAACGAGGTCTACGCCCTGCTGCGCGAGCACGAGCTGTTCATCGTGGGCGAGGAGACCTGGAAGGTCAACCACTGCCTGGCCGCCATGTCCGACGTCCCGCTGTCCGCGCTGAGCCAGGTCCTGTCCCATCCGCAAGGCCTCGAGCAGTGCTCGCAGTTCCTGCACTCGCTGCCGCATGTGGTCCCGACCAGCTATTTCGACACCGCCGGCGCGATGCAGGCGGTGTCGGACTCAGATGATCCCGGCCTCGCGGCGATCGGATCCCCGGAGGCCGCGGCCGCGCACGGCCTGGTCGTGCTGCGCCGCGATATCGCCGACGCCGAGGACAACTACACGCGGTTCGTGGTGCTCGCGGCCGCGCTGGCCGACGTCGACGTGCGGATTCCCGCCAAGACGAGCCTGATCCTGGCGACCAAGCATGAGGAAGGCGCTCTGCTGCGCTGCCTCGAAGTGCTGTCGGGCAGCGGCCACTCGATGACCAAGCTGGAGTCCCGGCCCCGGCCGGGCCGCCCCTGGGAGTACGTGTTCTTCCTGGATTTCGAAGGCAACACCGCCGACCCGCGGACCGCGGCCGCCCTCGACGAACTCCGGTCGGCGGCGCTCTACATCAAGGTCCTGGGCAGCTACCCGGCCAAGGCGCTGCGCCACCCGGCGCGCCAGGGCGACCTGCCGGGCCCGCAGGCCGGCGAGTCCCCGGCCGAGACCCTGGAAGCGGTCGCCGCGGCTGAGCCGCCCGCCGTGGGCCAGCTCCGGCCGCACATGCTGGTCCACCGGGCGGCCCGGCAGCCTGACACGGTGATCCGGGTCGGCGACACGCTCATCGGCGGCGACGGCTTCGTCGTGATGGCGGGGCCGTGCGCGGTCGAGAGCGGTGAGCAGATCACCGCCATCGCGAGGTTCGTCCGTGATCATGGCGCGCACGTCCTGCGCGGCGGGGTGTTCCGGCCCCGGACGTCGCCGGACTCATTCGAGGGGCTCGGGTGGGAGGGGCTGGACCTGCTGGTCGCGGCGGGACGTGAGGCCGGCCTTTCCGGTGGTCACCGAGGTGGCGGCGGCCGGCCAGGTGCAGCGGATGGCCAAGGCGGCCGACATTCTCCAGGTCGGCGCGCGAAACATGCAGAACTTCGACCTGCTGCGCGAGCTCGGCACGGTTGACCGGCCGGTGCTGCTCAAGCGCGGGCTGTCCAGCACCATCGAGGAATGGCTGGCGGCGGCCGACTACGTGGTCGCGCAGGGCAACCAGCAGGTCATCCTCTGCGAGCGTGGCATCCGGACCTTCGAGA